>NZ_JACEHH010000031.1 GCF_014154935.1 Stieleria mannarensis
TTGCTCAGGTTTCAATCACCCGCCGCGATCGTCAGCATCGCCTTCAGTTTGGCGTTGTCCACGTCCGAGCGTTTCAGCAACAGGACCGAACCGTCGGCCAACAGCACTCGCATCGCTTCGCGGCCGGCGAACAGGTCCTCCATCGGATTCGTCTCGGAAATCACCCAAGGGGTCGGATCGGCCCAGTGGATCGCATCCTCACGTGCGGCCTCGACCAGAAGAATCGTTTGTGACCGATCGTCGGTGATGTCCTGAAGCGTCTTCGGTGGTCCATCGCCGTGCCAGAGGGATCCGGGAAAGACCGGAGCCCGGATCACCGTGTGTGCGACCGGCAAACTCGAATCACCGATCCCGGCAGGGACGGTGCGTTTCATCTGCGAATTTTCCGCTGCATCCCAAGGCAGATCCAATCGGATCGAACGATAAAACGCCAAGTTGTTCAGGTCGGGCAGGACGGCGACCAACCAGCTGTGCAGCGGTTTGCCATCGGGATCGACAAAGCAGCGCGGCGGCAAATGTTTTTCTCGATCATGGTAGATGTAGAACGCCAAGCCGAGTTGTTTGAGGCTGTCGACCAGCTGAGACTGGCGAGCACGCTCGCGGGCATCGGTTGCGAGCGATCGCCCCTGCCGGAAAACGTCTTCGCCGGCCTCCAAGATCACACGATGTTTTTCGCGGCGGAGCGAAACGTTTTGAAGCGATTCGCCAAAGGCCTGTTTGACCCCCGCGAACTGTTTGGCAAATCGATCCGCCGATGCTTCGTCGGTGGCGTCAACCATCAGACGTACCAAGGGATCCGGCGGTGTTCGAAAGGTCAGAATCACGCGGTCGATCCCCTGCACCAATTCGCTGGGGGATAGCTTCAGCGGCAATCCACCCGGGATCCGTTGCGGCCAAACGCTTGTCAACAACTCTCGGGTTTGGGGCGGCAAAACCATCACCGCGGTATGGTCCAATCGATTGGCGTCCTTGAGCGGCATCAGCAACGCATCACGTTTGATCGGCGCCGACGATTGAACGCGTTTGATCTGTTCGGTCGTGCCTAGAATCATGCCTCGGTTACTGGTCAGGGCTGTGACCGAAGCAGGACGTTTCCCCAGGGTGTTCTCGATCGCCGCAAGCAACTTCGTCGCCTGGGGTGTTTCGATCACGATCAAGGGCATTTTGTCAGCCGGGGTCTCCAACCCGGCAAGAAAATAGACCTTCCCCGCCTGAGCCTCTTTCATGGCTCCAAACAATTGTTTCACGGTGGGCACGTCTGACGGCCGGTCGCCGGTAAGCTCTTGGATCAATTCAAACAGCGGATCGACATCGATGGTTTGCCAATCGATCTCGGCGACCAACATCGTTGACGGTTCGACGTAAGCAGAGATGGGATGCGTCTCGGCGACGTCATTGATCAGGACGGCATGCGGCGGCCCTTCTTTGCGGTCCTGCCCGTTGGCTGAATCACCCGCCGGGCCAGCAACCATCAAGACCAGGACGTAAGGCACGGTTCGCAGCGTTTTGATCAAAAGCATCTAATTCACCTCCAGCTTGATGTTCAGTGTGATGTCGTCTCGCGAGCGCGGTCCCTCGGCCATCGACAAAGTGGCCTCGGTTTCCGAGTGACGAGCGTATTGGAATGAGCGGCGAATCCGCGGGTCGTGCCAAGCGGGGACGGGGGTCAGGTCCGTCAGGGTCTCGGGCAAGGCGGCGTTCTCGGCGGCATGCATTCGCAGCGCTTCGAGCGTCAGTAACCGGTGCAGTTGTTGACGCACATCCAGCGGCACACTCATCGCGGCCGAAACCGATGGCGTCATCATCCGGGCCAGTTGTCCGCCGAGCGTCCGTGGTTGGACGGCGGCAGTCATCGCGCTGCGACGTCGGGCCTCGGCTTCGTCCCATAATTCCGGCGGCAGCAATGCCCAGGCCAGCCAGGCATCCCGGATCCGCGCCAATTCGAAGTCGCTGGCACGCAACACCGCCTCGGCGTCGGAGAGTTCATCGACGCGGTCGGACCAGTCGGGATCGTTCGACAACAACTGTCGTGCGGGTCCGACCATCAATGCGATTTGAAATCCGGTTGTCATCTGACGCAGCGACGTGTTTTCGGTCGCGCCGCCGCTGGGGTGAAACATCGTCGCAAAGGCATGAGTGATCTTTTTCAAGCGGAGCAATGCTTCCTGTTCGCCGATCACGCTGTCGGGCAATTCGTCCAGTCCCGCGATGATTCCCAGGTGGCTGCTGAGCGTCGATTCATACTCCATCGCCTCACGAAAATCGAACAGCTGATCGGCCGGCAATCCCGCCAGCGCCCAGTACAGATTGGGGCACTCGGGTTGTTGGATCATCGATTCGATCGTCTTGAACATCGTTTCGCTGATCGCCGTCCCGATCAAACGCCCCAGCAAGGTATCGGTGCTGTGACTGGCGGCCTGGGACAATCGAAACCCGAGCCGCAGGTCGGCCACGGCATCCCCCCAGCGTCCCTGAGCCGCCGCGACGCGTGTCCGCAGTGCAATCAGTCGCGCCAAATCGCGCATCTCCTGGAACTCCGGCAGCAAGGTGGAAACCCTGTCCTCCGCCGACATCTCTGCCATGCCCAGGTCATAGTCCAACCCCATCCAGGTCTCGCCCGTCCGCAAGACTCCGATCGCCGTTTCGAACGGCCCGTAGCTCTCCCGCGCTTCGTCGATGGGAAGTTGATCGATTGGCAGCGACGTCCAGGTGTCGTAGCGTTCCAAAAACTCACGCTTTTTCGTCGGTGAAACCTGGGCCACGAGGATCAGGGCGCGATTGACCGCCACCATGACCGGCCGGGGCCTACGTTTCTCCGGCGCCGGCCACAATCGATACTCCAGCATCGGATCCGATTGGCGGCGCGGGTGCAGACGCACCGTTGTTGATGTTTCCGTTTCTGTCGCAGCTTGGTCGCCCTGCGTAAATGCAGGCGAAAGCATGACTTGGCCGCGCGAGGGCGTCACTACCAACAGCGACGCCACCGCACAGATTACCGCGGTCGTGATTTTCATCGTGGTTGAACCTGTAAATCGAAAGTGGCGGTGAGCGTGTCCAAATCTCCCGCAGAGATCGGGTCGCCTGCGTCAAAGAGGTCGTCTTGCAGTGCAATCCAATTGGACCTCGGAAGCGTCTCTAGCGACCGGCTGTGAAACGCAGTCAGTGTTGCCAACGGCGTGCCACCGGCGAGGGTGGTGAGGTGCCAGTCGGAATGAATGTCTCGCCACTTGTTTGACTTGACCGATGGAGTCGCTTCAGCACCGTCCGGCGCCTCCGAGGACGCATCGCTGGGCACCGGGGCCGCGTTGACGGTTTCCGCTGGAGTCACATCGTGCTGCCCCGCCACCGGGGTCGGGCTCGGCGACCGCCAGTGCCGCCCGATGCCCAGCGCGATCGGCAACGTGACGACGGCCGTCAAAACGCTGGCGGCCAGCAACGACAACCATTGCCGCGTGTCGGCGTTGCGGACGATCGACACGCGGCGAACATGATCCTGCCCGGCTTGGAAGCCCGCCCGATACAGAATGGATTCGATGCCGAGCGAATGCTCGGGACCGTCGTCTGCGGAGGCGGAAACCGACGCCGGCGTCAGGCCACGCAGTCGAGCGATGAACGCCTGGTCGATCTCGTCGTCCTCTCGCTGTCTGTCATCTTCATTGCTGCGATTCATTTTGAATCCCTCCCACCGACCGGGTCAGCCGTCGGATTGAATTTGCGTTGCATGGCTCGGATCCCGGATTGAAAGGTCCGATGTGCCGTGGATTGGGAACACGCCATGACCTCGGCGATTTGTCGGAAACTGAGTTCACCCCACAAGTGCATGACAATGACCTGCCTCTGGTCGGCGTCCAAACGTTTCAATGCCTCGGTGACCTCTTGGGCATCGAGCGCGGATTCCATCTGCTGCGATTCGCCGTCGAACCAAACCGGTTGTTGGTCGGAATCGCGTTCGCGTCGCCGGCGACGGATTCCGCTGCGTCGCCACTGCAACAGTTGGTTTCGCGTCACCGTGACCAACCAGGCGAAGGGGTCGTCCGGCGGCGGCGTTTGTCGTGCCAGCCGCAAGAACGCTTCCTGCACCGCGTCCTCGGCCGGTTCGCCGATCGCACGCGCGATCAGCAACAACCGCGACGAGCAGCGTTTCCACGTTTCGGCGAGCTCTTGGGGAGGCATCGGCATCGATCGAGTGGGGATT
The DNA here is from genome assembly GCF_014154935.1 of Stieleria mannarensis. Taxonomy (GTDB): domain Bacteria; phylum Planctomycetota; class Planctomycetia; order Pirellulales; family Pirellulaceae; genus Stieleria; species Stieleria mannarensis. The sequence goes on from NZ_JACEHH010000031.1 coordinate 4,196, forward strand.
GTTTCGACGCCCGAAGACGCCACATCGGAAACAAGGATGTTACCGCCCCCGGTGCGTCCCAGGATTTTCCAAAAATTCTCGCGATCCTTTCCCCCCGGTCTGACCTCAATCTTCCTACCCAATCATCTTCTTACCCTGTTTCCCGATCGGGGTCCTGCGATTTTCAACCTCTGAGAATCAAGTGCCAAAGCTTGTCACCCTCCCTGGCAGATATTTTTTCTTCGGGTGGTGCGTTTGGGGTGAAGTTCTGGGGGAATCGAAAAAGACCTCCTTGTGGTTGGGGCGGCCGAGGAAAGCAATCAACACCTTTTACGCCACGACGACCTGCCGCTGTCACGACGCAGAAAATTTCGTAGGGTGATAGCTTCCAATCGACTTTCCAGCTGCTTTCCCTTTCTTCCCCGGTCCATGAACTTCAAACCATCCAGCCCCCGACTGGAGCCCCAGCGCGAGCCGAAACCCAGCCAAGTCGATCAATCGGCCGCGGACCATGGGGAGCCCCCCGCCGGCGAGCTTGAGAAGGCAGTCCCATCCCGACCAGCGGAGCCGGCCGGCGAGATCAATGTCGCCGACATCGCTCCCGACGAATTGGTGATCGACAACGCGATGCGGGCCGACCAATTCCGGCTCCGTCGCCAGCGTAAGCGTCTTTCCGACGAAGAATTCCAGTCGCGTCTGGCAAAATCGATCGCCCGTCGCCGCGAGCGTGAATCGTACGCGCCGCTGCTGGACTACCCGCCCGAATTACCGATCACCGGCTACAAGGACCAGATCATCGAACTGATTCAGACGCGTCAAGTGATCGTCGTGTGTGGCGAAACCGGCAGCGGCAAGAGTACCCAGTTGCCAAAGTTCTGTCTGGAAGCCGGACGCGGGCGCGCCGCCATGATCGGGCACACCCAGCCGCGACGACTGGCTGCCCGCAGCATCGCCACGCGGCTGTGCGAGGAAATGCAGTGCCCGCTCGGAAAACAAGTCGGCTACCAAGTCCGTTTCGGGGACCAGACCGGCCCCGAGACGATGATCAAATTGATGACCGACGGGATCTTGCTGGCGGAAACCGGTTCGGATCGCTTCCTGGATCAATACGACACGATCATCATCGACGAGGCGCACGAGCGATCGCTGAACATCGATTTCCTGCTGGCGTACCTGCGTGGGCTGCAACAAAAACGCCCCGATCTGAAATTGATCATCACCAGCGCCACGATCGACGCCGAGCGTTTCGCCGAACACTTCAGCGACGAACACGGCCCGGCACCGATCTTGAACGTCGAAGGCCGCGGTTATCCGGTCGAGATGCGGTACTTGCCCTGGGAAGATGTCGCCGACGAGAACCGTTCGTATGACCTGGCCCATCACGTGATCGCGGGGCTGAAAGACTTGGCCCGTGGAACCGGCGGCGGTGGGGATACCCTGGTCTTCTTGCCCACCGAACGCGATATCCGCTTGGTGTCCCATCGCGTCGCCGGACACTACAAACGCATGGGATCGGAAGGCCGCGTGGAGATCCTGCCGCTGTACGCGCGGTTGCCGCAAAAAGACCAGCAACGGATCTTTCATCCCACGGGTCAAAAACAGCGTTTGATCTTTGCAACCAATGTCGCGGAAAGTTCGCTGACGGTGCCAGGCATCCGCGCCGTGATCGACTCCGGGACGGCGCGGATCAGCCGCTACAGCCCACGCAGCAAACTGCAACGGCTGCCGATCGAACCGGTCAGCCGTGCCAGCGCGGACCAGCGTGCCGGACGCTGTGGCCGCGTCGGTCCAGGCGTCTGTGTGCGGCTGTATTCGACCACCGACTACGAGACCCGCGACGCCTTCACGACGCCGGAGATTCGTCGCACCAACCTCGCCTCGGTGGTGCTGCAAAGCAAAATGTTGGGATTCGGTTCGCTCGACTCGTTGCCGCTGCTGGATGTGCCACGCCCCGAATCGATCCGCGAAGGCGTGCAGACGTTGTTGGAGCTCGGCGCGATCGACGAGCGTCAAGAATTGACGCCGATCGGAAAGTCGCTCGGACGGATGCCGGTCGACCCGCGGATCGGTCGCATCATCCTGGCCGCCGACGATCTTGGCGTGCTGCCGGAGATCTTGCCGATCGCCGCGGCGATGGAGATTCCCGACCCGCGACAACGACCGCAGGACCAACAGCAGGCCGCCGACCAGGCGCATGCCGAATTCCGTGACGGGGAAAGCGATTTCCTGTCCTACCTGCGATTGTGGCGCTACTACGAACAGGCCCGCGCCGATCACTCGCGAAGCAAACTCACCCGCCAGCTTCGCAAGCGATTCCTCTCGCCCACGCGGATGCGGGAATGGTCCGATACGTTTCGCCAGCTTCGTGAAATCGCGTTGGACCTGAATCGCTCGCGCGACTCACGCAAGTCCACGCCGCGGCGTCAAATCGGGGCGATCCGGTTCGCCGAAGACCAATCCAAACGGACGATCGACAAAGATCGTTATGCGGCGGTTCACCAGGCGCTGTTGAGCGGTTTCATGTCCGGCGTCGCGATGGCGGGCGAAAAGAACGTCTATTTGGGGCCACGCAACTTGAAACTGTTCCTGTGGCCGGGCAGCGGCGTGTTCGACGCCAAACCCAAATGGATTGTCGCCGCGGAGTTGGTCGAGACGAGTAAACAATACGCCCGCACGGTCGCCCGGATTCAGCCGCAATGGATCGAATCGATCGGCGCTCATTTGCTCAAAGCGTCTTACAGCGATCCCCACTGGAGTCAAAAGGGCGGCGGCGCCTTTTGTTACCAGCGCCAATCGCTGTTCGGATTGCCGATCGTTGTCCGCCGCCGCGTCCCGCTGCCACCGGTCGATCCGACCACCGCGCGCGATCTGTTGATCCAACACGGGTTGGTCGAACAACAACTCAAGACCAACGCGCGTTTCATACGCCACAACCGAGCCCTGCGTGAATCGTTTGAAGTGCTTGCCGCGAAAACGCGGCGACGCGACATGGTCGTCGATGACTATGTCGTCCAGCAGTTCTATCAACATCGTCTGCCGGCCGACGTTTGTGACAAGGGCCGACTGGAGAAACTTTCCAAGTCGATGCCCGTGCCCGATTGGGTCGAACGTTTGACCGACTCGGCCGCACTGTCGGCCTGGTTGCATGATCCGCCGACGGTCGAATCCGACGCGAGCTCGTTGTTCATGATGCCGTCGGATTTGATCGACATCACCACCGATCAAATCTCGGCCGATGAGTTTCCCGATCGGCTATCGATCGGCAAAACCGAATTGCCGCTGCGGTATCGTTACGAACCCGGTGCGGAGGACGATGGAGTCAGTTTGCGGATCCATCAAGCCGCGGTTTCGCAAATCAGCGACGATCGACTCGGTTGGCTCGTCCCAGGGCTGCTGCCCGGAAAGATCGTGGCGATGATCAAATCGCTGCCCAAGCGGATTCGCCGCAACCTGGTCCCGGCCGCCGATGTCGCCCGCCAGATCTATGACGAATTGTTGCCCCAGTACGGCCAAGTCCCCTTCATGCCGGCCGTCTGCCAAGCGATGTCGCGGCACGCGGAAATGCCGATCAGCGAATCGGATTTCCAAGACGAGAAGATGGAAGACCACTTGAGGTTTTTGGTTTCGGTTGTCGACGACGACGGCAATCTGGTCGCCCAAGGCCGATCGGTCGATCCGTTGGTCCAGCGATTGGCGCAGCGTCACGACCAACCGTCCGGCGAAGTCACACCGCAGGCCGATGCCGATCTGCCCAGCGAGCCGATGCGGTCGTTTGACCTGGACCAGCTGCCCGTCGATGTGATCCGTGAAAGAGGTGGCGTCCGGGTCGCACAATACCCCGCGCTGGCCGACCAAGGCGATCACGTCACCCTCGCGCTCTATCCCGATCAAACGTCCGCTGAATCCGTCATGCGGCAAGGGTTGACTCGACTGTATGCGATCAGCCAGCGCGCCGAACTGAGACGTCAAGTCCGCTGGTTGCCGGAGTTGAACGAAACCAAAATCCGACTCGCCGGCGCCGTGCCCGCGGCCCAGTTCGAACCGTCGCTGATCGACCTGTTGGCCCGTGTCGCGTTCGTCGAAAAACAACCCTTGGTGCGCAGCCGAGACGAATTCCAGGCCCGGCTGGGCGACCGCGGCGAACGGATCGCCCTGGCCGCCGCCGATGTGGCGAAGTGGCTGACCCAGCTCGGTCAGTCCTACTTGGGCATGCGCGGCGAAATCGAATCCCTGTCGGCGTCCCGGTTTCCCGCTGCAGCCGGTGACGTGCAGGAACAACTCCGCTGGCTGATCCATCCGGATTTCCTGTCCGTCACCCCTTGGACTTGGCTGCAACACTACCCGAGGTATCTGTCGGCGATCTCGTACCGTCTGGACAAACTTCGCAGCGGGGCGGGACCACGTGACCAGAGTGGGACCGAGACCGTGGCCGGGTTGTGGCAGCAATGGATTTCCAGATTCCCCGAACCGGACCAGACGCCCAAGCTGCGAGCGGCCGATGAAATCCGCTGGATGATCGAAGAACTGCGCGTCAGCCTGTTCGCCCAGCCGCTCGGAACCGCCGTCAAAGTCTCCGCCAAACGTTGCGAAAAGTTGCTTGCGGAAAAGTGACCGTGACCGGCACCCCCTGGCTGATCCGGGCAAAGCGTGACGCAAATCGGACAAAAATTCACTTAAAGACGAAACGGCCTCCCTTAAAAGACGATAACGGAGTATTCTATGGCGGTGCGATCTCTTTAGGCAGCCGAAGCACTCGATTGCGTGAAGAAGTGGCAGTTTCGCGACGAATGGTCGCCAGAACGACACACTCCGCGTTTCCCACGAACCAAACCGAAATTGTCAGAAATAAAATTCCGAGCGGTTTTTCGTGTGAAATGAGGAGAAAATCCACGGTCAGGAGACAAGAAAACGGCTGCAGGCACGAAAAAAGGCATGCAGCTTGCAACGACTGAAAGAACGTTCCCCAAAGAACCTTTGTTAATTCGATGAACCCCCGGCACGGTGGCGCGTCTAACTGACAGAGCAGACGAGGAACTGCGAGTCAGTTTCCAGAGTTGATCCGATCCAAACCACCCCCAACCGGAGGGTTCAAGATGTCGACATCCAGCGACAAACAAACGCCAAGTTTGAAGAGCGAATCGGCCAAGCAGGTGAGCACGAGCCATTGGGATCAGTTCACCGCGTTGGTCGAAGACGTCTCTCGGGCGGAGTTTGCCATCTGGCTCGACGAAGAGCTGATCAAACTGGAGAAAGATCTCGACCAGTTCGTGACCAGCCGGTCCCGGTATAGCGGTCGTCGGTAGGCTGAACTCTCATCGCCCGCCTCCCGCCAAGGATATCGCCCCCATCTCGTAGCGGAATTCGCCAAGAATTTCGCTCTGTCGTGTAGCGGAATTGGCCAACAATTTCGCTCTGTCGTGTAGCGGAATTCGCCAAGAATTTCGCCCCTGCCGAAAGCCTTGGCGGCTTCCGCTACGGGCGCTCTGCCATTACATCGCCAAAATCTCCGTCGGCTCTTCCGACAAGTACTTCTTGGCGACCTGGGCGATGGCGGCTTGGTCGACCGCGCGGGTTTTTGCCAACGATTGATCCAGATCAACATACTCGTTGTGGACCAGCCAGCGGCTGCCGATGCTGAACAACCGATTGCTCGGCCGTTCGCTCTGCATGATGTAGCCGGCGGCGGTCTTGTTGATCGCCTGCTGCAGTTCTTCGTCGGTGACGCCCTTGTCGACGACACTGTCGATGATTTCACGCATGAACCGTTTGTTGCCTTCCAGGTCCTCGGGCGCGCAAACCAGGTAGTTGAACCAGGCCCCTCGATCACTGAATTCCTGGGGCCAACACGTCGCCACCTCGGCGCGGCCGGTGTCGATCAGGTCCCAGAAAAATCGGCTGCCGCCCTCATCGCCCAAGATCGACGCCAACAGACGCGCCGCATGACGCTCGCCGCAGGCCGACGAGGGGCCGTTTCCGATCTGGATGCAGTAGGCTTGAACGGCATCGGAAATCGGGACGCGGCGGGACAATTCGATTCCCTCGGGAATCGAGTCGGTGTCGTCGGCGGCCAGGGACTCGTCCGCGGTGCGGTCGCTCCACGTCGCCGTCCGTTGTTCGATTTCGGCGACCAGGCCGTCGAAGTCAACATTGCCCGACGCGGCCAGCACGATGTTTTCGGGGCGATAGCGGAGATTAAAATAATCACGCATCCGCGCCGCCGTCATCCCCTGAATCGACTCGCTGGTGCCCAGCACGCGACGTCCCAGGCCACGCGGTGAAAAGTAGACTTCCATCGCCCGTTCGAAACCGCCAAAGGGAGGTTGGTCTTCGTACTTGGCGATCTCTTCCAGAATCACCTTGCGCTCGGTTTCGAACTCGTCGTCATCCAGGACCGGGGACATCATGTCGGTCAACAGGTCGACGATCCGGTCTTGAAACTTGGGCAGCACGGTCGCGTAGTAAACGGTTTGTTCTTCGGACGTGTAGGCGTTGGACTGGCCGCCCAACTCGTCGAGTTCACGATTGACGTCCTCGGCACTGCGACGCTCGGTCCCCTTGAACATCATGTGTTCCAGAAAGTGACTCAGTCCCGATTGCGGATCGAGCTCGTTGCGGGCCCCGGCCTGGACGAAATAGCCCAGCGACATCGAATAGTTGCGCGGATCGGTCTCGGCAACGATCCGCAGTCCGCTGGGAAGAGTGGCTTGTTGAAACTCAGGCATCTCAAAACTCAAACGAGTAACGTCGTATCATCAGATCTGGCAAGAAAGTGGGATAGGCCTCCAGCCTGTCAATGCACGTGGGACAGGCTTCCAGCCCGTGATCACGTCCCGGACTCCACCGCCAGCTTCTCCGGCCCCAGCGTGACGATGCGGTAATCCGACGGTGGATGGTTTTCCCAGTAGCCCCTGACATCCTCCAACGTCAACGACTCGATGATCTCGCTTAGCTCGGCCGTCGGCATCGCCCGGCCGATCTGATAGAAATCGCTGGCGAGCGAACTGGCCCGCGAGGCGCTCGATTCCTGTTCCATGATCAGACCGCTTTCGATGCGAACCTTCCAACGATCCAGCTCGCTCTGTTCCAAGTCGCTGGGCAGTTTTCGGATTTCACCCAGCGTCACATCCAGTGTTTCTTGGGCGCGGGCCGGAGTCGTTCCGGCGTATCCGAACACGCCGCCGGCGTTGATCAGCGAGTGGCAGCTGGCCGAGACCGTGTAGCAGAGTCCGCGTTTTTCGCGTACACGATCAAACAGACGGCTGCTCATCCCGTCACTTAGAATTCCGATCCCCGCACGCATGGCAAAGTAATCGGGGTGGCCGTAGGGGATACTCGGAAAGGCGAACGCGATGTGCGTCTGGCTGCTGGTCGCTTGGATGTGTTCATAGACCCCGGTGCCGACCGGCAGCGGGGCGGCGTCGAAGGCTTCGGTCCGCCAGTCGCCGAACACCTGTTCGGTCAAGTTGACGACCGAGTCCGCTTCGACGCGGCCGGCAACCGTCAGAATCGCGCCGCCGGCGTGGTAGTTGGTCTGATAGAACTGGCGGATGTCATCGCTGTCGATCGCCGCCAACGACTCCATCGTCCCCTGGCTGCCGCGTCCGAGCCGGGGGCCGTAGTGCAATTCGCGAACGCGTTTCATCACACGCTGCGTCGGTTCGTCTTCGATCGCTCGCAATTCCTGGATCATCATCATCCGGGCGTCTTCGATCTGGTCGCCCGGCAGGTGCGGTCGACGCACGATGTCGGCGTACAACCGGAGCGCTTCGGCGAACGATTCGGCGGGCATCGCGGCACCAAAGGAAACCGTGGCGGTGGAGACCCCGCTGTTGCGGTCCATGCCCAAGTTGTCCTGCATCGCGACCAGATCGCGGCTGCTGTAGCTGCCGGCGCCGCGCTGGACCATCTCGCAAACCATCGACGCCAGCCCCGATCGTTCGGCCGCTTCGTTCTGGATGCCGCCGCGCAGTGAAAGCGTGAACGCCGCGGTGCGGAGCCAGGGCATTGGCTGCACCAGAACGGTCATCCCGTTGGGCAAGCGGTGCGTCGTGATTTCGCTTTGGGAAGATTGTCCCGCAGCAGCATCGGTGGAGGTGGACATAGGCAAGATCTGGGGAGGAAAGAGTGCCGAATTGTCACGAAGATGGGCGGTTTCGCACAGGGGCGGAGTCATTGCAGGATAAAAGGTAGCGACCTTGGCCAGAAGGTGGATTTCCCTCACGACCGCCCGTGCTTCTCGCCATTTCGGCCATTTCAAACGTGCCCAAACGACAGAGTGAAATCAGCCTGTGCGTTGGATGATTTAGCAAATTGAAGGAAGTGGAACATTGAATCGCCGCTTGCAGTTTACCGCGGTCCAATTTTCGGGTTGCTGATGCGTTCTCGGGGTCGCCGTGTTCTCCGAACTCGGCGCACGCGAAAAGCGAAGCTTTGTCCCGCGCCGACCTCGGAGAGGACGGCGACTATCCAGCCCAACCCGAAAACAAAGCCGCGGTAGACCGCTACAACCCGATCGAAACGACATCGACGGTTTTGACCCGGCCGATCAGCGTGTGGCTGCTGACGTCGTCGACGTGGATGTCCAGCAGTTGTCCGGCCTGGCGACGGTTCCCGTCGAACACCACGATGCGATCGCAAGGCGTGCGGCCGGTCATCTGGACGACGGGGCTGTCGGGGTCCGCGTCGGCCGCCTTCTTGCTCGGACCTTCCACCAAGACCTCGACATCGCGACCGATCATCTTGGCGTTTTCTTCTTTGGCGATCCTGTTTTGGACTTCCAGCAACCGATGATTGCGTTCGGCTTTGACCTCCCGCGGCACGTCGTCTTCCAAACGCTCGGCCGCCTTGGTGCCGGGCCGCACGCTGTACTGGAAAATGAAGCTGTTCTTGAACCGGCAACGTTCGACCAGCGCGAGCGATTTTTCAAAGTCTTCATCGGTCTCGCCGCAAAAGCCGACGATGAAGTCACTGCTGACGGCCGCCTCGGGCAAGATCCGTTCGATCCGCTCGAACATCTCCATGTAGTCGGCGATCGTGTAGCCGCGTTTCATCCGCTTCAGAACTTCATCGCTGCCGCTTTGGGCCGGGACGTGCAGGTACGGCGAGACCTTGGGCAGATCTCGAACGGCGACCAGCAACCGCTCGGTCATGTCTTTGGGGTAATTGGTGACGAACTTGATTCGATCGATCCCCTCGACCTCGTGCAACATTTCCAACAGCGCCGTCATGTCGGTCGTCGTGCCGTCGGCGGTGTATTTGTAACTGTTGACGGTTTGCCCGAGCAACGTGATCTCGCGGCAACCTTGTTCGGCCAACACGCGGGCTTCGGAAACGATTTGCTCCGGCCGCCGCCCTTGCTCGGGGCCACGCGTGTTGGGGACGACACAATACGTGCAGAACTTGTCGCAACCGATTTGAATCCGCAGGTAGGCCTGGAACGGCGTCGGCCGCATCGTGGGGTCGCGCAGCGGGTCGAACGTTTCGTGGCTCCGCGCGACGACGGCTTGTTTGTCGTCTTTGCGGCCCAACGAAATCGCCATCTGACGGCCTTCGCCGCCGCGAATTTTCGCCAGTAAGTCCGGGATCGTGTGCAGCTGACCGGGGCCGACGACCAAATCGACGTAGGGCGCCCGCTTGAAAATGATCTCTTGGTCCTTTTGGGCCATGCAGCCCATCACGCCGATCAGCTTGTCCGGCTGGTTCTTTTTGGACTCGCGGATTTTTCCCAGCGCGCTGTAGACCTTTTCCTCGGCGTGTTCGCGGACGCTGCACGTGTTGTAGAGCACGCAGTCCGCATCTTCATGGCTGTCGACCACGGTGTAGCCGTGACGCTTCAGGTCGGCGATGACCATTTCGCTGTCCAGCACGTTCATCTGGCAGCCGACGGTTTTGATGTAGACGCGTTGTGTCATGGATTAACCCACCGACGCGGGCTTTCGTTTGGGTTTGAAAATCTCGGTGGCCGTGCCGAAGTGCACTTCACCGGCGTTCATCAACGTTTCGCTGAGCGTCGGGTGGGGGTGAACGCTCTCGGTGACGTCGTGGACTTCACATCCCATCTCGATCGCCAAAACCGCTTCGGCGATCAGTTCACCGGCACCGGACCCGACGATGCCGCAGCCGACGACACGTCCGGTATCCGGATCGACCAACCACTTGGTCAAGCCTTCGGTGATCCCCAGTGCTTGGGCGCGACCGCTGGCCGCCCAGGGGTAAACTTCGACCGCGACCTTCACGCCGTCCCGTTTGGCTTCGGTTTCGGTGATGCCGGCCCAGGCGATCTCGGGGTCGGTGAAGACGACCGCCGGGATCGCTTTCTTGTCGAACGCGGCGGGTTTGCCGGCGATGACCTCGGCGGCCACACGGCCTTCGTGCGTCGCTTTGTGTGCCAACATCGGATCACCGGCGACATCGCCGATGGCCAGGATGTGCGGGTCGGCCGTGCGTTGCCGATCATCGACCTGGACGAACCCACGCTCGGTGACGACGACGGAGGTGTTTTCCAATCCCAGACCGCGGGTGACCGGACGCCTGCCGATACTGACCAGCACGCGGTCGAATTGTTCGTGCCCGAAGTGCGCCGGGCCTTCGAACGTGACCTGGACCTTGTCGCCGACCTCGGTCATCGATCCGACCTTGGTATTGGTCAACACGCGGCCCTCGCAAAGTTTGTCGATGCGTTTGGCCAGCGGCTTGACCAAGTCCCGGTCCGCACCGGGCAACAGCCCCTCGGCCAATTCGACCACGGTGACCTTGGAACCCAGGTGAGCGTAAACGCTGCCCATTTCCAAACCGATGTAGCCGCCGCCGACGACCAGCATCGTCTCGGGGATGTCCGCCAAGGCCAACGCGCCGGTGCTGTCCATCACGCGGTCGCTGCCGATGTTGAACGCCGGCGGCATCGCCGGAACGCTGCCGGTGGCCAGGATGCAATGGTCGAACGTCAGCTGGCCGCCGACGGGGATCGAATCGTGATCACCTTCCAACTGCAACGTCGTGGAATTGACGAACGTGCCGCGGGCTTGAATCACGGTCACGTTTCGACGCTTGGCCAGATTCCCCAGCCCGCCGGTCAAATTGGAGATCACTTGGTCCTTGCGGGCACGCACCTTGTCGATGTCGATCGAGGGCTTGCCCGGGTACTCGACGCCCCAATTGGCCCGCAGGTCGTCCACCTCATGGATCACCTTGGCCACGTGCAGCAATGCCTTGCTGGGGATACAGCCGCGCAACAAACACGTGCCGCCGAGCCGTGGTTCCGCTTCGACAATGGTGACGTCCAATCCCTCATCGGCGGCCAAGAACGCCGCCGCATAACCACCGGGACCACCGCCCAAGACAACTACGGGACAATGCATTTTTTCTATTTCGATTGGCGAGAAAGGATTTGTGTTTTAGAAACGACCGTCAGCCCCAAAAAAGAACGGACGCCGAGTGCTGCGTCAACTTTTAAACTCAGGGTGCCGCGGAAAAGGGGCCAGGTACCAAAAATGCGAAGCACCCTTCGGGCCATTTGGTTTTTGGTACCTGACCCCTTTTCCGCTTGAGAAACGCAACCCGAGAATTTAATGCTGGCAGAGCACGAGTCGTCCGCGACGGGAATCGAATTGTACTTTGAATCCGCCCCTGGGCGTATGCTTTCGGGGCGTGAATCGCGGTGACGGCAGGCTGGACGCCCCACCCATCGATTAGCGAGACAGGAATTCGACGACGGCGTTGGCGTCGACCGGCAAACTGATGTCGCTGGCCCCGGGCAAGCCCAGCATCGTCGCCTTCAGGTTCTCGCTGTCAAACGCCACCCAGTCCAGTGCATCGGGGGCCGCGTTGGCGATCACACCCCGGTACAGGTTTTTCAAATTTTCGCGGCCGCGGACTTCAACGATGTCGCCCGGACGCAAGATGTAGCTGGGCTTGTCGACCTTCACGCCGTTGACCAAGAAGTGACCGTGCGCGACGCCTTGGCGAGCCTGGGGACGCGTCTTGGTGAACCCGACGCGGCGGACCACGTTGTCCAGCCGTCGCTCGCACATCAACAGCAACAGTTCACCGGTGTTGCCCGATTTTCGACCCACGGCATCGAAGTAACGCCGCAGCTGGCGTTCGCCCAACCCGTAGTAGTGCTTGATCTTTTGCTTCTCTTGCAACGCCGCACCGTAGTTGCTGGGGCGACGACCGCGGACGTGCATCCCCGGAGGCGTGTTGCGGCGGTCGAGCGCACGGGCGGCACCCGCGGTTTCGTAAATCAGGGTGCCGAGACGACGGTTGACGCGTGCTTTGGGGCCGGTGTAACGAGCCATGGGCGGTGATTCTCCTGGGGTGCCTGCAACCGGTCCCGTGGACCGCTACAGATCAAATAAGGGGTGGGCGGCGACCGGATCGGGCATCATTGCCCGTCGATTCGCTGCCGGCGCGATCCGCGAAATTCGCTCCGAGAGACGATTCTCCGAGGGCGGTCGCGCGTCGGTTTTGGGAAAGCGGCAGAGTGTCGCCGCTCAGCTCGGGATTTTCAAGGCCAACGGGGCATTTTGAATCGCTTTGATATTCCCCGCTACCGGGGTCTGTCCCCAGCGGGCTGCGAGCATCACGCTGTTGATCCCCGAACCGATCCCCAACATCGCCACGCGATCCCCCCCGGACAGATCGCCCTGGTCGGCCGCCGACGCCACCGTCAACGGCAATGCCACCGACCCCGTGTTGCCCAATTGAGGGAACGAGACGCTGTCCCGCTCGGTCGACAACCCCATCGACTGCAACATCGCCACGCGATGACGCGTGCCAACCTGGTGACAAACCGTTCGGTCGATCGCGTCGCGAGTCCAACCGCTTTCGGCCAGCAACTTCTCAAACGCCGCCACCCCCGTCGCGATCCCCTCGGCCATCAACTGTTCCGAATCCGTTTCCATCAATGGCTGCATCGACGCCCCCGCCGAATCGCTGTCGCTGACGCACAAGTCGTGGAACCGGGTGCGGGCCTCGGCAATCCCCACGTCAATGCAAGTCGCCTCGGGCGCCAGCCGCTCATGGGCCAACAACCACGCACAACTGCCCGAACCGATCGTCAACGACGCAAATGCGCCCTTGATGTCCTTGCGGCGTAGCGTCGTGTCGCCGTTGAGGGACTGGATCGTCGATTCCAACAACATCCGGCTGTTCTCGGTGCCGACAACAATCCCCGCGTCGATCGCGCCGCTTTGGATCATCATCGCGATCTGAATCGCACCATTGATCAGCCCCAAACAGGCGTTGGACACGTCGTAGACCCAGCAATTTGACGACAGGCCGATCCCGTGATGGACACGCGATGCCGTCGCCGGCTCCAGAAAATCGCGACACACGCTGGCGTGAATCAAACAGCCGATCGATTCGGCCGGCAATCCCGCCGCGGCCAATGCCTGCTTGCCCGCCTGGATACTCGGACCGCTGGGGACAGTCCCCACCGGCCAGACACGCCGCTGGGCGATCCCGGACATCAGCTCCAAACGGCCTTCGGGCAGCTTCAGCCGCTGATACAAAGGCTCCAGCCGATGCTCAATCTCATCGCTCGACCAGACCTCGTCGGGGACCAACGCACCGATCGCCGCCAGCCGAACGTTTTCGAATTTCACGCGGGGATTCCTAAAAGGGATGAAGGGATTTGATCCGAGGGGAACGTCATTTCCGATGCGGCAAACGTAGCGGAAGTCGCCAAGACTGTTCCAAACGCAGCTCAGATTTCGGGTAGACGATGCAGTCGACCATGCATTCGGACAGTCGCCGTGTTCACCGAACTCGGCGACCCAAAAGCGAAGCGTTGCTCCGCGCCGACCGCAGAGAGCCCGGCAGCTGCCTAACCCAGCCGAACGGCCGATTGTCGGCGGATTCGCCTTTTTCCGCTAGCCGTTACAAGGTAGCGACGTTCGCACGCCAATTCACGCGGTTCTTTCATGACGTGGCGATCTATCCAGCCCACGAGGCCCTCATCATTCTGCCCCGTATCATTCTGCCAATTCTCGGCTTCTCTGCGGATTTCCCGGCAGAACCTGGGAACCAGCCATACGCACCAAGTTAAAACGCAAGTCGCCGAACTCCTATTAGACACCCTCTCTTCCAGAGGTCGTGCGGTTTTCAACCTCTGAAATAACAGGAGTTTAGGCCTTCACCCTCCCGCGGGGAGGGTTTGTTGTCGCTCGGATTCACTCAAACACCACAAATCGACCCTCCCCTCGCTGCGCTCGACCCTCCCTGCCAGGGAGGGTGAATTGTTAAAACCGCACGCCCCTGCCAGGGAGGGTGAATTGTTAAAAAACGCACGACCTCGGCAGCGAGGGTGATGCGGCAAAAAAGGCACGCCTGCGTCAACTTCACGCGATATTGCTAGCAAAAAAACGCTTTGCTAGCACTGCCTGTCGTGCTAGCAGATGTCGATTTGCACAAGATGTGGGGAATGTTTGGATCGGGTGAAAACACCCGCTACTTTTCCGCTCGCTCGGAGAGACCTGCGACACCGTCGCCGGCCTCTTAACACAGAGCCGAACAGTATCGGGGCGGTCCTGATTCAAGGATGATTCAAATGGGATTCCAAGATGGATTCTTGTTGCACTTCTTCTCATCGAGTCCAACAGTCTGGACCCGACTCGGATGTTCGGCATGGCAATTATGGTCCGTTCGCGACCGGCTTGCTGCTGCGTTCTATCGCTTCTCTTTCTGCCCCACTGCGACAACCGCAACGCCCGCCGCACCAGCGGCAAGATTGCATGTTGGTGCTGGGGCGTCATTCGAGGTGACCGTGCATTTTCACTCACGCAGCACGCTGCTGCGTTTCATTCTTGCATTTTGCGACTTTTATGAGGAAACGTCGGATGTCAAGCGAAGCTTTGGTTAGCAAGCCGATCATTGGTATCAATTGTGACTTCAAAGCTGCCGACCGCAGCAAGCCCGGGTTCGCTTATTTGGCGTCGGGCTACTTCCAATCGATCCTCTCGGCCGGCGGAATCCCGGTGGTCGTGCCGCCGATGGACGATCCGGATTCGATCGCCCGCGTGCTGGATCACGTCGAAGGCTTCATGATGATCGGGGGCGCCGACCTGGACCCGCGCAACGACGGCTTCATGTTGCATTCGAGCGTGCGTCCGATGGATCCGGTTCGCGAAACCAGCGATCGACTGCTGGTCGCCGAAATCGCCGAACGCCGCATCCCGCTGCTGGCGATCGGAGCGGGCATGCAACTGCTGAACATCCAGCAAGGCGGAAACCTGTTCCTGCACATCAAAGAAGACCTGCCGATGGCGGTTCCGCACCAGGACCCCCACGACCCCAACCACCGCCACACGCTGGAAGTCGAAAGCGATTCACTGGTCGGCCGCGTCTTCGGCGACGGCGAAATTCGCGTCAGCAGCCGCCACCACATGGCGATCGACGAAGTCGCACCGGGTTTCCGCGTGACGGCCCGTTGCCCCGATGGTGTGATCGAAGCGATCGAAAGCGAAATGATGGACTGGTTTGCGATCGGCACCCAGTTCCACCCCGAATGCGCCGCCGCCTCGGCACTGGACGTCCGCATCTTCGAAGAATTCATCGAAGGCATCTGCGCGGCCAAAACACAAGAAGCCGAAAACCTGCGTCTGGTCGCCTAGCCGATTGGCGATCGGGCACCCGCTTACGACTTCACCCTCCCTGGCGAGGTCGTGCGGTTTTCCAAAGCAACCCTCCCTGACAGGGAGGGTCGATTGGTGGTGGCTGAGTACTTTCGAGCCACAACGAACCCTCGCCGCTCCGATCGGCTTCCTGGGGACATTGCTGTCTAGGCAACTTACCAAGGCTCCCTTCTCCCTCGGCCTTGCGGGGGAGAAGGGCTGGCGAAAATCAATGGAACTTGGAACGTTGGGATAGGTTCGGGGACGTTCAGCGATTCTGCTGGATCCCTCGATTGCGAATTGCAAACTGTTCATTGCAAAGTGCAAATTTGCCGAGAATCGTCGCTCAAATCATTTCGCGATTTGCACTGTTCATTTTGCAATTTTCAATCGTTGCCGGTTCACCAGTTTTCGACGCCAGGTACTTTTCATCAGGCCCCCCCGGCCCCTCTCCCCAAAACAGATCGCAGTCAACGACGCTCTACAATCGACGTCGATTTGCGAGATCTGTTTTAGGGAGAGGGGAGCCATGCCCTAATTTGCTGGTCGGCTTACGTAGACACCAGTGCATCGTGACAGGGTCCATTCAACCCAGCGATCAGCCGGCCGCTACTTCACCACCAGGTTCACCAAGCGGCCGGGGACGGCGATCTTCTTGACGACGTTCTTGCCCGCGAGCATCGATTGCACGCGTTCGTCCGACAACGCCGCTTCGATCATCTGATCGGGTTTGGCATCCGGCGGCACGTGAATCTTGGACTTGACCTTGCCGTTGAATTGAACCGGCACTTCGATCGAGCTTTGCACCAGCGCCGACTCGTCCCACTGCGGCCAACTCTGATGCGCGATCACGCCTTCCTGTCCCAGGATCTTCCAGAGCTCTTCGCACAGGTGCGGTGCGTAGGGTGACAACAGGATCAGGAACGACTTCATCGCGTCGATCGGTCGTTTTTCGGCACGCGTGAAGTAATTCGTGAATTCCATCATCCGCGCGATCGCGGTGTTAAAGCTCATCGCATCGGTGTCTTCGGTGACCTTTTTGATCGTCGCGTGCAGCATTCGGTTTTGCTCTTCATCGCACGGCTGCTCCGTCAGCGCGGGCTGCAACACCAACTCCTCTTGTTGATCGTCCACGATCATCCGCCAGACGCGATCCAAGAAGTTGCGGACGCCGCCGACGCCGGCCATCGACCAGGGCTTGGTCGCTTCCAACGGCCCCATGAACATCTCGTACAATCGCAACGAGTCGGCGCCGTATTCGCTGACGACGACATCGGGGTTGATCACGTTGCCACGTGCCTTGGACATCTTGTGGGCGCGGCTATCGACCTTGATCTTCGGGTCGGCCTTCAGCACGAACCCTTCGCCCTTCTTTTGCACGTCCTCTTCCGCAACGGTTTTGGCCGTGACGGCGCGACCGTCTTTGGATTGACGCCCGCCATCGGGACTCTTTCGAATCTCACCGGCTGACACCGGTTGGCCATCTTCGTCAAAGAACGCCGTGTACTCGACATCTCCCAAGATCATGCCTTGATTGACCAAGCGGACGAACGGTTCGGGCGTCGTCACGTGGCCGCGATCGAACAGCACCTTGTGCCAAAACCGCGAGTACAGCAAGTGCAACACCGCGTGTTCGGCACCGCCGACGTACAAGTCGACCGGCATCCATTCGGCTTGCTTTTGCGGGTCGACCAGAGCCTGGTCGTTTTTGGGATCGATGTAGCGAAGGTAATACCAGCACGAACCGGCCCACTGCGGCATGGTGTTGGTTTCTCGGCGATAACACTTGCCGTCGATCTGGACGTACAACCAATCGTCCCCGGCCTTGCCCAGCGGCGGCTCGGGTTTTCCGTGCGGTTTAAAATCATCCAGCTCGGGCAAACGCACCGGCAACTCGGCCGGATCGACGCCACGCATCCGCCCGGTCGGCTTGCCGTCTGCGTCGACTTCGTGAAGGATCGGGAAGGGCTCGCCCCAGAACCGTTGTCGGCTGAACAACCAGTCGCGCAGTTTGTAATTGACCGCGGCCTTGCCAAGCCCGTCCGACGCGAGCGACTCGGTGATTTGCCGTTTGACCTCTTCGGTCGGCTTACCGTTCATCGGGCCGCTGTTGATCGCGTTTCCGACCGCGACATAGCACGCTTTTCCGGCCAGGATGTCATCGCGGTCGTCGGCGTCGGCGGGGGGATCGACGACGGCAATGACTGGCAATTCGTATTTGACCGCGAATTCAAAGTCGCGTTCGTCGTGGGCCGGAACGGCCATGATCGCGCCGGTTCCATAGCCGGCCAAGACATAGTCGGCGACCCACACCGGGATCGGAGTTCCGTTGACGGGGTTGATCGCATGGCTGCCGGTGAATACACCCGTTTTCTCTCGGTCTCCCTCGGTTCGCTCGCGATCGGACTTGAACGACGCCTTTTCGCAATACACTTTGACCACGTCGGATTGCTCCGCGGTGGTCAACCGATCCAGCATCGGGTGCTCGGGTGAAACGACCATGTAGGTCGCGCCGAACAGCGTGTCGGGACGCGTCGTGTAGACGCGCAGCGCGTCCTGGCCGGGGCTGGCCGGCAGCGGCGTCCCCGCCCGGCTCGCCTTCCATGCGTCAAACGATGCTTGATCGCCGATATAAAAGTCGACTTCCGCGCCGGTGCTGCGTCCGATCCAATCCGATTGCAGTTTCTTGATCCCCGCCGGCCAGTCCAGGTCCTCCAGTCCGTCAAGCAATCGTTCCGCATAGTCGGTGATCCGCAACATCCACTGGCGCAGCGGAATTCGTTTGACGGGGTGCCCGCCGCGTTCGCTCTTTCCGTCGATGACTTCTTCGTTGGCCAGCACGGTCCCCAGCTTGGGGCACCAATTGACCAAGGCATCGTCCAGGTAGGCCAACCGGTGGGCGTCGATGTAATCGGCGACCGCGGACTCGCCCTGCGATTGAACCTCCTCGGGAATCGGCAGCTCGGCGATCGGGCGTCCCTTTTGTGTCTCGTGATCGAACCAGGTATCAAACAGGACCAAGAAAATGTATTGCGTCCAGCGGAAGTAGTCTTCGTCGGTGGTCGCCAGCACACGGTCCCAGTCATAGCTGAAACCGAGCATTTTCAGCTGCCGCGTGAAGTTGTCGATGTTGCGTTGGGTTTGGATCCGCGGGTGTTCGCCGGTTTTGATCGCGTGTTCTTCGGCGGGCAATCCGAACGCGTCGAATCCCATCGGGTGCAGCACGCTTTCACCACATAGTCGGGCGTAGCGGCAAACGATGTCCGTCGCCGTGTAACCCTCCGGGTGGCCGACGTGCAGCCCGTCGCCGCTGGGGTAGGGGAACATGTCCAAGACGTAGCGTTTTTTGGGGCCCGGTTTCTCGGGCGTGGCGAACGTCTTGTGTTCTTCCCAATAAGCTTGCCATCGCGGCTCAAGATCGGCTGGGTTGTAACGCGGCATTGGAGGTCGAGCAAATATGTGTGTTGGGGGGGGATACGTCTCAGACGCGGGCAGAGCGAAATTCTAAGGATTGACGGACCGGGCGTAAGTCTTGGCCGAAAAATAAGTGGTGCCGGCGGATGGCCTATGGGTTGAGGACCGATTTCCAAGGCAACTTGTTCACCGGCAGCGAGGTTTCGTTGGCCTGGGCCGACACGCTGACCGAAATCAAGGCGATTTGCCATTGCGGACGCAAGGCGACGATGGTGCTGCGGATCGATGATTCGCGCTGCCATCGGTGGGCCTTTTCGATTCCCCCCTGCCCCCTGACCTCTATCCCAGCCGCCCTAGCTCAAGAAAAAAAGCTCCCCGCCGGCGCGAATGAAACGCAAAACCGACTGATTATCCCAGAGCTCAACAACCACCCGGCCGGCAACCCGGACGCCTCGCGAAAGTCGCCCGGGAATGTTAGAATTCCGCATTCTGCCGCAAGCGGTTCTGGGATGACCAGGATTGGGAAACATCCCTCGAAATGCGGCCTACTTTTACGCCCCGTTTCAGGTCTCAATGAGCGACGCCCCCTCTTCAGATCTCCCGGAATCCGACGCCCCCGAATCGCAGGAAGCGGCCTCCCAGGAAACCGGTTCGGACGCAGCGAGCCCCGACGTTCCGGTCTCCTCGATGCCCGCCGCGAACCAGAAATACACCGACGAAGACCTGAAACACCTTTCGGACTTGGATCACGTCCGCAAGCGTCCGGGGATGTACATCGGTGACACGTCCACGCGCGGTTTGCACCACTTGGTCTATGAAGTCGTCGACAATTCGATCGACGAAGCGATGGCGGGGTTCGCCAGCAAGGTGTCCGTCGTCGTCCACACCGACGGCAGCGTGACGGTCGAAGACGACGGCCGCGGCATCCCGGTGACCAAGCACCAAGAGCTTTCGGCCGAATTGGATCGCGAGGTCAGCACGCTCGAAGGCGTGATGACGGTCCTGAAATTCGGCGGCAAGTTCGAAAAAGGTGCCTACCAAACCTCCGGCGGTCTGCATGGTGTCGGCGTCACCGTCGTCAATTTCCTCAGCCAGTGGGCCGAAGCCGAAGTCAGCCGAGACGGGTTCACCTGGACCCAAGAGTACGAACGCGGCGTCGCCACCGGGCCGGTCAAGAAAGGGCGCACGACCAGCAAGACCGGCACCCGCACCACGTTCAAGGCCGACGCACAAATCTTCTCGGTCACCAAGTACAGCTTCGACACCCTCTACAAACGACTCCAAGAACTCGCGTTTCTCAACAGCGGCGTGCGGATCACGTTCCTGGACGAACGCAACGGCGAAGGCGGTGATTTCAAATACGAACGCGGGATCACCGAGTTTGTCGAGCACCTCAACCGCGCCAGCGATCCGCTGCACAGTGACGTGATTTCAATCGTCGGCGAAAAAGACGGCTGCCAGTACGAAATCGCACTGCAGTACAGCACCGAGTACACCGAGAACGTCCAATCCTACGTCAACAACATTCACACCATCGAAGGCGGAACGCACGTGTCCGGATTTCGATCGGCGCTGACACGGACGCTGAACAACTACGGCAAGAAAGAAAACCTGCTCAAAAATGCCACCCTGGGCGGAGACGATATCCGCGAAGGCATCACCGCGGTGATCAGCGTGCGCGTGCCGCACCCTCAGTTCGAAGGCCAAACGAAAACCAAACTTGGCAACAGTGAAGTCGAAGGCATCGTCAGCGGCGGCGTCGGCGAACAGCTGGCAAAATACCTGGAAGAAAATCCGCGCGTCGCCAAATCGATCGTCCGCAAAGGATTGCTCGCCTCCGAAGCACGCGAGGCAGCTCGCAAGGCCAAGGATCTGCTGCGAAAACGCAAAGACGCCCTCGGCGGCGGCGGGCTGCCCGGCAAGCTCCGGGATTGCATCAGCAAAGAAATGGAACGCTGCGAACTGTACCTGGTCGAAGGTGACTCGGCAGGCGGATCGGCCGAAGGCGGGCGAATGCGCGACTTCCAGGCCATCCTGCCGCTACGCGGTAAGATCATCAACGCCTACAAGAGCCGCGAAGACAAGGTGCTGGCCAACGAAGAAGTACGCTCGATGATCCAGGCGATCGGGACCGGCATCGGCGGCGATCAAGACATCTCCAAACGCCGCTACAACAAAATCGTGGTCATGACCGACGCCGACGTCGATGGCAGCCACATCCGCACGCTGTTGCTGTGCTTCTTCTATCGCCAAATGTACCAGTTGGTCGCCGACGGTCACGTCTACGTCGCCCAGCCGCCGTTGTTCCGTGTCACCCACGGCCGTAATCGCTACTACGTCCAGACCGACGAAGAGATGAAGAGCCAGTTGCTCGAACGCGGTCTGAAGGACACCGTCTTTGAAGCCGAAGACGGGCGACGCGTCGAAGGCGACGACATGCGAAAACTGTGCAGCTCGCTCGCCTCCATGGAAGACGCGATCCTGGCTCTCGAGCGACGCGGCGTCAGCCTTCGCGCCCACGCCGAACGCATCGACCCGGTCACCAACAAACTGCCCTCGTGGTTGCTGACCTACGGCAACGAAGAACACTGGTTCCACAGCACCGACGAAGTCGAAACGCATCTCAACGAGCACAATCTGGTGCTCGATGACGAGGCGGCCGCCGAGCAAGAAGCCGAATCGGACGACACCGCTGCGGCCGACGCCCAGGCCGCGGCGACGCCAGCCGAAGACGCCGAACCGGCGAAGTCAATCGCCCACTTGGCCGAACTGCACGAGGTGCGGACGATCAACAGCGGGCTCAAGGAACTGGCCGAACTGGTGTTCTCCTTGGAAGACCTGATTCCCGCCGACCGAACCGGGATGACCACACCCCGTTTCGAATTGGTCCGCGGCGAAGACATCCGCCGACCGATGGCCGATCTCCGCGAATTGTTGCCCGAAGTCCGAGCGGCCGGTGAAAAGGGCCTACAAGTGACCCGCTTTAAAGGGCTGGGCGAAATGAACGCCGAAGAACTTCGCGAAACCACGCTCGATCCGGCCAACCGAACGCTGGTCAAAGTCAACATGAAGGACGCCGGGGCGGCCGACGAAATGTTCCGCCTGTTGATGGGCGACAAAGTCGAACCGCGCCGCGAATTCATCGAAAAGCACGCCCTGGACGTCCGTAACCTGGACGTCTAGCGGAACACACCCGTAGCGGAACTCGCCAAGAGTTTCGGTTGCGGCATCGAATCGCTGCTCCTACTGGCCCGACGCGCAACAGGTCGCGCGTTTTTGGGGAATTCACCCTCCTGGCAGGGAAGGTCGAGCGCAGCGGGGGGCATAGGCGCCAAGTTAGGACTTCACCCTCCCAGAGGGAGGGTGAAGGCTTAAACGCCTGTTAAATCAGAGGTTAAAAACCTCGCTCACGCGTCGCGTCTCGCATCGGCACCCTGCATCGGGATTAATCAAATAAGCCGCCAACTGTTTTGCGGCGTCTCGACGCGAAACTGTCAGCCTCCGAGCAACACGACCAAGCACTACGGCCGACGTGCGGTCCGAACGACACTGTCGATCAGCTGCTCGGTCATCCGGGCCCGGTATTCCATCATGCTGTTGGGCCCCTGGAACCCGACCACCGTCTCGTCCCAGTTGAGTTCCTTGCTGATCATGTGGCCGGCGTCCAGATCGAACTTGATCGTGCCGTTGCTGAGCTGCTGGACCACTTGGGCACGGACGGATTCTTCGTCGATCGGCGTCAGCGGTTCGCTGCGGACCGAGAGCGTCGCAACGCCCGATTTTACTTTCTCCAACGTGTACAGCTCGCGGATCTTGATCGGCTTGACCAGCCCGTCTTCGGTACGTGTTTTGATCTCACGGGGGATCGACCATGAATCTCCGATCGCGATCGCTTCTTCGGGCAGCGCCAGCGACAGCGATCCCATGCCCAGCGAGGCTTTGCTGCCGCCGTTGTCTTCACGATCGGTTTCCTGGCCGCGGGGATTGATCGTCACGGTCGAGAGCGTCTTGCCGATCTGTTCGGCGACCTTGGAAAATACACGCGGCGGTTCCTCACCGGATCGGCTGGACCAACGGATCTCGTCTTTGTCGCCTTGTTGCTGAGTCATTTCGACGGAATCGACGACGTGATTGAACGTCATTTCCTCGCCTTCGACGCCGACGACATCCCAATGGCGATTGCTGACGGTGTGAACCTGCGAGATCTCTTCGTCGCCCTTCAGCCGGGTCTTGGTCTTGGCCACATGCGTGACTTCGTAGCTCAGTTTTTGCCCGCCGGAAAGCGAGTAGCGCAGCAGGTACTTATCGGGGGCATCATCGGCGGCGGTGGCAAAGTGGGCGTTGGCGGCGACGACAAAGGCGACGGCGAGGCAAAGGCGGGTCACGGTTTCGGTCTCCATACACTGAAATCGGGTCAGAAACGACCGTGAAACTCGCAGAATCCATCCGCGGTCGCAAGGCTGATTGCGACGGTCTGCCCTCGAAGGGCAAACGCCCGCGGCCCGGCTCAGCTTGGTGCACCGGTCGCGGCGTTGGTGGGTGGCTCGTGATTGGCGAGACGTTATCGGTCGCCGGCGTGGTGATGATGGTGCGAGTGACCTGAAGTGGGCGGCGGCGACTTGGAGAACGTCACCTTTGGGTAGGGCAGCGATTCGAATTCGGAACGGCCTTCGGTGATGCGGAGGCATTGGTCTGCCGGGACGTTTTCGAACACTTGGGTGGTGCCAGTCGTTGGCCAGCGGATTTCGATGCGATCGATTTGGTCGTGTTGGCCCAAGCCGATGTGCTGTCGCAGCGGATTGCCGCCGAAGCTGCCGCCGCTGTTGACCCAACGGTAGACCGATCGCGTCGCCGAGTTGTTTTTCAAATCGACGCGGATTCGGGCACCGATCGCACAGGCATTGGATTGGCGTCCGACCAGTTTGATCACGATCCAGTGGTTCTCGAAGCCGGGGTTTTCGAACAGTGCGTCACCATAGGCGTCACCGGCAAACCAGCCGCCGAGTTCATGAAAGACGTCTTGGTCGCCATCGTTGTCCAGATCCGCTATCGCGACCCCGTGACCTTTTTGAAGATGGCCGAATCCGCCCGCGGTCGTCACGTTCAGGAACCTACGGCCGCCATCATTTCGAAACATTTGGTTGGGCACCAGGGCGTCGAAATCAGGAAAGCCGGTTCCCAAATAAAAATCCAGGAATCCGTCGTTGTCCAAATCGCCGAAGTTGGACCCCATCGGCTGGGTGGCCCGGCGCAGGTTCATCTGCTCGGCGACTTCGACGAACCCGCCCTTGCCGTCGCCTTGGTACAGGCAATCCATTTCGGTGCCGTGGGGCAGGTTCATGAAGTCGGCGGCGACCGGATCGACGCTCTGCGAAAAACTGGCGACGAACAGGTCTAGTGCCCCGTCGTTATTGAAATCCCAAAACCAGGTCGGAAAACTGTCCTGCGGCCCGGTCACGCCTCGTGGGCCGGCGACCTCTTCAAAGCGGCCGTTGCCCAGATTGCGAAACAGCCGGTTGGGGCCATTCAAATTAGACACATAGAGATCGGGGAAACGATCGGCATCGAAGTCGCCCCAGATGACGCCTTTGGTGAACCCGCCGTCGGCGACACCGGCTTTTGCGGCGACGTCGACAAACGTCCCGTCCGACTGATTCTCAAACAGTTGGTTGGCAAAGCCTTCGTTGCCGACGTACAGATCCAGGTCGCCGTCGTTGTCATAGTCGGCCCAGCAAGCCGTTTGCGTCGGATAGTGTTCGTCGCCCAGCCCGGCGTCAAACGTCACATCGCGAAAATGGCCGTGACCGTCATTGCGCAGCAGCGAGTTGGGGTGACGCCCGGCATCACCCAGCCAACCGCCACGCAGCACCAGGATGTCCAAGTTGCCATCATTGTCATAGTCGGCGTGGATCAGATTCAGTCCTCCGTAGATACCCGTCAGCCCCGCCCGCTCGGTCCAGTCGCTGAACGTTCCGTCGCCATCGTTGTGGAACATGCGAATCTGGTCCGCCGGACTCCACGATGAAACCACGATGTCCAGAAACCCGTCATCATCAAAATCATCGGTGATCACGCCGCCGGCAAGGCTGAAAGTATCCAGACCCAGATTCGACCCGCAGTCGATGAACCGGGGGAACGGCTGTTCCGACTCGAACGCTTCCGGCGGAATCAAAAACGATGGCGGGACATCGTCGGGATAGCGACCGAGGGCCATGTAGGAAAGGTTCAGCAACCATCGCGACGGCAGGTGCCCGGGCTGTGACTCCAAGACACGCGAAAAGTATGCGATCGCGCGAGTGGCTTGCTCGGGATCGACATGCACGCCGTCTTCGCGGATCGGGAAAATGCAGCTCCCGGCGCTGTGGGCCTGAATGCAGTTGTCGTTTTCGGCTTTACGAAGATGCGACACGCCGATGGAAAAGAACAGTTTGTCGAACACACTTTGCGGCACGCCGGCTTGGCGAAGGTGTTCGAACGCCGCCTTCTGTTCTTCGATCCCCAGGGTCGTGTTCCCTAGAAACACGTTCTTGGTCCCGATTTCAAACATCAACGCCCCACGCATCGCATGGGCATGCTGCGGCTGGGCGGCCAGTTGACGTTTCAAATCGACCAGATCAGCGTCCCCGAGGAAGTAATTGTCTTGGGGAATCCGCGACTTGATTTGTTCCAGCACGCTCAGCATGCGGTCATGGGCACTTTCCCATTGTTGGGCTTCGGGGCGCGCCGGCCGGGATTCATCGGTGGCGTTTCGATCGCAACCGACGCCCATCGCCAATGCAAGCGTGAGGCAAGCGATCAGCGGCCGAGGGTTGGGAGGGACAATCGAGAATCTGTTTCGCATACCGTAGATTACCGACCGAGAGACATCTTGGTTGCCGCGTCCTGGCCTTGGATGATCAAGTAGCGGGCGCCCGCGTCCAGGGTGCCGATCGAGTCGATCGAACCGTCGGGCCAAAACACTTGGACGTCGTTCACTTTGTCCGACGATCCCACACCGGCACGCAGGATCCGTTCGTTGCTGCACAGGTACCCGTCGCCGGACAGGCACCACAACGACCGGGTCCGTCCATCATGTGAAAAACGCAACACCGCGCCGGTCGCATCGCGGGAACAGGTTGTTCCGACCAAGCGAAATGAGACGCGATGGTTCTCGTCTGCGGTGCGGTTGACCAGCAGTCGTACTTGTTCGCGGGTGTGGGTCACCATCAAATCGTTTCGGTCGTCGGCGTTGATGTCGACGGTCCACAATGCGCGGCCGACATGTGGGTGTGCAAAGTAGTCGCCCCACCCGTCATCATCGACGACATCAAATCGCCCGTCGGCTTGGCGACGAAACAGTTGGAACGGTTGTTCGTAGGCATAATCGCCGTCATCGAATTCTCCGATGTGGCCGTTGGTCACCACGATCTCGTCGATTCCATCATCGTCCAGATCGATTGCTTCGGTTCCGAATCCCACGACCGGCAGCGTCGGTTTCAACAATCCGACGGTGATCGTCATGTCACTCCAGCAACCCGGGGCGGTCTGTTCGTAATAAATGTTGTGCTCGTTCGCGAAACCGGTCACATAGAAATCCAGGTCGCCATCGCCATCAAAATCGCTAGCCGCGATACCCATCGATGCTTGGGGACGCGTGCCGCCATCGACGGCCACTCCCCGTGCCACCGCGCTTTGTACCAACTTGCCGGTTTCGGAATCGGTGTGCGCAAAGAACTCGTTGGGGGACATGTCGTTGGCGAGCAGGACCCCGACTTCGTCACGCAACAGGGCGCCCGCCAAAATGCCCATCGTTCGACCGGGCGTGGTGTTGCCGATCAACCGTTGCGTTTGATCGTGGAACCGGCCTTCGCGACTGGCCAGGTACAACTCATTGGCCTGGGCTTGGAATCGGAGCGGATGGCAGGTTCCCATTTCACCCGATTCGTTGGGACAGGGGCGATCGGGGGCTCCGTCGGTCGTGCAGTAGTTGCCGACGACCAGATCCGCGATGCCGTCTTGATTGAGATCGATGAATGCGGCGCAAGTCGTCCAGCGCGGCGGTCGGCGATCGTTCAAAAGGTCGCTGCAATCCGCAAACGTCCCGTCGCCGTTGTTGCGCAGCAATCGATTGCGTCCCAGATTGGCCAAGAACACATCGGGGAAACCATCTTCGTTAAAGTCGCCGACACAACACCCTTGGCCAAAGTCCGTGTCCGCGAACCTTGCTGCGGCCGAGACAGACTGCAGCTTGCTGCCAAGGTTGCGCATCAGCACGTTGGAGTTGGAATCGGATTTCAGCATCGTCCCGCCGGCCCCCAACACGATCACATCGCAACGACCGTCAAGGTCGAAATCGATCGCCCCGCCACCGGCGCCGGTCGAACGTGTCAGCGCGCCGCGGCGCTCGTCGTGGGGGTCGCTTCCGATGCCGACGTCCACCAGTCCCCATGACGCACTCTCTTCACTCATCCGCAACGGAACACTCGATGGACCATGGAGAGACCCGGCAACGGCCGCAGCGATAACGTCACCTTCATTGTCGTTGCGGGCATCGGGCGTGGGCGCCGGCAAGTGCGACAGATCGATCCACAACTCGGGATTCCAGGTGGTCGATTGCCAGTTTTGATCCCGCTTTAGTTTTCCGACAATTTCGACGCGAGCCTCCGTAGCATTCTTCACCCCGTCGTCTTTTAAGTTCGTCGCGACGGCCGCCCACGCCTCGGCCTCCCAATTTCTGCCCAGCTGCGACAAGGCGTTGGCGATATCGATCGCGTTTCGCTGGCTGGCATGCCCGCTCCACACAAACGCGGTTAAGTGATCACGCATCGCCAGCAGATTCTCGATCCTGGCATCAATGGCCTCAAGCTGCTGTTTCCCCAGCGTGGGTGTCTGCGTGGTGTTACGACTTCGGCCCCGGCGAATCGAGCCCGCCAAACGAGTCCATGCGACACCGTTGTTCGGATCGCACCGCGTCGCTTCGTAGAACGCGCGGGCAGCCTGCGGGAGACGGTTTTGAGACTCAGCCCAGCTGCCCAAGGCGAGCCAATAGTACGCATCGTCGCGACAGTCGGCCGACACGCCGGCGGCCCACGCACCGATCTGCGAGAATTTGCCCTGCGCGGCGAGTGCGTAACCCAAAACGGCTTGGGCGGGCGCAAAATCAGCATGCCGATCCAAAATGTTGCGGCAAACCTCTTCCGCCACTTCGTATTCGCGATTGTCCATCGAATCAATCGCTTGCCCCAATCGGATCCGCAGGTCATCGGGATTCCGCTGAAGCAACAATTCCAGCATCGGCGCAGAAAACGTGCGGCGTTGGGCGTCGGTAAAAGCCACCAACAATTGCAGGTCAAAGTTTCGCGACCGAATCAGTGATTCGTAATGCGGATCGATCCGGTGATGGAGTTGAGCCTCTTTGAGAAATCCGACCAGTTTGACGCGCAGGGAACGATCTGACGGGTTCGCGTCGACGGCGTTCTCCAACAGTGCGATGACATCGTACAGTCGTCCGACTTCGATCAGCGCACGAATGGCTTGGTCGACCCGCAGCGGATCGTAGGTGTCGCGGCGTGCCGCTTCGACCATCAAGTCAACGGCTTGGGGCTTGCGTCCGGTCATCGCGGCCACCGTAGCCACTTCGGCTATCAAGTCCGCGTCATTGGGGTGGGCAATCAGCACGTGTTTGGTTTGTTCCCAAGCCAAATTCCAGTGGCCATCGGAAACCGCGCGACGCATTTCACTGACCGGATCCGACGTTTGTTCACCATCGGCGACGTGTTGCCGTGGCGAGTCGGTGGGCAGGTCGTCGCTGCAACCGGGCTGGAAGGCGAGTGTAACGATGACGCAAAGAAGTCGGAGTCGGCGAAACAAGGGATCAAGCCGTCATCAAAAAAACGCGATGGACAACACTCGTTCACTTCATCATGAAGCCCTTCGACCTGACACCGTCGGTCGATCGAAAACATTTCGCTTAGAATTGTACTAAAACCACACACGCGCGTTACGAGTGGTTATGTTACTTTTCTTGTGCATGCTAGCAGTGTGAGTTCGTTAGTCACTTCGACGCGTTCACGTTGCGTACAAAAGTAATCGAACCAATTGCCAAAAGATTCCGGAACCCTGAGAAGCGACCGGGGTTCAACGAAGGCGATTGATTCAAAGTCGTTGCCCGCCTGATGCCATCATCTCCGCGCTCCATTCATAGAATCGAGCCGGCACCCTACCTTTGGTTTTCGCCGGCCGCTGTTTTGGTGGTGTGGCATTGCAGTGATCAAGCGTTGAACGACGATCGATCGTGAATCGAATTTATCTTTTCGATTGATTCACGATCATCATCGTTTTCATTTTCGTTATCTCTTCCTTGTTCGTTTCACTGGAGCACAGCATGGTTCGAAAGCATGCGGCAGGACGTTCTGCCGGTTTTACTCTCGTTGAGTTATTGGTGGTCATTGCGATCATCGGCATTTTGGTCGGTCTCTTGTTACCGGCTGTTCAGGCGGCACGCGAAGCAGCTCGGCGGATGAGTTGCAGCAATAATTTCAAGCAACTCGGCTTGGCCATTCACAATTATCATTCCGCGTTCAAGCAGCTTCCTCCTTATGGCGGCGGAACGGGAAAGGGCCTGGAGACGCCACCGGCATGGTGGCGTGCCAGCAACACGGCAAACCGCAAAAGCCTGAGCATTTGGGTTCCGCTGACGCCCTATTTCGAACAGCAAGGATTGTGGGACCACATCTCTAATCGCAGCATCCAGACGGTCACCGGCGCCACGCCACCGGGACCGCTCAATTACTGGCCGGCGATGGGACCGAGCCCCAAGTCGTATTCGACCAACCCGGGCTACATTCCCTGGCAGTCGGAGATTCCGACGCTGCGTTGCCCGAGCGATGGTGGAACGGGATTGCCGGGCCGCGGACGAGTGAACTACGGAGCCTGTTTGGGCGATTCACCAAAGAATCAGATCATCTCGCACTTCGACACGGCTCAAATGGTCCCGACGACCAGTGCCGGGAACGCTCGCAATGCCAAGGCACTTCACCGCGGCATGTTCGCTCCGTACACCAAGTTTGCGTTTCGTGACGTCAAAGACGGGCTTTCCAACACAATCGCCTGTGGTGAGATTGTCTCTGACCAGGGCGACAAAGCGGTCAACGGATCGCTTTCATGGGACAACGGAGGCAACGGCGATGACCACTTCTTCAACCCGTTGCACTGCGTGGAATCGGGTGAGATCGATCCCGACCGGCCACGGTTCTGGTGCGATTCTCAAAGCACCGGTTGCACACCGCCGGTGCGTGTGGTCGTGAACGAAACCAATGGCCGCGGGATGAGTTGGGCGTCGGCGTTTCGGACGTCCATCCAGGCGGTCTTCACCGTCCGTCCGCCCAACAGCGAACTTTGTATCGGACAATGGGCGGACAACCTGGGCAACTTCTCGCCGAGTAGTTTCCACCAGGGCGGATGCCACGTCTTGATGGGCGATGGCGCGGTCACCTTCATCACCGACTCGATCGAGGCGGGCAATCAAAACGCACCGGGAATCTGGTATGACCAGAACCAGTCACGCCCCGGCGGTGAAAGCCCCTATGGATTGTGGGGCGCCTTGGGCAGCAAGGCCGCCAGCGAAGTGATCGATGAACAGCTGAACCAATAAGTTCTTCGGCACCATCGATGATGCATCCCGTCCCGTCTCAATCATTTCGATTTAGGCGGGACATCCATTGCATCAGATTCCCTTGCGATCGCTTCATTCTTGGCAAGGGACCTGATTGGCGCGTGAAGTGCACGCGTTCGAGTGTTTTTGATTACCAATACTTTATCAAGGTTCTAAAGTGAAAAAGTTCTTGATGGCATCCATCTGTATCCTTGGTTTCTGTCCCATCTTCGGTTGCGGAGGCTCGGGAGAGAACACCATCGTCGCGGCACCTGAAAATGAAGCTACGGATGACGTGCCCATGGAGGGGATGAGCGACGAAGAGTATGCTCGTGAGATGGAAAAGTCGATGCAGCAATAAGTGAGGCCTGCACGATTGATCTTGATTATCATGCCGACAGTTTGTGCCGGATTGCCGGGGATCATGATTCCCGGCAATCCGTTCAGCGCGGTTGATCTGTGGCCGCTGCAGTCGCACCGAACCAAATGATTCGATCTGGGAAACGTTTCCTGGCAATGATGCTGGCAGTGGCTTCGGGCTTCTGCTTCGTGATCGTGTGCGCCCGTTGTATCGCCGTGGATCAGGCTGCCGGGCATGCAAGTCGCGTTCGTCGATCGGAGGATAGCGGCTCAGCCGCGTCGGCAGGTGCGCCAACCTATGTCGGAAAACAAGTCTGTCGGGAATGTCACCCGCAGAATTTTGAGCTCCATCAACACTCCGGCCATGCGGACACGTTTTCTCGGTCCGTCGATTCGGAGATTGCAAAGAAGTTTGCCGGCAAAGCGCTCGATGCGGGAAACCCCTACGGTGTATTTCATTACGAGTGGGGTAGCGATGGGTTGCAAACGCGCCGTGCCGCAGGATTAAATCAAGATCCCTTTTCGCTTCAGTACGCCGTCGGTTCTGGCCGCAACGCGATGACGCTGCTGACACTGATCGACGACACGGAAGCGGATGCGGCAGGAATCGAACACCGGATTTCTTGGTTCGGTTCCCATGGCGATTTCGGCCTGACACCGGGTCACGTCGGCCTGACGCCCCAGAATGAAACGGAGTTGCTGGGAAACGTCGTGCGTGACAACAGCGTTCAGCAATGCGTTTATTGTCACACCACCACCGGCACGATCGTGGGCACGGAAATTGTCGATTTGGTTGCTGACGTGAACTGCGAAAAGTGTCACGGACCGGGCAGCGAACATGTCCAGCAAGCCAGACAATCCGAAACGCCGCCGCCGTTTTCGGTCGGCCGCGATCGCTGGGACTTCGAAGCGGAGTTGCAGCTGTGTGGTGATTGCCACCGATTGCCTCGCAACATCGATCCGGCCGCGCTGCGTGAGTATTCGGCCGAACTGCTGCGGTTCCAGCCCGTCGGCATGCTGCGAAGCGAGTGTTATCTGGAATCGGACGGTCAGTTCATGTGTTCGACCTGTCACAACCCACATCAGGATTCCAAGGCGAAATCAACAGCAGCCTACGAACAAGACTGTCTTGCCTGTCACCAGAGCGATTCGGACGCGCACGTCGCTTGCAGTGTTTCCCCGACCAGCGGCTGTATCGAATGCCATATGCCGGCGACGAAGTTTGAACAGGGGATGGTGTTTCACGATCATTGGATCCGCATCCGAGACGCCGAATGAGTGTGCTTCGTTTTCGCGACAGCTGTGATTGCCGACAGAGTCGGCCGATGCGCCCGGTGACTTGCACCGGCGTGATCGGCGGCATCGCCCTCGCGTTGGCGGTTTTGTCGGTTGGATGTGACCGCTCCGGCCATGACACGATCGAGGGTCTTTCCGACCCAGCCCCCGTTGTCGAGGAACCTCCGCCAGAGCCCTCGGCTTCGGAGCCAGAGTCAGCACCGGTCCAGCAGGAAGCTCCCATCGGACCGGCGGTCGAGCCAAATGATCCCCCGGTGGCGACGATCGTCGATCCCGCCAAGCATGCTGCCGAAGCGTTGCGCCGCGGCGACGTCGATGCGGCGTATCGGTACGCCCGCGAAGCGATGTTTCGAACCCCCGAAGATCCCCAGGTGATTTTCTTGATGGCCCGCGTGCTGGGGCAGCGCCAGCGTTTCCCCGAAGCGGTGCGGATGCTGGACCGCTTGGCCGAGACGCATCCCGAGACTCGGTTGCCCGGTTTGGGGCAATCGTCCGAGTGGCTGGTTTTGCACGGTGACTACGCCGGTGCGGAGTCACGACTGCGAACGATCCTGGATGAGGTGCCGACCATGGCGATGCCGCACCGGGCACTCGCGCGGCTGTTACTGGAATTGGGGCGACGCGGCGAAGCGGCCGATCATCTGCGTCGACTCTGTCGCATGGGGGACGTCAACGAATTGGAACTGGTCTCGTTGCTTCGCATGTCATCGCCATTGCCAGTCGGCAGCGCGATCGGGCCCTTTTCCGACTCGGCAGCCGTTTTGTCTTTGATCGGCGAGGGGCGACTGGAAGAAGCACGGCAGCGATTGTTGGCGATCGAGCAACCAGACGATCTGCAGCACGCGCTGCGGGGGCGATTGGCCGCGCTGCTTGGTGACAGCGACGCGTTGGCCGGTTGGCGCCCGCGGGAACAAACGCAACGTCATCGCGGGCACGTCGAGTTCGCGTTGGCGGCGAAGCAGATCGAGTCGGGCGACGACGAATCGGCGACGCGACACCTTTGCCGCGCCGTGATGCAAGACGCAACCGACGACCATGCCTATCGCATGCTCAGCGAGACGCTCGCGCGACTGGGGCGTGACGAAGCGGCCCGCGCCGCCACGCAACGCTGGAAGTGGATTCAGCGGACCCATCAAATCGCCGCGGAATTATATCAGTCACCCGGGGATCGTTTCGGTTTGATCGACGAATTGGTTCCGATCCTGGATCAGCTTCAACGACACGACGAATCGCTGGCGTGGCAGAGTATGCAGGTGATGCACGGGCAGGCGGTGCTGACGAAGCAGCAAGCGATCGAGCGGATGGAGCAGATCAACCGGCGCCGAAGGCAACTCAGTCAGTCCGGGGCGTTTGGTCCCGACGATTCATTCATTCGCTGCGGCGTGGATCTGGAATCGCTCTCGGCAGCTGAGTGATCACTGGGGAGCCCTGTCCAAATTTGGCAGCCGACCTGTGTAGCAACCAATGGATCCGTGAACCGTTGGCTGGCCTCCCCCATTTCTTTTCAAAAAAAATCCGAGCAACGCAATCCCTCAGCGTGGCTCGATCGTCTTTCTGTTGGGGAAACGCGGCGACGTAGACCTCATTTTCGGGCTTCGCCCGGGAATGGAAATGTCTAGTTTGACAGCGCCGCGTTTCGATCGATGCAAGCTCGAAACGCTAGCGAGAGAGTCACTTGCGTTCAGGCGCACTTGCTGGCGCCGCGTGCTTGTATTTGATTGCAACGCTCGGTGTGAGCGTGGATGGCCTTGGGGATCCACCTTCTGGCGAAGGTAGCTACGTTGATCTGGAAGTGAGGTGTGTGGTGATCTATCGGTATCTGGCTGACATCACGGTGGCGATCCACTTTGGCTACGTTGCGTTCGTGGTGGTGGGAGCGATCGCGACGCTGGTCGGTGCGATGCGGGGCTGGCGTTGGATTCGCAACCGCTGGTTTCGGGGTATCCATCTGGCGATGATCTTGGTCGTCGTGCTGGAGGCCTGGGTGGGCATGACGTGTCCGTTGACGACGCTGGAACAGGACTTTCGGTCGGCTGCCGGTGAGCAGACGTACCAGGGTGACTTCATCGCCAACTGGATGCACGAGGTGATGTTCTTTGACCTGGATCCCTGGGCCTTCACGGTCGGTTACACGTTGTTCGGCGCCCTGGTTGTCGCCAATTTAGTGTTCGTGCCGCCGCGCTGGCGGGGCGGGGATCAGGGGAGATGACAGGCTGGAAGCCTATCCCACGGATTCGGCGTCCAGCTCTCGTTTGGCGATCAGAAATTGGGCCGCATCATAAGCGGCATGGGTGACGATCGGGACCAACAGACTGTCGGTGGCGATCATTAGGGCGGCGAAGTAGATGCCCATCAGCGAGGCGACCAGCACGTAGAGTTTGGTGATCGGATGCAGCAACCCGAAACCGATCGAGGACACCAGGACGGCTGCGGCCAGCAGGCCGGGGACGGCCTCGCTGAAACTGTCGCCGACTTGGAACGGATTGGACAGTGGACCGTCGCTGCCGCCGGCCGCGGTCAACCAGGGCAACAGGCAGCCGCGAAAGGCCAGTTCTTCGCCGATCCCCGCACAGAGGCTGAGCGTCAGCAGTTCGCCGTGGGACAGTGACAGCAGGGCCTTCATCGTCGGCGCATCGCTGAGCCGTTTGATGGCGTCGATCGCGTCGTGCGGGATTTTCATCAGCAACGTGATCGCGATCAGCATCGGGATCGACGCGACCACGCCGATTCCCAATTCGACGGCGACACTTTTCCACGCCAGTTTGTCGATCCGCCCGAGGTAGGCTCGCGCGTCGATCCCCAGCAGCCAGGCGAGCAGCAGGCCGGCCAGGCCGATCGCCAGTTCAAATCCGCAGGCCCAGACGAACAAGAACTCGTCGGAGGCTTCTTCTTGGGGAGGCGTGTCTTCGTTCAATTCAATCCAGTTCAATCCAGTTCGACGAATTCCAGCGGTTGTTCCTTGCGAACGTTCGCAACCCGGATGGCCGCGTCACCGCTGAGTAGCTTGCGAAAGGTTTTTCCAACGATTTCACCGCGCCATCCGGTCAACAGCGCCGGCACCTGGTCTCCTTCCTTGGGATCCAATTCATAACCCAGCACTTCTTTGACGTCGTCGGCGTTGCCAACGATCGACGGCGCGAGTTTGTTTTGTCGACTGATGCAGGCCATCGAGGTCGAGAGGAACTGGCTGAGCATCGGCGAGATCACGCTGCGTGATTTTCGGGTCCGCCGCGGAAGCTGATCGTCCGGGACCTGCAACGCCGCCCGAATGGCCGCGGAAATGTCTTCGTAGTGGGCGCTGTACCCGCGCCAGTCCATGCCGCGGATGTTGCGGATTTTTTTGATGTCCGCCGAGCCGCGTTTGGCAAGCTCGACCATCAGATCGTCTCGCATCACCCGCCGCACCGGGCGGTCCAGCGTGGCGGCGCGTTGGTCGCGCCAGCGCCACAGGTGGCGGATGATTTCCAGCTGCCGCGGCGTCATCCCGGCACAACCGCTGACGCGTCGCCAATTCTCGCTGGTTTCTTGCTGAATGACCTTCCGCTGCCGGATCTCGGTTTCTTCTTCCAGCCAAACCATGCGACCGAGTTTCTCGATCGCCTCGCGCTGCGTCTGGTACATCGCTTGCAGATCCGTCACGTCCTGCAAGGCATAATTGAGCTGGTCGCGCGAGAGCGGCCGGTGCCGCCAATTGGTTCGTGATTCACCCTTGGCCAGCGTTTTGCCGGTCAGCCGATTGACCAGGTTTCCCAGCGAGATCGGGAATTCCATCCCGCTGAACCCGGCTGCCAGTTGGGTGTCAAAAAGCCCCTCGATCGGCCGGTTGGTGAATTGGAAACAAAATCGACATTCTTCACGGGCCGCGTGTGCGATCACCGTCCGTCCGGGTTGGACCAACAGATCCCAGAACGGCGCGGTGGTGTGCATCGCCAACGGGTCAATGATCGCCAATCGATCACCGGCGGCGACTTGAATGAGGCACAATTGTGGTCGATAGCGGTCTTCGGAAACAAACTCGGTGTCGAAGGCAATGATCGGCGCATCAGCCAGTTCATCGCAGAATTGACGAAGATCGCCGATCGCACTGATCGATTCGTATTCCAAGGGTCGTTAGACTCGCTGCATCAAAATGGGAGGGAGATTCGGCTTCGACTGCCAAAACGGCAACATCGGACAGTCTTTCGTGATCGGCCCACACTCTAACCGCCCGGCACCGGCGCGACCATCCTGCATGCCCACCAACACTCCCTCCGACGAGCCGATCGCGGCCCCGGAAACACCGTCCGCAATCGCCAAGCCGCAGTGGCTGGTCAGCGTCCGCAGCCTTGCCGAGGCCGAGCTGGCGGTTCGGTGCGACGTCGATATTTTAGACCTGAAAGAACCGCGCCGCGGCCCGCTGGCACCCGTTTCCGCCCAAGTTTGGCGACAGGTCGCCGACCATGTGGCGATGTTGCCGGCGGCACGATTGTCGGCGGCCTTGGGTGAATCCTGCGAAGCGACCGAGTTGGCCGATCAGGTGCCGCCGCGGTTCGCGTTCGCCAAAGCCGGCCCCAGCGGATGCGATCGCGACTCCCAACTCAGAAGACTGTGGGACAGGGTCCGAGGGCGGTTGCCGGGGCAGGTCGAATTGGTCGCCGTCGCTTATGCCGACCATCGTGCGGCGCGGTGCGTGGAGGCAGAGAGAATCGTGGCCTTGGCCGCCGCGAGCGGATTTCGCCGCGTGCTGCTGGACACGTTCGAAAAGAACGGGCGTTCAGCGATCGACGTTTTGGGACCGACGCGGTTGTCGCGTCTCGGCCGCCTGGCCCATCAGCAACGGTTGTGGTGGTCGCTGGCCGGTTCGATCACGCTGGGCGACGTCCAACGGCTGGGTGAGCTGATTCGGGATCGCGACGATCGCCCCGATTGTTATGCGGTCCGCGGGGGGGTGTGCGGCGGTGGACGCACCGGGACGTTGTGCGAGGCGAAGATGCGGCAGTGGCAACGGGCATTGCGGTCCAATTAAACTCGCTCCCTCTCAGAGACGGCGTTTGCGCAGCAAGCAAACGCCAGAGAGGGTCCGCGGCTTGCGAAAGCCTTGGGCGGCCTGATGCTTGAATCGTTTTCGATGAGTGAACAGCGCGATACAAGCCCTAGACCCAATCCAGTCCGGTCAGCTTTTGCAGACGCTCCTCGAAGTTGCCGATCAACCCCCCCACGAGCATCCACTCGCCTTTCTTCCGTAACTCGATCTCACCGAATCGGTTGATCCGAATGATCGAATCGCTGGTCACGCCGGCCTGATGCAGCTGCTTGAAATCGACTTCACCCTCGTTGACCACATCCAGCAACGTTTTTCCGGTCAGTTCAATGAATTCCATGGCTCCCTTCTCAGCCTGCGGCTGGACAATTGCGATCGACGCCCGCCCATTTTCTATGCGATCCACTTTCTAAGCAGTCGGCGGGGCTTCGACAAGCATAGTCAACAGTTGCCGCGTTCGCGATCGAGCGCTATGCTACAGGGGTAGATCGCTTGCCACCTCAAGCCGGTGGATGGTGAGCATCGAGCGAACCACCAGTCGCATCCAATCCAGGGCTTTACCCATGCGTTTGATCCTCTTCGCCTTCATCGTCGTCATCGCGCTAGCCAACGTGCTGCTCGAGTCGGCGGTCAGTGTGGCTCAGTCGGCGACGGCGGACACTCCGGTGACCGAATCGAAAACGTCCTCCGAGGATGCGGCCGACGAGTCCTACCTGCGGATCAAGAAAGACGAGAACGGGAAGAAGGTCGCGTTGCAAACGGCGATCGTGCGTTTCCACGGCAAGCCCGGCACGCGTTACGACGGTGCCATCGTTGACTTGGTCGGCGTCGTGCACATCGGTGAAAAAGCGTACTACAAGGATCTGAACCAGCGTCTGTCGAAATACGATTCGGTGCTGTACGAGTTGGTCGCCCCCGACGGCACGCGGATCCGTCCGGAGGATTTGAAGAAACGGCGGTCACTGGTCGCATCGATGCAGACCGGCATGAAGGACATGCTGGAACTGGAGTACCAGTTGGAACTGGTCGACTACATGGCCGAGAATTTCCGCCACGCGGACATGAGTCCGGAAGAGTTCAGCGAAGACTTGCAGCGACGCGGCGATAGCGTGTTGAAGATGATCGCGCGGATGATGGGCGCCGGCTTGGCCACGCAATCAAAGAACGGCGGTGATTTGGGCGTGTTGATGGCGCTGTTCAGCGACGACCGTTCCACCGCGATGAAAAATGCCATGGCCACCCAGTTGATCGACATGGAAGCGGTCACGGTCGGGTTGAACGACGCCAACGGCGAGAACACGCTGATCAAGGGACGCAACGCCAAGGCGTTCCAAGTCCTCCGCGAAGAGCTTGCCGCCGGCAAAGAAACGCTGGCCGTGTTCTACGGTGCCGGGCACCTGGCCGACATGGCCGAGCGGCTGGAAAAGGACTTCGGCATGAAAGCCGGCAAGACGACCTGGTTGAACGCCTGGGATCTGGCCGGTAAGTGAGCGCCGAGCCCTTCGGTAGCGGAAGCCGCGGAGGCTTTCGGTAGCGGAAGCCGCGGAGGCTTTCGGAACGTGGGCGGCTTCACCGCCGGGAGCGAAACTCTTGGCGAGTTCCGCTACCTACGGAGCGAAACTCTTGGCGAGTTCCGCTACGTAGTAGCGAGCGGAGGTCCACGCTGCTAAGCCGCCTGCTTCATCGCCGGTTCTTGCGGGATCGCGGCGTGGGCGATCGCTGCTTCCTTCGGATCATACTCGGCCTCCATCCGCAACAACGTGTCCTGGATGCGGCGCGTGAACTCCGCCACCGACTCTCCCTCACGCGGGTACATCGGATCGCCGAACACGCCGTCAATGCGGCAGAACGGAAGTGGGATTTGCGTGCGGTCCCAGGTCCGCGACAGCACGATTCGGCGTCGGGGGACCAACGACATCGGCAACACGGGCGCGCCCGTTTTTTGCGACAGCATCGCGATCCCAGGATTGACGACCCCGCGTGGTCCTTTGGGCCCGTCGACGGCCAAGCACGCCGGTTTGCCGCTGCAGACATGATTGACCATCGCTCGCAGCGCCGTCATCCCACCCTTGCGACGGGCACCACCACTGCCACGAATCGGAATCACCCCAAGCTTGTTGAGCGTCCGAGCGATCAAGTCACCGTCTTTACTGCGCGAAACCATCGCGCCGGCGCTTTCTTTTTCTTCGGCCAAGATGACCATCGCAATCTGGTGCCCGTGCAAGCCGGCGTAAACATACGGCTGGCCGTCGGCGCGCAAGCGATCTCGTGAATCGTTGATCGCGTTGACGCGACAGGTGGCGCGCAACAGTCGGATAAATCCCGTCACCAAGAAGGGCAGCACTCGATTCATTCCCAGATTCCGTTCCGTTTGCTGTCAATTCATTTCGCCGGGCGTGAAACTCGGCATGCACGTAGATAAGCTTGCCGGCGTTTGGAGACAAGATCGATTACGACGGAGTGGCTTATTCGCCGCCGGCGGGGTTTTCGATCCAGACCTGAAAACAGGGCGAACAGAGCAGGATTCTGCGGCGACAATGCACCTGGTTTTCCGCGTCGACCTGCGGCGTCGATTCGAGTTGTTTGATCACCCGCCCCCACTCGGCATCCATCTCGTCAGGATCGAGTGTTCCGGGGGAATCGAGAATCGGCGGCGAGGAGTCGACGGTGGCCTGTATGTCAATCTCATAGAACTCGCCCCGCCCGCCGATCAGTTCCTTCAGGCATCGATCGCACAGACCGGGCGGATCGGAATCGAATTCATCCATCACACAGGCTCGATTCGATGAGTGGAAGACGAGAGGGGCGTGCCGCGATGTCCAGTATAACCGATCGGCCTGCACGGCATGTGCGCTGCCGGGCACGCGGCGAACGAGCGGCAGCAGGGGAGTGGGGGAGTGGGGGAGTGGGGGAGTGGGGGAGTGGGGGAGTGAATGTTGGTCAAAAAATGGGGTGGTCAAAAAATGAAGGCGTCGGTCGGGCCTTGCCCGGACCGGGCAAATCCTCTCGCTGATTGTGAGTTTATCGTTCGTGGTTTTTCAGGGATTTCAATTTCGTCCAATTCTCTTGGAGGCAGCCGTTTGGCGCTGCACGGGGATCCAATCATTCTGCCATCCTTTTCCTGATCCCCACCGACGTGACAGGGCACGGCGGATCGGGAGCGGTAGGGAAATTTGGGAGGTAGGAAAATTGGGCCAATCGAACGGATGGTGCATCTCATCATTTTCTTACCCCCAAAATCTTCTTACCCGATCTCCGCGCCGGCCAAGAATACGGCCCGCTCGCGTGACCGACTGATTGCCGTTGAGTTTCCACCCCCGGCCGCC
Organism: Stieleria mannarensis; assembly: GCF_014154935.1. GTDB lineage: Bacteria > Planctomycetota > Planctomycetia > Pirellulales > Pirellulaceae > Stieleria > Stieleria mannarensis. The sequence goes on from NZ_JACEHH010000031.1 coordinate 44,834, forward strand.
CCATCTTTTGACCAACTCATCTTTTGACCAACTCATCTTTCCCCTCACCTCCAGACTCCCGATCGACATCCTTCCACTGATCCAACCTGGATGCGATGAAGTTGACGATCGCTTGCTGTTGCTGGCTCCCGCGGCCTTCGATTTCCATCGGCTCACCGAACTCAAACCGCACCTTTTTGTCTGGACGGATCGGCCCCAGGTCTTTGATCCACGTCCCGTTCCCCCAGGCATCGGTCTTGAGCGCGATCGGCAGCACGGGGACTTTGGTTCGCGCCGCCAGTTTAACCCCGATCGTATTGAACGCTTCGGGATCAAAGGTCTCGCTGCGCGTCGTTTGGGGGAACACGACGATCGAGATGCCTTTGCCGAGTCGTTCGGCCCCCATGCTCATCACTTGCTTTAAATCTTCACGCGGGTTGTCTCGCGAGACCGCAATCGGATCGCGGGCGCGGAGGATGTGCCGAAAAACGGGATAGTCCATCAGGCTTTGTTTGACGACGAAGGTCACATCGCAGACCGGTTGGATGATCGCGGGCAGCACGATCGTTTCCAGCATGCTCATGTGATTGCCGACCAACACACAGGGTGTTGTCAGGTTTGCCAGGTGTTCCAGTCCGCTGATTTCGAATCGGACGCCGACCGATTCCAACGACCGCAGCACTTCGAAACTGGTTTGGCTCCACCGCAGGCTGTCGTACTGTCCTCGGCGAGCGACCGCGCTGGAACGGAACACATTGCCGAGGAACTGGCGGTAGAAGGTGAAGGTCGGAAACCGTGTTGAAAACCAGCCTGCCGGATGGGACTCGGTCAGGTAGCGTCCATCGATGTCGGCCAGCAATTCGTTGCAGTGTGGGGATTCATTTCCTGTCATGGCACCAACGCAAACGGCGATCAATCATCCTGTGACGCCGGAGCCGACGAAGCGGGGGCTGGAGCACCCTCGTTCGTTTTCGTGCCGCGTGACTGATGCGAGTCACGCGGCATCGGTTCCTCCGACCTGCCCAGTTGAACCGCTGGTTGTCGGTTTGGCAACTCGGTCGGCCGACGGTCCGGCCCCTGCCGCGTGCCGAAGACTTGCCGCGTGCCAAAGACCAACCGCGTCAATCGGGCTTTGGCGTCCAGCAGCAAACTGAACAGCGTTGGCACCAAGATCAACGTGAACACCGTCGAGACCAACAACCCGCCCAGCACCACGCTTCCCAGACCCCGGTACAGTTCGCTGCCGGCACCGGGGAACAGGACCAACGGAAACAGCCCCAGCACGGTGGTCATCGTGGTCATAAAGATGGGGCGAATCCGAGTCCGGACGCTTTCCAAAATCGCCGCCCGCGGCGGCATGGAGTCCTCGCGCATGTGATTGAGCGATTGGTGCACGATCAAGATCGGATTGTTGACCACGGTACCGATCAAGATCACGAAACCCAGCATGGTCAGGATGTCCAGTTGCTGCGTCAGTTGGCCGGTCATCCCCAAATAGACGTTCAACAGGTTCAGCCCCAAGATGCCGCCGACCGCGCCCAGCGGCACGGTCAAGATGATCACCAGCGGATACAACCACGATTCGAACAGCGCCGCCATCAACAGGTACGTGATCAGGACGACCAGGACGAATTGGCTGGTCAACAGGCTGAGCAAACTGTCCAGATTCCAACCCGACCATCGGCCCAGGAACGTCGTCTGCATCTTGCTCAGTTTGTCGGCGGTGCCGGCCAGGTTGACGTGGTATCCGCCGCCCAGTTGACCGCTTTCGATCAGCGGCTGGACGATCTCGCGACGGATCTGGGCCATCGCATCCTCCAGCGCGACTTCCGGCGGCGGAGAAACCTCGATCGTGATCGCGCGGACGCGTTCGCGGTGATTGACCTGTTCGGGGCCGCTGGCCAAGGCGACTTCGGCCAGGGCCGCCAGCGGGACCAGATGGCCGCCGGGGGTCGCGATCGGCAATGCCTCGATCTCTTGCGTCGTGTCGGCGTACTTGGATTCACCGACGATCGTCAAGTCGATCTTATTGCCGTCCAAGTAGTAATCACCGGCGTACGCACCGTCGATCAGACAGTTGGCGGCGAACCCCAGGTCGCGACTGCTGACGCCCATCTCGGCCGCTTGGACCAACTTGGGCGTGATGTGGATTTCGGGACTGGACAAATCCAGGCTGGGAATCGGTCGGGCCTGGGCGGTCGGCATGATCTGTTTGACCTTGCCGATCGTTTGCCCGCCCAGCCCGACCAGCTTGATCAAATCGGGGCCGGTGATTTCGATCTCGATCGTCCGCCCGGCGGTCAGCCCCTGTTCGAACAGGCTGGATTGCTTTGCGACGGCAAAGGTCCCCGGCATCTTCGCGCCGACCTGCTGCACCAGCGGAACGAGTTCACCGGCACGCTGACCGTCGTGGGCGCGGATGCCCATGAACACCTGGCGGCCCCGAGCGACGAAGAAAAAATCACCGATCGCGGGGAAGTCCAACGCGGCGGCTTCGGGGCTGTCCGGTTCCACGTCCCAGTACGGGCGCAATTCGCTTTCCACGGTTTTGCCGGCCGCCGTCAATTGGTCCAGGTTGTATCCGGGCGGCGGCAACAGGATGCCGAAGACCAGGTTGCGATTTCCTGTCGGCAGGTATTCCACCTTCGGCCAGAACGACCAACTGATGCCGACGGCCAACAGGACCAGCGTCGCCGCGACGACGATGCGGCGCAGCGTGCCGCGTTGGACCCAGTCGTTGAAGCCGACGGTGGCGCGGACAAAGGCGGCGGCAAAGGTGTGGATCGGCCACAGGAAGAATCGTGTGATTCGGTTCGTCGGTGCCCCGGGGGATGCCGTTCGGTCGTCTGGATGATCGGGCGACTGCTCGCGCCGGGAATCGAATAACCGTGACGCCGCGGTCGGGATCACCGACATCGAGATCACCAACGATAGCGCCACCGCCGCGCTGATCGCCAGCGCGATGTCACGAAACAGTTGACCGGCTTCTTCCTGAACAAAAACGATCGGCAAGAACACGGCGACGGTCGTGATCGTCGATGCCGCGATCGCGCCCCAGACCTCCTGCGTTCCGCGAACCGCGGCGGCAAGCGGTGAATCGCCGGATCGAAAATGACGGTAAACGTTTTCCAGCACGACCACCGCGTTGTCGACCAACATGCCGACGGCGAACGCCAGGCCGGCCAGACTGATCACGTTCAACGACCGTCCCAGCACTCCCAACACCAAGAACGACGCGATGATGCTGGTCGGGATCGCCAACGCCACCACCAAGGCGCCGCGGGCGAACCAAAACCCCGCGGTCAGAATGATCGCGATGCAAATCAGAAAGAAAAACGGCGAAAGATAGGCCGCCGCCAGGGAGCTGGCGATGATCAGGGGGATCGTCAGAATCGTCCGCACGCCCAGGTGCAAGAACAGCATCAACACGATCATCGTCAGCGCCCCGCCGATGAAAATGTTCTGTTGCACCAAGTCGATGGACGAATAGATGTATTCTGTTTCGTCGTAAACTTGCATCAGTTGCAATCCACGCGGGGCCAAGATGTTTTCGTCGATGTCGCGGCTGGCGATCCGCAAACCCTCCATCACGTCCAGCACGTTGGCGTCGGTTTCCCGCAAGCAATTGATCGCGATACTCGATTCACCAAATCGTCGCACCAATCCGTCCGGCTTTTTGTAACCCAATTCGACGGTGGCGACGTCGCGGACGTAGACCGGGGCGCCGTTGTTGACCGACAACAATTGTTGCTCGACCTGTTCGGGACTGCGGAATTGTCCCATCGCCCGCACGACCCAGCGCCGTTTGCCTTCCCAGAAATCGCCCGCCGACGTGTCCTTGTTTTGCCCCTGCAAGACGCTGCGGACGTCGGCCAGGGTCAGTTGTCTGGCGGCTAATTTTTCGGGGTCCACGATGACCTGTAGTTCGTCTTCCAATCCGCCGATGACGTTGGATTGGGAAACGCCGGGGACACGTTCAAAGCGGGCTTCGATTTCATCTTCGGCAAACCGCCGCAACTGGGTCACGTCCAAGTCGTCTGGCGGCAACAGTTCGTTGACCTCGGAGTGCTCTTTGGCCAGCATCCGCAGCCGCAGCATCGCCAAACCGACGTTGTGGGCGTTGCGAGCCGGGGCGATTTTGTCGGCCAGCTCGGGGTGTCGCGATTGGAACGCTGCGAATTGATCGTCGGTCGGCCGCCGCGTGCTTAAAATGAACCAGGCGATCGGGCGGTCCGAGGCGTTGGAGGTTGTGATCACCGGTTCGTCGGAATCCTCGGGGTACTCCGGCACTTGCTGCAGTCGGCTGTTGACCTTCAGCAAGGCCTCCTCCATGTTCGTGCCGACGACGAACTCCAGCGTGATCGTGCTTTTGGAATCGGCGCTCTCGGACGTCATCTTCGTGACGCCTTCGACACTCTTGAGCTGTTCCTCCTGCTCCATCGTGATCTCCTGCTCCACCTCCTGTGGGCTGGCACCGGGCCAGGTCGTCGCCACGGTGATCGTGGGGATCTGGACCTCCGGGGTCAGTTGCATCGGCATCCGCGTCAGCGCGACGACGCCGAACAGCGAGACCAACAGGACGGCGACGCTGACCTTGACCGGATTTTTGACGAAGGATTCAATCAGTGCCATCGCTTGCCCCTTCGGTTTGCTGGTCGGTTTCAGGCGTCGATGCAGGCTTGACGACACGGGAGATCCGGACACTTTGTCCGGGCCGCAGACGTTCGTTGCCTTCCACGACGACCAGTTGGCCTGCTTCCAGCGGACCGATGGCTTGGATCAGATTCGGCATCGCAACCCCGACTCGGATCGGGACCGGGCGGACGCTGTGGCTGTTGCCCTCGCCGTTTTCGACGACGTAGACCAACGGCTGGGGACCACCCAAGACCAACGCATTCTTGGGCACCATCACGGCTCGTTGTGGCGGGCCGACGGGCAGTTGGACGCGGGCGTACATCCCCGCTTTGAGCAGCGGCCCCGAATCGGTGATCGTGTTGGGCACGCGGATCTTGACGGGAAAGGTCCGCGCCTTGGCGTCGGCTTGCGGGATCACGGTGGTGATCTGGCCGGTGAACAGTTCGTCGGGCAGGGCGGGGACATCGACGCGAACCGTCATGCCGGGCGTGATGTGCGCGGCATGTTGTTCGACGACATACGCGTAGACTTCGACTTCGTCAAGCGCCACCACCTCCATCACCGGATCGCCGCTCTGGACCCACGTTCCCTCGTCAACGTGTTCGGTGACGACATAGCCGTCAAACCGCGACATGATCGTGTACTTCTTGATCCGGTCCTGGATGCGATCGACCATCGCTTGTTGAAACGCAACCTGGGCGCGCGCCTGGGCGATCCGTTCGGTTCGCGGACCTTCGACCATTAAGTCGTACGCCGCCTTCAATTCCAGATAGACCTGTTCCCTCTGGCTCGCTTGTGACTTGACCAATTCGAATTCTTCGGGGGATGCAGAGTTCGACTTGCGGAGTTGCTGCAATCGGAGCAGTTGCGCCTGACCGAATTCCATCTCGGCTTTGGCAGCGAGCATCTTCGCCTTGGCTTGTTCGATTTCGTTCGGCCGCGACCCCGCTTCGAGTTCGGCGAGTTCTTGATTCCGCAGGTCCAGTTCGGCCTGGGCGGCGGCGAGTTCCAATTCAATTGTCGCGGTCAACAGCTTGGCCAGCGTCCCCCCCTGGGCGACGCGTTCACCTTCGTGAACCACCAACTCCACCACCCGGCCGTCCACCGCGCTGCCCACGACGGCGCGTTTGAGCGGCATCACGGTGGCGACAAAGGTCTGGCCGGCGGCGACGTCCATCTGGACCGTTTCGGCGACGGCGACCGGGGCCGGCGGTTGTTGCTGAGCCTGTGTGGTCGACACGCAGACCGTCGCGACGATCAACGGCAACACACATCGGGTTGGGCGAATGGTCGGTTGGTTCATGGGGCAAGTCCGGTGCGACGTCAGGGGGGAAGGAGTGAAGGAGTGGAGGAGTGAAGGAGTGGAGGAGTGGAGGAGTGGAGGAGTGGAGGAGTGAAGGAGTGAAGGAGTGGAGGAGTGGAGGAGTGGAGGAGTGGAGGAGTGGAGGAGTGGAGGAGTGGAGGAGTGGAGCGGCTAGTGGTCCGACGGTGCGGTCGCGATGTCGGGCATCAAGTTTTCGTGGACGCGGCCGAGCAGCGTTTTGAGGGTGGCTTGTTGCCGGTCGGTCAATCCGTCGGTGGCCCGCGCGCGAATCCGTTTGGCACACTGGATGATCTTGCCCCACACCGGTTTGCTCTTGGCGGTCGCGCGGATTAACTTTCGCCGACGATCCTCGGGACAGGGGCGGCGGGTGATCAATCCGTCACGCTGCATGCGGTCAAGAATCCGCACCAGTGTCGGCGGTTCGATCATCATCTTGCCGGCCAACTCGGATTGCGAAAGATCGCCCTCGAGCGCCAACCATCCGAGCACCTGAGATTGCCGAAACGTGATGCCATAGGGCACCAGTTCATCGTTGAAGGCACGATGGTATCGCTGCGTGGTGATGGTCAGCCAATAGCCGATGCTCTCGTCAAAGTCATAGTCCAGCACGAGCCGTCCTCTCCGGGGAACAACACAATTCGTTAGCCCACTAACCATTAGCGTTGGGGGGCAATCGCTTGTCAAGTCTTTCCCCGATCGCGTTGACCCGGATCGATCCAGGGGCTCGGTCGCCTGAGGGATGATGCGGTGCGTTACAATCCTGCCCCAAACAACATTCCGAATTCAACAAGGAGCAGGGAGATGGGCGATCGCTTGAAGGTTGTCGGCATCAATTTTGATCATTTTCACATGGGCGATCTGTTGCGAATGGCGCACGAGCATCCCGCGGTGGATCTGGTCGGGATCTGTGACCAAGATCCGAACCGAATGCAGGATGCGATCAACGCCTTTGGGATTCCGGCCGACAGGGTGCACACCGATCCGCAATCATTGTTCGATTCGACTTCGGCTGATTTGGCGATCCTGTGTCCGGCCGCGTCCAAGCATGGTGATTGGGTCGAGCGGATCGCCCCGTTCGGATCAGACTTGTTGGTCGAAAAACCGTTTGCCGGGTCGTTGGCCGAAGCCGATCGGATGATCGCGGCCGCTCGCAGCGCCGGCGTGCGATTGGCGATCAACTGGCCGTTGGCCTGGGTGGCGTCGCATCGCATGGCCAAGCGTTTGGTCGACGATGGCCAGATCGGTCAATGCATCGAAGTGCACTACTACGGCGGAAACCGCGGACCGCTGTGGCACGTGGCCGACAAGGTGGAACGGACTGCCGAAGAAGTGCAGCGAGAGAAACCGACCAGCTGGTTCTACAAACAAAGTCACGGCGGCGGATCTTTGTTGGACTATCTCGGTTACGGCACGACACTGGGGACGTGGTACATGGACGGACGACGGCCGATCGAAGTGACCGCGATGGTCGATCGGCCGGACGGATTGGAGGTCGATGAACACAGCATCGTGGTGGCGCGTTATGAAACCGGTCTGTCCAAATTTGAAACCCGCTGGGGCACGTTCACCGATCCGTGGACCCATCAACCGCAACCCAAATGCGGGTTTGTGCTGGTCGGCACCGAGGGCACGATTTCCAGCTACGACTATGAAACGTCGATGCGAATTCAAACGCGTGATTGTCCCGAGGGGCGGCAGATCCAGCCGACCCCCCTGGCACCGCCGCTAGAGAACCCGATCCAATACATGGTGGACGTGATTCAGAACGACCGCCAGATCGACGGTCCGCTCTCCACCCATATCAGTCGCATCGGGCAACAGATCGTCGATGCGGCCGTGCGGAGTGCGAGGGAGCAGCGAACGGTGCCGCTGTTGCAGTGAGGGGCGGTCGGTTTGGACACTTTGGCGGACATGCAACAATGCTCGACTGATCTTCATAAAGGCCTATTTCCCAGGGATTCCACGTCAGGCACGGCCCGCAATCTTTGACTGACGGCGGTTATTCCGCCGGTCCCCGAAACGGCACGATTCCCGCATTGTTTTGATCTACCAACGCGATTTAAATCGTGTTGAAACGTAGAGCGATCTACGAACGAGGCGGAATCAATCTTCAAACGCAAGAGAAGACCGTAGCAATGGAAATCCTTCTGCCAAAGCGATGGCGGGTCAGCCAGGGGCGAATCAGCCAGGGGGCGGTGATCGCCGATGTGTGGCTCAATCCCTTGCCCGCGATCGTCCAGCGACTACGCGGCTGCGGCCCCGTCACCCTCGGGGTCTGTTGCCTGCTGATCGCGTTCGTCTCGGTGCACGATGCGGCATTGGTCGTCACGAATCATGAAGTGATTCATGAAGTGGAACAGAATCCGATCGGGGTCTGGCTGCTTGATCTGCAAGACGGTCAGGTCTGGTTGTTTGTCACGGTCAAACTGGTCAGTACGGCGTTGGTTTGTGCCGTGCTGATCACGTTGTACAAGCACCAACGACGCATCGCGATGACGGTGGCGGCCAGCCTGGTTTGCTTCCAGCTTTCGCTGTTGTGTTATTTAACGGTCGCGTGATCGTGTTGGAACTGCTGCGATCACCGAGGCGTTGGAAGGTTTGGAAGCAGGTCACCGACTTCTTCGCGTTGTGGGGGTTGCTGCTCGGCGGAATCTTCCTGCTCGCCGGTGCGGAAGCCGTTGTGATTTGGGGCAGCGGGTTTCGCTACCAACCCGATACGCAAACACGATCGGTTTGGTTTGACGACCTGTCATTCCAGCGATCAAAACGCATGGCGGCCGCCGTGGTCTGTTTCCGACAGAACGCGCTCGCCGAGGGTGTCAAATCCGATATCGTGCTGATGGATTTGGTCACGCGTCGAACGATGTCCCTGGACGCCTCTCACCTGAATCCGATCGCCGTGGCGCTCTCTCCAGACGCGTCGACGGTCGCGGTGATCGGCGACGACGCCGCCGTCCGCTTGATTAAGGATGTGACGCCGATGTCGACGGCCAAGTTGATGGCCGAAATCGAAACGATTGATGACGCCCGATTTGATCACCCCACCCGTATGCTGTTCTCGCCCGATGGTGACAAGCTGGCGGCGCTCAATGAACAATCCGTTTGGGTCTGGAGCTTGTCGGAAAACCGACTGTTGCACCAGCATCATCACGGACATCACGAACATCGCGGCAGCGCCAAACACGGTATTCACAAGGTGCTCGCGTTCACCCGAGATTCGCAGTGCATCATCGCCGCCGATAGCAACGGTGGGATCGCGATTCGTGATCTCGATTCGGGAAAGGTCCTCAAGCGAGGCTTGTCCGATGAACGCTCTCTGTTTGAAGCCGACCTGTCGGAGGAAGATCGATTGCTGGCCGTCGCGACCAACGGGACGCCGCACGAGGTTTCGCTGCATGCCTTTTCCGCCGACCCACGCCACCCAGACGCTCGCCTCTGGACACAACGCGTCTCCGTTCCGGTGGTGGCCGTCGGCGGGCAGGGCTCCTGGGCGGCGACGGCCGTGTATCGCAACGAAACACACGTGATCATCATCCGTGACGTCCAAACCGGGCGGGAACGAGGGGTGTTCGCCGGCCATGAGTGCCCGATCGTGGGGTTCGCGTCGTCCGGCCAGACGCTGTATTCATGGGATTCCGGTGGCTCGATTTATGAATGGGACATCGACACCATGCAACGCGCCTACACGTTTTCCATGCTCCAGTGGGTGCTCGATTCGCTCGATCCCAACCGCATCCGCAACTGATGCCCGCGAGCGTCATCGACGTGTGCGGAAGCATCGCGTTGACGCTACAATCCTCGCAGGATTTGCGGGACATCGTACGAAACCGAGGATTGGGAAGTTTGACGCAACAGGATCGCAAACGGGCAAACCGCTCGAACAAGGCTGGACGCGGCGGCGGGCAGCGAACGTCGTCTCGAGTGACCGGCAACAGCTGGCATCCGAAAGTCAGGCCACGCCGCTTGGGTTGCGAAGCCTTGGAACACCGGCTCGTTCTGGCCTCCACCGCCGCACCGATGGCGGAGTATTTTCTGACGGCACGCGATTCGGAGGACCAGCCGCTGCCGGTGGTCGACGGCACGGTGGAAGTCGGTGTCGGGATTGAAAACGCCTTCTTTCTGGAAGTCGCGTATTCGGATTTGCGCACTTTCGGCGACGACATCGGGGCATTCAGCGTTCATGTGGACCTGGGGCTCAGCCAGCCGAATCTGCTTCGCCCCGTGTTGCGTGAAACCCAGCACATCGTTTTTGGCGAGCAGATCTACAACGCCACCTCGGGTTCGATCACCTTTGGCATGCAAGGACTGTCGCGAACCTACATCGCCGATCTGGCGGATTTTGCCACAGAACCGATCAGCGAAATCCAAGCCGCACTCGATCACTTCGGATACCAACGGTCGCAATACCAGGTCGCGGGATTGACGTCGGATGATCTCAGGTTGGAAATTCGTTTTGTCGACCCCTCGCTGGGCAATCTGGATTTGCCAAACTTCATCGTCGCTACAAACTTGGACGTTGATGTCCCCGCGGCCGTCGAAGAATTCAGCCCGTTCCTGGCCGATGGCGTGACGCCCAACGGCGACGCGTTGCGTTTCAATCTGGACACGCGCAGCCGAACCTTCAATGACAATCAACGCTTCTATTCGCTCTTGAATCGTGGCAGCTATGACCTGTCGGCAGGGTTCATCGATGTCGGCGGCACGGGGCTGATCCCGGCGGCGTCCGGAGGGATTCCGGGGCTGAGCCAGAACGGGCAATTCATCGAACCGTTTGACGTGTTTCGGATCGAAGTCTTCCTGGCCGATGACTTGCGGTCGCCGTTGGTGGTCGACGTCAACCCGAGCGAAGGTGTCGACCCGCTGCTGCTTTTCGGCGAGGACGAAGTGGTTCCGCCGGATGCGGTTGCGTTGGATGACGATGCCAGGGTGACGTTGGTCACCGCCAATCCGACGGTCCACCAAGTCGTCGTCAACGGTGGGGCCAGCAGTCGATCGCAAGTCACTTCGATCGAGGTGACGTTTGGCCAAACGTTGGAGGTCGCACCCTTGCAATCGGCGTTCACCCTTGTCAACACGACGACCGCAACGCCCGTCGGTGTGGTCGATGTGGCTGCCAGCGTCATGGCGGGGACGACGGTGGTGAAGGTGACGTTCGACGGCGACAGCACCGTGGCTCGGGCCGGCACCGGAACCCTCGGGAACTCGTTGGCCGACGGGGATTACCGATTGCACATCGAAGCGTCCAAGATCCGTTCGACACGCGGATTGGAAATGCGTGAGGACGAAGTGTTCGGTGATCAGGCGGCCGACCGTCTCTTTCGCCTCTATGGCGACAGTGATGGTGATCGCGATGTCGACGGCCAGGACTATGGACGTTTCGGTCTGGCGTTCCTGTCGACCTTCGGCTCCGACGGCTTCAATGCACCGTTGGATTCAGACGGCGATGGCGACGTGGATGGCCAGGATTACGGGCGGTTCGGACGGAATTTCTTGAGACGCCTTTAGGGACCTTCGAGCGACCGATCATTTCAGCGTCTGTTGCTGCAGTTGCTGCAGACGCATCGCATGTGCCTGGGCCAGTTGCGAGTGGCGGGCGGCTTCGTCGGCACGTCCCTGTGATTGATAGATCGCAGCCAGGAAACGGTGCGCATTGACGTGGTGGGGTGCCAATTCGACCGTCTTTTTTAGGGCGTTGATCGACGCCTCCGTGTTGCCGGAGTTCTGTTCGGCGACGCCGAGTTGAAAGTAGTCAAACGGCTCGGATTGGAGCTGGGTGACTTCGCGGTAATACTCGGCGGCTTTGGCAAATTCGCGGCGTTGGTAGGCCAGGCCGGCGAGTAGACGAAGCGATTCGAGTCGCGGGCGCGAGGGGATCAATTCTCTCGCCAACACTTCTCCGGCAAGGTCTGCGGCGATCGAAGCCTGGCCTTGGGAACGCGCCAACATGGCCAGGATGGTTGTCGCATCGGGATCGGACTTGCCAGTGTTTTTGACTTCGATCAACGCCTTGGCCGCCTCGATGCCGTAGTCTCGAAAATTTGCGTTGCCCGGATTTTCTTGGGCGACCTGGAACTTGGCGAGTGCTTCGCAGCGTTTTCGCACCGTCTCGGGCAACCGGGCGACATCCAAGACGGGGCTCAGCCCGACCGCAGGCTCACTCTCGGTTGCCGCCTCGCTGTGGATGCCGATGCGGTGGTGATGAAACGCCGTGTGGGGAACCTCCGTCCCTTGGGCCGGCATGTGACAATGGCTGCAGTCGTTTTGTGCTTCCGCAATCCGATCGGCGTGTGGTTTGCCGCAGGAGTCATCGGTGTGACAGGACAAGCAAATCTTGCGATAGTGGTCGATCGTCGCTGCCGCCGAGACGGTCTGGTGTGGATTGTGACAGGTGATGCAGGTCAGCGATTCGGTCTGTTGATAACACTTGCTCTGGTGCAACTGTTCGACATGTCCGACCACTCGCATCGTGTCATCACCGAGGCGATATTGGTAGTCGATCCGAAAGTCGGTCAGCGGCAGGCCCGGCCGATAATCCCATTCGTCTTGGTTCGCCCGCATCGCTTTGCCGGCGGCCTGCAAGTGGCATTGTTGGCAAATGGCTTCGGAAAGTTCGCGGGAAAGTTTGGATGGATTGACGATCGTGTGGTCCGCTCCGGTGAACTTGGGGTTTTCGCGGTAACGGGCAACGTGTTTTTCACCCGGACCGTGGCAGCGTTCGCAGCCGATCTTTTCTTCCAGAATCGAAAACTCATTCGGGTTGCCACGTTTTCGATCGACGGCGCCGACGTGACAGAAAAAACATTCCGTACTGAGTTTGCGTCCAAAACCGGGATGAAACGGCACGTCATAGCCGGGCGACATCGACCATTTCCCGGTGTCTTCATACCACGACAACGGTGACTGGCCGAAATGTGATCCGTCGTGATAAACATAGCTTTTGCCGTGCGTGCCCGAACCGAGCGTGAACACGATCGGGTGTTCGGTTCTGGCCAGTTCTGCCCCGTCGACCCCGCGAATGATCTCGCGGTGAATCAAATCGTCGCCTCGGCGGAACACTTCATAGTCGTTGCCCGACGCGTCGTGATGGTAGGTCGCCGAGGACACCTCTTTGTCCGGGTCGACGCGTTCCATCGACTCGCTGTGTTTGGTGTCCAAATAGGACAGATGCTCCGCCTCATGGCATTTCACGCAGGTCTGGGTTCCCACGTATCCGACCGCGGGGTCTGTGTTGGTCGGAGGTTCGGCGATGGTGTGCGTGGAGCAGCCGATGAGAACGGCGAGCGCGGCTAAGATCGGTCGAGCAAACAAGGGTATCGATCCGCGGAGGAAGAGAGGATGCCGGAAAAGTAAACCGCAAGTCTAACAGGGTGGAATTCGGCAGCTCAAGTTTTTTGTCGCAAAGAGAAAGAGTATGAGCAGACAAAAATCTCCTCTGTGTCCTCTGCGACGGCGGGGAGCGGCGGAGGACGCCGGCGCGAGCGTCCCGCCCGTTCGGTGGACCGGCGACGTATTGGGATTAAACTATCTGCCCTCGGGGCAGGCCTCTCTATCAGCCATCGATTACCGCTGATGCGGTACGGTGTCGATTCATTGACGCGATCCCTTCCTCAATTCTTTTCGCCATGCCTACGCTACGCAATTCGAAAGCTTGGTTCCTACGTCAACCGATCGTAGAGCAGGACACGTTACAACCGGGAGACATCTTCATCACCCAATATTTTCGCAGTGATGGCAGGCCGTGGAACAGTTTTGATACTCGAAAATTGGGCATGGCCATCTGTTCGTGGTGCAAAAACAGCAGTTCCAGCGCGTCGATGCACGCCGGAATGGTTTACTACGGCGACACGCAAATCGAGGTGGTCGAGAATATCGAAGTCGACGAACTCTGCCTTTGTGACGAACTCGGCGGGTTTCCCCATTTGGTCTGGCGGCCCACCACACCCGGCTTGGGCGACATGGCGGCGACGGTTGCCGGAGTGGCCCATGCCGCACACATGAGTCGAGGCTTTCCCTTCAAACGGGCCATGGGATCGGTGTTCAAACCCAAATTTCGGACCCGGCGGGTTACCAATCGGGTGAATCGGTTTTGTGGCTTGGTGGAGGCCGCGATGGCGCAATCGGATGCGGGGCAGCCCATCGATCCCCATCAGTTTGACAAGATGTACTGCGTCGAATTCACCTTGCTGTGTTACATGGCGGCGGCGCAATTGTTGGAAGGGATGGATGGCATTTTTCGAAACATTGACCCGCGGGCAATGAGTCCCAAGGCGCTCGAGGCTCGGCTGAATTCGTCGTCAAAGTTTGAGTACCTCGGACGCGTCTCGGATAGCCCGCCGCCGCCGCCAAGGCCTCGCCGAGCCACTCCCCCGGTCCCGGTGGCGGTCCGTCCGGTGCAAAACCAACGTCATCGTGCTCCGGGATTGATGGACGAGTATCCCGTCGGGCCACCCGTCGCGCCGCCGCAGCCTCGCCCCGAACCGGTGCTCGGAGTCCGTAATCCGCCGCCCCCGATTTTACGCGGGCCGGTGCGTCCGGCCGCACCTGTGGCCCGGTCCGAAGACGACTATCACAACGAACTCAACGGCCAACAGGCACCCAATCACGACGAATTGATCGACGGGGGCGACGAAGCCTACATCCAGTATGCGCTTGCCTGGGGGATTCTCTAACGCAGCGTTTTGACCTCGCCCTTGGGAGGGTGTCGCGATCCGGTTCAGGCCAGGTGGAATCGCTCACGGTTGGTGTCGTCGGGCACTGGCGTTGACATCGGTGTCCCAGGCGGCCCAGGCCTGGCGGAGTTGTCTGACCTGTTCGGGTTTGCTTCCGGCAAGATTGTGTTGCTCGTCGGGATCGCTTTCCAGGTGGTAGAGCTCGGCTTTGCCACCGTTGCGAAGCGGTCGGACAAGTTTCCAGGGGCCACTTCGCGTGGCCCCGTGAGTGAAGGTTCGCCAGCACAGAACCCGGGGCGGCGGCGGCTTGTTCTCCAGCCACAACGGGACGAGATTGACGCCGTCTGTCTTCGCTCCGTTGTCCGACGTGTCACCACTGAGCGCCAACAGCGTCGGAAACAGGTCGTTGCTGTGTGTCGTCTGATCGCAGACGCGTGGCGCGATGTGTCCCGGCCAGGAAACGATCATCGGCACGCGGTGGCCGCCTTCGTAAAGGTCCATCTTTTGGCCGCGGTATCGACCGTTGCTCGAGATGTTTTTGAAGCGTTTGCCGTAGGTCAGATAGCCGCCGTTGTCGGATGTAAACACGACCAGCGTTTTCTTTTCCAGACCCCGTGCTCGCAGCGTGCGAATCAAGCGACCGACGCTTTCATCCAGCGATTCGACCATCGCCTTGACATGCGGTGCGACGTTTTGCGGATCAGGGATCACTCCCCATTTGTCCCGATGGTATGCCGTTCCGGCTTGGCGATGCGGCGGATCGTTTGGTCCCTGCCAGGGGAAGTGGATTGCCAGGTGGGCAAGGTAGATGAAAAACGGCCGATCGCGATGGGCTTCGATAAAGTCGATGCTGTGGTCGGTCAACAAGTCCGTCGTGTACCCGTCTTCCCGCACGAGTGACTCGTTGTGCCACCAGTCATTGTTTCCCGACCGGTCGACTTGCGTGTGAAAGTCGCCGTCACCGGAAACGAGTCCGCGGAACACGTCGAATCCCTGGCGGGTCGGCAGCAACGGGGATCGGTAGCCGAGGTGCCATTTGCCAAAGCAAGCAGTGGCGTATCCGTTCTGCTTTAGCCGCTCGGAGATCGTCGTCGCCTCCTGCGGAAGACCGAGATCGCGCTGCGTGGTTCCGGAGAGGGCGCCATCGAAAATCTTGCCGAACCGTTGCGGATAACTTCCGGTCAGTAACGACGCACGCGTGGGGCTGCACATTGCACCGGCGGAATGAAAGTCCGTGAACCGTAACCCGGATGCGGAGAGTGCGTCAATGTTGGGTGTCTGGTGAATCTCACTGCCGTAACAACCCAGATCGCCGTAGCCCAAGTCGTCGGCCAGGATCACGATGATGTTCGGACGCACGTCTGATTCGGCGTTTGCGATGGGAGAACCCAGCGTATGCGCCGATAGGGCTGCGACGACGATCGCTGCGTGCGGCGCTACGCGGTGTAGCAAATGACACGTAAGCAACCGGCCGCAAGCAGCCCATGTCCAGGCAACGCATTGAATCATGTTTTCGAACTTCCGCGACATGGTGATCGGTTTTGGCAGGGCGAGCCCGGCGTTATCGAGCCCGGATCGGAGACGCCTTGCGAAATTTTCCGTTTCGAACGATTCCGGTTTCTTTGGCGGGATCGTACTGGGGATTGCTCGTCGGTACCTGAGCCCCGACAGACTCCCTCCACGCAACCAGTTTGGCGTATAGCTCTTTTGCCTTTTCCTTTTCAATCGTCACCAGGTTTTCGTTTTCTCCGAGATCGCTAGAGAGATGGTACAGTTCCAGCGACTCTTTCCCGAACACTTCGATCAGTTTCCAATCGCCCGAACGGATCGCGCTGTACGGCTGGGCGCCCATGGAGTGGTAGTGCGGGTAATGCCAATAGAGGTCATCGCGACGGGGTGGGGCTTGCGGGTCGGTCAGGTAGGGTCGCAGCGAGAGACCATCTTGCACCTTTGCGGCTTCGGCCGGCAGGTCGATCTGGAGCACGTCACAGATCGTCGGCAGGATGTCCATCGTGATGGCTGGTCGATCGCACCGCACACCGCTTGCTCCTTCGCCCGGATGTCGGATGATCAGCGGGACGCGGACTCCGCCTTCATAGATGCCGCCCTTGCCTTGGCGGAGCGGAGTGTTGTCGGTCGCGACCGGCTTGAGCCCGCCGTTGTCGCTGGTGAAGATGACCAGGGTGTCGTCCCACAGGTCGTGCTCTTGCAGCTTGCCGACGACGCGTCCGACCGCTTCATCGACGCTTTCGACCATCGCGGCATAGCGAACGTTGGTGTGGTTTCGTTGCGGGTTTTCTTTGAGTTTTCGTTCGTATTTTTCGACCAGATCGGGCCGCCCCATCAGCGGCGTGTGCACGTTGTAGAAGCAGAAGTTCATGAAGAACGGTTTTTGTGACGCCGCGATTTCGTCAATCAGCGCCACCGCTTCGGCGGCCAAGCGATCGGTCAAGTATTCGCCCGCACGTTGCTGGTCCGAGAGGTCGCCTTGGGGAAGCGTTTGGTAGATCGTGTTGTCTTTTCGTGCTTCCAAACTGCGGCCTTTCCCGTAGGGCCAGAAGTAGCTCGGCGGGGCTCCTTTTTCGCAGCCACCGATGTTGATGTCGAATCCGTGCGCCTGCGGGTAAAAATCAGGATCGGCGCTGTCGTCTTGTCCCGTCTTGTAGCCGTCGCGATGAGCCAGGTGCCACTTTCCCAGGTGAATGCAGGTGTAACCGTGTGCATTGAGGATCTCGGGCAGGGTGGTGTGCTTTTTCTCCAGCACTTTCGTCCAATCGGGAATCGCCATCGGCGTGTTGACGAAGGGGTGTCCGGGGATGAAGTCGGTCACGTGAAGCCGGGCCGGGGATTGGCCGGTCATCAGTGCCGCGCGACTCGGAGAGCAGACCGTGCAAGCGGCGTAGCCGTTGGTGAACCGGACGCCGCTTTTGGCCAACGCGTCGATGTTCGGCGTTTCGTAGAAATCGCTGCCGCTGCAACCCAGGTCCGTCCACCCCATGTCGTCGACGAAGAACACGACAACGTTTTTCCGAGCCGCGTCGGATGAGACGGAAAACAGCAACGCGAAGGCGAAGCACAGCAAAACTCGGCGGGAGCATTTCATCATCAAGTCCTTATGGCAGGCAGCAGGTCGGTGGTGGCATTCAGAAGTCTATAGACTTTGGTGGCCGGTGCAAGCTGATGCCGGATTCCGCCAACCACTCCCTGTGTCCCCTCTGTTCCCCGGTTTGCTGTGTTCCAGCGGGCTCCGATTGGTGCCACCAACCGGGATCTGAGTGTTGACGCAGTTCTACGTCGTCTGCCGGGTGAACAGCTGGTTGATTTCGTCGGCCAGGATATTGATCCCGCGGCGGAGCACCGGTTCGGAGGTGGTGAAGCTGATCCTCAGACACTCATTGCGGTGGGGCCAATCGTCGTCGGGGAGTCCGAAAAAGAAGTAGTGGCCGGAGATCACCATGACGCCTCGCTGTTTCAGCCGCCGATAGAGTTCGGCCGACGAAATCGGCAGCCCTTCTAGCCACAGCCACAGGAAAAACGCGCCTTCGCGACGATGGATACGGTAGGGCACGGAATCATCAAGTGCTTCGACCAGCCAATCATGAGCATGACGTGAACGCTGCTCATAAAACGGACGAATCACATCGTGGCTGATCGAGATGATTTCGCCGCTGTCGATCATCGGTCGAATGATCGCTTGGCCGATGTTGTTGTTGGCCAGGGACGAGATCGCGTTCATCGATCCGATCCACTGGATCATTTCCTCGCTGCCGATCACGATCCCCGTCCGCGTCCCGGGAAGTCCCAGTTTGGAAAGGCTGTAGGTCAGCACCATCGACGGTCGCCAGATCGGCGTGCTGTCGGTGAAGATCACGCCCGGAAAGGGATCGCCGTAGGCGTTGTCGACGATCAGCGGGATGTCGTTCTGCTCGGCCAGCTCCGCCAAATGTTCCAGTTCGGCGTCGGACACGACATTGGAAGAGGGGTTGGTCGGCCGCGACAGGCAGATCGCTGCGATCGAATCGTCGATTTCCAAGGAGTCAAAATCAATCGCGTACTTGAACTCGTGGTCACCGATTTTTTCGATTTTCGGTTGCACCGCGCGATAAAGGTCACTGGACGTCGCCAGGTCGGCGTACCCGATGTACTCCGGGACGATCGGAAGCAGCACCTTGCGCTCCGTTCCATCATCAAACCTTCCCGCCAAGGCGTTGAGGAACAGGAAGAACGCCGTCTGTCCGCCGGCGGTGATGCAAACGTTCTTTGCCGTGATCGGCCAACCGAATTCCCGCGCGAACAATTCGGCGACCGAATCGCGAAACGCGGCGTCCCCTGCGGGAGGTTGGTAGTCGCCCAGCACCGCGGAGACCTGCGTCGGGTCGCCGGCCAGTTCGCGGAACCGCGCCAACCAACGCTGGTCCACCTCGGGGATGTGGGCCGGCTGGCCGCCGCCGAGCATGCACAGGTTCTCATCGCCTGAAGCAAGCGTTTCGCCCAGGTCCTGCATCAATTCGCCGATCCCCGAGTCTAACGCGAGGCGGTTTCCGAAGGTCGAAAGGGAGTGTTTCATGGGGTTTTCGTCGAGCTGCTACTGGTACCGGCGTAAAGCCGTCTGAATTCTGCGTGCCGTCGGTCCTGCCGTAACAATTACGCGGTTGCGTTCGGCTCGGTCACTGCGGCGAGTATTGTTGCTGACCGAGAGTGTCGCAGATTGAATCTGGTTCGCCAAATCACCTCGGCCAAGAAAAACTGCGGCGGCGCCAGCCTCCGGGGCCTGAAACTTGAAACCCGAAACCCGAAACAAAAAAACTGAAACATCCGTTCGCCGGTTCCGCTTGGTTGTTTGAAAGGCATCTTCACGCCGCAACCCAATCAATTTCTTTCGGATCTCGACCCATGAAACGCACTGCCAAAAAGCTTTTCGTCGCTGCCGCAATCGCTGCCGTCTCGATTCAATCTGTTCCGACCGCGTCGGCTTGTGGTGGACGCGGGGGACGCGTTTCGTACGCCCCGGTCTATGGGGGTTATTCCCGGGCCGCGTCGAACTACCGCAGCACGCTGCCGACGACGCCACCGATCCACAATGCCGCGCCGCGGTTCAATCCCGCGCTGGGGCAAGCCGCCCCGCCGGCGGCGATCACTCAGCCGGCTTCGACGGCGTCCACCGTCGCCGCCGTTCGCCCGCGGCCGCGAGCCCAAGTGGCGTTGCAAACGTCGGCGGCACCACAGCAAACGCTCCCGCAACAAGCGACCACTCAACCCACCACGACGCCGATGACAAATAAACCAGCGGCAAACACGGTCGATGCCGAATCGTCCGCCCTGGCGGCACTCGCGTCGCTGACCGCGTCCAAACCGATCGGGGCGTCATCCACGCCCAGCGTTTCGAATCCGGCGCCGACCACGACAACCGCCGTTGCAGCCTCGGAAGCCACTCCCGGCCACATCGGAAGCTTCCAAGCGACCTTGCCCAGCAACGTCACGATCGAATTGAACCTCAACAGCAGTAACACGTTCTCCTGGGTCGTTCGCAACAACGGCAAGACCAGTCAGTTCACCGGCCAATACCGAGTGACCGAGGGACGCTTGACACTGGTCCGCAGCAACGATCTGCAAAAGATGGAAGGCAAGCTGACGATGGCAGCCAACGGGTTCACGTTCCAACTGGACGGTGCCAACAACGCCGGCTTGGACTTCAAGAAGGTCGCGTAGCTGGACAGCGCCACTTTGCTCAAGAAACACCGTGAATTGCCGGTCGAACGTAGCTACCTTCGCCAGAAGGTGGATCTCTGGGGTTTTCCACGCTCTGGCGAGCGTAGCTACACCAAAGTGGCGTGGTCCAGCTAGCGGGCTTGAGGAACAAGGGTGTCCGGACTGCAAGGACTCCTCGCGTCGTCCACGACGGCTCACACGACGCTGCGATGGGTGATCGGATGCTCGAGCAACTTGCGAAGGTAACGCCCGTATTCGCTGTGCCGCACGGAATCGGCACAGCGGGCGAGGCCTTGGCGGTCGATCCAGGCGTTGCGAAAGGCAATCTCTTCCGGGCAACAGACTTTCAACCCCGTCCGCTTTTCGATCGCACCGACGAAGCTGCTGGCGTCGTGCAGACTCTCGTGCGTCCCCGTATCCAGCCAGGCGATCCCGCGGCCCAGGACTTTGACTTCCAACGCTCCCTCACTGAGGTACATGCGATTCAAATCGGTGATCTCCAATTCGCCGCGTGACGAGGGACGCAGTTGCTTGGCAAACTCGCCGGCACGCGAATCAAAAAAGTACAATCCCGGCACGGCAAAGTTCGATTTCGGATGATCAGGTTTTTCTTCCAACGTGATCACGCGACCGTCGGAGTCGAACGAGACGACGCCGTAGGCCGACGGGTTGCGGACTTCATAGGCAAAGATTTTTGCGCCGCGGTCCAGTTCCGCCGAACGACGCAGCAACTGGATCAGCCCTTCGCCATAGAACACGTTGTCGCCCAACACCAAACAACTCGGTTGCCCCTGCAAAAACGACTCGCCTAATAGAAACGCTTCGGCCAACCCACCGGGACGTTCCTGGACCGCATAAGAAATCCGGATGCCCCACTGCGCCCCGTCTCCCAACAGCGATTGAAACAGTGGCGTGTGATCGGGCGTGCTGATCAATAAGATGTCTTGAAGCCCGGCCAACATCAGCGTCGACAGCGGATAGTAGATCATCGGTTTATCGTAGACCGGCAGCAATTGTTTGCTGATCGCGGTCGTCAGTGGCGCCAGTCGGCTCCCGCTGCCGCCGGCCAGGATGATGCCTTTCATGATTGATCCGTCGATTGGACTCGGCCGAGTCGCTGGAGTTGATAGTTGCCCGCTAGGATCGCTTGCCACCAGTCGCGATTGTCGAGGTACCACCGGACCGTTTGCCGCAGTCCGGACTGGAGGTCGTGTTGTGGTTGCCAGCCTAGTCGTTGGCGAATCTTGGTCGAATCGATCGCGTAGCGGAAATCATGTCCGGGCCGATCGGCGACGAAGCGGATCAAATCGGCGTGGCATCCGCTCGGGCGTGGATGCAGCTCGTCCAAGATCTCGCACACTGCGCGGACCAGGTCGATGTTGCGACGCTGGCAATCGCCTCCGATGTTGTAGGTCTGGCCGACCTCTCCGAGTTGCAACACTTGGCATAACGCCGATGCGTGGTCCGCAACGTGCAACCAGTCGCGGACGTTTTCTCCATGCCCATACACCGGCAGCGGTTGCTCCCCGATCGCCTTGATGATCATCAGCGGGATCAGTTTTTCAGGGAACTGATACGGACCGTAGTTGTTGCTGCAATTGGTGACGATCACGGGCAATCCGTACGTCGTTCTCCAGGCGCGGGCCAGATGATCCGAGGATGCCTTGGTGGCCGCATAGGGCGAATGCGGGTCGTAGGCCGTCGACTCGGAAAACAGCCCTTCGTCGCCGAGTGCCCCGTAGACTTCGTCGGTCGAGACGTGCAGGAAACGAAACGAGTCGGCGCGCGGGCCGGAAAGCTCTTGAGAGTATTCACTGGCCGCCGACAGCAGGTGAAAGGTGCCGACGACGTTGGTCTGGATAAAGTCGGCCGGACCGTCGATCGAACGATCGACGTGCGATTCGGCGGCCAAGTGCATCACCGCGTCCGGGGCATGCTCGGCAAACACGCCACGCATCAACGTCAAATCCGCAATGTCGCCACGAACGAACACATACCGTGGGTCGTTGGCGATTTCGGCCAGCGAGTTCGGGTTGCCGGCGTACGTCAGTTTGTCCACGTTGACCACGCAGTGCGGCGTTGCGGTGAGCAGGTGGCGGACCAGATTGCTGCCGATGAACCCACAACCGCCGGTGACCAGAATCTTCACGAGATCTCTCCCGACAGCGCCGGGTCGCTGCCGTCGGCGGCTTCGCTGCGGATGAAGTACACCCAGATCAATCCGACGATCGACAGCGTCAGCACGACCACACTGACCCACTGTGAAATCGACAGCGATGTGTTGAACTGGCCGGCTTCATCGACCCGAACAATCTCCAACACAAAACGCAACACCGCATACGAGGCAAACCCGATGAACATCATCGCACCGGTCCGCGTGATCCACAGTGACAAGGCACACAACCCGATGCACAGCGCCAGCGAACTGAGGCTGCTGATCGGTTGGGCGGCGCGCACCGGCAACGCCCGCTCGGGCAATTCTTCAGGCGACAACACGTGCGTCTTTCCCGAAACTCGCATCATCCAACCCGGCACAATCTCCTCTTCGGGGAGCTTCGGGTCGGCGGTCTTGTAGGGACGTCGATCGAAATCGCCGGCTTCATACACGTCGTTCGCTTTGATCCCCAACTCGTCGGCGACACTTCCCGGTACGACCGAATGGATCGTTCCGGTTTTCAAATCGATGTCCATGCCCAACAGTTCGCCGCTGGTCAGTTGCTCCTGATAGACCTTGGTGATCGGAGGAAATCGCAACGACGCCCAACCGGGCTCACACCGCCCGCCGTAGCAGCAGCCGTTCAGTAGGCATCCCAAGCGTCCAAAAAAGACGCCTAGGAAAATGCACGGCACGATCGCGTCGCCGAACCGCAACAGCGGGACCTTGTTGCGAAAGGTAAAGATCATGAAGGCCAGGAAGCCGCCGATGAATGATCCATAGACCACCAAACCGCCTTCGGTGAACGCCAGCATGTTTTTGATCGTTTCCATCGTCGTCGCGCCGATGTATTCGTCGCGGTACTGGATCACGTAAAACAGCCGGGCGCCGACGATTCCGCCGATGAACACCCAGGGGGCCAGCGAGTAGATCAGTTCGGGGTTCATGCCGGCACGCGAGGTCCGGTAGGCCGCCAGCGCGATCGCACTCATCACGCCACAAACCAAGAACACGCCGTAGCCGCGGATCGCCATTCCGACGGGTTCGCCGGCGACATTTTTCAATTCGACATTGGGCAGAATGAACACGACCAATCCTGCCGCGGCGGCCCAAAACAGGCCTTCAGCCGCGATGACTTGTCCCAGCGTCGGAGGTCCATGTTCGCCGTCGCTGCCGCCGAATCGGCTGATTTGACGTTGCGCCCAGCCCAGTCGGATGAGCAACGCCAGCACCAGGATCCCCAACGCCCAACCGATCCCAAAGATGGGAAAGGGCCCGATTTCATGGGGAATGAACAAGAGCGTGCGTTGCATCGATGTCGGTGAAAGGAGGAAGACGAAGGGTAGAAACGGCGAAAAAAAGCCGGCGACATTGGTCTAGACCACCGGCGGCGCCCTTTTCTACGCTCCAGAGACGCAAAAAGTCCAGGTCGCCTCGCGACAACACCTCCGAGCACCACCTTCCCCCCACGAGAACGCCAGCATGATGCGGCTTTCCCAACCGATCGCTCCCAATCCGCTTGCGGCACTGACGCGGATCCTGTGTTGCTGCCTGATCGTCACGGCCGGGACCGCCGCTGCCGAATCGCCGGCTCGCCTGGCTGCGGCAAAAATTCCCGCCGCCGACGACGGTGCCTTTCAAGTCACGATCGAAGTCTTCGAGCTGCTGGCCGATCAGAAACTGCAGCTCCAAGATCGACACCTGGTGCTGTTCAAAGACGGCAAAGCCTACGATTTCGCTCTCACCGAGCCCCGCAACGTGACGCTGATCGATCCGATCAATGGCCAAGTCACGTTGCTCTCCCGCGTCGACCACGTCAAATCCACGATCACCCATCAAGACATCGTGACTGCCGCGGCTCGGTTTCGGCTGTTCGCGACCAACGAAGGCCTGGAAACCCGGTTGGGAATCAACGCCAAAACCGTTCGTGACGCGAACCAGACAAACACGTATCGAATCCAATTCGGCGATTACCACTACACCGCCAGTGCCGCCGATCCGGAGATTGCGGCGCAACCGAATCGATTTGCCGAGTTCACCGACTGGGTCGCCCGAGTCAATTTGGTGCGTAAGATCGGCACGCCGCCGTTCGCCCGAATCAATCTCGGCAACACCATCGCCGCCGACGGACGGATTCCCGAGACGGTCACACTGGAATTGAAATCCGACACGCACGGCCGGACGTTCGTTTCCAACTACAAATTCAAAGCGGACTTGAGCAAAGAAAGCCGGCAGCGCGCCGAGGAAGTCGCCGGCATGTTGACGCTCTATCGCGACGTGCCGTTGGCGGCGTTCCCGCGGTAGCCGTCAAGGGTTGCTGATTCAATTGAAGCGTTAGATTGAACGCCGGAATGCCAGCCCGACGCGTTCGCTAGGATCGCTGGGGGGCATCCGCACTGATGAGGTCGTGCGGTTTTTGACCTCTTTTCTATCAGGCGTTTACGCCTTCACCCTCCCCTCGCTACGCTCGACCCTCCCTGTCAGGGAGGGTGAATTCCGATACACCGCATGCCCACCAACGCGTCGCGTTTGACTTGCTCATCTGGCACCGTCAGGACGACTGGGCGCCCAGTGACAGGCCATCGAGCATTTGCGCCGCGGCGTCGCTCTTGTTGAGCACGTAGTAGTGGATCCCGGGGACACCGTTTTCGATCAAGTCGATCGTTTGCACCCGCGCGTGATCCACGCCGACTTTGAACTGGTGGTCGGCATCGTCGCTTTCGTTCATCGCGGCCGCCATGGCATCGGGGATCCGTGCCTTGCACATCCCGGCGATCCGCTGTGCCTGTTTGAAATTGGTCACCGGCAGGATGCCGGGCACGATCGGGACATCGATGCCCGCGGCCACACTGGCATCGCGAAAACGATAAAAGTCGTCGTTGTCATAAAACAACTGCGTGACCACGATATCCGCGCCCGCGTCGACTTTGCGTTTCAGGTTGTCCAGGTCCGTTTGGGCGTCGGGGGCTTCCTGGTGGACTTCTGGGTACCCGGCCACGGCGATGCCGAACTGGTCGGGGAAGCTTTCTCGGATCAAGGCGACCAATTCGTTGCCGTAACGCAGTCCGCCCTCGACCGCTTGGAATGATTCGCTGCCCTTGGGCGGGTCCCCACGCAACGCGACGATGTAGTCGGCGCCGCGGCGTTTGGCTTCGGCCAAGTAGTCACGCAGTTGAGCGACGGTCGAACCGACGCAGGTCAGGTGCGACGCGACCGGAAGCTTGGTGATTTGCCGCACACGCTCGACAACGTCCAGCGTCCGCGACTGGGTCGAACCGCCGGCGCCGTAGGTGCACGTGAAGAAACTGGGCTCGAACGCCTTCAATCGCTCGACGTTCGTTTCCAGCAATTTCATGCCGGCTTCGGTTTTCGGCGGGAACAATTCGAACGAAATCGCGCAGCGCTCGCCGTTGAAGTGGTCGGCAAGTTGGATCGGAAAACTCATCTGGGACCGATAGGCGTGGATTGGAGGTCGGTAGGAAATGGGCGTCTATTGTAGCCCTGTGAGCAGAATCGCAATCGGTGACTCTCAGAAAGGTGGGCAGCGCCACGATGACGTAGCTACGCTCGCCAGAGCGTGGAAAACCCCGGGAATCCACCTTTTGACGAAGGTCGCTACGTTTGACCGGCGTTTCACGATATTGCTTGTGCAAAGTGGCTTTGTCCAGCTAGACAGCAGGGCGGGTGAATCCATGCTCTCCCGTGAGCCGTCGCTAAGGGCTGATTCTTGACCCACGCTGGCCGCCCGCCTAGACTCGCCGCTCGCGCCAGCGGCCCCGGGGCGCTGATCCCCCCGCCGGGCATCCACGTTCGTCTTTCCGCCTGCCTTCCACGGTGTCTCCGTTGATCGATGCTTCTTTGCTGTTCCCCGTTGGTTTCCAGTGGCCGGCGTCTGTTTCGATGGTGTTGGGGCAAGCCGAGCCGGCCGGTCCGCCGGCGGGACCGCTGATCGCGCTGCTGGTTTTCGGCATCGCGCTGTTGTTGGTGTTGATCTTAAAACTGAAACTGTCCGCGTTTTTGGCCCTGCTGTTGGTCTCCGTCGTCGTCGCGGCGTCCAGCCGGACGGTCAACCCCGAGGCGGTCCCGCTGACCCAGGTCGCCGACACGATCGTCAAAAGCATGGGCAGCGCGCTGGGATTTATCGCCACGATCATCGGGATCGGAGCCGTCTTTGGGGCGATTCTCGAACACAGCGGCGGGACACAGGCGTTGGCCAACCATCTGGTGCGAGTGTTCGGCCCCAAACGCGCTTCGTGGGCGATGCTGTTGACCGGATTCATCATCTCGATCCCCGTCTTTTTGGACGTGGCGTTGGTGATTTTGGCGCCGCTGCTGTACGCGTTGGCGCGGGACACGAAACGGCCGTTCTTGCACTTCGGGCTGCCGCTGGTCGCCGGCATGGCGGTCACGCACGCGTTCGTCCCCCCGACCCCCGGCCCGGTCGCGGTGGCTTACCTGCTGGGCGTCAATCTGGGCTGGGTGATTCTGTTCGGCGTGATGGTGGGATTGCCGACGGCGATCCTGTGCGGCCCTTGGTTGTGCGTCAAGCTGTCCAAGGGCGTGGACATCGTGCTGCCGGAGGCACCTGAGATTGACGAAAGTGAACAGGTGGCGCTGCCTCCGTTCGGGTTCATCGTGTTTTTGATCGGATTGCCGATCGGATTGATTTTAGCCAACACGGTCATCGAGCAATGGTATGCCGCGGGGCTGGCCGAAGGGCTGACACGCGACCAGCGTGGCGCCGAACTCGCCGCATCGTTGGCCAGTGCATCGCCGCTGGTCCAGTTCATCACGTTCATCGGGCACCCGGTCATCGCGCTGTTGTTTTCAACGCTCACGGCGCTGTACTTCCTGGGAACCCGGCGTGGCGTGGATCGGGAAACCCTGCTGGAAATCTCGACCAAGGCACTCGGCCCGGCGGGCATCATTATTTTGATCACCGGTGCCGGCGGCGTGTTCAAGGGCGTGCTGGCGGCGACGGGGATCACCGATGCGATGGAGGAGATCTTTCGCGACTCAGGGATTTCGGTGCTGTTGTTGGCTTGGGTGTTCGCGACGTTGATTCGCATCGCCCAAGGTTCAGCGACCGTTGCGATGCTGACCGCCGCCGGTTTGATGGGGAACTTTGTCGACGGGATGAGCCAGCCGCAATTGGCACTGATCACGGTCGCGATTGCCGCCGGAGCGACGGGATTCTCCCACGTCAACGATTCCGGGTTCTGGATGATCTCCCGCTACTTCCAAATGTCCGAAGCCCAAACGCTACGGACCTGGGGGATCATCTCGACGCTGATCTCCGTCATCGGATTCGCAATCGCGATGGTAATCTGGCAATTCGTCGGTTGAGCCATCCTCGGCGGGATCATTGTCGGGAACTGTCAGCTTGCCATCGTCTGACGCTGTCGCTGTCGCTGTCGCTGACGCTGTCGCTGACGCTGTCGCTGTCGCTGCGGTGCGATCAGTCAGGAAGAACGGCACGGCCAGGACCGCGAGTGCCGCGACGATGATCGCGCTGCGGCTGCTGTGATCGCTGGGCCAAGCGGGCGTTTCCCAGAGCATGCGCCAGAACACAAGGTGCAACGTCAGCGCGAACGGCAAGGCGAATGCGAATGATTCCATCGCCCCACGCCGAGCGATTTGCCCTCGCGGCCCGTCGTTGATGGGAATCCATCGCAGCAACCGGCGCAGCAAGATCGCCAAGACCGCTGCGACGATCACCAGCGCGGGCATCGATTGCCAACCGATCACCAGGGCGGGAATCGACAGCATCGCGATCAGATCGACCAACCGCGCCGTGCCGGTGCCGAGCGGATCAAGTTTTAAATCGGCCGAAGGGCACAGCCCCTTGGCCAGCACGCGTCCGAATAAGGCCGCGGCGACCAGGGCGCTGGCCACACGCATGATCGCATCGACGTGCAATCCGTCGGGCACCCAACCCAGCGGGCGACTGGCCTGCCACGGCACGACCATCACCGTCGGATAGGCCAACATTGGCACCACCACCGCGACGCCGGCAAAGACGACCAACCGGGTCGGCAACCGGGTTCCGTCGATTCGAATCAAGGCCATCGCCCACAACGTTGACACCGCCACGGTGTGATACGTCAGAATCGCCAACAGCTGTGGCGAGACGCGGGGGGCCCACAGCGGGCCGCCGTGACCGTGGACGAACTGTGCCGGCAAGGCGAGCGAGTATAGCTGGGTGATTCCGATCAGCGTCAACGTGATCCCCACCAACGCCTCGACGATCGGATAGCGACGCGAGATCGGCAGCGAGCAAAACCGGCAACGCCCACCCAGCGAGATCCAACCCAGGATCGGCACGTTGTCTTGAATCTTCAACGTGTTCGCGCAGCGGGGGCAGTGGGAATGGCCGCCGATGCCTTCGCCACGCGGCATCCGCCAAGCGACGACGTTCAAGAAACTGCCGATCGAACTGCAAAAAAACAGCAACCAACTGACGATCGTCGCGTCGATCAACCGGGGCTCGACCAAATCTTCAAAGTCGTAATAGGCGTGCCGGTGCGACTGGATCAGTGCCAGTCCGAACACGTAGCCGCCGATGGCGATCGAGATCGCCGCCAACGTGGCGATCAGGGGGAGCTTCTTTCGCAGTCGATGTCGCTTCAAGTTGTCACGTCCGAATGAAGGCGGGGCCACTTCCATGCTTCGCCGGTTGCTTGGGCACAATACTATGATCGTGGCAACGTCCGCTACAACCTTGCTCCCGAATTCCACCGGATCATCCGCCGACATGCCGATTCCCGAGATTCGAATCACGCAGGCCAATTCGCGGTCGTTGCGACAAGACGGCCGGTACGTGTTGTACTGGATGATCGCCGCACGGCGAACACGATACAACTTCGCGCTCCAGCATGCCGTCGATCGCGCCCGGTCACTCGACAAGCCGCTGGTCGTCTTCGAGCCGCTTCGCGTGCGCTATGACTGGGCCAGTGACCGATTCCATCGCTTCATCATCCAGGGGATGCGCGACAACGCCGACGCGTTTGGCGACAAACCGGTCATGTACTTTCCGTATGTCGAGCCGAAACCGGGCCGCGGTTCGCCGCTGTTGGCAAAATTGGCCGAAAACGCGTGCACGGTGGTCACCGACGAATTCCCGTGCTTCTTTCTGCCCCACATGATCCGGGCGGTGAAAGACCGATTGCCGGTGCCGCTGGAACTGGTCGACGGCAACTGTGTCGTGCCGATGCGGCTGCCCGAACGAACTTTTACCGTCGCCCACAGCTATCGGCGCTGGATGCAGAAGAACATCCTGGATTGCCTGACCGAGCTGCCCGAAACGGATCCGCTGGATGACGTCGCGTTGCCCGAACTGGACAAGCTGCCTGCGGCGGTGACCCGAAAATGGAAGCCGGCGAATCTGGATGCGCTGCTGGCCGATGACGGTTTGGCGTCGATTCCGATCGATCATTCGGTGCCCCCCAGCCCGGTCGTCGATGGCGGCAGTGTGGCCGCCGCGAAGGTTTTGGACCGTTTTTTGTCGGATGCCCTGCCGGTCTACCACACCGATCGCAACCACCCCGACGAACACGCCACCAGCGGACTTAGCCCGCACCTCCATTTCGGCCACATCGCCGCCCATGAAATCGTCGAGCGGGTGCTGGACCACGAAGACTGGACCCCCGACCAGGCATCCAAGGCCAACGGAAAGAACCACGGATTTTGGAACACCAGCGAGCCGGCCGAAGGTTTTTTGGACCAGATCCTGACCTGGCGTGAAATGGGGTTCAACATGGCGTTCCGCGAGCCGGAAACGTACGACAAACTCGAATCGCTGCCCGATTGGGCCAAGAAAACGATCGCCGAGACGGCCGACGACCCGCGGCCGGTGACCTACACGCTCGAGCAGTTCGAGGCCGCCGAGACCGACGACGAACTGTGGAACGCGGCCCAGCGTCAATTGGTCCGCCAGGGGGTCATGCACAATTACATGCGGATGCTGTGGGGCAAGAAAATCCTGCACTGGACCGAATCGGCCCCTCAGGCGCTCCGGATCATGATTCACTTGAACAACAAATACGCCTTGGACGGACGCGATCCCAACTCCTACAACGGGATCTTTTGGGTGCTGGGTCGCTACGACCGGGCTTGGGGCCCCAAACGCCCCATCTTCGGCAGCCTGCGTTACATGACCAGCGACAGTGCCCGCAAGAAGCTGCGGCTGACGAAGTACTTAAGTCGCTTTGAAAGTTAAGCCGGCGAGTCAATTTCGCCCCCGAAAACTCTGAAAAGCCCTTGCCGAGCCGGGAAGGTGTCGATACGCTTCCGAATCCTCCGCCGGAGGACCGTTCTCGGTCTTTCTCGGCGGCAGGGATCGCGAATCCGATTCGCTCCGCTTCCAAGCGAGCTCCTCGTGAGATCGTGCCGTGTTTGACCGGCCGAAATCGCCGCCGAAGACACCAATCGCCGCCGCAGAACAACGGGCGCCGAGGTCGTGGTCGATCTGCACCCGCTGCAGCGACCGCCGTTTCGCCCCCGCCAGAGCCGAGCGATCCGTTTGACGTTCGCCCAACCGCACATTTTCCGTATTCCGTAGAACTGTTCCCGTGACGCAACCTACCTACATGGCCAAACCCGGCCAAGTTGAACAGAACTGGCACGTCGTCGACGCCTCCGACGAGGTCCTCGGACGCTTGGCCAGTGACATCGCCGTCGTCCTGATGGGCAAGCATCGCCCGCAGTACACCCCGCACGTCGATTGCGGTGATTTCGTGATCGTCACCAACGCGGACAAGGTCGCGATGACGGGCCGAAAGATGGACGCCCGGCACTACACGTGGTACACCGGGTACCCGGGTCTGCGGCTGGAAAGCTATGGCGACCGCCAACAACGCAAGCCGGAAGACCTGATCTATCACGCCGTCCGACGCATGCTGCCCAAGAATAAATTGGCCCGGCAAATGATCAAGAAACTGAAGATCTACGCCGGTCCGGATCACCCGCACGTGGCCCAGGATCCCAAACCGTTGGCTCGCACCGGCAAGAAAGTCAGCTAGCCACCCCGCTCGGCAGCCAGTCCCTGAACCCCCTTCCAAACAACTCATTTACCGACTCTACTGATGACCCTGGTCAAAAAAGACAAGATCAACGGTGACGCACTGGGCACCGGACGACGCAAAAGCAGTGTTGCACGCGTTCGCGTCCGCGCCGGCGAAGGCAAGATCACGATCAACCGCAAGCCGCTGAACGAATACTTCGTCAACGACCAGGACCAAGCTGCGATCACCGCGGCCCTGGCGGCCGTCGAATTGACCGATAAGCTAGACGTCATCGTGCGTGTCACCGGCGGCGGCCTGACCGGCCAAAGCGGTGCCGTTCGCATGGGCCTGGGACGTGCCCTGGTCAGCTACGATGAGTCGCTCCATGACACCCTTCGTGATGGCGGGTTCCTGACGCGAGACTCTCGCATGAAGGAACGAAAGAAACCAGGTTTGCGTGGAGCCCGACGCGGCGTCCAGTTCAGCAAACGATAACCCCTAGGAAAAAAGTTGGGCAAGAAAGAAGAAGCGTTCGAAGTCGAGGGCACGGTCACCCAGGCCCTCGCCAACACCCGGTTCCGAGTCCAATTGGAAACCGGCAACGAAGTGATGGCGCACGTCGCCGGACGGATGCGCAAGCACTTCATCCGTATCGTGCCAGGCGACAAGGTTCGTGTCGAACTGTCGCCCTATGATTTGACCAAAGGCCGAATCACGTACCGAGAACGTTAGCCGCCCGCGCGACTCGGACGTCCATCAATTTCATGCCCAGCGATCTGGCATCCATCCTCCGCCTGGCCGAGTCGGCCGCCGAAGCCGGCGGCCACGTCCTGCACCGCTATTGGAACGACGGCGTCGAGCTGCGGAATAAATCCGATGTCGGCGGAAAGAGCTATGACTTGGTCAGCGACGCCGACCTGGAAAGCCAGTCGGTGATCGCCAATCTGATCGCCAACATCTGCCCCGATCATGAACTGATGGGCGAAGAGGACCTTGTCGGTGACACCGAGGCGGAGCACCTGTGGGTCATCGACCCGCTGGACGGCACCAACA
Organism: Stieleria mannarensis; assembly: GCF_014154935.1. Taxonomy (GTDB): domain Bacteria; phylum Planctomycetota; class Planctomycetia; order Pirellulales; family Pirellulaceae; genus Stieleria; species Stieleria mannarensis. The sequence goes on from NZ_JACEHH010000031.1 coordinate 77,360, forward strand.
ACTTTCTGCACCACGTGCCCCACTTCGCGGTCTCGATCGCCTACTACCACAACGGCACGCCGACGGTCGGTGTGGTGCTGAACCCGATCACCGGTGACACCTACACGGCCGTCAAAGGCGACGGGGCAAAACACAACGGCGCCCCGGTCCGCACCGCCACCGCGACCGAATTGTCCACCGCATTGGTTGGATGCGGTTTCTACTACGACCGCGGCGCGATGATGCGATCGACACTGTCGGCCATCGAAGACTTTTTTGCCCATGACATCCACGGGATTCGCCGCTTCGGCACCGCGGCGCTCGACCTGTGTGCCGTCGCCAGCGGGATGTTCGGCGCGTTCTTCGAGTACAAGCTCTCGCCCTGGGACTTCGCCGCCGGACAGCTGATCGTGACCGAGGCCGGCGGGAAGATCAGTGACGCGAAGGGCAACCCGCTGGGGTTAGAACCGTCAAGCGTACTGGCCAGCTGCCCAGGCCTGTACGAGGCCGCCCTGGAAATCACCGCCAAGCATCACCCGGCCTAGCCGTGACGTTCCATCTTGGTACGACATCCTTTCCGGGCCGTCGCGGAAGCGTCCGGTTTAGCCGCTGGTCCCCAACAGGAATCGCTTCAGCTTAACGACAACCGAAACGTGACCGCTTGATCGGTCGGATTAGCGATCCTCAGAAACACCTGCTGCCCGACGTGCGTGTCGCCGATCACGATTTGGCCGCCCAAGCGATCCAAGATCTCTAAGATCGATTCGAAGTTGTCAGGATAGCTCCCTGGGATGACCTCCGCGTCCTGGTCCAATAAGTGAAACTGCAACTGCAGAACCGATTCGTCTCTTTCGTCTAATCCCCGGGCCAACATCCGGATCACATTCGCCGGGGATTCAAACGAGTAATATTTCACCTCGTTAGCAGCGATCGTCACAACCGAGTGTGTCCCCGCCACAGACGGATCGGAATCGGACAACGGCACGGCCGACTCTAAATCCGCCACGTCAACCTCCACCGGAATCACGGTCGGTTCGATCAATTCGATGGCGACGCGATAGTCACTTGATTGACGCGGATTGTGAATGGCCAACACGTACTCGGCGGCGGTTTGATCGGTCGGTCCGTTAAGCCACGCCGAAAGCGAATCGGACCGCGGTGGGCCGATCGGCGATTCGTCACTGGCGCGGAACAACTGCATCTCGACGCCTTCATCGCCACTCAGCGTTAAAACGGCTCGTCGCGCGGTGGCCGAAAAACGGTAAAAGTGAACTTGCCCGCTGATCTCGGTGGCCCCGGTAATCGTCGCTGAGTTCCCATGAAAATGAACCACCCCGGCCTGATCTTGCGAGTAGCCGCTCAGAAGTGATTGGTCCGATTGATCGGGCGTGTTATCCAGCAGCACCGAGACACTGTATTGCCCGATCGATTCAGTGTTCGAAAAGACACGCAAATAGATCGAATCGGACCCGAGGGCCGCGTCCTGAAAAGCCCTGTAGTATCCGACGTCGGTTTGGTCATTCACGGCGATGGACGAGGGTTCGCGTTCCAGGACGTCTCCATTTTCGCCCAGCAATTCAAAGCCGATCCCATCAACGCCCTGGACGAATACCGATCCCGGCAATCCGTTGGGCAGTCGAAACACGTCGACGTCGCCAGGCATTTCAAGAGACTGCACGAAACTGGATCCGTTAGGCCGGATCGCAACGTCCACGGCCGTGAGAATCGTATCGCCGACGTCGCCTCCATCGTCTCCGTCGACGTCGGTCAATTCATCGCTTGATTCCGGCAACCAACGTGACGGTTCGAATTGGAAAACGCTCAAGGCGAAATCGAATGCCGCTTCCGATGCACCGTCGGCAAACTCGACCCGGACGAAGTACTCTCGACCGGGTTGGGTCGGGAAATCGATCCCTTGGAATCTTGCTCGAGCGGCCTGTGAGGAACTGCTGGCAATCCGCTGCATCTGAGCGTCCAGGATCGTCAGTTCCGCCAGGCTCTCGTCCAAGACCGAATTCAAGTCGACCGTTGCGCGTGGTTGCACTGCGGTGAACCGATAGGTTCGCAAATTCTGTTCGGCTGAAAGCGAGCTGATCACGTGTGCGAAGTCGTCATCAAAACCGAGCGTCTGGGCGTCGTCTTCCTGGCCTACGGGGATCGATGGATCCTCCTCCGACTCTGCCGAACCGATGCCCGTCGTTGATTGGCCCAGTCGATTGATGACGAACAATGCATCGCGGACGGTCAATTCGGAATCGCCGTTGGTATCCAAGTGCAACGTCGCCTGCGAATCGTCGGCATCGAGTCCAAGGATGGGCGGCGCGGCAACCGCGGCGAGGTCGGCGGTGTCCGAACGTCCGAGTTGGTTGATGACGACCAGGGCATCGCGTACCGTGACCGTGCCATCGCTATTGCTGTCAGCCGGATCCAACGGGTGCGTCCACGGGCTAAAAGGATCGGCGGCGAGCAATTGGCGGGTTTCTAAACGCTCGTGACAAAGGTGGATGTTTCTTGGCCGCAAAGACGTAGCGCGTCGTTTCATGTCAAGGGATCTGAAATCATGGACTGGTCGAATGAAAGTTTTCCAATCCAAAAGACATGAGCCCTCGCGAATCGTCACGCAAGATCCCCCGAATCCTTTTTTGCGTTCAAGTTTCAATCGACCTTGGCATCTGATTCGGTGTTTTGAGCAGGCGGAGCCATTACGCTTTCGCTCCGCATCAAGTTGCGATCGACCCTCGGCAGTCGAGCCGGATCGATTTCAAAGCGGATCGCGAACTCACGTCCCACATCGTTGGCGGAATTAGGGCGATCGCGTGTTTGGTTGCCCGCGACATCAACATAGGCGTGGCTGGTTGTCGCATCGTGGCCCCGTGACCGTAACATCACTGCAATGTCGACCCATGCAGCGGGATCGTGTTCTGGCATTGGCGGATCGTCCGCAACCGAAACATCGTTGCTCTCGCCCGAATCCGTTTCTCGGTAACGCTGAAACTGCAAGCGGAACGGTGACAACAATGGCTCGACAAACGCCCCTTCGATGAGCAGTCGTTCATCAAAAAACAGGCCGGTCGATTCGGATGCTTCTGTGTCCACCTCGCGTTCTTCCTGGTCGTCGTCGGCCGCATCGGAGGTTGCGGTGTCTTCTCCCAAAGTCATCGGGTTGGCCTTCTGTGGCATTGGCAGCTCCATCAAGTCCTCGTCGTCTTCATCCTTGTCATCCAATTCCAGTCGGGGCCACGCAGCGTCGACGGTCCGGCCAAAATCGATTGGCTCGGCGGGCCTGAACGCAATCAGAGTCGACACCGATTCGGTGATCGTCGGATCCGGGGAAAGACTTTCTGCAGAATCGGTGCCAGGATGGCCGTCCGGCGGCTTTACAGGCGTAGGATCAACCGGCGGGGCACTCGCTTGGGGCGGTGGAGACGTTGCGACAGGAATCGGCTGAAGCGTTGCGGACCCGGCGCCGATGCCCGATGGCGGAAGCGGGGCGTTCAGACCGAACAGAAGCATCGATTCTGAGCTCGATATCGATGGCGAGACATTGAGCTGCGTTGGCCGGGCGGGATCCTCAACCACAAACGGGACCGCCATCAAAAACTGCTCGACTTGCCAGCTGCCGCTCGCGTAATCGCTGACCGCACCGATTCCTTGCAGTGCGTTCCCGACCAACGTGCCGTATTGTCGAAGAATGGGAAATCCATCAGAGAATATCGGCGGGCCCGCTGGACGAGCATTGTCACCAAAGTCCAAATCGAGGATCGCTTGAAACACCCCGCCGACATTCTTGTCGGAGACCGCAAAGTCCCGCACGTCACGGACAAAGACCTTTGCAGAATACAGTCCGCCCGTCACCGCTGATTCCACTGATCGACCATCGGGATCAAGGATCTCGACACGCAGCCGCACCGCGGCGTCGCTACCGAGCGTTCTCTCACCCGAGAGGGGTGCAGGGGCGTTGAGGTCGGATTCCAAATCGTCCTGCCGTTGACTTGAGAGGATGTCGATTTGCTTCAACAGGGCGGCCAAACCGCCGGGATCGCCTGGCCGGTCATCCAGTTCGGTGACCAGCGTCAGCGGGCCGTCGACAGCGAGGGCCAGGCGAGTCTCCAATCGTTCCAGCGTGAGTGTTCGTTTTTGGTTCACGGTTGCTGATCCTAGAGTTGGCTCTGCAGCGCGATACGTCCGCCGGTTCGCGCGAGATTTTTCCGCACCCCATCGAGTGCTGCCTGATACTGAGGTTCGTCCGGGCGGCGATGCACTAAGTTCTGCAGCAAGTCATGGGACCGCTGCAGTGCCGCCCGGGCATCGCGGTCGTGACCGTTGCGGTGCAAGCACCGTCCATAATTGTTGTAGGTGATCGCCAATTCCTCGGTGTAGCGAACCATCGTCGGCAACCGGTCGACCAAACTTCTGAACAGGACGATTGCATCTCGGTACGCCGCGATCGCCTCGTCGTTGCGATCGAGTCGAACGAGCAGGGATGCCTGGTTGTTCAGGTTGAGCGCGAGTGCACCGACGGCCTCGTGAGTGGCATTGGTGCCCAGGTCCTCATTTTCGGACAGAACGACCGATCGCAGCACGTGGATGGCCCGCAGGTTGTACCTCAGTGCCTCCGTCAAGTCCGTGTCTTGCACCAAATGGCCGAGATTGTTGAAGATCATCGCTGCGGTCAGCGCGTCGGCGGGATGGATCAGGTCGTGTTCGGGAAGCAATTCGCAAGCCAAGTGAAACTGTCGTTTCGCTTCTTCGGTGCGGTCAAGTGAGGTCAGCAGAAGCCCATAGTTGCCATGGACCGTGGCCAGCGTCCGCGTCCGATCGGCGTTGGCGGTTGCGATCGGCCGAAGCAGCTGGATCACGACGCGGTATTCGTTTTCGGCCGCGGCAAATTCCGCCAGTTCGGCCGACAGAACGGCGATACTGTTTCGACACAATGCGGCCCGGTATTGCACGGATTCCGATCGGCCATCTGATTCGAAATGCCCCAGCGCTCGTCGATAGACAGTTCGCGCCCGTCGGCTCGCACCGAGCTCCTCGATGATCTTTGCCGCCCGGTAGTGCGTCTCGGCCAACTGCAGCGGCGAATCAGACTTGGACTCAGCTTGCCTGACATCGTCTTCATAGTAGCGGAGCACGTCGCGGACCAAAGCCTCTCTAACGTGTTCCGCTCCGGCGACTCCGCGCAACTGCTCGGCCGCCATTAAACCGAAGCGATCAAGCACATCGCGCGTTCGACGCAGATGAGCTTCCGCACGGTCCCGGTTTTGATTGGCCACCGACAGATGGCGATCAGCGGCGTCGAGCGCACTTTGCAGCTCAGATCGTTGTCGCGCGAACAACAACGTTGCACCAACCAGGCCAACGAACAACACGCTGAATACCGCAGCCGACGCGGCGACGGCGCGACGATGCCGGAGCGTCCATTTTGTGATCCGCTCCAACGTGGAAGGGCGTCGGGCGAGAATCGGAAGACCGTTCGAGGCTCGACGCAAATCGGCCGATAATTCGGCGGCCGATTGATACCGATCGGCCGCATCGGGCGCGATCGCTTTCATCACGACGGTTTCGATGTCCCGAGAGATGCCAGGGTTGTGCCTCCGGATCAATCGCGATTGGATGCAAAAAGCCGTCCGTTCCGAGTCAATCGACACCGTCGCCGAAACCGAGCTTTTCTGCCGGCCATGTTTTCCGGTCAGTAATTCAAACAGCGTCATTCCCAAGGCGAAGATGTCGCTGCGGTGATCGACCAACGCGGGGTTCCCGCTCGCCTGTTCAGGACTCATATAGCGACGCGTTCCGACGATCACACCGGGTTGCGTGATGCGATCAGCGTGTCGACAGCGAGCCAACCCAAAATCAGAGACCCACAGTTTATTGTTGCGGTCGATGATCAAATTCGACGGCTTGATGTCACGGTGGATCACGCCGTGCTGGTGCGCGTATTCGATCGCGTCTGCCGCTTGAATCATCCACTCGATCGCTTGCATCACGTCCGGTTCGTCGGCCTGCCACACTTCACCTTTCTGGTCCAGCGAATGGCCATCGATCAACGGCATGCTGTAGCAGTGCACACCATCTTCCAAGCCGACCGAGTAGATCGGGACGATGTGAGGATGGTGGAGTTGGCCCGCCGCCTGGGCCTCCAGCATGAAGCGGGCAATCTGCTGTTGGTCCAAGACGACCGAAACCGGCAGCACTTTCAATGCGACGATTCTGTCAAGCGACCGCTGACGAGCCTCGTAAACAATCCCCATTCCCCCGCGACCGACTTCGCATAGGATTTCATAATCGCCGAGTGTTTTGGAGACCAAGTTTTCCCACGGCCCCGATTCGAAGCCCGCTGTCTGACCGGCCGTCTGATCGTCTACAAACCCGTGCAGTGCATCAATGCTGCCGATCAGTCCTGGAAGCTTTTGTTCGAGTTCTAATTCAGGAAAACGCGCGCACTGCTCGGCGATGAAGGAGGATTGAACCACCGGACCGATTGACCGACGCTCCAGATACCAATCCAAGACGCCCACCAATGCTTCATCGGCTTCGGTCAGCCCGGATCGTGATTCGAGTTTCCGCTGACGCCGCACGATCATTTGCACCTGTGCGGTTGAATCCTGTGCGTCTGGATTTCGTGCAGCTGAATCTTGGTTCATAGACCGTCTCCGTTGCCCAATCGGTCCCGCAGCGCCTCGATGGCCCGTAACCATAACATTCGCGTCGCACCGTGCGAGCGTTGCATCCGTGCGGCAACCTCCTTGAATCCCAAACCCTCGACGCTGCGCAACATCAACACCTCCCGATAGTCGTCGGAAAGTTCCGCCAGCGCGTTGGCGACATGGACGCTGCGATCATGGCGCTGGAGCTGTGCCGACGGAGAGGGGGAACCGGCCTGAAAGACAGTTTCCAATCGAATCGAAGATCGGTCCAGCGATTTCCCGATCGCTTCGATCGAGACCTCTTTGCGGACATCGCGAACCTGTGACTGGACGTGTTGCTGGACCAGGTATTGAATTCGACGCGTTAGAATGGAACGCAGCCAGGCCACAAACTCGCCGCCGGTCGTTCCACGAAAGTTTTCAAAGCCGCGATGGGCATTCAAGAACGTTTCTTGTGCGATATCCGAAGCGCTGGCCCGCACGCGAAGCCGGGATCGCACCTGTGACGCGGCGAGCAGTTTGATGTAGTTCTGGTACATCCCGAACAACGTGCTCAACGCGCACGCGTCTCCCGACTTGGCCGAAGCAAGGAGGGCGTCCACATCAGTCGCGTTGCCAGATTCCATCAATCGCACGGCAGTAGTTCATGAAACGCTTATCTTTCCAAGACGAGCGAGGGGTACCCATCGTAAAACAGACATGGGTGACGCGACTTTGTCACGCTCGGGATCGACAATTCTTTTGAATTTGCGACTTCATCGTGCTGCTGCCGCTACTTTGGGCCAGAGACGCTGCCCCACAAGGTGGTGCGGTTCATCCACCGCGGATTGGCACCGGGTCACTCGTCCGGTTCAAGATCGTCGACCGAGAGGACAGATTCGACACGATAAAAATAGGGTTCGACGATTCGTCCTGTGGTCCGACTCACAGACGGCGTTTCATCGATTCGCACCATCGGTTGGTCGCCACGGGACATCCAGATTTCGCGTGTCGTAAAACGTGCGATCGAATAGGTCCAGGGGGACTGACCATCGACGTCCCTGGCTTCGATCAACAAGAACACCTCTGGATCAGTCCCTGAGGAAGAAACGTAGGCGAAAAGTGCCGAGTCCAGGAGGAAGTCCAACTCCCGCGTTTTCGCGCGATACGTTTTCTGTAGCCTTCGATTCTCATCGATCGCGTTTCCCTGGGACCAAGACAGACGCGGAGCAAGAGACAGCAGCACCAGAGTGCTGGTGATCAACGGAAAAGCAAATCTCTTCACGACGCCACTCCTGGCCGGATGCCGACGGCTTACCAAAGACGATGTGTCTAATTTAACTTCACAGGCGTGTCCGGGCAACTCGTGGGCGGTTGACTTGTACACGATTGATCCGCGCTGTCGACGCCGGTGGCAAAAGATCTGCCGGCGCGTTGGCACGAGGAATGCATCCCCTGTGGCCATCGCGCAGTTCAATGCGAGCTGCCAATCACACTTCCAGCACAAAGGGGATTTCACTGATGAACTGGGACACCATCGAAGGCAAATGGAAACAAGCGAAAGGCCAAGCCAAACAAAAGTGGGGCAAATTGACCGATGACGAACTCGACCAAATCGATGGCAAACGCGATCAATTGGTCGGGAGGATTCAGGAGAAGTATGGGATGGCCCGCGATGCAGCGGAGGCCGAAGTGGAACAATTCGAACGGTCGTGCAACTGCTGATCATCAATCGTCCGCGGTGGTCGCGTGACTGCCAGCGAATCGTCCCTTTTGCGAATCGTCCGATAAAAAATTTTGAGGTGTAGAGAGATGAGAAATACAATCAAGAATGCGTTGACCGTCTTCGGGATTGTCGCCTTGCTGGTTACTCCCGCCATCGCGCAGGACGCGAACACAAAGGACCGGGTGCAACGCAAGGCCCAGAGAGGCAGTTCGGTTGGGCAGCTCGATCAAAAGACGAAAGGTGCCACGGTCCGAGCGAGTCAATTGTTGGGCCTGAACGTCTACGATGCCGAAGGCGAAGGTATTGCCGAAATCAAGGACATCGTCCTGGACGCCAACTCCGGGCGGGTGCTTTATGCCGCAGTCACCTACGGCGGCATCTTCGGGTTGGGCGACAAATTGTTCGCCGTGCCGTTCAAAGCATTTCATGTCAAGCAGGAACGCGACAATCCAGACGACATCTACTTGACGTTGAACGTGACTGAAAAACAGCTCGACGGTGCCCAGGGATTTGACCAAGACAATTGGCCGAACTTCGCCGACGAAAACTTCGTTTCCGAGTTGAATCAGCGTTACAAGGTCAAGGCGGATCGCCAGAACCGAAGCCTGCGCGAACGCCTGGAAAACCGCGATAACCGCGTCGAAGAGGTCGAGATTGACATTGAACGTGAGTAAATCGTCTCACGAGCAAGCAACCGCTTTCCTTCATCGCGCGCGAGTCAGATCTACCTGGCTCGTGCGTCTTTTGATTGACACGTGCAAACGCACGAAGCTCTTCGTGATCGCTGGGGGTTGAATGTCGAACAGCCAGCTTCCGGTTCGGCGGCATTGATCACGGATGGCGTGATGGTCCCCGAGCGTCCACCCTGGTCGCTTGCCGGCCTTCTGGGCGGTTCGCCAGCATCGCAATTTTCTACACAGACACGTCAATCAGCCAGTCTCGGTGGCGTCGGTTGGCGCTGGCGTCGATTCTGCCGACGCCCCATCGAAAACGGCTCAGCCGCCGCGTGCATTGGCATATGACGTGCGACAGTCGCAGGGGCTAGTTCGCCTCCATCACTCCAGCCGCCGTCGGGACGACACTGTGGACTACGTACTACTCGCCATCTTTCTAGCCCTTGCGATCGGAGTGTCATTCCTGTGCTCGATTGCCGAAGCAGTCCTTCTCTCGATCACCCCCAGCTTCATTGCCGAGCGGCGGACGGAGAAGACCAAATCGGCGTTGCGGATCATTCGTTTAAAGGAGGACATCGACCGTCCGTTGGCAGCGATCCTTAGCTTGAACACGATCGCCCACACGGTCGGGGCGGCGGGCGTCGGTGCCCAGGCGGCCAAGATGTTCGGCGACCAATATGTCGGTGTGATCAGCGCGGTGTTGACGCTGCTGATCCTGGTGCTCAGCGAGATCATCCCGAAAACGATCGGGGCGTTGCATTGGCGAAAACTGGCCGGGGCCATTGCGATCGCCGTCCAGGGGTTGATTGTGATGATGCTGCCGCTGGTCTGGCTCTCGGAATTCTTGACTCAGCGGCTCGGCGGGGACAAGAAACAGCGACTTGTCACCCGTTCAGAAATTGCGGCCGTTGCAGAATTGGGGACCAACGAAGGATTACTCCAGAAGCATGAGTCGCGGATCTTGCGAAACCTGTTGACGCTGGAGTCGATCCGGGTGGAGGACATCATGACACCGGGGACGGTGGTGATTTCATTGGAACAATCCCAACGACTGGCCGACGTGGCCGACACGATTGCCGGCATGCCGGTTTCGCGTGTGCCCCTGTTCCGTGAGCACCGGGATGTGGTCACCGGATTCGTGATCCGCAGCGATTTGTTAACGGCGATTGCGTCGGGTGAAGCAGAAAAGCCACTGGGAGAGTTTTCCAGGCCGATCCTGGCGGTCCATGAAGACGATGGCATCACGTCCGTGTTTGATGACCTGTTGGATTCTCGTGCCCACATCGCAATGGTGGTCGACCAATTCGGCGGGTTCGAAGGGATTGTTACCTTAGAAGATGTTTTGGAGACACTACTGGGGCTGGAAATTGTTGACGAACACGACAAGGCGGTCGACATGCAAGCCTTGGCACGGAAGCGTTGGCAGTCGCGTCTGGAGCGCCAAGGCATCCAAACCCCGTCACGAAGTGACACGGCGGTGATGCAACGAGCGGCCGGCGAGAACCTATCGTGCAACTGAAATCAATCACGGAGTGGAGTGCGTGCAAGCCAACCAGTTGATCGAGATCGGAATCATCGTCGCCGGGCCAATGGATTCGATTGACCGCCAGGCGATTTCCCTCGCGATCGGACAGGTGGGTGACTCTTTTAGTGAGCAATTCCCGGAGTTCGACTTGAGGATGTTGCGCGCCCGCCGGCCGGAGCTAATCGGGGACGGTCGTGCCCAGCCGAGTGAGCTGTTACAGCAGGCCGCCGAGGACCGAGACATTCATCATTGGGACTTCGCTTTCATCTTGACCGCAGCCGAGTTGGCGGGCGTTTACTCTCCGTTTTGTTACGCCGCCCTCAGCAGGCCACTCGACGCCGCTGTCTTCTCACTCTCGTTGATCGATCCCCAGGCCAGTGGCGATGCCGATCAGGAGGTTCGCATCGAACGCATCGCGCGTCGACTCAGTCGCCTGATGCTGCACGCGATCGGGCATTTAACCGGGCTGAATCGTTCCTCCGAGCCCGGCAACCTGCTGTTCCATCCCGCGACGGTCGATGAACTCGATGCGATGCAGCACTTTGATGAAGAGCAAACCGAACGCCAACGGGCGGCGCTGGCGGAGATCGCCGACGCGCGGCTGGAGGAATCGTCGGGGCGTCGCAAAAGTTACCCCGTGTTCGCGATCAACGCCGCCTGGATCAATCGACGCGAGATCGTCGATGCCGTTTTGGGAGCCAGGCCCTGGGAATTTCCTCGGCGGCTGAGCGGTCTGACCATCGCCTCGGTCTCGACCGTGCTGATCTTGTTCATGACCGCCGAAGCCTGGGACCTGGGCCTGTCGCAAGCCCCCGCGAGTGTCTTGCTGTTGATCGCGCTGAGCTTGTGCACCACCACCGGCTATGTGATTCGACGCCAACAATTGCTCGTCCGCAGGGGGCGTGGACGCAGCGAGCAAACCGTCGTGACGTCCGTTTCCGCGGTGGCGATCGTTTTCTTAGGAATGTCGGTCACGTGGATCGCATTGATGTCGATCGGGTTTTGTGCCGGTTCGTTGTTTTTCACTCCCGAACTTGTGGTGAACTGGGCCAGCTCATCGTCGCTAGAGCCGGGAAACCTCGGGCTGCAGACGACGGCGCGCATGAGTTCCTTTTCAGCTTCGGTCGCCCTGATGATCGGCGCGCTCGGGGCGAGTTTTGAATCGCAATACCACTTCCGCCACATCATTTATGTCGATGAAGAGGTTTAGGTGTTGGTGTCTAGCTGGACAGCGCCACTTTGCGGCGACTTGCTCAAAAAATGCTAGAAACACCGTGGTAGATGGGATGAGTTTCACGCCAGTCGTACTCGTACTCAACAACGTGGTACTCGTACTCCTAATCGATAGCTCGTGGGAAACTTGCGGATCGAGTAGGAGTACGAGTGCCGACGAAACGTCTGAGTACGAGTACGATCAACTCTAACCCGCAAATCCTGGTGTTTCTGATTCAAAGTGGCGCTGTCCAGCTAGCCTTTAGGCGATTCCCCTTAGCAACTCCGCAGCGAAGGGGAGCGGCTAAAGCCTGGACACCAGCGCCGCCCGAATCTAACGGTCGAACGCTTTGCGCCACACAAGACACGCAGTGCACGCGCCGATTGGTCGATCAATTGCTTCATTGACCGACCACCCCGGCAGATTTGACCAAGGCTTGTCAGAAGCCCGTTGCCGAGGGGGACGTCGATATACTTCTCGCCGGCAACCCGTCGACATGTCACGTCCCCCTATCAAAAGCGACCTTTTCACGCGATCTGATGCGACCCCACTACGTCTTTATCGACCTGGAAAATGTTCTTCACGACTGCACCCCGCAGCTCGTTGAAAAGCCCACTAAGATCCTTGTCTTTGTCGGCGCGAAACAAAGCAAGCTTCCTGTCGAAACGGTAGAAGCCTTGCTACGGTTCGGCAGCCAGGTCGAACTCATCACCATCTCCGACAGCGGCCCCAACGCGTTGGACTTTCACATCGCGTATTACCTGGGCAAACTTTCAAAGTCTGCCCCGTCGGCCGTGTTCCAGATTATTTCCAATGATAAGGGCTTTGACCCGTTGATCAAACATCTGAAATCGCAAGGCATCAACGCCGACAGGATCAAATCGACGAAGGCCGCACGGCCGGGCCCGGCCAACAAGAAGGGTGCACTGGCCAAACGGCTTGAAGAGGCGATTGAACGTCTGCAGCGCACCAAGATGTCCAAGCCACGGAAGGTCAAGACGCTTCACAGCACGCTCGCGTCGTGGTTTAGCAACAAGTTAACGGACAAGGACATTCAATTGGTCATCGACCAATTGGTCGCCAAGAAGCACGTCACCATTTCCGGGGCACAGGTCAGCTACTCCCTGCCAAAGACCAAGTGATCGATGGGCAAGAGATCGGCCGATCCAATGGCCGACGGTCTACTTCGTCATCGATTTGGGACGCACGACGTCCGTGGCCAAGCCGATCATTTCCAGCAGTCGGATCACCCGCCACGACATGTCGAATTCCCACCAGCGGTGACCATGGGCGGCGGCCCGCGGTTCGGCGTGGTGATTGTTGTGCCAGCCTTCGCCGTGACTGAACAATGCGACCAGCCAATTGTTGCGGCTGTGGTCGCGGGTTTCGTAATTGCGATACCCGAACGCGTGGGCGACCGAGTTGACCGCCCAGGTGCCGTGCAGCACAAACACGGTGCGCACCGCAACGCCCCAGACGTAATAGCTGGCAGCATACTTGAGCGCCCCGGCGCCACCATCGACGAAGTATCCGACCAGGGCACCCACAAGCGTCAGCACGACGGCGTGGCCCAGGAAAACGAAGAACCAACCGCCTCGGCGTTCTAGTTGTAAGTAAAACGGGTCGCGGAGCAGGTCGCGGACATAGCGTTCGTAATGGGACGTCCGGTCCAGATCCCGGTTGCGAACGACCACCCAGCCCATGTGTCCCCACAGGAAACTGACCAGCGGCGAATGGGGGTCGGGCTGGTCGTCGCTGTGCTGGTGGTGCATGCGGTGGATCGCCACCCACCGCGCCGGGGAATCTTGCAGATTACACATCCCCAAAATCGCCAGTCCATGTTCCAGCCATTTCGGGCACTTGAAGCCGCGATGGGTCAGCAGCCGATGGTAGCCGATCGTGATTCCCATCATGCCGAACACGAAGTGCCCGGCGATCGCAATCACCAGGCCCGACCAGGTAAACAGCCAGGGCACAAAGGCAAGCAAGGCGATCAGGTGCACGGCCGCGAGCACGGCGACGTATTCCCATAGGATCCGTGTCGGCCGCGTTTGCTCGGGGTGTGGCAGACGCTGGGGGTCGATCGCAGCCGCATGATCGCTGATCGTATCAGCAACCGCGGCGGTTTCGGTGGTCGATTTCACCTCGGCGGAATCGGACTCCGCCGAAGACGTTGAGGTTGCGTCGGCAGTGGACATCGGTAGGGACCGGGTTTGGGAAAGGTGGCGGTGAACCGACTGGGCCGGCCACCGGCATGCCCGAACAGACCCTGCACGCCGCTGGAGGGCGATGCGGCCGATCAAACATTCCCAGGGATACGACGCGATCTGCCGAAGACGTCGACCGATCGCAGCGTGGGATGTTGGGGCAAGCGTTATCTCTAACGCGTAGTTGTACGCCAGAGACGCGCCGCTCCGGCAGGGCAAACCGCGAAGAAAAAAGCCGTGGGCGAAAGAATTCGCTCACGGCCTGTTCGTTCGTGCGTCGACGCACATTCGGGGCTGCAAAGGCGTGCCAGATCAACTCGACTATTTTTTGTCGTCGTCGGCCTTCTTGACCTTCTTCTTCTTCTTCAGCGAGACCTTCATCACACGCACCTTGGGCATCCCCAGGATCGATTCGTCTTCGTTGAATTTTTCTAGGCGTTGCAACTGGGCGATCCGCTCGGCTCGGGTCAGCACGTTCCGCGCTTTGATCGCCCCAGCTTTTACCTTCAGGCTGCGATCGAGCGTCATGGTAGCTTCCTCGGGGGAGGGAAAGAGGGGTGTTGAAGTTGTTTCGAGCCGCGAAGGGTAATGCCTGCGGCCGGAATCCGCAAGGTTGAGCAGGGATTTTTTCGTTCCCGACCAGGCGGGCTCACTGGTTCAAGTACCCGGCACTGGTCTGAAAGTACTTCCGCCGCCGCACCAGGCTCCGATCGGCGTCCGACGCGGCGATCAGATCCGCCAGATTCGCTTGGCAATAACGGCACTGGACCGTCTCCAGATGGAAACGAATGTAGCCGGATTGCTCCTCGGGAAGCGTTTCCAACAGGTACTGCCCCAGATCCTCGCGTGAGGGGCATGACAATCGCCCGCGCCGCCAGATCGCCCCCAAGGTGTGCAGCCCCGCCGTTTCGCGGCCACGCACGGCGATCAACCGCTCCCGCAGCTCGGCGTCGTCGCGCAGCTGCTGCTCCAGTTCCGTGGCCCGTTCGTCGGAAAGCGCTTCATCCAGAAAGGCGACCAATTCGGCGTCGGTGAAGTCGGGCATCGGACAGGTGCGGGACGGAGTTGTGGAGCGCAGTAATCCGCCACAGCTTGAGGTTCGGGTAGCGGAACTCGCCAAGAGTTTCGCACGGGCGCGACAACGTCGCACCGATGGACCGAAAGCAGGGGAACCGAAAGCCTTGGCGGCTTCCGCTACGACAGGAACCGGAACGTCTAACGCTGACAGAGCCCTAGACGTCGCGGCTGAGGCACAGCGTAACGTTCTGGCCCCCAAAGCCGAAGCTGTTGTTCAGGGCGTACTTCACGTCAGCCGGACGCGCTTCGTTGGGGACGTAGTCCAGGTCGCACGCCGGGTCGGGGTTTTCGTAATTGATCGTCGGCGGCAGGACTGAATCTCGCATCGCCAACAAACAAACGATCATCTCCGTCACTCCGGCGGCGGCGATCAGGTGCCCCATCATGCTCTTCGTGCTGCTGACGGGAACCTTGGCCGCATGCTCGCCAAAAACTTCATGACAGGCCAGCGACTCGACTTTATCGTTGACCGTGGTGCTGGTCCCGTGGGCGTTGACATAGCAGATGTCGGCGGGTTTCAGCCCCGCGTCGGCGATGGCCATCCGCATCGCGGCGATTCCGCCGTGTCCGTCGGGAGGAATGTCGGTGATGCGATAGGCGTCCGCGGTCGTCCCGTAGCCGGCAATTTCGCCGTAGATCGTCGCGCCGCGTGCTTTGGCGCGATCCAGGTCTTCCAGGATCACCATCGCCGCCCCCTCACCGAGCACGAAACCGTTGCGAAGCCGGTCAAACGGTCGGCTGGCTTTGGTCGGCTCGTCGTTACTTTCGCTCAGCGCGGTCAGCAGGTTGAACCCGGTCACGCCGAACGGGTGGATCATGCTGTGCGTTCCGCCGGCCAACATCACATCGGCGTCACCGCGGCGGATCATCTCGGTCGCTTCACCGACCGCTTGGCTGCTGGCCGCACAGGCGGTCAAGCAGTTCATGTTGGGGCCTTGGGCGTTCAATAGCGTCGCCAGGTGCGCCGCCGGCATGTTCGGTTCCTGTTCCAGCTCGCTGGCCGGGTTGAGCAATTCCAATCCCCGGGCGATGAACTTGGACGAATCAAATTCGCCGCCCGCGAGCGCCGCGGCCATCATTTGACTGAACGTGTTGAAGTCCTGGTTGCCTTCGCCGCTGCCCAGGTACACGCCGAACCGCGTGGGGTCGGTGATCGAGTCGACCACACCGCTGTCGGCGACGGCTTGTCGGGCCGCGCCGATGGCGAATTTTGTGTGCCGGCCGAGAGTTTCGGGGCGACCGGGTGGCAGGTCTTCTTCGGCCAGTTCCCAATCCTTGACTTCGGCACTGATCTTGGTCGGAAAACCGCTGGCGTCGAACAGGGTCGTGTAAGCGACGCCGCTCTTGCCCGCCTGGAGCCCCGCCCAAACCGTGTCCACGTCGTGGCCCATCGGGTTGACCATTCCGATCCCGGTAACGACGACGCGACGGCGCTGTTGCTGATCACCCTGCATGCTGACTTCTCGGCGCTGATGGCGAATTGAGTTTTTCGTAAGTCGGGAATCGATTTCCGTTGGCATCGACCGCCACCGAAAAGAACTTCATGATCCGCAGCATTCCCTTCAGGTCGTCCGGTTCGAACAACGGACCGTCGACCAAGTAGCCGTCTTCGAGAAACGCGAACATCAACTCGATCTCCGCTTGAATCTCCCCGTCACAGCGGCTGGTGCTGGTGACGGTCCCGCCGTTTTCCTGAACGGCGTCCAGGTGCACTTCGTAATTCAACGTGGTTCCGTTGAGTGCCGGTGCGTAGAACTTTGCCCGCCCGACCTTGGCCAGGACGACGCGTTTGTCAAACAAAAAGTGCTCCGCCACCAGGATCCCCCCCAGCTGCGCCATCCCCTCGATGATCAGGGTCGGCGGCAGGAACGGGAATCCGGGACAGTAATTGTCGACGACTTCCTCGTCCAAGGACACGTTTTTGATGCCCTTGGCATGGGAGCCCGAGACAAACTCGGTGAAACGATCGACCCATAACCAGCGCATCAGTCGTTGACCTTCGCACCGACGTAACGGCACAGATCGCCCACGGTCAACAGGTTGCCGAAGTTCTGCACCTTGGGGTCGGCTTCGAACTCGCTCAAGTCGGCCCAGGGCATGCGTTTTTTCAGCTCGGCCAGTCCGTCGGCGGTGACCACGCCGTCTTGGACGTATTGGCTGTTGGTCAGAATGTCTTCGGGCGAAAGTTCTTCGCGAGGGATCTGGATATCGAATGCCTTTTCCAACTTGAACACGATGTCCAAGAAGTCGATCGACTCGGCGCCCAGGTCACCGACCAGGGTCGCTTCCATCGTGACCTCGTCGTCGTCCACGCCCAGCGCGTCTTCGAGAGCCGATTGGACCTTTGCAAAAATTTCGTCGTCTGTCAGAGCCATCTCGTGGTTTTCCTTTGCTAATGCCATTTCCGCAAGGCTCGACCGACGGTTCAGTCCGCCGGTAAAAACTAGCCTTGCAGATCAAACTAGGTGGTTGAAGTGGGACTGAACGAAACGTCCCCGAATAACTGTTTGAATTGTTTTTTTGCCCGCCGAATGACGTCCGCGTCTGTACCAGTCTCCGGCGGCTCGTTGCTACCCGAACGTTCCAAAATCAGCCGCGCCGCGACGGTCACCCGCCCCTGTTTCTCCGCCGTCGCTTTGACGGTGATCAATCCGTCATTCTCCTTGACACGCTCGGCGGTGACCAACAGCGTCTCGCCCGGAGACAAAAAGTCGCCGAATTTCACGTTGCGGACCTCTCGCAACAGCACCAGGGGGGACGCAAAGTCGTCACCGACACGAATCATCCAAATCGCCGCCTGATGCAGGGCTTCCAGCATCATCACGCCCGGCATCACGGGAAATCGCGGAAAGTGATCCTTCAGGTATTCCTCGTCCGCCCGCAACGTGCGCTCGGCCACAATCCGTTGTCCGGGATCCAGGCTGACGATTCGGTCCAGTTGGCGGTACTTCATGAAACGGCGAGGATGAACCAAATATTCAGGGAGACTAAGATCGAGAGGGCCGGCATCGCGCCGTCGTGCCCCCATTCAAACGCCCGGATGCGCGCCTGGACTCTCTCCAGCCATCGGCTACCGAGCCCTCCACGCTTGAGCCTGGAATCGGGATCGGCACCGGTAATGTCAGCCGATTCGGAAAACTCGACGTTTTCCTCCGCCACAAAATAGTGATCTGGGCAATTTCGCTCAACCACAGCACCGGGAACTGGTTGGCTGGGAGCTGGGAGCTGGGAGCTGGGAGCTGGGAGCTGGGAGCTGGGAGCTGGGAGCTGGGAGCTGGGAGCTGGGAGCTGGGAGCTGGGGGACGCATAGGTCCTATCTGGCCCATTGGTCCTATTTCCCCCAGCTGGCCGTCGCCCGGTTTACCCTGGGGTCTGTCCCCGATCACCCTGGGGTCTGTCCCCGATCAGCTCGGGGTCTGCCCCCTGCTGAGCGCAAGGGAAAGTTTGGCGTCACTGGGGGATCTTTGTTACGCTACGGGTCCCCTTCCGCACCGCCCTCTGTCTGACGGTCCCGTCTCGGATGCGAAAACGAACGCCCTGGTCGCCGCTGTCCAACCTGACGGCACTCGTCATTGCCTCCTGCGCCATCACCCTCTGCTTGATCGGGCCCGCCGTGACGGGCGCCGCGGAACCCGGCTCGGAATCGTTCTTCGAACAGAAAATCCGCCCGGTGTTGATCAAGCATTGCTATCAATGTCACTCTGCCGACTCCGACGAAATCGGCGGTTCGCTGTGGCTGGATAGCGCTGGGGCGATGCGCGAAGGCGGCGACAGCGGCCCGGCGATCCGCCCCGGTGATGCCGACGCCAGTTTGCTGATTTCGGCCATCCGCTACGAATCCAGCGAAATGCCCCCGGACGCACCGCTCCCCCCAGCGGTGGTCGACGATTTCGTCCAATGGATCGACGCCGGTGCGATCGATCCTCGGAAACAATCCCCCGGCGATTCCGCCCGACCAGCGACAATCGAAATCGACCTGGAACAGGGACGCAAGTTCTGGGCGTTTCGCCCCCTGGCCGATTTTCGCCGCGGCCTCTCCGAAGACTCGCTCGAGTCGGTTCGCCAGAACCTGATCGACCACGGGCTCGATGACCAACTGTCCGAGCACGGGATCCGACCGGTCGGCCCCGCGCCCCCCGAAACGCGGCTGCGGCGACTCGCATTTGATCTGACCGGATTGCCACCGAGTGATGCCGTCAGCCAACGCTGGATGGCCTCTCCCAACGAGCAGACATGGAAACAAATCGTTGACGAATTGCTAGCGTCACGCGCCTTCGCCCAACATTGGGCAAGGCACTGGATGGACGTCGCTCGCTACGCCGACAGCAACGGCAGTGATTTCAATGCGACCTTCCACGAAGCCTGGCGCTACCGCGACTACCTGATCGATTCCTTCGATCGCGACCGGCCGCTGGACGAAATGATCCGCCAGCAGGTCGCTGGAGACTTGCTGCCCGCCGCGACCGATCAGCAGCGCCATGACAACGTCGTCGCGACCACCTTCCTGATGCTCGGCCCCAAGATGCTCAGCGAACGCGCGAAGCAGAAACTGACTCTGGACGTTGTCGACGAACAGATCGACACCATCGGACGCGCGTTCTTGGGAATGACACTCGGATGCGCCCGCTGCCACGACCACAAATTCGATCCGATCCCGACCGAAGATTACTACGCACTTGCCGGGATCTTTCGCAGCACCCAAACACTGAACGGGGAATCGCAAAAATACGTCAGCACCTGGAATCGCGTCGAATTGCCGACGACCGACGATCACCGACGTTCACTGGCCGAACATCGGTCCACGATCGCATCCCTGGAAAAGCAAATCAAGGAAGCGACGCAGGAGTTGCAAGCCGCCCGCCGCAGCGGGAACAACGGCATCATCGTCGACGACAGCGAAGCGACGAAGGTCGGCGATTGGACCGCATCGACGTACACCAAGGGCTTTATCGGCGCGGGATACGTCCACGATGACAACGCCAACAAAGGCAAGCTGTCGATCGAGTTCCGTAAACAGTTGCCGCAAGACGGCGAGTACGTGGTGCGATTCGCCTACAGCAGCAACGGAAACCGCGCCGCGACCGTCCCAGTCACCATCGCCACGGCCGACGGCGACGAGCAATTGATCGTCAGCCAGCGCAAGTCCTCCGACACCCCGCCGTGGAATGTCTTGGGGACGTTCACTTTTTCAGCCGACAAGGACGCGGTGGTGACGATCCGAAACGACGACACGGACGGCTATGTGATCGCCGATGCGATCGCGTTCTTGCCAGTCGAACAGGCGGCGGAGCCTGGCGAGTCGCGTCAGGTGGCCGAGCGGATTGCCGACGCACAGAAACGGTTGGACGACTTGAAGCAACAACTCGATGCCACCAAGAAGAACGCCCCACCGCCGCTGCCCGTGGCGATGGCGCCGCGCGATCTGCCGACCGACCAAATTGCCGACAGCCCGGTGCATATCCGTGGCGAAGTGAATAATGTCGGCGAGGTCGTTCCGCGAGGATTCCTGCAAGTCTGCGGCCCCGGCGACGCTTCGATTGATTCCCCCACCGGCAGCGGCCGCGTCGAGTTGGCGAAGTGGTTGACCGACCCCGACAACCCGTTGGTCGCACGTGTGATGGTCAACCGTGTTTGGATGCACCTGATGGGTGAAGGCATCGTTCGCACGGTGGATAACTTCGGCACCCGCGGTGAGCGTCCGTCGCACCCGCAACTGCTGGACGCCCTGGCGATCGACTTCATGCGTCAGGGCTGGCAACTGAAGTCGCTGGTCCGCCGGATCGTGCTTTCGGAGGCCTACAATCGCAGCAGCGAATTCGATGACCAGGCGGCGGCGTCGGATCCGGAAAACCGTCTGCTGTGGCGGGCCCATCGCAAACGCCTGACGGCCGAATCGATCCGCGACACGATGCTAAAAGCTGCCGGCGTGCTGACCGAGGAAGAACGCACGGAACCGGTGGCCGATAAAGGCGTCTTGGTGACCAAGAACAACGCCGTGACCAAGGACGTTGCATCGGGATTGGACCAACCCGTGCGTTCAATTTATTTGCCCGTGATCCGCAGCAACGTTCCGCCGCTGATGACGGCACTGGACGCCGCCGATCCAGACTTGCTGGTCGGCAAGAGGCCGACGACCAACGTCCCCGGTCAAGCGTTGGTGTTGATCAACAGTGCCGAAGTCACTGGCTGGGCGCAGCAGACCGCCGACCGGATTTATCGGTCCGAATCAACCTGGCAGGAACGACTGCGGGCGGCCTACCGCATCTGCCTCTCGCGGCAGCCGTCACCAGAAGACATGCAGATGGCCGAGCACTACATCGGCCTTAACGAATCAGACGATGATGCGACGACAAGGGAACGCTTCGCGGACTTTGTTGCGGCGATCTTTGCGACCACCGAATTTCGAATGTTGGATTAGCGGTCCATGCCAGCTCATTTTTCAAGTTGCGGAAATTGTCAAACGCTTCAATCCTCCTGATACCCCGCCGAAACTCTTGGCGAGTTCCGCTACCCGCACGTCACGAATTGACAACGCACCAGCAGAAGTAATATGAAAGCACTTGATCCAGCTGCCGAGCCACTTGTCCTCGACCGCCGCCGACTGCTCGGACGCGCCGGGTTCGCGCTCGGGTCTTTAGCCGTATCGGCAATGACACCGATCGGTGCTCACGCGGCCGAGGCGATCAACCTGGGTGGCGGGCTGCATCCCAAGCCGCGAGCCAAGCGGGTCATCTTTCTGTTCATGCACGGCGGGCCGAGTCACGTCGACACCTTCGACTACAAGCCGCGACTGGCGACCGACGACGGAAAACCGTTGCCCTTCGATTTGCCGCCCAACTTGGACGCGGTTCCCAAACTGATGAAGGGGCCGTGGGAATTCGCGCGCCGCGGCCAATCCGGTTTGTGGGTCAGTGAATTGTTGCCGCACATGGCGACGCACGCCGATTCGCTGTGTGTCATCCGCAGCATGCACACCCGCGGCCAATCGCACGGCCAAGCCGTCGGGATGATCAATACCGGCAGCGACAACCTGGTCCGACCGAGTGTCGGGGCGTGGATCAGTTATGCGCTCGGCAGCGGCCATCCGGACTTGCCGGCCCACATCGCGATCGGGCCGGCCACGGCACACGGCGGCCCACGTAATTACGGCGCCGCGTTCTTGCCGGCGATGCACCAGGCGACCGCGATCGGCAGCAACGGCAAACCGGGATCCGGAAAGATCCCGCATCTGACCGGCACGGTGGATTCGAATCGCGTGGATCGACGGATGCAGATGCTCGCGGCGCTCAATGCGAGTCACCTGTCGCGGAGCGGGCCGGATCGCGAGATCGAAGGTGCGATCCAGGCGGTCGACCTGGCCCGGCGGATGCGGTCGGCGGCGCCCGAGGTGTTTGATTTGGAATCGGAAACCGCGGCGACCGAGCGGGCGTATGGCATCGACGAAACTGCGACTCGTGAATTCGGCCGAAGCTGCTTGCTGGCGCGTCGATTGGCCGAAAGCGGCGTGCGATTCATCACCGTGTCCAGCGGCCAAGTTTGGGATCAGCACAGCAACCTGCAAAAGGGGCACGAGAAAAACGCGCTGGCGACGGACAAGCCGATCGCCGCGTTGATTGCCGATCTGAAACAACGCGGGTTGTGGGACGACACGCTGATCGTTTGGGGCGGCGAATTCGGGCGGACGCCGGTCGTCCAGGGTTCCAACGGCAGGGACCATAACCCCCAAGGCTTTTCGGTGGTCCTGTCTGGCGGCGGTGTCCGCGGCGGATTTGCTTACGGAGCGACCGACGAATTTGGTTACTACGCCCGTGAAAACCGAGTCCACATGCACGACCTGCACGCCACGATGCTGTACCTGCTGGGGATCGACCACACGCAGTTGACCTATCGCTACGCGGGGCGCGATTTCCGCTTGACCGACGTCCACGGCCGCGTCGTCGACGGGATTCTTACGTAGTCGTCGACCGCAGCGTTTTTTTCGGTGGGGCTGGACAGTCGCCGTCCTCTCCGAGGTCGGCGCGGGGTAAAGCTTCGTTTTTTTGATCCGCCGAGTTCGGAGAACACGGCGACCCTCGGATCGCGCCGCCACTGGCCAATCGCTGCGACGTTGTGATAATGGGGCCTCCCACGGGGCGGTCGTGTCGGCCGCTCCGCTAGTTCGTTCACCGTCTTGCCTGTAGACTCTTTCCGCGATCGGAATTCCCCATGCTACGAACCCTTACCGCATTGGCTCTCGCAGCCACCCTCCTGACCATGACCAACGAAGCATCTGCCAAATCCGCCTCCGAAGCCAAAGTCACCCATCAAGTCTATTTTGACATCGAAATCAACGGTGAGCCCGCGGGGCGAATCGTGATGGGCCTGTTCGGCGACGACGTCCCCAAGACCGCCGAGAACTTCCGGGCTCTTTGCACCGGCGAAAAAGGCGTCGGAAAACTGGGCAAGCCGCTGCACTACAAGGGCAGCAAGTTCCACCGCGTGATCCCCGAGTTCATGTTGCAGGGCGGTGACTTCACCGCCGGAAACGGAACCGGCGGCGAGAGCATTTACGGCGCCAAGTTTGCCGATGAAAAGTTTGCGTTCGCTCACGACGAAGTCGGCCTGCTGAGCATGGCCAACGCCGGACCGAACACCAACGGATCGCAGTTCTTCATCACCACCGTCAAGACACCGTGGCTGGACGGCAAACACGTCATCTTTGGCCGCGTGATCGAGGGCATGGACGTGGTCCGGCGAATCGAATCACTGGGCTCATCGCCGAGCGGTGCAACACGACTGCCGATCACGATCGCCGACAGCGGCGAGCTGAAGGACGAGTAGGGTCCAGTCGCCGGCTGACGGCGATTTAAAAATCGAACCACGATGAAGCGGCCCCCATCGATCCGATGGCGGGCCGTTTTTTGTTGGCGCCGATGAGGAGGGCGTGTTGGTGTTTAGCCTTGAGGCGATTCTCGGGGTCGCTGCGAAGCAGCGAGCGTGTGCGGCTAAAGCCTGGACACCAGGCTTTGTCCTTAAAACCGTAGCGGAAGCCGCCAAGGCTTTCGACTCGCAGCAGTCCACACGGAAAAAGCCGAAATTCTTGGCGAATTCCGCTACCACATACGACCCTTGCCGGGTTTAGGGACAAAGCCGAACAAAAAAGGGCCGTCGCGATTGCGACGGCCCTTTGAGTTGGAAACGTTTCGGGCGGTCCATCGATCCGCCCGGCGGGCTTACTTGCCTTCCTTTTCGCGGCGTTTTTGCTCGACGATTTCGTCTTGGACGTTCGACGGCGTTTCGCGGTACGTCGCCAATTCCATGGTGAACGTTCCCTGACCTTGCGTCATGCTTCGCAGGTCGGTCGAGTAGCCGAAGGTTTCGGCCAGCGGGATCTCGGCGATGATGATGCTGACACCGTCGACGATATCGTTGCTGTTCATGATGCCGCGGCGACGGATGACGTCACCGACGACGGTCCCCTGGAAGTCCTCGGGGCATTCGATCTCGATCTTCATGATCGGCTCGAGCAGCTTGGGGGCGGCTTGCTTGAAGTACTCGCGGAAGCAGCCCTGGGCGGCCGTGTAGAACGCTTTTTCCGACGAGTCGACTTCGTGGAACGATCCGTCGTCCAGGTCGATCTTGGTGCCCACGACCGGGTACTCGGCCAGCGGTCCCTTGTTCAAGATATCACGGAAGCCCTTTTCGATGGCCGGGATGTACTGCTTGGGAATCCGTCCACCGACGACGTGGTCCTCGAATTCAAAGCTGTCTTCGCTGATCGAATCCAGCGGGCTGAGCTTGCCAACGATGTGGGCGTATTGCCCCGAACCACCGGTTTGCTTCTTGTGCTTGTAGTTGAATTCGATCATGCGAGTTGGGCTTTCGCGGTAGCTGACCTTCGGCGCACCGACTTCGATCTCGACGTCGTATTCACGTCGGATCCGCTCGATGTAGACCTCCAGGTGCAATTCGCCCATGCCGCTGATTAGGATCTCGTTGGTTTCCTCGTCGGTCATGACGCGGAACGTCGGGTCTTCTTTGCGGAACCGTTGCAACGCCTTGCTCATCTTGTCGCCGTCGCTGCGGTTCTTGGGGGTGACCGCGATCTTGATGACCGGATCGGGAACGAACATGGATTCCAGCGTGCACTGGTCACGTTCGACGGCATAGGTATCACCGCTGGCCGCGTCGATCCCGGTAACGGCGACGATATCGCCGGCCTTGGCCGAGTCGATCTTTTCGCGTTTGTCGCTGTGCATCCGAACGATCTGGCTGAACCGTTCCTTGCGACCGGTCCGCTGGTTGATGTAGGTGCCGGCTTTTTCGATGGTTCCCTGATAGATCCGCATGAAGGTCAGTTGGCCGAATTCGTCGTCGACGATCTTGAATGCCATGCCGACGAACGGCGCGTCGGGATCGGGTTTGAGTTCGATCTTCTTGTCTTCGTCCTTGGGGTCGACGCCGCGGATTTCGCGATCCAGCGGGCTGGGCAGGTATCGGTTGACGGCATCCAGCAGCGGCTGGACACCTTTGTTCTTGAATGCACTGCCCATGTAGACCGGGGTGGCACCGCCCAGCACGGCGTCGCGGGTGACCTTGTAGATCATCTCCAGCGGCACTTCTTCTTCGCTGAGCAGCAATTCCATCATCTCGTCGTTGTACATCGACAACTGTTCGAGCATGTGGGCGCGTTGGGCGACGCACTTGTCCATCAGATCGGCGGGGACTTCACCGACGTCAACGTTTTGGCCTTCATCGCCCGAGAAGCGATAGGACTTCATTTCGATCAGGTCAACGACGCCTTCGAACTTGTCTTCGGCACCGATCGGGTACTGCATCAGGAAGGCTTCGGCGCCCAGTTTGTCACGCAGTTGTTCGACGACGCGGAAGGGGTTGGCGCCGGTGCGGTCCATCTTGTTGATGAACGCGACACGGGGAACCTGGTAGCGTTTCATTTGGCGGTCGACGGTGATCGACTGGCTTTGCACACCACCGACGCTGCAGAGCACCAGGACGGCGCCGTCGAGGACGCGGAGGGAGCGTTCGACTTCGACGGTAAAGTCGACGTGGCCGGGCGTGTCGATCAGGTTGATGTTGTACCCTTTCCACTCCAGGCTGGTCGCGGCACTGGTGATGGTGATCCCACGTTCCTTTTCCAGTTCCATGTGGTCCATCGTCGCGCCGTCGCCGCCGCCACGGACGTCTTCGATCTTGTGAATTCGACCAGCGTAGAACAAGATGCGTTCGCTCAGTGTGGTCTTGCCCGAGTCGATGTGGGCGCTGATCCCGATGTTTCTAACTTTCTCCAATTTCATCTCATTCACCTAGCTGTCGCAGCCGACCGAAGACGTCTCGGGGACGCGGAAAACAATTCGCGTCAACTTGTTTATTGGAAAGACCGAGAATGGTGGGTCGGAGCAATTTTGTGTTGTGGGGCACCGATCGCTGTGGCCTGACCTGCCCCGCGGGGGGCTGTCTCGCACAGCAGTCTCGGTACAAGGACTCAGTAACGGGGAAGGGGCGAATTTGGGGCCGGCGATCCGGGCCGCCAGAACCACGCCGAAAAATTTTTGCGGAATATGGCAAAGGTTGGCCCGAGCGGAAAGGGCAAATTGTGCGGGAGCGGCGAACAATTCGCCGGGATTTCACACCGTTTTCACGCGATGGCGGTCGGTTTCCTCTTGCCCAAGGGCGTCGCCCGCGGCATACTCCCCCGCTTCTGTTGATTTCCTTTGGCGAGTCGATGAGCCGCCGGCGGGAACGGTTTCCGCTGAAAGCTCCAGTCTCACCGACCACTCGTATTGAAGGCGCCGACACCGCTTAAGCTGCTTAAGGGTGCTGCATGCCGCCGAGAGTGTCCGATCGCCACCTGCCCTGACCTGAGCACCATCATGCCAGCCCGACCGATGAGCTCGCGTAGCCGAGCCCGAAAACGTTCACGCGTCCGATCCCGCGCCAAGAAACAAGACCCGATTTTTGTCGACGGCCAACGACCGCGACCGATGTACGTGGATTATAAGGACGTCGAGCTGCTGAAAAAGATGATCAACCGCCAAGGCCGGATCGTCGGGCGACGCAAGAGCGGCTGCACCGCAGTCAGCCAACACGCCGTGACCGCCGCCGTCAAACGCGCCCGCTACATGGCGCTGCTGCCCTTCCAAGGCGACTGATGAGCTTTCGAACTCGCCGGATGGTCGAGTTCCGTGACACCGATGCCGCCGGAATTGTTCACTTCTCGGCGTTCTTTCCGTGGATGGAATCCGCCGAGCACGAAATGCTTCGCTCGCTGGGAATCAAGGTCCTGCCCGATTCCCACGACGATCCCTCGGTGACCTGGCCCCGCGTGAGCGTCAGCTGCGACTACGCGAACGTCGCGCGATTCGAGGATTGGCTGGACATCGACGTGTCGGTGGTCAAAACCGGTCGCTCCAGCGTTCAGTACAAAATGGCGTTCTCACGCCAGAGCGACGATGGAGAGGTGATCCCGATCGCCACAGGGACCATCGTCGCCGTCTGCTGCCGGCTCCGACCGGGGGGCGGGCTGGAAAAAGCGGTCATCCCGGATGAGATCCGGGCCAAGCTGGAGGGGGGGGCGGGGTAGTTGGACTGCCACGCATCAGTCGGTAGCGGAAGCCGCCAAGGCTTTCGGGCTCCCCATCAGCCTGTAGCGGAAGCCGCCAAGGCTTTCGCCCCCCGCTCGCGCGTCTAGACCGGCTGGGAGCGAAACTCTTGGCGAGTTCCGCTACGGCACGGTGGCTCCGCTGGCGAAACTGAGAATTCTGTGGACAGCCGGGCAACCATTTGGTGACTCGTTGCGTAGCGATCAGTCGGCGGAAAAGGTCCGCCGCACGCATTCGTTACTATTCACTTCGTTGCTGCCCCGCTCATGGCCCCGTCTGCGCTATCGGCTTCCGCCGCCTTTTCTGCCCTCCCGTTGGACGCTTCCCAGTTGTTTCCCGGACCGATGATGCTGGGGCAAATTGCAGACTGGTTTCCAATTTGGGTTACCCCCATCTACACGATTGCGATCGGGTTGCTGTTGGGGGCCATTGCCGCGGCCGTATTCTATGCCGCACTGGCGCTGCTTTCGTTCATCCCTCCGCTGGGGAAGCTGGCCGATTCGCCGACCACCGGAACCATCGCTTCGATCGTGATCGGGGCGGTGCTCGCGGTGCTGTTGTGCGGCCAGTACGCGATGTCGGACGACGGTGCGGTCCAGCCATTGATTCTGCCGCTGGTCCTGATCGGATTGGTGATGGGATACGCGGTGATTTACGGGATGTGGTACCGCACGCGAGTGGAATGGGGCGAGATTTTGACCGAGGGAATCGTGCCCTACGTGTTGTCGGTCGCGGGAGTTTTCGTGTTGATCGGTCTGGCCGGTACCTATTTCATTTCCGAGCCGATGCGATTCGTCCGCTCGCTATCGGAAGTGCATGTGATCGGAGACGGCACGACGGAGGTTGCGTTGACGATCCCTGGTGCGGACCCATCGGTCAGCCCCGATGCGGCAACGTTTCACCCGCAGTCGATCGAGTACGATTTGATCGGGATTTCGGAGCTCAAAATTTCGACCGACAAGACGGTGATGCTGGCCGACGGCGCGACGATGGCGGAGTTTTCCCGCAATCCGACCCGCGTCGACGCCGGCGAGACGCTGGTGTTTCGCTACGAAGACCGCGACCAGCCGCCGCTGCCGCAAGATTCGTCGCGGTTTCATATCCAAAACCGCGAACTCGACCCGGCGACCGTCACGATCACGATGACATCGATCCCCAGGGTCCCCGAGATGACTCAGGCGGCCGGGATCGGCGCCCTGGTGTTCTTTCTGTTCAGCGGACTGGTCGCGTTTCGCCAAGCCGCCCCACGCGTCTGGGCACTGGCTTGGTCGACCGCCAAGAACGAGATGGCGCAGACGCTGTATTTGATCTTGCTGGTGATGGGAGTGGTCGGCGTCGTGATCTTTTCGATCTACCCGTTCAACACGCTCGGCGATGACATCCGCATGTTCAAGGACAGCAGTGTGACGCTGATCATGGTGCTGGCGATGCTGCAAGCGGTCTGGAGTTCGGGGACCTCGGTCAGCGAAGAGATCGAGGGCCGAACGGCACTGACCGTGCTGAGCAAACCGGTTTCCCGGCGATCGTTCCTGCTGGGCAAGTACGCCGGGATCATCATGTCAGTCGCGGTGATGTTCGTGATCATCGGGGCAGTCTTGCTGTTGCTGATGGCGTACAAACCGATTTACGATGCCCGAGAAACGTCCAAGGCGACACCGATCTGGGAGATCGGCTTCAATGAGATCATGTCGACGGTCCCGGTTCTGGGGCTGTACTTCATGCAAACCATGGTGATCGCCTCGATCGCCGTGGCCCTGGCGACCCGGTTGCCGCTGTTGGCCAATTTGATTCTCTGCTTCGTGATTTACGTGATCGGAAACCTGACCCAACCACTGGTCGCGTCGGCTCAGGGAGAAAACGCGCTGGTCGGCTTCTTCGGCAATTTGATCGCCGTCATCGTGCCGAATTTGAACGTTTTTAATGTTCAAAGCGCAATGGATAGCGGAAGCCAGGTCCCCTGGATCTACTTGGCCGGTTCTTTCAATTATCTTGTATGTTTCGCGGTCGCGATTTGGATGTTGGCGATGCTGTTGTTCGAGGACCGCGACCTGGCATAGTGGGTGAACGGAAAGACAGGTTTCCGCGATGGCGGAGACCGGCAACCAATTCGTTCCCCAATGACACCATGACGTTCATCATCGGGGAGCTGTTGCTTTGAATCGATTCCACACACTTTCAGCCGCCCGTCGCGAACCGGAGGCGGGCCCGGGCGCACTTTCCTCGTTGCTCTGGGCGACGCTGGCCGGCCTGCTGATCCCCGGTGTGGTATTGGTGGTCGGGCTGATCTCGCTGCTGCTGGAATCGGGAGAATTGCGTCAGTCGTCGGCGCGGCTGGGGGCGAATTTACAGATCCCGCTTCCGTCGTCCTTTGTCGACCAACCACCGCTGGTCCAGTTGACTCAGCTGACCTCGCTGGCGTTTGCGATGGCGGTGGTGTTGAGTGTGGCGGTATGGCGTCATCGCCGTTTGGCCGATCGTCGTGCGGCTGCGATCACCAAAGCGTTGCACCAAAAAGTCCTGAAGCAAAGTGTGCGTCGCGCGGAATTGGAAGGCGCCGCGGCACAATCGTTGAACGCCCAAAAATTGATCGGTCGACATTTGCCGGCCGTTCAGGCGGGGCTTTCGTTCTGGTATCGCTCCATGCCGCGCAGCTTGTTCCTGTTGCTCGGGTGTGTCGCGCTGGCGTTGTTGGTTCACGTTTGGTTGGCCGTGGTTGCCGTCATCAGCGGCGTGATGGTTTGGCGGATGTACCGTTACGTGCGCGGCAGTGATGCCGATGAGGTGGGTCGCTGGGAGCTTCCCCAATTGCGTGCCCAAATGGCGGCGTTGGTCGGCCGCGCCCCCAAACTGGCCCGGTTGCGCGCTCAGGGGATCGCCGAAACATCGTTTCAACATGAGCTGGACCAGCTGTACCAGAAGCTGCAGGAAAAGGACGCCGAACGGGCCCGCGTCTGGCCGCTGATGTTCTTGGCGGCGTCGGCGGCGATCGCCATCATGGTGATCGGATTGGGGTTGAATCTATTGGAGACCGAAGCGGGGCTAAGCCTTTCGTCGGCCGTCGTGCTCGGCCTCGCCCTGGCCGGCGCGGTGACGGGCGTTTGGCGGTTGCAGTCGCTAGGAAAAAAGTTGCGTGCCAGCGGGCCGGCCTGCGATGCCGTCTATTCCTACTTGCGCCGAAGTGACGAAGCGACCCCATCGGAACAGCGCGTCGGGTTGGCCGGCCTGAGAGACGGCGTGGAGTTTCGCGACGTGACCTTAGTCGATTCGCATGGCCAGTCGATCCTGAATCACATCACGACCGAGTTCACGCCCAAGTCATTGGTGACGTTGCTCGGGACCGATTCGGTGTCGCCGCAAGCGATGGTTGAATTGTTGATGGGGTTTGGTCGCCCGGGATCGGGAGAAGTGCGGATCGACGGGCTAAGGCTGTTGGAAGTACACCCGGCTTCACTGGCCAAGAATGTGATGTGGATCGAACCATCCGGCCCACTGTGGGACGGGACGATCGAAGAGAATCTGTCGGCCGGAAGCGGGGGCACGATCAGCAACGCGGACATCGTCGATGCGCTCCGCGAGGTCGATGTCTATGACCAGATTCAACGTCTGCCGGAAGGCTTGTCGACCTACGCGACGGTCGAAGGCGTTTCGCTTTCGACCGAAGCGACCTATGGGATCGGATTGGCCCGCGCGCTGTTGCATCGTCCGCCGATCCTGTTGGTCGGTGAACCGCCGGCCCCCAATGCCCAGCTCGCCGACGATCCGTGTCTAAAGGCGATCAAGAAGCTGGTCGATCAAGGTTCATTGGTCGTGATGCTGCCGCGCCGGCTGCAAACGTTGCGGACGGCCGATCGCGTGATCCTGCTGAACGGTCCCAACCTTGCCGGCGAAGGCAAACACAGCGACCTGCTGGCCGACAGCGATCTGTATCGCCACTTGAACTACCTGCTGTTCAATCCCTATCGCCCAGGGCGGTAGTTTCTGTTCAGACGCTGGCTTTTATGGATGATAAGTCCAGTCGCCCGTGGCGTTTGTTGCGCCACCGAAGGCAGATCGCTCGCTCTTATATGGTGTTCGCCGGATTGGTCGGGAGATGGCCTGCGAGCGAGACGCCTGTCACTCTCCGCGAATCTCGCTTTTAAGTGGCGTCTTTCGCGCGCGACGAAGATCACAAGAATGTGCTTTCACGCTATTTAATTCATAAGTTCGTAAAAGCCGTTATTTGCCAAGGCGGGCCACTGCCATGTAGCAAGGAGTTGAGAGGCTTAATCGTGAGGCTACTATTTCGGTCTGCTCACTTCAGCAGGATTCTCCAATATGAATGATGCGACGAGGGATTCACCGGAGCGTACCTCAAATACACGCGGCCCCACTGAGGTGATGTCTTGAAAGGTCACCCGGTAAAGGATCGGAGAGTCCCTTTCGACAGAAAGACTAGCCATCGCTGACTCAGTAGTTGTAATTCGAAATGTAAGTGAATCGGGCTCGTAGAATTTTT
>NZ_JACEHH010000032.1 GCF_014154935.1 Stieleria mannarensis
GATCGCCCTATATCACCAGCTCGGAAAGCTGCCGGAGCCTGATTTCACCCACAGATTCTGCGGATGAGGTAAATTTTCTTACCTCCCGATCCCACCGGCGACCAAGCGGACGCAGTCGCGACAGAGCAGGCAGAATGATCCGGGGCAGAATGATGAGAGCATGCCGTCAGACTTGATCGGAAGCTGTCGCTACAAGCTGGACAGTATGTCGGCCTTCTTGACGTCAAACTCTTCTTGAGAAATCAGGTCCGCATCAAACATCGCTTTGAGTTGGGTAAGCCTTGCTGTCAAGTCGTTGGAGGGAGCGGCGGGCGTTGGGGCGGCAACCGCGTTGTTGACAATAACCCCGCCTGCTGCATTGCGGTCTTCTTCCATTTTGCGAGTGCGGCGGTACTCGCGCATGATTTCTTCTCGTTCCTGCCCAACACGGTAGACGCTTCGGGCCTGTTCCTTTGGAAGGTGATCGATTTTTTCGGTGTGCCCATTATTCCCGGTGACGTGAATCGTGGCGCCGACGATTCCTTCCGAGATATGAATGTCGCTAACGTCGAGCCATGGCACGTCGACCATGTTCACTCTACCGAGCGTCTTGCTCCGAAAAATGATCACGCGACGATCCGTTAAGACGATCGCGTCGGGCGAGGCAAGCGAAGGAAGGTGCTGCACCGCGATGTATTCGGGCGTCTCTGAATTCGTGCAGATCTTCTCAACTCGCGTTAGCAATTTACCCACCGTTTTAATTGGCTGACCCTCAGACACGAATCTTGCGAGTTTTGAATCGACTGCTGGTGTAGGCGGGACATTGGCGACCGTCGTAGCCTCAGCCGTGGGCGTCGTGACTGCCGGCAGTACGTGCGGTTTCGGGGGCAAAGGCGGGATCTTGGACCCGGCTCTGCCCTCAGGATTGTGCGTCGTAGTTGGCGACGACACTGGCGGTTTCCTTGCTTCAGGCGGAAGCAGTTCGGATTTTGCAACCGAAGCTCCGATCAACTTTTGAGCCGTTTTGCAGTTTGGACACTTGGCAAATGCACCCGTTTTTTCCGTTGGAAACTTGATTCCTTTACCGCATTTTTTACAGATCATGCGCGATATGTCAGACATTCAAATCCTCGTCGTCTCTCAGTCCAAAACCGTTGGGGACGAATATCATACACCGACCTTCGTGGCGGTGGGGGTCGATGACTAGCCCATGCGCAAGCAAAGGAGGGGGGCGGTATTTTTCTGACGACCATCAGCCCCACGACCTACCGTCGCCCTTTTCGTTCGTCCGTGCAGCAAAATCAGTTTTCCAAAGGGGAATCCCCTGGGGGCTTGGAGGCGTTTACGGATTGCCTGGGACCATCTGAAGTCTCGCTTCGGATCGCGGTCGTCATTTGGTGCATGCACGATCGGTCCGTCAGCGAAAGGAGTCGTGTCGTCTCGTGAGTGTTTTATGTGTGGGACGCACCTCCCCGCTTTCCGCTCAACACCCCGATCGGAATGTTGGTCAAAAAATGCAGTCGCGGTGCAGGTGCGGTTCCTTCGCCGGCCGCATTTTTTGACCAACCCATTTTTTGACCCTTCTCCGATACCAACCGCGAACTCGGCACGAGAAGACAGTTGCACACAAACGCTCGGGCGGCGATCCGCAGAATCTTCTTACCGACAAAATCTTCCTACCTCCCGATCCCACCGGCGACCAAGCGGACGCAGTCGCGACAGAGCAGGCAGAATGATCCGGGCATGCTGCCGGTGCGTCCCGACCTCCGGGCTCAACGCCATGCCCCTTTTTTCAGCCCCTGCGGACGAATCATCCCGTGCCCTCCGGACCCAACGAAAAAAGGCCCCCTGCTGACTGCAGGAGGCCTTTTCTGGAGAGCTACCCCGCTAGGACTTGAACCTAGAATGACTGAACCAAAATCAGTAGTGTTGCCAATTACACCACGGGGTAGTGACTTGCGTCTGATGGCGGAAGTTTAGCAACTGATTTCCATCTGCTGAATAGGAGTCGGCAAGATCTTTTCAGGTTCGCGAGGGAAAATTTGTCGCAGGGGGGGCTCGGCGGCCGCAAATGGCATGGAATTTTTCCTCAGCTTCGCCGAATTGGGCTGGCGGAGGACGCCGGGATTGGTTTCGCGGCAGAGAATGCGGGTGGGGCGTGGGAGCATCCGCGGTCGCCCCTCCCTTCCCAGGCGAGGCGGTTTTTACGACGTTGAATGTCACCGGGTTTCACTACTTTCCCCGGTCGCCTGGACCACAAGGAGGTCTTTGCCCACGGATGGTGTGTGGTCGGTGATCCGTGGGTTCGCGCTGCTATCGGTGGGCTTATTCGTTTTCCCGAGACCTCTGCCCCGAACGCACCACCTCTTCCAGGCAGGGTTGTGTTTTCACGTTCTACCGATGCTGGCTCGATACACTCGGCCTTCGTGGAAATCGAGGGATTCCGTTCGTCACGACGCCAGTCCCTGCTCGGTTTCGCCATTGGATTCGGCGGCGAAGTCGAGCGGGTCGGGCATTTTTTCGCGGGTGATGTGCAGGTCGTGCAGGAGTGCTGCGGCCGAGTTGTACGCTCGCAGGTACAGCGTGTAGAACACCGGGACGAGGAACAGGACCAAACCGGTCGCCAAACACAATCCGAACGCCAGTGAGGCCGCCATCGGGATCAGCAACTGGGCCTGGAAGGAACGCTCCAACATCAACGGGATCAATCCGGCGATCGTCGTCATGCTGGTCAGCAGGATCGGTCGGAAACGTCGCTGGCCGGCATCGGCGAGTGCTTCGGTCGGCGGATAGCCTTCGCGGACCCGGACGTTGATGAAGTCGATCAGGACGATCGAATCGTTGATCACCACTCCCGAGAGCGCGACCAGTCCGAACATGCTGAACAGCGTCAACGGCAATCCCAAAATCGCGTGCCCCCAGACCGCACCGATCATCCCGAACGGCACGATCAACAGGATCAAGATCGGCTGGACGTAGGACCGGAACTGGATCACCAGCAACACGTACATCGCGATGATCGCGATCCCGAACCCGGTCATCAAACTGCCCACCGACTCACGACTCTGTTCGGCTTGCCCTTCCCAGCGCACTTGCACCCCGGGGTACTGTTTGGCCATCTCGGGCAGGTAGTTGGCTTGCAAGTCCGCGATGATCAGCGACGAGTTGGCGGTTTTCCAATCCAGATCGGCGCTGATGGTGATCGAACGTTGTTGGTCGACACGGTTGATTTCTGAAAAGCCGCGTTTCAGCGTGACTTCGGCCAGCTCTTCGATCGGGTGTTCATTGCCGGCGGGGTCGCGGACACGGATCTCGCGAAAGTTCACTAGCGAACGTCGCTCTTCCTGCGGATAGCGGACCATCAACTTGACTTCGTGTCGTCCGCGTTGCAACCGCATCGCTTCGGCGCCGAAGTAGGTGTTGCGGACGGTATTGCCCAGATCCATCGGCGTGATCCCGGTGGCCAGCGCGCTGTCTTTGACGCGAAACTGGAACTCCCATTTGCCCGGCGTGTTGTCGTCGGCGATATCGAACACGCCGTCATAGCTGGCCAGCTGGGCTTTGACCGCTTCGGTGGCCTGCAACAGTTGTTCTTCATCGTCGCTGTCGGCCAGCAGTTTGAATTCGATCGCCTTGCCGCCCGGGCCGACGCCGACGCTGCCGTAGGTGACGCTTTCCACCCCGGCGAACTCACCGGACTCGGCACGCCACATCGCGAGCAGGTCTTTGCTGTGGATGTTGCGAATGTTGGTGTCATGAAGCTCGGCAAAGATCTGTCCGACGTTGCTTCCCGAGCCGCCGCCGCCGGCCGGATTTTGCGTGTTGGTCGTGTTGCCGACTTCGCGATAGGTCAACCGCACGGGACCGGAGATGACGTCGTTGCTGCCCGGATAGATCGTCTTGATGTCGGCATTTTCGTCCGCCGCACGGGCCTGGGCGACGCGCCGGCTGACCCGGCGAAGGGCGCGTTCCATTTCCCGCGTCGCACGATCGGTTTCGATCGCCGGCGTGCCATCGGGAAACACGATCACCGCTTGCAGAAAGTTGTTATCGGATTTGGGGAACAAGATCGAAGGCACGATGCCGCCGCGGATCATCCCCCAGGTGCCCAACGCCATCATGATCGAGACGGCAATCGGGATCATCGGGTAATGCAAGCTGAATCTCAGCGCGGGCGCGTACATCCGGTTGCAGACGAAATTTAATCCGCTGGCGAACTGTTCCCCCAGCCATGCCAACAGCAACCCGAGCGGTCGCAATGGGTAGGAGACGATCTCCAGCACGCGAAAGAACCCGGTGTGCGGATGTGCCAGGTGGCTGGGCAAGACAAAGATGCTTTCCCATAGCGAAATCACCAGCATCGCGATCACGGCGAAGGGGATCACGGCCATGAATTTCCCCATCACTCCGGAGACAAAGAACATCGGTGCGAAGGCGATGATCGTCGTCATGATCGAAGCGGTCACCGAGGGGAAAACTTCCATGGTGCCATCGATGGCCGCCTGTTTGCGCGTCTTGCCCATCTGGCGATGGGCGTAAATGTTTTCGCCGATCACGATCGCATCGTCGACGACGATCCCGAGTGCGACCAGAAAACTGAACAGCGAAAGCATGTTCAACGTTTGGTCCCCCAAGGCCAGCGCCGCCCCGGCGCCCATGATGGAGACCGGGATTCCCAGTGCGACCCAGAACGCCAGCCGCATTTCCAAAAATAGCGTCAGCACCAGGAACACCAGCAACAATCCCTGCAGCCCGTTGCGTCGCAGCAGGTCCAAACGCCCGCGGACCTCGGTGCTGGTGTCGCTCCAGATTTCGAACCGGTATCCGGCCGGCAGCGATTTGTCGGCGACGTAGGTTCGTACATCGTTGACCATCGCCAGCAAGTCTTCGCTCTTAGAGCGTTCGACATTGACGACCATCGCGGGTTCGCCGTTGATTTCACCGACCATGGTGGAATCTTCGAATTCATCCTTCACGCTGCCCAAATCGCCGACGGTCAGCACCACGCCGTCGGCCCGGGTGACGATCGGCAACCGCTTGATCTCTTCGCCGACACGCCCCTTGTTCTTGGCCCGCAACAGGATCTCCTGGCCTTCGGTTTTCAATTGCCCGCCGGGCAGTTCGACGTTGTGGGTCCGCAAGATCTCGGCGACCTGTGTCAGCGTCAGATCGTGGCTGCGGAGCGTCGCTTCGGGAATCTCCACATCGATCTGGTACGGCCGGGTGCCCATGATGGACGCCGACGAGACGGTCGGCAGCATCAGCACATCGTCGCGGATTCCTTCGGCGATCTCGCGCAGCTTTAACTCCGCCTCCTGCGAGCGGTCTTGCGGGCCGATAATCCCGATCCGAATGGCGGCGTCGCGGAACGTGATCTGTTGGATTTGTGGGTCTTCGGCCAGGTCCGGAAAGCTGGGGATGCGATCGACTTCGCGATCGATTTCCGCCATCACCTTTTGGACATTCTTGACGTCCGAACGAAGTTCGGCCAACACGTACGCGCCGCCTTCGCGGGCGATCGACGTGACCTTCTTGATACCGTTGATCGAACGAATTGATTCTTCGACCTTTTGACAGATCGCCTCTTCGCAATCTTTCGGTGTCGCCCCCGGATATTCGACGGTCACCATCACGACTTCGAGTTCAAATTCCGGAAACACTTCCCGGCGCATTTGAACCAACGAGAGCGCTCCGATGATCAT
The DNA here is from genome assembly GCF_014154935.1 of Stieleria mannarensis. Classification (GTDB taxonomy): domain Bacteria; phylum Planctomycetota; class Planctomycetia; order Pirellulales; family Pirellulaceae; genus Stieleria; species Stieleria mannarensis. The sequence continues at coordinate 5,682 of NZ_JACEHH010000032.1, forward strand.
CAACGCCATCATCAACACGTTCATGCCGGGCCCGTTGGTGATGGCCCACGTGATCAATCGTCTCATTCTTGAATCTCTGCTCGCGCCGGCAGCCCTTCTGGCGGAATCGAATCGAGCGGTGACACGACGACATAATCGCCGCTGGCCAAGTCCGACGTGTCGGTTTCGCAAACCCAAAGCCGGTCGGGCGACTGCAACGACGGAGCAAGATCGGCGTCCAGTGCCGCGGCGTCGTGCAGCCGGAGCGAGTCGATCGGGAACACCGATCGCGAGTATTTGACCAGGCCGGCTTTCCAGTCGGCGGGGTCAAAGGGTGGCTCGTCGACGAGGTCATCTGCATCCGGCGTGTCGGCACCGGCGGGCTGGTCGCTGGCCGCGGGCGGAGTTGCCGAGGGGGCCGACGGAGCCGACTCGGCGGCTTTCTTGGCCGCGGCGATCCGCTCGGCCAACACCGATTCGTTTGCGTAGAATTTCCAGACGCGATTGCCCGGGCGAAGCGCTTTGGCGGGAATCACGACCAGTTCGGATTTCGGTTGCAATTGCAAACGGACGCGGACGAACATGCCTCGCAGCAACGCGTTGGTCCGATCGGCGACTTGTCGGTCACCTTTTTGGTCGATGTAGTGCGTCGGGTCGTCGACCAACAACCGCACCGGCACGGTCCGCGTGTTGGGATCGATGCCGATGCCGTCATAGGAAACCAGGGTGCCTTTCCAGCGGTGCACGGTTCCCGGGCGGCCGGCGACTTCGTATTCGATGATCGCGTCGGTTTGGGGCAGGTCATAGGGGGCGTCTTGCGTCGATCCGTTTTGGTCCAACACCCAGTGCAGCTGGTCCATCCGCATGCTGGCGGCGACCTCCACTTTCCCCGTGTCTTCGATCGTGACCAACGTCGTGCCGCGATTGACAAACGAGTTCACGTCGGCTTGTTCACTGACGATCACCCCGCTGATCGGCGCGGTGATGACGCATCGTTTCAGATTGACTTCGGCCACACGCAACTGGGTCGCGGCGAGTTGTTCGGCGGCTTCCAAACGCAGCCGGCGGGAACGCAGCAAGTCCAGTTGGTTTTCGAGGGTTACGAGTTGTTGATTGGCTTGCAGCAGCGCGCTTCGCGCCTTGTCGACTTCGGCTTGACTGGCGAACGTCTTCAGTGCGGTCTGGCGATCGACCTCCTTCTGCTGCAATTTGACGTCTTGGCGGGCGATTTCGATGGACCGCTGAGTGTTCGCGATTTCCTGGTCGTTTTCGCTGATCGCGCGGTACTCGCGATCGCGTTGGTTCTTCAGCCGTTCGACTTCCCATTGGTAGTCCTCTGGATCGATCTTCATCAGAATCTCGCCCTCGGTCACGATCGAACCGGCTTCGCAATTGGCCGATTTTTCGATCACCGTGCCTGCTACTTCGGATGCCACACGGGCTTCGCGAAAGGGGACGACCGTGCCATCGATCACCAATTCAAGTTGTTGGCCGGTCTCGGCGAGCGAGCGGACGCGTGCGACGCGGGTCGCCGGCAAAGATTTCAAGATGGCGGTCGCCGAAGTGTCCGGCGGGGGCACCGGTTTGGCTTCGGCCACACCAAGGGAGCGTACGATCAGCGCCCCGCCGAGGACCAACAGGATCGGAATGGCGATGTTGAACAGCAAGAACAGATCCCAGCGGCGAGGTCTGGAAAAGTGGTGGGGGGAAGCCGCCGAGTTCACGACGTCGTAACCGCTTTGACCACCGGCTTTGGCAGGCATGGGGGAGGCGCCCGCACCGCCCCTCGCTGGGGCGGACGCACCGGCGCCCTCGGCTGGTTCGGATTCTGTCGTCAGTGGCATTGGGGGGCGGCCCATCCAATCATTCGAGTGTGAGAAGCAATAAGGTCGTTGGCAGTGGATCGCAAAAGTATAACTCGGGGGCGAATTCACGCCCGCGGGATGACGCCACAAAGATCAGTCGTTGGGCCGAGTGGCTTCGGCAAGCCGGCGGATTTCGAGCGTCGACAGTGAACATTCATTCGCCAGGCGGCGGGCGTCGTCATCCTCGACTTTGACCCGCTTTTTGCCGCCGGGCAGCGTCACCGACTTGGCTTTGACCGGCCCCAACGAGGTGTCGATCGTGATCGATTCGCGCGGCAGCGTCTCGCGGTCAGCCGGGTAGCGTCGAATCCCGATCGATGGCGTGTGGACAAAGATCAACTCTTCCATCGCCGCGATTTGATCGCCGCGCGTGATCACCGACAGCACCACCCCGCTGCGACCTTTTTTCATCGTGCAGGGGGTTTGCGTGACATCGAGTGCCCCGGCGTCCATCAATCGGTTGACACAATCGGCGATCTGTTCACCGGTGGCATCATCCAGGTTCGTTTCCAGCACGACGACCTTGTCATGATGGACGTGAGAATTTTGCAAGGCCGATTCGCCGTCGCCGCGGTGACCGAGCAACACGCGAAGCATGTTGGCCTGGTCGGGCAGATCCATCGTGCCGGCGCCGTACCCGATCGCGTCGACGACCATCGCGGGGATCGGCCCGAAATCGCTGCACAGTTCCTTCAGGATCGCCGCGCCGGTCGGCGTGGTCAGTTCCTTGGCGATCGAGCAGGGGGCGATCGGGATGCCACGCAAGATTTCGGCGGTCGCCGGTGCCGGAACCGCCACCAACCCGTGGTCGATTTTGACCGAACCGGTGCCGGTCGGAACCGGCGACGCCATCGCCGACGTGATGCCCAGGTTGGTGATCGCCACGGCAGCGCCCACGATGTCGGCGATCGAATCGATCGCCCCGACCTCATGAAAGTGGACTTTTTCCAGCGTCGTCCCGTGCACCTTGGCCTCGGCGACCGCGACGTGGCCGAAAATCCGTTTCGCCAGCGACTTGGCCGACGCCTCGATCTCGCCGGCCGAATCGATCATGTCGGTGATGTGATGCAAGTGCCGATGGGCATGCTCGGGTGGGTGCTCGATTTTCACCGAAACGGCACGAAAACCGCATTTTTTGACATCACCGGTGACGATCGACAACTCCGGCAATCCCATCGATCGCACCGCCGCTTCGATGGCCGCCGGGTCCGCCCCCAAGTCGAAGAGGGCTCCCAGCGTCATGTCGCCGCTGATTCCGCTGAAACAATCAAAATAGGCAAATTTCGTCATGGACGGTCGATCGAGGAGGAAAGGGGAACAATCGGTTCCGAAGGAATTGGACGGGCACGCCGGATCACCCCTCGCCCCTCCCCTCGCTTCACTCGACCCTCCCTGAAAAGGAGGATTCCGTCAGTGGGACGAGGTGCCCGAAACCTTGGAAATCGGGGATCCATCCCGCACGACCGGCTCGTGAAGGTCACCTGATAGGGTCGCTGTACGAAGGTCGCTGTATGAAGGTCGCTGTACACAGTGATCCGGTGTCGTTATACTCCGCGACCCTCCAAGCGACCATGGATCGCGAGAACCCGGGGAGAGGCCTCGGGGCACAGACACAGAGTACCAGCGTTCGTTCCAGAGCGCCACCCGGTGAGAGATTCCGATGAAAGTTGTCAGCAGCATTGGCGCATTGAAATACCGCCACCCCGATTGCCAGGTCGTCAAGCGACGTGGCCGAGTCTACGTGATTTGCAAGAGCAACCCGAAATTCAAGGTCCGCCAAGGCGGCGCGAAGGTCAAAAAGACCCGCCGTTAGGAACTCAATGGTCGGCGAAGGCTGGCGACTGCGTCAGGCAGGCGTCGGTAAATCGCCAGCCAACCGAATGGATTGCCAACATCGGCAGCCGGATGCGGCTGCCGTTTTTTCGTGCGCGGCATGCCCCCGTTACCCGATTGGGGGAAGAAGATTTCGGGGGGGGTATGAAAACACTGCGATGCACCATCCCTATGACGCGGAGAATCTTCTTACCTCCAAATTCTTCCTACCTCTCCACCCCGCCGCCGCATCCTGGCAGGTCGATGCAAATCAGAGGAGGGAGGGCAGAATGATGAACGGCCCGTCCGTTTGTTTCCAGGCCGCTCTCTATCCGTGGGTACGCCCTGCCATCGGTGGGTTGATTTCGTTTCCTCTGGATCCCCTCCACCGCTGGCCGCCTCGGGGCGGACGCCATTTCGATCCGTCGTTGCGGTCTCCATTCAAAGCTTTTCGACGTACGCGAAATAGGCACCGAAGACTTCTCCCGAGTCGGTTTCGAAGGTCGCGGTCATCGTCGTCGTTGCGGGCTTCAGATCCAGCTCAAAGACGACTTCCTTGGCCCCTTCGGGCACCGACGCCGACGTTTCGATCTCGCCGATTTTCAACGTGGCCCTTGATGCCGCGACCGCCTTGCCGGGCGTCTCTCGAAACGCCTTCTGGCCTGGTACCGGCGGGCCGGGATCCAGCGGGCTTGCGATCGGGCGATCGATTTCTTGGGGCCAGCGTCGCAAGCGGACGACGTATTTGCCGCCTTCGGTGATCTTGACGTTCCAGAATCCGGTGTTGGCATCACCGTTCATCGCCGCTCGCACCTGACTTTGATTCCACGGGGTCATCCGCGTGGTGATCCAGTCGTGACTGGTCAATCGCGCCGGATTGTCGGCGGGATGTCCCAGATGGATTGCGGTCGATTGATCAAACGTGGGCTCCAACTCCGCCCACCAATCTTCATAAAAGTTTCGCAATCTTTCGACGACATCGGGGTGTTGGGACGACACGTCATTCTTTTGTCCCGGGTCGGCATCGATGTCGAATAACTCGTTTCCGTTGCACAACCGCCAACGGTCGGTCATCACGGCCGAGCTTTTCCATTTGATCGGGTCTTTGACGCGTTGCGAGTCGGTGACCAGGATTCGATCGGGCCAATCGGTCGCTTGATCAAAGATCAGCGGCGAGATGTCGACACCGTCAAATCGGACGCCTTCGGGCGGTGCGACGCGGCACATCGAGATCAACGTCGGCAGCACATCGACGTAGCCGGTCAAGGTATCGACGTCGCGTCCGCCGACCAGATTGGCATCGGGCCAGCGAATGAACAGCGGCACACGGTGTCCCCCGTCATAGTGGCTGCCTTTCCTGCCACGCATCCCGGCATTAAAGACTTTGTCGCCTGACGAGGTGCCGTTGTCGGTGGTGTAGATGAAAATCGTGTTGTCAACGATCTTCATGTCTTCCAACAGCCCGAGCAGTTGGCCGACGTTTTCGTCGATGTTGGCGATCATGCCGTAAAAGTTCGCCAGGCCGGTCCCCAGGTTGGCGTAGGGTTCGCTGTACTTTACGGGCGAGTGCATCGGGCCGTGTGGCGCGTTGGTCGCGATGTAGGCCAGAAACGGTTTTCCGGCCGCATGGGAATCACGAATGAACTGTTCCGCGTAATCGAAAAACACATCGGTGCAGAACCCTTTGACCGGAGTCACCTTGCTGTTGTGCCAGTAAGATCCGTCGAAGTAGGCGTTGTCCCAGTGATCCGGCGTCTGACCGACTCCGCCGCCACCGTGCCGCATCACTTCGGTAAATCCACGGTCCTCGGGGCGATAGGGATAGTTGTCCCCCAGGTGCCACTTGCCGAACATCCCGGTCTGGTAACCGGCTGCCGAGAACACATCGCCCATCGTGACTTCGTTTTCCCGCAGCATCGATCGGCCCATGATCGTGTGCCACACGCCGGTGCGGTTGGTCCAGTGACCGGTCAGGAAGGCACAGCGGGTGGGTGAGCAGGTCGGGGCGACGTGATAGTCGGTCAACCGCACCGAATCGCGGTGCAGTTGGTCCAGGTTGGGCGTTTGGAGAATCGGGTTCCCATGGCAGGACAAATCGCCATAGCCTTGGTCGTCCGTGATCACGATCACAACGTTGGGGCGTGACTGTTGCGCCGAGGCCAATCCGCCGGAAACGAGTGTCGCGGAAAGGGAAATGACGACGATCAAGGCTGCGACGGCCCAGCTTCGGGATTGCCAATGCATTTCGATCAATCTCTAGGGTGGAGGGACAAGCGGGGAATGCAGGGCGAGGGACGCCCGCCGGGCCTAGTTTAATCGATATCAGCACTGGCTATCAGCTCACGCCGAAAACCCTATGATTTGTCGATTCGATCCCTGCTGAAAAGCGTCTCCCACTCTCCTGATCCGACACCATCGATCCGCCGAAATGCTGAAAAAAGAACGTGCCGCACTCGTCCGTCGGCGACTGGAGGACCTGTACCCCGAGACGCCGATTCCGTTGGACCACACCGATGCGTTCACCCTGCTGGTCGCCGTCCTGCTGAGCGCCCAGTGCACCGACAAGAAAGTCAACGAGGTCACGCCCGAACTGTTTCGTGTCGCCGGAACGCCGGAGAAGATGGCCGCACTCGGACAAGAAAAGATTTTGGAGATCATTCGTCCGCTGGGACTGTCCAAGCAAAAGGCGAAAAGCCTGGACGGTCTGTCCAAGATCCTACTCGAAAAGCATCGCAGCCAGGTCCCGCAGACATTTGAGGAATTGGAGGCGTTGCCGGGCGTCGGCCACAAGACCGCCAGCGTGGTGATGTCCCAAGCGTTCGGGATTCCGGCGTTTCCCGTCGACACGCACATTCACCGACTCGCGCAGCGCTGGGGGCTTTCCAGCGGCAAGAGTGTGGTCCAAACCGAACAAGATTTGAAGAAATTGTTTCCGCGAGATTCCTGGAACAAACTTCACCTGCAAATCATTTTCTACGGGCGAGAACACTGTACCGCGCGGGGCTGTGACGGGACCATATGCGACCTTTGCCGCGAGCTTTATCCGAATCGAAAAAAGCCGGTCGTTTTGAAAAAGGCGTGATGGCGAACTCCTCCCCCGAACGTACTTGATCTGATCTGCCACTCGCCTTACACCTATAAAACTATCGGTTCAAATCTTTCCTCCGTCGACGCATCTAAACATGTCTTCCAACTGGCCCGCTGTTCAAGCCGTTCTCGACAACGCCGACGTCCCCGACATCGTGAAGGGTTTGTTCCGGCAACATTACGAAAAACTTTGTTCGGGCGCAGAGAGTTTCATTCGCGAAGCGGAAATCCGCCCCGTTTCCGATGTCGTCGATGCCGAAACGCTTCCGCCGGCGATGCAAGAAGCCGGACGGGCAAAACTCGATTCGGTCGCGGTGCTAAAACTCAACGGCGGGCTGGGGACGTCGATGGGATTGGAAGGCCCCAAGTCGTTGCTGCCTGTGCGTGGCGAAGATTCCTTCCTCAGTTTTATCCTTCGCCAAGCCGAATTGCTGTCGGTGCCGCTGGTGCTGATGAACAGTTTTTCAACGTCAGAGCAAACCGACGAAGCGATCGCCGCGCATGGCGATCTCGATGTGGAAGTCATCTCGTTCCTGCAGCACCAGGTACCCAAGATCGATGCCCAAACGCTCCAACCCGCCGTCTGGCCGGCCGACCCATCGATGCAATGGTGCCCTCCCGGTCACGGCGACATCTACGCGGCCCTTGTGACCAGTGGAACGCTTGGGCGGTTACTCCAAAAAGGACGACGTTATTTGTTCGTTTCTAACGCGGACAACCTGGGTGCGACCTTGGACCTGAGCATTCTGGGACACTTCATCGAAAGCGGCAAATCGTTCTTGATGGAAGTCGCCGACCGAACGGCCGCGGACCGTAAAGGAGGTCACTTGGCGCGTCGCGCGGACGGACAATTGTTGCTGCGTGAAAAAGCTCAGTGTCACGGCGACGAAGAAGAACAGTTTCAAGACATCACCACGCACCGTTACTTCAACACCAACAACTTGTGGATCGATCTGGTCGCGCTTTCCGATTTTCTGAAATCCAACGATGGCGTGGTCTCGCTGCCGACGATCACCAACCGCAAAACGGTCGATCCGAAAGATCCATCGTCGACGCCGGTCTACCAGCTTGAAACCGCGATGGGTGCCGCGATCGAAGTGCTGCCGGACACCGATGCGATTCGCGTTCCCCGCTCGCGATTCGCTCCGGTCAAAACAACCGGTGACCTGATCGCGGTCCGCTCGGATGCCTATGAAGTCCGCCAGGATTTTTCGGTGGGACTGATCGCCCAGCGTAACGGCGTACCGCCCCACGTCGCCCTGGACGATCGCTACTTCAAAAAGATCAGCGACCTCGATCAGCGGTTCGCCGATACGCCGTCGCTAAAGACCTGCGAGACGCTAAAAGTCACCGGGAACCTGAATCTCGCCTCGGGCATCAGCATCCAGGGCACCGCAAATCTGGTCGGTAGCGAATCACCCGCCACCGTCCCCCCGGGAAGTTACGAAGGCGACCACACGTTCGCGTGATCCCGCTGACCTTTTCACGCTGCATCGCGAATCCGGCTATGATTGCGACTGGAGAGTCTGCCTCTCCAGCAATCCTTCCCCTCACCCCGCCGGAGTCCCGCCATGCGTTTGTTGTTGCTGCTGTGTTTCGCCACGATCACGATATCCGCCGGACAGCGTTTGGCCGGCCAGGAACCGTCCAAGCCGCTACGAATCATTTGTTTCGGTGCCCATCCCGACGATGCGGAATACAAGAGTGGCGGGACGGCGGCGTTGTGGGCGGCGCTGGGGCACAAAGTCAAATTGGTTTCGGTCACCAACGGCGACATCGGTCACTGGAGCATGGCCGGCGGTCCGTTGGCCACACGCCGCGCCGCCGAATCGGCCAAGGTCGCCGAGCGGTTGGGTGTCGTCAGCGAGGTGCTGGATATCCACGACGGTGAACTGGAACCGACACTGGAAAACCGGCGCAAGATCACCATCTTGATCCGCCAGTGGGATGCCGACATCGTGATTTCCCACCGCCCCTGGGACTACCACCCCGATCACCGATACACCGGCGTGCTGGTCCAAGACGCCGCGTACATGGTCGCCGTCCCGTTCTTCTGCCCCACGACGCCGCCGCTGAAAAAGAACCCGGTCTTCCTTTACTCCAGCGATCGGTTTCAAAAACCCTACCCCTTCGAAGCGGACATCGTGGTGGACGTGGACAGCGTGTTCGAACAGAAAGTCGATGCGTTGACCGCGCTGGTATCCCAAACCTTCGAAGGCGGCGCGTTGGGAAGTGCCGACAAGATGGCCGCCGCTCCGCCGGAATCCAAACCCGAGTTGCGTCGCCAGTGGCTGCGTGACAAATGGGTCAACCGGCAATCGGCCGAAGCCAATCGGTTCCGCAGCGGGCTGATCAAGTGGTACGGTGAAGAGCACGCCCAGCAGGTCAAGTACGCCGAAGCCTTCGAGATTTGCGAGTACGGCCGCCAGCCCAGCGACGACGAGATCCGCCAGCTGTTTCCGTTCCTGCCGGCATCGAACGAGTAGTCGGACGGCGTGATGTGGTCGTAGCCACGCTCGCCAGAGCGTGGACAGCGCGGAAACCACCTTCTGGCGAAGGTAGCTACATTTGAATAGCGATTCGCGCTGTTTCTTCGGTAAACTTGATTTCCTGACAGAGCCAGGGCCGTACTTCGCAAACAGCACCAATTGGCCCGCTTGCCCCCAACCGGATCCCGACATGTGTCATCGATTCATCCTTTTGTTCTTGATCGCACTGTTCACGCCATTGTTCGCCGCCCCGCCCCTCTGCTGCGTCGCCGGAAAACCCAACCTGTTGATCGTCACGGTCGACGACATGAGTTGCGATTCGGTCGGCGCGTTCGGCTGCAAACTCAAGGGCACGACGCCGAACATCGACGCGTTGGCCGCGGCAGGCTTGCGTTACCATCACGCCCACGTGCAAGTCGGCAACTGCTACCCCTCACGCAACGTAATGTTCTCCGGGCGTTACCCGCACAACACTGGGGTCGAGGGGTTCTATCAAGTCAAAAACCCCGACTATCCGCACATGGTCGATCTGATGAAACAGGCCGGATACTTCGTCGCCATTCGCGGCAAGGTGTCTCATTCGACTCCCTACCAGCCCTATGGCTGGGATGCGGATCTGACGATTTTGGAGGGTGAGCAACAGGACACGAAGAATGCGGAGTCGTATTACAAATCGACTCGCCATGGCATCGCGCTTGCGAAGCAGGCCGACAAACCGTTCTGCATCAACATCAACATTTCCGATCCGCACAAGCCGTTCTACGCGATGGGCAAACAGGGTGCGATCGTCGAGGACTCCAACGTTCCGTCGCGAGTGTTCACCGCCGACGAGGTTCCGATCCCCGGGTTCTTGTTTGACCATCCCGACGTTCGATTGGAACTGGCGCATTACTATTCGTCGGTACGTCGCGCGGACGACTGTTTCGCCGCCGTCATGAAAGCGCTCCGCGAGTCGGGACAGGACGAAGAAACCGTCGTGGTTTTCCTGTCCGATCACGGGATGCCGTTGCCGTTCGCAAAGACGGCACTTTGGAACCACAGCACGCGGACCCCGTGGATCGTCCGCTGGCCCGGTGTCACAACGCCCGGCGCGATCGACACCAACCACATGATTTCTGCGGTCGATTTGTTGCCGACCCTGCTGGACATCGCCGGGATCGATCACCCCGACGGCTTTGACGGCCGATCCTTTTTGCCGACGCTACGCGGCGAGCGACAATCCGGACGCAACATGGTTTACAAAGTCTACAACGAGAACTCCGGCGGTAATCGCAGCCCGATGCGAAGCGTCCAATCCAAACGGTTCGGTTACCTGTTCAATCCCTGGTCCGACGGCAACCGTGTCTTCCGCACCGCCACCACGGGGACGCTGTCCTATCGGGCGATGGTCAAATTGGCACCGACCGATCCACAAATCGCAGCTCGGATGGAATTGTTCCAGCACGGCGTGCCCGAAGAGTTTTATGATTACGAAAACGACCCCGATGCGCTGGTGAATTTGATCGATGATCCCCACTACGCCGACGAAATCGCCAAACACCGCGCGGCGATGCGTCGGTTCATGGTCGAGTCGGGCGACCACGCCCTGGCAGCATTCGAGCATCGCGACGACAAGCAATTCGTCAGCGACTATGTCGACAAAGTCCAAGCCGTGGCGGACGCGCGGCGGGCGAACCGACGTGGCAAAAACGCCAAACCCAAACCGAACCCCAAACTGTTTCAGTGGCAGGTTCCTCGGCGGACAACTCCAGGCAGCGAGTTCACCGTCACCATCACGCACCGGCTGCCCCAATCGTTGGGCGAGCAGAAATTTCACGTCACCATCAAAGACGCCAGCGGCAAACGGATCGAGCGACTGATTCGTTCCGCATCGGGGCAGGGTGAGTTGGACGTGACGTTCACCATCCCCGAGAATCTGGCTGGGAAAATGATCTCGGCCGCGGCCTTCGTCGGCGAGGAATTTTCCAACAACCTGATGTATCGCACCGTCGACGACATCAAAGTTGGCGGTCCAGCAAATCCCCGATGAACCGATCGGCGTGCCGTGAGTTGACCGCACGCGCCAGGTTCCAGATCGTACTGACCGTTCCGATGTGTTGGACCAGGCTGGGACTGGGCAACAGGATGGGAATTTCATTGGCCACGGCGATCTGACCGACCACCACATCGATTCGGGCCAGCCCCTTTCCCTCGGGCAACATCCGGTGCTGGTAAACCAGTGGCGAGGTTAGGATTTGCCGGAGTGCCTCGGGGGAAAACGCGAACGCCACCGCCCCCCAGACCCAGCGATCGGAAAACCGATGCCACCCCACCGACGCTTGGGTGTAGGCTTTGCTGCAGTACAGCGACGCGATCCAAGGCCCGTCGTCCGGCCAGAGCACGCTTTCCAAGTAGTCTCGCATCGCCGGAGTGCCCAGAAATAACGCGTCATCCTGGACCATCAGGTAGGCATCCGCGTTGGGATCCCGCATGAACAACTCGTCCAGGGACAACTTGTAATTGGGAAACGCCCCCACGGCCGGATTGCGACGGCAGGCGACGAGCGGTACGAGCGACGGCGGAATCTCCATGTCACCGTCGACGAACAACCGCGGATCACTCCATCCGGATTTCACGATGGAATCGACACTGCGCTGCAACGTCGGCAGTCGCCGCGCAGCAGTGGTGACGCCGACGGCCCAGGTGGCGACGTTTCGTTTCGATCCCGAGAGTGGCGTTTCGGGGCGAGGCAGAAGCCGGGCGATGGTGTCGACGGTGACCGCCCGAAGGTGGTCGTACGATTTGCGTCCCCAATCGACGCAATCATCTTCGTCGGCGTCCACGGCCGGCAATGACCGTTCGGCCCAGCGATTCAGTCCCTTGGCCGTTTCGAGATCGCATCCAGGGACACCGTTTTCATCAACCACCTGTTCGGACAGCGCGTACAACAGCGATGCCACGATCGGGTTCAAATCACTCTGCGACGGCGGATAGGATTCGCAACAGGCACGACAGGCCGCCGGCGGAACATGCAATCCCGCGTGGTTTTCAATTCCCGAGATGCTTTTCAACAGGCCGCAGAGGGCGTAATCCTCGCCCTGCTGGGGCGAAGCGACCACTTCGCGATGTCGACAGCTTTCCGGCGACCGACATTCCATCACTCCGATGCGGCGACGCAGGCGGTTGCCCGCAATTGACCGACAAACTTGCCCGCCACCGTCGGGGCCGGCCCTGCGATCGCATCGCCGACGGCACAATGCTTTTTGATCTGCCACGCGGTGCCATCGTACCGCCACAGCGTGTAACCGCGACCTTCGGTGACACTTGAATGCGGCGGGGCCGATGAATCTTCGTTTCGGACCGGAGAGACAATCGCTGTTTGAATCATCATTTGTTCCCTGCGTTCAATGCACGCGAAATCGATGCCCATCACTATGCCCTGCCCGCTAGCATAGGCCATTTGATACCTGCCCAACAAACCCTCAAAACACATTTTCGATAATTGTCCCCATGAATTCCGGAAACCTGAACTGCCCCTTCCGCATCCGCCCACGCCGTCAAGGCAGCGGAGAGGTTGCGACGTGTGGGTTGATTCGACAGTTGTTGCCGGCCGAATCCGGCGGCGGGACGAATGATTTTTGCGAGGTGTCGCGCGACGCTTGCGAAGCTTGCTCGGGATCCACTCCGGTCGCCAGCAGTTTTGTCAACGGCGTCTTTCCGTCAATCCTGAATGAAGCCTGCACGCGGTTTCTGCACAGCGGGTCCTCCGGCGGCGCGGATCTAACTCGCCGCGCGAGGGATCTGCTGCAGATCAGCGAAGCGGCAATTGTTTCGGAAACGACGGCGGGCGAGCGGCGTCTGGCCAGCTGCGACGTGTACCTGTGTTGCGACGATGCCTCGGCGGCGACGCGGCGTTCGATTGAAAGCTTGCTGGCCCAACAGAACGCCGCCGTCAATCTGCACTTGATCCTCAACGGTCCCGGTGCCCAGGTTTTGGCCGGCGACTATGCGACGACCTGGAATGTGCATCTTCACCGCCCGGCCACTCCGACGACGTTATTCGCGGCGGTCCATGAACTGGCGCCCCGGGCGAACAGCGAATTCCTGGCCCTGCAACATGCCGCCGCAGTCGCCCTGCCCAACCGCATCGCCAACGCGGTCGGCGAGTTGTGTCGCATGGGGGCCGACGCGATCGGGTCACCGCTGTTGACGCCCGCCGGTGAGGTTGCGGCGACCGAGCCGACGGAAGTGTATCAATCGACAATCCCGTGGCCCACGTTGGTCATGCGGCGCAGCGCGTTCATCGATCGAGGCGGATTTGCGGACCGTAATTCGGATCCAGATGTCGAATGGATTTATCGAGCTCAACGGTCCGGCGCCAAGATACGCGTGTTGCCACTGCCGTCGGTGCAGCTTCATCAAGGTTGGCAACCGCCACGGCTGGGCCCGTCTCCGGCTTACGTCGAACGCTTAGGGTCACTCCGGCATCACGCGATCGGATACCGGTCATCGACGGTCCCTTGCGACGTCGTGATCCCGGTCTATGGCCAGTTGGACCTTGTCACGCAAGCGATCGAAAGCATCATCGAGCAACAGGGCGCCGAGCCGGTCATCCATTTGATCGACGATGCCGGACCGGAAAACGTCGACACGCTGTTTCGCTATTGGGGATCGCTGCCGAATGTGCGGCTGTATCGTAACCGCCGGAACGTGGGGCAATACGTTTCCTTTAACAATGTGTCACGCTACTTTGAAACCGATTTCGTCGCGGTCCAAGACGGTGACGACATCAGTTTGCCGCATCGGCTGCAGACGTCGGTCAATCTGCTTGAAAGTTCAGACGCCGACTATTTTGCCGCGACGATGGAACAATTCGCCGACTCGCGCTCCGAGCAAGCGATTGTGGATCGTCAGCCGTTTCGTCGATCCTACACTCCGTACGGCAATCACCTGCAATACTTTGCGATGAATCCGACCGCCTGTTTCCGCGTCGCGACGTTTCGGCATTTGGGCGGCTACAGCGATTTCGGTGATCGCGACCGCAACCGTTGTGGCTTGGATTCGGAATTCATGATCCGGGCATATTTCTCCGCCGCCCGTTTCGCCATTTCAAGTTCCGTTGTCACACGCTACCGCGTACATCCACAGTCGGCGACGAAAAACAACGAAACGGGGTTCGGAACCGAGGTGCGAACATTTTCGATTCAGGAATGTCGCCACCGGGCCGCGATGTATCAATCCGCGGCGTTTGACCCCCGTGCCTTCGGCGCGTTGGGCCGATACCGCGACGTGACCGAGCGGATCGGATAGGTCTATTCGACCGGACGGGATCGGAAGACGCGAAACCCATAAAACGATGGTTGCGAATGGGGCTGGGACCATCCCAAGTATCGTGGCTGGATGCCGGACATCCCCATGTGGAACCGAAAATCGAATCCGCAAACTTGAAGCCTCGCTTCATTGACCGGATCGATGTCATTGGTCCATTCACGCACGTTGGAATACGCGTCGAAAATGCCGAAGCCGTTGGGGCGCGCCAATCCGACCGCCCAGGGTGTTTTGCCATCGGTGGGCTTGGAAGGGGTGTAGCCGGCGGAAATCCGATCGGTCGACAACAGGTACGAGGGTTGGGCACAGCTGCCGAACGAATAATCGGTGATCGCACCACCGTTGCACATGAAAAACCACTCCTCGGCCATCGGCAATCGATACCCCTTCCGTTGTCGATAGTCCGGGTGCAGTCTGGCCGGTTCGATTGAATTGTCGCTTCGATCGGTGTAACAGAGTTCGTCCTCATCCATACCCTCGGCCAGTGTAAGCCAATTGCAATACGCCACCGCGTCATGGTAGGTCACGCTGCCGGCCGCCGCCTTTTCCGACGCCGACTTCCAGCCTTTGGATTCCTCTCCATCGGGTATCCAGCGCAACATCTGCCCGAGCGTGACTTCGGCCATCGCCGCTTCGATCCGGTAGGTCGCATCGGGGGCGTGAAGCGGCAAGAGGATCATCGTGTGACCTTCGTGACTGACGTACCAATTCCGATCCGAGGGGCGCTGTGGTTTCGCCAGATACAGTTGACTTCCGACCCAGTCCGATTGGTTCCACTGCCCCAGAAACCACAACGAATTGGCCCGCAGACTGGCATGGCTGGCGGTGGCAAACCAACCTTGAATCAATGTCACGACGCGGTTGCGAAGATCGGCATTGATCTGTTCCGGCGGAAATTCCCCCAACGCCTGAATCAATCCGCATTGTGTCGCGACGTCCGGCTCGACGAGCAACCGTTGGGCGATCGGCTCGGGATCGACGCCGAACACGCCGATGCGTTGGACCAATCGCGTCCTGGCGTTTGGGATCGATGTTCGGCCAAAACTGATTTGGCGGTACCGCGAGACAAGTTGTTCGCGATCGGCGGATTCCAACTCGGCAAACTCGCGTTCGGCCAACAGCCGCCGCAGTTCCTCGCGCACCCAATCGTTGGTGTCGGCCGATGGTTTGGGATCCCGTGGCGGTTGTTGATCGGGACGGAACGTCGCCCAGATATCGGCGTTGGAGGCCCCGTGACGCAGCAGGATCGCCGCTGCCGATGCCTTGCGTTTGGCATCGCGTTTCCAATTCGGGTCGTGAACATCCAGCGATTTAGCGACCGCTCGGTCCAACAGTGGGCGTACGGCATCGCGGTGCTTGTCGATCAAGTCGATGGAGAACAGGATTTGCTGAACTTCGGCGTGCAACAGCTGATTGGTCAGTTCGGGGACGTCGTCTTCGAGCAAATTGATCAACAGGTTTTGCGCGGCCGAACGACGGATCTCTGTCTCGTCGCTGCTGTCGGAGGTCATCACCGCGGCCAATGGTTCGACCAACACCGGCCTGGTGGGGCGAATCAGATTCACCATGGATCGAAAGTAGCGTCGATCGATGTTGGCAAAGTGGATCAATTCGTCGGCGAATTCATCTGCCAGTGCTTTCCACCGTTCACCGCTGGCGCTGGTTTGATCCGGGGGATCGAACGTCGCCAGGGCCAATGCCGCGTTGAATCGCGGGCTGACCACACGGCCATTCTCATCCGATCGGGGCAACAGGGTTTCATCTTCGGCTCGGTTCCAGAGGTATTCGGAGAGTTGATCACCGAAACGATCAAGTTCGCGGCACAACAATTCCAGCGTTTCGGGGTCCGAATGCAGCAACGCCGGTTTGATCTCCGCCAGCTCGTCTCGACCGGAACGGAGTAGCGCCAAGCTGGAAAACAGATGCGGCGGCGATCCCGGTCGGCTTTGTTGCTGAATCTGAACCAGGTTGTCGAGCGCCCATCGCTCGCGTCGTTCCAATTGATCCAGCAATCCGCTCACCTCCCCGACCTTGGCGACGGTCAGCTGATCGGTGAGCGTCTCGGCGCGATTCCAAGATGCCAATTCATAGGCGCCCCAGCCACCCAGCAGTAGAAAGAACGCCGCCAGCGTGAGATTGGAAACATGCCTCCGTGTCGCCGATCGCATCATCCGTCGCTGAGCATCATCCCAATGCTCTCGGCGGGTCAATGCCAAGATCGACCCCCACTCCGGCAGCGTCGGCAGGTGCCGCTTGTCCGGTCGTACATTCCAGACTTCGGTGCGTTGTGCCAAGCGGATTTCCGCGCGGCCCGTGCGCGTGCCGCGCTGCATGTGGGCCTGCCAGTCGCGGATTGCAGGCACCAGATAATCGTGGGCAAGGTGATAGTAGACCAATTGTGACAGGTTGCCGGTCACGCTCCCCGATTGGCTGGCGGATTGAACGCCGGATTGGCTTTGCGACACATCGCCTCGGCCTTCGGGGTCGGTCCGCACGATCAGGTGCAATTCCGAATCGAGCGCCCGCATCATCGATTGGAATTGTTTGGGCTGGTCGGCATACCCGGAAACTTCCAACAACTCTTCGCGGGACCGCATGTGACCCTTCAGATTCGCACCGGGCTGGGGCAACAGGGCGCCCAGGGTTTCGTAGACCGCGCGCAGGTGAACGCGGTAGTTGGCCGGTGCATTTTCGGAGGAAAAGTTCTCGTCCAAGAACATCAGGCCCACGCCGGCGGTGCCGCCGATCTTGCGCAGCGTGGCCGTCGTCCAAGGTTTGCTTTTGATCATCTCGGCAAACAACGCCAGCCGAACCGGGGTGACTTTTCCGTGTTCGGCCAGCCCCTCGATCGCTTGGGTGACAAAGGCGCGTTGGTCGCGTGAGAAGTCGCTGCGGTGTTCGGGCAAGCGATCAAACGCGCGTCCGAATTCGGTCAACACGCGGCGGGCGTGCTGCAGGTCGAACAGGTCGATCAGCGCCATGTTCTTGTTCTGCATCAGATCGACTTCCAGGTGATCCATGAACCGGCTGAACGCCAACCAAAAGTCGTCCCGGACCATCAGGATGCATTGAACATGTTCGCCGTCACACTGTCGCAGGGCCTTGGCCAACACCGAGTGTTCGGGCCGATCGATCGAGTACAACCATTGTTCAAACTGATCGATCACGATCAGGATTTTTTTGTCGCGGCCCATCACTTCGCCACGGCGGAGCGTGGCGATCGATTCGGGCAATCCCAGGTCGGTGTCCAGGTAGGGGCAGCGACGACGCAGACGATTCAGCAAGCGAGTTTCGGTCGCGTCCGGTGCCGCCTCGATGACGACCGGGACGATGTCCGCCGAGAGTGTCGGGACCAGGCCTGCTTTGACGAACGAACTTTTTCCGCAGCCGGACGGTCCATAGATCAATCCGATGCGAAAACTGTTCTCCGGGTCAGATTCTTCGATCCGCCGCTTCCAAAATAAAATCGATTCGGGCGTCCCGTCGCGGTCGTACGGCCCGGGCAACAGCCCCAAGAAAAAATGGGCGTCTTGCGGTCCAAACGAACGCAACCCCTTGGGCACAATCCCCAACCGCCGGCTGCCGGAACGACTGCTGTCCGAATCTCCTTTCCGTGCCTTCGATGCCTTGGGGTCCGTCGGGATCGCGCGGTCGACCAACGCCAAGTTTTGGCCGTCGGAAAGTAGATGACGCAGGTCTTCACACATTTCCAACGCCGTTTGATATCGCGCCGTGGCTCGCTTGGAAAGCGTTTTCATACAAATCCGCTCAAGCTCCGTCGGCACGTCGCGGTTCAAATCGCGCGGCGGACGGACCTCTTGCTCTTGAATCAAGTCGGTGACCGTTTGCCCGGGCTCGGCAACAAACGGACGCTGCCCGGTCAACAGTTGATACAGCACGACGCCCAGGCTGAAGATGTCCGAAGTGCGTTTGACCAGATGATTTTCCCCCCGCGCCTGTTCGGGGCTCATGTACGCGGGCGTGCCGGCGACGGTTTTTGATCCGATGCCATCGTCTTCCAACAGTGCAAGTCCGAAATCCGCGACATAGGCCGTCCCCCGTTTGTCCAACAGAATGTTGTTTGGTTTGATGTCACGGTGAATGACACCCTGGTTGTGCACGTAGTGCAATGCTTCGGCAATCGTCGCGACCAATTCCACCGACTCGAAAATCGACAACGGGGTGGATTGCAGTCGCCGGACCAAATCGCTTCCGTCGATGTAGCGGGAGACGATGAAGCAGAGACCATCGTCGGTGGTTCCGACGTCATGCACGGGAACCACGTTGGGATGTTCCAGCTTGGCCAGCGTTCGGGCTTCGGTCAAAAACGCATTGACGTCTTTGGAACGCTTGACGCGATGCCGGTGTGGCACCTTAATGGTGACGTGGCGTTGCAATTCGTCGTCATAGGCCAAGTACACCGAACCGAAACCGCCTTTGCCGAGAAGGGATTCGATTTTGTAGCGACCGATCGTCCGGGGCAGCACGTCCTCGGGGTCATCGGGCCGATTGTCCGGGTTGGTGACGGACGACGCATTGATCGTTTCGTCGATCGGCTGGCCTCCCGCGCCGTGTGAGAACGCTGAATCGTCGCCGGTTCGCTGGGTCCTCGTCTCGCGAGCGTCGTTGCGCGGGTTGGTTTCGCTCTCTGGGTCGGTCATTTCGCAAAACGCACGATGCGGGTGTCTTGCTCGATTCCGGTTCGCTCGGTGAGCGGGCGGTACAGTTCCGGGCGTCTGGATTTGAGCCAACGGCGGCCGGTGCAGGACGCCTGGAGCGACGGATCGAGTCGGGCGACGACCATCTCATCGGCGGCTTTCCAGGTCTCGGCGAGCGTCTCTCCGTAAGGCCCCAAAATCATCGCGTTTCCGGTTCGCACTTCGTCATCATCGATGCCGACGCCGTTGCTGAAGATCAGGAACAAGCCGTTGTCGTGTGCCCGCGCGGGCAACCAACGCCGCAACCACTCACGGCCTTTGGGGCCGCGAAACTCGGCCTCGATCGCTTCGGGGTTCGATTCACGCTGCTCCCAAAGCTTGGGATCGATGACGCCCATGCAGTGTGGGCTGGGTGAATTGCAGCCGCCGGTTTGATGGGGCGCCAGCAGAATCTCGGCGCCCAGCAAGGCATTCATTCGCACGTTTTCGACGATGTTGTTGTCGTAACAGATTAACACGCCGACGGTCGCACCCTGGGGGATCTCAAACACGGTGTACTCATCGCCGCTCTCGAGATGTTCGCTGATGAAGCAATGCAGTTTTCGATGCACCGCGATCTGTCCGTCCGGCATCGCGACGACGTAGCTGTTGAACAGCCGACCGTCATCGCCCCGTTCGATCAGCCCCGCACCGATCGTCATCTCGTGCCGCCGGGCAAGCTCTAACAGCGTGTCGGTCGATCGCCCCCCCTGGATCGGTTCGGCCAGCTGGCGGCACGCTTCGGCGGAAAGATTCCGGACGTGCCAATAACCTGTCAAACACATTTCCGGAAACGCGATCAATTCAACGCCGCGAGCCTTTGCTTCGGCTGTCAATGCCTCGACGCGACCGAGATTGTAGGTCTTGTCACCGGGACGATGATTGAACTGAACGGCGGCGACGGTGATCGGGTTCATGGGAGACCATTATTAGGGAGGGCGACGATAAAAGGGATGAATCCGAAGGTGCGTTTCGTTCGCAATCGACCTTCGTCCAGTTCACCGGGCATTGTAACGAAACAAGCCTTCCGTATTGGGCGCTCGTGGAGAAAACGACTCCTTCGGATTCAATCGGTCGCGGTCAATCCAACGTTCCGAACGGATCCTCGTCAATCGTCTCCGACGCCGGAACGCCAAACGGTGATTCGTCGCCACCGGAAGGCTCGACACCAAACGGGGACTCATCCTCCAAGGGCACCGGGGCACTCAAGGCCGCCGGGTCGGAATCGACTTCGGGCACGAAGTACTCGACGCCGGGTTCGGAACGGGTTCGCCGGCGAGCTTCTTGTTCGCGCAGCGCGATGTAGGAACCGGACATCATCCGATCCTCGTTGCCTTGCCCCGCCTCGATGATGATCGCCGACTCGCCCCACAGTCCCCGTTCTTTCACGTTGATCGCATGACACCGCGTCTGACAGAGCCCACAGCCGACACACTTGTCGGCCAACACGACCGGTGCCGAATAACCGGTGCCTTCGATCGGGACGCCGTTGTCGTCCACTTCGGTCCCGACCCGTTTGAATTCGATCGCATGATAGCCGGCCGCATTGCACTCCTGCACGCACAGATCGCACTCCTCGGCGCCGGCAAACGGCAGACAAGTCGATTCGTTGACGATCGCCAGCCCCATCCGAGCGACCTTTTTCTCCGCCAACGGCAACGCGCGAATCGCCCCGGTCGGGCACACTTGACCGCAGGCGTTGCAGCTCGATTCGCACCCCGCCCAGTCGGCATTGACCAGCGGCGACCACAATCCCTCCAGCCCCTGCTGAAAACCTTCCGGCTGCAACACGTTGTTGGGACAGGCCTTGAAACACTCGCCGCAGCGAATGCACATCTCCAAGAATTCTTGCTCGGGAACGCTGCCCGGCGGTCGCACGGGCAAGAACGCATCGGAGGCATTCAGATTAGCGCCGAACGTCTTGGTCACCATCGAAACACCGGCACCGCCCGCCACGGCCGCCGCAGTGCCGCCGGCCAGGGACAGAAACCCGCGTCGCCCCAACGCCGTCTCATGAGTCGGCGGATCATTTTCGACCTTGAGTTCAACGACGTTCCAGCGTTCGACAAACTTGATCGCGTGCGTCGGACAGACGCCGCCACAGGATTGACACAACGTGCAATCGGTCGTCCGCGTCGTGAAGTCCGGTTTGATGGCGTCAAAGGGACAGATCTCGACACACTTGTTGCAATTGATGCACGACGATTCGACCTTCCGCTCGGTGATGCGAAACAGGTTCCCCAGCGAAAACACGGCTCCACTGGGACAGACGTACTTGCACCAGAATCGCGGCCGCATGAACCCGAGGCTCAGCACGCCGATGAACATTGCGATCGACAACACCTGCCCGACGCCGATCGCAGGGACCAGGTGCCAACCACGCAGCATTCCCGACTGGATCGGATCCAATAGGAACAGCATCCCCCGCGTGATCACGGGAATCGCCGAGAAGAAACCCGACACCAACACGCCAAACAGCGAACACAACAGCGTGCCGGCCAGCAGATAGTACTTGATGTGAACCCACCAACCGTCGCCGGGAACGCGAAACCGTGTGACCCGTTTGCCGACCGCCCAATCGAACAAATCGATCGTCGTGCCCAGCGGACACAGATAGCCGCAAAAACCGCGTGGGATCAGCACGCAAACGGCCAGGATGGCTGCGGCGGACACCAGCGACCAGACCCAACTGCGCGAGGCGATCGCGGTCGACAAACTGACCAACGGGTCGATCATTAAAAACGACTCGGCCGGGATGATCTCCTTGGCGGCCAAGTTGTCGCTGTAATGAGCCGGCCACTGGCCGGCTCCCAATTGCTCGTTCGGTTGCGCATCGTAGGGCCAGCAGACGTAGAAAAACAGCACGACAAAGGTGACCAGGCAGATCGACTGCACGATCCGTCGCACCGGGGACGCCAGCCAGGACAGGCCGAACCGGCGCAGTGTTTTCCGCAACACCCCACGTTGCTTGGACATCCGGTCCGATTGAAACGCGTCGGGCACCAGGTGACGAAGTAATCGACCGATCAGTGAATGTGAGGCGTGTTGATCGGGCTTCAGCCGGCGGAGGGTCGGGGAGAACCAATCCAGACGGATCAGCGCGGCGCTGCCGCGATCGAAACTGGTCAAAAAAACCAGCGTGGCGGCGGCCAATAGGAGCCCGGCAACCGTGATCGTCAGGGCGGGGGAAACACCCGACCATATGGCGAGGGTGTCGTTTTCAGCCACCGCGAGGATCGTCGCCGTAGCCAACAAGGCGACCGCCAATGATAGACCGCGTCGTTTCATCGCGTCCCCTGTGCTAACGCCTTGGCGGTCGCGTTGACGATGGCCTGGGACGTGATCGTCGCACTGCTGGTCCCATCGATCCCTTGGACACTTTGCCGATCGATCAATTGCGCTGGGGTGTCGGTCAGCGAGGAGTAGAATTGCTTCTCCTTGTGGTTGACCACCTTGACGCTTTGCAAACGGCCCGACGCAACGTTGACCTCGACCGTCAGTTTGCCGTTGTACCCGGTGCTGCTGTCACGATAGGTCCCATCGGCGACGCGACTCAAATCCGCCTGGTCATACAATCGGATCGTCTCCATGCTCTCCTGGGCGCGAGCTTTGAATCGATCCTCGTACTCTTCGTTGCGCCACCGTTTCGAATTCAAGACGCGTTGGTAGTAGTCGATCGCTTCGTCATAGCGACCGGCCTGTCGCAGCGCGTCGGCGGCCAAGATGTTCGCTTGGTAGTCGTTTCCGGATTTAACAAAGGCCCCGGTCAGACTGAGTGCCCGGTCGATTTCGCCCATGTCCCCGTACAATTTGATCGCACCGAGGTTCAGCCGTCGGCTGCGGAGCATTTGCAGGGCCATGCCGCGGTTGCCCAACCGCCAATAACATTCGGCCAAGCGGATTCCGTCGATGGTGTCGACCGACGCTTTGCCTTGCTGAAACCAGAAAGCGGCCCGCGGGTAATCCTGAAGCAGCCGAAAGTAGGCCGATCCGAGCGCTCTCATGTCACGCTGCAGCCGTTCACGGTCGTCCTTGTGCAGCGCCACACAGTGGTGAATCAGCTTGATCCCCGAGTGCCAGCGGCCGGGATTTTCGTTGATCACCGACCAGATGTACTGGCCCATGTTCTTGTGAGCCTGCCACGGCCCCTTCGGCGGTCTGATGGGCCAGGACAGGTCCAGCGTTTTGGGATAGTCCAGCGGCGTGGATTCGAACCAATCCGGCGGCGTCTTGCCGGCCGCCTCGATCAACGCCAAAACCTCCGCCTTGGAACGTGTCACGGATCCCGAACCATCGCTATCGTTTTCCGCCCGTGCCGACGGCTCGGATTTCGGCGTCAAGACGAACCACTTGCCCTGGTAAAGAACCCGGTGAACGTCGCTAAACTGATAGACGGTTTTCGTCGATGTCGAGCCGTCCTGGGGCGAAAAATCGAACTCCTTTTCGGCTTTCCGGATCGACGTGATCGTCCCGTCGACCTTTTTCCCGTCGGCAAATTCGATCACGTCAGCCGCCAACACAGGGCTTCCCACCAGAAGCGCCATCATCAGAATTAAGTACTTCATCACATTTCCCAGATTTGCTTCACATCACACCGGTGATTTCAACGCACAGGATACTAGATCGTCCCCCTGAGCGCGCGTTGAAACCGAGACTTCGCCCCGCCGGATCCCAAACGCATTCCAGCGAGACGCAATTTCTCCGACCCCAGCGAGTCTTGAAATTCTCCCCCCAACGCCCTTGAGCGTGATCGCCTCGGATGAACATAGACACCTACCTGGACCAACTCTATCACGAGGGTTGGCAAAACGACCGCACGGCGGAGTCCCGCGAGGAGATGATGCTGAACATCACGCCTTCGACGGGAAAGTTTCTCGATTTGATGATCCGTGATGCCAAGCCGTCGCGGATCCTGGAACTCGGAACCTCCAACGGCTACTCGACCCTCTGGATCGCACGTGCCGCCGCGACGGTCGATGCGACGGTGGACAGTGTGGATGTATGGACTCGTCGCCTCGTCCACTACCGCAGTGCGCTACACGGCGGCGATGTCCCAGCCGTCGCGGTAGTCTCGGCGGAGCCAGGCGTTGGCCGAATCGTCGTTGGTGAACTGCATCGCTTTGCCGTTCCACTTCAGCGTTTCACCGCGGAAACGGACCGCGACGTTGCCCAGCAGGACGGCTTCGGTCAGCGGACCGCCGTAATCAAATCCGTCGCTGGGCTGTTGGCCGCTGATGATCCCGTCGACCCATCCGTGGTAGTGGTTCAGCCCCTCGACTTCGCCCAACAGGATGCCGCTGGAGACAAACGGGGCGCCGACGTGCGGCAAGACCAAACTGGCTTTCTCTCCGATGAACAGGGAACCGCTTTTGGGCAGCGCCTGGTTGGAGGGAAAGTCGGTTCCACGCAAACTGGGCAGTCGTCCGCCGTCATACCACGTGATCGGCAGCGTCGCCCCGACCGTCCACTGGGTCCCCGGAAACACGTACTTGACGGTGGTTTGGGCCGGCCAGACTTCATCGTTCATCCCCGTGTGGTCGGCGGTCAGCTCCGTCGGGGCCGCATTGATCGTTAGCGCCGTAAAAACCGGGTCCAGGATGTGGCAGCCGAAGTCACCGAGGGCCCCATTGCCAAAGTCCTGCCAATCACGCCATCCCCAGGGGTGATAGATCTTCCATCCGCCATAGGGGCGTTCCGGAGCGACACCCAGCCATAGATTCCATGCCAACGTCTTGGGGACGTCTTCCAAGGTTTTGGGGCGGCTGATGTGAAACGATTTTCCATGCCCCGTCGCCGCACACCAGCTGTGCACCTGTTTCACTTTGCCGATCACCCCGGACTGAATGGCCGCCACGGCGGTGCGGTAGAACGTGTGCGAATGGATCTGATTGCCAAGACGCGTGATCACACCCGACTTTTTGGCTTGCAATGCCATCTGCCGCGCTTCCCAGACGTTGTGGGTCAGCGGTTTTTGACAGTAAACGTGTTTTCCCTGACGCATCGCATCCAAGCCGATGAAGGCGTGCATGTGGTCCGGCGTGGAGACGGTGACGGCGTCGATCGAATCACCATGCTCGGCCAGCATCTCGCGAAAATCTTGGTACACCGGTGCCCCCGGAGTGAGATCCTTGACCTTCTCGGTGCGGGACAGGTCCACATCGCAATACGCCACCATCTGCGTCGCGTCGTGCGAGTCCATTTCTTTGATGTCCGACCAGCCCTTGCCGTCGCATCCGATGCCGGCGATCTGGACACGGGAGTTCAAGTTCTGGCCACGGACGAAGGCGGGGGCAGCCGCCAGCCCGGCGGCGGAGGCGGCGAGGAATTGACGACGACGAAGCATGGCGGGACCCTTGGGGGGAAAAGGTGGGAATCGGAAGGATCAATCGAGGAGTGATCAATGTAATCGATTCCGCTGGCCCGTGCCGTTCGCAATCATTTCGCCTCGCAGTACACTGTTCGCCAAGGATGATGCCGATCCATCGAGCGGAGCGGCCCCCTCGGTTGAAACGTTGACGCACCACGAGCCCCGTTGAATGAACCCCATGTTTCGTTTTGAACGCTGGTCCTTGACCGCTCTGATGTTCTGTTGCTTCGTCGGCGACTCCACGGGCTCTGAGTTTATCTGCCGCTATTGCGCCGACGGTCGCTCGCACGCAATGATGCCGCTGGGGTTGGAATTGGACGGTCGGTACCAGTATGCCCCGGACCGTCAAGTCGACGTGTTGCATCTAAAACTGGACGTGACGCCGGATTTTGACGCCCGCACCGTCGCCGGAACGGTCAGCATCACCGCACAACCGATTGCAAAACCCGTTGAAATGTTGCGATTGGACGCGATCGACATCAACGTCCACCGCGTTCGCTGCGAGCAAGCGGCGGTCGAGGATTTCATTTCAACCCGCGACGGATTGCAAATCGCCTTCCGCGAACCCGTTGCCGTCGGAACCGAGTTCACGATCCAAATCGACTACTCCGCCCAGCCCAAGGCGGGGCTGTATTTTCGCACACCGGAAATGGGCTATCCCGAACCGGACACCCACCTCTGGACCCAGGGTGAAACACACGAAGCACGGCACTGGTTCCCTTGTTTCGACTATCCCAACGAGCGTTCGTCGACGGAAGTCATTTGCCATGTCCCCGAGTCGATGGTCGTGCTGAGCAATGGGAAACGGATGGGCCAAACGATCGATCCGCATGGGTTGAAAGCGGTGCGTTGGCTGCAAGAGAAACCGCACGCCAACTATCTGATCTGTCTGGTCGCGGGAAATCTGGAAAAGCTCGAAAAACGGCATCGCGAAATCGAACTCGGTTTCTTTACCCAACCGACGCTCGCCCGGCATGCGGCCAATTCGTTTCGCGACACCCCCGACATCATGGCGTTCTTTGAACAAGAGATCGGGATCCCGTTCCCGTGGGACAAGTACTACCAAGTGACGATCCGTGATTTCACCGCCGGCGGCATGGAGAACACGTCGCTGACCACGCTGACGCACAACACGATCTTCTCCACCGCGACCGAAAACATTCGCACGACGCGAAATCTGGATGCCCACGAACTGGCTCACCAATGGTTCGGCGACTACGTGACCTGCAAGGACTGGAGCCACCTGTGGCTCAATGAAGGCTTTGCGACCTATTACACACACCTTTACGAAGGCCACAAGTTCGGTCGCGACGCATTGCTGTATGGGCTGTACAAAGACGCGACCGGCCGGGTGTTGCCCCAAGACAAAGACACCAAGCCGATCGTGTTCCACGGTTACAAGAACGCGATGCAGCAATTCGATTATCGGTCCTACCCCAAGGGCAGTTGGGTGTTGCACATGCTGCGCAGCCAGCTCGGTGCGGACCTGTATCGCAAATGCGTCCAGGAGTATTTACAGCGTCATGCACTGTCCAGTGTCGTCTCGGATGACTTGCGTCAGGTGATCGAAGAACTGAGCGGCCGGCCGATGGACCGATTCTTTGACCAGTGGCTTTACCACCCTCGGCACCCCGATCTGAAGATCACGTACAAGTGGATGCCGAAAGAAAAGTTGGCCAAAGTGAACATCAAGCAGACGCAAAAGCTGAGCGACGATGTTCTGCTGTACCACTTTCCCACCAAGCTGCGTTTCATCGTCGATGGTGAAATCGTCGACCGCGAGATCCAGGTCAGCCGGGTCGAGGAAGACTTTTATGTTCCGCTCTCCGGCAAACCTTCGGTCGTCCGCTTTGACCCCGACTACACCGTCTTGGCAAGCGTCTCGTTCGACAAAGCCAACGATCTGTTGGAAGCCCAGATCAACAACGCCGACGACATGATGGGCCGCTTGCTGGCCTGCGTGGCACTCGCGGACCGAAAGACCGACGCGTCGGTAAAGTTGCTGGCCGAGCGATTGAATACGGATCCGTTTTTCGGCGTTCGAATCGAGGCGGCCAAGGCGCTCGCCAAGCACGACAGCGACAAAGCACTCGAAGCGTTGCGATCGAGCTGGAAAGACCAAACCGACGCGCGTGTCCGTCAGGCCGTCGTCCAGCGGATGTTCGGCCCGTTCACCCCCGAGACGCTTGACTTGGCGTTGGAGGTTTTGGAAACGGAAGCGAATCCCGCGATCCAATCCGCCGCGATCGGCACCTTGGCTCGGTTCCACGGCGAGCAGTCTCGGGAGACGCTGACGCGGTTGCTGAAGTCCGAATCGTTCGGAAACGAAGTGGCCGACGCGGCAATCGCGGCGATCGGAAAAATGAACGCGCCCGAATTGACGCCGGCGTTATTGTTCACACTTCAAACGCGGGACGCTGAGTTCGACGCGCGGGATTTCGGACGTGGGCTGGCCGCGCTGGCCAAGACGGCCAAACCGCTGGATGACAAGGACGCGGTGTTTCAGTTTCTCAGCTCGCAAGTCGAACACCCCAAGTTGACCGTCCGCACGGCCGCTCTCGGCGCCCTCGGTCAACTCGGCGATCAACGCGCCGAGTCGGTGATCGAAGCGTACACCGATTCGGGAGACACGCGGATCGCCGATGCCGCCAAGCGCGCGTTGGGCGATCTGAACGCCAACCGATCGCTGGTGCCGACCGAAATCATCGACCTACGAAAGACGTTGGCGGAATTGAAACGCGAGACAGCGAAGTTGAAGAGCGAACTGAAGGATCTCAAAGCCCAAGACGCCACCACCGACCAGTGACGCATCACCCCATGCCAGCGGGAAGCGTCAGCGAGCGGCCTTTTGGGGTTTACCCCGCGTCCAGCGCCCGCCACTCGCTTACGCGTCGTGCTGGCATTTAGGCCACACTCAGCGCCACGACCCACGCGAGGGTGACGACCGCAAACGCGGCCAGTCCGGCCAGCCACTGCGACCGTTCATCGGCCAGCCATCGCGTGGGAATTCGGCTGCTGATCGCACCGATCAACAACCCGGCGAAGAACCCGGTGACGTGGGCGGTGACGTCGGTGCGTTCACCGCCGACGCCGATCAGCGCCAACAGCATCACGCCGGCCACCAACGGACGCCAGCGGCGCAACCGACTCTCGCGGCTGGACGATCGCGGTCGCAATGCCACCGCGACCAGTATCCCCAAGGCGGCGAAGACGGCCGTCGAAGCGCCCACCGACCGGTGATCGGGTTGCTGGATCATCGCATTGATCCAGTTCCCCGCGGCGCCGGCCGACACGATCGATAGCCATGCGATGCCACCACCGAGTGTCCGCCCGGCCAGAAAACCGAACAGGACGCCGAACAACAGATTCGACGCCAAGTGGCCTTCGTCGACGTGCAGGGTGAGCGCCGTCACGCAGCGCCACCCGCCCCCGGCAAGCACTTTGCCCGCTTGCATTTCACCGGGTGTGAACAGGTCCAGGCCCAATCCCCACGGCAACGTCGCCAATCCGATCGCCACCGTGATGGCGGCATAGGCGATCACACCGATGCCGGCCCCGGCGTAGGTCGGCGTCACCGAGACGGTTTCCGTCGAACGCGATTGGTTCTCGCGGCGGTACTCCGCCAGCTCCCGCAGGGCGGCGGAAGCGTCTTCGGCAGCAACGATCAGCCGCCAACGACCACGACGTGATTGGGCATGGGCGGCGATTCCGGCCGCTTCCAAGACCAGACGCAGCTCCATGCAGGCGGATCGATCCCCCGATTCGAACACGACTTCGTGATCCTGTGGTGATCCGCTCACGCTGGTCTTTTCATCCTGTTGACAATCCGACGACGCGCCGTCATTTCTGCTTCGATTTATACGTCAGCACAAAGGTCTTCACCCACGCGTCGGATTCGTTATTCTTTTGATACATCGTCATCGTCGAGGGCTCGCCCGCAACATCAGTGAAGACCGATTTCATCTTCACCGGCTTGTTCGTCGCCGGGTCGATGTCGTCAAAGATCATCGTCAGTTCGTGCTTGGCTTCATCGTACGTCCCTTCCATCACCGCCAAGTAGGGCGTCATGTTGTTCGCCCAGGTGCCGATGTATTTCTTCTTGATGGGATCGTAACCGCTCATCCCGCGCCCCTTGTACGGTCCCGCTTCGAAGGCGGACTCGACCCAATTCCCACCCAGAATCGCGGTGTTGGTTTCGCTGAACGGAAACTCCATGGCATCTCCATCGGGTCCCTGGGGCCAGACCTTCATCGTACCGGTCCGCGTGCCAACGGTTTTCGCCAAATAGGCGTGTTCCTTGGAGGGGGCCTCGTCCTGGGCCAGTGCGCAGGAGGCGGTCAAACAAAACGCTGCCATCAAAACGAGAACTTTCATCAGTCACTCCGGAAAGGGGCTGGGGGCCGAGAACCACATGCACAAGTGGTCTGTGGTAACACAAATCGCCCCGCCGATCCACCTGCCAGCGGGAAGCGTGACGGCCTGTTGATTTAGTCGAAATGAAACAGCTAACGATTAGCCGATGGGCGCTAGCTCCGGTTTTGCGGCGGCGAGAACCGCGGCCAGTGCCGTGCGGCTAATTAGATCAACAGGCCGGTCAGCGAGCGGCCCAGGGGGTCACCCCGCGTCCATCGCCCGCCACTCGCTGACGCGTCGTGTTGGTATCAATTGGCAAACATTGACGATCTCCGCCGCTACAGTCACCAAGGATTGACAACGACGATCGAATCCCGGATCACTACGTGTCCCTGTGAAACGTTCAGGTCCTCCCCCCGATCCGTTACGCACCGCCGCATGCCAAACCTGTCCGCCTTGAACGCATTCCTGGCCGATCATAAGGTTGCGATGGCGTGGATTGCCGCCGTCTCCAGCGTGCTGTTCGTCGGCTGCTTGCTGATCGCGCCCTGGTTGGCCATTCAAATTCCGACCGACTACTTCGCCGGCCGGCGACGTCCCCGAACGCTGTTTGCCGATCGGCATCCGGTCTTGCGCTGGACGGGATTGGTGGTCAAAAACATGATCGGCGGCGTCCTTGTGCTCGCCGGCCTATTGATGCTGGTCCTGCCCGGCCAGGGGCTGTTGACCATTCTGGTCGGGATCCTGATGCTGAACTTCCCCGGCAAGCATCGTCTGGAACGACGGTTGGTCTCCATCCCCGCGGTGTTGAACTCGATCAATTGGATGCGAAAGCGTTCAGGCGTCGAACCGATCCAAGTCCGTTCGCTCGGCGGACCATAAACCTTCCGGTGCGCTCCCTGCCGAGGTCGAGCGGTTTTTAACCTCTGATTTAACAGGCGTTTACGACTTCACCCTCTCTCTGGGAGGGTCGCGGAGGAGTGCGCGACAACGCGGGGAGGGTTGATCCACGATTTGACGCGACCGGCGGACGAACGCTTGTCCGGCGATTCACCGTTCGACCTCCCCTCGCTGCGCTCGACCCTCCTGCCAGGAGGGTTAATTTTAAAAACCGCCTGACCTCTAGAAGGGAGGGTGACTTACTTGATGCGTGACTTCCCCCCCACGACGGCTCTTCCGGGCGGCCGCATCGCCACGATCACTCCCCATCAAACTCCTGCGATCCGTTTCCATGGATCAACACCTTTCGGCAGTCACCGGTTTGCCGGACCGCGTCGCCGCTGAGCCCGGAGAACAGGTTTCCAGAGATCACCAATGCCTGGCAATCCTGAAGCAAAATTCCGGCCGCCTCGTTCGGGTTCTTTTCCGTCTTGCTGACCACGGAGTCTCGTTTCTTGATCGCAGTTCCGTCCTCGGCATTGCCGATCCAACTGTCACTAAAGTTATTGGCGCTGATGGTGATGCTACCGGAACCTTCACGCACCGCGACGCCGACCTGTTTGACGATGGTGAAGGTGTTGGCGGAGATCGCGCAGCCGTGTGCATCGCGCAAGTCGATTCCGCCGGTGAATTCATGTGCGATCACGTTGGCCGACATCGTGATGCCATAGCAATCGCGGTCCAACACGATCGCCCAGCCCTGGCATTCTTCGATCATGTTGCCGGCGACGACCGAGCCGTAGGTGTTTTCGATGACCACACCATCGCCGAGGTGGTCGTCCAGATTGTTGCCGCTCATCGTCAGATTGAACGAGTCGATGCAGCGCAAGCCGTCATCGTTTTCTTCGAACTGATTGGCCGACACGATGATGTCGTGACAGCCTTCGATCGACACGCCGCATTTTTTGTTGTACGTGAATAGACAGTCGCTGACGCGGGGGTCTTCGTAACAGTAGTGCAAACGCAATCCGTCGCCGCCGTTGTCGCTGCTGGTGACGCCCTGCACAAAAATCTCTTCGATGTATCGAGCTTCGATCCCCGCGCCGCTGCGTTCATTTCCGGTCACTCGGAAATTGGCTAGGTTGACCCGCCACAGCCGATCTTTCGAGGGGACTTTTTTTCCGACCCAATCGGGATGCTCGATCAGGATGGCCGGCTTTCCCTCGGTGTTCTTGTTGATCAGGTGGGTTGCCGTCCCAGAACCTTCCAGACGCGTGTCGGCCGTTTTCAGATGCAGCGGTTGGCTCAGTTCATAGTTTCCCGGCGGAATCTTCAAGACGCCTCCGGACTGGGGGATCGCATCGGCGGCTTCTTGAAGCGTCGCAAAGTCGGCGGCGTTGATGATCGTGTCCGCGGCGCGGGTTTCGCCCGCGGGCAAGAGGCTGCAGGTGGCGATCGCGATCAGGAGAGTTTTGTTGCGAATCATGGTGTGTGGTGATGGAAACCATTGGGGTGGGGATCGGATCATCGACGACTCGTTCAATCGGATGATCGCAGGAGTCGGATGATCGCAGGGGGGGCGAACCAAAATAGTGTATCGTATCGCCGGGTGGCTCAGCGGAGGTTGGCGGGCGGCGTCGCCAAGCGGCTATGATAGAGACCGCTAAAAAACTTGATCAAAGGGACAGAACGTGGATCTTAGGACGCTGATTTGTTTGCCGCTGTTGATCGCGATCGTCACGCCCACCGACGTGGCGGCCGACGACGCCCAGTCACACCCAACGCTGATCGCCAAAGTGCGTCCGTCGGTGATGACGATTCGCGTTCAAGGACGCGACGGCGATCCGATGGGCATCGGGACCGGATTCGTCATCGACGACGAAGGTTTGATCGCCACCAACTTTCACGTCATCAACGAAGGCCGTCCGTTTACCGTGGAGACCGCCGAGGGCCAGCAGTTGCGGGTGCTGGCGGTCGAAGCGTCGGACGTCACTCGCGATTTGGCGATCATTCGCGTCGACCCCGGATCCGCCGAACTGCCGGCATTGGAATTTGCCGACGACGCGGCCACCCAGCAAGGCATCCGCGTGCTGGCATTCGGCAATCCGCTGGGGCTTCGCAACAGCGTGGTCGAAGGCATCGTGTCGGCCAGACGCGAAGTCGAAGGCCGCGAGATGTTGCAGTTGGCGATGCCGATCGAACCGGGAAACAGTGGCGGTCCGTTGGTCGATTTGAAAGGCCGCGTCCATGGCATCATCAACATGAAATCATCGATCGACGACAACTTGGGGTTCGCGATCCCCGTCACCCAGCTCGTCGCACTCAAAGACAACCCCAACCCGGTGACGCTTGACCGTTGGGTTCGGATCGGCCGCATCAATGACGATCGATGGACGCCCGTGATGGGATCGCGTTGGCAACAACGCGGCGGACGGATCGTCGCGCTCGGTGCCGGCAACGGATTCGGCGGACGGTCCTTGCTGCTTTCAAAACGTGACGTTCCCAAGCGCCCTTTCGAAATCGCGGTGATGGTTCGGCTGGATGACGAATCCGGTGCCGCCGGATTGGCATTCCACAGCGACGGCCAAAATAAACACTACGCGTTTTACCCCAGTGCCGGACGCATGCGATTGACCTGCTTTCGCGGCGCGTCGGTGTACTCCTGGGACATCTTGAAAGAAGTGCAGACGGAGCACTATCTGCCGGGACAATGGAACCAATTAAAAGTCCGCGTGGAAGACGACAAAATCCTGTGCTACGTCAACGGACGACTGGTGATCGAATCCGACGACGCTCAGATCACCCAGGGACGGGTCGGGCTGGCAAAGTTCCGCGACACCGAACCGGAGTTTTCAGGATTTCAACTCGGTGCCGTGTTGGACACGCCGGTGCTGTCCGAAGACGCCGAAAAAACACTCGCTCGACTCGATCCCGCCGCACTGCCATTGGATTCGATCGGCAGCGACCAAATCCGCCAGCTGGGCACTTCGAGTGACTTGGCGTCGCGTGAATTGACACGGCGGGCGATCGAGTTGGAAAGACAAGCCAAGCGGATGCACCAATTGGCCGACGATATCCGCCGTGCCGAGACGGTCGACCGATTGAGTCGACTGGATGATATTGACGACGACGAACGTCTGCTGATCGGATCGCTGTTGATCGCCAAACTGGACAGCCCCGATTTGGATGTCCAGGCCTATCGCGAACGGATCGATGAAATGGCCGATGAGATTCTGGCGGGACTCGATGCGGATGCGTCGGCGACCGACATTCGCGACGCCATGCACCGCTATCTGTTTCAAGAAAACGGATTCCATGGCAGCCGCAGCGAGTACTATCACGCCGCCAACAGCCATTTGAACCGGGTGATCGACGATCGCGAAGGGTTGCCGATCACGATGTCCGTGCTGTACATCGAACTCGGGCGGCGTCTAGGTATCAAAGTCGTCGGCGTCGCCTTGCCAGGCCACTTTGTCGCCAAACATGTCATCGATGACGAGCAGGAACAACTGATCGATGTGTTCGAACGTGGCAAACTGCTCAGCCAGGACGATGCGGCCGGGATCGTTGCCATGCACGCCGGACGCGGGCTGCGTGAATCGGACCTGCAAGCCCCCACGGACATCGAAATCCTGACCCGCATTTTGAACAATCTGATCGGCGTCGCCGGCCGCCAGAACGACGGCGAGGCGATGCTGCGATACTGTGACGCGATCGTCGGGGTGAATCCGGATCAGCATCGCTACCGGATGATGCGCGCCCAATTGCGCGGGATGACCGGCAGGATCCATCTGGCGCTCGAAGACGTCCAGACGCTGTTGCGAAACGACCCGCCCGGTCTCGATCGCGACGCCACCGAGCGGCTTCGTGATGCACTGATCGACCGGTTGTGATTCTTCTGCCGCAGCGTCAACGAGCTCACAGCCGGTGGCGGAAACGCGCCAATCGTGTGTCGAACTGCTGCCAGTCCGCCGGGCGTGTGATGCCCGCTCACAAACTCGGTTATGCTAAAGTCATGCATCCGAGCGCGTTTTCTGTGGCGGTCTCTGAGATCTGTGCAAGGATGGCGAATCGAAAGCCAGCAGATGATGTCGACGCAGAGCATTCCTTCCCCGGTCATCGGCGGTGTCGCTGAAGATAAGAAACTGGGACTGGCGACGCATCTGGTTTTGATCGGCGCGCTGGCTGCGGTTTATTACGCCACGGCCCGCGCGGGGCTGTTGTTCGCCATTCCTCCGGGTAACGCCACCGCAATCTGGCCGCCGTCCGGGATCGCGCTGGGCGGTTTGCTGTTGGGCGGTCTGCCGGTCACGCCGGGGATCTGGATCGGCTCATTTCTGGTCAACACCGGAACAGGCGTCTCGTCGGTGACGGCTGCCGGCATTGCGACGGGAAACACCGCGGCGGCTTTGGTGGCGTTCGCACTTTGTCGACGGTTTCTCAACCTGGACACGCCGTTTCGTCACGCCGCTTGTGGGTTCCGCCTGTTCTTCATCGCGGCGGTGGCATGTTTGTTGGCATCCACACTCGGGTCGGGAAGCCTGGCGATCAACGGCTACCTTCCCGAGGGACAATTTGCGTCGAACTGGTCGACTTGGTGGCTGGGAGACCTCGCCGGCGTGATGCTCGTCTCGCCGATATTTCTGTTGTACGGCGCACGGTATTCGTCGCAAATGCCCACGCATGCGTTTTCCGGCGCGGTGGTGTCGCTGCTGGTGCTGGGGGTGATCAGTCTGGCGATCTTCGGCAGTTGGCTTCCCGAAGAACTCTCCGAAGGCTTGCTGTACTTGCCTTCGATCGCGCTGTTTTGGTTGTTACTCCGGTTCCCACCGATTGTCGTTTTTGGCGGTAACCTGCTGATCGCGATGATCGCCGTCCACTATACCTCACGCGGATCGGGACCGTTTGCGACCGAAATCGTTGCCAACTCGCTTTTCGAGTTGCAGTTCTTCATGACGGTCTATGCGCTGATGACGCTTGCTCTGGTCGGCGTTCTGTCGAGTCAACGGGAGGCGGAAAATCGGGAATCGCAGTTGGCGGCCAGGGTCAAAGCCGACGAGGAGATGCGGAAAAAGGAAACCGAGTTGGCGCACGTCGCCCGACTGGCGACGATGGGCGAATTGGTGGCCGGGATCGCGCATGAAGTCAACCAACCGTTGTACGCGATCGCGAACTATGCCGCGGCGAGTGAAAACTTGCTTGCGTCCAGTGACGTCCGACACCCCGAGCGTCTGTGTGATCTGAACCGCCAGATCAGTGACCAAGCCGTGCGTGCCGGAGAAATCATTCGCCGGATGCGCGGCTTCGTTGAAAAGTCGGGAGAACAACGGACCGTGTTTCCGATCAGTGACGCGGTCAACGAGGCGTGCTGTTTGCTGGAGGCCGAAGCACGGCTGCAGATGATCGCGGTGGAGATTGATCCGGAATCGCCACCGCCGGTTTGGGTTCGCGCCGATCGAATTCAGATCGAACAGGTCTTGATCAATTTGATTCGCAATGCGTTTGACGCCATGCGGGAAACCGACGGCGACCGTCGAGTCGTCAAGTTGCGGACCGCGGTGGTGGAAACGGAGGTGCAAGTGAGTGTCACCGATGGCGGGACAGGGATCTCGCAGGCCTCGGCGAGCGAATTGTTCAGCCCGTTTTTCACGACCAAGCCGGATGGAATGGGGATGGGTTTGGCGATCAGCCGCACAATCGTCGAAGCACACGGCGGACGGATTTGGGCGAGTCCGGGAAACGACGGCGGAGCCGTGTTCACCGTCGCCCTGCCCATCCAATGACAAACAAATTCGTCGATCAAGTGACGGATCGAGGTACGACGTCCTTTCCAGGTCGTCGCCCCGGAGTCCTCCGGACGACAGGGTTACGTGCCCGATCACGCGACGCCTCGTTCCTAAACCCGTGTCTGGGAATGCCCCGTCAGGCCACCACGGCGGTCGATCCACACTCTGGCGTTGCATCCGCATTCGCAACGGAGATCACGACTTTGCCTCTCGCATGTCCGCTCTCCAAATAACGGATCGCATCAGGGGTCTGTGTCAATTCATACTTGCGGTCGATGATCGGCCGGACCGCCCCCGATTCGATCAACTGTTTTAGAACCAACAAGTCGTCTTGATTGGGAACCGAGAGATAGCGGCGCAGGTCGTGCCGCACGAAGGGCGACATCACCAACGGCTTGATCAGCCGGACCAACATCGCAATCCCTCGCGCGCCGGTGCCGCTGTTCAGGATCAGCATGCCGGTCGGCTTCAGGGCGCGACGGCAGTCCGCTAAAGAACGATTCTCAACATTATCAAAAATAAGATCGTATTGCGCGGCTGCGGCCGTGAAGTCGTCGCGTGTGTAGTCGACGACGTGATCGGCCCCCAACGATCGGACCAAGTCGACGTTGCGCGTGCTGCAGACCCCCGTCACTTCGGCCCCGAATGATTTGGCGATCTGGATCGCAAAGGTGCCGATCCCACCCGAGGCGCCGTTGATCAACACCCGTTGTCCCGGCTGGACGTTGGCGACATCGCGGAGCGCGTGCAGTGCGGCCAGACCCGACGTCGGTACCGCGGCGGCTTCGGCCAAAGACAGGTTGGTCGGTCGAGGTGCGACGGTGGATTGCGGCACGGTGACATACTGGGCGCAGGTGCCTTGTCCGGCGCCGAACACTTCGTCGCCGACGTCGAACTGCGTCACGTTCTCGCCGACCGCGGCGATGCGGCCGGCAAAGTCGTATCCGGGAATCCCGCAGGTCGGTTTGAACAGCCCCGTCGCCATCCGCATCATCCAAGGCGTGCCACGGACACCGAAGCAGTCTCCGACGTGCACCGCGGCGCCGTCCACACGCACCAGCACGTCATCCTCGCCGGCGAGCGGCCGCGGCGTCTCGACCAACCGCAGCAGATCGGGCGATCCGTACCTGTCCTGGGACATCGCTTTCATCGTCATGTCGTTTCCCTCGCTGGTGGCACCGCGAATCGGCACCCTTGCTTACGGTGTAAGTATCGGCCGATCCATGCTATACTTACAGCGCAAGTTCGTCAACGGCCGTGTTTTTCCCAGGCATGCGGATCGTGGCGGCCAATCGGGACGACCGGGAGTGTCAGATGGCGGGAAAAAAGCAGACCAATCGCAAACGCACACGCCCCGAACCGCTGAGCCGCGATTCGGTGCTCCAGGCGGCGATGGACTATGCCGACCAACACGGCATCGAATCGCTGTCGATGCGAAAGCTGGGCCAGTTGTTGGGGGTGGAGGCGATGTCGCTGTACAACCACGTGCCCAACAAAGACGCGATCCTGGACGGCATGGTGGACCAAGTCGCCGGCGAGATGGAAATTCCGGTCGCCGGCGGGGACTGGAGGCGTGCGATGCGTCGCCGAGCGTTTTCGGCCCACGAGGTGCTGTTGCGCCACCCTTGGGCGACGATGTTGATCGTTTCCCGCGTCAACGTCGGCCCGGCAATGTTGCGATACGTGGACGCGACAATCGGATGCTTGGTCGAGGCGGGGTTCAGCGATGCGATGGCGGACCACGCGTGGAACGCGCTCGACAGTTTCACCTACGGGTTCACGCTCCAAAAGCTGAAGTTTCCCTTCCACCCCGATGACTATGCGAAGGTCGCCGAAGCCTATCTGCCACAGATTCCGGCCGACCAATACCCGTACCTCCATGGCATGTCCCAAGCAGTGATCGCCGGCCACCACAACGGATTGCACGACCTCACGCTCGGTCTGGACCTGATTCTCGATGGCTTGGAACGTCTGCGAACGTCGTGAATCGAACCATTGACGCGACGCAGATGCTGGAATGCAGCTTCTCCGTAAGCTTCTCGGACCCCACGCTGCGAACCGGTGCGATCGTCCTTCTCGCTTGTCCCCTGTCAGCCGTTTCGGCTGACAGGGGTTTGCGGGTGTCCGCGATGCGGCCACGGAGAACAGCTGGGACAGCGGTTCTACACTGACACCGACGTTACACTATGATTCGTGTCGCCTTCCTTTTCGGGTAGGCCGGGGTGGGCGAGGTGAGGAGCCCTCGCAGTTCACCAGAGGGATGGACTCGTCACCTCGCCCGCTTCCCGAAAACCAGGTTGCGACGGAATACGAATGCTGGCCAAGTCACGTTCACCACGAAACCGGAGTGGAATCATGGCACATCCATCGATCGATTGGCGTTTCTCGTCTCACTGTCTCGGGCCTGTCATCGTGATCGTGGGCTTGGGCGTCACGACCGCGGTGGCCGAGGAATCGGAGTCGACAGCGGCGATGCAGGTGTTCGAAGAACGGATCATGCCGATCTTTCGTTCGCCCAACCCGTCGAGCTGTGTGCAGTGCCACTTGTCGTCGGTCGACTTGAAGGATTACATCCTGCCATCCCACATCGACACCTTCGTGGCACTGCGTGATGCGGGGTTGGTTGACGTTGATTCCCCTGACAAATCGAAAATCTTGACGCTGATTCGGATGGGTGACAAGGACGCCGATCCGCTGGCCAAACGGATCCATGCAAAGACGCGTCGCGCTGAATACGACGCATTTTCGGCATGGATCACGGCCTGTTGCAACGACCAAGACTTGCTGTCGCGGTCGGCCCCCGAGCAAGATTCGTCGATCGGTCCGGCGAAGCCGCTGGAGGTCATTCGCCACGCCCGAAGGAGTCGCGTGCTGGAGGCGTTCACACGCAACGTCTGGTCACAACGCATGCGGTGCTTTCCCTGTCACACGCCCGACGAGATCGATCGGGGCAATCCCAAACACGAGAAGCCTGCCGAGCGTCACCGGGAGTACGTGAAGACGTACGGGGCGCGAATGAATCTGTTCC
This sequence comes from Stieleria mannarensis, assembly GCF_014154935.1. Classification (GTDB taxonomy): domain Bacteria; phylum Planctomycetota; class Planctomycetia; order Pirellulales; family Pirellulaceae; genus Stieleria; species Stieleria mannarensis. The sequence continues at coordinate 45,331 of NZ_JACEHH010000032.1, forward strand.
GGGAAACGCCGGAAGCGACGCTCGCGACCCTGGTCGCCAGCAGCCGCAAGCAAACCGGCAAAAACTTTCCGCTGATCAATCTGCGTGATCCGGGAAAGAGCCTGTTGGTGCTCAAGCCGACGTCGAAGTTGCCACCCAAGCAAGACGACGGAACCCTCGCCAAGCCGTCTTCCTCCGGTCCGGTTTTCCATATGGGAGGGATCAAGATGCACGTCGACGACCATTCGTACAAATTGATCGTTGCCTGGTTGGAAGATTATGCCGCAATCGTCGGCGATCACTATTTGACCGCCGATCAGTTGCCGGCGGACAATTGGATCGCGACCCAGCGGATCTTGCGCGTCAAAGGGACACCGCCGGATTGGAAACCGGGGACGGTCGTCCAGTTGTTCGTCCATCGCAAAGATTCGACCGGACAATGGTCGCCCGATCCCGTCGCGTTCACGCAATCGGTCGTCACCCCCAGGGGCATGGTCAACGGCGCGTTGTTATTGATCGCGTCCAATCTGGATTCAGGGTACGACGGCAACGACGAATCGTTCCCGCTGGCCGCGGGAGAGTATTTGATCAAGGCCTACATGGACACCGAGGGGAAAATCAAGCAGTCTCCGGCCGCCTTTTTGGATGCATCCGATTTCGCGGGACAAGCGACGATCGATGCCAAGTGGCGGGTCGGATTTCCCAACGCGGAGACGTTTCCCGGCGATCTTCTGGCGAAGTGACATTCAGGTTTCGGTGATCGCGTACAGCCCTCCGCCGTCGTGACGAATTTTGCCTTGGCGGGCGAGTTCTTGCCAAACCGCCTTGGGAAACTGGTCCGGCGGCCGGATCGCGGCGATGCTGGATTTGCGCCCCGACGACATCGGGCCGTGGCCGAGCGTGGATTCCTCGTCCAACTGCATTAATTTCAGCCGTTTGCGAAACGCTTTCATCGCCAAACGGAGTTCTTCTTTGGAGGGGCCTTCGGGCTCGGGCGTCGATTCTGGTTCGGTCATCGCGTGTTCCGTCGTTGTGATCGGGCGTGCGTTTGAGCTTGGTCGCTTGGTTGTCGGGAAGAGCGAAATGCTTGAAGGCTATGGTTTACCACACTCTTGCGAGTGTAGCGACGTCATGCAAACGTCATCCAGCTACTCGTTGGCACCCGGGTTCGGTGACACGCCGCGATAACGTTCGTCGTACAGTTGTTGGTGCGTTTTGAGTTGGTCGCTGGTGATGGAGAGGGTGCCGACGGAGTAACGCCCCGGAGCGACTTCGGCGATCGGCGTTTGCCAATAGAAGTAGGTCGGGGCTTCGTCGGAATCCTTTCGAACGGCCACGGAGTACTCCGGTCCCACGATGCCTTTGAGTTCAAAATCGCCGTTTTCGTCGATCGGCACCGTGTCGGTCCTAAAAAGTCCGAAATCGTTGGAATTGATCATCCGCGTCGTCAACCCGATCTGCAACCCTCGCGCCGGTTGGCCGTCGATCATTACACGACCGGTCACGATCCAGGGTTCACGTAGCACCAGCGTGATCGGTGCCCCGGGATCGGGAGTGATTTTCTTGTTCGCCGCGATGTAATCGAAACTCGACGTCGTGGCTTCGTCGTCGTAGTGCATCGCCGAAATCGAACCGTGGTGCCATTGCGATTGATTGAGCACCAGCGTGCACCGGCCGCTGGCATCGGTTTGCTCGGATTGAGCCAACGGCTGGGGCAAATGATAGACTTTGCCGTCCTGCTTGATGGTTCTGACATATTCCGCGTGGACCCAGACGCCTGGGACCGCCGCACCGGAACTGTCGACGACCGTCACGATGCGGGACGGAATCCGATCGACCGAAAAATCGGGGACGGCCAAGGTGGATCCCGCGGCCCCTGGCGGAATACGCCGGGTCAACCGTGGTGTTGGCGACGCAAACTCGTTAAACGCATCAGTGGTCAACAGATCCATCCCGGCGATGCTGCCGGTTGCGGAAAGGAATCCGGGTTCCTGAGGGACGACCATCTCCCATCGGCCCTGCCGGTCGGTCTGACAACGTAGCGGGGATGGTTCGATCCGATCGAGTTGTTGATGCCAACACACTTCCACTCGGGCGATCCCCGCGCCGTCGTCGGACGTCGTGACTCGGCCTGACGCCCGGCGTCCACGCCGCGCGACCCACTGCAGGTTTTTGCCGGTGATGACGGTTGCTACCGGTACCGATTGGGCCAAGTGCACGAGCCCGGACTCGAACGGGAACCTGGCGACAAACCTGACCCGACCGTCCGGCCCGGCGACCGATTTCAGGAACTCGGCGGTCGTACGAAGGGTTCCGTCGGGGGTGACTTGCATTCGTCGCGTCGGCGCGTTCCCTTCGGCGGGCAGCGCGACCAAGCTGAACTCATTCACCGGATCGCCGTCAGGATCACGAATCGTCAGCGGAATCGCAAGCAGTCGCCGCAAGGGGATCGTCGCCGGTGACCGAAATTCCATCAAGCCCCGGGACGGGCTGGGATTTGGGGGGCTGTCGGCTGCGTTCAGTCGAGCCAGTCGCGGGAAGTATTCCTTGCGTTTCAATCCCACGACGATTGATGCGCTGCTCGGCACTTGAAAACCAAACCGCCCGTCGCTGGCGGTGGTCGTCGTCCAATGAAGTTGTTCGCTGGGAAAGGAAAAACGATGTGTTCGTTTAGGCGAATCGACTCGTTCAGAATTCGTGAACGGTCCGGCATCACCGGGCACGCATTCCGGGACTCGGATCTCTTTGACCGCAACACGGACCTCAGCCAGTGCGGTCCCATCCGGCGCAACGACTCGTCCGGCAATCGTTTCAGGCCCCGGCAATCGAATGTCGGTCGATGCGGTCCATGGCTTTGGTTGACGGAGCGTGAAGGAAGTCAGTGCGTAGCCGCCCAAGCCAAGCCGTCCGTCGCGATCGGCCACCAAAATTTCCCAGCGCGCGCGGACGAGGGACTTCAACCGAACGACAGGAACACCGTCGACCTGATACCGGCCGTCGGAATCGGTCGTCGTGCGGGCCACGATCGGCGGAGTGATGTTGTTGCCATTGGCTCCCGGAGACGGATAGAATTCTCGGATCAGCACGACGGCCCCGGCGACAGGTCCCGCATCATCGACCACCCGACCTTGGAACAGGATCTCGATCCGTTTAGTCCCCTCCGGTTTTGGTTGGAGCAACTCGACCGTACGAAACTGATCAAACAGGCCCGCTTCGTTTGCAGATCCAGATTCGTTCTCCGTCGGATCGACTGCGGTCGACGCGGCAGTCAACTTCTCTGGCGTGGCCGATTTCTCTGGCGTGGCCGGGTTCTCTGGCGTGGCCGGGTTCTCTAACGTGGCCGTGCGGCCGGTCTCTACTGGTCGATCCGGCATCGGCGGCTTCTGTGCCACGACGCTTTCAACGCTGAAACTGATCAACGCGATGAACACAAATCCGACCGCAAGCAATGCCACGCCCCAGCGTGGTTGTTGCTCCAATCGCAGCGTCGGCGCCACGATTCGGCGGATCCGTTGCTCCAGATCCGTTCCCGAATGAATCGCCACACTCGGGTTGGCGATTTTCCCAGCGATCTGCTGCGAGATTTCCAGCAAACTGCGTGAGTACGATGCGGGGCGTTCACCCGTTCGCATCACCGCATCGTCCGCAGCGTCTTCCCGAGCACGGCGCAACTTGATTCGCGCCCCGTGAACACTCGGATGGAACCAGTACACCGCTGTTGTGATTTCGGCGACCCAATTCCACCAGGCATCGCGCCGGACCACATGTGCCATTTCGTGCAACAGACAATGACGCCGTTGGTCGGCGGTGAACGTTTCGAACTGCGGCGGAACCAGGATCACGGGATGAATCACGCCGAACGTCAACGGCGACGAGATAGCCGATGAAACCCGGCAATCAGGCTTTTGCTCCAACCCGATTCGCGACATGCATGTTTGGACAAGTTCCGCATGGGCGACGGGAAACAGGCGCGCCTCTCTTGCGATCTTTCTCAACCGCACCCAACTCCGCAGAACCCTGGCCAGCCACAATGCAACTCCCAAGGCGTAGATCGAAATGCCGATCGAAGCCCAGCTGAACCGTGATCGTGCCGGAGGGGAGGCCATCGCGGGAGGCGAGCGCTGTGTCGAAGCAGCCTTCATTTCGGGAGCAACGGCCACTGCAGGTGCCTCGACGCCAGACGCTTCCAACGCCGTGTCGTCAACGATCCCGTCCATCGTCGCGGTTGCGGACTCCGACGCGGGATCCATCGTTTCATCGCCACCGACGACGTTGGTGGATTCGACCGGGGCAGTCACTCGCGACATGCGGATCGGAATCCGCAGCGGGAACGAGGTCAATGTTGGAACCACAAGTAACGCAAGGGCACAAAACGTACAGGCCCAAATGCTGTGCCGAAAGCTCGCTGGGCGATGCCGTGTGATCCGTTCGATCCCCCACGCCACGAAGACGATCACCGCGGCATGCGTGATGCCGGCGCAGAGTTTTGATATCTCGGGATGTGCCAGTCCGAAATCGATCCATTGCCAGATCCAACCACTCATCGTGATTCCCTCCGTTCCGCTTCGGAGATCAATTCACGCAGCCGGGCCAATTGGTCTTCATCCAGCTGGGTTTTGGGATCCGAAAAATGCGACGCCAATGCCTCTTCGACCGACCCGCCGAAGAAGACGTCCAGGACGTGCCGAAACGCCTGTTTCCCGGCCCGCCGTTTGGGCTGAACCGGGCGATAACGAAACTGCCGTCCATTGCGACGATGTTTGACAAACCCCTTCTCGCCCAGGATCCGCAGCAAGGTCCGGACCGTCGCATCGGACGGCTCGCCCGTCATCGCCAAACGCACCTCGGCCGCGGTCGCTTCTTCCTTGGCGTATAAAATGTCGACGATTTCCCGCTCGCGACGACTGAGTTGATCCGCCCCCATCGCACTCCCTCCGCTGCACACCTTCGACAAGAATTTTTTAACACTTGGGTGCAGTCTGGCGGTCGGCGAAGCGTCTGTCAAGCATTTTTTGATCGGCCACGTTTTACCGCAGTGCCGTCAACAGGTCTTTGACTTGCTGATGGACGTCGCTCGTCGCTCGCACGACCAAGACACGTCGCATGGCAAAGTACTGAATTGACCCGACGCCTCCTCGCGATTCCCAGAAGTCCGGTGCCACGATCCGTTCAATCAACTCCACGAGCTGCCATCCCGCTCCGGCGGCAGCTCCACCGCCTGCGACTGGGTTGACCGTTCGAACTTCGCTCCGCTCCGGCGTTCCAGTGTTCTGGTCTGCAAGTTCCTGGTCTGCAAGCGCCGCTCGGATCGCCGAATCCACTTGCAGTGACAGTGCGGCCGGACGGGCAATCCCCTCGCGACCGAGTTGAATCTGGCGCCGGCGTGCAATGGTCATCAAGCGTTTGCGTACTTTTACCGCGTCGCCCTGGAGCATGTTGCTCGTCCCATAGCGCGGGTCACTACGCAAAACGACATACAGGTCGCACAGCGCCGCGGCCGCATCGTCTTTGGCTAGCCCCGGTGTTGCCGTCGCTTCCAGTCGCAGTTGTTTCCGCGTTTGTTGGCGCAGCTGGGTCGTTGAGGCTTCAGCGTGGGCAGAGGTTGTGGACGTGAGCAGGGAGAAGGTGATGGCTAAGGCGAAGTTCTTGATAGCTGCGTTCATTTGATCCGCCCGATTGAGTAAGCCGCAATCTGTAAATGGATGTACGCGTCCTTTCTAGGTCGTCGCGTTAAGTCTGACAGACGACGGCCCGAAAGGACCACTCGTCCATCGAAACGTGATCGCCGAAAGGCTAGACACCAACACTCATACCCGATGGTTATCGCTGCAGGCCCTTCAGGATTGCGTCGATGTTTTGCTTGGCGTCACCGAACAGCATGTAGGTGTTGTCCTTAAAGAATAACGGATTTCCCACTCCGGCGTATCCGGTCGCCATGCCGCGCTTCATGACCACACAGGTCTTGGCGGTCCAAACTTCGATGACCGGCATGCCCGCGATCGGGCTGTTGGGGTCGTCCAGTGCGGCCGGATTGACGATGTCGTTGGCCCCGATCACCAGAATCGCGTCGGTGTCGGACATGTCTTCGTTGATCTCGTCCATCTCCAACACGATGTCATAGGGCACGTTGGCTTCGGCCAGCAACACGTTCATGTGTCCCGGCAAACGCCCGGCGACCGGGTGGATGGCGAATCGGACTTCTTTGTTACGTTTTAGCAGCGTGCGAACGACTTCGGCCAACGAATGTTGTGCTTGAGCGACCGCCATGCCGTAGCCGGGCACGATCACGATGCTTTGCGCTTCCTCCAGCATCGCGATGGTGTCCTCGACGCTGAACTCTTTGGTGGTTCCTTCCACGACCGCCGCCGCGCCACCGGATCCGGTACCGAACCCGCCCAGGATCACGCTCAAAAAACTTCGGTTCATCGCCGCACACATGATGTACGACAGAATCGCGCCGGAGCTGCCGACCAACGCACCGGTGACAATCAGCAGGTGGTTTTTCAGCATGAATCCGGCGGCCGCGGCGGCCCAACCGGAATAGGAGTTCAGCATCGAAACGACGACCGGCATGTCCGCACCGCCGATCGCCATCACCATGTGAACCCCGATCAACGACGAAATCGCGGTCATGATCAATAGCGGCGTGATCGCGGCGACGTCATCGACGCGGCAGTACCAAATCCCCAAGCCGACACAGGCCACGAGCAACAACACGTTGATCACGTGACGGCCGGGCAGCGTCAGCGCCCGGCCGCCGATCAACTCCGCCAGCTTCAAAAACGCGACGATCGAACCGGTGAAGGTCAGCGCACCGATGAAGACACCGACGTAGATTTCGATTTTGTGAATCAACATCTCGCCTGCGGGAACATTGATCCCGGGATCGATATGGCTGGACAGTCCGACCAACACCGCCGCCAGCCCCACAAAGCTGTGCAGAATCGCAACCAGCTGGGGCAGATGGTCCATCGACAACCGTGCCGCCAACCGCGCGCCGATCAACACCGCGGGGACGATCGCAGCCGCCATCATCAGACGCCCACCGCCCATCACCCCGATGACGGTCGCACCGACCGCCAACAGCATGCCGACAATCCCCAACAGGTTTCCACGTTTCGCACTCGTTTGGTGCGACAGCCCGGCCAGCGAAAGGATGAACAGCACTGCGGCGACGAGGTAGGCGACCGTCGCCAGGGACTGGTTCAGGGGAAGCATTTCCGATGCGATCGGCAACGGGTTCAAGAGCGACATGTGTTTCACGTTCGAGGGCAGCGTATCAGAAAGACATTGAAAAGAGTCGGCGTTTCGTGGGGACAACGCGTCACTTTCGAAACAGGCCGAGCATCCGGTGCGTGATCAGAAATCCGCCGGCGATGTTCAACGTTGCAACGAAGATTGCCAGCGCCCCCAACCAAGCTGCGACCGGGTCAGTTGCCCCGACCTGAATCATCCCGCCGACGATGATGATGCCGCTGATCGCGTTGGTCACGCTCATCAGCGGTGCGTGCAGCGAGGCCGTCACGTTCCAAATGACTTGCCAGCCGATCAAGCAGGAAAGCAAGAACACGGTGAAGTCGGTGATGAATCCTTGGTCCCGGGTCATGGCGACGCCGACCAACAACAGCGCCGCGATGACCATCAGCGAGATGTCGAACACCCCGATCTTTTTCTCCACCACGGCCGAGGGCGCGGCCGACTCGACGACCTTTTCCTTCGGCGTCGCGGAGACCGCGACCGGAGGCGGGGGCCAGGTCACACGTCCGTCTTTGACAACGGTCGCGCTGCGCACCACGTCGTCTTCCATGTCGACGTCAAACTGCTCGGCCCCGCCCATTTCGTCCAGCAAATGATACAGGTTGGTCCCGTAAAGTTGGCTGGACGTGTGTGCCAATCGGCTGGTCAGGTCGCGGTAACCGACGACGTGAACGCCTTCGAACTGGACAACTTCGTCGGGCACCGTCGCTTCACAGTTGCCACCCTGCTCGGCGGCCAAATCGACGACCACGCTGCCCCGCCGCATCGACCGCAGCATTTCGCGCGTGATCAACTTCGGCGCCGGTTTGCCGGGGATCAGGGCGGTCGTGATGATGATGTCCACCTCCTTGGCTTGAGCGGCAAACAACGCCATCTCGGCATCGATGAACTCCTTGCTCATCGTTTTGGCATAGCCGCCCGACGTCCCGCCCTGCTGGTCGCCTTCGAATTCCAACATCAAGAATTCGGCACCCATGCTTTTGACCTGGTCGGCGACCTCGGGGCGAACGTCAAAGGCGCGGACGACGGCCCCCAGTCCCCGTGCGGTCCCGATCGCGGCCAACCCCGCGACTCCGGCCCCGATCACCAGTACCTTGGCCGGGGGCACTTTACCCGCCGCGGTGATCTGGCCGGTAAAGAAACGTCCGAACAATCCGGCGGCTTCGACGACCGCTCGGTACCCGGCGATGTTGGCCATCGAACTCAACGCATCCAGTTTCTGCGCCCGGCTGATCCGCGGAACCGCCTCGACGGCCAGCGCCGTTGCGTTGCGATCGGCGATCTTCTGTAGCAGCGTTTCGTTTTGAGCCGGAGCCAGGAAACAAATCAATACCTGGCCCTCACGCAATCGTTCGACTTCATGATCCTGCGGGTTGCGGACTTTCAACACAACATCCGCGTCTCGCCAGATTTCTGTGGGATCATCGGCGATGGTGCATCCGGCGTCACGATAACTTTCGTTGTGAAAACTGGCTGCATCGCCTGCGCCGGTTTCGACGACGACCTCAAACCCCAGTTTGCCGATCAATCGTCGCGCGGTTTCGGGGGTCGCCGCCACGCGACATTCACCGGGATAGACCTCTTTGGGCACGCCAACTTTCATTTGCCGATCTGTCTCTGTGAATACATGGAGATGGGGGAATCACTGTCTGTCGGGTGCAGACAGAATACCATTTCCTGTGGCACGCCGTGAATCGTCGGCCAGGTCCGCGGGGTGACCGGGGACCGACAACGTTGGCATTCGACGTGGCGTGTGCGTGATCTTGTGGGCGCGGAAAGGGGACCACGCTCTGGCGAGCGTCGCTACTTCGGTGAGTAATGCTGTACCGTCGTCTGAAACGCCGTGACTTGTTCGTCGCACCAGGTAGAGTCGGTCCCCAATTCGCCGGCCATGACTTCGGCGACCGCGGGTGCCGCTTCCAACGCCAGCCGAGAATTGAGAAACAGCAGGCGGGTCCGTCGTGCGAGCACGTCTTCGATGGTTCGGGCCATTTCATTGCGGACGAACCAGACGACCTGTGAACGCCGCAGTGGCAGGGACGGGTGGACCGGTTGTGCCAAGTCCGGATGGTCGGCTTCCAGTTGGTTAAGTTCCGTCTGATCGGGTTCCTCGATGTGCAACGATTTGGTCGCACACGCCCCGGCATCCAGTGAGCCGGTTTCGATCGCCTTATCGACACCGTCTTCGGCCATCTTCCGCACTGTCGTCCATTTTCCGCCGGTGATGGTGATCAGCTTGGACGGCGCAAGCCGAATCACGTGGTCGCGTGAGAGCGACGCGGTGCGTGACGATTTATCCCCTTTGACCAGTGGCCGGATCCCGGTGAACACGCTCAGCACATCGTCGATCGTCGGAGGCCGCGACAAATACTCCGCCGCGGTGTCCAACAGGAACTGAATCTCTTGGGGTTGAGGCGACGGTTCGGCGACGGCCTGGTCGATCGCGGTATCGGTCGTCCCGACGAGTGCATGGTCGTGCCACGGGACGACGAAGATCACGCGTCCGTCGGACGTTTTCGGAACGATCATCGCCGTGTCGCCGGGGTAAAGTTCCTTGGGCAAGACCAGGTGAACCCCTTGGCTGGCCGCCACCATCGGTTCGCAATCCGCATCGTCGAGCGATCGCACGGCATCGCAAAACGGGCCGGCGGCGTTGATGACCGTTCTGGCGGGGATCTCGAACGTTTCACCGGATTCTTCATCGATCGCGGTGACACCGGAAACCAACCCCCGATCACCTTTCACGATGCCGCTGCAGGGCATGTGATTGACCAGCGTCGCTCCTTGGATCGCCGCGGTCCGAGCCATGTCGATCAACAATCGCGCGTCATCGAATTGGCCGTCATGATACAGCACCGCGCCGCGCAAACGCTCTCCTTGCATCGCCGGGATCAATTCCAACGCTCGCCGAGCGGTGACGCAACGCGAGCGGCCGAAGCTGTTTCGTGTGGCCAGCAAGTCATACAGTTTTAGTCCCACGCCGTAAAAGAACCACTGCCAAAGGCTGCGACAGGGAATCAGAAAGGTTTGGTCGTGAACCAGATGGGGAGCATTGTCCAACAGCAATTGCCGTTCGCGCAAGGCATCGTGGACCAGCGTCACGTTGCCCTGCTTCAGATAACGGACGCCTCCGTGCACCAATTTGGTGCTTCGGCTGGACGTCCCGCTGCCGAAGTCGAACCGTTCCAGCAACACGACGTCCAGACCACGGCTGGCCGCATCGAGTGCGACCGCAACGCCCGTCGCACCGCCGCCGATGATGGCAACGTCCCAGGGGCCCTTGCGGTCTCGGATTCTGGCGAGTGATTCGCCCCGATCCAGTCGCGTCATCACGTTGTTCCCTGTTCCCATGCTCTCGATCGCTGCAATGCCTCGGCCCAACGTTCACGGCGCAGTGCCACTTCCGCGTCCGACATTTCGGGCTGGAAGACCCGTTCGGTTTTCCAGATCGACGCGATCTGATCCAGGTCTTTCCAGAAGCCGACGGCCAGACCGGCCAGAAAGGCCGCCCCCATCGAAGTCGTCTCGGTCATCTGCGGACGCACGACCGGGGTTTTCATGATATCGGCTTGGAACTGCATCAACAAATCGTTGGCCGAGGCGCCGCCGTCAACACGCAGCTCCTTGATCGAAATCCCGGAGTCTTGCTGCATGACGTCCAGAACATCGGCGACCTGGTGGGCGATTCCCTCCAGGGTCGCCCGCGCGATGTGTCCGCGATTGGAACCGCGCGTGAGCCCGACGATGGTCCCGCGGGCATAGGAATCCCAATGCGGAGCCCCCAGTCCCGCCATCGCCGGCACGACGTACACGCCGTCGCTGTCGGGGACGCTTTTGGCAAGCGCCTCGATCTCCGAAGACGACTCGATGATCCCCAATCCGTCACGCAACCACTGCACCGCAGCCCCGGCAACAAACACGCTGCCTTCGAGTGCATAGTTGCGTTTCGGCGATCCGTCGCCCGAAGCCGCACTGGCGGCGATCGAGGTCAACAATTGATGCTTGGACATCAACGGCTGGTCGCCGATGTTCATCAACATGAAACATCCGGTCCCATAGGTGTTCTTCGCCATGCCGTGATGCGTGCAGTTTTGCCCGAACAGCGCGGATTGCTGGTCCCCGGCGGCCCCGGCAATCTTGATCGGAGCGCCGAACAACCCCGATTCCGTCTCGCCGTAAACATGGCTGGACGGCTGGACGTCCGGCAGGATCGACGCCGGAATTTCCAGCAGCGACAACAATTCGTTGTCCCACGTGCCGGTCCGAAGATCCAACAACATGGTGCGCGAGGCATTGGTGACATCGGTGACATGAACCCGACCGCCGGTCAGCTTCCAGATCAGCCAGCTGTCCATCGTGCCGAAGGCAAGTTCGCCCGCTTCGGCACGCCGCCGGGCGTCCGGCACATGGTCCAACAACCAACGAATCTTGGTCGCCGAAAAATACGGATCGATCAGCAGCCCGGTCTTGGATTGAACCAATTCCCCGTGACCGCCACCGCGCAACGTGTCACAGAACTGCGACGTCCGCCGATCTTGCCAGACGATCGCATGGTGAATCGGCTCGCCCGTCGATCGGTCCCACAACAACGTCGTTTCGCGTTGGTTGGTGATCCCGATCGCCGCGATGTCCGCCGCCGACAGGCCACACGACGCGATCACTTCTTGCGCGACGGCCAGCTGCGATTGCCAAATCTCGTCAGCATCGTGCTCGACCCAACCGGGTTGGGGGTAGTGTTGCTTGAATTCGCGCTGGGCAACACCCAACACGGCGCCGGATTGCTCGAACGCGATCGCACGCGAACTGGTGGTTCCCTGGTCAAAGGCGAGAACGACACTCATGACGAAAGTCCGATGGAATGGAGGGAGGGTGGGAGCAGCATCTTAACACGTCTTCGGCGGTCTCGGTGTCCAGGGATACTTTCGAAACCTTCCCTGGCAGAGTTCGCGCGGCTACTAACGTCTGAGATAGAAGACGTTCATGCGATTCACTCCCCTTGGCACGAAGCTCTCTTTGAAGTGGGGCGTTCGGGCAGGATGTCTGGGGAAACCGAAAAAGCCCACGGATGGGAGCGCGAACCCACGGATCCCAGGCCGCATCACATCCGTGGGTTCGCGCTGCCATCCGTGGGCAATTGACCTTGCCTCGTTCCCCGCCTTGGAACGCGTTTCCGATGTGGCTCCTGCCACGCAAGGCCACGCAGCCAGAGGCGGATACGGCTTCAACGCACACCTTTTTCCGGACATCCCGCTACCGCGGCGTCCCGGCGACGAGTTGCTCGCGGAGTGTTCGCAGCTGTGCAAGGCGTTCTTCCAACTGTGCGATCTGCTGGTCAATCGCCGCGACGTTTCTCGCTTCGACCGGCATCAACAACGCTTCTGGATTGGAGTCGGTCTTGCTGATCCGGTGCAGGATCGGGATCACGATCGAAACGGCGGCGACGACAATCGAGTGGGCGGCAAGGAATCGCCACAACAGTTCGGAATGGATCTCGAACAAAATGATCGCCGCGACCAGAATCGCCAGCCCGTAAATGATCTGCGTTGCGACGAACGACACCCAGCGAAAGCGTCCCGCCAATTTAGCGATCGATAACAGCGAGAGGTGCACGGTTGCCACGCCGAACGAGATCAACACGGTGGTCGTCTTCCAATAAGCTTCCGAATCGACCTCCACCCAGATTCCGAAAAGCAACAGGCCGGTGGTGATCGCCGTCAAAGCCAGTCCGGCTTTGGGAAACAGGTTCAATCCCGAGGGCGTTCGCGAAAGGTCGCACGCAAGGCCGCACACGCTGGCCACGGCAAAGATCACCGTGGTCAGAATCACGCGGACTTCTAACCAGCCCCAATTCCCCCGCAGCACCAACACGATTCCTAACAACGCACTCAAACAAACCGAACCGATCAACAGGTACAGAAGCGGCCTTTTTAGACGACTGCGGTCACTCATCGAACGATTCCTCGGCCTGGACGCATCTTCGATGCGTCAATGAAGTCATGGTCCATGCAGGATCAGAGCCCGGAACCGTCAAAGAGGTGCGGCGAAAACGGCAAATGTTCAACATTCTACCGTGCATCCGACTCGCATCACTGGCTGACGCCACGTGGCCGTATCCCATGCCAGCGGGACGCGTCAGCGAGCGGCCCAGGGTCACCCCACCACCAACGCCCGCCACTGGCTGACGCCACTGGCTGACGCCACTGGCTGACGCCACGTGCTGGCATCCCATGCCGGCGAGAAGCGTTCGTCGAATCCACGTGCTACGACCGTGTCTCGGACGCCAAAACCTGATCCAGAAACTCCGCGAACCGTTCCAGCGGCGGTGTCTTTAGGCCGGCGACCTTGGCTTCGTCGTCCCACTGTCTCAATCGAACCGCGTCCTCGGCAAACGGTTGACCGATAAAGTGCTCCGCTTCCTCCGCCGTCATCGGTCCGCCCTGCAATTCCAGGCTGATGCGCGACGGTTCGCTCAGGCTATCCCTGTAATCTGGGTCGACGGCACAGAGGTAGCGTTTAGCGGCGACGTGCATCCGAACCGGTTCGGTGACCGCAGCGGGAAACCGAGGCCGCAGAAAGTGGTAACCGGAGGACTCATGATGGTCGTCGACTCCCGCATCCGGCGCGTCGTCGGGCAGGTCGTGAAGCAGGTGACCGACGTCGTGCAACAGCGCCGCGACGATCAGCGTCGGTTTGGCGTCGGCTTGCAAGGCCAAGAAAGCGGCTTGCAAGGCGTGCTCGCGCTGCGTGACCGCTTCGCCGCCATACTCCGAATCCCCCTTGCGGACGAACAGATCAATGATTTCTCGTGTGGTTACCACGGCGTTGATGCTCCCGGTCGCACCGCAACTCGGATCGGTCGATGTTCAAGGGAATGATCGATCGCCGCGTTGACGTCCGACAGGTCGAATGTTTTGGCGACGAGTTCGGAAAACGGATACCGGTGGTGACTGCGAGCGATAAAGTCGACGGCGTTGCGTAGATCCATCGGTGCATAATTGTGGACTCCCGCGATCGACATCCACTTTCGGACGATGGTCGTCGGATCCAACTGTACCGGCCGGGACTCCATCACCGATCCGACCAAGATGACGCGTGCACCGACATCGCCAAGCTGACACGACGCTTCAATCGCCTCGGGGGCGCCGGAACATTCCAAGATGACGTCAAAGGACGCATTCCGTGACGCGATCGAATCAACCGTCAGCGTGTCGCTCGCGCCGAAACGTTCGGCCAACGTCATTCGCTGTTGATCAACGTCGCAAATCGCCACTTGAGTCGCCCCCAGTTCCTTTCCCATCGCCACGGCGGTCATTCCCAGCATGCCCGCGCCGAAGATCAGGACCCGTTGTCGGTCGACGTCGCCCGCGGCGCGATAGGCGGCGGCGATGGTTGATGTGGCGCAATTGATCGGGCTGGCGACTTCATCCGGGACACCACGGGGCAACGTGGCGATCGCCGTGCCGGGGCGCAGCAACATGTACTCGGCCAATCCGCCGCTAAGAGCCTCGCGGCCCTCGGCGACCGAGTGCCCGTATTTGACGAGTCGGCGACACTTTTGTGGCAACCCGGATCGGCAGCGGTCACAATCGAAACAGCTGACGCAGATCGACCAGGTGACCCGGTCGCCGCGGCGCAGCGGTTTCCCATCCAGATCGCGCGGTCCGGGTTGTGCGAGATCGACGATTTCACCGACCACCTCGTGCGCCAAAATGGAGGGCGTCGGCTCGATCCGCAATCCTTTCAGCGTGTGCAAGTCGCTGCCACAGATGGTGCACAAGCGGACTCGCACCAGGGCCTCGCCGGCCCGCAAGACCGGGCGGGGGAACGATTGCAGTTGCAACGGCCGGCCGGCCCCGTGGAAAACGGCCGCCGTGCACGTTTGCGACGGATCCGAGGAGTCCCCCGATGGCTGATTTTCAAACATTGCCGACTCCCGCCTCGACCGAGTCAGGCTGCCGATCCGCCCGCGCTGTTTCGGTCGCATCCGCCTCGCTGGCCTCGTCAGATTCCATCGCGGTGCGGAAGTAGTGCAGCGACAAGCACAGTGCCGCGACAGAAATCAGGCTCGTGATCACCAACAACGTCCGAAACGAGGGCAAGACAGCCCCCGGCGCCTCGGCGGTCATTCGAATCGACAACACGATCGCGTACCCCAAGTATCCGATGGCATCGGCAACGTACATCAAGAACACGACATTGGCAGGGTGCCGCGACGCCGCGACCAATCGTTCAAAGACCGTCGTGTGAAACGCCACGTACGGAACGTACATGCCCACACCACAGGCGACCATGAACACGAACGGCGAAATCAGGCTGCCGGATTGCAGGAACGCCGACGCTCCGACCAGCGAAAACGCAGCGCACATCAACAACGTCACGATTCGAACCGCCGCCATGTTGTGCCGGATCCAAACCGCAAACGCGTTGAACAGCGTGACCAGGACGGCGACGACCGTTTCACTGCGGGCGAACACCGAGGGTGTTTCGTCGACGCCCAGGTCACGCCAAATCTCGACCGCAAAATCGTCACGGACCGTGCGGATGACGGTCAATCCCACGTAGACAAAGATCAACAGCGACAGCCCCGGCCAGTACTCCAACCAAAAGCGACGGCGATCGCGGCCGGTCATGGCGTTTCGCTCGCTACGATGCTGCCGATCCATCGGATCGGGCGGGGGCGTTGATTGCAACAACCAAACCGACACCAACAACGGAACCAGGAAAATCAATCCGACCAGCATCGGCATCTGAAACTCATCGACGCCCCAGTCTTGAACCAGCCAACGTCCGACCGACTTCACCACCCCGGATGAAATGATAAAACTCGCACACAGTGCCGCCGACAAAGCCTCGGTCTGTTTTCGGCCTTCCAAGTAAGCCAGCACCAGCCCGAACACCATGCCCAAAGGAAAGCCGTTGAAAAACAACAACGGAGCCTTCAGAGTCAGCGGTGCGTAGGCGAATCCGACCAGCGCCAACTCGGCCGTCAGGATCAGTCCCAGGATCGCGATGGCTCGCCGTTCCCGTCGCATCTCCGAAACCACTTTGATGCCGACAAACTTGGAAATCATGTAGCCGGCCAACTGGGAAATGACCAACACCGATTTCAATCCCATCCCCCAATACTGCTGATCCTCAAACGTCCCCGCGGTAAAGGGTTTACGAAACGCGTACATGCAAAAGTACACGCTGAACGCCGCAACCGCGGCCAGCAACAGACGTGGTCGCGAATTCGTGCTGTCAGCAGAAGTTTCGGCCGAAGTGTTGTCGGAAACGGTGGTGGGCACGGAAAAACTCAATGGGCCAAGCTGATCGCGACGCCGTTGCATCCGCGAGTCGGCGACGAGAGGGCAGACGACAGGCCCGAAAGATACTGAATTGAACTCCGGCGTCACCAATCAAGAACGCCCGGCAAGAACTCTTTAATCAGTTCTTCATAGTAAGGACGCAACGCATCAACATCGGGACGGCGATCGCTCTTGGTATACAGGTCATACGGGTTAAAGGCTCGCACCCATTGGAACATCCGCCGGTCATGATCGTTCATTAAATGGTCGTACGCGGACTCGCGATGCCCCGGATAGAACGAATGGTAACGAATGATCGCCAGCGCCTCGTCGGGCAAGCGATCCTTCACCACGTGGTACAAGTACTCGTCGTGCCCCCAGGACAGATGCACGTTGTCCAGCCCGATGCCCGGTGAATAGACGCCGTACTCGGTGTTGTAGCGCGAGTCGTCTGAATCCGGGTTGTCGGCAAAGAATTCGGGAAACACGATGCGATCGGAAAACCGACATCCCACCGGGAACGTGTCGCCGACGACGGCCCATTGGGGTTCGCCGAACAGACACAAAACTTTGCCGAGATCGTGGATCAAGCCCGTCAAGATGAACCATCGCGGATGACCGTCGGCGCGAATCGATTCAGCCGTCTGCAACAAATGCTCGATCTGCGACAGGTCCGTGTCGGGATCACTCTCGTCGACCAGCTGGTTCAAAAACTCCATCGCCTCCCACACCGTCATCTTTCGATGCCGCAGCGGCAGGAACTGCTCGCGTTTCTTCTGTACAAAGTCGAATGTCTGGAAGCGATGATTCAGACGATAGAATTCGCGAACCCCCGGCTCGGTGTCCTCGCCGTAATTGCGAAATTCCTCGGCGGGCTTGTTCGGTTCGGGATAGCGTCGCACCAGGTCGGACTCCCAATCGTCCAGATCTTCAAGCGGCTGGGCGGCATCTACGGGGTGGCTGGTGGGGTCGGATGGTCGAGGCATGATTACTTGCGGACAAAAGAATCGAGGACGCCGTTTGCATGGCTTTCGTAGAACCGAAAATATACACGATCCGGGTGCGACAGGCTTCCATCCTGTCCAATCGCCTTTCCCATCGCGATTTTAGAGACGTCAACTCAATCCCAGCGGGAATGACAGGCCAAAAGCCTCTCCCACGACAGGGTTGGTAGAATCCAAGAAAATTGTGGGAGAAGTTCGATGACGAAACGAAACGAATACGAATCCTATCGCGGGATTCCTCCGCTTGCCGGGCTTTGTTCGATGGCGCGTGCGGTCGATGCCGCCTGGGATCTGGACCAAAGTCTGCGGCGGCTGAAACGTCTGCACTACGTGCTGAAGCGTTTACACGAGACATTGACGGCCAAGATCACCGCCCAGCCGATCTATGAACTCAAGACGGCGTTCAGCCATCACGCCTACTTGTGCGCCGAACAGGTCTCTTTGATCCGACGGCGTGTCGCGGAAATGCGCGAACCGCCGCTGGGACTGGAAAAGGTCCCGGATGCGGCGCTGGAACGTTTAATGGACGAAGTCATCGCCGCACCGACGACGCCGGATTTGTTGGCCGCGATTTACGACGTTGTGTTGCCCGCCGTCTTGCAGGCTTGCGATCGTCTGGCAACCGATGCCCATCCCCTGGCCGACGCGCCGACGGTCCGTGTCGCCAAGCTGATCGTGTTCGAATTGACCGACGTCGTCGAATTCGGCGTCGACGCGCTCGGCTGTTTGGACGACGATGCTTCGCGTGATGAACGCGAGCCTTGGATTGATCACTTGCAACTCTGCTTGCGGGCCGCCGGCCAGCTCGATGGAATCGAAGCCGCCGACGATCCGCTGCCCAGCCCGTGGCACAGTGCCCGACCATACCGATACGACAAAGAACCGCGCCGTGACGAACGGTTTCGCGATCCCTACAACGCCGGCGTTAACCCCGAAGTCTTCTTGTACGACGAACAGTTTTCGCCGCAAGACAAGACGCTGATGATGTATTACAAACGTCTGCGGGAAATCGACGTTCCGGAAATGATGGCCAGCATCCTGGTGGAGTTGCGTGATGAAGAACCGTGGGACTTTCACATGGAAATGTCGCGGCAACTGTGGGACGAAGCCCGTCATGCGATGATGGGCGAAGTCGGCTTTGTGGCATTAGGGATCGACTGGCGGACCATCCCGATCAATTTCACCTGGTCGCGCAATCTAAATTTACAGCTGGACGCCCGCCAGCGCCACGGCGTTTTGTTTTTCATCGAACAAAATCTGATGCCCCGCAACGGAAAACGTTATGAATGGGAAGTCGCACGCGAGAGTCGCGATCCGCTGTCGGCCTTGTTCCAGGATTTCGATTGGGCCGACGAAGTCCTGCACGCCCAGATCGGTCGCCGTTGGTACGTGCCGCGCTACCAGACGCTCAAGGAGGCACTCGATTACGGCGACGATTGCTGGTCCAAAGTGCTCAGCCACTGGAAAACCTACCGCGACCAAGGACTGACGCAGCATCGCAACTGGTGGCCGGAAATCTACGCCCGGGCGTGTGAGATCTGGGGCAAGGATCCCGACCCGCGGGCGCTGGTGTTCCACGCAACCTATGAGGACACGCGAGCCGACTTGGCAAAGTTGAAGTGATACACACACCCTACCAATGCCAGCACATCGCGTCAGCCAGTGACAAGCGATGGCACTCCGGTAGTTGGTGCAGCACAGTGGATCAGGGACAGACTCCGCGTGGATCGGGGACAGACCCTGGGTGGGGATGACGCGGGGGTTCGTTGGCTGGGGTGGCTTGTAGCTGTTTGAGTATGAGCATTGCCTCGTTGCGAATTTCTTGGTCGCCGGTGATCTGGCGAACGCGCACCAGTGCCGGTTCGGCCATGCGGCCGAAGTCGCGGATTTCATTGGGCATCGGGTAGCATGGCTTTGATTTGTTTCCTTTTTGTTCGGCGTGATGTTGCGCTCGACCGCGGATACTTTTGGCAACAGCGTCGACCATGCGTTGTTCAGCCAGCGGTGACATGACTTCCATCCGCCCGACGAGGACTCGGAGGGTTTCGTCGGGTGTCGGAGTGACGTGTAACGGCAACAACTCCTCGGTGATCGGCGGCGGTACGATGAAAAGGATCCGTGTGCCGTTTTCGGTGAACCAAGAGTGTTGCCATGTTTTGACCATCGATGCTGCTTCTTTCTCATACAGCCCTTCGTCGACCAAGGTGCGGCGCACCATTTCCGACAACGCGTCTTCGGTCACTGGTCGGACTTGATCAAAACGCAAGGACTGACCTGAGTCGATCCGAGCCAGTTTTTCCGCTTTCACCTGATCGCCATCGACCGCAATAAGGATGGCGGAGCGAATCGGTCGATTTGAATCGTTGACCAATATGATCGACTGATTTTGATAACGGGCGGAAATCGGCAATTGAAACTTTCCAACACCGCGATAGAACAGGAACTTTTCAAAATGCCCCGCTTCTGGCTTGTTCAAGCCGGTCCTGCCGCGGACATGCAGCAGCGCCGAATCGGTCGCACGTGCCTCGGCATAGTGTTGTTCGTTCGCACCGTGCGGTAGCAACCGTTGCACGATGTCCGGGACGATTTGTCGCCCGCTCTCGGTACCGGCGAGGTCGGGCAGCAAGTGCTTGAGGGGGATCAAATCAACGCGGCCCCAGTCCAGGCTCGATTTTCCGATTGATTCCCCTTTGCCAAAGATGTTCGCTTGGTCGATCGCGGGCTGCATCGTTTGAACCGGCGGATAGAACTCAGTAAGCAACCCCTCGGGAAAATCGACACGCACATTCACCGTCCGAATGCGATCGGTGTAGAAATACGTGACGGGTGTCTCCATGCGGACTCGGCCCCAAAGTCGACTCTTGCTGAGGAATCCGAAGGGGGAAAAGCAGCCACGATCAAGGACATAATTTGGCAGGTCACTGTGCTCGGCGGCCAACGGTCGAAAGTCCAAGAAAACGCCATCGCTGCCGGAAAACGTGGTGAAGGTCCCCCATTCGTGGACAATCAACTCTCCGTCATCGTTCGGCTCGGCCGTCAGATCGGGGATCGCTGGTGCGGCAATCGAACGGCGATCGGAATCCGCTTCGGCAGACAGCCGATGCGTCTGAGACGCAACCGCGACAAGGAGAATGGCGACAACTGAGAAAACAAGAATCTGACGCATGAGTCCGCTCCACTGTAGAATCGAATGCACCGGTCTGAAGGTAAACTGAGATAACGACCAGTCGCACGAAGAGAGTCGCTAGACCGGAGAAAACGTTGAACTCGGCGGCAAAAACAAGCTTTTAAAGTTTTCAAAAAATTTGCCGGTCCGCGGCACCGTCCGATCCGTCTGGTTGACAAACACCTTTCGCACGATCCCGACGCATTGAAAGAAAACGCCGACTCGGCGACGCCGTTGCCGAATCCTACCGACGAGCCCGCACACGACCGGTTGGATGTCCAACAATGGTATCGGCGGATCTATGCCTTCTGTCAGGCTCGACTGATTTGCGACTGTGACAGCGAAGATGCCGTTCAAGAGACGTTTGTTCGCGCGATCGGCCATCTCCAACAGCTGCGGACGCGTGAAAGGGTTCACGAGTGAGAACAGCTGCATCCGTACTGTGTGAATTGAAGACCTCCGACGAGTGCAAGATCCGATTGAATGAAGCAGGCGAAGTCGTCTTGCATGACGCCGCCAAAATCGAACTGGTCAAAGGGCAGGCATGGTTCCGAGCCGCCGAGCAGCGCGAAATCAATGTCGACTTCGCGATCCACGATGAAACCTCCTCGCTGGCGGCAACGATGGCATGTCCAAGTGCGTCGGAGTTTCAATGTCGAATCGGGCCCCAAGTCGCCGCCTGCGATTCCCACTCACTAAAGAACGCGCCGGCGAAGATGATGGTCGGATCGAACAGGTACACCGTCAGCCCAGGAGAATCGGTTGCCATTGACGCAAAGCAAAATGTGACACGCGAACCGGCGTCCCACTCGATTGCCAAAGTTTGGCAACTGCCGCTGCTGGCGGTCGGTCATCCGATCGATCGTGAACTGACCGCTGTCGTCGGTGAATTGCTTGCGCCGATCGGGCGAACCAAGGCCGCACACTTAAACGAAGCTCAGATCCGTCGCCTAGGGCCGGAAGGTGCCATTCCGCTGTTGGCCTACGCAGCGACCGAAACGGCTCCGGATCAATTGGCGATGCGACGAACCGCCGTCTCACTGGCGCGCGATCTCGCCGACCATCGATCCATCCAATGGCTGGAGCAATTGCTTGTCGATCCCGATCCGTTTTTATCCGCCCAGGCGGAGAAAACGCTTGAGCGAATTGCCGGCGAGGATTGATCACGTCAACGTGGTGGCGATGCGACGATACGCTGAACTCGATACGCTGAAGCGCGTCGGCCTGAACGCATCGTATCCTAGCTCGCCCTAGTCACAAGGCTCGTCGCAACCGAGACACCGCCGCACGAGTTCAACGTCGTTGCCAACCTGCAATTTTTCTAGAACACGCGCGCGATGTTTGGAGACGGTTTGGAAGGAGATGCCGAATTCGATGGAAATCTGCTTCAGCGAGCGCCCCTGGACCAACAGATCCATGACTTCACGCTCACGACTGGTCAGTCGTGACACGGCCCGCGAAAACGAGTCGCTGACCGGCGAAGATTCGCGGGCACGCCTGTCAATCTCAATCGCTTCGTTGATCCGGTCCAACAACACTTGATCCTTGACCGGCTTCTGCAAAAAATCGATCGCGCCGGCCCGGATGGCTCGCACACTCATCGGAATATCGCCGTGGCCGGAAACAAAGATGATCGGCGGGACATAGTCCCATTTCGACAATTCCGTCTGCAATTCCAACCCACTCATCCCCGGCATGCGGACGTCGAATACCAGGCATCCGGGAATCGAAGGGTCAAATTTGTTCAAAAACTCCGACGGCCGATCGAAGGTTTGCACCCGCAGATTCATGGACTCCACCAAGAATGCCAGTGAATGCAGCGATCCCTGATCATCATCGACAATCACCACGGTCGGTTCGGTCACGACATCGCTCCTAGGTGGATCGGCGACTGCCCGCTTCGTGCACACGCCCTGAATCCTCCGTCTACCTTCGTCTTGAACCCGCCTCGGCGGAACGCAGACTCAGGTACAATCTCAGAAAAGGGGGACGGCAGCAAACGACGGGTCGCCTCGTGTCCCAGTGTTTCAATTTCGCCCCGAAAACCGACTTATTCTAGCGGCCAGCCCCTCGTTTGTGGACCGCTCGACCGCCCGAAGGGAACGGATTTCACTCAGTTGTGCTCAAAATTCGCATGGATTTATGTGCACAGCATGACTGATAATGCTTGCATCATTCAGCACGAAACTGTTCCTGCGGGAGTTTATTTCCCGTAGGCGCAATGGCCTCTGCGGCTTGCCCCTCCGCAGAGGTTTTTTTATGCCGCACCGACAGAAAGCTGCGCCCGCAGATGGGGGCGATTGATCGCCGGTCGCTGGCGGGATACAACCTTGCGCCGGTGCATTCGCAGCACCGTGATGCTGAATGTTCTCTCTTCCCACGGAATCGTTCACGATGAAGCGTGACATGGTGCTTGTTCGCAAGCTTTTGGATTTTGTCGAAGCCAATGGGGCGCGGTTGTTCAAAGGGTCCATTCAAATCGAAGGCTACGAACGCGAGCAAATCACGTTGCACTTGTTCCTGCTTGCCGACGCCGGCTTTATCGAACTCGGACAAGACACGCTTGCCGACAAAGGGCCGCTCGTGCTGACCTGGAAAGGCTGTGACTATTTGGATCAGCTGAAGGCGAAAGATCGCAAGTAAGCAGGGAAGCGAAACAGGACCGAGGACGCCCCGCAGGGTGCCTCGCACGCGAACGCACGAACGCACGAACGCCGTCCTCTCCGAGGTCGTCGTGGGGCAAAGCACTAGCGCTGCAGGTGCCGAACAATCGCTTGCAGGTCCTGGACGTTGAGCGTTGTTTCGAATCCCTCGGGCATCAGCGACGTGCCGGTACTCTTGATCCGCTCGATCTGATCGCGACGAATGGTGGTCCGTTTTCCGTCGGCGTGAGCGATCGTCATACTGCCACCGACCTCCGATTCGATCACCCCGGCCAGCGTGCGTCCTTCGTCGGTTTGCAACACATAACTTTGATACTTCGGTTCGACGGCACGATTCGGATCCAGAATCGCTTCGACGAGCGCCGCATCGCTGCGATTGGTCAGGTTTTCCAGGCTCGCACCGATCGCCACACCACCAGGGTCCGGCGAATGGCACACGCCGCAATGTTTTTCAAAGAGCATGCGTCCGCGTTGGAGCTCTTGCCTCACGGCGGCCTCAGCCCCCGTCCCGCGTGGCGAGAACCCTGCCAGGTAGTCCCGGACAATTTCGCCGCGCGGCTTTGAACCACCACTCTGAAAAAGCTGCTGGGCCATCACCCGCATCGAGCGACTTCCGGACTTGAGCAGTTGTTCGCGTGCAGCCAACGAGATCTCATTGGTGCCGATCCGTTTGTCTTGAAGTGCTTCGAGCAACCGCTCGGTCGGTTGCCGCCGCGCGAGCAACTGGGAAACCAGATGGTCCCGGACAGCGATCGAAAAGGACGGCCAACGACCGATCACGGCGTTGAACGTCTCCGAATCATCCTGCCGCAACAGTCCGGTGATGGCTTCGCATTGGACCGCAGCGGGGGTTGCCGGATCGAGCAACGTCATCAAGAACTCTGCCCCCGATTGGCCGGCGTTGAGATTCAGACCGATCAAACTGACCGCACGACAACGCATCGAATCGGCCTGATCGACGTCGACAGCCACACGCTCGGCTTGCTGCTGCAAAGGCCCCAACACGCTTGCCAATCCGGCACGATTCGCGTCAGACTGCCCCACCGCCGTGACAAAACATTCGGCCAGGCGAAGCTGCGTTTCAAAGTCCAGGTCGGGCGAACCCAAACGCGACGCCACAATGGATTCGATCGGCGTTCCCTGCTGGTTGGCTGTCGCCAAGACACTCCCCAACAATCCGATGCGTTGCTCGGTCAACTGTTCGGGGTGCTCGGACGCTTGCCGAATCATCGCGTCGGCGACCACGGCGGCATGGGCGGTCGCAGAACTTGCCACTGCGTCGGCAATCCATTGATCCAGATCCGGTCGTGTCGCGATTTGCGCGAGCGATTTGCCGGCCGCGGCCGACTTCGATTCACCGAGCACGAGCGCGGCCTGCAATGCCACCGAAGCGTCCTCGTGCCCGGCGAGCATGCCGAGTCGCTGGAGCACGATCTCCGATTCCGAGACACGGCGGGCGCTCAAGCGCGCCGCAACAATCAGCACCCCAGGGTGGGAATCCGCCAAGGCTTCACCAAGCGTCGAATCGTCCAACGTCTCCGCGGCGTCCAGGATCGACAACGCATGCAACCTGGCAAACGGGCTCGCATCGTCAGTCGCCATCGACGTCAATGCAGGCACGACCGCCCCGGTAGCGCGGTGCAGCAGGATTCGCTGCGCGTGATCACGCAGCGGACCGACCGGTGATCGCAACAATTGCACCAGTGCATCGTCGGCCTGGTTTCGCAGCACAGGACTTGGGCTGAGATCGACGCCCCTCGGTCGCACACGATAGATGCGTCCGAACTGTTCTCCGGACCGCAGGTCCAATCGTTCCTGCCACGCGTCCGGGATCCACTCGGGATGTTCGATGACCTCGCGATACATGTCGACGATGTACAACATGCCGTCGGGACCGATCGACGCGCGGACGGGACGGAACCAGGGGTCGCTCGATGCCAGGAATTCTCGATCGGATTCCGATTCCAAACGGCGGGCCTGGAACGTCGCTCCGCGGGGCATCAGCGTCGCGCGATGCACCAAATTGTGGACCGGTTCGCACACAAACGCGACAGCACGGTCGTTGTCGACAAAGTGCGGCGACCGCGCAACGATACTGCTGCAGGCGGACGTGAACCGATTGGCGGCAAATAAGTCGTTGAACCGTTCGGCAGACGACGTCAGTGGAAACACGGGCGGCGCGACCGCGGGCGTGAATAGCTGCTGTTTGTTGCCCGCGTAGGAAACGGTGGAGTTGCGTTGGAGGTACCGTTCCTCGATCGGAAAATGATACATCGGCAACGAATTGTTGTTGCCGAACCAACGGCCAAAGCTGTCCCGACTGCGAACGAATTGAGTTCGCCCGCTGGTCACCTCGATTCGCCCACTGTCGGGCCAGATTTGCACATCGTGCCCCGACGCATTGATTGTCTGGCCGGTCTGGACGCTTTTCAGCTCTCCCAAATTGTCTCCGGCCGCCAAATGCAGCGAGTGATCCAGACCGTAGGTGAAGCCGTTGATGCGGTGTTGTGGATTGGCCAAGCGAAATCCGGTGTAAAGGGTCTGCACATCGTCGGCAAGACCGTCACCGGTGGTATCGCGGGCGAACAAGATGTCTGGTGCCGCTGAGATCAGCACGCCGTCTTTCCAAGGCTGGACGCCGGTCGGAAAGGGAAGGCCATCGAGGAACGTCGTCGCCCTATCAAACGTGCCATCGCCATCGACGTCGGTCAACGACTTGACGCGTCCTCCGTTGTTGCCCTCGGGATAGTCCCCCATTTCAACAACCCACAAGTTTCCATCGTCACCGAAGGCGATGTTGACCGGATCCTGGACCAACGGTTCCGCGGCAACCAATTCGACTTGGTAGTCATCGGCGACCTGAATGGTTTGCAACGCGGTCGCCGGGTCGAGTGGTTTAGGGCGTCCGCTGTTGTTGACGATCTCTTCGACGCGTCGAATCAGCAGGTCTTCCGAGCCGGACGCCCAGGGCCCCGGCAGACTGTAATAGATTCCCGAGCGATCGTACTCATACCCGCCTTCGGCTCGCATCCGCTCGCTGGCGATGTAGCCGAGGACATCGTTGCTGTAAGCAGAAACCCATAAATCGGGCTCATCGAATGTCCGTTTAAGCCGCAGTGCATAATCGACCACGACCTCGCCGCCCAAGAAAATCATGGTCAACTGGTCACCGAACTTCCAAGATTGGATTGGCACGGGGTAGGTCGCCGGCAATCGCCCCTTCTCTTTGAGAACCTTGAGCATCTGCTCGGCGTGTCGGCGAGTTTGGGGCCGCGATTCACCCAACCGCGCTTCGAGCTCGTCCTTCGTGGGCAGGTCAAACGACAACGCCGCATAGTCGAATCGTGCCTGGACCGATGCATCGATCGGCGACAATTGCGAACGAGCGACCCGCTGGACTTCCGCGGCCAGGGTTTGTCCGTGCAGTTCCGCCATCTGGACGGTGCCACGGGGGTTCGGATTGGCGTCGGCCCCACACCCGATCGTGCACAGCGCGACGGCCTCGGGAAACGACGCTTCGAGTGCCGTGGCGGCATAGCCGGCCCAGTCGGCGTTGATCTTGTAATAATCGCCTCCGACGGTCGTGCAGTGACAGGCGTAGTTGAAGACCAATCCCCGTACCGTTCCCTCCGGCGACGTGATCCGCAACACGGGCACGGCGTGATCGACCGGCCCGTCTGGCTGGACTCCGAATCCGCTCCACTTGCCATCGGTCAGAACCCGACGGTTGGCCGCAAACCCGGCCCGGCCGACACCATAGGCCAACCGTGCCGGTTGCAAATGGTCCATCGCCGCGGCAACCGCCGCGACGATGGCGGCGTCCAATCGATCGACATATCGCGCCGCCGCTTGAGCCTCGGCTTGCGAGAGTGGGGTCGAAAAGATGTTCGACAGTTGGCCGCCCAAGTCGGGACCGCTGTGGGTGTGCGTGCTGCAAAAGACGACGCGTTCGCGTGGGATCGCATGTTTGGATTCGATTTCCGATGCCAACCGGCGGGTGTGAGCCCCCGAGAGCCCGATGTTGTCGATGCTGAGCAAGACCAACGGGGCGTCTTGCGCGTCCTCCGTTGACGCTTGCAGGCAGACCGCACGGACGAACAACGGCGTGTCGATCCCTTCGCTGGCATGATCACGGTTGCCATAGCCGGACATCCGAACCGGTTCGGTCGGCGTCACATCCTGCTTGGCAAAACCCGCCCGCCACGTCGCCGCCGCCGGAGCGGCCGTCGCCACGATCAACGAGAAAGCGGCCGAGAAAATTGCACACGTCAAGTTGCGAAATGAGTTCATTGGTATCCATGCACCGTTCGTCACGATCGAATCAACGATCCGATAGTCTAGCCGAATTCACCGGTGGCAGTGCCTAGCGGGTAGTTGAAGCGTTCGGCGATGAACTGCTTGGCCCCTCGGTATCGCGGGAGGACGATAGCGACATTGCGGAATGCATTTGGGGGCGGCGCGGCGGTTGTGGCAAAACTCTTTCCCGCTGATCAGCCTGTCAGAAAAACTTTTTCGCTGACTTCGTCGCGGTGTCGATCGACATTCACGATTCGAAATCCACGTCGATGTCCTCTCGGATAAATTCGGTGGAGTCGGTCGGAGTCCTGGTTGGGCGGGAACCAGGCTGGCCGGAAAGACACCAGCACGTCTCGGGCGGCGGGGCGGAGCTGAATGGTGGGAGGAGGCATGAGGTTGTGATGGCGCGGATTTTATCCGATTGGCATCAAAACTGCTGAAGCGAATCGGCAACACAACTGGATCCGTCACCTCGCCCCTGGAACGCCAATGTCCACCGCCAATTTCCTCCCGTCGGTTCAATCGCATCTCGCTTCCCGCCCCTCCGCGGCGAGGGCCGTCGCCCCGGGCGCGGCTGCGGGGATCGGCACAGTGGCTTGGTGGACGATGTTGTTGTCCAGCGCCGTCGCGATGCTGACGAGCGGGTATTTGGCTTGGTCTTCACTGACGTCATCGCCGGTCGCCGGTTGCAGTGGCGGTAGCGTGTTCGATTGCAGCCACGTGCTGCACAGTCGTTGGTCGAGTGTGCTGTCGGTGCCGGTCAGCATTCCGGCCGTTGTGACGCACGCGGTGGTTCTCAGTTTGCTGTTGTCGCGTCCCCCAACGGATTCGATGCAGTCGGTTCGCTGGAATGCCGTCGGACTGACGAGTCTGACCGCCGGGGCCGCCGCGATCTGGTTCGTGGGGCTGCAAATCTTTGCGCTCGGCCAACTGTGCCCGTACTGCTTGGTCGCCCATGCGGCGGGCTTGGTGTTGGCAGGCGTTTTCTTGTGGCGTCTGCCGATCACCGGACGGGCGTTGCGCTGGAATGCGAGCGCCGCGGTTCTGTCGGTCGCTGCCTTGGCCGCTCTGCAACTCGGCACCGAACCACCGCCGACGTATGAAGTGATCGATCACGCGGACGGACCGGCCGCCGTCGAGTCGTCGACCGGCGCGGTGAACGATGCCGAAGGGGACCTCTTTGCTCCGCCGGCATCTGCGACGACGCAAACATCAAGCATTCAACCGGCCGCGGCTGTCTGGGTTGCCGATTGGACGACAGAGTTGACCGGTGCGCTGACGGCGATTGCAAACCCGGCGATGTTACTGGGCGGACAAGTGACCGGGCCGGGGCAATCCGAACCGCAACGCACCACCGCCAGCGTGCTCGGCGGCGTCAAGTTGGCGACGACCGAGTGGCCGCTGATCGGAAAACCCGACGCGGAGATGGTGTTCGTCGAACTATTCGATTACACCTGTCCCCACTGTCAACAAACGCACCGGTCGCTCAGCGAGGCAAAAAAGCACTTCGGCGACCGGCTGGCCGTGATCACATTGCCGGTGCCGCTGGACGGAAAGTGTAATCCGACCATCCGATCGACGCACGCCAGCCATCAAGAAGCGTGCGAGATCGCGAAACTTGCGATCGCCGTGTGGACGGTCGACAAGGACAAATTTGCGCAGTTCCACGACTACCTGTTCGAGTCGACGCCGAATCACGTGACCGCCAAATCCAAGGCAGCGACGATCGTGGACCGCGACGAACTTGAAAAAGTTCTCCGCGGTCCTGTTCCCGCCGACTACCTCCAACGGCACGTCGCGCTGTATCAGAAAGCCGGAGCGGGGAAGATTCCCAAGTTGCTGTTTCCGAAAACGAGCACGGTCGGAGCCGTCGGATCGCCACAAACGATGATCCAGCTGATTCAGCAGAATCTTTAAGGTTCATCCTGTTCCATAAATCGCGTGGTGTCCCTCGTTCTCCAAGTCGCCATAAGACTCAGGTAACCGGGAGTGGACGACGCGAGAAGTCCTCGCAGTTGGCAACGCGAATGGACTCGCCGTCTCGTCCACGACCCGCAAACGATGTAGGCTCCTAAAAGGCGGCCTGGATAGCTTTCAGGGATACTCCCAGCAGCTGTTTTGCCAGCGGATCAAGCTCACTTTCGGGGCCTTGGATGTGATACGTCCGCTGGACGTGCCGCATCATTTCGCCGGAATCCAGTGCGGCGGCGGGTGAAGATGTTTCGAGTTCGTAAAACGGCCCCAACGGAGCCGCTCCCGGTTCGGGCGCACCGTCGTTGTAGGCGTTGATCACGTCTCCCGAATAAGGGTCTTTCTGTAACTCCCACATCGAATTAACGAACCCGTGCGCTGCGTCTTGGACGTTGTAGGTGACAATGTTTAGCACTTGGCCGGCCGCGTCGTAGCTTCCAGCAATGCCCTTGGATCGTTGTGGGCTAATCCCGATCTTTCCCCGTCGTGTCCCGTCGCCGCGGAAGAACACGGTTCCGTTTTCCACCCGCAGATACTCTGGGGGAACTCTGCCGAAGTAAGCGTCGTTGACTTTCGGCCCCAGCGTCTGCGGGTCACCTTCTTTGACGGGAATCACCACGTTCGTCTCGGGAGAGGGGTTGTACATGCCCAGAATCCAAATCGACAGCAATCCGGTCTCGGGCTTCCATGGCTCCGCGCCTGTATTGGTGATCTGGTTGTCCGTCTCATACGCGACCATCCGTAGGCCGGGACCGATCGAAAGGCCAAGCTGTTGGGAGGCATCCTGTTTTGCCAAGAGTCGCACGGAGCGTTCGATCCCCAGCTTGAATTTCGTGCCGCTGAAATTGATCAATTCCGTCTTGTGGGTGAATGTGGCGGATGTTTCGGACTGCTTGACCAGCTGAAACGCTGCGGTGTCGATCACCGGTGGCGTGGTCCAGTCGGAGAATTCGAAGGATGATCCCGGTTTGAAAAACAACGCGTACTGACCGCCTTCGGGGCCGAGCCAGAAACGCTCCTCGCCACCGAAGACATAGATGTGTTCTTCGAGCTTGCCCTTTCGCTGTTGCTCGGAAAGAAAGCCCTTTTCAATGACCGGACGGTTGATCCACCCAAAGCTCGGACCGGCGTGGCGGTCAAACGTACTGGTCATCACACGTCCCTGGTATTCGGGCGCAATCGCGACGGCCGCGTCACCGTGCTCAAGCAACACGATCGGCGTGTGCTGTTTCATAAACGCGACGTCGCCGGCAAACGTGTCATCGGCAGATGCCTGTCCCGAACCCAACCCCAAAACGATCCCCGCCATGCCCATTGCTATCGTCACCGCCAACTTCATTTCGTGTTCCCTCGTTTCATTCGAATTGCCGAATCAACGGCGTGATACCGTCTTATTGTGCGCTAATTCACCGGTGTCGATTTGGCAAGCGGTTTCGGATCCTTGACGTACGCAGCGGGTCGGCTGTTGCCGGCGATGTCCTTGGCGAACGCCTTGATGTGCCCCATCAGTCTCCGCACGACATTCGGATGCGTCTTGATGACATTGTTCTTTTCACCGATGTCATCGTGCAGATTGTAGAGCTGTGTGGGTTTCCCTTTGTTCGTGTGCAGTTTCCAGTTCCCCGACCGGACGGCTTGGAGCTGGTTTCCGCGATGGTAAAAGAATGCTTCGTGAGGCGTTTCTGCGTTTCCGACCAGTGTCGGCCAAATGTCTTTGCCATCAATGACGCGGTCGGTTGGAAGTGTTGCACCGGCCAGCCTGGCAAACGTGGGCAGCAAGTCCATCGCGGTCATGAGTCGGTCGTTTGGCTGGCCGGCAGGGATCTTGCCCGGCCAGCGGACGACCGTGGGCTCTCGCATGCCGCCTTCCAGCGTGGTTCCCTTGTGGCCGCGTAGCGGGCCGGGGCTGGCGAACAGCGTGTTCTTCGGAGGGCCGTTGTCGGAGGTGAAAAGGACGAGGGTATTCTCGTCGATCCCTTCGCTCTTGAGCGTGTCGAGAATCTGTCCGACCGACCCGTCGATTTCGGCGATCGCTTGACGGAAAAGTTTGTCCCGCGTCCGATAGTCGATGTTGCCGTCTTCCTTTTCCAGCGTCGCGACGATGTCGCCCGAGACGCCTTCCATGAACGGGGGCGATACATGCAACGGGGCATGGGGGATGGGATGCGGAACGTAGAGGAAAAACGGCTTGTCTTTGTTCCGCTGGATGAACGAAACCGCACGCTCGGTGATGCGTCGGGTCAGAAAATCGGCATCGGGATCCATCTCGATGACCTGTTCGTTCTCCAATAACGGTAGCGAGGGAAAGTTGTAATGATCCTGCCGCGGGTGATAGGGGTATATGTCGTGGCTGTAGGGAATTCCAAAGAATTCGTCGAAGCCTTGCTTGGTGGGCAGAAACGGTGGCTGATCCCCCAAGTGCCACTTACCGAAGATTCCAGTCGTGTAGCCCGCGGTTTTCAAGACTTCGGCGATCGTCACTTCATCGGGATTCAATCCCTTTCGGTCTCCCGCCAAAAGCACGCCAAAGCTAGACCCGGTGGCCATCTCAATTCGCTTGGGATAGCACCCGGTCATCAGCGCGGCGCGCGAGGGCGTGCAGACGGGGGCGGCCACATAAAAGCTGGTCAGCTTCATGCCTTCGGCCGCCATTTGATCGATCCGGGGCGTGCTGACATGCCCGGCACCGAAACAGCTGAGGTCGCCATAGCCCTGATCGTCGGTGAAGATGACGACAAAGTTCGGCTGGTTTGTTTCAGCGCGTGCGTTTGAATGACTGCTGGTCAGCGCAACGGTCACGAGGAAAAACAAAAAGGTCCAGCGGAGTTGATCGGTCATCAGTGTTTCACCTTCGGATTGCCGGTCAATGACACGGATCAGAATTGAGATTGCGGTCATTTTAATCGTTCAGGAGTCTTAGCAGGATGGCAGAATGATTCGGGGCAGAATGATTCGGGGCAGAATGATGGGGGCAAAACGATGGGGGCGGAATGATGGGGAGTGTTATCGTTCTGCCCCGCACGATTCCGCCTTCCTCTCCATCGCCAGACCTTCACAGCGCCGGGCCGGGTACACGACTTAAATCCCTCCTTCGGGCTGGAATCTGACGTCGGTGTCGATCGCTTTCAACTCGACCCGCAGACCGTGTTCGCGTCGATCGGGAGCGAGCCCGAAGGTGACGGTGTGCCGTCCTTTGGCCAGTTGGATCGGAGCGGTGAGGTCGTCGACCGATTCTCCGTCCACCCACAGCGTCAGGCCATCGATGGAATTGATTTCCAAACCAGCAGTCCCGGCGACTAGCACATTGACGAAACCGCGGGCGAAGACGGTTTCCCCGGCCGGGAAATCTTCGGGCGGCAATTCTCCGTCGACCATGCTGTAGGCCGGCAGCCAATTGGCATCGCCGTGCGGCGGATCGGCGTCACGCGTCGCCGCGATCACGCGCCACTTTCGAATGACCGGACTTTCGTCGTTTGCGTAGGCGCCCGGTTTGCCTAGAACGGAGAGGAACTTGACCAGATCCAAGAACTCGCCGCGGTTTTGCAACTGGTCGGCCAGCCCCGAGGGCATCAGCGATTTCGCCGGAACCTCGGCTTCGATCTCGTCGGCGTCCAGACGCACCTCTTTGCCGAGTTCGGCCGAGTCGCGGACGACAACTTCGTTTTCATTTCGGAAGGTCACAATGCCCGTTTGCACTTGACCGCTGTCGAGTAGAAACGTCCGCGTCTCGTAGTGTTCTGCGATCGCGGCGTTGGGCTCGAGAATCGACTGAACCAGATACTTCGTTTTCGCCGCCGCACCCACGGCCACCAGGTTCGGACCGATCACCGGACCGGCCGAACCGATCGCGTGGCAGCGGGTGCAGGAGACGGCCTGGCGGCGGTAAACCAACTCGCCACGCGCCGGATCGCCAAGTGCTTCTACGTCGGCGGTGAGTTTTTCCAGGTCCTCGGCAAGCAGTTGATCACTCAGCGAATCGGTCATCGCTGACCGGCGAAACAATTCCGCCAAACGATCAGAAAGCAGACCGGTGTCGCGATGAAATCGGCTGACGCTCTCGATGACCGCTGGGTGAATCTCGCCACCCTGCCGTCGGATATTCCGCAGCGCTTCGCCCAGCAGTTCGCCGCCGGTCTGGTGTTGCAAGAGCGTTTTGACAAGCGGCACCGGATCGACTCCCTGTGGATCTTCGGTCAACAGTCCGGCAGCCGCGTTGATTCCGCGAGCCAGATTCGCCTGGGCGAGCCCGGCCACCGCGGCATAACGCGTCGGCAGGTCACCGGACTGCGAGAGTTCCGCCAGCGTTTCCTCGTAACGTTTGCTGCTGGTTTTGGCGAGTGCCACGGCCAAAGCGTGTTTGACCGCGGCACGGTGCGCGTCACCTTGAATTGCCGCGATCTGATTGCGACCAGCCACACCCCACTCGCCTAGCGTTTCGGCAGCGTGAACGGCGATCGATTCGTTCTCGTGGCCGAGTAGTTTTTCGAATCCGCGAAACGCGCGTTTGAGTGACCGGGGGGCATCGGGATCGGCGATCTGCTGCAGCGTTTCCAGCATCGCGATCGTTGCCGCGTCGGACTTCAAGCCTCCTTCCTGGCTGATCGCCGCGACAATCATCAAGACGTCGTCGTCGGTCGCAGCCTCGCGTAGTTGATTCCCGATGGCGGTGATGTCATGCTCGGCCGGTGCATTCGCCTTTAGAAACACCGCCAGACGACGCTGCAATCCGATCCCCGCGTTCTGCTCGGCAAACTCACGATGACTCGGTTTGGCGAATTGCAACGTCCCGGCATCCATCGCCGGACGCCAGTAGCGTTCCAAGGCGTTCATCGTCTGGGGAAGTGCCAGGTCCAACACGGGGTCGCCGGGATGATCGAGTGAATTCAAGGCCGCCACAAACGACTCCGCACGGGGAATGAACCCGGCCGACAGCACGGCTTCCATTCGTGTGCGAGGGAAAGGATCCGCGGCCGCCCGGGCGATCATACCCACCGGATCGGAAAGCTGGTCGTGCCAGTACCGGATCACTCGCGAGCCGGCACTGCGGGCATGTCCATCGCTTGCGGCAAGGACCCGAGTAAGAATGTTTTCACTGACCCGTTCGACGTTCTGGCACGCCCACATCGCTTCGACCAAGTGATGATCGTGATCCGGGGTATCGGGATCGAGCGATTCGACCCAGGATTCCAACGCGGCGAGCACCAGGTCTGGATCTCGTTCACTCAACTCCTTTCGGGCCTGATGACGCGTCCACGCTTCGGGGCTTTTCAAGTGGTCAATCAGCCCGTCGACGGAAACCCCCACCAGCGTCGGCTTTTTCGCAAGCGGGCGTTGGGTGTGGGTGATCCGCCAGATGCGGCCGTGGTCGTGATCACGGCGAGGGTCGCGAAAATCATGCTGGGCGTGGTTGATGATGGAGTTGTACCAGTCGGCAACATAAACGGCGCCGTCGGGGCCGATCTTCACGTCGACCGGACGAAAGTTCGGGTGTCTGGAGCTGATCAGCGGGGCCAGCACTTTCGCGCTGAACCCGGCACCGTCTTCGATCAGCTCGTATCGGACCACCGTGCGACTCTTAAAACGCCCGGTCAACAATTGCCCTCGGATGTCTTCTCCGACATGACTGCCGGTCGCCAGATCGCCGCCGCATTGTTTTTCGGTACTGATCAGCGGTTTGACGCGAACCGCTTCGCCGCTGTTACCCGTCGCCGGGGACAGATACATGATCCGGGGGTTGTTCACCATGAAGGACTGCCCCCAACGATCGAAGACGTGCCCCCAAGGATTGCCACCGGTGCCACGGCAAAACAGTTGCAGCTTGAGCATTCGAGGGTTGAATTGATAGACCCCGCCGTTGAAATTGCGCACCACGCCGTATTGCGTTTCGACTTGAGAGTGCAGAAAAATGCCTTCTTGGAAATAAATCCAGCCTCCCGGGCCACGACGCCAGGCGCTGATGCTGTGATGACTGTCTTCGATCCCGAACCCCGTCAGCACCAATTCCTTGACATCGGCGACATCGTCACCATCGGTGTCCTTCAAGAAAAAGATGTCGGGCGATTGCGCGACGTAACAGCCGCCGTTGGCCAGTTCAATCCCGGTCGGAAGATACAGTCCTTCGGCGAACACCGTCGATTTGTCGGCCACGCCATCATCATCGGTGTCTTCCAGAATGATGATTTTGTCGTTGGCAACCTCGCCCGGCTTGAGCTGGGGATAGGCCCACGAACAGGCGACCCAAAGACGGCCTTTCGAGTCCCAATGCATATGGACCGGATTGGCAAACATCGGATCGGCGGCGAACAAGTTGACTTGGTAACCCGGCAGTAAATCGAAGTTTTCTCGCTGCGACTGCGGATCATGATTGTTGATCAAATCCAAATCCGCGCCTTTCAGGTTCGCGGTCTTGATGCCCGTTGCGTCTTGTGCCGGTACCGTTTGTCCGATTGCCAATCCCGCCAGCAGCAAGCCGACCCAAGGCAACAGATTTCCAGTTCGATTCATGGTCTTCATCATCAATGATCCGATGTTGTTGGTGGATCGAGTTGGTGTTCAGGCTTTAGCCGCCCGCTGTCGCTGCTACGCAGCGACCGGGAGTCGCCTAAAGGCTTAACACCAACCCCGTGCCGCGATCGGAGAACTAATTCGGTTTTGAAATTCGAGAAAGACGCCAGGAACGTGTCTTGAGCTCCATCCCTCGGCTCAGCTGTCGATCCAACTCGTTGGCCAGTCGGTTGAATTCGATCACTTCCCTGGGCAGCGATTTGCCGCTGGGGGACGCGCGGCGCTCGCCAACGATGTGGACCTGATTGAGTGCCTTCCAGCTGTACGTGAATTGCAGATTCTTGTCATTGACCACCGCGCGATATGCTTGGGCAGCTTGGTGGGCCGGGGAGGAATCGATGGCCACGCCTTGAGACCATGCTTGCGCGGTCGCGGTAGCAACGGGATTGTCATCCACCGTCAGTCGGTAGGTGCCGCGCGAAAGGTTTTCGACGACCAAAGTGTCTCGAATGAATTCCAGTTGTGGCGGAAGCGGCTGGTCGGTCGGCGGTCGCAGCCTCGGTGCAGATGTTTCGCTGACCTGAAATCTTAAATTCGACCCATCGGTTTCCAATTCAATGACCTCAACTCCTCGAGCCTCCACCGACTTGCTTGCCGCATCGATCCGCACTATCCAATTGGGTTGATGGGGGACTCGGTCGTCGGCCGTCAACTGATCAAAGAACGTGTGGCTGATGGCCCAATAACCATACGGATTGAGATGGATTCCGTTGCGGGTCAAATTCGGTCCCGCCGGTTCATCCATCAGATAGCGAGACGCTTCGAACAGATCGACGAAGGGGACATTGGCGTCCGCGGCCACCTCGCGCATCGCATGGGTGTACGCCTGAAGTTCACGATTCCGCCGCGCCCGGTCCGGTGTTCGTTTTCCCAGATCCTCGCATGCGATGGGTGAAACCAGGATCAGCCGGACTGCCGAATGACCGTTGTATTGTTTACCCGAGTGCGAATCGATCAGGGCGTTTAATTGGCTCCTAAACCGCTCCACGCCCTGTTCGCCATCGAAGGATTCGCCCATGCCGAAGCAGGCGATGATCACATCCGTCTGATGGTCGGTCAGCGTCGATTCCTCGGTCGGGAACCCCGTCGGGCGATCACGTGCCGACAGCATGTCTCCGCCCCATCCCAAATTGCGAATCGAAACGGGGTTTTCGCGAGTGTGCTGCAAGAGCATCGTTTCCAGGTAGCCGTGAATCCTCAACTGATCGGCGAACGTGTTGCCGATGATCGCGATGCGGTCGCCGGGTCGAATGGGCGGCTCGGCGGATGCCAGCGAAGCGACCAAGAACCACAGGGAAAACGATGCGGGAAATAGATTTCTGAGCATGGGGCCGAATGAATTGATCGATGGAAAATCGCTTCAGATCTACTTTCGGGGCTTCTTGTCGACACGTTCGATGTTCCAGGTCGAAACCTGCTGGTCGGCACGGGGCAGCGGACGATCGACAGCCCAATGGACGGCATTGACCAACATCCGCACAAACGACTCCTCGGCGAAATCGCCGGGATGCCCGAACGAGGTTCCGAACACCTTGCCGCCCCACTCGTTCTGCCAGGCCCAGGCGACGACATCCGATTCGTGCGGTTTCACTTCGACAGTCCCGAACGCTCGCTTGAGTGTGCGTGCTCGCCCCTCTCCCGTTCCGCTCACCAACGGCAGACAGTCTGGCTCCAGCCGCGTCAAATAGAGCGTTCCGGGTGACACCCAGCGTTTCTTGGTCACGTGCGTCATGATCGGGTGGTCCAGGTTTTCTTGGACGACGCTGATATTTGTTTCGCTGGTTTGATGCACCACGTAGGGAGTGCCCAACGCGCGTCGACCGAAGCCATCATTCCATGGCTGGTTCGGATGCCCGGCCGGATACTTGAACGAATGATTGGCGGTCCTCAGCCCGATCACCGGTTTGCCGGACTGCACGTAGTCCACGATCGGCTGCAATTCGTCGTCGGGCAGCTTCAGGAAACGCATGAAGAAGATCGCCAGATCGGCATCGGCTAAAACATTGATACCCGGCAAAACGTTTTCGGTTTTCTTCTCCGGATTTCCCTCGCCCATCACCACGGTCGTGCGAAACCCGAATCGTTCCAACTCTTCGGCAAACACCGGCATCGTCAGTTCTGGTGAGTAGTGCAACGTGCCGACCACGATCACCACGTGCGGTCGATCGGCCTCGGTGGATGCCGTCGCAACTCTGGCCGACACGACGGTCAGCGTGATCGCGGCAAGCAGAAGATTGATGGTTCGTCGTGGGAGATTCATTCGGCGGTTTCCTTGTTCTCTATCCAATCGATCTTGGCTTGTTTTGTTTCTAGATTGACCCAAACGTGGGCGTGCTGAAAGTCACGTTCCAACACCCACCCGGTTTTCGTGGCGTCGGCCAGCGGCGGCCCGAGTTTCTTGTCCAATTCCGGATACCACTCCAAACAACCATGCCTCATGCGATAACCCCAGTTGTAAATGAAATAAGAATGCTCTTGGGCACCGACTAGAAACGCAGCCAGTGGGAAAGTGATGTTCGCCGCTGCAAGTTGTTTTTTTCTTGCCAAGGGCATTGCCATCGCCTCGTTGTCGGTCCAAGCAAAACCGGGCCACGCTTTGAAGACGACGATTTTGCCCTGTTTTCCGGACTCGGCCATCGCCTGAATGTCCTTCAACATGCATTCCTTGGAATCACTGTTGAAATGACCGAAGTGCTCGATCATGACGGCATCGGTGTCATCGATAAAGTCGTTTCCAAGATGCTTCGTCGGTGTCGTTCGAATACCGTTGTAAAAGATCAGTTTGTCCTGTCCGATTTTGGCGCGTGTTTCTTTGACGATTTCGACCAGCCCCTGTTGGATCGCGTGGTATTTCGCGTCGCCCCAAACCGCGCGATTGGCTTCGGAAACGATTTGTGGAAAGGCGTCCATGAACACTCCATCACAGCTGCCATCAACGACCGCCTTTTTGGCAACGTCACTCCACCACTGCCTGACCTCCGCGTTCGACAGATCGTAACGCATCAGGTTGCCCCTCTTTTTGTCCAGATTCCCCTCCACCGTTCGCAGCCACCACTG
This sequence comes from Stieleria mannarensis, assembly GCF_014154935.1. Classification (GTDB taxonomy): domain Bacteria; phylum Planctomycetota; class Planctomycetia; order Pirellulales; family Pirellulaceae; genus Stieleria; species Stieleria mannarensis. The sequence continues at coordinate 84,575 of NZ_JACEHH010000032.1, forward strand.
GGGATGCTTCTGATAGTCATCGTGCGCTCGAAACATGCTGTAGTCGAGAAACGTGTTCCAATAGAAGATCACCTTGATGTCAGGGTTGAACCGTTTCAACTGTCGCGCTTCATACTCAATCCCATCCTCGGTGTGATCGAACTGTTTGCCGGCGTGGCCTTTCTCCAAACAGATAAAACTCGCATGCGAAGCGACAAATTCGGCCTCCGTCGCCGTCATCAAAGGACCGTCCTTGCCGAAATGAAATCCGACCGGGACGGTCTCCCAACTGAACGCAGGGTAGTGATCCGTTTTTCCCGGCGATTGAGTAAACCCGGGTGCCGTGCCCGTCAGAATGACGATGGGCAACACAACAGCGACGGCGAGGTTGCGGAGATCAAGAATTCGCATGATTGAAATTGGAGGCATGAAATTTCGGACTCCTTGCGTCAACCTTCCGTCGCGCGGGGTTTTGCAGGCGACGGCCCGGAACGGCCGTCGTCCGTGGGAAACGAATTGTTCTTAGCTGGACGATCAGGGCACGGGGCTCAGTCGAGCCCTGTGACGATCACGTAATAGGCCCCCAGCTCGCCTTCACTGATTTCGAAAAATGGGGCCAGTTGATACGACCCTCGTTTCAGATCGGTGACGAACGTGACCTCTTGGGCACCCTCTTGGACGGGTTTCCGGTCCAGGTCTTCGCCGTCGATCCGCAGGACTCCGTGGGTGGCGCCGATGGCATTTCCGGGCACCGATCGAAAGGCTGCGGTGGCACCCGAGACGTCCTCTCCGGCGGGCAGTGAGGCATTAATCGCCGCCGCCGATTCGGCCGGCCAACGGCGCAGCGAAATCTGAAACTTGCCGTCGCGAACCACTTTGACCGCCCAATGGCCGCGGTGGACCAGTTTTTCGGCGCCGTCTTGCGTGCGGTCGGCGGCGCGGATGGATCCCTGGTGCCAGGGGGGATACACCTTCTGAATCCAGTCGTGGGCGGTCAGGTTGACGACCGGGTGTAGCGGGTGCCCCAAGTGGATTTCGGTGGTGCGTGCGAAGGTCGGTTCCAACTCGGCCCACCATTGTTCATAGAACGCTCGCATCTCTGCGACGATTTCCGGGTGTTGGTCGGCGATGTTGTTCTTCTGGCCGGGGTCGGAGCTCACGTCGTACAGTTCTTTTCGATTGACCAGCCGATACTTGCCGGTCATGACCGAACAACTGCGCCACTTGACGGGATCGCGAACACGCTGGGAATCACTGATCACAAAGCGTTTGGGCCAATCTATCTGCTTTTTTGGATCGAGCAGATCGGCGATCGAAACGCCATCGAATTCCACGTCCGCCGGTTTCTTCACACCGGTTAAGTCAAGCAGGGTCGGGACGATGTCGACCGCGTGCGTCAGTTCATTGACGTCGTGTCGTTTGTTCATTCCGACGGCGGGCCAATGCAAGAAGAACGGGACCCGGTGGCCGCCCTCGTACGGGCTTCCCTTGCCGGCTCTCATCCCGGCGTTGTAGATCTTTGCCCCGCTGGCCGTCCCGTTGTCGGTGGTGAAGACGAAGATGGTGTCGTCGGCGATTCCCAGGTCTTTGATCAGCCGGCGGGTCTTGCCGACGTTGTCGTCGATATTGGTGATCATGCCGTAAAACGCGGCGATGCTATCGGATTGCCCCTCGTACATTTTCAAATACTTCGGCGGGCAATGAAGCGGTTTGTGGGGTGCGTTCGTGGAGATGTACGCAAAAAACGGCTTTCCCTGTTCGGCACACTTGCGGATAAACACGTTGGCCTGCTGAAAGAAAACGTCGGTGCAAAAACCTTTCGCGGGAACGATCTCGCCGTTGTGAAAGTACGACCCGTCAAAGTAGGCGTTGTCCCAAACGTCGGGGGTTTGGCCGATTCCGCCGCCGCCATGTCGGTAAACCTCCGTGAACCCGCGGTCCTCGGGGCGATAGGGATAGTTGTCGCCGAGGTGCCATTTTCCGAACATGCCCGTTTCGTAGCCGGCGTCGGAGAACATCTGGCCGACCGTGACTTCGTCCTCACGCAACATCGACCGGCCCATGATCGTGTGCCAGACTCCGGTGCGGTTGGTCCAATGCCCGGTCAGCAGCGAGCAGCGTGTGGGGGAACAAGTCGGGGCGACATGATAATCACTCAGCCCTGTGCTTTCGGACGCCAGTTGGTCGATGTGCGGCGTCTTGATGATCGGGTTCCCCGTGCATCCGAGGTCTCCGTAACCTTGGTCATCGCTGATGACGAACACGATGTTGGGCGGCGCCGCTGCGAGCGGTCCGGAAATGAACAGGCCAAGAGTGGCCAGGAACAGACGACAGATGGAAGTCATTAGCAGTCGCGAAATGAAGAGAGGGATCGAGGTTTTGAGCGAAGCCGTCTGGCGAGACTCCACTGCGGCATTGATGGGGGAACGATTATCGGCTCGGCAGCGGTGGTTGGCCATCCGGTGTTTACGGGACCGAACGCCACCCCCAGCGAGCTTCTCTATCAGAAAGGTATGGCTGATTGCTGTAGGGCTCCTACTGCCAGCGACGCTACTTTCCTGAACACTGTTTGCTGGCGTGGAAAAGCCCCAGTCGATGGGCCTGGTTCACTGCCGAGGGCGCGTTGGAGACATTCAGTTTTTCGTAGATGTGTGCGACGTGCGTATCGACGGTGCTGTAGCCGATGCCGAGTTGACGGGCGATTTCTTTTTTGACCAGTCCTTCGGCAAGCAGCTGAATGATCTCCAGCTCGCGCTGAGAAAGATGAACATGGTCTTCGTCCGCGGGGAGCCGGGCTTGCAGGCTTTCCAGGATGAACCTGGCAACGCCCTTGTCCAACGGCGCTCCACCACTCATGACCGTCTGGATCCCGTCGGCGATCTCATCCAACGTTGCCGATTTTAAAAGGTATCCAGACGCCCCGAGCGCAATCGCGCGCAGCACATCTTCCTCGTTGTCCGACTGGGTCAGGATGATGACCTTGGTGTTGGGCGCCGATTCGCGGAAGCCCGCGAGTGCTTCAAGGCCGCTCATTCCCGGGAGCCGCAGGTCGAGCAAGATCAGATCGGGCTGTTCGCTCGGCGTGGCTTTCTGGATCGATCGCAAGGCGACCTCCGCCGTGCCGAATTGCCGGGTCAGTTCCACGCCTTGCGATTGCTCCAACGCCAATCGGACCGCTTCCCGATACTCCGGGTTGTCTTCGACCAGCATGATGCGGACGTTTTCGCTCATCAATTTTCCTTTTGCTACAACAAGCCAAACTTTTTGGTGCGAAGCTTGAGGGTAATGTTCGTTCCGCCGCCGACGAGTCGACTGGCCGAGACCTGGGCGCCGGCAAGTCGCGCGCGACGGCTGAGCGATCCGGGGATGCGGCTGATCTGAGAATCATCGAGACCACATCCGTTGTCGGTGATCGTCAACCGCAGGCCCTTGCGATCCGCCGCCAGGTGCGTGATCACCTCCGTCGCATGGGAGTGTCTCAAGATGTTGGTCAAGCATTCCTTGTAGAACAGGAACAGGTCGATTCGGACGCTCGGCTTGAGTTGCCGAACGTAGCACTCCCCTTCAAACGTCAGCGTGTGTTCCAAATCGTTCAAAAGACGATTTGACGTCCGCTTCATGTCCTCCATCAGATCGCCGAACAACCCCTCGGATTCTAACAGGTTGGAACAATAGCGGGTTGCGGCGCCACTTCGCTCGGTCAATTCACGAACCCGACGGAGTAAAGGTTTCAGTCGATCAGGCGAGTCGGCGGCCGCTTGGGCGAGATCGCCGAGCAAGCCGATCGCGTGCAGATTAGCGCCCAGCTCGTCGTGCAAGTCGGCCGCGATCCGTTCGCGTGTTCGAGAGACAGCACGTTGCCGGACGGAGCGTTCGACGACGACGGTGGACACGGCGATCAACCCGAGCAATCCGGTCAACCAGCTCAGGCAACGGAGGATCGCCTTTTGACGCTGGTAACGTTGCTTCAACTCCGCGGTGATCCATGGCCGCTCCGTTTCCAGGTCGTGCCGCATTGCCAATTCGCCCATCCAATCTCGAATCGGCAGAATCCGTCCGAAAAGGTTGTTGCCATCGGTCAGCGTGGACGCCGATCTGGAGGTGAGGTTCGGATCCAAGTTGACGGTGACGGGCGCACCGAGCGCCACGTTGATTCCGTTGGAAATCACTTCGATCTCTGCAAAACCGACCCGCGCCTGCGTTTGGCCACCTTCGGAATCCGTGTTCGGCTCGTTAACGATCAGTCGGACGTGTCGGCAATGCTGTTTGGGAAACCGACGCATGATGATCGGCCCGGCATCGTAGATCGAATGCATCTGGTAGTCGCACAGTCGCACGGCGTCCGAGAAATCCGATCGGGTCGCACCTTCGATGACCATCGATCGCGGGATCCCGAAATCATCTGCCAGGGCTTGCGGAACGTTGTCACTTAATTCGGTCGCGTGCAGATGGATGCTGGTCAACGGCACACATCGGCGGAGGTCGATTTCTATCACCGGCGTTGTCCCGAGGCTGGTTCGGCTGACGAACGCCAAACTCTGCTCTCCGTCATGGGCATCCATCAAATAGGGAACAAATCCGTCGACCAAGTAGTCTTGATGCCGGGGCAAGCCACGCTCCAATTGGCCGGATGAAGAGACTTGGACCGGTTGTCGTAGCGCGACGTTGTCCAGGCCGCTGAAAACCAGGATCTCGGAGAGTTGCAGAATGTGCCTGCCGTCCCATCCCCGTGGTGAGAGCTTGGCCACTTCCAGACGCACCCAAGAGGCTTCGGTCGCCGGAAAGGAAACGACGACCGGCGCGACACGCGGCAAGAGTTGCTCGCCGGCGTCAAATCGAGCCACCACCGCCCCTTCGGGATCTGGATCCAAGCCGACACGGATGGAAAACTCCAACGGAAAACCATCGGCGCGGAACCCTTTGGCGGTGTCACGCCAGATCATCGGCACCAGCACCACCTGATCGATCGATGTTTCCTCGGAAAGAGAGATCTGAATCCATTCCGGGTGATCGCTCCTCGCTTGCGGAATCGAGCGAAAACCGACCGCGCCGACCCCGGTTCGCATGCTGGGTTTGGCCAGCATGGTCAGTTGCTCTTCAAGCGTCGCCAAACGCCGCTCCAATGCCGAGAGGGAGAGCCGTTTCAGCGGGGCGTCGGAGTCCGCCGCCGGCGCTCCGATCACAAACACGACCGCCGCGCCGACGATCGCCCCCAGTGCGGCAAGAGCCAGAAGGAAGCGTGGAAGCGGCGGCATGGACACGATTTTTTGCAACAGATTTTGCAATGGGAACGCTACCGATCGATGGGCATCAATCGAAACCCCGAATCTCGATGAACTCTATCCCATGAATACGGGATGCGACAATTTCCCGCAAAGGTGTACATCCTAACCGCAACGGCCGCCTTTGGGGCAGTCATCCCCAGTGCGCGGATTCCTCGTCGGGTGTCTCTCACCGAACTCCTTCTCGCTTCGGGTAGTCTGATGGTCGATTGCAATCTTCGCCCTGGCAGGTTGCGAAGACGATACAGAACCCAGGTCGATGACCGAGGGCGTCGACTTGAGCGAGATCGAAGCCTATGAACAGTCGGTCCGGGCGATGGAAGCCGAGGACGCAGGCGAGATGGATGATGTAAAACCCTGAACACTTAGCTTCACGAACCGAAGCCGTTGCGGCGTGACGGAACATCGTTGTGAGTCGATGTTCCGATTCACGCGGCAACAGGCTGATCGATGCGTCTATTCCATGGATCCACCGGTTTCCGGTTGTGCATCCAGCTCTTCCATACTGATGTTCAGTTCCGGATTCTCGGCCAGGAACGCTTCGATTTCATTCGAGTCGGTCGAAACCGTTGGCGTGTCCTTGCTGCATCCGAAAACGCAGGCCAAGCACAGCAGCAGTGACGAGAGTGTTAAATTTCTTTGCATGATGTCGTGGTGATTGAAAATGGTTTGGGAGACGGATTGCAAACGAGCGGGAACCGAGATCATTGGAAGTCTTGGATGACTTCGCCCGATGCGCGCGTTCCGAGCGCCCCCCAAAGCCCGTAGGGACTCTCGATTCCCGGCAAAGAATTGGGATCGGTGTGCTGTGAATGCACGCCTACTTGTCCCCGGCTGGGATCTCCCGCTTCGATCGAATCGGTCACGAACACCACCGCACCGTCGCCCATCAGGACGTGGCAGCCGCCTTGGTGCCGGCTGCTGGGCGGGGCGACGACGATCGACACGGCATTCGAATTGCCACACAGCTCCGCGTTGGGCGGCAAGATCGTCAGCACCTGCGTGTACAGCGGCAACAACGACGACCACTTGAATCCGCGTTTTTCTTCCGCGCTGCCGGACAGGCGATTGGGAGCCGGAGTGTCCGACCAGAACTGTGGCCGGTCCGGATCCAGGCTCTGCCGACAGTTGAGGTTTCCACCCTGGTTGACAATGTTGATGGACGAATCGAGCAGGTGAGTTCTGGCGTCACGGTCGCCGAGGTCCGTCGCGATTTCGCCCATGAAGATCGTGTTGGAAAGTCCGTCCAGACAGTCTCGGAATTTGGAGTCCAGCTGGACCGCGAACGCTCCCCGTTGGGCGGCGATGACGCGTTGATACATCGGCGGCGTTCCGTGAGATTGCCGAATTCCGGTCAGACGATTCAGCGCCCCGCCGAAGCCCGTGTCACAGGAATCGCCGGTGCAGATCGCGTAGTTCGTGCGCCCAGATGCCGGTATCCCCACGCCCGGATCACTCGGGCATCGCAGCGTCGGAATTTCCGTCAACCAAGGGTCGTAATTGCCCTGCGACAAGTGCGCCGACAAGGGCATTCCCGGCCACGGCCCCATCGGGTTATACGTCCGTGTCGTGCCCGACGAATCGACCGTTTGGAACGGATTGCGGATCTGGTCCCAAAGACCTTGCTGTTCGAAGAACGCGGTCAGGCCGACCAGAGCGGACAACTCGATTCGATTGTTGTTGCGTCCACTGCTCGACGCGCGTCCGACATGCGGCCCCTTGGTTCCGCCACCGTGCGGCGGCAACTGCTTGTACGCCGAGTGGTAGTTGTGGATGGCGAGTCCGATTTGTTTGAAATTGTTGCTGCAGCTCATACGGCGGGCCGCCTCACGTGCCGCTTGAACCGCGGGTAGCAACAAGCCGACTAGAATGCCGATGATTGCGATCACAACCAACAACTCAACAAGCGTAAAACCACGCTTCACTGTTCTGACCTTCATACCGATCCTCCCCTTTCGCTCAACGTCCAGGCGAAAGCATTCGTTGGGATAGAAATAGAAACAAGACGCATCTGATGACCGACCGCTACTAAGCATCCAGTAGCAAGTCACTCAGGGGCCGCCTTCCCCAACACGAAATGACCGAGCACGATCGCGAGATGACCGTGCCCCAAGGAAACTAGTTCGAACGTGATCGGCGTTTCAAGTGGCACGTCGCGCCCCCCATAGTGACCGCAAACGGCTAAGGTTGAGACATCGCCACTAAAGATTGCTACCGGATCCCAAACAGTTGCCCGAAGCGAAAAAAAATTTCGCCGATCGAGCCGCCAATAACGATCACGTCGCAATTAAATCGGCTTGCGTGTCGCAGATCATTTTCGCGGTGTCGCATTTCTTTCGCGTCCAGGCGAATACCGCCGATCACGCGTGTTCGTGGCTTCGTCGTTCCAGGTCAAGAACAGTTTCTCGCCGACGAACACAAAACCAATGCCACCCAATGCAACCCAGATGACCAGCATGTCGCTGGTGGCCTTCATCCACACGAATGCGGCAAGAATCGCAGCGTCCAGCAGTAACGCGCCGATCGGAATCCATCGATTGGCTTGGACTTCTTCACGCACGCGTGTTAGCACGCCCCAATGCACCGCCATATCCATCACGATGTAAAAGATCGCCCCCAGCGACGCGATCCTTGACAGGTCAAACAGAAGCGTCAGCGTGATCGCGAAGACCACGGTGTAGACCAACGTGTGTTTTTGGATGCTTCCCGGCATCCCGAAATGTCGGTGCGGCACCAAGTTCATCTCGCTAAGCATCGCCAGCATTCGTGAAACCGCAAACGTGCTGGCGATCAACCCGGAGATGGTCGCCACGATTGCCAGTCCAGCGGTGAAATAGATTCCCCCATTGCCGAACGCCGGACGAGCCGCTTCTGCCAACGCAAAGTCGCGACTCTCGATGATCTTCGAAACTGACAGATTCCCGGCGACCGCAAAAGCGACCAACAAATAAACCACCAAACAGATCGACAGTGAAATCATGATCGAGCGGCCGATGTTCTTTTCCGGATTCACGATCTCCGAGCCGCTGTTGGTGATGGTGGTAAAGCCCTTGTAAGCCAGCAACGCGAGGGCGGTGGCGGACAAAAAGTCGCCAGCGGAGGATTTTTCAGATACGCCAACACCCTCGAAGGTCAGCCCGGAAACCCACAGTCCAGCGGCTGCAAAGATGACGATCCCCGCGATCTTGATCAGCGCGGTGACAGTTGAGAATGTCCCAATGAATTGGTTACCAAGAATATTGATGATGAAGGCCAGCACCAACAACCCGACTCCCAAGGCAGGCACCAAGAATTGGTTGTCTGTCGCATCGAACAACTGCAACGTGTACGTCCCAAAGGTTCGCGCGACAAGGCTCTCATTGATGACCATGGAAAAGTACATCAAGAGCGCCATGCCGGCTGTGACCGTCCCCTTTCCGTAGGCCTTCATCAGAAACATTGCGATGCCGCCGGCGGAGGGATACTGCTGGGCCATCTTGATGTAGGAGTAGGCGCTAAATCCGGCGACGATGGCCGCGGCCAGAAACGCGAGTGGAAACAGTCCCCCCGTCTGCTCGGCGACCTGACCGGTCAATGCGAAGATGCCGGCTCCGATCATCACGCCGGTCCCCATGGCGACCGACCCGGTCAACGAGAGACTGTCTTCTTGATATTCTTCGGCTTGTGATTTCGATTCGCTCATCAGGCCCTTCTCACTTGTCGTCCGACGGAATGTTTGAAACCTGTGACGACGCAAATGCCGGGCCAGCGTATCGCAAGCGTTCCTCGCGCTGTTAACGTGCCCCCGCCGAATGATCACCGACCGGAATGGTTCGCAATCGACCTGCTGCCATCGCTCTTTTCGAATCTCACCGGCTCTACAGGACGTCGTGGCGGGGCAGTCGTCGGCAGGGAAGGCCGCATTCCAAGCAAACGGTCTTGGACGGGATGCGACCGGCGGCTTATACTGGTGCTGTCCGTCCACTGAGGAGAGTTGCGTTTGAACCACTTCCTTGCGTTCATCCTGTTCCCATTTTTAACCTTTGGAAATGCGTTCGCACATTTCCATCAGGGAGAATTTGCGCCCGCGGATCACGCAAGTCGTCCACACATCCATGTGGGCGGGCATCACCACGCCGCCGATGGTCATCAGCACGGAGATGGAATTCACGTCCAAACCGACGCGGCGCATGGCGAGACGCTCTTATCGCAGAGCGTTGACTCGATCGACGTCCCGATGGACCACGATTCGACGGCGGTCTATCTGGCGTCCGATTCCGACTACGCTTGCACTGCCAAGCCCGTTGATGTTCAACGTGAGTTGCTGCAAGGCGTCGCTGTTGGAGCAACCGACCGATTCGCTCCAGCGTTGACCATCGCTGTCGATCCACCCGTCGAACGACGAACCGGCCAGTTGCCTCTCTTTCTGCTTCACGCTGCGCTGAGGTTGTAGCGAGACCAGCCGCGAGCACGTTTGCTCGCCCGCTGATTGCGACGCTCTTTCCCCTCGTTCTGCGGCATTGGTGTTTGATCCGTCATCGGATTTGAGCCGAAACCGCTTCCCGCTGCGCCGTTGGTGGTCGTTCGTTTTCGTTCGTCCGGCATCCGCGTGAGGTTTCGAATCATGTCATTAAGAAATGCGATTCGCGTGCTGGCCGGTCCAGCGGTGGTCCTGGTCTGTCTGGGGGTGCTGTGGGCGTTTCGCGCCCACCTGCTTCCTCGGCCGACGACGCCCCAACCTCATGACGGGAGCTCAATTTCGCCATCGACCGAATTGGAGGTGCTCGAACTCAGCCCACAAGCGAGGAAGAATCTGAATCTGGTCTCCCAAGCAATGAAGCCCACCGACTACTGGCGCGTCGTGACGATTCCGGGCATGGTTCAGGATCGCCCCGGTGTCTCGGACCGCGGCGTCACGTCACCCGCCGTCGGAGTCGTGTCGCAGATTCACGTCTATCCCGGCGACACGGTGCAACCGGGCCAGCCCCTGGTGACGTTGCAGCTGTTCAGCGAGTACTTGCAGGCGACGCAGACGGCGCTTTTCAAGGCGACTCAGGAAATCTCGCTTGTCCAGGCAGAACTCGATCGCGTGACCGGACTCGCCAGCGTCGGCGGTGTCTCGGGCAGCCGTCTGATTGAGCTCAGGAACGAGATCAAGCGACAGCAAACCCAAGTCCAGGCTTCCCGCCAAGAGTTGCTCACACGCGGGCTGCGACACGAGCAGATCGAGCAAATTGAATCGGGAAACTTTGTCTCGACCATTGAAATCGTCGCGCCGCAGCCCAGGAAACCGGACCGCGTCGCGGCAGGTGGAATCGATCGGACGATCGTTCAGGCAAGTTTTATCGCTGCGGATCATCCGGACCGGTGGATTGCCTATGAAGTCCAGCAGTTGCCGGTGGAACTTGGGCAGACCGTTCAGGCCGGCCAAGTGATTGCGGACCTTTCAAACCATCAATCGTTGTACGTCGTGGGGCATGCGTTCAAGCGCGAAGCCGTTTTTTTGGAAGCCGCCGCGCAGCAGGGACGCGTCATCGAAATCGAGTTTGCCGACGATTCGCCGGGGAACTGGCCCGACCTGGAGCAAACGTTTTCGATTCGCCACCTGTCCAACACGATCGATCCGGACAGTCGCACCTTCGACTTTTTCATTCCGTTGTCGAATCAGTCGCGATCGTACCAGAAGCACGAGGAGACCTTTCTTGTTTGGCGATTTCGACCCGGCCAACGGGCACGTATTCACGTCCCGGTTGAACAACTGGAAAACGTATTCGTCGTGCCTCCCGATGCAGTCGTCAACGAAGGATCGGAGTCATTTGTGTTCCGCCAGAACGGAGACTTGTTCAACCGCTTCTCGGTGCACGTCTTGCACCAAGACCGCCGCCATGTCGTGATCGCGAATGACGGCAGCATGACGCCGGGCGCCTACTTCGCGCAAAACGCGGCTGCGTCACTCAATCGTGTGCTGAAAGCTCAGACCGCAAGCGGCGAGCAACCGGGGCTGCATGTGCATGCCGATGGCACCGTCCACGCCGCTCACTGACGGGTGATTTCCCATGCTTGATTCTGTCATCCGACTTTCACTGCGTTACCGAACGCTGGTTTTGATCACCAGCTTGGTGATCCTGGTTTATGGGTCCTACCTGGCGACCCAGATGACCATCGACGTCTTTCCCGATCTTGACCGGCCGCGCGTGGTGGTCATCACCGAGGCGCCCGGGCTGGCGACCGAAGAGGTCGAAACGCTGGTCACCCAACCGATCGAAATCGCCTTGATGGGGGCCAGCGGAGTCCAGGCGGTGCGCAGTCAGACGACGGCCGGGCTGAACGTCATCTACATCGAATTTGATTGGGCGACACAGATACGCGCCGCCCGCCAAACGGTCAGCGAGCGGTTGAGCACTCTGGAGGGAATCCTCCCGGAGGGCATCCGCCCACAAATGACGCCGCCGTCCTCGATCATGGGGCAAATCGTGGTGGCGGGCATCTATCGCCAGCGCGGCCCCGGCGGAGGTGTTTTGGCACCGGTCGGTGGGACCGACGCCATCGCGGAACTCGTCGGACAAGGTGATGATCCAACGATTCGAGTCTGGTCCGCAGGGGATCGCCACGATTTTTCCAGCTGGGAACCGGTGGAGTCACAACTTCTCGACTGGGCCGGCGCCCCCGACGCAAGCACCAACGATCTTGCTGGCACGGCGATACTTGAAATCGACGGGAAACAGCATGAAGTGCTGTTCGACACACGAATGAAACAGTCGTTGGAACTGCGGACGATTGCGGACTGGGTGATCCGCCCGCGATTGCTGAAGGTCACCGGAGTTGCCGAGGTTTTCATGCAAGGGGGCGATCGAAAGCAATATCAAGTCTTGCTGGATCCAACCGCCTTGTTGGAATACGACGTGACCGTGCAGGACGTCGAAAAAGCATTGCGAGAGAGCAACATCAACACCAGCGGCGGTTTCGCAATCACGGGCGAAACCGAGCGGCCGATCCGAGTCCTCGGACGGCTCGGAAGCGGGAATCGCAACATCGTCGACGACTTGAAGAAGATCGCAGTCGCGAAACACCCAAAGCGAACCGTCTTGCTGGATCAGGTTGCCAGGGTGATCGAAGGCCCAGAACTCAAACGAGGAGATGGCAGCGTCAACGGTGAAGGCGGAATCGTTTTTACCGTCGTCAAGCAACCCCATGTCAACACACGCACATTGACCGACGATGTCGCGGCGGCTTTGGAGGAGGTCGAAGCCTCGCTTCCGGCAGAGATCGTGATCAACTCCGAACTTTTTCGTCTGAAGAACTTTATCGACCGAGGGATCTTTAATGTCGCCGAAGCGTTGGTCATCGGAGCGACGTTGGTCATCATCGTGCTGTTCTTGTTTCTGCTGAACTTCCGCACGACGTTCATCACGTTGACCGCGATCCCCCTGTCGCTGGTCATCACCACACTGGTCTTTCGCATCATCGGGTGGCTGAGCAGCAGTGAGCTGTCCATCAACGTCATGACGCTGGGCGGGATTGCCGTCGCGATGGGCGAACTGGTCGATGACGCCATCGTCGACGTTGAAAATATCTTCAGGCGGTTAAAAGAGAACCATTCCCGCGAAACACCGCAACCTGCCATCCAAGTGGTCTATGAAGCCAGCAAGGAGATTCGCAGCGCCATCCTTTTCGGCACCACTGTCGTCATTCTGGTGTTCCTGCCGCTGTTCGCATTGTCTGGTGTCGAAGGTCGTTTGTTTGCACCGTTGGGATTTGCCTACATCGTTTCGATTCTGGCTTCGTTCGCTGTTTCGTTGACCCTCACGCCGGTGTTGTCGTTCTACCTGTTGCCGGAGGCCGGTGCGACGCATCGGGAACAAGACGGATTACTACTCCGCGGGTTGAAGTCGTTGGCGACACCCTTGATTCGAACCAGCATGGCGATTCCCGGCAGTTTGCTGATCGTGACATGGCTGGTTGTCGCGGTTGCCGCGATCCAGTTGTCAACGCTCGGACGCAACTTCCTGCCCCCGTTTGACGAAGGCAGTGTCCAGGTCAACGTGACCTTGCCACCGGGTTCATCGCTGGAAGCATCGAATCAGGTGTCCGAATCGATCGACGGCGTGTTCAAGAGCATGCAGAAATCAGCCGACAACCCGGACGGCGAAGTTTTGAGCTTCGTCCGACGAACCGGCCGGGCCGAGATGGACGAGCACGCGTCGCCGGTCAACTTTGGCGAATACATTCTGAGCATGAATCCCGACGCCCAGCAGGGACGCGAGGAAATGCTTGCCGAGTTGCTCGAACGGATTAAGACCGAAGTTCCGGGCGTGGACATCGAAGTCGAGCAGCCGCTGGCTCACCTGATCAGCCACATGGTGTCGGGAGTCTATGCCCAGATCGCGATCAAGATTCACGGCGATGATCTGAACACGTTGCTCGCACTCGCCGAACAGGTGAAGGATTCCATTGCCGACGTGCAGGGAATCACTCCGCCGATCGTTGAACCGGTCCGCATGACCTCCGAGCTGCACATCGAATTGCGCGGCGACGACTTGGCACTGTTCGGTCTGACCCGCCAATACGTCGCCGACGTGCTGCAAACGGCGTTGCAAGGGGCCGTGGTCTCGGAGGTCTTGGAAGGTCAACGTCGTTTCGATTTGCTGATTCGATTGGAAGAGGAATACCGCACGGACTACGCGAATCTGGGACGGCTTCGGATCGATTTACCACACGAAAGCGGTCAAACAGAAAGAGGGCAAATCGAATTGCGCGACGTGGCCAGCATCAACGAAGGAACCGGCCCCAATTCGGTCAATCGCGAGAATGCCCGTCGAAGGATTGTGATTCGTTGCAATACCCAAGGCCGTGACTTGGCGGGCGCGGTGGCCGACATTCAGACGCGAATCGGCGAACAAATCTCGATGCCTGTCGGCTACTACGTGGAGTACGCCGGACAGTTCGAGAGCCAACAAAATGCAACTCGATTGATTGCGATCCTGGCCGGAGTGTCCGTCCTCGGGATGTTTGGCGTGTTGATGATCCTGTTCCCTTCGGTCCGCATCGTTTTACAGATTCTCAATGCGTTGCCGACCGCCTTTATCGGCGGGGTGCTCGCGTTGGTCGTGACCCAGCAGAACCTGACCGTGGCCAGTCTGGTCGGTTTCATCTCCCTGGGTGGCATCGCAGTCCGAAACGGGATTCTGCTGGTCACCCATTACTTTCACCTGATGAAGGAAGAAGGCGAAAGCTTTTCGCAATCGATGATCATCCGGGGCAGTCTGGAGCGACTCGCCCCGGTTCTGATGACTGCGCTCACGGCCGGCATCGGACTGATCCCGCTGGTGCTGGGCGGACAAGAACCCGGCAGAGAGATTCTCTATCCGGTCGCCACGGTGATTCTGGGCGGCCTGATCACTTCGACTTTTTGTGAGTTCCTGATTCACCCGGGACTGTTTTGGAAATTCAGCGGAAGAGACGCCAAGCGTTTGGCGGACGCTGAACAAGTGACTTCGATTTAATGGACTGAACCCATGAAAATGTATGCTTTCCTATTGATCCTCCCCGCACTGTTGCTCGCTGCCGGTTGCCGATCCTCGACGGAGCCCGAGACGCCAACGACTTCAGCAGAATCTGCGCAGGACCACAGCGATCACGACGACCGACGTGACCACAGTGTCAAGGGGCACGGCCACGGCATCGGGCCACACGACGGGACCGTGGCCGACTGGGGCGGGGGAAAATACCATCCCGAGTTCACCGTGGACCACGACAAGCAAGAAGCCACGGTCTACATCCTGGGACCGGATGAAAAAACACCGGTTCCGATCGAGGCGGAATCGATCGAGTTGAGCATTTCGGAACCTGTCATGCAGCTGACGCTCAACGCGTCCCCGCAGGAGGGCGACCCGGAGGGATTGGCCTCTCGCTTCGTCGGCAACCACGAAAAGCTAAGCGTCGTTCAACAGTACGCCGGAACCGTGAGTGGTGTCATCGAGGGAACGCCCTACGCGGGGGACTTCGACGAAGGAGATCACGATGGACAGGCACATTAGCACGTCGTCTGGTGCATCGCCGGACGGTCCCGCGAGTTTCTCGGGGGCATAGGCACCAAGTGAAGACGCGAAGTCTTTTGTTGAACCCCGAGGAACGTGAAATGCATTGCTGAGCAATACCCTTGCGAGCAAGACAATGTTGTCAGACAAAGGTTGGTAGGCTCATTTCTTTGCAGGACGATATTGATGATCCTGGCTCCCCTCACCCCCAGATTTGGGAGAGGAAACGCATCGTAATGAATTAGCAATACACTTCACGTCGAGCGGCGTTGTGCGAAACAATTACAACACCAACCGCGTCGCGGTTTCACGCCAGCGGCGTGTCACAACAAAGCTTGGGGTCGCGCTAGCGCACCCCAAGATCAGATGTCCCAAGCCCGGCAACCCCAACGGGGTTGAACATCACGCGCCGCCCAATTCGCGCGAGCGTTTCGCGGTCCGTTCACATTGCATCGTTTGTTGAACCCCGATGGGGTTCCGATCCTCATTCTTTCCCGGCCCCGGGGTGCGCTTCGCGACCCCGGGCTGTGTTGTGACACCGCTCTGCGGTGGAAGTCGGGTGGCACGATCTGCGTCGAAACGATTCAATCCGCCGGACACCCCACCGTTCGGTCGATCTGGGCGATCGTGCCGGCCAGGGTCGCTTCGATCCGCGCGAGTTGAGTTTCGAACATCAACAACTCGCGATAGGTCTCGATCAATGAAAAGAAATCGGCTCGCTTGCCTCGGTAGTCGGAGATCGCCAATTTGAGCGTGTCTTCGGTCCGGGGGATGATGCGATTCTCGTAGATGGACCGCTGCTGGATCAACGCATCGGCTTGTGCGGCAAGCCGGCGAACTTTGCCGTACAACGAATCGCGTTCCGCTTCCAGCCGCTGTGCGGTGCTGGACCTGCGACTGGCTGCTTCGCGAATCCCCGCGGTGATCTTGCTTCGCCAGATGGGCAAGGTCGTCCCGACGGTGAAACTGATGTTGTCATGACCGTTGGCCACCGGGCTGATTACGTCATGGTTATCGTTGACCAATCCCCAGTGCATGCCGACGGTCAAGTCCGGATACTGCTGCAAACAGGCGAGGCTTTCTTTGCTACGATCGCGGGCGAATTCGGCGGCGAGCCCCTGGAGCGTCGGATTACATTGCTCGGCCAGCGCAATCAGTGCTTCCAGCTGTTCGGGAGAGCTTGCGGTCTCCAATTGATCACTTGTCTCTGGCAGCATGTTGATCGGTTGTTGCAACAAAGCCGCCAAATCGGCTTGAGCCACCTGCTTTTGTTTCCGCAGGGTGACCAGTTGATCGTCGATGCGATCGGCTTCTAATTGGGCACGCAGCACATCTTGCTGTGACCCACCGCTTCGGTATCGTGCCTCGGCAACCTCGGTCAAATCATCGACCAGTTCGCGAGTTTCCTGAATGATCTCGATCGAGCGTCCGGCAAACCAGATCTCGTAGTACGCCAGCCTCACCGATTCGGTGATCTCACGTTCTGTCGCATCGACCTCGGCTTGTGCCATTCGCACTTCATGGCTCGCGATCGATGCCTTCGCATCGAGCTTTTTTGGAAACGGAATCTGCTGGCTCAGACTCATTTGATTTCCGACTCGTCCTGCGGCGGTCTGCAACGCCTGGTCATGAATTGGCCAGAACGTGTTGCTGAACATCGGGTCCGGCAGCGCGCGGGCTTGTGGGATCACGTTCACTGCTGCGGAGACGCGATTGCGGGCGGCGAGGATCTTCGGGTGTCTCGACAATGCGATGTCGACGAAATAGTCCACCGGCTGGGCTTCCGGTTGCCGCGTGATTGGGGCGGCAATCGCATCCGTCCCCGAATCGGATTGCATTGTCATCACCGGCGTGAGGAGTGTTTCGCCTTGACCGCCATGGACCGGCGTGGCGCCCGGCTGGCCGGCCTGGTCCACATGCGTCATTTGGGCGGCGGGATGCTCGTCGCGCTGGGGCGAATCAAGGTGCAGCAAATCGCTGAACTCCGGCCTCACCGTCGTCTCATTGTCTCGCACGATCGCCGATGCCAGCTCGACCTGCGCAGAACCAGCCGTCCTGACTTGATCCTGGCGGACCTGCTCCTGACTGGCTTGTTCTGGGGTGGGCAATTCGGATGCAGAATTAGCCGACGGTTCGCTTCTTACCGCAGTGTCAAAGATGCCCGCCGCGCCAGCCCCCCCCCGAGAGAGCCGCTTCGAGAATCGATTCAATGACGGATCTGCTGCACAGCCGGCCATTACCAGAAGGGCTAGTTGAAGTGATAAAATTCGCAGCCAATGCGTTGCAGAGCAGACTGATTGACGCCGTTCCATGGCGAAATTCCTTGGGCGGGGTATAATTTTCCGGCAGGCGAAGAAGGAGCGGCAGAATCTCCCTTGAACAATTTGGCCCGATTTCCGATACAAGTTGCATACCGTACCTGGGTATTCCTTCGGACAGATCCCTTGCAGAACTTCCACCTAACTCGCACCGTCCTCAATCTTTGCCTGGTCGTCATGATGGCGATTCAGCCGGTGGCGGTTGTGGCTGCACAGGGAACATGTGGCACGACACTGAAAGAGTGTACGGAATTCGAGTGTCCATCGTGCCATTGCTGCGTGATCAGCCACCAACAGGAGCGGTGTGGTTGTTGCCACGGAACGTCGGAATCCACGGGTGGATGCTGCGGCCGGGCGAAACAGGCGTCGAAAGCAATTGTCGCGTCCTTCTCGGGTGAGATCGATCAACACGCCGTCAACGTCCGTGGATGTCGTTGCGGATTGCATTCCGAACCGGCGCTGCCCGCGCCGATTCGCGTCCCGGCCAGCGAGCTTCGTGAATTGGTCGTGGTCGCAAGCTTGATCGATCTCGATTTGACGGGGCACCAGATCAGCGCGTCTGGGCGATTGAATTCAGCGTTCGTTGCCGGCGCCGCTGCGCCCCATTTTTCTCAGCGCACTCTCTGCGTTTGGCGGTTGTAGCGCACCCTCAATAGGAACGCTGCGTCTTTTGCGTTCCTGCTTCTTTGACCAACGTTGATGGGCACACCGATGGAATGAGATGCGGTCTCGCGGATCGCTTCTGCAATGTTCCTCAATGTCCGTCTCACTCGGTCAATCGTCCAATTCGGCTTGATGCATTTGACGCTTCGACAGGGTTCCCTGCGCGAGGACCGTCCGGCTGGGATTCCCCCCCCTTTTCAAAACGGGAATGGATACATGGAAGACGATGACAACACACAAGTGCCCGAGGTGACTACCAGTGGTGAGAACACACCACCTGCAGATTCCGGCACATCAAACACCGAAGCGACCTCGCCGAGCGATAAAACCGATGCGGTGTCCAGCGAAGTTCGTGACGGGAATCCTGACGAACGACTCCCCCCATCGAGCGCACCCGACGAAGCAGCGCCCTTGCGGCACGACGAGCGTCCGTTCGCATGGCTGGTCCGTATGGCCGTTCAAGCCGCCGTCGTGCTCGCCGTCGTCGGACTCGGTCTGTTTATGCTTGGCGTTGCACAACGAACACAGTGGTTGACGGCCGACGGGTTTTCCGGTGGTGATATCGCCATCGTCGAAGACACCGGCAGTGCGGAACCGACGCGTTACATCTGCCCGATGATGTGCACGCCGCCATCGACCGAACCGGGACGTTGCCCGGTGTGCGCGATGGAACTGGTACCGGCAACCGGCGGCGGCCAGGGCGATGGTATTTCCGTCACGATCCAGCCGGCCGCCAGGCGATTGGTCGGAATTCAGACCGCCGTCAGCAAGATGGGGAACATGAATCGAACGATTCGCACCATCGGCTCGATCGACTTCGTTGAAAGCCGACTGTCAACGATCTCGGCGTACATCGATGGCCGGCTGGAAAAAATGTATGCCAACTATGCCGGCGTCACGGTCAATCAAGGGGATGATTTGGCACTGGTCTACAGCCCCGACCTGTATTCCGCCCAAGCCGAGTATGTCGCCAGTCTGGATAGCAAAGCGGGGGGCCGATTCAGTATCGGCGATGCCGGAATGCAGGAAATGGCTCGGGAAAAGCTGTCCGAACTCGGCATGACGGACCAGCAAATCGCGACGTTGCGCGAGTCGGGAAAGCCGATGTCGCGGATTCGGATCAAGTCGCCACAAAGCGGAACGGTCATCGAAAAGTCCGCCGTCGAGGGCGACTATGTCAAGACGGGACAGAAACTCTATCGCATCGCCGACCTCAGCAGTGTCTGGTTGATGTTAGACCTGTTTCCCGACGATGCGTCGCTGGTTCGGTTCGGCCAGCAAGTCGAGGCAGAGATTCAATCGCTGCCCGGCGAAGTCTTTACAGGGCGGGTCGCGTTCATTGATCCCGTCGTCAACCAGCAAACGCGAACGGTTCGCGTTCGCGTCGAGTTCATCAATTTTGACGGCAAGTTGCGGCCCGGCGATTACGCCACGGCACGACTGTCCGTCCCGGCGATCCCCACCGATCGAGCGTATGACCCGGCGCTGGCCGATCGGTTCATCAGCCCGATGCATCCACAAGTGATTCGAGACGATCCGGGGGATTGCCCGTTGTGTGGGATGCGGCTAGTCCCCACATCCGAGTATGGTTATTCGCCCGAGCCGGTTGAAGGTCAACAGGTCGTCACGGTACCTCGCGACGCCGTTTTGCTTGCCGGCGATCAAGGGGTGCTGTACGTCGAAACGGAACCGGGGCGATTCGAAATCCGACGCGTGACCGTGGGACCGATGAACGACACCGATGCGGTGATCGCCGAAGGACTCGCTGCCGGTGAAGTCGTCGCGACCAGCGGCAACTTTCTCATCGATTCACAAATGCAGCTTGCAGGTAACCCGTCGTTGCTGGATCCCAGCAAGGCGACCAGCTACCCGCCCGGACCGCTTTCGCTGCCCGATTCCCAGCCCGTTTTGTTGACCGGCGATTCCGCGGTGCAATTTGATCGAGCCTACAACGCCTACTTCGAAATCCAATCCGCGATGGCGGCCGATACGGCACCGCCCCGCGTCGCACTCAATGCTCTGGTCGATGCACTGGCACGATTGGAATTGTCGCCCGACGTCCCCGACCTGGCTCAGACGCGATTCGCCAAGGCCCGCAGCGCGGCGGGCCGAATGGATGGTTCGCTGGAATCGGCACGAGATGCGTTCCGAACCGTCAGCCACGCCATGTTGCGGGCGGCGACGGTTGCTCGCGGCCCCCAAACCGCCGAGCGGTTGACTCACTACTACTGCCCGATGGTTCCCGGTGGCGGCGGCGATTGGATGCAACCTGGCGGCGAACTGGCCAATCCGTACTGGGGCGCTGAGATGCTGAGGTGCGGGGAGGTAGTGGGGGAGTTGGGGAGTGAAGGAGATGGGAGTGAAGGAGTGAAGGAGTGAAGGAGTGGGGGAGTGGGGGAGTGGGGGAGTGTACGGTGGGGTGTCAATCGATGGGCAGTCAGGAGATTTGAAATGGGTGAGAGAATCAGAACGCATCGTGATTTGATCGTTTATCAGAAGTCGTTCGCGGCGGGTAAACGGATTTTTGAATTGTCGAGATTGTTTCCTCGCGAAGAGATGTATTCGTTGACGGATCAGTTGCGGCGATCGGCTCGAAGTGTCAGCGCGAACATTGCCGAGGCTTGGCGAAAGCGACGCTACGAAAAGCATTTTTGCAGCACACTGAACGTCGCGGAGGCGGAAGCGGCGGAGACGCAGGTCTGGATCGAATACGCATCGGCCCACGGCTACCTCGACGCGGACACAACCGAACAAGCCATCCAGTTCTACGAAGAGATCTTGCGAATGATCGTTGCGATGATTCACGGATCGTCAAAGTGGTGCGTTGATTTTCAGTCGGGAGTGAAGGAGTCGGGAGTGAAGGAGTCGGGAGTGAAGGAGTCGGGAGTGAAGGAGTCGGGAGTGAAGGAGTCGGGAGTGGAGGAGTCGGGAGTGGAGGAGTCGGGAGTGAAGGAGTCGGGAGTGAAGGAGTCGGGAGTGGAGGAGTCGGGAGTGGAGGAGTCGGGAGTGAAGGAGTCGGGAGTGAAGGAGTCGGGAGTGAAGGAGTCGGGAGTGAAGGAGTCGGGAGTGGAGGAGTCGGGAGTGGAGGAGAGCAGTGCGAGCTACGACTTGGACAGTGATTGTCC
>NZ_JACEHH010000033.1 GCF_014154935.1 Stieleria mannarensis
GGTGAATTCGTAAAATCCTGTTAAATCAGAAGCTAAAAGCCTCACGACCTCGGTTGGTAAGGGCCCGGAAGGGCCATCGTGCAACGGGAGGCCGGAAGGGCCGATCGTACCTTCGCGGCTTCACGCCGCCTTGCGAATCGCCACGGCCGCCTCTTCGACTTCGGCGCCCTCGGATTCGCTGGCAGCAAACGCCATCGCCAACGATTCGACACCGGAGATCGACAGCAGCAGATAGCCGAACAGTTCGGAAAACTCTTCCACCGCCGCCTTGGTCATCTCCGCCGCCGGGCTCGGCCCGATGGCCGTCCAAAGGTCGGGGACATCGATCGCTTGGCAGACCGTGCAGACATACAGGCCGGCAAAAACAAACAGTGTCATCGCGGGCGTACGAAGCAATGCCAGCGATTGGTCGACCGCTTGTTTTCGGCCCCGGTACAACGCCACGGCCCCGATGACGAACAGCGGGATGCCGGCCAGGTACTTGTACGCATCGTCAAAGAACACGGTTTCGAACCAACTGTCACACTCTCGAGCGGCCGCGTAGCCGACCAGGCAGCCGCAGACGACCAACAGCGGGCGTCCGAACTGCATTCTGGACGCCGCCAGAAACAGGCAACCGGCAGCGAACATCGCCATCATGGCCTGGGCCAACTCGACCGGGCCGTTCTCCCGCGCGATCACTTCCGGCCCGTACCCGCGTGCCGCCAGCAAAACGAGGTTGCAGATCAAAAACGCAACCATCGCGTAGACGAGCAAGCGAACCGGGTAGTCGAACAGGGCGCCGGGCTGGCGGGGGCCATCGTCGCGGTCTGCGTCACTGGATGCGCCGCGGTATTTTCGTAAAGTCTTCATCAAACCTTCCTTGGTCGACCGGGTAACGATCCAGTCTTAGAGATTCGCGGGCGCGGGAGAAAGGTCAGATAGGAAACTTTCGCCGTGAAACTTACGAAATGACGTTCGCCGATGTATATAAAGCGTCGCGAACAGCTGATCGACGACAGCCTTACGTCCGAACGTCGCTCGACGTAGCTACCTTCGCCAGAAGGTGGTGTGTCTGTATAGCCACGCTCGCATCGAGCGTCGCTACGAAGAGCAATGGATTTCGGCCGCTCAGAGCACGGCGACCGGATAGGACCCCAAAATCTCCAGCCGCCGGGTGATGGCGGCGAGTTGCTCGATCGCCGCGGCGACGCGATCCTCGCCGCGATGGCCGGTCAGTTCGACAAAGAACAGGTACTCGTTGCGCGATCCCGGCAGCGGGAACGATTCGATCCAGGTGAGGTTGAGCTGTGCGTCGCTGAAGATCTTCATCGCGCCGGCCAGCGCGCCGGGCTGATGTTCGACTTGGAACAGCAATGACGTTTTGTCTTTGCCAGTGGGGGCGGGTTCGTCGCGACCGAGCACGGCGAATCGGGTGACGTTGTCCTTGTTGTCTTCGATGTTCTGGTTCAAGACGTCCAAACCGTAGGCACGCCCGGCAGGCAGGCTGGCGACCGCGGCGATGTGGGCGTGCTGGGCGGCCGATTCAGCGGCCGTCGTGGTGCTGCCGACTTCGATCAAGGTGGCGGCCGGAAAATTGGCCGCCAGCCAGCCGCGGCATTGCGACAGGGCTTGGGGCTTGCTATGGATTTCGGTGATCTGATCGCGGGTTCCGCTGGCCAGCAGGTTGTGATGGATCGGCAACAGAACTTCGCCACAGATCGGCATGTGCAGTCGTGCAAACATGCCCAACGTGTCGACGACCCGCCCGTCGGTACTGTTCTCGATCGGCACCAGGCCGCTGACCGCGTCTCCTCGCTGGACGGCATCAAAGACCGCCGGGATCGTCGCGACCGGAGCGAATGGCGCCGCGTCTCCGAAATACTTGATCGCGGCCAGGTGGCTGTAACTGTACTGGGGGCCGAGAAAGCTGATCGCGCCCCGTCCAACCCCGAGGCGACAGACGCTGTCGATGTGACGCATCGTTTGCCGTAGCGCGTCGATTTCGTTGGGGGCAATCGCCTGACTTGAATCGCTGCAAAACGACTGCAGCGTTTGGTCCTGCCGGGCGTTTGATTCGCCGACCGAGGGAAGCGATTGCTGGTCGGCCAGGGCTTCAATCAGGCTACGGCGATGTTGGATCATCCGCAGCAGTTGAAGGTCGATTTGTTCGAGCGATTCAGGGGGCGGGGAAGGCATGAAGGAGGCAGGTGGCGATGTTAAACGGGATGAGTCGGTGGCAGTTTATTAAGGATTCTTGGTGTTGTGGCAAGTCGGTGGGGGGAGGGGGAGGGATGGCAGAATGATTCGGGGCAAAACGATGGTGGGCAAAACGATAGTGGGCAAAACGATGGGGGCAAAACAATGGGGGCAAAACAATGGGGGCAAAACGGTGGGGGCAAAACGATGGGGGCAGAATGATGGGGGCAAAACGGTGGGGGCAAAACGGTGGTGGGCAGGATGATGGGGGTCAAAGGAAATCGCCGTGGTCATCGAAGCGGAGTGGTTGGGGGGCGGCGGCGATTTCAAGTCGGTCGTTGTGTTGAGCGTCTTCGAGATAGGCTTCGCTGCATTGGATCTGCTGCAGATCCAGCGTGTTGGGGATCCGCAGCCAGCGGCGTCGGTCGGCGGGGATCGGGGATTGGGCGCAGACGGCATCGAGCACGTCGCGGTCGCTGTCGAACCAGACCGGCAGCGCCGCCGCGGTGGGATGGCCGGCGGTGATGCAGTTGATCCGCGTCTTGACCGGATCGATTTGTTCGGCCACGCGGCGATGAGTGTACTCGGCGATCCCGATGCCCGAGGCGTTGCCGGCGGTCTTTTCGGTCAGCGAACGCACGTAGATCTGCTGGACTTTGGGCCATTCGTCATCGCCGGCCATTTTGTCGTGCCACTTGCGGCCGACGACATTGGTGTCCAGGCCCGTGCCGCTGATCTCTTTGCCGATTTCGTCGATGACCAACAGTTCGGCCGAGCGAAACGGCAGCTTGGGCATCCATTCGGTCGCCGTGCGGAGCAGCGTCGGCTCGATCGCCAACAACTCGTCACCGGACGCCACGGCGATCTGGCCGATCGAGTCGTGGGCGTCTTCGACCAGTGCGACGCCCAGCAAAAACGGTGTGGCGGCCAGGATCGTCGGGATCGCGTTTGCGGTGATGCGGTCCAGGCGATAGTCAAAGGACTTGAAGGCGGGATGAAAGGTGATCGCGCCGCGATGCTTGCCAAGGCCGATCATCAACATCTTACAGATGCCGCTCTGGATCGAACCGCTCAGCTTGGTGTGGGGTTTGATCCGGTTGATCACGATCAAGTGATCGGCCGCGGCGGCGTTGCGGTCAAAGACCAACGGGATGCTGTCTTGTCCGATCGCACACGATCCGATGGACACCGTCTCCATCGACGATTTGATCGGGCAACCGACCGATTGGGGCGTGATTCCCAGCGCCGCTAGCGTGGCGGTTTGCCCCGCGTCGGTCGCCCCGCCATGGCTGCCCATCGCCGGGACGATGAACGGTTCGGCCCCGCGATCGATCAGCAACCGCACCACGGTTCGGGTGACTTCCGCGATGCGGTCGATGCCGCGGCTTCCGACCGCGATCGCGACCGATTGCTTCGGCCCGATCTGCCCCAGTTCCGGTCGGGCGGTGAGTTGACCCGTCACTTCAGAGGCCACGTCGTCGATGCGGTGCGAGGGCAGCGATTGCTTGGCGGTAAAGAATCGGGGAAAGGTCATTGAACGCGGAGTTGTAGTGGGTTGACGTTGCAATCCGGACGCAGCGTTTTAAGTCTTGCCAAACCGTCGCTCGTGATTTGGGTGCGTTGAACGTCGATCGATTCGAGCGAACTGATGGATGCCAGCGTCGCAATCGCAGCGTCGGTCACACCGCTGCCGGTCAACCACAACGTCTTTAGGTTCGTGTGACCGGCCAGCGAAGCGATCGTCGGGTCACCACATCGGGTCCAGCTGAGGTCCAGTTCTCTCAAACCCGCTGCTTGCCCCAACCAAGGTGCGATCGAATCGTCAACTTGGGTCGCTTCGAGTGACAATTGGTCCAATCGAACCGGGGTCGGGCAAAGCCGAGTCAGCTCGTCGGTTGCGATCGGTTGCCGCGACAGATCGATCCACGTCCAGTCACTCGTTGCGGACAAGGATGCAAGGCCATCCGGAGAGGTTTCACAACCGGACAGGCAAAGTTGGGTGAGGGGGCGCGTCGTCGGATTGGATCGAAGCTGGTGGTCATCGACTTTCAGAAAGTCCACCAACGTGCGCTCTGGCGATGGGGCTGGCGACGGGGCCGGTGATTCAACCGATCCGCTGCTGGGGATGTCGATCGGGATTTCATAAAGCGCTGCAAGTTGCTGGTAGATCCAACGTCGGTTGGCCACCGAGTCGCCGTCGAGAAACCCATGAGTGTAGGCGATCGCGTTGGCGTACCAGCGCGCCAGGTCGGATCGTTGTTGCGCCGAGGCATGGCCGTCGGCACGCATCTCTTGGAACGGAATCAGATCGCGGCCGCCGAGCACGCGATAGCGGGCAAATTGCAATCGCGGGCTGTCCCATCCGCCCACGGTGGCTCGGCATCGGTCCCGGTGCAACGATTCGAAGTAGCCGGCGATGCCTTCGATCAACCAAAAATCGGAACGTGCGCCGGGGAGTTCGCCGGTCAGCCGCGATCGTGTGGCTTCGCGGAACAGCTGGTGGATCAATTCGTGACGACGTGATGCAACCGCGTCGGCCGACGTTGATGGATAGAAGAACGACGTCTGACGCTCATCGCTATAAAACCCCGTCGATTGTTCGATGCCGGGCGTCGATTGGCCCAACGTGCGAGCGTAGTCGTCGGCGTCCTTGAGCAACACGATTCGCAACTTGCGGCGTGAAGACATGCGGGCCCGACTGTTGGCCAGGGCCGAAGCGACGGATTGGTCGGCCGCGACGTCTTGCAAGTGCAGCGCGACTTGCTGACTGCCGTCCCAAAGTGGAAAGAACAACTGCGTCCAGACCCAATACACGTGTTCCAAATCGGTCGCGATTTCACGTGTGGTCTGTTCATCGGCATGGGAGAACAGTTGCAGGTGCGGCGTTTCGACTTGACGGTACGATCCGCTTCGCCAGCCCAGCCATCGCGGCGCGCTGCGGCCGCGGGAGGACTTGATCATGAAGGTGGACCGCGCGGCGGCCGATCCGATCGGAAGTCCCAGGTAGCGCCGGAGCACCGGGGCATCGGGATCGGCGGCCAGTTCATTCCACAACCGCTGGTACGCGTGCCAGCCGTCGACGTTCCAGGCGGGCAGGCTTTCAACCGGGGAGGCGGGGCAGACTCGCTGGACGCTGTTGCCGACGGCGGGTGGACGCTCCGGATCGGCGGTCGAAATTGTGACAGCGACCATGCGGTCGGCATCTGCACCGGTAGGCCGCTGGGCGTGTGCGTTGCTGCTGGTAAATAGCAGCGCGGTGCAGAGGAGTAGCTTGGCTCGACGGCGGGGCCTCACCGTAGCTACGCTCGCCAGAGCGTGGGTTTCGATGAGAAATACCGCTCGGAACACCGAGGGAAACCACGTTCTGGCGAACGTAGCTACGCCGAATCGGCTGACGATGGCTGGGTGAAATAAACAGCGGCGGTGTCGCCGAGGGGGCCATGGAATCTTCATGCGATCCATTTTAAACAGACGCTCGTCCCGGCTGGGTCAGTAAGCTTGCAGCGGTTTTCTGCAAGCTTACTCCGGGACGAGCGTGACTGTGTTGCTCGGCAGGCGTGTCGACCGCTCCGAGGGTCGATCACGGTGCCAAAGTCGCCCGTTAGACAAGCGTTCTTAATGTCGGACGTTTTCGTCGCGAGAGGCGAGTTGGAAATGTCCGTACAAGGTTTGTTCGCGGCGAACGATGTAGAACTTGGCTCGCGGCCCTTTCTTCATCTCGGGGTGTTCCAGGATGCCGGCCAGGTCGCTGATGCTGGCCGTTTGCCAGCCGTGGATGCCCAGCAAGACGTCACCGACTTGGATCCCCTGCTCTGCGGCGGCCGATCCGCTGCGGACGGCGGTGATGTACAGTCCGCCGCGGTAGGGCGTTCGCATCCGCGAGTTCAGGCGGTTCATCGTCGATTGGCTGACCGGTTTGGCGCGGATCCCGATCACGGCCCAGGCGGTATCGCTGGGTTGTTGGGTCTCTGACGCGTCGACCGGTGTGGTCGCGACGGCCAGTTCCAACAGGCCGCCGTCACGCTCGACGGCCATCGGGATCGGTTGGCCCGGTTGCATTTGCAACAGGGCGAGTGAATAGTCCAGTCGATCGTCGACCGGCCGCGAACCAACGCGGACCACGCGGTCACCCGGCTTCAATCCCTCCCGTGCGGCGGGGCTGCTAGCGGAGACATGGGCGATCGTGATTCCGTCGCCATCGCGTGGACCGCCGTTGGTTCGCAATCCGGTCTCGAGTCGTTGTGAGTTGTGCTGCTCGATCATCGACGTGACGATCTCGACGACCTGGTCGATCGGGATCGCAAATGCGATCTGTTGGGCACCGACGCGGACGGCGACATTGACGCCGATGATTTCACCGTCAATGTTCAACAGCGGGCCGCCGGAGTTACCGGGATTGATCCCGGCACTAATCTGGATCAGGTCTTCGTAGTCTTGGGTGTCATTGACGGGAACGTCGCGGTGCAACGCGCTGATGATTCCCTGGGTGCAGGTGTGCACGTAACCGTAGGCGTTGCCGATCGCGATCACACTTTCGCCGACCATCAGATCGCTGCTGGTGCCTCGCGGGACCGTGGGCAACTCTCTGTTGAGGTTGACTTTGACCAGGGCCAAATCGTTTCGCGGTCTCGCGGCGATCAGCTCGGCACTGGTGACGGTTCCGTCGTGCAGCGTGACGCGGATGTTGTCGACGTCTTCGACGACGTGATAGTTGGTGATGACGTAGCCTTGCGGGTCGATCACCACGCCGGTGCCCATCCCGTTGACTTGGCGAAACCCGCCTCCGTCGGTTGCACCGGCCATGCCGGCGGCGGTGTTGCGGATGGTCTTTTGTCCATGCAGGTTGACGACCGAGGGGCTGGCCCGGCGGACGGCCAGCACCGTCGGGGTTTCACGCCGGGAATCGGTCACGTGTCTGGAGACCGTCGCCGGTTCGAACGACGCCAGCGACGCATCTTGAGCGCTGACGCTCGAAGATTCCATCGCGGTCATCATCGAAAGTGCGAATCCGACTTTTCCGATTCGTCGCAGCCACTGGGTCGTGGCGGTGCGGAAACGGCCATTGGTCAGGCCAACGGTCGGGGCAGATTGGATCGGTGGTCGCATAGGTCCCCGTACCCGGTGAGCAGAACTGGATGCGTCGCTTGAGAATCGAAAGTTGCGGGTTTTCGATCATCATGGGAGCCGGAATCCCCGGCACGAGAGAGTGAATCGGAACAACCAGTAGGATCCCTTGATGGCGCCGCCCGGACGCCGCAAGGTTTACCAGCCTTAACATTCCGCTACCGGGTGGTGTCGAAAATGCGCCTTTCGGCCCTGTCGGACGTCGCTTCGTGCTTCACTCCCGACGGGCCGCTGCACTGAATCGCGCCAAGAATCAAAAGAAAAAGAACGAATTCCCGTTTCAGTTTGCCAAGAATCCCCATCTGAAACGCGAACCGGATAGCCTGGATTTGAAGCCGCCGTCGAATGAATGCGATCGAGCGCGGCCAGCCGATGGGAATACCGCCAGAGAATTGAAGTTTTTTTCGCTGCGACGAATCTGCCAGCCGCAGTCGACTGTTTCACGACCAAGTCAGCGTGCAATGATGTGATGGAACAAACCAACGATCGATCGTCGGCCGGTATCCACCCTGGCGGAATCCACTCCGGCCCAGACAGCCACACCGATCGACGGGGCGATCTGGCGGTCGATGATCGACCGTCTGTGAATACGGCCCCTCTGGCGCACGCCGACGTCGCGGTGGGCGACACCGCAGCGGCAGGCGACTCGATGACCGACAGTGCCGCCGATTTGAACAGGGCCGCCGATTTGAACAGGGCCGCCGATTTGAACAGGGCCGCCGAATCGCAACGTTCCGAATCGCCGGCCGCTCGGGGAGTGGTCCGGAGGGTCGCCGGCGGAATCACTTGGTTGGTCGGCGGCGTGTTCTCCCTGGCCGCATTGATCGTCTGTTTGGCCGTGTTGGCGGCGATCCCGATTTTGCAACTGATCACGTTCGGCTATTTGCTGGATGTCGCCGGGCGACTGGCGCGAGGGGCAACGCTGCGCGAGTCGCTGCCGCATTTGCGTGCCGCGGGCAAGATCGGCATCGTGGTGGTGGCCGTCGTGATCGGTTCTTTACCGGTGCAGTTGTTGGCTCACTGGGAAAGCGTCGCCTCGCTGATCACGCCGGGGTCGGATCAGGCGTCGTTGCTGCGCACCGCTGCGATCTTTGCCGCTTGTTTGGGAGTGTTTTATCTGCTCTGGGCGCTGGCCCGCGGTGGACGCTTGGTGCATTTTTTGTGGCCCCAGCCCAAACGCATGTTGCGCCAGGCTTGGCGACCGAGCACGTACCGCCAGTTGCCGGACGCGCTTTGGGAATTCACCCGGTCGTTGGAACTGGGGCGTTTCTTTTGGCTCGGATTGCGTGGGGCGTTGGGCACGCTGGTGTGGTTGATCCCGGCGATGATCATCATCGCCGCCAATCGCAACGGCGAGACGGGATTGGCGGGGTTGGTCGGCGGGGTGGCATTGATCGCGCTGGGCGTTGTGCTGTTGTACCTGCCGATGTTGCAGGCCCAGTTTGCCGCACAGAATCGGCTGGCAGCCCTGTTTGACGTCCGCCGCGTCCGTCGGCGGTTTTGTTACGCGCCGTGGGCTTGGTTGTCGGCGATGGTGCTGGGATTGGTCGTCTTGCCGATTCCGTTGTACTTGCTAAAGATCGAAGCGACGCCGCGTGAGGTGGTTTGGTTGCCGACGTTGATGTTTGTGGCCTTCATTTTGCCGGCTCGTGTGGCCGAAGGGCTGGCGCTGCGGCGGGCCAATCGAATCGCCGGTCAGTATGGGGACGGGGCAGTGAAACCGTCGGGGGCTTGGAGTTTGGTTTCACGCTGGTCGGCACGTCTGTTGATGCCGGCCGTCGTGGCCACCTATCTGTTGTTTGTGACGCTGTCGCAGTACACCAGCTGGGACGGGTTGCAGACCTGGGTGCAGCAGCACGCGGTGTTGATTCCGATTCCGTTTTTGGGTGGTGTGTAGAGACGCCGGCGGGGTGCTGGCGTATGCTTTGCCAGGGCACTCGGCTCGATTCTTCCCCCCGTTACAAATTCGTCTCAGCGTATGCCAGCACGCAACTTCAATCTGATTCTGTTTGCGGTGGTCGTCAGCATTCTGTGTCATTTCACCTATCGCAATGCCCGGACGGCCAGCATCTTGGGTGAAGCGATCGAGTTGATCGAGCAGAATTACGTCGATCCGGTGGACCGCCAACAACTGCTGCAGGCCGCGATGGACGGGGTGGTCAGCCAGCTGGACGAACACAGCGGCTACTTTGCGGTCGAAGCGTATCGTTCTTTTCAGGACAACATGCACCAGGAATTTGCCGGCATCGGGATCTATGTGGCTCAGCCGCAACCCGGCCAGCCGGTCCGGGTGGTCACGCCGCTGGTCAATTCGCCGGCATTGCGAGCCGGGGTCTTGCCCAATGATTTGATCATCAAGGTCGACGGGGTGGACGTCTCGACGATGTTGCTGGCCGATGTCAGCGAGCGATTGAAAGGGCCGCCGGGCACCACGGTTTCGTTGACGGTGCGCCGGGGCGATCAGACGCACTCGATGACGGTCCAGCGTGCGACGATCGAATTGGAATCGGTCGTCGGCGACCATCGCGATGCGTCCAACCGATGGGTGTACCGATTGAAAAACGAGCCTTCGGTGGCCTATGTCCGGCTGAAAAGCTTTGGCGAAAAAACGGTGCGTGAATTGGAACAGGTACTGGTCGAATTGGACAACGATTTCGACGCCTTGGTGATGGATTTACGCGGCAACGGCGGCGGGTTGCTGTACGCCGCCCGCGACGTCAGCGACATGTTTTTGAACCAAGGGCTGATCGTGTCCACGCGGATTCGCGGCGGCGAGATCGAAGATTCGTATTCCGCCACCCCAGGGACTCTGGTCGATCCGTCCAAACCGATCGCCGTCTTGATCGATGCCAACTCCGCCAGCGCCAGTGAAATCGTCGCCGCCTGCTTGCAAGACAACGCGCGGGCACTGATCGTCGGGACACGCAGCTATGGCAAAGGAACGGTGCAAGAGATCATGCCGCTTCAGTATGGCCGCAGCGCCTTGCGGTTGACCGTCGCGCGGTACTTTCGCCCCAACAACAAGAACATCCATCGAACCGCCGATGCGACCGAGGAGGATGATTGGGGCGTGACGCCGGATCCGGGTTTTGTGATCCCGATGGAACCCGACGCGATCGCAAAACTGGACGCCCGCTGGCGAGAGGCGTCGTTCCCGATGTTGGTCGGGATCGAGCCGCCCGATGCCGCGCCCCCCGGCGACTCGCCGTCCAACCTCGATTCGCCGGTGTTGGATGCGACTCGGCGCGAGATTTTGAAACTGGAGGCCGAACTCAACGCGCTGCAGTCTAAGATTCAACAGTCGGTTCTGTCCGAGCAGGCCCAGGCGAATCTTGCCCGCGGACCCGAGGCCCTTGCCGATGACCCGCCGCTGCGTGCGGCCGTTGGAAAACTGTTGGATCTGTCCGGAGGGGCGGTCAACGACGAGCGCGGAGACGATGCGGCGGACGCGGAGCCTGAGGCCGCGGTCAGCGAAGCGGCTTGAAGGTTTCGCACGTGGCGATTTGAATCCTGCACGATTCTGGCAGCCAACAAACGCCAGAGAGGGCCTGCACGTGCGAAACTCTTGGCGACCGCCGCTACCACCCTCCCCTCGCTACGCTCGACCCTCCCTTTCAGGGAGGGTTTTGTGCTCACACGGGGCTGTCCCCGACAGTGCTTAACCGGTCCATCGACGGTGCAAATTCTTCTCCGCCGGTGCAAATCCGTTTGCCCGAGCCACTTGGCACAAGTATCCTGAGGGTCTGTTTCCAATGGCCGAGTTCTCTTGTCGGCCGCCACGCAAACCTAACGGCACGGTTGCTGTCGTCTTTTTGCACGCAATCAATCGCTCGAATTGGCAGAGGACCCGAAAGTGATGATCCGACGTTCTTCTTTTCTCGCACCGCTGGCCGCACTCGCGCTTGTCGGGGCAATGCTCGGCTCACACCAGGCCAGTGCGCAAAATGAATCGCTGCTGGCTGAAATCTACGGCCGGGGGGTGCACGCGTATTATGCAGGCCAGTACACCGAGGCGTACGACTATCTGACCCAGGCCATCGGCGGCGGGACGCGTGATCCGCGGGCCTATTATTTCCGCGGCATCGTCGCCCACCAACAAGGGCGGACGGCTGAGGCGGAAGCGGATTGGCAGGCCGGTGCGGAAATGGAGGCCCGCGCAGGTGGCGGAGCCGGTGTCGGTCGCTCGCTGTCACGATTCCAAGGGTCGGCCCGTTTGAAACTGGAGCAAATTCGGCAGCGGGCGCGGATCGATGCGATGATGAACGCGGCGGCCCGTTCGGACGCACGGATGCAGGAACTGGGCGCCCAGCCCGGCGCGGCGACAGCACCCAAGTCGGCGCCGGCACCGCTGACGACGTCTCCACCGCCGGCCCCCGCGGCGGCAGCCGCCGATGACCCGTTCGCCGACGACGGGCCCGCCCTTGCCGGCGGCCAACCCAAGGTCGAAAGCAACAATGCCCTGGAAGGCTTGGACGACAATCCGTTCGCCGATGATGAACCCGCCGGAGCTGCCGCAGCCGCTGATGCCGGGATGCCCGCCGCGGCGGACAATTCCAATCCGTTCGGTGAACCCGCTGCGCCAGCCGGCGGCGATCCCTTCGGTGGTGACGCGGGAGCGGATCCGTTCGGGGCACCTGCCGGTGGCGGTGAAGATCCCTTTGGCGGCGACCCGTTCGGAAACTGACGGACGCTAGAGGACTCCTCGCGTCGTCCACTACTACTTATCCGAAGATCAACACGAAGCGTCGCACCTCTTCATTTGCCGAAGGCGGAACGGCGGAGTCGGGTGATCCGGCACCGGAACCAGATCACCCGACTCATCAGCCATCCGTCAAGTTCTGCCCAGCGAGGTGTCTCGGCAGCACTCTCTGAAGCCCGAGACGTAATTCCCCGTTACGTCTCAAGCAACCATCCTTAGTAGCTCGTGCATCCCTGCTTCCTCCCTGCCAGAGGAGATTGCATGCCATGTGCCAATCGCCGGCCGGCGGGGATGCCAAGAATCGATTTGGGCCGTAGCGGTGCCGCAGATGTGTTGGTGGGGATTTAGCGGCGTTTGGATTTCCGTTGTTTGAAGCCGCAGTGTGATTCGGCGATGCAGGCCGGTGGCGTCGCCTGTCTAGGAATTCATCACGGTGCCTGCGTTCTGGGCAGGGTGCGTGAAACGAGGCATCCGGAGATCCCAGTGGCATTCGGCCGGGCGATAATAGGACCAATAGGACAAAGAAGACCGATGGGACCGCATACAAAATCGGTCCCCTACGTCGTATTCGTCCTGTTTTCCCCGGTGCAGGACGGTGTCGAAGTGGCCGTTGACTGTCGATGCAGGCCCGCAAACGCTGGCGAGAGGGCACGTGGCGCCCCTCGCTGACGCGTCGGGCTGGCATCGCGTTGCAGCGAGTTCCGTTTCCAGAGGGCGTTTCGCAGGGGGCGCTTACAGGGCGTCTTCGTTGCGGCCCATCAGATTGACGTTGGTGGTCGGGACGATGCGGGTGACGTTGACCTTGGTCCGCCGTAATTCTTCGATTTCCGCGGCCATTTCGGCGATCAGGTTCGCAATTTCGGTTCCGGCGGCTTCGCCGATGTTGTTCATCAGTGCTTTGCGAGAATTAAACGTCAGGCCGGTACGATTCATCGTCTCTCTCATCCGATAAAGAAAAGGTTTCCTAGTCGTGGAACGCTCGCCGGGACGACGTGGCCCCCGTCCTTGCCCCTGGTTTGCGGCGATCATCCCATGGTCGTTGAACAATAATCAAGAGCGTAATTTCGCCAGCGAATTCCGCAAGGAAAGAACCGCATCTTTGGGTGGAATGTACTTACTCCACCGTCACGCTTTTTGCCAAATTTCGGGGCTTGTCCACGTCGCAGCCCCGCAGCAGTGCGATGTGATAGGATAGCAGCTGCAGCGGCACGACGGACACGATCGGCTGGATGATCGAGGGCACGTCGGGGATGTGGATCACGTCGTCGGCGACGGCCTGGATGTGCGGGTCGTCTTTGCTTGCAACGGCGATGATCGGCCCACCTCGGGCCTTCACCTCTTCCATGTTCGCCATCACTTTGTCGTACGTGGTGCCTTGGGGGACGATGAACACGCTGGGGGTTTGATCGTCGACCAGTGCGATCGGACCGTGCTTCATTTCCGCCGCCGGGTAGCCTTCGGCGTGAACGTAGCTGATTTCTTTCAGTTTCAGGGCGCCTTCCAGGGCGGTCGGGAAATTGTACTGGCGGCCCAGGTACAAGATGTTGGTCGCGTCCTTGTATTTTTCGGCGACAGTTTTGACGTGTTCGTTGCAGTTGAGTGCTTCTTGCACCGCCCCCGGGGCCCGTTGCAGGTCGCGGATGATGTTTTGGCCGGCTTCGAAGGACAGGTGGCGGATGCGTCCGAAGTACAGTGCCAGCATGGCCAGGACACAGCACTGTGACGTGTAGGCCTTGGTGCTGGCGACGCCGATTTCCGGTCCGGCGTGCAGGTAGACGCCGCCGTCGGCCGCCTGGGCGATGGAGCTGCCGACGACATTACAAAGGGCCAACGTGCGGTGTCCCTTGCGTTTGGTTTCCCGTAGCGCGGCCAGCGTGTCGGCCGTCTCGCCGCTTTGGGTGATGCCGAACACCAGCGTGTTGTTTTCGATCGGCGGGTTGCGATAACGCAATTCGCTGGCGTATTCGACCGAGACCGGGATGCGTGCCAATTCCTCGATCAGGTATTCGCCGACCAGGGCCGAGTGCCAACTGGTGCCGCAACCGGTCAAGATGATGCGTTCAACGCTGCGCAATTGTTGCGGCGTCAGGTTCAATCCGCCGAACACCGCGGTCGCGTTTTCTTCGTCCAACCGGCCCCGCATCGCGTTTTTCAACGATTCGGGTTGCTCATAGATTTCCTTGAGCATGTAGTGGTCGTAGCCCTGCAGGCTGACCGCTTCTTCGGCGGCCTCCAGAGGCTGGATCTGCACGTTGACCTTTCCCTGTTCTCGGTGCAGCACCGAAAATCCTTCGCGTCGCAACAGCGCCAATTGATGGTCGGCCATGTAGACGATGCGGTCGGTGCATCCGGCCAGCGGCGAGGAATCGCTGGCGACGAAGTATTCGCCGTTGCCGATGCCGATCACCAGCGGGCTGCCGAATCGGGCGGCGATCAACATGTCGGGATGTTCGCGAAAGGCGATCACCAGCCCATAGGTGCCGCGCAATTGTGCGATCGCCCACTGCACCGCTTGGACGCAGCGCTGTGACGGGTCCTCCGGCGAATCCGGGGTCACCCGCAGGCCTTCGGCGATCAGGTGCGCGACGACTTCGCTGTCGGTCGCCGACTGGAACACATAACCTTTCTCGACCAGTTCGTTTTTGAGCGTTTGAAAGTTCTCGATGACGCCGTTGTGCACCAGGATCACTTCGCCGTCGCCGCCGACGTGCGGGTGGGCGTTTTCCACCGTCGCCGGGCCGTGGGTGGCCCAGCGGGTGTGGCCGATGCCGATCGGGCCGTCGACCGGGTCGTTGCCCAATGATCCCGCGAGGGCGTCGATTCGTCCGACGGCGCGGGTGATGTGGAAGGATTCGCCGCCGTGGATCGCCACTCCGGCACTGTCGTATCCCCGGTACTCCAGCCGGCGGAGGCCGCTGAGCAGAAAATCGCCTGCCTTATCCGAGCCGACATATCCGACAATTCCACACATCGCAATTCAATCTGTTTTGAAGGTCTGTTGGTGAACCCCAGCCGGCCGCGGGCGTCCCGATCGGACGGGCGCCGTGGGGGGACAACGTAGTTGTCCGGGTCGGCACGAACAAACCTAGCTCAAAACATTGACGCTGCCGATCCCAGAATTTCCTCCGGAACTGCCAGCGGTAGCGATTGTGACTGAAATCGGACGCGATCAGGCGGCGCGTTTGCTGAGCGTCAGCCCGGTGAGCGTCTCGCTCCAGCGGCCGTTTTCTTGGGCGAACACGATCGTGCTCGGCTTGCACAGCCGCGTGAGGGCGTTTTGTTGGGCCGGTGTGGGCGGTTGGTCAGCCGACCAGAGCACCAAATCCACTTGGCCGTAGGTTCGCACGACGCGATCCAGCCCGGCGTCGATCGTCATCGGCACCAAGTGTGCTTTGGCGGGGAATTCACGCAGCTGTTTGTGGAAATCCCGCAGGGAAAGCGCGTTGCCGCCCATTTCGAATTCATCGATCGCGATGTAGTGAATCGGGGTGGAATGTCCCTTGTGCGTCAGCGAATGCAGCATCGCCAACGACCGCTGTCCGTCACCGACGCAGACTTCCAAGACGGACTGAACCGACAGCGATTCGATTCGCCGAAACAGTTTTTTGTCATCACGGGTAGCCGTGCCGGAATTGTTACGGGGCGTCCGTGCTGGGGGCGCGACTGCAACCGGCGTTGCCGTCGGCGCAGCCGGAGCGGCAGCGGATCGGGGCTCGGCGCTGGTCGGGGACGCCGCCCGGGGGCTGGCGCCCGTCTCTGGAGTGGAGCTGACTGTTGCAGTGGCCGACTTGCCACGAATCGAATTCCAGAGCTTTCGCAGTGGCATCACACCCTCGCCGATTTTGAGCGCCAAACGAAACAAACACGTCACAGCCAGTTGAATCGGCGGCCATTGGCCGCTCAATCGAAGGAAATTGTCGGGTTTTGGGTTGATGTCGGTTTGGCAAACTGTGCGGGTTGACGATGCGTCGAAGTGTCGCCGTGTTCTCCGAACTCGGCGCGGGGAGCGAAAAAGCAATGCGTTGCCTCGCGCCGACCTCGGAGAGGACGGCGACTGTCCAGCCAATCGCCTGTCCGGCCAATCGCCTGTCCGGCCAATCGGAAGCTGCGGGAGACGACTTAACGTCCCAGCCGGATGCCCAGGGGCAGGGAGTCGCCGAAGACCGCGGTCTGTTCATCGCGATCGAGTGTTCCGCCTTCGCGAATCAGACTGACGAAGTGGTCGTCGGCGTCCCTCGAATTCAAGTAGTCGACGGCTCGCTGCCGGATTGATTCGTTGATGTCACGGTAGCGATCGCCTGTCTTTCGCCCCAGTTGGACGATCGTCAGCGGGACGTCGGATTCGGGCGGATCGATGGCAATCAACGACTCGATCCAGGACTCGGCCTTGTCGACCGGGACGGTGGTGTTCAGCGGGCCGTAGGCCGGTTGGCGACCGCCCAGCCGGCCCAGCGCCCACAGCAACGCGGGCCGCAGGCGGACGTTTTTCTTGCGCCCGAATTCCTTGAGCGCGATGTCGCCCAGTTCGATCTTTTGTCGCACGTCCAGCCGTTCCAAGGACGCCACCAACCGCCAGAACTCGTTGGCTTCGTGGGGTTCAATCCGCCTGGACTTGCTGCGCAGGGTGGCCAACATCGGCGCGGCGAGTTGTTGTTGTTGGCCGGCGGTCAATCCGCCGGCGATCCGCCGCCACATGATCATCGATTCGGTACGTGACTGAGACGCGGGGAACGCCAGTCGTCCGTGCAGCAACCGCCACATCTGCTGGACGCGCCAGTCGTCGACGGCCACGCCGTACCCGGGCCGCAGACAAAAACCGGCCAGGTTCAACCAACGCGCTTCATGGGCGGGCGTCTTGCGGCGTCCGGTTTCGTGGTCGGCCATGAATTGCCACAGTTCGCGAATCAACGTGGGCGGCCAATCGTTGCGGCCCGATTCGGTGATCGATTCCAAGCGTTTGACGATTTGATTCGGTTTGACGTCGGCGTCGTCGCCAAAGGTGGACTGGATCGCGTCGGCGCAGGCTTCCACGGTGTCGCTGTCGACGACGCCGCCCATCTCGCCGCTCCCGGTGTGGGCGTCTCGGTCGGTTTCCAGCGTGCTGCGAATATCGAATTCCAGCTTCCATCGTTTGCCGTGTTCGGCGTCGACACAGTACATGCCGACCGTTCCGATCTCACTGAGTTCGGATTCGATGCACACGTTCAACTCCGTTTCTTCGCGACGGCGGCCGCGTACCAAGGCGGTGCAAATCGGCGGCAACGCAGACATCTCGTTGGAATCAATCGAAACCAACTGCCCGACGCGGTCGGCCAGTCGCGTGCTGCTGACCCACAGCGGGAACTGCACCGGCGCCCCGACCTGCAGGTGCAGCGGATGGTCATCGGCGCGAAACTTTTGGCCGGCTTCGGCGTCCCCGGGAATCAAACACAACGCGGTGGGTGGATCGTTTTGGACCTGCATGTAATACGAACGGCCCAGGTTGGCCGCGATCCGCACTCCCTGGCCGCGGCGGACCATTGCGTAATACGCCGCACCGCGGGCAACGGCCAAGTCCAACCGTGGCGACGCCAGCACCTGCGGTTGCCAGGACTCTCCGGGTTTTTCGAACCAATCACGAAGCGAGTCGACGATCCGCTGGCGGATGGCCGGTGCGGCCAACACGCCGCCGTTGAACAGCACCAGATCGGGCCGATCGGCCGATTCGGTATCCTGTTGGTCGATGCCGCTGCGGCGATGTTCGCTCAGGAATTCTGCCAGGTGACGCGTGACGGCGGGGTCGGCGGCGTAGGGCAATCCGAATTCTTGAAACCCACTTTGCTGGCGGGACGGGCGATCGGTAAGTTCAACGCGGGGAAAGAATCCGTCCAGCAACGTGGCATCGATTTCGTCGGCGGTCAGTTCGACCTGGATCGCGCCGGAGAGCAGCTTGGCCCCTTCGGCGGCGACATTCAGTGTGAACGAGTCACCGCGTCCGGGGTCCAACATGGACTCTTTGACCGAACGCGCGGCTTGGACCATCCGGTCCCACTGGCTGGCCGACGGTGGCGCGTGACCAGAGTCGGCATTGAGTTTCGCTTCGGCCAACTTGGCGACCGCCAAGTCCATGTTGTCACCGCCCAGGATCAAGTGGCGACCGACGGCGACGCGGTGAAATTGAACTTGATCGTTAGCCGCACCGGCCGGTCGGACGCGAATCAAGGTCAGGTCGGTCGTTCCGCCGCCGATGTCACAGACCAGGATCAGTTGTCCGGGGCGAACCAGATCGGTCCAGTCGTCGCGGTGTCCATCGATCCAAGCATAGAACGCGGCCTGGGGTTCTTCGATCAGGTAGACGCGTTTCAGCCCGGCTTGTTTGGCAGCTTTGATCGTCAATTCACGAGCGACTTCGTCAAAGGAGGCCGGCAACGTGATCACGACGTCTTGCTCCTTGAGCGGGTGATCGGGGAAGGCGTCGTCCCAGGCCCCGCGCAGGTGATCCAGGTACTTGGCCGACGCGGCGACCGGCGACATCCGCGGGACATCGGCATCACCGTGCCAGGGTAAGAAGTCGGCGGTGCGATCGACGCCGTCGTGTGACAGCCAACTTTTGGCGGAATTGATGCGGCGTCCCGGATGACGCGCACCGGCATCGCGAGCCAACACGCCGACACAGGACGACCGGCCGTCGCTGTCGCTTTGCCAAGCCAGCCCACCGCCCTGAACAGTACCCTGAGCAGTACCCTGAGCAGTACCCTGTCCGCCGACTTCGTTGGACGTCAATTCGTAATGAAACGAAGGCAGTGTTTCGCGCCTTTCGATCTGCCCCAGGTCGACCCACTGCGGGATCCGGAACGTCGCGACCTGCCACTCGGGCTGGGACGTGTCGACGTAACACATGGCGCAATTGGTCGTTCCCAGATCGATTCCGACGACATAGCGGGGTGGAGATTGCGATGTGTCGGCGGACGACTCATGTTGCTCTGACAAAACCGGCTCCGTATGGCGAAGGGCGGTAATAAAAATACGTTTCGGTCTGTGAAACCGAGAGGAGAGCTCAGCGAAACGAAACTTATCGATGCTCTCGAACGTTGAATTCCATCTTCCACTGCTGGTCGCTGCGTGTCGAATGGCACCACAGTTCGAACATGCCCAGTTCGGTCACACGGCTGACAAAGCGGACCGGGACGAAGGGTTGCCCGCCGTCGGAATCATCCTCGCACTCGCGTGAAAGCGTCAATTCGATCGGTTCGCTTTCGACCAGTTCTTCCGGCGTCCAGCGATCGAGTTGCGTTCCCACGGTATCGTCGCCGCGTTTGGAGGAGGCGAAGAATCGGAACCGAGCGGGCTGGCCGACGACCAATCCGATTTCGTTTCCCGGCACCACGGCCTCGGTGCCTTCCTCCATGCCTTGCGGCGCGACGCAGAGGGCGCGCAGCGGGCGCGGGGCGCCGGGGATCGCCAGCCCGGCCGTTTCGATCCCGATGTAGTACGATCGCGCGGTACCGCCACGGATGCGAATCCCGCCGACGTGTTTTGACCAGCCGTAGTAGGCGGCACCGAGGGCGACCGCCGAGTCCAGGTCTTGCTGGCGGCTCAGGACCGTCGGAGCGGAATCGCACCAGCCGTCGACCACATCCCGCATCCGTCCCCGCAACGTTTCGCTGCGGAACACGCCGCCATTGAACAACAGATGGGTCAGGCCCCCTGCGCGATCGGAATCGTTGTCGTTGCCGGCCGCAGAAAACGCTTCGGCATGATCGGCCAGAAACGCGGCGACCTGCTTGGTGATCGCCGGGTCGGCTTCATAGGGTAACCCGATGTCTTGAAACCCCGATGCGGTGTTGCGTGCCGGACGCTCCTTGGCACTGCACTCGGGAAAGAAACCGTCGACGATCAACGCCTTGGCTTCGTCGGCCGTCAGCGCGGTCGAGATCGTCCCGCCGATCAAGGAACTGCCGCGACCGAGAACGGAGATGGTGTGTTCGGCGGGGCCTTCGGCGGCCAACAATGCTTCTTTGGCGTCCCGGCAGGCGTGCCACAGCGAAACGCTTTGCCAGGGATCCAGGTCGTGACCTTGTTCCTGCAGTCGGGTGGCGACCTTGTGGGCCAGTGCCAGGTCCATGTTGTCACCGCCGAGCAACAAGTGGTTGCCGACG
Organism: Stieleria mannarensis; assembly: GCF_014154935.1. Classification (GTDB taxonomy): domain Bacteria; phylum Planctomycetota; class Planctomycetia; order Pirellulales; family Pirellulaceae; genus Stieleria; species Stieleria mannarensis. Next base: position 20,140 of record NZ_JACEHH010000033.1, read on the forward strand.
GCCAATCGTTGCAATTGCAGTTCGCCCGCGTTTTCTTCGACGGTGACCAGGGTCAGGTCGGTTGTGCCGCCACCGACATCGACGACCAACAACACGTCACCGGCGCCGAGTTGTGTCCGCCAATCGTCCGCGTTGGAACCCAACCAGTGGTAGACCGCCGCTTGGGGTTCTTCTAACAACACGAAGTGGTCCGGCAAACCGGCTTCGATCGCGGCTTGGCGGGTCAGCTCGCGGGCGGCCGGGTCGAACGATGCCGGCACCGTCAGCACGACTTGTTGATCGGCCAGGGGAGCTTGCGGATGGGCCGCGTGCCAGGCGGCGACCAGGTGTGACAGGAATCGCTGGGTGCAATCAAACGCGGAGACTTTGGGGACTTCCGGCGGCGATTGCCACGGCAGCACCGCTTCGGTTCGCCCGACGTTTCCGTGGCACAGCCAACTCTTGGCGGCCACGACGACCCGCTGTGGATTCTCCGCCGATTGTTGCCGTGCATAGATGCCAGCGACCCCACGCCCGGGATCACCGACCAGCGGTGTCTTGAGCGATTCAATTTCGCCCTCACGCGGCAGGTACAAAAACGATGGCAGCGAGGGACGCGAATCGATTTGCCCCGGCGAGATCAGCTGGGGGATCGGCAGCAATTCCAATTTCGGCTCGGTCTTCTTGCCGTCTTGCGAAAGCGGCGCATAGGCGACCACCGAGTTGGTTGTTCCGAGGTCGATGCCGACGCAATACCGTGTGCCCATGTCGAATCGTTTGGTGTGAAGTGAAGGGATGGGACGGGACAGACGATTGTGGGATAGGCTTGAAGCCTGTCATTTTCGCACCGACAGGCTGGAAGCCTATCCCACTTTGATGACAGGCTGGAAGCCTATCCCACTTTGATGACAGGCTGGAAGCCTATCCCACATTGATTGCGGCTAACCCGCTTGGACCTGTGCCGGGGCGACGACGTTGGCATCGGCCGGGTCACCGGTCCAGGTCGGCAATTCCACTTGGGTCGCTTGCCAGCCATGGTGAACCAGTTTGCCGGACGCGGCTTTCCCAGACGTCGCGGTGCCTTCCCCGATCCACTGGTAACGTGTCGGCGAAGCGTCGGGGGCGACGTCGACGGTGGCTCCTTCGGCCGCATCGATCAGGGGCTTGAGCCCCATCACGCGTTGCAGCACCCCGCCGCACTGTTGCAGGCAGGGACGGGCGGCCGCGCCGACTTGGGCGTCGGAATACTGGCTCAGGTCTTCTTGGATTAAATCGACTAGGCGGGCTTCTCGTTGCAGCGTCGCCAGCAGGGTGACCGCGGAGTCGCGTGTTGGCGGTTCGGGCTGTTTTGTCACGGGTTGCTTGGTCATGGGCGCCGCGGCAGGTGGTTGTTGCGGTTTGGCTTCGATGGCCGCCACCTCGGCCTGCTGCCCGCGGAGGACCTGATCGATCTGGGTCGCTTTCTCTTTGTTCCCAAGCGCGGCGAAAAAAGCCTTCAACGCGATTCCAATACTCATCTTTTCCCACCTGAAAAAACCGACAACGGCCTGAAAATCAAGCGTCCAGCTTGGCGATCCCGTCGGATGCGTCAAGAGGCGGGGGGGAGAATGCGGTGGCGGGCGTCCGGCTGGCGTCCGGCTGGCGTCCGGCTGGCGTCCGGCTGGGGGGCTGCGACCGGTGCAGGCGTCTGAGACGGGTGCATCGGACAAGGGAAGCGATTATGTTATTGCATCCTGCTTTACGTCTTTCAGCGAGTCAGTCCCTTGAAATCGATCATCGCCCTCGTCCTGCTGATCAGCTCCGCAATTTCCTTCGTCCCCGCACACGCCCAGTCGAAGAAGATTGTCCTGGTCGCCGGCAAACCGTCCCACCCGCCCCGGATGCACGAATTCAATGCCGGCGTTCAGTTGCTGGCCAAGTGTCTGGCCGACGTGCCGGACGTGGACGTCGAATTCGTGCTCAACGGTTGGCCGGAGGATGAAGCCGTGTTCGCCGAGGCCGATGCGGTGGTGTTCTTCATGGACGGTGGCGGCAAACACGAGATCGTCAAAGAGGACGGCCGCCGATTGAAACAGATCGACCAGTGGGTCAAACGCGGCGTCGGGCTGGGGTTCATGCACTACGGCGTCGAAGTCCTGGCCGATCAGGCCGGCAACGAAATGAAACGTTGGATCGGCGGCCACTACGAACATCAGTTTTCGTGCAACCCGATGTGGGAGCCGGCATTCACGTCCTTTCCCGAGCATCCGGTGACGCGCGGCGTCGAGCCGTTTGAGATCAAGGACGAGTGGTATTTCAACATGCGTTTCATGGCCGACATCGAGGGCAATCGACCCTCCCAGCAAGCGGGCGTGGAATTCGTGCCGATCTTGGTCGCCGTCCCATCGGTCGATGTCCGTGACGGGCCCTACGTCTATCCCAAGGGCCCGTATGACCACATCCAAGCCAACGAGGGACGCGCCGAAGCGATGATGTGGACCGTCCAGCGCGGCGACGGAGGCCGTGGGTTCGGATTCACCGGCGGCCACTTCCACGACAATTGGGGCAACGACAACTTTCGCAAAGTCGTGCTCAACGCCCTGCTCTGGATCGCCAAGGCCGACGTGCCCGAGGGCGGTGTCGAGTCATCGGTGACGGCCGAAGACCTGGACGCCAATCTGGACCCCAAACCGGCCCGACGCTGAAGACGCGGTCCGGCTGCGAGAGGAGGGGGGATCCGCAAATCAATCCCTGTCGAAGTCGTGAGTTCGGTTGGTGATTCGTGGCTCGACCTCCCCTGGCTGCCAAGCATCGGTGTCCACACAACTTATCATGGCACCCTTCTCCCCCGGCTTTGCGCACAGAGAAGGGCCGGGGATGAGGGGGCCAACTGCCAGGTGATCGCCGCTGTTTTGATGGCTCCGACGGCTCGGGTGTACGGCCCCTCACCCCCAGCCCCTCTCCCCAAAACAGATCGCGGTAAACGTCACTCAGCGATCAATGACTTTTGCGCGATCTGTTTTAGGGAGAGGGGAGCCATTTCCTCGGTTGCGGGCCGAGTTGGGTAGGCTCCAATGCCTGCCAGAACGATGCTTCTGGAAACCGTATGCCCTCAATCTTCTCTATCACCACGTTAGTCCTCGGAGTCCGCCGGCCGGTCCGATGGTTCGTCCGCTTTTGGGCGGGGCATTTCGATGACGGCGTCGCCATCGGTCAGCGACGACGGGCAGACTTCCTGCTCCTGGCACTGGCGGCACACGACCTTGATCGCGTCCTGGCTGGCGATGTGAAGGTCGTGTTTTTCGCAAAGGGCAAACAGTTCTTGCAAGTGTTCGCAGGGCATGACTTTCGTCCGAATCGGGGGGTGCGAAAACGGGGCCGGATCGACTCCTTTCATCATCGCCCCGGCGGCGGTCTGACGCAACGTGCCGGCCCGGCGCAACGTGCGACTCGTCGGTAGGGGCTGATCGACGGCCCCGTGTGGTAGCGGAAGCCGCCAAGGCTTTCGGCCCCCGGGGTGCGACGTCGCCGCACCGGAGCGAAACTCTTGGCGAGTTCCGCTACCGGAAAACCGAACTGCGGCGGAATACTAGTTCGCTCGATCAGCCGAGTGCAGTTCGTCTCGTTTGATCCAGCCCGTCCAGAGCTTGAGATTCACGAATTGAGAACACTCCAGCTTGACCCACTGCACCGAATCTTGTGTGACAGAATCGATGATCTTCAGCTCTGCCCGCGGCGGTGCCCGTCGCACCTGACGCATGCTGGACAGCGGATTGGAGGGAGGAAATTGGGAAACGGAAAAGGAGCGTCCTTTCATGCCGACCACAAAGTCCGCCGTCTCGGGGAGCTTCGCCTTGACCGCGGGGGGCGCGTCGTCGCGATTGCCCGACGATTTTTTTCTGCTCGGATTGAAAAAGAAGGCCGACTGATCGAAGGAGTCGTTAGCGGGTCGGCGCGTCGTTTCTTCCAGCGGAAATGGAATCGATTTTTCTTCCCGGATGGTTCGCAAGCCTGACGACGCGACGGCTTTGCCGAACAGGTTGGCGTTCTTGTGGCCGAAGCGTTGGTCGCGTTGATTGATGTGCACGACCATCGACACGTCGACCGTGTCGTTGATCGCCGCGACATCAAACCCCAGGTCCAGGGCCGCCATTTCTCGTTGCTTGGCTTTCATCGATCGCCGCCAGCGATCCGCGTCGACCCGAACCGTTCTGGGGGAACGCCACTCGGCGACCGTCGCCTTTTCGGAAAAGTAGTCCAGGCTATAAACGGCCGAGCTGCCGACTTCGCGATAGCTTCGCGAAATGCTGACGATCATCGACGCGCTGTCGGGCAGGTCCGTTGCTAAGGAAATCGTTAGCGTGTCGTCCATGCGGCTGGCCTGGATTTCAAAGCGGTCGCACAGGATCAGCGACGGATCATTGACACGCGACAGGGGCGGCATGATGCCGGTGGGCCGGGGGCGGTCTTCGGGGAACAGCGGGCTGGGGTTCTGTTCTTCCAGCCGAGATTGTTCTTGCACGTAGTGAAAGAGCGCTTCGGCGGTTTTCAGGTCGTTGTCGAATTGCTCGCTTTTCAGGTACTGTTCCAAGTTGCCTTGTCCTCGCAGCGCCGTCGCCAGCGTTTCGCGATCATAGCGGCCCAGGATGCCGTACGCGCCTTCGGCTTGCTCGATCAATTCCGGCAGATCATCAAACGTCAGGATCGGGTTGCGTCGGATCATCCCGTCGGCTTGAACGAGCATACGTTGTGCTTCCAGCCCATCGCCCAACTTGCGGGCGACGTCGGCGGGGATCCGAGTTCGGGGCGTCGCGGCGACCAGGGAGGACCGGATGCCGGACGGGCGACTGGATGGCGAGGTTGCCGGTTGATCGACTTGTCCGATCGTGACGACCAGGATGACCGCTAGAATCGCGACCGCGAGCACAACGTACTTCATGCTGAATTCTCAGGGGAAAACGTTCATTGATAGGGGGCTTCTGCAAGCCTAGGTCACGCCTTCCCGGCGGGGGGCGGGTTTGGAACGCCGGGGACGCACAACGGATGGGAGTGTTCCCAATCCGCTCGAGCTCGCCGGATGTGTAAATTCGAACCGACGTCGCCTCGCGTTGGTCCCGCGGCCGGTCCCGTGGTGATAAGATTTAGACTTGGCAAACGAAGACTTCGTCGAGGGACAAACGCAGTGAAAGTCGGCAGCGGTGGTGGATTTCGAGCGATTCTGTACACGTTTAAAAAGGGGCGTGAAGCGGGCGGCGTCTGGAAATTGTTCAAAGCGATGCGGACCCGCAACAGTTGCAAGACCTGCGCCGTCGGAATGGGCGGGCAAAAAGGCGGGATGGTCAACGAGCTGGGACATTCCTTCGAGGTTTGCAAGAAGAGCATGCAGGCCATGGTCGCCGACATGCAGCCGGGCATCGATCCGAATTTCTGGAAACAAAACTCCATCGAACAGCTGAAATCGCTGTCGCCGCGCGAACTGGAATCACTCGGTCGGCTGATCCATCCGCTGCGTTATCGTCAAGGCCAGTCGCATTACGAGGTGATCACGTGGAAGGAGGCTTTTGAGAGCATCGCGTCGAAACTGACGGCGACTCCGGCCGACGAGACGTTCTGGTACTTCAGCGGCCGCAGCAGCAACGAAGCCGGTTTTTTGTTGCAATTGTTGGCACGGGTTTACGGCACCAACAACGTCAACAACTGCAGCTACTATTGCCATCAAGCCAGCGGCGTCGGATTGCAGAGCAGTGTCGGCAGCGGCACGGCGACGATCGTGTTGGAGGATCTGGAGAAAGCGGACACCGTGTTTCTGATCGGCGGCAACCCGGCCAGCAACCACCCGCGATTGATGACTAGTTTGATGCGGGTGCGTCGTGCCGGCGGCAAGGTGATCGTGATCAATCCCGTGCGTGAAACGGGATTGATCAATTTTCGAATCCCCAGCGATCCGATCTCGCTATTGGCCGGCACCAAGATCGCCAGCCACTACGTCCAGCCGCACATCGGTGGTGATCTGGCGTTGTTGTGGGGGTTGGCCAAAGCGACGAAGTCACTCGGCGCGTTCGACAACGACTTTCTGTCCCGACACACCAACGGTTCCCATGAGTGGTTGGCCGCGGTCGACGATCTGTCATGGCAGGAGATCGAGACCAAGTCCGGTGTCGCCCGCAGTGAAATCGAATCGATCGCCCAGTTGTATGCCGCTTCAAAGAAGTGCGTGTTTTCGTGGACGATGGGAATCACCCATCACGCCCACGGCGTTGACAATGTCCAGGCGATCGCCAACCTGGCATTCGCCCGCGGCATGGTCGGTCGTCCGGGGTGTGGGTTGATGCCGATCCGAGGCCACAGCAACGTGCAGGGCATCGGGTCGGTCGGTGTGACGCCGAAGCTGAAGGATCAGATCTTTGCCGCGCTAAAAGACAAGTTCGGTGTTCAATTGCCCGAGACGCCTGGCAAGGACACGCTGGCGTGCATGGAGTCGGCCGCGAGCGGTCAGATCAAGGTGGGCTTTTGCCTGGGCGGCAACCTGTACGGATCCAATCCCGATTCCGCGTTCGCCGATCGCGCTCTATCGAATCTGGAATTGAACGTGATGATGAACACGACGATGAACACCGGGCATGCGCACGGGTTGGCAAAGGAGACGATCGTCTTGCCGGTGCTGGCACGTGACGAAGAACCGGCGCCGACGACTCAGGAGTCGATGTTCAACTTTGTGCGTTTAAGCGATGGCGGGCCGGCGCGGTTGCCCGGGCCGCGCAGTGAGGTCTCGGTGATCGCCGCGGTCGGCAAGGCCGTGGTGCCCGACGCCCCTGGTATCGACTGGGACGACTTGGCCCAACCGTCGACGATTCGCAAGTGGATCGGCGCCGTCGTCCCCGGTTACGGCAAGATCGCACAAATCGACGCGACGAAGGAAGAGTTTCAAATCGAAGGCCGTACGTTTCACGACCCCAAGTTCGGAACGCCCGACGGAAAGGGCGTGCTGCATTGCCATCGTCTGCCGGAATTGAAGGGGACCGATAACAATCATCTGCGCCTGATGACCGTGCGTAGCGAAGGCCAATTCAACACCGTTGTCTACGAGGAAGAGGATCTGTATCGCAACCAGGAGCGTCGCGATTTGATCTTGATCCACCCGGACGACCTGAAACGATTCGGACTTCAGAACGACCAGCGGGTGACCGTCAAAAGTGACACCGGTTCGATGAGCGGCATTTTGGCACGGTCCTACGATTCGATTCGCAGCGGGAACGCATTGATGTATTATCCGGAATCCAACGTGCTGGTCGCCCGGCACGCCGACCCGCAAAGCAAGACACCGGCGTTCAAGGGGGTTGTCGTCGAACTGGTCGCCGAATGACGCTGCCGCCGGTCTGGATGACGATGGGATTGTCGTTTTGCGACAAGCCTGCCATCGCCGGGCGAACGAGCTACACTAAGCGTGGCAGCGTCGTCTTGCAGTCACCTCATCGTGATTCACACGGCAAATGTAGCTACCTTCGCCAGAAGGTGGTGCCCGCTGGTTTCCACGCTCTGGTGAGCGTAGCTACGAAAGAGTGACGCCGACCCGTCAATCTGTCTCACCGAATTCCAACCCACTGCCCACCTTCGCCCATGAGATCCCTTCTACGAATCGTTTTTTCGGTCGTGCTGTTCAGCACATTTTTCCTGAACGTCAGCCCCGCCGCGCCGCCGAACATCGTCCTGCTGCTCAGCGACGACATGGCGTGGACCGACTATGGGTTCATGGGCCACCCGGACATCCAAACGCCGAACTTGGACAAACTGGCGTCGCAGTCCGCCGTGTTCCCCCGCGGCTATGTGCCGACCGGGTTGTGCCGGCCGTCCTTGGCGACGCTGTTGACCGGGCACTACGCATCGACTCACGGTGTGACCGGCAACGATCCGTCACCCAAGTACGCGGCACGAGACTCTGAACTGTTCAACCAGCGGCGTGCGCAACTGATTTCGTATCTGGATCAATTCGAAACCGTTCCCGAAGCGCTCGGCAAGCTGGGCTACCTGAGTCATCAAAGTGGAAAGTTGTGGGAGGGCAGTTATCAGAACGCCGGATTCACCCATGGCATGACGCGAGGGTTTCCTGAACAAGGTGGACGTCACGGCGATGACGGATTGAAAATCGGCCGCCAAGGCATCGAGCCAATCAACGAGTTTCTTGATTTGGCGGTTGACCAAAACAAACCGTTCTATCTGTGGTACGCCCCGTTCCTGCCGCACACCCCACACACGCCCCCCAAGCGTTTGCTGGACAAATACCGCGACGGACGACCGATCACGATCGCCAAGTATTACGCGATGTGTGAATGGTTTGATGAAACCTGCGGCCAGTTGATGGAGTCGTTGCGGCAGCGCGGGCTCGATGACAACACGTTGATCGTCTATCTGACCGACAACGGTTGGATTCAAAACCCGGAAAAGAACGGGTATGCACCGCGGAGCAAGCAAACGCCGTATGAAGGCGGAGTGCGGACGCCGATCTTTTACTGGATGCCGGGCAAGATCAAAGCCGGCACGCGTCCCGAATTGGTTAGCAGCATCGACATCTATCCGACCATGTTGGCTGCCGCCGGTGCGCCCGTGCCGGACGATCGGCCGGGGTTGAACCTGATGCCTCATCTGACCAGCGGCGATGCAATCCCCCGGGAGACGATTTTTGGTGAAGGGTTCGCGCACGATATCGCCGATATCGAAGACCCCGAAGCTTCGTTGCTGTACCGCTGGTGCATCCAGGGCAAATGGAAATTGCTGCTGACATATGATGGTGAGGTCAATCGATACCAGTCGACGCATCCGCGGACCGAGAAAGGGCCGCAATTGTTCGATCTGATCGCCGACCCGACCGAAGAGAAAAACCTGGCCAGACAGCATCCCGACGTGGTTGCCCGGTTGGCCGAAAAAATCCATCAATGGTATCCCGTCAAACGAGCCAAAACGATTACGACGCCATCGCCATGATTCGAACCACTTTTTTGATTCCGCTGACGTTGTGTTTGTCGGTCTGTGTGGCCGCGACGTCCGCCAGTGCCGGCAAGTACAACACGGTCTTGGACATCGGGGACAGTGCCCCGGCCTGGAACGCACTGCCGGGGACCGACGGCCGCGAGCACTCCCTCAAGTCGCTGGCGGATTCCAAGGTGGTGGTCGTCGTGTTCACTTGCAATTCCTGCCCCTACGCGGTCGACGCCGAGCAGCGGATCAACGCACTTGTCGATCGGTACCAGGGCAAGTCTGTTGCGGTGGTGGCGATCAACGTCAACAAGGTGGAACAAGACCGGCTGCCGGCGATGAAGCAGCGGGCCAAGGAACAAGGGTTCAAGTACCCGTACCTGTGGGACGAGTCGCAGCAGATTGCCAAGGATTATGGGGCCAAGTACACGCCCCAGTTTTTTGTGTTGGACGGAGATCGCAAGGTCGTCTACATGGGAGCGATGGATGACAGTCCGGCCGGGGATGAAGTGACGAAGACCTATGTTATTGACGCGGTGGATGCCACTTTGTCTGGCAACCCGGTCGCGATTACCGAGACGATTCCGATCGGTTGTCGGATTCGGATCGAACGCCAGCGTCGCAAGTCGCAGCGGTGAGTCATCCACGTCGCGAATTTCATGCCCCGCCGCGTCCCCGCAACAGGTTTGGGGCCGTGTTGGCCGGTGCGGCCGGCGCGATCGGTTTTGCCCTGTTCACCGGATTGTTGCTGCTGATCAACGGCACCGCCGTCCTGGTCTTCTTCGGCGCGTTGGTCGATGCACAACCGGCCTGGGCGGAACGCAAAGGGCTGATTCAATTCGGGCTGTTTGCGCTCCCGCTGGGGATGGTCGTGGTCGAATGGCTGGTGTGGGATTTTTTGTGCGGGGTGTTGTGGCGTGGGGGGCGGCGGAGCGGGAAGGTAGAATGATCCGGCGCAGAATGATGAAGATGCCGGGCAAAACGATGGGGGCAAAATGATGGGGGCAGAATGATGGGGGCAGAATGATGGGGGCGTAAAGATAGAAGAAGAAGTGTGGCGGGAATGGTTAGCCGGGTGCGTCAGCATTCGGTCCAAACATCATTCTGCCCCGAATGGTTCTGCCTCCTCCCTACCGCAGACCGACTCCACGGGCCGCTCGCTTAACGGCCTGTCGATCTAATCGAAATGAACAAGTTAACGATCAGCCGATGGGCGCTAGCCCCGGTTTTGTGGCGGCGAGAACCGCGGCTAGTGCCGTGCGGCTAATTAAATCAACAGGCCGTTAAGCTTCCCGCTGGCATGGCTTTCGAATCGTTTTGCCAGCTCTACCGATCGATCGCTTTCGGCTTCGGTTTCCAGCGTCCCATCAGGGCGACAAAGCTTGGGACCAGGATGGTGCGGACGTAGAACGTGTCGATCAGGACGCCCAGGCCGAGTGCGAAGCCGAGTTCGATGATCCCTCGCAACCCGATCGCTGCGTTCGATTCGATGCCCAGCAGGTGCAGCAACCCGGGCATCCACGCCGATGCGGTCATGCTAAAGAAGGTCGCGGCCATCACCATGCCGCAGGCGGTGATGATGCCGCCGGTCCGGGAGACGGCGTGTCGGAGGGCGGAGAGCCAGCCGCTTTTACGTTGCTCTTCAACGATCCGCGTGACCAGATAGACGTTGTAATCCTGACCGACCGCGACCAGGATCACGAACAGGAACAGCGGAAGTTTCCAGTCCAAGCCGACGTACTGGTCCGCATAGATGCCGCGGAAGAACAGCACGGTCAACCCGAGCGTCGCGTAATAGCTGAGCAGGACGGTAAAGATCAGGTACAGGCACAGCCCCAGTCGTCGGATGACGGCGATCAGAACCAGCAGGACCGCCAGCACGACCGCAATCTTGATCCGCTGGTTGTCGGCGATCGTGACGGTTCGCAGGTCGATGATCGAGGGCGTGGTGCCCGCCAGGTAGACGCTCGATCCGGCCCAGTCCGAACTCGGATCGCGGGCGATTTCGTTGAGTGTCTGGCCGATTTGCGAAACCAGCGTTTGTGTCTTCAGTGCAAACGGATCGCCTTCGATGATCACGTCCAGGCGTGCCAAGCGGTCTTGAAAGCGGGTGTTGTTGGAGAAGAAATAGTTCTGTGCGACGCGGTGTTGCTGCAGCGCCCTGCGTTTCCACGCATCACTGCTCAGCAGCCCCATTTCGCGGTCGGGCGGGAAGTCGCCCAGCGGATCGTTTGGCGTGCGGACGGCGACGACGCCCGGTTGGGCGTACAGCAGATCGGACAGGCTCTTGAGTTGCTTCTTGAGTTTTTCGCGGGGCTCATCTTCCGGGCGAACCATCAGGATCGTCACCGGATTGATCTCGCCGATCTTGAAATGATCCGAAAGCAGTCGGTAGCCGCGCCGGCTGGGCGCTTCGGTGTCCAATTGGCTGCTCAAGTTGTACGTCACGGAATCTTCGTGGATCCATCCGTACCAGCCTGGAACGGCCAAGACGGCGATGCCCAACAGGAAGGCCGTCAACGGACGGCGGGTCAGCACGATCGCGATCCATTCCCACAAACCGCTCGACCGACGCGACGTCTTTGAATCGGTGTCCGGCGCGACCGACAACAGCGACCGTGTCGTCGTTTCATCCGGGGTGACCACGTTGGGCCAGAACACGCGTGGGCCGAGTGCCCGCAGCAGTGCCGGGGCGAGTGTCAAGCAAACGACCAGCCCGACCAGCAAGCAGATCGCGATGATCGGGCCGGTGTAATGGTACTTGCCGAACTGTGCGAACCAGAGCGTGCCGAGCCCGAAGACGGTCGTCAACGCGCTGCCCAGCAGCGCCGGCGTGACGCCCCGCAACGCCCTGCGGCAGGCGACCGGCCACTCGGCCAACGCCGCTTCTTCACGCAGTCGCGAGATCAAAAACAGGCAGTAATCCGTCCCCGCGCCGAACAGGATCACGACGATAAAGATCCGGCTGGTGGTGAACACACGGATGTCCAACCAGGGCACCACGCCCTCGATCGACCAATGCGTCAGTGTGGCCACCATCGAGGTGGAAACGACGACGGCGACACCGATGGACACCATCGGGACGGCGACCAGCAACGGCGCCCGATAGACCAGCGTCAGGATCAGCAGAATCATGATCACGGTGATCGATTCGGTGTACCGGATCGCATCGCGGGAGGCGATCAGGGTCTCGCCGCCGATCGCCGCCGACCCGGTCATTTCCAATTCCAACTGTTCCGCACTGCCCTCGCGTTCGGGGATCCGAGCCAAGCTGTAGCTGCGGACTTGATCCAGGATCTCGCCGACCGATTCGACGGTGTGGATGTTTTCGGTCGCGGCCAGCTCGCTGCTCAGTTGCATCACGGCCAAACGTGCCGAGGGTTTGGTCAACAACGATCCCAGCACGGCGTCGTCCCAGGACAACAGATCCAACAGCGAGTCCCAGGCGGACAGGTCCCGCTGGGCGATCGGAGTGGCAAGCGTCTCGATGTCGGGGACCAAGACCAGTGCATCGCGGGCATCGTTGTCAGCCTGTTGCTCGTCGTCACCGATCTGTTGAAGCAGTTTGGACCGATCAAAGTACGCGATCGCCATCCGCGGCTGGGTCAACGTGGGGGGCAGATCGGGGACCATGTCGGCAAACCGCTCATAGAACCGCTGGTCCACGGCGATGCAGTGGTCGAGCGATTCCAGGGCACGTCGGAGCCATCGCTGGGCCGGCTCGGGGGCCTGATCGATCGCGCCGCCGGTGTAGCCCAGCTCAATCGCGCGTTGCCAACAGACTTCGCCGAAACGGTGATGCAAGCGACGCAGCAAATCGTCGCCGACCATCAAGTCGATCTTGTCCAGCGGCGTTGCCTCGCGGCCGAGCACGATCACGATTTGGCTCCGCGCCCGGTCGCCGGGAAAAGCCTCATCGAGAATTCGGGCCGATGCGACCGTGGTCATCCGTTCGGGCAAGTACTCGAAATCGCCGTCATAGGCGATGTCTTTCCAGTGCGGCGCGGTGGCAAACAGGACGACCGTTGCGGTGATCCAAACCGCCAGCATCAACCGCCACCGCTCCGTGACGAATCTCGCGAGTCGTTCTTTGAAATCAGCGAGCATCATCACTGGCAAGATGTCAGAAACCCGGAATTAGAAGCACCGTGGCAGAAGCTCCGACAAGCGTACACCAAGGGAGGCGTCTTGTGATGCGGGGGACCCCCGTTGGAGATCCGGCGCCGGGAAGGGGGCTGCCTTCAAGAACTTCCCTCGGCATCAAGCTAAGGGAACAGCTCATCGCAGAATTGGATAAACCCTCCCCTCGTTACGCTCGACCCTCCCTTCCAGGGAGGGTGACGTCTTAAAAAAAACGCCCCCAATCGCTTACCTTCGGTCGCCGCGGCGAACCGTCGTTCCCAGAAAGATTTGCTGAATCGGTCGGGTGGCGATGCCGCGGCTGGATTGATCCAGCATCCGAACCGTGTTCCCATAGACGTGCAGCAGCCGCCCGGGGCGGTGCTCGATGGGCATGGATTTGATCTGCTGCCGGTAGTCACCGGTCGGCAGGATGATTGGGCTCCAGCCCGTCGGTGAGGCCGCCTGAGAAAACGCGGCCGAAGCGATCATCAGAATGGTTGCTAATATTGCGTATCGCATAAACAAATTCCCCGGTTTAAATTTCATTGCCACTCTAGGTCACGATTCTGATCCGGATGTTGGTCAGACTTGAAAATCACGCAACCCACCCACCGCAAGGCACGTTCCAAATGGGCAAAAAGATTTTGATGATCGTCGGAGACTACGTGGAAGATTACGAGGCGATGGTCCCGCTGCAGATTCTGCAGACGATGGGGCATCAAGTCGACACGGTGTGTCCGGACAAACAGCCCGGTGAGACCGTGGCGACGGCGATCCACGATTTCGAGGGGGACCAGACCTACAGCGAGAAACCCGGGCACCGTTTCGCGATCACCGCCGATTTCTCCGCGGTCGATGTCGCCCACTACGACGCCTTGGTCGTGCCGGGCGGGCGGGCGCCGGAGTACCTGCGTCTGAACGATCGCGTCTTGGAGATCGTCAAGCAGTTTGACGTCGAAAAGAAGCCCCTGGCCGCGATCTGCCACGGCCCCCAAATCCTCGCCGCAGCCGGGGTGCTGGTCGGAAAAGATTGCAGTTGCTACCCCGCGGTGCAGTTCGAAGTCACCGCCGGCGGAGGGAAATACGTCGAGCCTGCCGAGACGATGGATTCGGCCCACACGCACGGACACCTGGTCAGCGCACCGGCTTGGCCGGCCCACCCGGCCTGGATGCGGGCCTTTTTAGACCTCCTTAATTAGGCATCAAGGGCTGTTTCAGCGCATAATAGGGGCAGAACATGCCAACCGTGCTTGGCCAACCGTGATTGTCTGCCCAGGAGTTTAGAATGTGCCGTTTGTCCGTACGAGTTGCCATCATTGCGTTCACGCTAGCCTTGGTGACGCAGTCGACTCTGTCCGCACAAGGAGCGAAAAAGAAGGTCGCCCCGCCGCCCAAACCGGGGCCGGTCAAACTGCCGACCAAGGATGGTTTGGAATTGGCCGGGTATTACTTCGGGTCCAACAGGGGCAAGAACGCAATCCCGGTGATGATCGTTCACGAATGGAAGGGGCAGAAGGCACCTTACGGCAAGCTGTGCACGGCGCTTCGCGATGCCGGCTGTGCCGTGCTGGCTCTGGACTATCGCGGGCACGGCGGTTCGCGCGAATACACCGACCCCAGCGGGACGACCCAGGAATTCGACCTGGAACGGATGCGCAAGCAGCACGTCGCGGCGATCGTCAAGTATGACCTGGACGCCGCCAAGGCCTTTTTGGAAAAGGAAAACAACGAAGAGAAGTTGAACCTGAATGCGTTGGTGGTCATCGGCATCCGCGAAGGCTGTGTGCTGGCGGCCGGCTGGACCCAACGCGATTGGAGCTTCGTTCCGGTCGGCTCGCGCAAACAAGGCCAAGATGTCAAAGCAATGGTCCTGGTTTCCCCCAAACGCCTGCTCAAAGGGGTCCCCATCGAAACCTCGCTCGGGGTCCCCACCGTCGCCTCCTTGCCGATCATGATGGTGGTCGGCGAAGGATCCGAGGAGCAGAGTGATACCAACCGCATCTACAAACGTCTCGAAGCCGCCAAGAAACGACTCAGCGGCGGCAGGGACCCTGAGGGTTTGGAATTGATGCAAGTCAAACAGCCCCTGGGCGGACCCTTCCTGGTCAACGAGTCGGCCACGGTGATCCCCGAAATCGTCAAATTCGTGACTTCCCAAGTGCCGATCAGCGAGACCGATAATCCCTGGATCGAACGCGGCAATTGACGTCCAACCGTAGCGACCTTCGCCAGAAGGTGGGCCGCGGAGAGCTTCCACGCTCTGGCGGGCTGGTGATTTAGTGAGTCGAAGGCACTCGTCCAATGCCACCTGCTTTCGATCACAAACAGAGCCGTAGGTGCTAGCCTCGGGCCCTACAGGTCTCGAAGGGTAATCGGCAACCCGCTGGCGAGCGTCGTCGTATCGCTGCCCCGCTAATTCGAATTCGGCTTTGGGACATGTCGATACTGGCCGCCGTTCTGCGCGGCGATCCGCCGCATCCGGCTCTCCCCGTCACGGCTGTGGTAACCGATCGTGTGCACGATGCTGATCGGGCCGTCGTCGCCGAACAGGTTGTCGACGCGATTGAGGTCCTGTAGTAGGTCTTCGATCCGTTGCGGGAATTCGCCGTCGGACAACAGAAAGATGACGTCGGGGTTCAACTCCAGTGCAAACGGCAACGCGTCGTAAGGGGCTCGCCCGCGATCCATCCGGATCGTCCTCGCCCAGCGCTGGAGTTTGTGTTTGTTTTCCGCTGTCGCATAAACACTTCGCGGTTCGTCATGATCGAGAGATGCTAATCGCATGTAGTCGGGTTCGGCGTCAAAGAAGATGACGTAAAACCGCTGGTCGGGCTTGAGCAAGTTGATCGAACGCAACAATTCGGTCCGCGCCGATTCAAATGCGTCTCCCATGCTGCCGCTGCTATCGACCAGATACACAAAATGGTTCCCGCCACCGTCGACGCCACAGAAATTCATCGATGCGTCGGAGTCGGACTTCAGTGACATCGCCGCGGCACTGGCCGGATCACGGCTGAGCATTGAATCGATCATCGGGCTCGGGGGCGTCGGCGGCGCGTCGCTGAGGATCTCGCTGATCGGGATCTCCCCGAGGTCACTGATCTCGGTCGGCACTTCGCTGGGTGTCGGCTCGCTGGGCGTCGGCTCGAGCGCCGGGGACTCGATGGTCAGTGATTCGATCGCCAATTCGTCCGTTTCGGCGACCGAACCGGCGATCGCGATCTGGTCGCTCGGGGGCGGCGAAGCCAGTGTCAAAAACGCCAGGACCAACAACAGCAAGCCGTGAAACACGGCGCTCAGCAACCATGCGGCGGGTTTGCGTCGCTGCGGCGTCTGCGCGGGCGATTCCGTGGAAAGGTCCGTCGCCAAACTTGCCGCGAGCTCCATGCGCTCGCGAGCATCGGCATGGGGGCGATGTTTCACAACGCCGCTCTCGCGATGGCGTTTCGACTCGGACGGCTTCCCCAGCGGCCGACCATCCAAGACAGCACGCACTTGATCCCAACCTGAAAACAGTGCGATTGTTCGTGGGGCTGATTGATCGATCGGCTTCGCCTTCTTGCTGGCGGCCGACGGATCGGAGTTGCCGGCATCCGGTCGACGGTGTGATGGCGGCTCGGTCGCTTTGATGCGGCCGATCACCGCGGCGGCTTTCGGGGATCTCTGCCGCGGCGAATCGAGTTGGTAGCGGGGCGGATCGGTCGTCTCGATTCGCCTGGGCGTTTGACCGGGTTGGTCAAAGGAGTCGGATGCGAGAGGAACGCAGTCTGGAACGCTGTCTGGAGCGCTGTCTGGAACGCAGTCTGGAGCGCTGTCTGGAACACTGGAACGCACGGTGCCGCCGAGCCGCTGAATTTCCAGCTCCAACTCCGCCGCTTGCGTGTCCAGCCGTGCCGCGTCGGCGTCCAATCGTGCCGCGCTGGCAGCCAGTCGCGCCGCTTCGGCTCGGCTGCGAATCCTGTCGAGTTCCAGTTGCAGCTCGCGCAACCGATTTCGGTCGGCCGGTCGCTCGGCCCTCGGAGGGCCCGCCCCCTGCGGGACGGGCGCCTGCGGGGCCGGATCGGTCAACAGGCCGGATCGGGAATCGTTCGGTGACTCGGACATGTCAGCGACTCGGTTGCCCCCAGTGACTCGGTTGCTCCCTAAAACTGCACTTGCAACGTGAATCGCCTTTATCGCCCCCTGGCGGATGTGGTGCAAGGTCCACACCGGCGGGGGTGCTCAATTTTTGAACTCACCTTGCCCCCAAGGCCGGGCGGCAGCTATAGCCAAAGTTCCAAGAAGCGAACGGAAGGATGTCGTTCGTCACGTCTTACAGGAATGGTGTGCCATGCGTTTTTGCCCGAATCGATCCATTGCAAGCCTCGCGACAACGATCGCACCGCTGCTGCTCGTTTTCACCGTCTCGGGTGATCCCGTCTTGGCGCAAGGATTGGGGTTGCCTGATTCGGGCGCCGCTCCGTCGGGGGCTGCATCAGCGACCGCACGACCCCAGAACGCCGGAACGCCACCGAGCCTGCAAAACCAACCGTCCGCCGCTCCCAGCAGGCCGGCGCCGCTTCCCGGCGGTGGCCAGATCAACGCAAGCCAGGCCGGTGGAGGCGGGAATCTGCCGCAAACGGCCGGCCAGGAACACCGGGTTTACGACCTCCGGCCCTACACCGGCTACCTGACCAAGCACGATCGTCCCGAGCAAGCGATCGTCGACTGGGTGCTGCGGGAAACGGGAACGGACGTCTGGTTCACTTCTCCGTTTGGTTTTTTGAATGCCGACCGCGATCAATTGTCGGTTTATCACACCCCGGAAATGCACCAGGTGGTTTCGGGGATCGTGGACCGGTTTGTCGCCGGCGAAAAGGATCCGCAGGTGTTGTCGCTGAAAGTGATGACGGTCGGAAACCCGAATTGGCGGTCGCGGGCGCACCTGTTGATGCAGCACGTCAACGTCGACTCGCCGGGCGTCCAAGCGTGGTTGTTGAGCAAAGAGAACGCGGCGCTGGTGTTGAATCTGCTGCGTCAGCGAACCGACACCCGCCAGGTCCAGGCGTTGGATCTTGTGACCTACAACGGCCAGACCGAGAAATTGGCCAGCACCCGCGGTCGCAATTACGTCCAAAACGTCAAGCCCGCCGCGACGGGTTGGCCCCCCTATGAGCCCGAAACCGGGGAAATCCAAGAGGGATATCGCTTGGAGATCAGCCCCTTGTTGAGCGTCGATGGGTCGGCGATCGATTGTGTGATCAAGGCCTCGATCGATCAAGTCGACCAGCTCAAGCCGGTCGAGCTGGATTTGCCCCTGCCCAATGCCCAAGTCCATCGCACCAAAATCGACGTGCCCCAGGTCGTCAGTTGGCGGCTGCACGAGCGTTTTCGTTGGCCGTCAGACATGGTGCTGCTGCTCTCGTGCGGCGTGATCGCCAGTCCCGAGCGTCCGCAGGCCGCTCTGCCGCTGTTGAACCTGGAGATGTTGACCGGGACGACCGCCGGCCGCGCCGATGCGTTGATGTTTATCGAATTTCGCGGCCGGGCCTCGGAAAATTTAACCACCACGCCGCTGGTCCCCCAAATCTCCGCCGGTTTCGGGGCACCCAATCGCGGTCGATACTGATGATACACCCCCTCTTTGCCAATTCCCCCAGAGCCTAGAATACGCGTCACCCGTATTCTTTCTGTTCCGCGTCGCTCGGCTGATTCATGGATAATGCCCCGTACCGACGAGTGGTCATCACCGGTGTCGGTGTTGTCACTCCCCTCGGAAACGACCCCGATGGTTTACTTTCCGGTTTGCGTTCCGGCCGCAGCGGCATCGGGCCGCTGACGCAGGTTCCCCAAGGCGTGCTTTCGGTCGACTATGCCGCCGAAGCGTCGGAGTTCACCGGAGACATCGCCGACTATGGTCCGATGGACAAAAAGCTGCAGCGGACGATCCGCAAGGGCAGCAAGGTGATGTGCCGCGAAATCGAAATGGGCGTCGCCGTCGCACAGCGGGCGCTCAACGACGCGGGGTTAGACGCCGACCAGCGGGATCGCGATCGAACCGGCGTCCTGTACGGTTGTGACTACATCATGTCCCAACCGATCGAATTCGCCTCGGGGATCGCAAAGTGCATGGACGCCGACGGCCGATTCGATTTCAGCCGCTGGGGTGAACAGGGCAAACCCGAAGTCAACCCGCTGTGGTTGTTGAAGTACCTGCCGAACATGCCGGCCAGCCACGTGGCGATCTACAACGATCTGCGCGGCCCGAACAACTCGATCACGGTACGGGAAGCCTCGGCCAACTTGGCGATCGCCGAAGCCTATTCGACGCTCGCCCGGGGCCAAGCCGACGTGTTGTTGGTCGGATCGACCGGATCCCGGATTCATCCGCTGCGGTCGCTGCATGCCGACATGCAGGAGACATTGGCAACGAACCAATCGGATCCGTCGACGATGAGCCGACCGTTCACGGCGACGCGTGACGGCAGCGTGCTCGGGGAAGGAGCCGGCGCGATGGTGTGCGAAACGCTCCAGCACGCTCAAGCCCGCGGGGCAACCATCCTGGGAGAAATCGTCGGTTACGGCAGCAGTGCGGTCGGACCGGCATTTGGTAAGACCTTTCTCCAGCAGGCGATCACCAACGTCCTGCGTTCGGCCCTGGGTGACGAAGCCCCATCCGAGATCGGTCATATCCATGCCCACGGACTGGGAACGGTCGAGTGTGATGCGCAGGAATCCGCCGCGATTCAGGATGTGTTTGGAACGCCCGATCAGCAGCCACCGGTGACGACGGCCAAGGGACACCTTGGCAATTTGGGGGCCGGAGGCGGCATGGTCGAAACAATTGCCAGTTTGAAATCGCTGGGCGAAAACCTGTTCCCGATTCGCAATTGCGAGACCCCGGCAGACGACTGTGCGATCAACGCCTGCCTGGATGATTCGACCGCCGCAGGTAAGCAATTCATCAATGTCAACGTGACGCCGCAGGGCCAGGCGAGCGCCATCCGCATCCGCGCGTTCGAATGATTCGAACGGATCCAATCACCGGCATCTGCCATGTCTCACCACAGCCCTTCGTACGCCATCACCGCTCGTCTCCGCTATCGGGACCAGCCGGGGTTGCTCGGGACAATCACCACCGCGATCGGTGAGGCCAACGGGTTCATCGGCGCGGTCGACATCGTCGGGGTGACCGACGGTTTGATCTCGCGCGACATCACGGTCAATGCCACCGACGTCGAACACGGCCAGCAGATCGTCCAGGCGATCCGCCAGATCAGCGGGATCGAAGTCGTCCACGTATCCGACCGCGTGTTCTTGATGCACTTGGGCGGCAAGATCGAAGTCAATTCGAAGATGCCGATCAAGACCCGTGATGATCTTTCGATGGCCTACACGCCGGGCGTGGCGCGGGTGTGCATGGCGATCCACGAAGACCCCGAATCGTCGTTCGCATTGACGGTCCGCAAGAACACCGTCGCCGTCGTCAGTGATGGAAGCGCGGTGCTGGGACTGGGGAACATCGGCCCGCGTGCCGCCATGCCGGTGATGGAGGGCAAGGCGATGTTGTTCAAAGAATTCGGCGAAGTCGACGCGTTCCCGATTTGTTTGGACACGCAGGACACCGAGCAGATCATCGCCACCGTCAAACAACTCGCCCCCACCTTCGGCGGCATCAATCTGGAAGACATCTCCGCACCGCGATGCATTGAGATCGAAGAGCGACTGGAGCGCGAGCTTGAGATTCCCGTGTTTCATGATGATCAACACGGGACCGCGATCGTCGTGCTGGCGGGATTGAAAAACTCCATGCGATACCTGCAAAAGGACCTCGCCGCCGCACGCGTCGTGATCAATGGCGCCGGTGCCGCAGGAACCGCGATCGCAAAGCTGTTGATTCAATCCGGCGTCCAGGACATCGTGGTCTGCGACAGCAAAGGTGCGATCAACAAAGTCCGCACCGACATCGGCAACAATTCGATCAAGGTTTGGCTGTCCGAAAACACCAACCGGGGCGGACAGTCCGGCACGCTGTCGGATGTGATCCGTGGCAGGGATGTCTTTATCGGCGTCAGCATTGCCAACGTGCTGAGCGAAGACGATGTCGCATCGATGGGAGAAGACGCCGTGGTGTTCGCGCTGGCCAACCCGGACCCGGAAATCGATCCCCTGGTCGCCGAGAAGCACGTGCGAATCGTCGCGACCGGTCGCAGCGACCATTCCAACCAGATCAACAACGTGCTGTGTTTTCCCGGGTTGTTTCGCGGGGTCTTGGACGTCCGAGCCCGCGGAATCAATGATGCCATGAAACTCGCCGCGGCCGATGCGATCGCCGACGTGATCGCGCCGGAAAATTTGACCAATCACTACGTGATCCCCAGCGTCTTTGACCGCCGCGTCTGCGGCGTCGTCGCCAAGGCGGTCGCGCAGTCAGCCCTCGATACCGGACTCGCGCGGCGACAGGCCAAACAGGCCTATCCGGTGGCGTAGGGTGGGAGGAGCGGGGAGGGTACGCTGTGGCTCGGAAGCACTCAAGCATCACGAATCGACCCTCCCCTCGCTACGCACAACTCTCCCAGAGGGCATTGGTGTCTACATAGGTCTCGTTGCCTGAAGGGCATGCAAATCCGTAGCCTGGGGCAAGCGGTCCGAGCGTCAGCAAGGCCGCGCAGCCCCAGGAAAACCGCTTTATGAAAAACGACTCAAAAAACCGCACGACCTCGGAAGGGACGGTGGCGTCGTGTCGTTGAAAAAAACGAGCGACGGCCCGGAAGGGACCGTCGTACGGATGCAGGCAAACAGGCCGTGCAGTAGCGATCGCCCGGAAGGGCCGTTGTACGTTTGTAGAACGCTTGCGGCATTGGGGTTTGTTACAATCGGGCGGTTCAAATCCCGTCCGACGAATCAGCAGCCCTGGCATGTCACACTCTGCGTTTTGGCGTCTCCTTTCTCTCGCCGCGGTCGTTGCATCCACGTTGATCGTGACGACTCCGGCGCTGTCACAAGTCGATCTCGAACAAACCGAGGCGGCACCGCCGTTTCGATGTGTCCAAACGGACGATCACCTGACGGTCTACTGTGGCCGGGCGGAAGTCTTGCGATACAACATCGCCGCGCCCAAGGCGCCCGCCGGGATCAACCCGAAGTATCAGCGCAGCGGCTACATCCACCCGATCTATTCACCCGCCGGACGCCTGGTCAGCGGCGACTTTGCGGCCGATCATCCGCACCAACACGGACTCTTTGCGGCCTGGACCGACACCAGTTTTCAAGGCAGAAAGGTCGACTTTTGGAACCAGCTCAAGGGCATCGGGATCGTGCTGCACGATCGAGTGATCGCGGTCGATCCGCCGGGGCAACGCACAGGGTTTTCGGTCGCGGTCAAACACTACGCGATCGACGATCAAGGAATCCGGGAAGCGATCCTGGATGACGTTTGGACGGTCAGTGTGACTGGGGTGCCTGGCGATGGCGGGGCCGTCGGTGACCCCGGTGTGTCCCGCTACCTGATTGGGTTTTCGAGCGAACAAACCAACCTGACCGAGCACCCGTTGACGATCAACGAGTATCACTACGGCGGTGTCGGTTTTCGTGGGAACAATGCCTGGTACAGCGATGAATCGGCGAAAGCGCTGTCCGCCTACGTCAAACAAACTCCGTCCGAGGCACCACCGCTTGAACAGACCCGTCATCGTTTTCTGACCAGCGAGGGGCATGACCGCCGACTCGGCAACCATAGCCGCCCCGAGTGGATGGCGCTGTACGGGATCGTGGATCAATCGCCGGGGCAAACGCAAACGGCCGGAGTGAAAGTCAGTGGTTCACCGCTCAATGAACAGCATCCCGTTCCGGTGCGATTGCATCCCAGCAAACCCTACTTCAGTCTGTCGCCGTGCGTTGTGGGATCCTTTGACATCGATCCCGGACAGACGTATCGGATGAAGTACGACATCGAAGTATTCGATGGGGCGCCGTAGTGGCAGTCTCGGCGGCGGTTGAGGTCGGGCGGTTTTTCACCTCTGAGATATCACGCGGATACGCCTTCGCCCTCCCTCTGGGTGGGTCGCGGAGGAGTGAGCGACGACGCGGGGAGGGTTGATCCGCGCTTCGATGCGACCGGAGAACGAAAGTTTCTGATGATTCACCGCTCGACCTCCCCTCGCTACGCTCGACCCTCCTGCCAGGAGGGTGAATTGTCAAAAACCACACGACCTCCGCCGGGGCGTCAACGCGGGTCGCGGTTGTTGGTCGGCGGCCCGCCGGGGCGTGGAGGCGTTTGCGGAGCGTTTGATTCGCCGGCCCCGTTTCCGCCGAAGGCCTTGAGCGCGTTTTGGATCGATTTTTCGCTGGTGTTTCCCGAGAGCGAGATGATCTGCATGTCGCCGGCCGGTTTGGCGGCCAGGTCCAGTTTGTGGATCATTTCCACGACCAGATCCAGCAGCGGTTCACCTTCGGCGCTGACCAACAGTGTGTTTCCGACCATGTCGACGCCCATCGATAGTTTTCCTTTGAAGGAGAAATCGACATCGCCGCCGTCACGCCCGTTGTCGCCGTCGACCAGACCGCTGCCCTGGCGTTCACGTCCGGAGTTTTTTTCCTCCCCGCCCGGAGCGCCACCACCTCCGCCGCCACCCCGTCCGCCCTTGGCGAACGTCTTGTCGTTGCTGCTGAGCAGATCGCGGTAGGCTTCTTTGACCGTTTCGGCGATCGTTTCGGCACTGCCGAATTCGACGTTCACCAATTTGGTGTAGCGCATGCGGCGTTTATTGACCGGCTCGGCGACATCCCACAATTCGATCAATTCGCTGATCGTGCGCAGTTGTGACGACGTCGCGCCGCTGACGACGATGGTGTTGGTGTCGGGGTCGTAGACGAATCGCAGTTCGTTGTTTTTTTCCAGCCCCTTCGGCCCGTCGTCGGACGAATCATCGAAGTCATAAAAGAAGTAGCGATAGAAACTGTCTGAGTCGTCGTCTTCTTCCTTGTCCTCAAAGTACTCCTCCAGATTCAATTGGATGTACCCGGCGGTCTGGTGCTTGATCTTGAACACGTGGTAGGGCCGTTTCGGCGGGGCGACCTGTAGCATCAGGTTTTCCAATCGATCGAGCGCTTTGGTGTCCGAGCCGAGCAGCAGCAGATTGCCGTCGTCATCCAACTGAATCTGGATCGGCGGCGGATCGGAAGCCGAATCGTTTGCGGCGGAATCCGACGCGGAGGGTTTATGCGTTGCATCTGCGCCGCGATTGCCGAACAAGCGATCAAAATCCTTGGCCGATCGAATCGGTGACGTTTGGGGCGACGATTCGGTGGGCGTCTGCGGTTCCGGTTGCGACGCCGTGTCCGTCTCGGTCGCCGTCAACCGTTCTCCGTTGGTTGACAAGCTGGTGGCGACGCGATCGGCCGGTTTGAGGCTTTCGCTGTCGTCCGGGGAATCGTGTCGGGTTTCCAGATTGACATCCACGTCGGCCGATTCCTCGTCGTTTTCCTCCTCCGACGTGTCCTGTTCCTCACGCGCGATCGGGTCGACGAATTCGGAGGCGTCGGGCAATTCCAACGGGGCATCGGACAACTGGGCCCACTGCTGTTTCAGTCGCAACAAGTACTGGTAGGTTTCCGGTGCGGAGGAGGCGTCGATGCGACGGACCGTGCGCGGGCTGCCTCCCGGCGGCGGTAATTCGCCCAGTTTGATCAGCAGGTTGCGGACCTGTTCCATTTCGGATTCGTTGGCCCACAGCAACACCTGACGAAACCGCGAGTTGGCTGCGACGCGGAACTCGTCTTCGTCTTTGTCGTCTTCCTGTTGGTTGCCGTAGCCGTAGTAGTAGTACCGCCGCGAGTTGGATTGTTTGTCGTCGTCTTTGTCTTTCCCCATCAAGAACGAAATCGACTCGGCGACGTCGGCCGCTTCGAGCCGCCGCAGCTGCAGCACCTCGAATTGTCGTCCGCTGCCATCAAGCCGCTCGATCAGGCGGTCGATGATGTAGCGATCCGCCGCCGATCCGGAGACGATCAACGCCTTGTTGGTCTCATCGGCACGGATTCGCGTGGACGGTTCCAAGACATTCATTTCGCCGATGATTTCGATCAGCTTTTCGGGATCGATCGAGGACAACCGAAAGACCTGCAGCCGCGATTCGATGTCCGAGAGTGATGTCAGGCCTTGCCCGGGCACGTCGATCCGGTTGATGAATTCGGTCGCGATCGCGATCCGATCGACCGGGGCGCGGATGAACACCGAGTTCTGACGCGTGTTGGCGACGATCGAGATCTCCGGCTTCTTCGGCTGGGGAGTCGGTTTGCCGCCGCTTTGCCGAGCCATTTGTTGCATCATCGCCATCTGTTGCGGCGTCATCGGCGCGTTGGACTTCTTCTCGACCCCCAAGAATTCTTCCAGCATCTGTTTGGCCGTCTCGGCCGGGATGTAGCGCAAACGAAACTCCGGTGCGAGTGCGTCGCGGCTGGATTGGTTGCGTTCCTGTTCCAGCAGCGCCGCGACTTGACGCAGGTTGATCGCCGCGTCCATCGCTTCGATGCGATTGGTGGTCGTCAGCGCCGTCAGCCGTCCGTTGCTGCTGATCATCGGCTTGAGTTCCTCGGCCATCTTTTCGCTCGACAGCCAGCCGAGTTCCAGCGAGGCACGGACGAACGTGTGCGGCATCAATTCGGTCAATTCATCGACCGAGACCCGCGGCACCATCGCCGGATTGATGCCTTCGGTTTTCGCCACGGTGATCCCGCCGGGCATTTCCAACAGCGTGTAACCGCGTGCGAGCAAGTGGCGGTTGAACAGATCTTTCGTCTGGTCGACCGTGTAGCGGCCCGGCGATCGCAGGTTCACGCGGTCGGCCGGCAACTCTTGCCAATCCAACGGCTGGTCGGCGATTTCCGCCAGCCACTGAACCAGTTCGATCCAGGGCTGGTTGCGGAATTGGAAAGCGACCTTTCCGTCGGCCCCGACGGTGGCTTTCAATTCCGCCGGATCCGCTTCGCCACCATCCTGGTCGCCGCGACGGATGACCTTCGGTTCGGGCGGTTTCTCGGCTTTGGCGTCCCCGTTCTTTTCCCCCGGCTTGCCGGATTCAGGTTTTTCGCCGGGTTTGGCGTTCGGGGCACCGGGAGGCGCGCCCGGAACAGCCCCGGGGGCGGGCATTGTCCGCGGCTTGCCATCGGGCCCGACCACGGTGACCGTGGGGCCTTGGCCCCAAGTCTTCGGCGCCTGCGACAGACAAGCCGGCAGGGCGAATAGCAACAGGATCGGAAACGTCAGTTTCGGGAATGGATTTCGTCGTCGGGGCACCGCGAAAAACCGAGATCTGGGGAAGAGGGAAGGAGGTGGCGTGCAGCACCTTGCAGTATGACCGGGTGGGGGGGGCACGCACAAATCAATTGATGGCGTCATGGGGTAGACGATTGAATTTAGACAGTTTGTCTCTCGAAATGGGCTCGACGGAGAATTTTTGCCAAATAATTTCCGGATGCCGGAATGCGTCGTGGTGTTTTGATCACCTGTGCTTTTCGAGGTCGATGCGGTTTTTCGGGCCTCCCCACCGTGCCGATGCCATGTGGTAGACCGGGTAAGAAGATTTCCGGGGCAAGAAAATGGTGGGATCCACGATCGATTCGATGAAACTCATTTTCCTGCCTCCAAAATCTTCCTACCTGTCCACCCAGCCACGGCGTCCTGTCATGTCGCTGGGGATCGGCGGCGAGGGGGCAGAATGATACGGGGCAGAATGATACGGGGCCCAGCACCGCTAGGTTACGCTCCGGGGGGGGGCCGGACGCTCGCGCAAACCGGCTGATGTCAAACGACTGGTCGATTAGGGGTTATGAACCGCACGGCCTGTGAGAAGGTTGCCGCGCCCGAGTGGTCAGAAAACCGGGCTACCACCTGTGCACCTGTTTTTGCTACGAGAACCGGTGGCAGGTGATGTGGCGTCCGAACGCGCGGTGCGTCGTCGCAGCGCCGGCCGAACGCGCCCACCCCACCACTGTATGCCCACTCGGCTGTATGCCCACTCGGCTGACCCGTTACATCTTGGCGGAAATCATGAAGATTTTCGTCGTCGCCCTGATCGCTCTGACGTTGTTGATCTTGTTGATCGGCGTCGGTCGGACGCTGCTGCGCGAGGGGTTGGGGCCGGTCGCGATCGTCAAATTGCTGCCCTTTGTCTTGCCGATTGCGTTGCAGTTCGCGTTTCCGGCAACCGCGCTGTTTGCGGTGTCGTGTGTTTACGGGCGGATGGCGGGCGATGGTGAAGTGGCCACGGTGAAGGCGTCGGGGATTTCGCCGCTGAAGATCCTGCAACCGGCCTTTGTGTTCGCCTTCTTGCTCAGCCCGTTCGCGGTCTACATGAGCGATCTGGCGGTGTCTTGGGGCCGTCCGGGCGTCAATCGGGTGGTGATGCTGTCGATCGAAGACATTGTTTATCGGAAAATGCGGAGCCAGTTGTCGTACACCGACGAACGCTTTTCGATTCACGTCCAAGGCGTCGACGGCAAGCGGTTGGAATATCCCACGGTTACCGTGCACAGCGGCGGGACGCCGATGAAGCTGCAGGCCCGCGAGGGGCGGCTGACGCTGGATGTGGAGAATGAAACGCTGTTGTTGGAATTGACCGACAGCCGCTGGGATCGCGGCGGATCGATCCAGGGCATTGTGCCCGGCAAGACGGAGGTTCCGATCCCGCTTTCACGCTCGATGCGGACGCCTTCGCTAGAAGAGACTCGTCCCAGCGAGTTGCCGCTGAGTCTGATCCAGCATGAACGATTGAGCCAAGATGCTCGCTCGCATGCGGCGGTCGGTGAATTGGCCGCCCACACCGGTTTTTCGATCCTGACCAGCCGCACCGAAGAGATCGCCGGGGCGGCCGGGCAGCACAAGTTCGCTCAATTGGAACAGAGCAAAAAACGATTGACGCGGCTGCGGATCGAGCCCTGGCGTCGCTGGGCCGAGGGGTTCAGCTGCTTCTTTTTCGTTTTCATCGGCGCGCCGCTGGCGATGATCGCTCGCACCAGCGACTACTGGACGACGTTCGGACGCTGTTTCCTGCCGACCCTGTTGCTCTACTATCCCCTGTTCATTCTGGGGCTCAATCAAGCCAAGGACGCGGTGATCCCACCCTATGGGGTCTGGTTGGGGAATGTAGCACTTGGCGCGATTGGGGTGGTTTTAGTCAATCGGGTCCGCCGCTACTAGAAAAAGCGGTGGCGTGGGTCAGTGGCTGAAACGTGCGTCAGGATTAAACTTGGCGGCATTCCCGTTTCTTTTCTCGCCAGATACGCCCCCCGATTCTGGCCAGCCAACAAGGTCATTCGATGTCTTCTGACTCTTGTCAGTCCCTGCTCCATTCGATCGCCCAGCGTACCTGCACCGTCGGTGTGATCGGGCTTGGGTACGTCGGGCTGCCGTTGATTGATGCGTTCACCCATGCGGGATTCAAGTGTGTCGGGTTCGACGTGGATCCGAGCAAGGTGAAGAGCTTGCTGGGCGGAAAAAGCTACATCAAGCACATCGAAGACTCGAAAATTGCCGCCTGGATCGACAAGGGACGGTTCGACGCGACCGACGACATGCAGCGTTTGTCCGAGCCCGACGTGTTGTTGATCTGTGTTCCCACGCCGTTGGATTCGGCCCGCGACCCGGATCTAAAGTACGTTGTCGGGACTTGCGAAGCGATCGCCAAGACGCTGCGCGGGGGCCAGTTGGTGGTGCTGGAAAGCACGACGTATCCGACGACAACCCGCGACGTGATGGTGCCGATTCTCGAGCAGAGCGGATTGACCGCGGGGAAGGACTTTTTTGTCGCCTACAGCCCCGAGCGTGAGGACCCGGGCAATCCGGATTTTTCTGCCGCCGGGATTCCCAAAGTGGTCGGCGCGATCAACGAAGACAGCCAGGCAGTTGCCGCAGCGCTCTATGAATCGGCGGTCGCCGGCGTGGTTCCGGTTTCCAATTGCGAGATCGCCGAAGCCGCCAAGGTTCTCGAGAACATTTACCGTGCGGTCAACATCGCGTTGGTCAACGAGTTGAAGGTGTTGTTTGATCAAATGGGTATCGACGTCTGGGAAGTCGTCAACGCGGCCAAGACAAAGCCGTTCGGTTTCCAAGCGTTCTATCCCGGCCCCGGGCTCGGCGGGCACTGCATTCCGATCGATCCGTTCTATCTGTCTTGGTTGGCCCGCAAGCAGGGCTGCAATGCGCGTTTCATCGAACTGGCCGGCGAAGTCAATCGGGCGATGCCGGCCTACGTCGTCTCGCGCACCTCGGAGTTCCTGAACGAGTTTCGAAAACCCGTCAACGGCAGCAAGATTTGTTTGTTGGGCGTTGCGTACAAAAAGGATGTGGATGATCCGCGTGAAAGCCCCTCGTTTGAGCTGATGGAATTGTTGCTCCAGCAGGGCGCGGATCTGACCTACAGCGATCCGCACGTGCCGCATTTGCCGTCGATGCGACACTACGACCTTCCCGAAATGTACAGCCAGACGCTGACGCCGGAGTTCCTGGCGTCACAAGATGCGGTGTTGATCGCGACCGATCACACGGCATTTGATTACGACCAAATCGTCCGGCACAGTGCGCTGGTCGTCGACACCCGTAACGCAACCGCGGGCGTCACCGCGCACCGCGAACGCATACGTAAATGCTGACCCCGGTACTCCCATGTATGTCCTTGCGATCGAGCCGTATTATGGCGGCAGCCACCAAGCTTTCTTGGACGGCGTGACCGCCGGCAGTCGTCATCGCTGGTCGTTGGCGACGTTGCCCGCACGGCATTGGAAATGGCGGATGCGTTCGGCACCGGCCCAAATCGTTCCGATCGTTGCCGATCGGGTTCAATCTGATGGCATCCCCGACGTGATCCTGACCAGTGACATGTTCGATCTGCCGACGTTCCTGGGGTTGGCATCCAGGCATGCGTCGTTCCGGCCGTGGCTGGTGGACGTTCCCGTGGTGACTTACTTTCACGAAAACCAGTGGGCGTATCCGGTCGCGCCCGACGCCAATCCGGATCACCATTTCGGTTACACCAACCTGTTGACCGCCGCGGCGTCGACGACGTGTTGGTTCAATTCGGAATTCAATCGGCGAACGTTTTTTGACCTTTCGCGCGAATTCGTCGCGCGGATGCCCGATGCTCGAAACGCCATCGACATCGACGCGATCGAACGGACCAGCCACGTCGTTCCCCCGGGGTTTCATCCGCCGGCGCGGGCAGCGGTCAAACGCGATCGAGAGAAACACGCGGCCGAGGCGCCGATCCGATTGGGGTGGGTCAGCCGATTCGAGCATGACAAGCGACCGGACCGCTTTCTCCAGTTGCTGGATCGTTTGATGACGTTGCAGGTCCGATTCGAGTTGGTGCTGTTGGGCCAGCGCGGGCGATCGAGCGAGGTGCTGGATGACATTCGCAAGCGGCACGCCGAGTCGATCCTGTTTGACGAATACGCCGAAACACGCGCCGACTATGAAGCTCGGCTGGGTCAGATCGATGTGGTGGTTTCGACGGCCGAGCACGAGTTTTTTGGGATCGCGATGTGTGAAGCGATCTGGGCCGGTGCCGTCCCGGTCACCCCGAACGATTTAAGCTATGTCGAGTACATCCCCGAATCACTGCGTTACACCACGATCGACCTGGCCGCCGAGATCATCCAGGGCTTGCAGTCACCGGCCGAGCGCGAGCGGTTGAGCGAACGCAGTCGCCGCCGGATCGAGGCCTACCGCATCGATCGCGTCGTTGAGCGGATCGATACGGCGCTGGAGTCGGTCGGCTGAGGCTGGGAGAGGCTGGTTGAGGGGGCCAGGGAAGGCAAGGCCAATGAGGCATCAAGTTAAGCGAGCGATTCATCGCTGAGTCGAATTCACCCTCCCCTCGCTACGCTCGACCCTCCCTGCCAGGGAGGGTGAATTCCCAATACCGCACGACCTACTTCATGGAGGGTCTTGTCAAACCTCTCCCCTGTCTCACTGGGGCAGTTGGTACTGCTGGAAACCGGTTTCGTCGTCGATCGAATCGAAGAACCCTTGCTGGACCTTGGCGGCGGTTCCGTCGGACATGAACATCGCCATGATGCGTTCGGATTGCTGGGAGAAGATCGCCCGCAGGTCCGATGTCGCGGGTTGCAAACTGGTGCGTTTGACGACGTAGAAAACGCGTTCGGGGCCGTTGGGGGCGACGACGTGCTCGCCACTCTCGGCGTTGAAGACGGTTTTCATGAAGTCTTCGTCGATCGAGTCCAACTCGGGGATGTTGCCGATCGTGAAGCTGCCGAAGCCGACCATGTTCAGCCATGAAAACGGCCCCAGATCCTTGTAGTAGTTCTCTTTGCGGTCTTCGGGAACCAGTTGCTCCAGCGTTTTTCCTCCGTCGGCGGATTCGGCCATCGCGGTGGCGGCTTGTTTGGCCAATTCACGGGCCTGGGTGAAGCGAATCGCCGCGACGACTTCATCGCGAACCTCGTCCAGTTCGGGCGTGTAGGCTTCCTTTTCTTCGGTCTTCCAGCTCAGGTAGGTGCGCTGGGTTTCCAAGTCGACCGAGGTCGCCGGGGTGAACAGTTCCTGCTTGATCACCTGGCCTTCGATGCCGAACATCATCGCCGCGAAGGGGACGCCGCGTTGCGTCAATGCGGTGCTTTCTTCGACCGAGTTGGCGATCGGTTCATCGGCCAGCGAGACCGGGTCGAAGGGGCCGATCTTGCGATAGGTCAGGCCCAGTTCATCGGCCAATGATTTCAGATTCGGACGCTCGGGGGCCGGCGTCGCATCATCGCCGCCGACGCCGTAGATAGCACGTGCCCGCGAGTACTTTCGCATCACGTTGCGTGCTTTGGCGATCGCCGCGTCACGGGCCTCGCGGGCCGGCGCGTCGACCATCGTTTGGGCGATCTGATCGCGGACTTCTTCAAACGGGCGGTAACGCGGCTCGGGAGTGGTCTCTTCGGAGGCGTTTTCGTCGGCCGCAGGTTCTTCGGCCGGGCTTCCCTCGGCTGCCGCTTCTTCGGAATCTGATGCATCGGCGTCGGATTCGTTCGCCGCCGGGGCGTCTGCGGATTCGGTCGACGCATCGCTCTGCATGGCGACCAAGCGAACGCCGCTCGAATCGCGGCCGGTCGCCGATTGGTCGTCCGATTCAGGAGCCTCGTCGGGCGTTTCCTCGGTGGAGGTCTCTTCAGCGGCTTCGATGTCCAGATTGCTGGCTTTTTCGAGCTCATTGGAGAATTCTTCGACCTGTTTTTGCTGAGCCGCTTTGGTTTCGGCGGACGCTTCTTTTTCGTCCTCGGCGGGTGTTTCGGCGGGTGTTTCGGCAGGTGTTTCGGCGGGCGTTTCGGATTCGCTCGCCGCTTCGTCCTTCATTTCCGCCGGCGGAGTCGCTTCGGCCGAGGCAGCATCCGAGGTGTTTTCCGGCGTTTCTGCCTCGCTCATTTCAGCTTCGGCGGCGGTTTCTTCCGCGGCGGGCGCCTCGGGCGTTTCCGGCTGGATCACGACATCCGGGGGCAACTGAAAGGCGCCGCCGGCTTTTCGCCGTTCGTATTCGGCTTTGATTTCTTCTTCGGACAACTTAGCGACTTCGGCGTCGCGGAACGCTTGCAATTCGCCCAACAGGTATTCAAAGCTTGCGGTTTCGCGTCGGCGGAATCCGGGTTCGGGCGATTGGTCGCTGGGGTACCGGTCTTTACCGGCTTCGTAGACGGCCACGACGTCGCTTTCGGAGGGATTGGCGTCGGTTTCGTCGACGTAGTCATTGACCAGCACACCATAGGCGTTGATGGTCGCTTTCTGGTTCAGTTTCAGGAAGTTGTTCCAGTGGTCCAGCGGCGATTGCAAGGGGAACTGCCCGCGGGCGACCGTGGCGCTTGCGCCGCGGAAATACAGGGCCGACAGCAGCTGTTTTCGCAGCATGTCGTACAGTTGGTACTGGCCCATTTGGTTGTTCGTTTCGCGGCGCAACATGGCGAACATTTCCCGCTCGCTCATCGTCCCGTCGGTGAATTGTTCCAGCCAGATGGCCAGCGAGGTGTCGTCCAGCTCGAAGCCTTGTTTTTGTGCTTCGGCGGCGAATTGCATGGTGCGGATCGACATGTCGTCGCTGGGCGAGCCGTTGATTCCGACCGATTGGATCTGGTTGGATTGCTGGTCAAAGACGAACCCGGGGACTTTGGGGGTCCCGCCCCGCCGGATCGTTTCCTGGGCCAATTTGCGCAGGTACTGGACCGTCGCGTAGTGTTTTTGGGTGAAACTGTTGACGCGGCTGGCCGTCAGGGACACGCCATTAAACTCGGCCAAAACCGGATCGGTCATGCCCGGCCCGGCCCGTCGCATGTATTCCGAAACTGTCGGCAGCACCACAAAGGCGAACATGGCCAGCAGAATCAGGAAGGTCATGGTGACCTTTTGATTGCGTCGAAACAGCTCCAGAGGACTCATAGCGGGGGCTTTCGGGGGGAGAAAAGGAACGGGGGTGCGGAAATCGGAAGCGGAAAGGGTATCGCCGCGTCTTTTCGAGGGTCAAGCCGGAATCACGCTAATTCGCGTTGCTTGCCGGCCGCCGGTCGGTTATCAGACTGATCCGGGGGCAGCTTCTTGAGCTTAGCGGATTGACGAGATCCTGCCTTCACCGCTACCACTAAACCGAGCGAACCCGATCTACCGACCCCGAGCAGAACAGCTTTTTTTGATGGCAAAGAGCAACGGCAAGAGCCTGGTGATCGTCGAATCACCCGCAAAAGCACGCACGATCTCGAAGTTTTTAGGTGCGGCCTATCAGGTCGAAGCCAGCATCGGGCACGTCCGAGATCTGCCCGAGGGCAAAAAAGATGTCCCCGAAAAGTATCGTGACCAGCCCTGGGCGTACCTGGGCGTGAACGTCGACGAGGGGTTCGAACCGCTGTACATCGTGCCCTCGGACAAAAAAAAGCACGTCAGCAAATTAAAAGCGGCACTCAAGGAAGCAGACAACCTGTATCTGGCGACCGATGAAGACCGCGAGGGTGAGGCGATCAGCTGGCACCTTCACGAGTTGCTCAAGCCGAAAGTGCCGGTGCACCGACTGGTTTTCCACGAAATCACCAAGGAAGCGATCACCGACGCGTTGGAACACACGCGGGAGATCGACCAGGGCTTGGTCCGGGCCCAGGAAACCCGCCGGATTCTCGACCGCTTGTACGGCTATGACATGTCCCAATTGCTGTGGCGAAAGGTCGGCAGCGGGACCTCGGCCGGTCGCGTGCAAAGCGTCGCGGTGCGATTGATCGTCCAGCGGGAACGCGAGCGAATCGCGTTTGTCAAAGCGACTTACTGGGACATCGACGCGGTCTTTCAAACCGGCAGCAACGAATCGCTGCCGGCGACGTTGACGCGTTACAACGACAAAAAAGTGCCCTCGGGCAAGGACTTTGATTCCAAAACCGGCAAGCCGACCAAGTCGGATCTGCTGCTGCTGAGC
Organism: Stieleria mannarensis; assembly: GCF_014154935.1. Taxonomy (GTDB): domain Bacteria; phylum Planctomycetota; class Planctomycetia; order Pirellulales; family Pirellulaceae; genus Stieleria; species Stieleria mannarensis. The sequence continues at coordinate 54,612 of NZ_JACEHH010000033.1, forward strand.
GAAAAAGAAACCAACGAGCTGGCCGAAACGCTGCGGACGACCGAGTTCGCGGTTTCCAAGGTCGAGGTCAAGCCGTTTTCCGAACGCCCCCGGGCCCCGTTTACCACCAGCACGCTGCAACAGGAGGCCAACCGGAAACTCGGTTTCGGTGCCAAACGCACGATGGGCGCGGCACAAAAACTGTACGAAAACGGTTACATCACCTACATGCGGACCGACAGCACCACGCTGTCCAAAGAAGCCGTCTCGGCGGCTCGGTCGCTGGTGCAGTCGGTCTACGGCGAAAACTACCTGCACCCGAGCGTTCGCGTTTACAAGGGCAAGGTCAAAAATGCCCAGGAGGCTCACGAGGCCATTCGCCCGGCCGGAACCCAGTTCCCTACGCCGGAATCGCTGAAGGGCCAGTTGGATTCGGATCAATTCCGGCTGTACGACCTGATTTGGAAGCGGACCGTCGCCTGCCAGATGGCCGACGCCCGCAAGCAGCGGATCAGCGTGACGATCCAGGGCGGCGGGGCGACGTTTACCGCGACCGGGACCAGCATCCTGTTCGAAGGGTTCTTGCGAGCCTACGTCGAGGGCAGCGACAACCCCGAAGCGGAATTGGCCGACAAGGAGCGGATTCTGCCCAACGTCGCCGAAAGCGATCCGTTGACGCCCACATCGATGGATCCCAAAAGCCACACCACCCAGCCGCCAGCCCGCTTTACCGAAGCCTCGCTGACACGAACCTTGGAAGAAAAAGGTATCGGTCGGCCCAGTACGTTCGCATCGATCATCGGCACGATCACCGACGAACGCCGCAATTACATCTATAAAAAAGGCAACGCGTTGGTGCCCAGCTGGCGCGCATTCAGCGTCACGCGGTTGATGGAAGAGCACTTCGGGACTCTGGTCGATTACCAGTTCACCGCCGACATGGAGGACTTCCTGGACTCGATCAGCCGTAACGAAGGCGGCGCCGAAGAGTACCTGCGGCGGTTCTATTTCGGCGAAGACGGTCCGGCCAGCGAAGCGATCAAGAAGCTGGAAGTCGACCACAACGTCGCCCTGAAGCCGCGTCTGGAAAAGAAGCTCGAGGAAATCGATCCCCGCGTGACCGCACGGTTCTCGTTAGGGCTGCCCAGCGAAGGGGATCACCGCGAGGAGGTGTTCGTCCGCGTCGGCAAGTACGGGCCGTTCTTGGAGCAAGGGGAACGCAAGGCGCCGATCCCCGAAGGTCTGCCGCCGGATGAGCTGGATCTGGTCAAGGCGATCGAGTTGCTCGATGCCGGCCAGGTTGAAGAGGAGCCCTTGGGGACGCACCCGGAAACCGGAAAGCCGATCTATGTCAAAATCGGTCGCTTCGGACCCTATGTCCAACTGGGGGCGCCCGACGACAAAGAGAAGAAAAACCAGTCCCTGCTCAAGGGCATGACGGTCGACGACCTGACGCTGGAGATGGCGTGCAAGTTGCTCGAATTGCCGCGAACGCTAGGCAATTTTCCCGACAACGACCAGCCGATCCAAGCCTTCGACGGTCGCTATGGGCCGTACGTGAAATGCGAAAAGGAAACGCGGTCCCTGCCCGACGGCGTGTCGCCGCTGGAAGTCACGCTGGATGAAGCGATCAAGCTGTTGCGCGAGCCGAAACGCCGCGGCCGGGCGGCGCCCAAAGAGCCGATCAAGGTGTTTGAGAACAAGTCGCCGGTGACCGAAGGCGAGGTCAAGGTGTTGGACGGCCGTTACGGACCCTACGTCACCGACGGCGACACCAACGCCTCGTTGCCCAAGGGGACCGACCCGAAAGAACTGACGTTCGAATCGGCGATCGACCTGCTGGCCGAACGGGCCGCCAAGGGCGGATCGAAAAAGAAGAAGAAAAAGAAAAAGGCCGCCAAAAAGAAGAAGGCGACCAAGAAAAAGGCCACCAAGAAGAAAGCGGCTAAAAAGAAGACCACCAAAAAGAAGGGTGTCAAAAAGAAGTCCTAGCCGTGCAGCCCTCTTGGGATCAGCCGCTCGGCACCAGCCCGCGGGCATTTCATCATTCTGCCCCGGATCATTCTGCCATTCCCCCTCCCGCGTCCCTTGGACGTGTCAGGTGGCGAGGTCGAAGCGGATCGGCGCATCGAAACGCACTACTCGGCGGGGCGAAAACCGACTAAACTTCGCGGCCCGACGAAAAACATCTTACAAATTCACGTCCCAATTCACTTTTTGGAGTTCCCTATGCCAAGTGGCATCGAACGAGTCCGCGAGATCAAACGCCTTCGCACCCGCCGCAAAAAAGTCGCCAAGTTGCTCGCCCGAGCCAAGGCCGGCACGATGGAAAAGTCCGAAGTCGTTCGCAAGCTGAAGCGATTGACCCCCGGTGCGGACGTGATCATCGCCCGTGAAGGCTTGAAGTAACCGATCGCGAAAAGGCTTGGAATCGCCGGCGAAGGCCCGAAAGGCACCGCCCATGGCCCAAATATCGTTTTTCGCCCCCCGGTCATCAGGCAGCTGACGGTCGTCGCGGTTGGCGGCGCCGGGGCGCATGATCCGATCGGTTGACGTTTGCACAGCGAGGTCGACCGCGGCTTCCGCATCCCGATGCCCGGTTCGATGTTCACATCCTGCCGCCGACACTCCCCCCGCCATCGCTCCAACGCCGGTTTCAAGCATCGACCGCCGAGTGTGATGGGGCTCGCCTCGCCCTGCTTGGCTCCCCGCTGGGTGCACAGGGAGCATTTTCCCGGCAACGTTCTGAACCACGTCTCCCGTCGAGGCGTACCTGACGCCTAACGTCTCTCCCGACCCCTACCCTCCTATAGACCAACATGACAACGACCGAACAGCGTCGTCCGATGATCGAAGCGGACGGACTGAGCAAGTTCTATGGTCCGTTCGCGGCCGCCCGTGACGTGAATTTCTCGGTTTTGCAGGGCGAACTGGTCGCATTTCTCGGCCCCAACGGTGCCGGCAAAAGCACCACGATGAAGATGCTGACCGGCTACATCGCGCCCAGCGAAGGTGAAGCTCGGATCGCCGGACACAACATGATGGACGATCGCATCGAGGGCAGCCGCCATCTGGGGTACCTGCCCGAAAGCGGGCCGTTGTACATGGAAATGACCCCCTCGGGCATGTTGGATTTCTTTGCCGAGGCACGCGGGTTGGTCGGGGCCAAGAAACGGGATCGCGTCGAAGCGGTCGTCGAAATCTGTGACCTGTCCTCGGTGATGTACAAACCGATCAGCAAGCTGTCCAAGGGTTTCAAACAGCGGGTCGGGATGAGCCAGGCGCTGCTGCACGATCCGGATGTGTTGATTTTGGACGAGCCCACCGCGGGGTTGGACCCCAATCAGATCCGTGGCGTCCGCAAGACGATGCGAAAGCTGGCCGAGACGAAAACGATTTTGCTGTCGACCCACATTTTGCAAGAGGTCGAAGCGATGGCCAATCGCGTCGTGATGATCAACGAAGGCCGCCTGGTCTATGACGGCGACGTCAACGGTTTGCGCGAGCACGGCAATGACGACTTGGATCAAGCGTTCCACCAACTGACGCAGTTCGACGCGTAAATCACCTGTGGGATAGGCTTCCAGCCTGTCGTCGGCCGGCACAGAACCCGTGCGGCCGAAAGCTTCATCCGCGATGAATGACGAGCCTGGAAGCCGATCCCACAATGACCCGACAGGCTAGAAGCCTATCCCACTCGGACCCTACCCCCACCCTTCTCCGCCCGATTTGTTATGAACCCCAACATCGCCGCGTTGTTGAACCTGGTCGTCATGGATGCCATTTTTCTGTGCATCGTGTTGGCCGTTTTCGGTTTGGTCGCCGGAACCAAACGCGCCGCCTTTGCGGTCATGAAACGCAACTTCGTCGGTTACTTCAGTAACCCGACCGGATATGTGTTTCTGTGCATCTTCGTTTTTCTGACGTCGGTCGCCGCGTTCTGGCCTTACGAATTCTTCAACCAGAACCTGGCGACACTGGACCAGCTGAACTACTGGTACCCGTTGATCATGCTGGTCTTCATTCCGGCGATCACGATGAGCATTTGGGCCGAGGAAAAGCGTGCCGGGACGGACGAATTGCTGCTGACGCTGCCGGCCGACGACTTTGACATCGTGATCGGCAAGTACATGGCCGCCGCGGCGATCTTCACCGCGTCGCTGTTGTTCTCCCAGCTGAGCACCTTTGTCACGCTGACGATTCTGACCGACGGCGGACTGGACACCGGGCTGATCTTCACCACGTACATCGGGTACTGGTTTGTCGGAGTCACGATGATCGCGATCGGGATGGTCGCATCGTTCTTGACCGGCAACCTGACGGTCGGATTTATCTTGGGGGCGCTGTTCAACGCACCGCTGGCGTTTGCTTCGCTGGCCGACTCGGTCGTCGGCAGCGGCGAAGCCGTGTTCGGGATCAATTGGGCGGAATTGATCGAGGAAAGCGGCATCGCGCGGCCGTTCGATGATTTCGGCCGCGGCGTCATCAGCACCTCGTCGGTGATCTACTTTGTGCTGGTCACCGTCGTCGCCCTTTACATGTGTATGGTGCTGATCGGTCGCCGTCACTGGACCGGCGGCAAAGACGGCAACACGATGGCTTATCACTACCTGGGCCGCGTGATCGCCCTGTTGGTGGTCACCGCCAGCGCGGTCGTTCTGTTCCGCAACCGTGACGTCGTTCGTCACGACATGACTGAAGGCCAAGTCAGTTCGCTGGCACCGGCGACGACCAAGTTGATCAAGAATTTGGAATCCGATCGACCGATCAAGATCGATGCCTACATCAGCAAAGACATCCCCGAGATGTACGCCCGGACTCGCTACGAGCTGGTCAACTTGTTGAAAGAGTTTCAAAGCGAAGCGGCGGCCAGCGGGCGGACGATCGAAGTCAACTTGTTTGACGAAATCGACTTGTTCAGCGACGAAGCCGCCGAGGCGGCCGATCGATTCGGGATCGAGCCGGTCACGCGGATGGTTCGCGAGCAGGGATCGTATCAGCAGAAACGGATCATCATGGGCGCGGCGTTCCGCGCCGGGTTGGAAAAAGTCGTCGTGCCGATCTTTGAATACGGGATCCCGGTCGAATACGAACTGGTCCGCTCGATCAACACTGTCGCCCGCGGCGAACGTAAACGAGTCGGGATCGTCCGCACCGACGCTCAATTGATGGGCGGCATGTCGATGGCCGGCATGCAAATGCGACGGATCGAAAAACACCCCTTGGTCGACGAGTTGAGCAAGCAGTACGAAGTCGAAGAGGTCAGCCTGGAAGCCCCGATCGGGGGCGGCGTCTACGATGCCTTGTTCGTCGTCCAGCCGTCCTCGCTCGCACCGCCGCAATTCGAACGCCTGCTTGAAGCGATCAAGGCCGGCGTCCCCACCGCAGTCTTTGAAGACCCGTTGCCGTACGCGCGGCAAGATCTCACCGCGACGGGAGATCCGAAGCAACAGGCCGGCGGTATGTTCGGCATGGGTGGCGGCGGTCAGCAGCCCAAGGGTGACATTCGCGAACTGTGGGACATCTTGCAGCTGAAAAGCCAAGGATCCCCGGGCGTGCAGTACTACAACAGCGACATCGTCTGGCAGGATTTCAATCCCTACCCGAACCTGGACATGAACGTCGATCCGTTTTGGGCGTTCATCGATGAAAATGCACCGGGGGTCGAACCCGGCCAGGCGCTCAGTTCGGCCAGCCCGATCACCGATGGGCTGCGCCAGGTGTTGGCGCTCTATGCCGGAACGATTCAGCCGGCCGACGACGCGACGCTCACCCACACGCCGATGCTGGCCACCGGAATGGTCAGCGGCACGCTGCCGGTCACCAAGATCGTGCAGATGATGCAGACCGGAATGGAAGGCTTGTCCGGGGCGATCGAAGGTGTGGCACCCAACCAGGTGTTGGCAATGACCATCGAAGGCAAACCGGCGACCGAAGGTGACGAGACATCCGAAGGCGACCAGGAGGCGAGCGACAACCCGATCCGCGTCGCTTATGTCGCCGACACGGACTTGATGCTGCCGGTATTCTTGCAGATCCGGGCCGATCCCAATCAGGCGACCGATCTGCGTTTCCAATTCCAAAACGTCACGTTCTTGTTGAACACGATCGATTGGTTGACCGGCGAAACGGATTTCATCGACGTTCGAAAACATGAGCCGATCTTTGCCAGTTTGAAGATGATCGATGCGGTCAAGGAAGAAGCCAGTAGCGACGTCCGCGCCAAGCGAAAGGAGTTTCAGCGGCAGAGCGAAGAAGCGATTCGTGAAGCCGAAGAAGCTCGCGATGAACAGCTCAAGGAGCTGCGTGAGGAAGTCGCCGAGCTGCAAAAGAAAAGCAAGGACGGCAGCATTCCGCGGCCGCTGATCGATGCCAAGTCGATCGAGTTTCAGACCAAGTCCGAACGGTTGCAGCGGGCACTGGCGGTCAAACGCGAGAAGTTCGAACGCGAAGCCGAGCGGAACATCGCCAAGATCCAACGGGAATCCGACCAGCAGGTCACCGCGATTCAAAACAAGGTCAAGGCCTATGCCGTCGCGCTGCCCTGCATCCCGCCGCTGATCGTCGGCGTCGTCGTGTTCGCGTCACGCCGATTGCGGGAACGCGAGAACATCAGCAAGGCGCGACTGAAATAGTTTGAACCTTACGCCGGCGGCTGATTCGCCGGCACGCCTTTTCACTTTCCCCACAACGTCAACAAGTCCGTTACGAGAGATTTGACGGTGAACGAAACACAAAAGACCGGAATTTTCTGGGGCGTCGCTGCCGTCGTGGCACTGATCGCTGCGATCGTCTCCTGGCCTTCGTCGAACAACGATGACGGGGGGAATATCGGCAGCGTCGTCGGCACGCCGCTGTTTACCGAGTTCAAGGATCCGCTGACCGCCGCCAGTTTGAAAATTGTCACCTTCAATGAAGGCCAAGGTGAGCTGAAGAACTTTGAAGTCCGCAAGGACGCCGAGTCGGGACTGTGGACGATTCCGTCCAAGGGCGGTTACCCGGCCGACGCGATCGAACAGATGCGTGACGCCGCCAACGCTCTGGTCGGGTTGGACGTCTTGGACGTGCCCACCGACAACCCCGAAGACCACGCCGGAATGGGTGTGGTTGAACCCAAGCTGGAGGATTTGGATCCGGGTGACGAAGGCGTCGGGCGACTGGTCACGTTCAAGGACAGCTCGCAGAAGGTGATCGCCTCCTTGATCGTCGGAAACGAAGTCAAAGGGCAAGAAGGACAGGTTTACGTGCGGAAACCGGGACAAGATCCGGTCTACGTCGTCAAGCTGGATGACTCGCCGTTGTCCACCAATTTCGAAGAGTGGATCGAAGAGGACCTGCTGCAACTGAGCAGCATCGATATCGAGAACGTCGAATTGAAGGACTACAACGCGTCGCTGGGTTTGCAAGGCGTTTCGTTGACGAAGAACTACGACGTCGAATTGGCTAAAGACGGTTCGACCTGGACGCTGGCGGCATTGAAGGAATACGACAAAACCAATCCGCTGGCCGAGCCGACGCCGGTCGAAATTGATCCGGACAAGGAACTCAATTCGCAAAAGTTGAATGACCTGGCCAACGCACTGGACGATTTGAAATTTGTCGACGTCAACCGCAAGCCCGAAGGCATCAGCGCCAACCTGAAGGCCGACAAGGACTTTGCCGCCGATCAAGAAGCTGCGACGCAGCTGGCCGGACGCGGGTTTATCCCCGTCCCGCTGGGCCCCAACCGCGAAATCGAAATCCTGTCCGCCAACGGGGAGCTGACCGCCACGACCAAAGAAGGCGTCAAGTACATCCTGCGGTTCGGCAACATCAGCGGGATTGCTGACGACGGCAAAGACGAAAGCGAGAGTCAGCCTGGCGATGAAGAAGAGTCGGCCGGTGGTGTCAACCGCTACTTGATGGTCAGCACGGTCGTCGATGAATCCAAGTTCCCGGTGCCCGAACTGAAACCGATCCCCCAGACGCTCGAAGAGTTGGACGCGATCGACAAGCCGGCGCCGCCGGCGGATGTTGAAATGCCGCAGGAATTGAGCACGCCCGAGACCGAGACCGAGACCGAGACCGCCGAGCCGGAAATGAAGCAAGGCGACGCGGAAGCCGCGACCGAAGAGGCTTCGGGTGAGGAGGCGGCTGACGGCGAGAAGGGAGACGCGAAATCGGAAGAACCCGCGAAGGATGAGCCCGCTACTGAAGAACCCGTCAAGAAGGACGGCGAAGCAGAGGCGAGCGAGCCAGCCGAACCTGCGGACTCCGGTGACGGCGAATCCGCCGACGATGCCGAGCCCGCCAGCGGCCAGACCGACGCCAGCGGCGAAGGTGAATCGACCACCGTCGGTGAAGCCCAAGAAGAAGTCAACGCAGCTGCCGAGTCAGACGAGCAAGCTTCGGAAGCATCCCTCGAGGAAGGCGACGAAGGCAGTGCCACTGAAGCGGCCGAAAGCGAAACGGCGGAGCCTGTTGGAAAGCTGGGGCCTGCTGGAAAGTCCGATTCTGCTGAAACGCCCGGACCGGCGGCCAGTGAAGTCGAAGAAACGGAAGAGGAGAAGCTGGAGCGATTAGCCGCGGTGCAAGAGAAGATCACCAAGGAGAACGAACGCAAGCTGGAAGACCGCAAGGAGAAACTCCAGCAGGCTCGTTTGACCAGCCAGGCTCTGAACGAACGCTTCGCCGATTGGTACTACGTGATCCCCGAAGCGACGTATTCCAAGCTGCGAATCAGTCGCGAAGAGCTGTTCGAAAGCCCCGACGCCGCCGCACCCAATCCGGCCGCCATGCCGCCGGGATTGCAGAACATGCAGTTCCCCGGCCTGCCGGGCAACTGAGGCACCGCTCGCGCAGGTACGACGGCCCTTCCGGGCGGTCGTCTGTAAGACTGTGCGTGACGACCTGGAAATGACGTCTAGTGCTCCCGATGCTGGGCATGCAGCTTCAAGGCCTCACAACAGATGGCGACCGTGTCAGGCGAGATGACGTGTCTAGGACGAGACAATTAATTTCGCCAGCGGCGATGCGCAACATCTGTCAAGCATCCGAATCAAGCTCGTTCGTGCGACCCTGTTAATCATCGCTGTCGCGTGGGATTGCTTTGCGAGCCCCTCGACCTGTTTGGTTCATGCAGCCCTCCGCGATTCGTCGGCACCGCCTGCTTGCCCCTCATCCCCAGCCCTTCTCCCCCAGCAGCGAAGGCGAGCACCACTCGCCTTCGCTGCTGGGGGAGAAGGGAGCGAGAGTGGTTTTCGGGCGCCTTGGAATGTTGGTCGTTGCTCAGCGCTCCAGCGAACGTCGTTCGCATTCCGAATGGACCCGTCACATCTTACACGGCCCGAAAAGCACCCTACGCCGCCTTTTCGCTGCGTTGGATGCGGGTCACGTGCAGCAAATACAAATGCTCCGTCGTTTCACCGCCGTCGGTGGTGACGTACAGCCAGTGTTTGGTCAGCAGTGCGGTCTCGGGGTGCTTGACCGTGACATGCGTCCCATCGCTCATGACGACTGTGAACGGAACAAAGGGCTGCGCGGTGAGCATTTTTTTTAGTTCCGCTTGCATGTCGCTCTCGCCTCGTGTGAGGTCTTGGGGGAGTATCGTCTGTTACCATTATAGCGGAGACATTTTGTTGATGATCTGGATGCTTTATCGAGACGTGGGGCGCAGCCGTGGAGAACAGGCGGAATCATTCAAAGCTGACGTCGATCCCTTCGGTCGCCCTTTTTTTCGTTCCCATCTTTCTGCTCTTTCTTGTCCCCAACGTGAAGTCGCTCGGGCTGGCCGTCGAGTGGGCACGCGGGGGGCCTCCGGTCGTCGGCCGGAATGAAGTGGGCGGCTGGCCGATCGCGGCCGGTCTCAATCCCGTCAGCGTCGAGCGTTCGTTCACCGAGCAAGGGCTTTATTCGCTTCGGCTTCAATTGCCGGCGATGCCGTTGCTGCAGTTCTTGCTTCCACCGAACCGAGCGGGCGTTTATTACTCGTTGATGCAGGGGATTAACGTTGTCGTCGGCGTGACGTTGGCGGTCTGGCTTGCGTGATTGCTGGATCGGGGAAAAGAAATGACCCACCGAAGGCAGCGCGTACCCACGGATGTAGGGCTGTTTTCCATCCGTGGGTTCGCGCTGCTATCGGTGGGCCGATCGAAAGGGGGGAGGTGGGCTTTCTTTCCTGGGGTTGCGGTCACTCCGCTGCGCTCGTTCCCTGACCCCAGGCTATGGATGTGTCTGCCCTTTGGGCAAGTGCTGCGGAATGAATTCTGCAGCATCGTGAAGCAGTGGTACTAACCAAAAAGTCGCTCAGTACCACAATCGACGTTCCGAGCCTTGGAACGAGGAAAGCAGACGCAAGGAGAAAGGGAGTCGCCGGTGCCCCTCGCTGCACTCGACCCTCCCGCACGGAGTTCGTGCGGTTTTTAACCTCTGATTTAACAGGCGTTTGCGACTTCACCCTCCCCTTGGGAGGGTCGCGGAGGAGTGAGCGACGACGCGGGGAGGGTTGATCCGCGATTCGATGTGACCATAGGACAAAATTTTGTCCGGCACTTCACCGTTCGACCTCCCCTCGCTGCGCTCGACCCTCCTGCCAGGAGGGTGATTTCAAAAACCGCACGACCTCCATCGCAGGAGGGCTCCATCGCAGGAGGGTTGGTCGGCTGGAGGCCGTTGCTACTTGGCTGCGGCGAAGCGGGCGGCGACGGCGTCCCAGTCGACGACGTTCCAGAAGGCGCTGATGTAGTCGGGGCGCCGGTTTTGATAGTTCAGGTAGTAGGCGTGCTCCCAAACGTCCAGACCCAGGATCGGCGTGCCGCTGATCCCGGCGATGTCGGCGCCCATCAGCGGGCTGTCTTGGTTGGCCGTGCTGCCGACCTTCAGCGTTCCGCCGTCGACGTACAGCCACGCCCAGCCGCTGCCGAAGCGGGTCGCGGCGGCGTTGTTGAATTGTTCCTTCATCGCGTCCAGGCTGCCGAAGGTGGAATCGATCGCTGCGGCCAGGTCACCGCTGGGGCTGCCGCCCTTGCCCGGGCCCATCACGGTCCAGAACAGCGAGTGGTTGGCGTGACCGCCGCCGTTGTTTCGCACCGCGCCCTGCTTGTCGGCCGGCACGCTGGCCAGGTTCGCGATCAGGTCTTCGATGGACTTCGATTCCAGGTCCGTGCCTTCGATCGCCGCGTTGACTTTGGTCACGTAGGCGTTGTGGTGCTTGCCGTGGTGGATCTCCATCGTCTTGGCGTCGATGTGGGGTTCCAGGGCGTCCAGAGCGTAGGGGAGTTCGGGTAGTGAGTAAGCCATCGCGAGCTTTCTCCGAGTAGAGGGTGGTTGTTCAGGGTTTCGTCCCGCATTGATGCACGTCCCACGTTCGGGGGCGAGACTTCGTCAGTAAAAACGATAACGACCGCGGCAAGCGTGCGCAAGAGGGCCGGTGCGGGTGTCTCGGCTTTCGCCGGCCTCGGCGTCGGGCGATCGAGGTCCGGTGGCCCTTTCGGGCCGTCGCGGAGAGACCGCGGACGACGACCCGGAAGGGACGTCGTACGGATCCAGGGGAGTCGCCTTAAAGGCTAGACACCAGCGCGTCGGCGTCGCGTGGAGCCTACAGTTGGGCTTCGATCGCTTTGACCAGTTCCGGGTCGCTGGGTTTGGTGCGGGGGGCGAATCGGTGGATCAGGTTGCCTTCGCGGTCGACCAGGAACTTTTCGAAGTTCCAGCTGACGCTGCCCTTGCCGGCCGGCTGGACATCTTTGCTGGTCAGGTACTTGTACAGCGGCGTGGCATCGTCACCGTTGACCTTGATCTTGCTGAACATCGGGAACGAGACGTTGTAGCGGGAGTTGCAGAATTGTTTGATCTCCGCTTCCGTCCCCGGTTCTTGGCTGCCGAATTGGTTGCAGGGGAATCCGAGCACGACGAAGCCTTTGCTCTTGTACTTGCCGTATAGCTCTTCCAGGCCCGCGTACTGGGGCGTCAATCCGCACTGGCTGGCGGTGTTGACGATCAGGACCACGTTTCCTTCGTAATCCTCCAGGTCGACCTGTTTGCCGTCGATGTCGTTCATTTTGAAATTCAGGGCGCACTCGTGGTCGTGCTTCGCGTCGCCCGTGGCGGCTTTGTCGGCGTGGGTCATCGTGCTGAGGGCTCCGAGGCAGAGGACGGCGGAGAGGAACAATCGCATGGGAGGGTCTCGTTTGTGGTGAAGGAAAGAGGGGACGGTAGGGATTGTTGCAGATTAGCCAGGAAGTCAAGGAGCGTCTTTTTGAACAATTTTTCACTTCTACGTGGAGTCTAGCGGGGGTGCCAGTGGCGAGGGGGGGCTGCGGGGATTACGTTTGGCATCTGCACATTTAATGCCGTAATTGCTTGACTTGGGCGGCCGTTAGTGGCAGCATCCCGACCGCCTCCCGATTCTCGTTTCCCCCCGAACTGATACTGAAGATGGAAAACCGTAAAAAGCTACTTACCGCAGGGTTTTTGACCCTGATCGCCGCAGGGATCGGTTTTGCGGTCCGCGCCGGATTGCTGGATATCTGGTCCAAGCAATACGGATTTACCATGACCGAACTCGGCCAGATCACTGGCGGGGGGCTGCTGGGGTTTGGTCTGGTGATTCTGTTTGCCGGTTTGCTGGTCGATTTCGTCGGCTACAAGACGTTGCTGGTCATCGCGATGGCTTGTCACCTGATCTCGGCCATCATGCTGTTTTCTGCCACCCCGGTGTTCAACGCCGCCGGTAAGGACGCCGTGTACAACATTTTGTTCTGGTCGGCGTTTATTTTTGCGGTCGGAAATGGGATTTGCGAGGCGGTGATCAACCCGCTGACCGCGGCGATCTATCCGGAACAAAAGACCCACTACCTGAACATCCTGCACGCCGGTTGGCCCGCCGGGCTGGTGCTGGGGGGATTGATCGTCTTCCTGAAAGGCAGCGTCGGGTGGGAATTGTTGTTGGCGACATATCTGATTCCCGTCGCGATGTACGGTTTCATCTCGGTCAAAGAGGCGTTTCCGCAGACCGACGCCCAGCAGGGGACGATTTCCTATGGCGGGATGTTTGCCAACTTGATCGGCCCGTTCTTCGTGATCTTGTTGTTGGCTCACGCCTGTGTCGGCTACGTGGAATTGGGGACCGACAGCTGGATCAACAAGATCACCGGCGGCATCCTGAACAGTGCGTTTTTGGGTACCACGTTGTTCATTTACACGTCGTTGTTGATGACGGGACTGCGGTTCTTTGCCGGCCCTATCGTCCACAAAATCTCGTCGTTGGGGCTGTTGCTGATCAGCGCCTGCATCGGTGCGTGTGGGTTGTACTTAATCAGCATCGGCGACAGCGTGCCGTTCATGTTCTTCGCCGCCACCGTGTACGCGTTGGGAAAAACGTTCTTGTGGCCGACCATGTTGGGTGTCGTCGGGGAGCGGTTCCCGCAGAGTGCGACCGTCGCGATGGCGTTGATGGGATTCATCGGGATGACGTCGGCCGGTTTGCTGGGCGGTCCGGGGATCGGCTACAAGCAAGATTACTTTGCCTCGCAGTACATCCAGGAGAACGCCCCGGAGACGTTCGAGCGGGTCAAGGCACCCAATGAAAACAAGTTCCTGGTATTTCCCGCGATCACCGGGATCGACGGTGCCAAGGCCGGGATGTTGGCGGACAACGGCGAATCGATCACGTCGGACGTGGAAATCGCCGGCGATCGCATCGGCGAAGAGGAGTTCGCGGGATTGCGTGCCCAAATGGAATGGTGGCAGGCGAACAAGGAGTATGCATCGGTCGATGCCGAGCCGGTCGCCGAGGCGACGCTGCACGGCAGCCGGATGGCAATCCGCGTGACGGCCCTGGTTCCGGCGACGATGGCGGTGCTGTATCTGATTCTGCTATTCGGTTTCAAGGCTCCCAAGCAAGTCGATACGGAGGAGGCCGAGGAGATCGCCCAGACAGGGCCCGCGGAATATTGATCCGTCTCGCGGTCTGAATACCACGAATGACACGCCCCGGTCGCTCTGCGATCGGGGCGTTTTTTGTTGGATTTTTCGGTCCCTCGCTGTGTCCCGCCCAGGGGCCCCTAAGCAATTCGCCCGCCACCGTTTAGAATCCCGCCTTCGTGATCGACTGATATTCCCCTTTCCTCTCCCCCCCGAACTAGTAAGACCCGTGCTACGCACCCACAACTGCGGAGAACTCCGCAAAGAACACGTCGGAACCGAAGTCACTCTTTGTGGGTGGGTCGAAAATAAACGCGACCACGGCGGCGCCGTGTTCATCGACTTGCGTGACCGTTACGGATTGACTCAGGTCGTGATCGGGCCGCCCGAGGCGGATCAGGCTCAGATCGACGCGGCCGGACATGTGCCCGCCGAAAGCGTGATTCTGGTCCGCGGCAAAGTCGCCGACCGCTTGGAAGGCAAGACCAACGACAAACTGGCGACCGGGGCGATCGAGGTCCGTTGCCCCGAATTAAAAGTGCTGAACGCCTGCCAGACGCCGCCCTTCACGCCGGGCCAGTCGGATCTGCCCGGTGAGGATCTGCGGCTGAAGTACCGGTTCCTGGACCTGCGACGCCCCGAGATGCAGCGGGCGCTGGTGCTGCGCAGCACGATCATCAAGGAGATGCGGGACTACTTCGCCGAGCACGATTTCATCGACGTCGAGACGCCGATCCTGGGACGCAGCACCCCCGAAGGCGCCCGCGATTATCTGGTCCCCAGCCGCGTCCATCCCGGCAATTTCTACGCGCTGCCGCAATCCCCGCAGCTGTACAAGCAGATCTTGATGGTCGCCGGATTCGATCGCTACGTGCAAGTCGCCAAGTGTTTCCGTGATGAAGACCTGCGTGCCGATCGCCAGCCCGAATTCACCCAGTTGGACCTGGAAATGTCCTTCGTCGACGCCGACGACATCATGGGCTTGATCGACGGGCTGGTCGCACAAACCGCCAAGAACGTGCTCGGCAAAGACGTTCAATTGCCGCTGCCGCGGATGACCTATGACGAGGCCATGCGTCGGTTCGGACACGACGCACCGGACTTGCGATTCGGCATGGAAATCGTCGACGTGACTTCGGTTGCGAAGAAGACCGAGTTCCGTGTGTTCCGGGCCACCGCCGACGCTGGCAACTTCGTCCGCGGCATCCGCGCCGAAGGGGCCGCGGAAAAGTACTCGCGCCGCCAGATCGATGAGCTGACCGAATTCGTCAAGGACTTCGGCGCCAAGGGACTCGCCTGGTTCCGCGTCGAAGAAGACGGTTCGCTGTGGAGTCCGGTGGCCAAAAACTTTGACGCCGAGCACCTGGCAGAGATCAAGAGCTTGATGGCCGGAGAACCCGGTGACTTGTTGATGTTCCTGGCCGATAGCTGGGAAGTCACCTGCAAGGGCTTGTACGCGCTGCGAAAACGGCTCGGTGCGGAACTGAAGTTGTACGATTCGGAACAGTTGCACTGCAGCTGGGTGACCGAGTTTCCAATGTTCGAGCGTGACGAGGAATCCGGTCGCTGGGTGGCGATGCACCACCCCTTCACCGCGCCGCTGGAAAGCGACCTGGACAAGCTCGATAGCGACCCGGCGGGATGTCGCGCCCAAGCGTATGACTTGGTCATCAACGGCAGCGAAGCCGGTGGGGGGACGATCCGGATCCACGACCAGCAG
The DNA here is from genome assembly GCF_014154935.1 of Stieleria mannarensis. Classification (GTDB taxonomy): domain Bacteria; phylum Planctomycetota; class Planctomycetia; order Pirellulales; family Pirellulaceae; genus Stieleria; species Stieleria mannarensis. The sequence goes on from NZ_JACEHH010000033.1 coordinate 70,213, forward strand.
ACTCAATCGAAGGTGTTCGGGTTGCTGGGGATCGATGAGAAGACCGCCGAAGACCGGTTCGGGTTCCTGCTCAACGCGCTGCGGTTCGGTGCACCGCCCCACGGCGGGATCGCCTTGGGGGTCGACCGCTGGGTGATGCTGTTGGCCGGACTGGAAAACATCCGCGAAGTGATCGCGTTTCCCAAGACACAGAAAGCATCCGACCTGATGACCGAAGCCCCCGGCGCGGTCGACCAAGATCAGCTGACCGAATTGCATTTGCGTAGCCTGGCGAAGAAAGCCGAGTAGAATTGAGTCAGCAACAAGCTGAGATATTGCGGGATAGGCTTCTAGCCTGTCGATGCGTTCGGATTGTCGCCGTGTTCTCCGAACGCGGCGCGTGGGAAAAAGCAAAGCTTTGACCCGCGCCGTCCTCAGAGAGGATGGCGACTGCTGAGCCCACTGAAAAACCAAGCCACGCTAGACCACGAAAAGCCCATCCCACCGCCCCCACCTGCCTCCACCCCACCACAAGGACAATCGAGATGCGACGACGAACTGCACTTCAAGCCATGGGCGCACTCGGTGCGGTCGGGCTTTCCGCGACAAACCCATGGACTTCCCTGCGTGCCGAATCCGGCGACGGGCACGATTGGATCCGCAAGACGCTGAAGATCGGCATGATCGGCGTCAAGGGTTCGCTTGAGGAGAAGTTTAAAGCGGCCAAGGAGGCCGGGTTTGAAGGCGTGGAGGTCAACGTTCCGGGGATCGATGTCGATGAGATCAACAAGGCGTCCGAAGCAGCCGGGCTGATCGTCGACGGCAGCGTGGGCGGCACGCACTGGAACATTCGCCACAGCGATCCGGACCCGGAGGTTCGCGCCCAAGCCCTGGAGAAACTGAAACGCGGAATCGAAGAGACCGCTGCGGTCGGCGGCGATTCCTGCTTGTTGGTCGTCGGGCACGGCAAAGACGGCACGCACGAAGAGGTCTACCAACGCTCCAGCGACAACATTCGTGCCGCCCTGCCGACCGCCGAAAAACACAACGTCGCGATCTTGGTCGAAAACGTCTGGAATCATTTTCTGTACGACCACGCCGGCGGCAGCGATCAATCGGTCGAGCCACTGGCAAAGTACATCGATCAGTTCGATTCGCCTTTGGTCGGGTTGCAATTCGACCTGGGCAACCACTGGAAATACGGCGACATTGCCCAGTGGGTGCGCGACCTGGGGCCGCGGATCAAGAAGCTGGACATCAAAGGCTTCTCGCGCGCGGAGAACAAGTTCACCAAGATCACCGAGGGCGACGTTGATTGGCCGGGAATCGAAGCGGCGCTGCGAGAGATCGGTTTCAAGGGCTGGTGCGCCGCGGAAGTCGGCGGCGGCGACTTGGCACGATTGAAGGAAGTCGCCGCGAACATGGAAGCCGCCCTGCACTGCTCGGTCAACGCGTAGGTCGGATAGCGCCCGATTGACGTAGCTACGCTCGCCAGAGCGTGGAAAGCATTGGACGTCCACCTTCTGGCGAAGGTAGCTACGATTGCACTTATCAGACTTCCCCTAGCCGCCGGACCGACGTGACTGAGCCAAGCGACAACCGTCCCTGTCATGTTTCGGTGATGCCCGCGGAGATCGTTCAGTGGGTCCGCGAGTGTTCGCCGAACGTGGTGGTCGATGGGACCTACGGGGCCGGTGGTCATTCGCGTCTGTTGTTGGATGTGGTCGGCGAGGGTGGCTTGGTGATCGGGCTTGATCGCGATCCGGCGGTGCTCGCCCGCGTCGAATCCGAACCCGCGGTGGATCGGTTGTCGGTGTTCTTGGGCAGCTATGAAAAGACCGCCGCGGCGCTCCAGGCCAGCGGGCTGGAGCATGCCGATGCGATGGTCTTGGACCTCGGTCTGTCGAGTGACCAGTTGGCCGATCGCGATCGCGGATTCAGTTTCCAGCACGACGGTCCGCTCGATTTGCGGTTCGATCCGGAGAACGGCGTCCCGGCCAGTGAGTGGCTGGCCAGGAACAACGAAAAAGCGATCGCCGATGCGATCTATCAGTTCGGTGAAGAGCGATTCAGTCGACGGATCGCTAGGGAGATCGTCGCTCGGGCGAAGCGTCGCGAGCCGGTGCGGACGGTTGCCGAACTGGTCGAGATCTGTCGCCGCTGTGTCCCGCGTGGCAAGCACCACGACATTCATCCCGCGACGCGGACGTTCCAGGCGTTGCGGATCGCCGTCAATGAGGAGTTGGACATCCTGTCACGCACCCTGCAGCAAGCGCCGCAGTGGTTGTCACCGGGCGGACGGCTTGCCGTGATCAGTTTTCATTCGCTGGAGGATCGGATCGTCAAGAACGCGTTTCGCGACGACGATCGCTGGCGTGTGTTGACCAAAAAACCGTTGCGGCCCAGTGAGGAAGAGGTCGCGGAGAACGCGCGGTCCCGGAGCGCGAAACTGCGTGTGGCCGAGCGGGTGTAGCAGGTCTACCTTCGCGAGCGTTCGCGACCGGGCACGTCGTGTACCCGGTCCGTGAGGTTTTCGGAGATGACATTGCGGAGGACTCCGTGCCATCAACGATCGTCAGCCCGTGGCCGCAAGCTGACCGCGTGAACCCCACGCGAGGCGAACTCGCGGAAGATAGGGAGATCGAAACGACGGCGCGGTGCCGGAGCGGTTTACCAGGGCCTCCTTTTCCGCAAACCAAAAGATAGCAATGGTTTACGTTCCGGGGGCGGTTACCCCGCGGCCACCTGTTTCGCGTCGATTCGACTCGATCGGTAGCCTTAGAGTACGCCTCTGGCCGGTGCGGTCAACCGCAGATTTTGCAGTTTTGGGACCGCCAATGCGGACCTGCAGCGGTAACTCGTTGAGCGATGACGAGTTAAGTCTCAAGCGCGGCGCGCCGACTTTTTTCCGCTCTCTGGATCGGCGGAAAGCTGTCGTTAATCGGGGCGGGGATCAACCCCTCCTGGCGCGTGTTTTCAGGACGGCGTATTCGGCGACCGAATCGGCCTTGAGCTTTCGCAGGGCTGAGTGGCGGCGGCGGTCGACCGTCCGTGGGCTGATTTCCAGCTGCTGGGCGATTTCGCGGTTGGGGCGGCCTTCGATGGCCAGGTCGAGGACGGCTTTCTCCTCGTCGGTGAGATGATCCAGGAGTTGCCGGGCCGAGCGAAGTTCCCGTCGATCTGTGTACGCCTGTTCACTCGATCGCATGGCGGCGTGGATTTCGTCCGCCAGCGCCTGCAGTTCGAAGGGTTTTTCGACGACGCTGACGGCTCCGAGTTTCATCGCATCGACGGCGGTCGGCACGTCGGCAAAGGCCGTCAGTAGGATGACGGACAGACAGGTGCCGCGCTGGTTGAGCCGTTTGAGCAGTTCTACGCCGCCGATTCCGGGCATGCGAAGGTCGGTGATCACGCAGCCGACTTCGTTTTCCGAAGTGGCCTGCAGCAGATCCTCGGGGCGGTCGAAGGTTTGGGGCGAAAACCCCAGGGCCCGCAAAGATTCGGCCAGGGTCGCGAGCAGTTCGGTTTCGTCATCGACGATGTACAGTCGACTCGCTTGATCGGGTGCGCCGAGTTCTTTCACCGGATTCGTACTGGTCAGCGACATGTTGGTCGTTCAATGGGTTGGAGTGATGAACAACATTGGCTCACATCATAGTCTATCAAAAACGAGTTGGCTTCGGAGTCTTGGGCGTTGTGAAGGGGGAATTTAGCGCCGGCTAATTCGGTCCGGCGTCGAGATCGGTTAGACCGTCGCCGTGTTCTCCGAACTCGGCGCCTTCGAGAAAGCGGAGCTTTCCCCGCGCCGAGTTCGGCGAACACGGCGACACTGCGACTGCATCGTCAACGCGACCACTAGCGGAGATCGTGGAGCGTCTGGTTGGCGGTTTTGCCGGCTCGTTTGACCGCATCCAGGGCGGTGCCGCAGGATTGTAGCAGGTCGTCCTGGAGCGGATGGTCGCCGCCGCGTTGCAGCTTGATCGAGATCAGTTCCAGGGTCATCGAAGCGATCGAGAGATCGTTGTTGATTTGGTGCAGCGACTCTCGGGTCCGTGTCCGGGCTTCGGAATCCATCTCAACGGAACCGGCCGTTGAGGAAGTCATTCATGCGTCCGATCGTGACTTCGGAGGAGTCGACGCCGTCGAGCAGTTGTTTGCCCAGGTCCTCCAGCAGTCCATCGGCCTTGGCGGTCAACGACTGTGCCGCGACCTGTTGTTGATTGAACCAGCCGACCAGTTTGGCTTGTTCTTGATCGAACGTCTGCTGCAGTTTTTGTTTCATCTGTTGTTTCGACGCGGCGAGTTGTTGCTTGATGGCGGTATCGGCGGCGTCGCGGAGGATGTCACCCAGGTTGGTGTCCATGTTCATGGTCAAGCGTTCCCATCGGCCTTCGAATCCGGCGTCGATGGTGACGGTGTCGACGGCGGCCAGGCTTTCACGCAAGGCTTGGGTGGCCGAGAGTGTTTCGTATTTTGAATCGACATCCAGATCCAATCGGACGCCGGTTTGTTTGCTGACCAAGCGGCCTTGGACCTGGTCGCCTTCGCTGCGCATTTGAACCCAGATTTCGCGTCGGCCTCCGCTGAGCGTCACCATCGCGCGGCCGTCGTCGCCCAGGCGGACATCCGGTGCGTCGGATTGTGGCCAGTGCAACGTCAACCGATCGATGTCCGACCGGTTGCGTCGGTCGCGGATGTAGTCGACGTTGACGACTTGGGGGCCGTCGAGTTGCAATTGTGCCCGCAGCGGTTCGGCCAGCAACTGTGGATCCGGCGTCAGGTTTTCGACGGTCCCGGTCAGTGAGTAGGCATTGCCATCGGCCCGCATCAGCCCTTGGACTTTGCAGCGGCGAACCAGGACGCTCGGTTGTCGCGTGCTGCCGAGCAAGTCGATGTCGATCCCTCGGCCGCGTTCGGTTTCCGGCGCGACGATCGTGTAGTTGGCCAACGTTCGTCCGCCTTCCCAGTAGTCACGGATGGTGGCGATCTGGTTTTGCACCGCTTCACTAATCAGGTCGATGCCGAAGTTTTCCGATTCGTTGAGATCGCCGGGGATGTATTGATCGATGCGGTCCAGGTCGATCTGTTTGGCTTGTTGCAACGAGGCGACGTCGGCTCGGAATTGATCCGGGACGGCGTCGAGTGCGGCGAGGATGGACTTCAGTTCGGCGCGTGTTTCATCGGCCAAAGAGACGGTCTTGCCGATCTTGTCCCAATCGCGAAGTGGGTTTTCGATGTCTCGTGCGTTGGATTTGAAATCGCGGACCTTTTGTTCCAGTGCGGCGGCACGCTTTGCCAGCGAGTCGTATTCACGTTCCCATCGGGCTTTGATCGCTTCGCTGCGGCGCACCGTTTCTAGATCTTTGGCCGCCTGTTCGGCCTGGTCGCCTAGTTGATCGGTGATGCCGCCGAGTAGACCGGCCAGCACACCCGGTTTGTCGGACATGCTCGGCGAGGTTTCTTCTTCGAAAGGCCGATCCAGGTGTCCGCTGGTGTCTCGTTTGGCACCGATTTGCAACCCCGTGATGCTGCCCTCGCGGGCGACCCAGCGGCGGTGCAGGATCGCATCGCCGTCGATCGCCAATTCGATCGTGTCGGCGCGAAAAGCATCGCGCATCTGTTTGTCATCACGTGGATCGGCGATGCGAAAGTCTTCGTACCGAATCGTCGGTGGGAACAGTTTGACGTGCGCCGCCGCGATCTCCACCTTCGCACCCGTCGCGGCCTGCAAGCCTTGGACGGTCACGTATTTGGCGACCGGGCCCATGCCGACGCCGAACAGCACCAGCACAGCCGCAACGATCAACAGTCTTGTTACTACAAATCGCCAGCGAATCATCCTGCCGCTTTCCTTTCCTGAGAGTGACGCAATTGGCGAAGCAAGTAATTGAGCGCTTCGTCGGTCGGTGGTTTGCTCGCGCGATCGGCGGCGTCACCTTCGGACCCGTCGGGCTTTGCTTCGTCGTCGCGGAAGTCTTTCATTCGAATCACGTCGATCCGAGTCTCGACGGAAACCATTTGTTCGTTGGACGGGAGTTTGTTCCCCGTGTCGCTATCGGCGCCGATGGACGCATTGTCGGTCGCCGCGTCGTCGCGGTGCTGATGCGCCATGTGTTGATGAGCTGTTTCGATCGGGATGAAGATCGGTTCGGTGGCAAGCAGGTCGTCGATCGGATCGGTCGACGGACGGGGGCGTCGCGGAGCCGTCGTGTCGGGGCCGGCGGCGGCGAACCGTGGCGGCGGGACCGCATCCTGTTGGTCGATCAGCAGCGCTGCCGAGTCGGGCGTTTTGTCGGTTTCAGCCACCTCCGCGGCGGACGACCGCTGGTGTGTGGACAGATCATGTTGTTCGTCGCGACGCTTTGTGCCAGCGATGGACGCCGACGTCGCGGAGGCTTCCAGCGGGGCGTCGGATTCCTCGGTCAGCGATTCCTCGGGCGGTGTCGCCGGTGCGAGCAAGCGGAACAGGGGCAAACAGAGCGCGAAAATGGGCAGCACCGAAACGGTTCCGATCACAAAGCTGCCCAGCACGACGGTGTTGTTCAGGTCGGTCCAGGGGACCACCGGTAACGCCCACGCCTGCCTGGCCCACTCGTTGCCCGTCGGGTGTGTCAGCAGGTGCTCGCCGACCAGATGCGAGTACGAATCCAGACGTGTCGCCAGGAACGAGGCCGCGATCGCAACCACACCCATCAGGGCGTGATTGACCTTGAAGCACACCAAGGTCAGCAAAACGATCAGCGCCAACAGGTTGCCGTGCGGGATGATTCCCAGCAGCACGCCCAATGCAACTCCGCCGGCCAATTGGTGCGGGTAGCGTCGACCCGCAATCGCTTTCCGGACGTTGTTGATCAGCTTGAGCGAGAATATGACCATTGCAGTGCGCCTCCATGCGCACAATTCACTTTCGGGCATCCATCACAGGGGATCATCGGCACGTCAACCGCTCGATATTCAATACAACCGGCACATTTTCACGTGCCAGTGCAGTTTGTGACGCGGTGCGATAAAAACGCCGCAAAAAAAACGGCTGATCCGCCGGAGCGGTCAGCCGTTGATGATGGGGGGCCGAGTGCAGCCGAGCCACAGAGAGTCTGCCCTCGAAGAGGTCGAGCGGTTGTTAACCTCTCATCTATCAGGCGTTCACGCCTTCATCCTCCCATTGGGAGGGTCGCGGAGGAGTGAGCGACGACGCGGGGAGGGTTTGCCTGTGGCTCGGAGGCACTTAAACACCGCGAATCAACCCTCCCCTCGCTGCGCTCGACCCTCCCTTTTCAGGGAGGGTGAAGTCCTTAACTTGGTGCCTATGCCCCTCCCAGCCAGGGAGGGTGAATTCTCGAAAACCGCACGACACTCTGCCAGGGAGAGTGTCACCTTTTGCTTGATGGCTTCCGTTTTAACTTGGTGTCGCTGGGGCCATCATTCGCGTCAGGCAACGTTCAGCTGTCGCTGGAGAGCGAATCGGGCGACTCCGATTCGGTCGACTCTGATGAATCGGATTCGCTGCGTGCCTGGGCGATTCGGGTCGCTTCACGGACGACCGCGATGGCCGACTGGATTTCGATCGGCGAGAACCAGCGGACGTTGCCGGTGTACTTGCTTTCCACGCGGTTCTTGGCGGCAAGTTTTTCCCAGGACAGTTTGTCCATCAGGTTCCACGCGGCGGCTTGTGCGGTGTTCTGTGCGACTTGGCGGTTGCCCAGGGCTTCGCACAGCACGTGCACGCGGTCATCTTTGGTGACGAAGTCCAGCGGGACGATCTTGTAGGCCATTTTCGGGGTCGGGTCGGGGCGTCCGTGTTCCAGGCAAACGGTCGTCACGGCGAGTTTTTGTTGGCGTTGCGGGGGAATTCGCATGAATCCGCCCATGCCACCGCCGCCCATGCCTCCCATGCCGCCGCCCATGCCTCCCATGCCGCCACCCATGCCGCCGCCCATGGCTTGGCCACCGCCACCGCCCATGCCGCCGCCCATGCCTCCCATGCCGCCGCCCATGCCACCCATTCCGCCCATGCCACCCATCATGCCTTGACGGTTGATCGGGACACCGGCGAACGCGGCGGGCAGACGCAGCGTCATCGGCTTACCGGTCAGGTTGTTGACGATGACGTTGGCTTTGGAGGTGTTCAGCGGAATAAATTTGACGTCGATTTTTCCGTCATCGATCGCGGCAAACAGTTCCGCTTGGACGGCATCGTCCTCGGCCGGTGCATCGGCGACCGCCCAACCGGCGCTGAAGGCAACGCCCAGTGAGGCAACGCCCAGTGAGGCAACGCCCAGTGAGGCAACGCCCAGTGAGACAATGCCGGTGAACAGGCGACGAGAAACAAGACGGGCAGCGATTGATTGGGTGCGATGGGACACGTTCGAAGTTCCTTGTGCGATTTGAGCCGCAGGGGTGATGAGATTGACGCCCAGATGCGACCATGAAATGGGGATACCTTCAGCACCCCGCCTGACGCCGCGAGGGCGTCGATTGGGGTGGATGAAACCGGGCCAGAGGAAAAAGGCGTGTGGATTCGCGGCCCGAACCTCCCCAGGGGATGATCGCAAATCGTTCCTCTTGCCGTTTTCATCATAGTTCGGCGTGTTGGCAGAACCAAGTAGAAAGGGATTCAGGAAATATTTTTTGGACTGTCGGATCGAGTCGGCGGCGTCTACGTTCGCGGCCTCGGCCACGGTCCGATCCCCACATTGCGGGGCGGATTGCAGGTGCGAAATTCATTGAAAAACGATTGGCAGCGGGAGCACGACCACGATGTCTGTTGAAATCACTGAAAACGGCGAGGTTCACATTTACGGGCGCGAGCGATTGGGAGATCGCCCGCGGATCGGAATTTTGACCTCCGGCGGCGACTGTCCGGGGCTGAACGCCGTGATCCGGGCGACGACCAAGACGGCATTTTGGCTCGGTTACGACGTGGTGGGGTTTCGTGATGGCTTTGAAGGACTGGTCGATCCGATCCGCTACCAAGTGCTCAGCCCGCGGAATACGGCGGGAATTTTGATCCAGGGCGGGACGATCCTGGGATCGACCAACAAGGGCCGTTTCGCCGCCCGGGTCGGGGAGAGCGGCCGGGTGGAACTGGACCCGAAACTGGTCGGTCGGGTCGCCGAGACGATCGAGCGGATGAAGATCGAGGGGCTGATTGTCGTCGGCGGTGACGGATCGCTTTCGACGGCACAGCAATTTCACGAGGCGGGGATTCCGGTGGTCGGCGTTCCGAAAACCATCGACAACGACCTCAAAGCGACCGCCTTTACCTTCGGGTTCAACAGCGCCGTGCTGTGTTGTGCCGACGCGCTCGATCGGCTGCACACGACCGCGGCCAGCCACCAGCGGGTGATGGTGCTGGAAGTGATGGGGCGGCACACCGGATGGATCGCGCTGCATGGCGGGATCGCAGGCGGGGCGGACGTGATCCTGATTCCCGAGATTCCGTGGACCTACGAAAACATCATCGCAAAGATCGAGGAACGCCGCACACTGGACAAACACTTCACGCTGATCGTCGTCGCCGAAGGGGCGCATCTGCCAGCGGGCGGTCTGGTGCTGGACGAAGGCGGGTCGCAGAACATGCAGGTCCGGTTGGGCGGCATCGGTCAGGTCGTCGCCGAGCGGTTGGAGGGGATGATCGAGCAGGACGTCCGATTCGTCGTTCTGGGCCACCTGCAACGTGGCGGCGGGCCGACAACCTTCGACCGTGTTTTGGCTAGCGAATATGGCGCCCACGCGGTGCGGCTGATCACCGAGGGCAAGTTCGGCCAGATGGTTTGCAGTGATCCGCCCGACATCTGCCACGTTCCCATCGTCGAAGCGGTCGATCAGATTCGAACGGTCGATCCCGGCGGATCGGCCGTGCAGAGCGCGCGGGCGATGGGCATGTGTTTCGGTGACACGCCGGGCTACCAAAACCCGTTCCAAACGACGCCTGGGAAGCAATAAAAAACGGTCAAGTCTCGCGGTGACGCGAAACCCGACCGTCGTTTGAAAACCGAATCGCAAGTGAACGGTCCTGGCAATCACACTCCCACAGTGAAATCACCGCACCGATCCTCCTATTCGTCCGCGCCGAGTCTGTTGAACAACAAACTCTCACCGGTACGTCGAAACATCGGACGACGTTTGCGGCGAGCTTCCGTTTGAAACGCTCGCTGCGGTTGAATCGTCATGCGTGAGGGCGAATTCTTTCCGGTCGATCGCATTGCGTTGAGTTTTCCGGCTGCTTCGGATTCCCCCCGTTGCCCTCAGAAACCCTCTTGGAATCCGCCGTTTGGCGGAGACCCAATGGCACCTATCTTTATGAGCCGACGGCGCTCAGCCGCGGGCCTTACAAGTCTCCAACGGCAATCCAAGGCCCGGGCTAGCGCCTACGGCTCAGTTTGTGATCGAAAGTAATTGCATTGGGTGCCGGCCTGCGGGTGGCCTGCGGGCCGGCATCAACAGCGGCCGCCGCGCGGAAACCGTAGCGGTGACGAGGCACGCAGCGCGCTTGTCGCACCCCGGTCACCGGCCAGACGGCCGTTCTGGCGGGGGGCAGGGGAAATCTTTTACATGCCCGTTACATTCATTTGCCCCGATCGAGACAGACAGGGAGCCAAGAATCCTTAGACTTCCGCAGATCCCGAGCCGCAACCGAATGCCGCTCAGCAACCATGCAATGTCCTGATCGAGGAATCGTCGAAATGGCGAACGTAGTAGAGACACCGCGGAAATCGCAACGGAAGTCACCCGAAAACGCAACCCAACTCGAGTTCCCCGACGCGGAGCAGCTCGCCGGTGCCGAGGGCACGATCGAGCCCAACGCGTCGGAACCGTGGAACGACCCCAACACGCGAGCGGTCAAAGCGACCAAGCCCGAATCGAACGTGGAAACGGCGAGCGATCGCAAACGTTTCGCCAACATTTCCTGGTGGGCGATCGGCTGGCTGGGGTTGGCCCATGCGGTCGTCTTGGGCTTCGCCTGGCAAACCTTCACCTGGACCGGTTTGGCGGTCATGCTGGGATTGCATTGGTTGACCGGCAGCATCGGGATCTGCCTGGGGTATCACCGATTGCTGACCCACTCGGGCATGAAAACCAAAACCTGGTTCAAATATCTGTTGGCCGGAATCGGCTCCTTGGCTGGCGAAGGCACGCCACTGGACTGGGTCGCCGACCACCGCAAGCACCACAAGCACAGCGATCAAGATGGTGACCCCCATTCGCCGCACGACGGCAGTTGGTGGAGCCACATGTTCTGGCTGGCCTTTCACACCCACAACGGCGATCGCATCGCGTACCTGAAGAAGTGGGCACCGGACCTGTACAAGCAGCGCGGGATGCGGATCATGGATTACTTGTTCCTGCCGATTCACATCACCAGCGGTGTCATCTTGTTCGGTGTCGGCTACTACTTCGGCGGTGCCTCGTTCGGCGCGTCGCTGTTGGTTTGGGGGCTGTTCGTCCGCTTGGTCGGCGTGCTGCACGCGACCTGGATGGTCAACAGTGCGTCACACATGTGGGGCTACAAGAACTACGAAACGACCGACGACAGCCGCAACAACTGGCTGGTCGCGATCATCGCCTACGGCGAAGGCTGGCACAACAACCACCATGCCCACCCGCGGATGGCCAAGCACGGTCACAAGTGGTGGGAATTTGACATCACTTGGCAAGCGATTCGTCTGTTCCGCACGCTCGGCTTGGTCTGGGACGTGGTCGACTATCGCAACGCGAAAGAGAAGAAGGCCAAGGAAAGCAACGCGGCGGCTTGATGGCGCCGGCCGCCGCAGGCTGGATCTCCTTCTCGTGGTACGTCATCTCGTTCGTTCGGCGTCCTTTACGGTACGCGTCACGGGAAATCCTACCGACGGCAGCCCGAAAGGACGACATCCGACCACCCGCCGCATCCTCGGCCTGAGCGATGCGGCGGTTTTTTTTATAGACAGCGATTTACATCTGGGAATACGGCTTGGCCACCAGGATGTGTTTATCGATCTTGCTGACGGTGCCTTTGTACTTTGCCACGTTCTTCAGGACTTGCCAGTCGGGATGGGCGCGAAACGCATCCCAGGCTTTCAGCCGAGCGTCGTCATTGGGGTAGACCGTCAGGTAGGTCAAGTTGGGCGTCTGGGGCCCGACGATGGCTTGTCCGATGAAGATCGGTGCGATGCCGCTATCGAGAAAGATCGGGACTTCGCCGTTGTTGAACATGTCGACTTTCAAGTTGCCCAGTCGCTCGTTGGCGCTTTCGTAGAGTCGCAGTTCGTAGACCCGGTCATCGTGGTCCAGGGTGCCCGCGGGGACATCCAGCGTGGGCATGCAGTCCATCGCGACGAGCCATTCACTTGAGATTCTGGCATAGGGAGCGTCCTTGGGGCCGCGTTCCAAGTAGGGTTTGGCGTCGGCCAGGTATTGGGAGTCGTTTTGCAGTCGTGTCTGCAGGCCGGCGAGCTTGTCGGCACTGTCGGCGGGGATCACGACGATGATGCTGTCGCGGTCGTTCGTGTCGTTTTCCGCCGGCGCGAACACGCCCACCGGACCGATCTCGATTCGATTCAGCGCCGGAATCAACGCGTGTTGCAGGTAGCGGTCGACCGCAGCGGCGTCGCCGTCTTTACCCAGCAAGTAGGTGCGGATTTCGTAGTGCTGTTTCGTCGGCGGGTGGTTCGGTTCGGCGGCTCGGGTGACGGGGAATCCGAACAGAAACAGTGTCAGCAGGGAAGCCGTCGCGGCCCGGCCAAGGGTGGCCATGGAGCTGTTGCAGGGGCGAGTCTTCATCGATCGGGTCCTGGGAGTACGTGAGCGTTAAAGTGACGAAGGTTGACGGGGGGAGGATTCGGCGGGGTTGAGGTGGAATCGCAGGTGGCATCATAATCCCGTGCTCACTCGCGCGGGTACGGCGTCCGCGGCGAATCCGGAACCTTCCCCCGCGCTTGGCAGACCCGATGATCGATTTGGACCTTTGCTCGACCGTCAGTTCGATATTCAGCAACCCGTATTCGTTGGGGATGCTGACCGAGCCCCTGATGATGTTGGCCGAGACGGCGCCGCCGGAGGTGGCCACGGGGGAACTGGTGGAACCGGCGGAGGAAAGCTTGTTCTCCATCGGCGGCATTCTGACGCTGGGCATGTTGATCGTGCTGCAAGCGGTGCTGGGGTTTGACAACTTGCTGTACATCTCGATCGAGAGCAAGCGGGTGGAAGAATCCAAGCAGTCGATGGTGCGGAAATGGGGCATCGGGCTGGCGATCGTGTTCCGGATCGTGTTGCTGTTTGTGGTCGTCAACCTGATCAAATTGTTGGAAGACCCGTTTGTCAATCTGATTTCCGATCCGCTCGAGATGCACGTTTCCGGGCACAGCTTGATCGTGATCGGTGGCGGCGCGTTTATCCTTTGGACGGCGATCAAAGAGATCTACCACCTGTTGGCGGTCAGCGATCTGGGGGAGGAAGGCGACAAAGGGGAGAAAGGCAACTCGGTCGCCAAGGCGATTTCCTTGATCGTGACGATGAACCTGGTGTTCTCGTTCGATTCGATTTTGAGCGCGATGGCGCTGACCCAATCGTTCGCGATCATGGCGACGGCGATCGTCTTGAGCGGCGTGTTGATGATCTGGTTGGCCGACCACGTCGCCGAGTTTTTGAAGAAGAACCGAATGTACGAGGTGCTCGGTTTGTTCATCCTGTTTATCGTCGGGGTGATGTTGGTCAGCGAAGGCGGCCACCTGGCACAGGTCCAACTGTTCGGATACCACGTCGAGGCGATGGAAAAGTCGACGTTCTATTTCGTGCTGGCGGTGTTGATCATCGTCGATGTGGTTCAGGGGCGCTATCAGAAAAAACTGCTCGCGCGGCAGGCCAAAGTGCGGGCGGCCGCTCAGCCGGCGAAGTGATCGGCGGTGCGTTTGGTCGCCGGGCTCTGGTCGCCGGGCTCTGGTCGCCGGGCTCTGGTCGCGGAGCATCGATTCCCTCCGCAACTTTCGCTACCATTGATCGATCGTCTGTGTGCCCGAACACCGGCATCGTCGTCGTCCCCCAACTCTTTGAATTCAGTTAGGTTTTTCCGATGTTTCGATTAAGACTTGCCTTCGGCAGTGGTTTGTTGATCGCCGCCTGTGGCTGTGGTGCCCCCGCCGATTCTGAACCGGCTGGTCCGGACCAAACGGAGCCGGTCGCTGCGACCGCCGAACCGTCCGCGGCCGCCGAATCCGTTGCGGACTCCGACGCGACTGAATCCCAAGTGTCCGAATCTGAAGCGACCGCCAAAACGGCCCACCCCGAAAACCCCGATAATCTCGACAGCGGCATGTTGCGTCACGCAGTGTTCTTTTCGTTTAAAGATTCCTCCAGCGAAGAAGACATCCAGGAAGTGGTTGATGCCTTTGCGGAATTGCCGTCCAAGATCGATTCGATCATCGATTTTCAGTACGGCGTCAACAACAGCCCCGAAGGCTTGGACGACGGATTTACGCATTGCTTTTTATTGACGTTTGCCGACGATGCGGGACGCCAGGAATACCTGCCCCATCCGGCGCACAAGGCATTTGGCGATGTGTTGCGGCCTCATATGAAGGACGTGTTCGTGCTGGATTACTGGGGCGACGCGAACCAGGTGCATCCTGAGAAACCACTTCAGCATGCGGTGTTTTTCAAGTTCAAGGACTCGGCCTCGCGTGAAGAAGTCGCGAAAGTCGAGCAAGCATTCGCGGCGCTGCCGGAGAAGATCGACGCAATCAAAGCGTTTGAATGGTCGACCAACAACAGCCCCGAGAAACACGATGACGGCTTCACCCACTGTTTCCTGGTCACGTTTGACAGTGAAGCGGGACGCGAAGCCTATCTGCCGCATGCCGAACACCTGGCGTTCGTCGAGGTCTTGAAGCCGGTGCTGGACAAAGTCCGCGTGTTGGATTTCTGGGGCAAGACGCCCTGACCCGGTGGTGCTTCGCCGTTAGGTTGGCGGCTAACCCTGCCGCCGACGATCCGCTACGATTGCCGCGGACACTCCATTCCACGATTCAAAAAGACTCGAAGATGTTGTACGCAGTGATCATGGCTGGCGGAAGTGGAACGCGGTTTTGGCCGGCAAGCCGAACGTTGCGGCCGAAACAGTTGTTGGCCCTGTCCGGGCAACGGACGATGATCCAGTCGACCAGCGATCGATTGGCCGGACTGGTCCCGGCCGAGCGTCAGTTGATCGTGACCAACAAAATCTTGGTCGATCCGATCGCCGAGCAACTGCCCGAGCACCCGCGAGAGAATTTGATCGGCGAGCCGGCCAAACGCGACACCGCGCCCTGCATCGCCTTGGCGGCCGCGTTGATCGCCGATCAGGATCCCGAGGCGATCATGGCGGTGATGCCGTCGGACCATGTGATCGCGACCGACGAACAGTTCTGCAGTGCGATCGCCGCCGGGGAGCGTTTGGTGATGGAAGATCCCACCCGGATCGTCACCTTCGGCATCCGGCCGACGTATCCGGCCGAATCCTTCGGGTACATCCAGCGGGGACCGGCGATCGAAGGTGGCGACGCTACCGGTGGGGCGACCGAGATCAAGGCGTTCCAGGTCGACCAGTTTCGCGAAAAGCCCGATCGGGAGACCGCGACGCAGTACCTGCAATCGGGCGACTACTACTGGAACAGCGGGATCTTCCTGTGGCGTGCGTCGGTCATCTTGGACGCGATCAAGACCAACCAGCCGGCGATGTACGCGAGAATCGAAAAAATCGCCGCGGCGATCGGTTCAGCGGACTATGAAAGCGTTCTGGAGGAAGAGTTCTGTGCGATCGAAGGGACGTCGATCGATTACGCGGTGATGGAATCGTATGCCAACGTCGCGGTGATCGAGGCTCCGTTCAGCTGGGACGATGTCGGCAGTTGGCAGTCACTGGGGCGATTGCATGAAGCAGACGCGGACGGCAACACCGTCGTCGGCGACCATTTGGGGATCGACACGTCCGGATCGATCCTCTTTGGCCAGCCGGGACACACGATCGTCACCATCGGCGTCGAGGACTTGATCGTGGTTCAGACCGAGGATGCGACGTTGGTCGCCCCGAAGTCGGCCGAGGAACGGGTGCGTGAGGCGGTCAAGCGATTGAAAGAGACCGGTCGCACCGATTGTCTGTAATGCGCCGGTCGTCTCGAGTAGCATCGTGTTGATTTTTTTCAACCCGCTTCCACCACGCGGCGGGGGAAGCGACGTGATGACCCAAGGCAGGCGTTTTTTTTTGCATCCGGGAGGACACGAAGTGTCCGACATGCGACAGGTTTGCGAGCTAGGTTTCCGACAACGGGAAGCCACCAGTTCGTCCACGCACAATCTATCGTCATGTTTCTTTCCAAGCGTCGCACCGAGAATTCGTGTCGATCACGGCGGCGACGGCAGCGCCGAGGCGCCGCCACCGTCGAATTCGCCATCTGCCTGCCGGCACTGATCGCGTTGACCATCGGGACGATCGACCTGTGTTCGATGTTGTTCCTGAAAGAGTCGATCACGCTGGCGGCCTATGAGGGCGCCCGCCGAGGCGTCGCGCGCGGCCGCACCAATGCGGATGTGATCGCCAGAGTGCAAGAGTTCTTAGACGAGCGGAACATTCAGTACAGCGGCAACCCGTGCACCTTCAGTTCGCCGGATTTCACCGATGCGGACACCTTGGAAAACGTGACCACGACGGTCACCGTTCCCTGTGATGGCAACTTATTGATCCCCTCGGTCCTGTTCGCCGGCATCGAGCTTTCGGCGGACGTGACGCTGCGGAAAGAGTACAAGAACCTGCCGATCAATTGATGCATCCAATCCCCTTGTCAGATGATTGCCCAAAGTATCCGCTGCGGACCGAAGCCATGAAATCGACTCCACCACGAAAGCGACGATCAAGGATCCGGCGTTCCGGCCGGCGCCGACGCGGGGCAGCGGCGGTGGAGTTTGCCATCTGCGCGAACATCTTCTTCGTGTTGATCTTTACCTGCATGGAATTCGCACGGATGAACATGATCCGCAACCTGGCGCAAGATGCGGCCTACTTTGCCGCACGCCAAGCGATGGTGCCGGGGGCGACGGTCGCCGAAGCCGAAGCCGCCGCGGATCAAGTGATGAACATGATGACCGCCAGCGGGTACGAGGTCGACGTCGAGCCGATCGACGAAAACTCGCCGAACGTCGTCGTGACCGTGACCGTCGACTTTGATCAGATCGCGTTGTTCGCCCCGATGTTTTTGCCCAACGCAACGATCGAAACCACCGCCCGCATCCGCACCGAACGTTACGAAGGGTTCTACGAACAGTAACCCGCGTTGCACATCACCCACGATTCTCTTCACTGCTCAGTTCTCGTCCCACTTCTATGAGTTACACCATGAACGTCAATCGCCCTCGAAACGGACACGCGATTCAGACTCGATTCCAGCGTCGCCGGGGGACGGTGATGGCGATCACCGCAGTCGTGTTGCCCGTCCTGGCCATCTTGGCGGCGTTCGCGATCAACGCGGCACACATGCAACTGACCCGGACCGAATTGACGATCGCGACCGATGCGGCCGCACGCTCGGCCGGACGGGCCTTTAGCGAAGTGCAAACGGTCGACGCCGCGGTTGATGCGGCTGTTGCCACCGCCGCGTTGAACACCGTCAACGGTGATCCGCTGCGTTTGCGCACCGGTGACAACGACGGTGAAATCGAATTCGGGCGGACCCAACAATACGGCGGCTATGGCAGTCGTTACCACTTCATCAAAATCCCGACCTCGGATGTCCGAAACGGGACCGTTGCCAGTGCCGTCCGCGTTCACGGGAAACGTCTCGACGGGTCGTTGTCGGGCAACGTCCCGCTGATCATTCCCGGTTTGCTAAGCACCAACGAGTTTGAGACCCAACAAGACTCGGTGGCCATGCAGGTCGACCGGGACATCTCATTGATCTTGGACCGATCGGGGTCGATGGATGACATCGATTTCGATTGGGACTACAACGAAAACCCGTTCTCCACCGATGCCAAGGACTGGGCCGCCAGCCAAGGTCAACTCAATCGATGGTATTCCGGCGGACGCTGGCGCTACTCCTACGCCAACGGCCATGATTCGGTGACCTACCAGCAGTACATGTACGAGAACTACTTCAACAAGGGCACCCCGCCGACCAACGCCTGGCAGGATCTGGAGGTCGCCGTCAACGCATTCTTGGACGTCCTGGAGGAAACCAGCCAAGAAGAACAGGTTTCGTTGGCCAGCTACTCCAGCAGCGCGACCCTGGACACCTTGCTGGAAAAAGACCTGCAGGTCGTGCGTGATAAAGTCGCCCAGCTCAACACCGGCGGCAACACTGCGATCGGAAAGGGGATGCAGGAGGGGATCGAAGGTCTGATTCACAGTCGGGCACGACCGTTTGCGGCAAAGACGATGGTCGTGATGACCGACGGCAACCAAAACCAAACGCCCTGGGCGGAAAACGTGGCTCAATCGCTGGTCAACGAGTACCTGTTGACCATCCACACGGTGACCTTCGGCGATGGCGCCAACCAACAGGACATGCGTGAAGTCGCCGCGATCGGTGGCGGCAAACACTATCACGCCGCGACCGGCGAGGACTTGGTGCGGATCTTCCAGGAGATCGCCAACAACTTGCCCACCATCTTGACCAAGTAAAACGTCCAACCCACGGGGAAGAGACCATGTCACAGAAACGCCAATCGGAGTCGGGGGCGGAGCCGAAATTCAATCGCCGCGAAAGTGATCGAACGGGACGGCAGCACGGTGTTCAAGCCGGCGGTCGTCGCAAAGCCGATCGGGCCGCCGCACTGCCACGCTCCAATTTCGCAAAGTATGCCATGGTCTGCTCGTTCCTGTTCTCGACCGGGCTGATCGCCTGGGCCTTCACGCTGCCGTTTCGCTCTGGAGCCGGACGGGGCGATGGCAGGGGCCTGGGGGCGACCCAGGCGACGCTCGCCGATCTGGAGTACGAGGCTCGGCTGACTGCCCAGGAGTACGTCAGCTACTCCCGCGACCTGGATCGTCGCCTGCTCAGTCGGGTTCGCGATAAAAATCGACCCACCAACTCCGGGCTGACCAAACCCGAGCTGCATCAAAAGTGGCGTGAAGGCGTGGAAAAACGTAAGCAGCAACTCCGCCAGATGCTCAAGGATTCGGGCGAAGAATCGTTCAAAGAGGGCACGATTGAATGGCAAACGCTGCAGGATCTGGAAAAGATCATCCGTGACGCCCCCGGCGAGGCCTGATTGGTCACCTCAACGGCGACCTGAATGGATCTCGGTCAAACGCGAGCGGCATCGGCGCACTTTCTCGGACCGGTGATTAAGATACGACCGGGTCTCCTTTGCCACCATTTACCCCTCTTCTCCCCCGTTTGGCCATCATGCGGTTTCACTTTTTGACGATTTCCGTCTTTCTCGCCTCAGTGACACTCCTCGCTGCCGGGACGCGGGGACAGTTCGGCCAGGGGGATGCGGTCACGGTGGATCCGGCGGATTCACCGTCAGACAGGGACGAATTGGTCCGCCAGTTGGAGTCGACCGCCGGCCGCGGCGGGACCTACCGCGCCCAGGCGATTCGCTCTCTGGCCCGGATCGGTGCGTGGCCCCAGGTGGATCGCTGGTTGGGGCGGATCAATGGCGTCGGCGACCCATCCGAACTCGCTCGTTCGGCCGCGGTGATCGGCAATGAATTGTTGCTGCGGATTTCGTTGCGCAGCGAGCTGAGCGACGACAGCCGGTCGGCGATCAAAAAAATGACGGCCGCGGCCAAGGCGGAACAGCAGTCGACCGAACGTCTCCGCGCTGCGATCGCTGGGCTGGCCGGCCAGGACGTTGACGCCAATCTGGCGGCCAATCGAACCTTGATGGCGGGCGGCGATGCGGCGATCCAAGAGATGGTTGCGGCAATCGTGCGGGAGGATTCGGGCGAGGGGCGTTCGGGCAAGGCGATCTCGGACCGCCATCGTGCCAAGTTGCTCGGCGTACTCGAAGCCCTTGGCGACGGCGGCGGCCAGGCACTCAATCAGCTCGCCCTGTATGGCGACGCCGGCGTGCGATCGGCCGCGCTGGATGCGCTAAGGATCCTGGACCCACCCTCGGCAACCGACACGTTGATCTCGGCCGCCCTGGCCGACGATGCGACCGCAGCGGAAACTCAAATTGCGCGGGCGTCCGCGTCGTTTCCCGCGGGGTTTGAAAAACTGGATGCCATCGCGGTGTTGGCCGATCGGTTGTCGACACTGCGTGCCGTCGCGATGCGAACCCCCAACGATCTGACGCCGGCCACGATGTGGTCGGTCGATGCCGATCGCACGGGAGTCCAGGCCAATCGCAGCACCGAGGTATTCCTGCGGTATCGCAATGCCTATGACGCCGCCCAGCGGCTTCGTCGACTGGGCGATTTGCCGCCGAGGGTAGCCCGCAGTGTGCTGTCGGCCGACTTGGCCTATCGGGTGATGGTGGACGTCGACTGGGGCGATCCCGAGCAAATCCAGGTCATCGGTCGCTCGTACGCGGGGCAATTGACCGCTCCGGCATTGCTGGCGACGCTCGCCCAGCAACGTGAGTTCGGCGATACACCGGCGGCCGTGGGAACGTTGCGGCTGATGTCCGACTCGGTCAACGCGGACAGCCCGAGTGCAGAATTGCTCGTCGGCCGTGGCGGCGGGTTCTCCGAACTCGTCGACGCCGCTCGCGATCCCGAGCCGCTGGTTCGCTACGAAGCGGCAAGCTGTGTGTCGCAACTGGTGTCCGCACTGGGGAGCGGATTTTCGTTTCCCGGGTCGAGCTACGTCCGCAAGACGCTGGCGGAAATGGCGTCACTGGATTCGCGTCCGCTGGTGATCTTGTTGGAAACACGGCCGGTGGTCGCACTGCGTCAGGAATCCAATCTCAATCAGTTGGGCTATGCGGTACAGAAGGTGACGTCGGCGATCGATGCC
The DNA here is from genome assembly GCF_014154935.1 of Stieleria mannarensis. GTDB lineage: Bacteria > Planctomycetota > Planctomycetia > Pirellulales > Pirellulaceae > Stieleria > Stieleria mannarensis. The sequence goes on from NZ_JACEHH010000033.1 coordinate 91,107, forward strand.
GAGCGTGAGATTCAGCGCGGCGGCGATTTGCGAATGGTGGTCAGCAAGATCAGGATTGCCGACGCGGTTCCGGCCGAGCTGGTCGATCGCGTTCGGCGACAACCAAAGGGCGGCCGGATTCCGATCGTGTTTTACAGCGACGCCGAGACCAACGAAAAAAGTGTCCGCCGGACCGAGTACGAGACCACCTCCAATCGGTGGGTCAGTGATAATGCTCCTGCGGTCTACCTGGTCGCGTTGCCGGGCAGTCCGGCGGCGTTTTCGGAGGTGCTCGCAGAAATCGAGTCGAAACGGCGTTTGCCCCCGCTTTCGATCAGCGACCGTGCCCGTTTCCGTGACATCGGCGCTGAAGCCCTGCAAGGTGATTCGGCGCCTCGTTAGGACACGCCCGGTATCGGGATCCGCCGCAAAACGCTACTTTCGCGGCAGTGCAGGTGTAGCACTTTTGCTCGTTGGCATCGGGGCGGTCCGATGCGTCGGCGGAACGGGCGGAATCTTTACGACTTCCTGAATCAGGCAATAGGCCCGCGGTGATGACGGCTCCAATCGTCGGGGCTGGGATCACCGTGTACGTTTCATGGCAATGCTCGGCAAGGCGATGCTCGGCGACTCCGCAACGAATCTTCAGAATGCTCCCTTGCCGGGAATCATTGGAAATGGCTCGGCGATGCGGGAGGTCTATCGTATCACGCGGCGTGTCGCGGTCAGCAACGCCTCGGTGCTGGTGCTGGGCGAGACCGGCGTCGGCAAGGAATTGATCGCCAGCGCGGTTCACGAACTCAGCCATCGCAGCGGCCGTCCGTTTGTCCGAGTCAATTGCGGGGCGCTCAGCGAGAGCCTGCTGGAAAGCGAGTTGTTCGGACACGTCCGCGGCGCGTTTACCGGTGCGGTCAGCAATCGCACGGGGCGATTCGAAGCGGCCCAGGGCGGAACGATCTTCTTGGATGAAATCAACAGCACCTCGTTGACCCTGCAAGTCAAACTGCTCCGCGTCCTTCAGGAAAAGGAATTCGAACGTGTCGGCGATACCACCACGCTGCGAACCGATGTTCGCATCATCGCGGCCAGCAACCGCGATCTGATGGGCGAGGTTCGCGCCGGTCACTTTCGCGAGGACCTTTACTGGCGGTTGAACGTGGTGCCAATCGAGATTCCGCCGCTGCGCGATCGACGTGAGGACATCCCGGCCTTGGTGTCTCATTTTTTGGACTACTACAACGAACTGAACGATCGTTACGTCGCGCACATCGGTCCCGGCACGATGGAAGCGCTGCGGGATTATCACTGGCCGGGAAACGTGCGCGAGCTTCAAAACTATGTCGAGCGTGCCGTGGTGATGGCGGAAACCGACGAGCTATTGGTGGACCTGTTGCCCGACTGCGTGATCAATCGGCGACCGATCCCCGCGGAGGATTTGGAAGCCGCCGGCCCGGTCGACTTTGCGACCATGACCAAGTCGGTCGTGCAGCTGGGGCTGGACCAAGTCGGTCGCGACTCGACGGATGTCCATCGCGGCGTGGTCGATGTCGTCGAACGCGAATTAATCGCCCAAGTCCTCAGTGCCTGTGGCGGTGTGCAAACCAAAGCAGCCACGCGTCTGGGCATGAATCGCAACACGCTGCACAAGAAGATCAAAGAGTACGGGCTTGACGGTTGACCGCCACATCGTGCGATTGATCGCCGGGCCGGCCCGCCCATGGGCTAACTTCTAAGGCACAGTTCGCTCGTGTCCCGATTGGAAGCGTGTCATCGGCGCGATTGCGATTGCCAAATTCGCATGACATCGCAGCTGCCGACGCGTCGGGGGGACGCACGATTTTGGCATTTCCTAAATTTCCTGGCACTTCAGTGCGGACTTGTTGCAGACTGCCGCGTTACTTCAATGGCCAAGCGACCGCGATCGATCGGAAGGTTGGTGAGATTGAGGGGCAAGTGAGTTTGTGTTCATGAGCACGCATGTAGGAAAGCAATGAAAGACTGCGACTATACGCTTGAATTGTCGGACGGAACGGTCGTTCGCGTCGGCGCGATGGCTGATTCACGCCACCCCGATATCAAGGCCTTCTTCTTTCCCGCCGGCGCATTGACGCCATTCAGCCACAAGAATCTGCCGACCGCACGACCGGGCCAAGAGCAATCGCAAGGGACGTATTCAAGTTCGTTTTAGTGCTTCGTCTGGACAGTCGCCGTCCTCTCCGAGGTCGGCGCGGGGCAACGCTTCGCGTTTTTGCGCACGCCGAGTTCGGAGAACACGGCGACTGTCCGAACGCACTTTCAGCTACACAATTAGATCTGTGGTCGACTGCTAGGAATCGGATTGGGCCAGGTGCTCGGCGACCAGTGCGATCGCCGCGCTTTGCATCGGAGTGCTCATGCTGGCCAATGCCGATTCGTCGGCGGCGACTTGCCCCGGTGTCAGCGGCAAGTGGATGAACAGACTTTGCGTTCGGCGGCCCATCATCTCGCCATAGTGCTGACTGAGAAACAGCGCCGCGTTACACAGATACGTGCCGGCGTGGTGAGAGATCTGGGCCGGAATCCCCGCGCCGGTCAGCCGTTGCAGACAACCGTCTAAGTCAAGCGTTGATCGGTAAGCGGTCGGCGCATCGACCAGCAACGGTTCGCCGTTGGTACGGAGGTTCAATCCGACCGATTCCAATTTGATCACGGCCGATCCCGGTGACTGGCCCAGGTGGATCGCATAGTCGTAGTTGCGGGCCAAGTCGGCTTCCAGCGATTCGCGTAGCTTCGGCAAATCGACCGGGTAGCGGCGCGTCGCGATCTCCAACGCACCGTCGTACCAGCTCGTCAGATCGACCAGCGCCAACCAGCTGGAGTTCTCCTTCCAGCGATCATAGGGCTCAAAGGCGGTGATGAGGATACGAGTCACGGTAGCGGTCGTCCGAGGCAAGTGGCGGATCGAAGACAGTTGGTGAGGCACTGCATCATAGATCAGGACAAACCGGCGGAGGGTTTATTAGCTGAAGAACGGGGATGTTCGGCGTGATAAACGTTGCTGATGTGAACAATCGCTGCGATCGCGGTGATTTGAATCACGGCGATCATCAACGGCGGTGTGCGTCGAATCCGTTCAAAAACCGCCACCACCCAGCTCGGTTCACGCTGTCGTTGGCCGTCGATCCATGACTGGATCGATCGCGAACGAATGTCGGTCGAGATGTGCCACAACGAGGCGTCTTCCCAGCCGTATTTGGTCCGCCGCATCCCACGGGGAATCGCAGCCTCCGAATCGTTCGCCGCGAACACCGACCCGTACTCGTTTTCAAACCGTGCCGGAGGGGAGCAGCCGGCCAGCGAAAGCAGACTGGTCAGCAGCAAACTGTTCAGCAGCAGTCCAAGCGAAACGGAACCGGGCAGCAGGATCCCGGGGGTGCGGGGCGGCGTATCGACACGATCGGTGGAGGGCAGTTTCATGCCCGATCGCATTTGCAACCGTCGTGCCGATGCCGATTAACACGTGATTTGGCGACATTCCAGGGCCCTACCGGTCGGCGTGTTGACAAATTACCACGCCGCGTTGTATTCCGGCGTTGAGATTTCGCAACGCGCGAATCAAAGGGGACGCGCGAATCAAAGGGGACGGGGGCAATACTGTTCGGCACAAGATTTGCGCACGAAGTTTTAGCATATTTTGGCACGCGGTTTGCGCCATGGACACGCTCACAGAGGACGGCTGCCATAGTGTCATTGTCGCTGACGATTCGTCATGCCCGCCAAGCAAACCAAGCCCAAAATAGTTCCAAAACGTGGGAAACCAGTTGTCACTCCTGGTACTCCAGATGATCTGTCGGTCGATCAGGCACAGCAAGAGGCGACCACCGATGCCTCAGATCGAAAATTCAAGAGCAAAGACATTCAAGGTCTGAAGTATCTCGATATGATCGCTCCTCTGCTGGAGCGACTTCATGACGACCAATGCGAACGCGACAAAGCTGGCAATCGAGACCTGCACTACGACCAACTCTGCATGCTGGTACTGCTATATCTATTTAATCCGGCGATTACCGCGTTGCGGTCAATTCCTCAAGCCACGGAACTTGCGAAAGTCAAGAAACGACTCGGTTGCGGACGAACATCCCTTGGCTCACTGAGCGAAGCTTCGCGCGTGTTCGACGCCGACCGTCTCAAAGAAGTCATTGCCGAGCTCGGCCAGCACGCACAGTCGGTACATGGCCAAAAGAGCCTGCACGGCATCAACCAGACGATCACCCTTGTCGATGGCTCATTGGTCTCTTGCCTGCCTCGCTTGATCGATGCATCGATCTTCAAAGGGCAAAGCAACAGTCACTTGGTCAAGTGGCGATTGCATACGCACTTCGAGGTGGATCGGTACGTCCCGACGCGAATCGACGTGACGCCCGACGCAGGTGGCCAGCACGACGAACGATCGGTGCTCGAGCAGACGATCCAGCGAGATCGTTTGTATGTCATGGATCGCGGTTATGCAAAGTTCTCGCTGTTCAACAAGATCGTCCAAGCCAAAAGCAGCTATGTGTGCCGCGTTCGCGACAACAGTGTTTACGATGTCCTGGAGCAGCGAGTGCTTTCCGAAAAAGCCGTCGCCGCAGGAGTCTTAAGCGATGAGATTGTAGATCTTGGCAGACACCAGGGCGGAAACCGAGAACGGCCAGGGCATCCTGTTCGGTTGATCTGCGTTCGTTGTAGCGCCCATACCAGCCGTGGAAAGTACCACGGGACTTCGACGGGACCGAGCAGCGATGGCATCTTACGAATCGTGACGAACATGCTGGATGTTCCCGCCGAAATCATCGCATTGATCTATTCTCAACGCTGGATCATCGAGATCTTTTTTCGATTCTTCAAGCAGTTGATGGGCTGTAGCCACTTGATATTCCACAGCCAGAATGGAATTGAGATTCAGTGCTATTGTGCATTGATCGCCTGCCTGCTGATCAACATCTGGACGGGGCGCAAGCCAACCAAGCGTACGTTTGAGATGATCAGCTACTACTTCATGGGTCTGGCGAGCGAAGAGGAATTGATCGCTCATTTAGAGAAACTCAAGCGGCACTACGACGCGACTGCAACGTAACCGTACACCAGAACCGTTGTAGGCGCGGGGTTTACCGTGGTGGGTTTTGTTTCGTTTCACCAAACGGAGAAAACCCATGCCCCGGTCCAAAACTGCCAAGCTTTGGCAGGAACGGTTGCGTCGATTTGATCGCTCGCGAATGTCAGTCGCCCAGTTCTGTCGAAATGAAGGCGTTTCGCAGCCGTCTTTCTATCAATGGAAGAAAAAGCTGCGCCAGTCGCCAGCACTCCTCGAGCCAGAGTCAGGCGAGCCGAACGTCCATTTTATGCCGATCCGTCTTCCTGGCCTGCCCGGCGATCAGGCTGGCGAGCCTGGTCGGGACGTCGGCCCGGCGACTGCCTGCACCACCATCGAACTTCCCGGCGGTATTCGAATCCGCGTGGAGGTCCCCACGGATCGGCAGCCAGGCCAACGGCCGGAGGCCCGGCCATGATCGGGTTGCCCTCCGGTGTGCCAATCTATCTTTGCACCGAACCGGTCGATTTTCGCAAAGGCTTCGACGGACTGACCGGCATCGTCAGCACAGCGATGAATCACAGCGTGACCGATGGCTCGCTGTTCCTGTTTGTCAATCGCAGACGCGATCGCATCAAAGCCCTGTGGTGGGAAACCGGCGGACTGACGCTCTGGTATCGAAGGCTCGAACAGGGCACCGTCGAAATACCGAAGACCGATGACGGCTCATCGCACATCGTGATCGATAACGTCGAACTGGCCATGTGGATTGCCGGAGTGTCGCTGAAGGCGGCCAAGACTCGACGCAAGCGAATGGCAGCGTAGCTCATCAGCCAATCGAATCGAATCGAAACGGACCGGCTCCACGAAAATTGCTTCGTGGAGCCGGTTTTCTTTGCGCTTTGTCTTGCGCGATTTGGAGTGCGTTTTATAATGTCGCCATCATGAATTCGAAGCCTCTTCCAAACGATCTCGACGCTTGCCATCAGCTGATTTCGGAACTGCAATCGCAAGTCGGCGAACAAGCCACAGAACTGTCGCTCAAAGACAAACTGATCGAGGAACAAGCTCACAGCGTTTTGGAGCTTAAGGCCGAGTCGGACAAGCTCGAAGAAAAGAACATCGAGCTAAACCTGAAGATCGAAAAGCTGCTCAAGCAACTCTACGGGCGCAAGAGTGAACGACGCGTCGATGGCGAAGGCCAGTTGTTTTTGGATCTCGGCGAAGAGCCCACGCCCGAGGTGGTCAGCGCACTGGAAGAAGCCATCCGCGAGGCCGAGCAGATCGCCGACGACGCCGAAGAGGCAAACAAGAAACGCAGAAAGAAACGCCCCGAACCAAGCGACCGCAAGTTCCCCGAACACTTGCCGCGATACGAAAAGATCGTCGACCTGCCCGAAGCCCAGCGCAAAGGCCTCATCCTGATCGGCTATGACGAAGTCGAGACGCTCGAAAGCACCGCCGGTGAACTGAAAGTCCGGGTGACCAAGTATGCCAAGTACGCTCACCCGTCCGACAAATCACAAGGAATCGTCACTCCCGAGCGTCCCACCGGTCTGGTCGAAGGCGATCGCTTTGACGCCTCGATTGGAGTCGAAGTTGTGGCCTGGAAATACTTCTATCACCTGCCGTTTTATCGTCAGCAAGATCTGTTCGCCGGCAGTGGCTGGACGCCCAGTCGCAGCACGCTGGGGAACATCGAAACGGCCGTTGAGTTCGCGCTGCGTCCACTTGCTGATTACTTGCGAAGCGTTTTGAAGCACGATCGCACGGTCGGCTGTGATGACACCGGGGTGTTGTTGATCACACCGAAGGCCATGCCTGACCTATCGGAACATCCCCGCGGCAAGCGGATCGGTGAAGTGCTTGAAAACGCGATCGCGTCCGGCAAGCCAAGCATCAACGCGAACATGTGGGGCTACTACGCCTCACGCCTTCCGGTGGTGGCGTTCGACTTCACGGTCAGTCGTCACCGCGATGGACCGGATGATGTGCTGAGTGATTTTACGGGCAACATATTAGGAGACTGCTGGTCGGGATTTCAAAAGATTGACGTGCGTAGTGACTCGCGAATCACGTTCGCGGCATGTTGGGCGCATGCGCGCCGCAAGATCGATGAGTGTCGCACTGCATTCCCGGTGCAAGTGGCGAAGTTGGAGTCGTTGATTCGGATGCTCTACGACGTAGAGGATCAGATCAAGGGGCTTGACGATGCAGCGCGTCTTGCGCGACGCCAAAGCTTATCGCGCCATGTTCTCGATCAGATCGCGCAGTACCTCGACAGCGAAGCGATGCAGTCACCGTCGGTTCTTCCCAAGAGCAATCTCGGTGTGGCGGCTGGCTATGTGCGACGTCACTGGGAGCCGCTGTGCCGGTTCACCGAGGACGCAACAATTCCGCTAGACAACAACGATTCCGAGCAGTTGATGAAACGTGTCGCCACAGGAAGGAAGAACTGGCTGTTTAAAGGCTCAGTGGCGGCGGGAGAGCGAGCGGCGAACCTGCTAACGATCATCGGCAGTGCGATCCGCAACAACTTGGACGTGCGAGCGTACTTGGACGATGTCCTACGGCGAGCGCTCGTCGGCGAGACAGACTGGTCCGCAATGACTCCCCACGCCTGGAAAGCGGAGCACCCTGAATCGATTCGCGAGTACCGTCAGGACGAGCGTCGCCAAGCGGCCGATCGCAAACGCACCCGCCGAGCCCGTCGCCGCCTCCTCAACAAGTCAACCAGACGTCGCTAACTGGTTCTGGTGTACGGTTACACTGCAACCAACCAATAAAACTCGATTCGGGAGCATCGCAATTGATGTTGCCTGCGATTGATGCTGCGCGGTCACCAAAACGATAATCGCTCCGCTTGCCAGCCACTGCTTGCGACTGCAACCCGAACCGTCATCGATTACTCAAACTCTGTCCGCTCAAGGTGCGGAGCAAGCAGAGTGCCGAACAGTATTGGGCCTGACCCCTTTGATGCTTCCTCGCATCCTCGATCAGCCGCCCCCAAACACCGAAACAGCGCGTCTTAATTTGGCGGCCCCAGCTCATGCGTTCACCGTTGGCTGCTTCAGCGAAGTGCTCTGTCCCCAATCTTTTTCCAATCATTTTCTGTCCCCAATCTTTTTGCTTGTCTCCGCCGCGCAAATGAAAATCAAAAATACACGTGTTCAGCTACACGTGGCCCTCGGGGGGTGTTACTATACTGCTCACGCCGCTGTGATCGAACTCTATTCAGTCGCAGGGCTCACCAGTACGATCCGAGAAATCGAGGCAAACAATCGCAACACTTCTTAGCTGCGATTAAGAGAGGTCATGCCGTGCAATACAAAGCGTTGATTTTATGTGCATTGATAGCCCCGTCGATAGCTTTTGGCGATGCCCCCCAAAACCTAGAATCCATCGTTTACAGCGCACTCGCTGACTACCAAGCATCGCAGGAAGCAATTACCCGAGATGGATTTGCGTGCATGGCAAGGGGTTTGAAAACTGAATCCCCGTCAACTCGAACAAATACAGACGGAGTGATTATCCCGGCGCTAAGTATTACTTGCAAACGCCGAGAATTCACAACGTACGCCATGTCGTACCACACTTCGGCTAACACATTTGCTCGCAATCCGAGAGGAGAGCTTTTCCCAGCCGTTGTCCCCAGGACAACATGGCAGTACGAAATCTTCGATGGCAACCGAGTAAAACTTTCCACCGGACTAGAAGCTCCCGTGATTGAGTCGACTCGTGCGAAGCTTGTAAAGCAGCGGACGTCAATGGTAAAGAAGCATGACCCGTTTCATGACTATCTATTTCCAACAAGGATCGACTCAGTCAGATTGCCGGCAGACGAAACGCAAGACTTCATTGCCAAGGCAACATTGACATCCGTGAAGGAACTCGGATCGGGAAAAATTGAGGCGACCTTCGAAATATGGCACCCGCAACGCTCGCACAAATACGAGATAGTTTTCAGCAGGGCTCACGGCGGAATGCCCGTCGAGGTGCATATTACCGTACAAAACTCCGAAGTTGCTTTTGACAAGCACTACTTTTGCAATGGAAGATACACCTGGCAGAAGCAACAGGGGATATGGCTTCCAAGTCGGATTGAGTTCAGTCGCCCGGTCACAAACGGATCCATCTGGGAATCGGATTTAGTCCTTGATTGGAAGATAGGAAACCAGGTGCCTGAGGGCTGCTTTCGATTCGACAACCCAGATCCGCTAAGCACCTTGGGGGAGATGTTTGGATTTGACTTCGATACATATTCCGGAAATCGAATCCTCAGCCGTGCAAAAAACAACTGGGCGTTGCCCAAGGAGTTTGACCAATGATCACTGGTGTTTTTGCACTACTTTGCCTTGTAATCGGCGAGTCCGAGCAGGGCGCGATAGCTACAATAAAATGGTCTGGCGGCAGTAGCTACACGGTGCAGTTGCCAAGTACATTTGTCAACGAGAAGAATTCCGCAAAGATTTTGCTGGAAAATGATTCTGATGGTGAAGT
>NZ_JACEHH010000034.1 GCF_014154935.1 Stieleria mannarensis
TTGATCGACGAACGTCAGCACGTCCTGGCCGTTTGCGTAGTTGCCGCTGATCTGAACGACGGCCGATTCCAAATCTGTGTCGTCGACGTCACTCAGGGTCAGCGTAGACGTGATCGCGACAGCGCCATCGTTTTCAGTGTAGGCCAGCGTTGTGCCTTCGATCGACGCTTCGACTGGCGAGTCGTTGACCGCCAGCACGTTCAAATTCGCCGAATCGGTCGTGCTGCCGTAGGCGGTCGAGCCTCCATTGGTGGACACGTCGACTGCGGCAGTTCCGCTGGGGTTGCCGTCGCTCGTGTCCCAGGCCCGGAAGGTGATGTCTCCCGAGGGACCGGAATAATCCGCAGCGGGGACAAATCGGATCTTTGCCGAACCGTCTAACAACACCGCACTGCTATTGCTGACCGAACCGAAATTCGTCCAGCCGCCTCCCGCGTCGTATTGCCAAGTCCCATTCGTGTCGTCCACGCCGATCACCGCGATCCCTTCGACCGCACCGCTGTCGGCATCGGTGATTCGATCCCCACCGGCCGACGCGACGATGGCTGCAACGGTGTCACCGACCGGATTCAAATCGTCTTCGTTGATGTCGCTCAGCGTCAGGTTTTCCGTTTCCGCCGAGCCGAGCGAGAAGAACGCACTCGGGTTATCTTGGCTGGCGAAGGACGCTTGGATCCAATCCTGTGAACGAACGAGATTCGACACGCGGATTTCATCCATCATTCCGTCGAAGTACCGCGTTGCACGATCCGGATTGCCGCCCCACAGCCAGTCGGCCGGGTCGGCGAGTATCGTCCAGGTCGTCGCCAGCGTGTCCGAAGTGAACGACATCGCCACGCCATCGACGTAGATCTCGACCTCTTTGCTGGCGAAGTCTTGGGTCAGTGCAACGTGATGCCAGACTCCGTTGGTGTACGGGCTCGACCCCAAAACGTAGTTCGGATCGGTGCCGCCTTCGGGATAATAGAAGTGATCGCCGCTTCCATTGGATGCCCATTCATAACCATCTTTGGAACCGGTCGTGAATCGGTTGCTGGACGTCATCAGGATCTGGTGATCGCCGTCGGCGACGTTGTCCCAATTGACCCACACTTCGATCGTCGCCGTCGACGCCGTGCTGTCCAGGCTGGCACTATCGTTGATGCGGATCAGGTCGTCCACTTCGTCGAAATCGAGCCCGCCGCCGATTTTGGCGGTCACCAGATCCGAAGCATCCATCGTTCCTTCGGTTGTCCCGTCGTTGTTGTTGGCGGTACTGTCGTTGATCTCGCCTGGCGTTCCGTCCGGTGAATCGTTCAAGTGCCAGACACCTTGGAATCCGCTGTTCCAGACGTTGACGACGTCTTGCTGGTTGGTGGCCGCGGCGTTGCCGTAGTACAGATACAGACGCGAGTCTTGGGAGGCCGACAGGTCTGTTTTGACCCAAGCGAATAATTCGCCGGTTGCGGAAGTAAACAATTCGACTTCATGGGCCAACTTGGTCGTCCCGTCGCCGGCGGTAAACAGAATGTCATCGGCGTCGGCTTGGGCGAATGCCGCCAGATCGGCATCGGTACCTAAATGGACCAAGAGGGGGAATCCGACCAGATCCTCAGTGACTTGGCCCGCACTGACCAGGATCTCTTTTCGATAGCCCCAATCGCTGTCAAACCAAGCGGCGATGTCGGGTGCGTCGTTGGCGGCGGCGACATTGATGGTTTTCTGTGCGGCGTTGCTGGTTCCGCTGTCACCATCGGTCAAAACAAAGTCAACGGTACGTGGGGCCGTCGAAGGATTGTCCGACGCGTTGAAGTAGGCGATTTGCCGGCCGATGGCTTGAACAATCGCGGGGGTGCTGTTTGCGTTGAAGGTGATCACCAGATCCGACCCCGCGGTACCACCGACCCACGTCCCGACGTCGATGCCTGCGTGGCGGATCGTGTTTCCGACAACCGTCACCGATCCGCCATCGACGACCAACAACTGATCATTCGCGGTGCTTCCTGCGGAGACCGAAACCGTCAACGTGCCGGTATCAAAATCGGTACTGTAGGGATCCGTTGCGGTGAAGCCGCTGTCGATCAATGCCGGAGCGGTATTTTCCGTGAACGCGGTCGCGCCACCGGTTGTGGCAATCACCGGGTCATCATTGATCGTGATGGTGACGGTGGCGACGTTGGAATCCAGGCTGCCGTCGTTGGCCTGGTAGGTGAACGAATCGATGCCGTTGAAGTTCAGGTTGGGCGTGTAGGAGAATGATCCGTCGGCGTTGATGCTGAGGGTCCCGTTGCTGGGACCGGTGACGACAGTCGTGTTGACACTGAGGGGGCGACTGTCCACGTCGGAGTCATTCTGCAAGACGCCGGCGTGTGCGAGGTCTTGAACTTCTCCGGCCGAAAGGGCGGTGTCATAGATGCGAACGTCATCAATCTGGCCGCTGAAATAGCGTGTCGCTGCACCGGGCTTTCCGATTTGCAGGTTCCCCCAAGCGGAACGATCGTTTTGAATTCCCGTGTCGGTCCCCTCCAACACGCCATCGACATACAACGAGGCGCTGAACACACCGCCTCCCAAATCGGTCACCGTCACCGCGGCGTGATGGAAATTCGTGGTGTCGGTGAAGTTAGAATTCGAGACAATGTAGATCGGGTCGGCTCCATTGGCCGGCACGTCATAACCCAGGAAAAAGACGATTTTGTCGGATTGATTGTAAGTCCCGATGGTCAGCCCCATCTCCGCTTCGGCCGATGTTCCCGGTGCCGATCCGTATCCATTGCCTCCGCTATAACCCTGCCAAAGGATGTGCTGTTGTCCCGAGGTCGTTGTGGTTTGGAACCAGGCGGACAGGGTGAAACTGTTGGCCGACTGGGCCACGGTGCTGGTGGTCGCGACGTAGTCGGTCGATCCGTCGAAGGTCAGCGCACCGGAACCGACGTAGCCGGTCGTCCAGGTCGGATCGTCCGTGTCCGCGGCGGCCGTTGCACCAAGGGTGGCGTCGTTGCCCACCGATCCCGAATCGACGGTGGTCTGTCCGCTACCCTCATCGAATTGCCACCAGTTGGCCAGGTTGTTCGTGGTCGGGCCGACGACCAACGTCGTGTTGACGCTGGTGGAATAGACGTCATCGCTGGCGACCGGCGCGGTGTTGGTGACCGTGACAGTTTGGGCGAACTCCGACGTGACCGCGAAGCTGTCAAAGCTGACATTGGTTTCGGTTGCGGTCGCGCTGACGATCTCGCCATCAAGCACGTTGGCAGTCAGCGTCGTATTGATCGTGGCATTCCCCGAGCCGTCGGTCGTCACGTTCAAGTAGCCCAAGTAGCGTTTTCCTTCGCCGTACCCGGTTCCGTCACCCGTGGCACTGGCAAAGAATTCGATACGGTAGTAGCTGTTGGCCAGGGCGTTAATTGAACCGACGATGTTGACGTCGGTGCTGGAGGTCATTTGAACCGAAGTCAGGACCGGGAAGTTTTGTAGGTCGTTGGCCCCGGTATCCGCATCGTTGACGTCGTTGCTGCTGGTCCCGTCGTCGCCCAGGTCGATGCCCAGGCCCGTATTGTCGTGGATCGAATTTCCGAGGATGGCGGCTTCAGACGCCCCGGTGACTGAAACGCCATCGAGCCCGTTGCCGGCGATCACGTTTCCGGCCCCGGCCGCGGTTCCCCCGATCAGGATGCCCGTGCCGCCGGCAAAATCCGACACGGCGATCCCGTGGCCGGAATTGCCCAGCAGCGAGGTGCCATCGGCTTCGGTTCCGATCAGGTTACCCTGGATGGTGATGTTGGTTCCCTCGGCGATGATGCCCCAGGAATTGTTCCCCGAGATCAGATTTCCTTCGCCGGCATTCGTTCCGCCGATCGTCGTGTCGTCACCGCCGGCCAAGATCCCGCCCCAGTTGCCGACCCCGGCTTGTCCGTTGCCGATCGCGACCGTGCCGGTCGCGTCCGTTCCGATGTAGTTGCCTTGGATGACGGTGCCGGTGACGCCCGGGTCGATGTCGATGCCTTCGTCGCCGTTGCCGGAGATCACGTTGCGATCGGCGGCGGTCGATCCACCGATTGTGGTGTTGTTTCCTTGGACGGCAATCCCGTCGCTGCCATTTTCCTTCCCCGCACCGGCATCGGTCCCATCGGCGGCCAAACGCCCGATGTAATTGCCCACAATCACGTTGTTGTCCGAACCGGACTGGATCTCGATCCCATGGCCGTCCCAGGCGGTGATCACAAATCCGCGGATCGTGCTGCCGTCGGCGGTGGCCGAAAGACGAAATCCGTCATCCCCGACCCCGGCACTGCTGCCGTCGATGATGATCGCCGGTCGGTTGGAATTGGCGGCAAAACTGTCGTCGGTCGTCGCATCGATGTTGACCGCATCGGTGATCAACGGCAGCATCGTGGCCGGCGTGATCAGATGGGTGCCCGTGCCGGTGATGTTGAAGTCAATCGTATCCAGCCCCGCGTTGGCGTTCGCGTCGAGGATCGCTTGACGCAGCGAACCGGCACCGGAATCGTTGGTGTTGGTCACGGTGTAGGTCGCCAGGGTCCCTTCCCAGGCGGATCGTGCGACGAGAGAAAACGCCACCTCTGTCTGAATCGTTCCGATGCTGTACTCAAAATCCCAATCGCCACCGAGAGTCTCGTGACCGGTGGCGTCCTCACTGGCGGCGACGTCGCAATCGCACCAAGCGGCAAGCGTGTCGATCAGTGCGCGACCGTCCGTCGAACTGGCTAGGTCACATCCATAGATCAGCAAATCCGCATCGGCATCCAGAGCTCCGGCCCAGGAGGCGATTCTCTGGGAGTAGCCGTCTGCCGTGTCGATGTCCAATCGCGAATCGCCGAGCCGCAGCCCCCGCCCGTCGCCGTGGCTGACCAGATGAACCGCGTCGACACCGGAAAGACCGGCCAAGGAGCGGCTGATCTGGTCGATTCCGTCCTCGTCGCCGGAAAGTTCGATGACCAACCACTGTGTCGTCTGGTCGGCGTCCCCACGCAAGCCGTCGATCAGTGTGGCGGCATTTTCGACTCCGGCGTCCACGAAGACGACTTCGATCGGACGCTCCGGATCCAGCGGTGACGGGGCCGCAGCGTCGGTCGCCAGTTCGCCTTGAGCGGACGTGTCGAGGTTTCCGTCCTCCGGTGCCCGGTCAGGCAATCCATCGAAGGCATGCCCGTCTCCCTGCGGCTGATCCTCGGTCGCGATCAGTTCGATCAGCGCATCGAGGTACGCAACGTCAGCGTTCGCCCCGGCATCAAGTGTGTCCGGACCGTCGGCGCTGAGCAGGATGCGATCTTCGAGCGGATAAAAGTCGAAGACTCGGATGGGTGGTTTTACGGGCAATTGTGGCGTCTCGCCATCGCAGGATGAATCGTCGGATTCGGGCTCCTAGTGACGCTCCGCACCTACGGCGGCGCGGATTTCGATACTGGAAACCTAAGTCAGCCGATCGCGGGCTGCCGAATTTCACAGCAAGCAGGAGCACGATGAGGGAAATCCGGCAATGGCGGTTGCGCGGGATGAAGCGGCTGGCGGGGGGCGCGGGTTCGTCATCGCCTGATGGCGTTTCAACCCCCGTCCCTTTTTCTCTTTCGGATCCGGTTATGATGCGTGTCAGCCCCACTGACGACTCCATGCCCCGACGACATCCATGAAACGCTATCTCCTACTGTGCTGTCTGTTTTTCGCGGTTTCCGCCCAGGCCTCCGATCGCCCCAACATCGTCTTTATCCTGGCCGATGACATGGGATATGGCGATGTCCAAGCCCTGAATCCCGAGTCCCAGATCCCCACGCCGAATTTGGATCGATTGGCGGCCGAGGGCATGACGTTTACCGACGCCCACTCGCCGTCGGCCGTGTGCACTCCGACGCGCTATGCGACGCTGACCGGCCGTTATTGTTGGCGAAGCAAGTTAAAACGTGGCGTGCTGAACGGTTACGGAACGCCCTTGATCGAAACCGACCGTCCGACCGTCGCGTCGCATCTGAAACAACACGGTTATCACACCGCGGTGATCGGCAAGTGGCATCTCGGCCTCGGGTTTCAGAAAGACGCGAGCGGACAATGGGATTGGACACAGCCGCTGAGCTATTCGCCCGTCGATGCGGGATTCACCCAGTCACTGGTCATTCCCGCCTCGCTCGATTTTCCGCCCTACGTTTACATCGACGGTCACCAGATCACCGGCAAACCCGACCGCGTGCAGCCGGCCCGACCGTTCCCGGCGTATCTAAGAAAAGGAGAACTCGGCTCGGACTTTTCGATCGTCGATTGTTTGGACCAACTGACCGCAAAAGCTTCCCAGCACATCCGCTCGCGCGCCGATCAAGACGAACCGTTCTTTCTGTATTTCCCGCTGACCGCACCCCACAAGCCGGTTTTGCCGCATGGGCGTTTTGCCGGAAAGACGAAGCTCGGTCCTTACGGTGATTTCGTCACCCAGGTCGATTGGACGGTCGGACAAGTGATGGCGGCGATCGATGAAGCGGGACTCGCCAAAAACACGTTGGTGATTTACACCAGCGACAACGGATCGTTCATGAGGCGGCAAAGTGATGCCGGCCAGGTGGATCATGTCAGCGACGAATCGATCCAGGCGTACTATGAAGGCAACCACAAGGCCAACGGGCCTTGGCGGGGGACGAAGGCGGACATTTGGGAAGGCGGTCATCGCGTCCCCTTCTTTGCCCGTTGGACAGGCACGATCAAAGCCGGATCGCAGTGCGATCAACCGATCTGTCATGCCGACTTGTTCGCCACCGCGGCGGAGTTAGCGGGGACCAAGTTGCCGCCGGCCGATCAGGCCGCACCGGACAGTTTCAGTATCGCGCCGCTGCTGCACGACAAGCCGGACCAGTTTCGCCGCGCCCCCGTGGTCAACCATAGCGTCAACGGCACCTTCGCGATCCGCGACGGGAAATGGAAGTTGGTGTTCAGCGACGGCTCCGGCGGACGCGAAAAACCTTCCGGCAAGCCGTTCGGTACGCCGTGGCAGTTGTATGACCTGGACAGCGATCCGACCGAGTCAAAGGATCTGGCGGAGACGAATCGCGAGCTGGTGGAAAAACTGGGGGCGGAGTTGTTTCGGTTTTTGGCCGATGAGAAGAGTCGGTAGGGGATCGTGGTACCAGTCGTTGGTAAGTGATGAGCGAAGAAGTATCGATGATTCTACCCGTGGTCGTTCACCGTTTTCTCTGCACGTACCAGTCTTTATCAGTCGGGCTCCCCTCGCCCCGTTTCGGGGAGAGGGGCCGGGGGTGAGGGGCTTCGGTGAGGTGCACGGTGAGTGCGGTCTCAAGTCAATTCTCGCTGCCTGCCCCCTCATCCCCAGCCCTTCTCCCCCGCAAAGCCGGGGGAGAAGGGAGCCATCACGCATGTAAGCGAGTACGCTCTCCGCGGGTCAGGTGCAGATAGCTTTCGCACACACACTAGGGATCACACCATGGAAACCATCGCCCCGCTGCTCGCGTTCACGCCGATTCTTGTCGTTGCGGTGTTGCTGGTCGCCATGCGGATGCCGGCTTCTCGGGCGATGCCGATTGCGTATGTCAGTGTCGTGGTGCTGGCATACTTTGTTTGGAAGTTGGACACGGCGACGATTGCCGCGGCGTCGGTCAACGGATTGGTGGTCACCGCGCAGTTGTTGTTCATCATTTTCGGTGCGATCTTGCTGCTCAACACGCTCAGTGAAAGCGGCGGGCTGGCGGTGATCCGGCGGGGATTTACGGACATCACCCCGGATCGTCGGGTGCAAGTCATCTTGATCGCCTGGCTGTTCGGATCATTCATCGAAGGTAGCGCCGGCTTTGGGACTCCCGCGGCGGTCTGCGTGCCGCTGTTGGTCGGGCTGGGATTTCCGGCCAAATCGGCGGTCGTCAGTGGAATGCTGATCCAGTGCACGCCGGTGTCGTTTGGCGCGGTGGGAACACCGATCTTGATCGGCGTCAAGAATGGGCTTAGCGGCAGCGAATCGGTCGTCGCCTATGCCCGAGGCGAACTCGCCGCCGGTGAGGACATTTGGTCCACGTTGTTGCCGTTGGTCGGTGGACGCGTGGCGCTGGTCCACATGATTTGCGGGACGTTGATCCCCTTGTTTGTGGTGATCGTGATGACACGCTTTTTCGGGGCCAACCGTTCGTGGCGTGAAGGGGTTCGCATTTGGCCGTTTGCGTTGTTTGCGTCACTCTCGATGACGGTCCCGTCGACGATCATCGCCAACACGTTGGGGCCGGAGTTCCCGTCGCTGATCGGGGCGTTGGTGGGATTGTCGTTGACGGTTCCAATGGCCCGACGGGGCTGGCTGTTGCCACGCGAGCCGGCGTGGGAGTTTCCCGAGGCGTCCAACTGGCCGGCCAATTGGAACGGCGATGTCGACATTCGACTGAAGGACGCCGGACATGGCCTGTCCATCCTGCGGGCGTGGGTGCCGTATTTGATGATCGCAGTGTTGCTGGTGCTGACACGCTTGCCGTGGATTCCGCTCGGCCAGTGGCTCAAATCGGTCACGATTCCTACCGATTCGTCGCTGACGGCGAACCTTTTCGGATCGGCGATCAGCGTCAAGCCCGTTGCGCCGCTGTATCTGCCGGGCGCCCTGTTTGTGCTGGTTTGCTTGCTGACGATTCCGCTGCACCGGATGAGCAAACACGCGGTGGTCGATGCGACGACGCGATCGCTGCGGATGGTCGTTTCGGCATCACTGGCGTTGGTCTTTGCGGTCCCAATGGTTCAACTGTTTATCAACAGCAGCGGTGGTGAGGCGGGGTATGATTCGATGCCCAAGGTCCTGGCCGGCGGGGTGTCGTCGCTGGTCGGAGGAGCGTGGCCGTTGTTGTCGCCACTGGTCGGCGGGCTGGGGGCGTTCGTCGCCGGCAGCAACACGATCAGCAACATGATGTTTTCGCTGTTCCAATTTCAAGTCGGCCAAAACATCGCTGCCGATCCGATTTGGGTCGTCGCGTTGCAAGCGGTCGGCGGCGCGGCGGGCAACACGATTTGCGTTCACAACGTTGTTGCCGCCTGCGCCGTCGTGGGACTGGTCGGCCGCGAAGGCGACATCATTCGGATCACCGCGCTGGTGTTTTTATATTACGTCGCCGTTGCGGGAGTGATCGGGATGATCGTGGCGTAGCACGTCTGCGTCCGCTTCGCGCGGGTCACGCACAAAGGGGACGGGGGTTGATTCCCGGGAATCAACCCCCGTCCCCTTTTTTTCGCGGGGGCGGTCAATGTTTGGACGACCGGCTGAAAGCCTCTACTGCATCATGCGACGAGGGCTCGCGCGAAGTCTTGATAGCGGCCGCCGGCAAATGCGGCCTCTTTGGGAATAAACAGAAACAGGTCTCGATCGACCACCACGATCATCCCTTTTCGCGTTCGTATCGGACGAGTTTGATTCAAGGGCACCGAAAACAAGCCTTGGGGGCCGGACCAGCCGAGCACGCGATCTTTGACGACGACCGAGAGTCCCGCACCATCCACGAAGCCGTGTGCGGTGAGTTCTGCCCTGACGGTCTTGCGCACCGACAGGATCAAACTCAGGTAGACGACCGTCGCCAGCCCCATCACCGCGAGTTCACGCAATACCAAGGGAACCGGGAGTTGCACCATTGTTCCGGTCGGCAGGGGTAACGAAGACGCGTCAACCGCAACCAAAAGCGACAGTGCGATCATCACAAAGGATGCCAACGTCAAACGCCCGCCGCATCGATAGAGCAAAAATTTTGACTCCGCAAATCGCAGTTGTCGTGCCGTCACAAGGAACTCCGCCGCGGCGTCCGCCTCATCACCCACGTTTGGAGTCTCGACCGGGGCGCGATAGGGATTGGTCATTGGGATTCAAACCGGGCGATGGCGGTGTCCAGTTCGGTTCGGATCCCGAGGGTCTGGCACCAGTGATTCAAGTACTCGCGATCGATTTCCGCTGCGTGCAATTCCAAAAGCTCCTGGAAGTCGGCTTGGTCGATCTCAGCCGACACATCGCCCAAGCGTAACCTAACCTTTCAGCAGCCTGTATGCCCACGCCCCTTAAAAACTGCAAAACCCGATGCTCCGCTGCCACGAGCTCCGCAAACTGTACGAAGATCATTTGGCCGTCGACGGGGTTTCTTTTTCGCTCGAACCCGGAAACATTGGCGGTTTGGTGGGGCCCAACGGGGCCGGGAAAACCACCACGATGCGTTGTCTGGCCGGATTAATCCCTGCGACCGACGGCAGCCTTTGTGTTGCGGGCTGTGACCTGTCCGGCGGTGACCCGAAGACGCTGATGGAACTGAAACGGCGACTGGCCTATGTCCCCGATGACCCGCCGTTGTTTGACGACTTGACCGTTGCGCAACACCTGGAGTTCATCGGGCGGATTTACGACGTGCCGAACCATCGCACCAAAGCGGCCGAGTTGCTCGACTACTTTCAGCTGGGCGACAAGATCAACAACGGCGCGACGACGCTGTCGCGGGGCATGCGACAAAAGCTGGCGATTTGCTGCGCGTATCTGTATGACCCCGCCGTGTTGTTGTTGGACGAACCGATGACGGGGCTGGATCCGCCGGGGATTCGCCGGCTATTGGAATCGATCAAACAGCGAGCCGCCGCGGGCGCGACGATCATCATTTCCAGTCACCTGCTGGCGATGATCCAAGATGTCTGCACGCATCTGATCGTCATGCAGCACGGCAAACTGCAGTACTTCGGTGACGTCGACCAGCTGCGTGCGGAATTCCCCGGCGCCCAATCTCTTGAACAAGCCTACTTTGAAGCGACCGCCGCGATGGCCGTTTGATTCCCATGTCGTCTCCCCACAAACACCTGAGCTGGCTGACGTTGCGACGCAGCCTGTTTCGATTCCGGCGTGCCGCCGACCGCATGCGTTCGCCACGGCGGATTGTGGCGTCGGCGATCGCCGTGATCTTTCTGTGCGTCTACGTCTTGAACGGCTTCTTGATCTTGGCGTCTCGGCGGACCGCGGATCCCGAATCGCTGCGGCTGTGGCTGTCCGGCGGCATGGTGCTGTACCTGATCTATCACGCGGTGCGTTGCGTGTGGACGGAAAAGCAGGTCGACATGGAATACACCGATGCGGAAAAACTGTGGCTCGGCGGCGCCCCGCTGAAACGGTCGACGGTGGCGGCGTACAAGGTCAACACGGTGTTCTTCTCCGCGCTGTTGAAGACGTTCTTCCTGGTCGTTGCATTGGCGCCGGACGTGCAACATGCGGGCCTGCTGGCGACCGGTGTGTTTGCCGCACTGGTCCTGCTGGAAACGGTGCGAATGATTTGGCAGCGTCTGGTCAGCGGACTGTCACGCCGTCACCTGGTCGGGGCTCGTGTGGCGCTCTCGGTGATCGCGTTTGCGGCGATTCTGCAGTTCTTCGGACAATTGGCCGCGATCACGCCCAGCGGGTCGCAGCCGGGGGTTTACGTGTTGAACAGTTTTCGCGCGATCGGAGGCGTCGCATCGAGTGACGCCATTCAATGGCTGGCGATCGGCTGGCGTCCGGCCGCCTTGTTGGCGACAACCGTCGAGATCACCAGCCACACGGCGGTGCAGATGTTGGCGTCGGTGATGCTGGTGCCGTTTGCAATCTTCACACTTGTTCGCGTCGACGGTTGGGCCGCAGCGGCAATCCTTGATCGCGAGAAAGCACGGTTGCGCTCGGGTGACTTTCATGGGCCTTCGACTGACCAAGCAGGGCGTGCCGGCGAGCTGACCGAAGATCGGTTGGCCGATCGCATCGAAAGCATCCTGCCGCAGCGGATGCGTGACTCGGTCGCGTTGGTTTGGCGACAAGCACTTTCGATCCGCCGCTACTACGGAACAATCCTGTTCAGTTTCCTGGTCCCGACGCTGCTCTGTCTGTCACCACTGTTGACCGGCCGGATGGGGAATCAATGGGCGTTTGTTATCGCCGGGATCGCGCTGTGCACGATGCTGCTCGCTCCGCCGGCGCTGCGGTTAGACTTTCGACGCGATCTGAAACGGATGTTGTTGCTGCGGTCCTTGCCGCTGCGGCCGATCCAGGCGGTGCTGGGGCAGTTAACCTTGCCGATCTTGATCACCGTGACGTTTCAATGGACCACGCTGGGGATCGCCGCATCAGTCTGTGGCCCCGGTTGGCCCCAACTGATCGGCTGGGGCGGCATGTTGTCGGCGCTGGCGGTATTCACCTTTGCAACCGAAAACGCATTGTTCCTGGCCTACCCGCACCACGAACACGCCCAGGGGTTCGCAATGGTGGTGCGAGCCAACGTGATGTTTCTGGGCAAGGCGACGTTGATCGCCGCGGCGGTCGGCGCGTTGTTGGTCTGGGTGTCGATCTGCCAATCCCTATTTAGCGCTCCGTTGTCGGTTCCCGTTTACGTCACCGGCGCCGTCGCAGCCACTTGGACGTTGGCGGTCGGTGCGATGATGGTGACCGCCTGGTGCTGGCGTCGATTCGACATCTCCGCCGATCTGCCGCCGGAGTAGCGGGAGTTGGGAGTTGGGAGTTGGGAGTTGGGAGTTGGGAGTTGGGAGTTGGGAGTTGGGAGTTGGGAGTTGGGAGTTGGGAGTTGGGAGTTGGGAGTTGGGAGTTGGGAGTTGGGAGTTTCAAATTCCAGGTTCCAACTTGAAACTTGATTAAAACGTTTCGGGGTAGATGACCAGTTCGATGCGTCGGTTGGCTGCGCGTCCGGCGGCCGAGGCGTTGGGTTGCAGGGGACGGTTGGCACCTTGGGCGACGATAAAGAACTGTCCCAGCGGCATGCCGGCTCGACGGGTCAGCATGTCCAGGACGGCCGAGGCCTGTGCCGAGGCGAGTTGGTGGCTGGCCGCGGCGCCGCCGGCCATCGCTTGGGCGTTGTCGGTGTAGCCTTCGATCCCGATCCGTTGACGTGGGAACAGACTGCGCAATTGCGCCGCGACCGGGTCAAGCACCTGCGTGGATTGCTGAATCAACTGGGCCGTGCCCGGGGTGAACAGCTGGTCGCTGGGGATGGCGATCCGAATCCGATCGCCATCCTGCCGAACGGGTAACCCGCCGAGGTTCAGTTGCGAGGCGAGTCGGCTGAGGTTGGTGTTGGGCTGGATCGACGCCCCGCCACGCATCTGCGTCGACGCTTGGAATCCACGGACCTTGTTTTCTGCCTCGCGTGCGGCGATCGATGCGGTTTCCAGCTTCTGGTTGGTGTCGGCAAGCTGTTTGCGAACGAGGTCGAGTTCCTCGCGATAGACCTGGGCCTGCTGTTCACTTTGCGCCAGTTGCGTGTGCAATTGGCGATTGTTGTCGTCAAGCAACTGAACCCTTCGAGTCAGTTCGGCCAAGCGTGAGTCGTTCGGATTGATGCCTTGCTGCGAGATCGACGGGCCGACGGAGGTGGGCGGATAGGTGGTCGGCCCGGCCATGTACGGGTTTTGATTGCATCCAGCGACCGCGAGTATCGCAAAGGCGATACCCAAGCCACTGAAACGACGTCCTTTTCTCCGATCCCACACCGCTCGAATCATCCTGATTGGGGTTTCGAGGGCGGCATCCGCGCCACCCATCGTGCCCTACAGATAGGGGTCTAGCGGAGCTGCGGCAAGATCAATCGTCAAGTTGAGCCGAAATGGCGAATTTTTGAAATTGGATGGGGATGCTGGCGACGGGGTGATTTTGGTTAAGAAATGGGGTGGTCAAAAAATGGGGTGGCTGTTCGCGACGCGAGGTTCACGCAAATACATTTTTTGACCAACTCATTTTTTGACCAACCGCCTCGTTCTAGCGAAGCGTCTGTGGACGAGTTTTGCATAAACGGCCAGATCGAGGGGATCATGCAACACGGCTGCCGCGCCGAGTTCCATCATCCGCAGGGCCAAACGCCTCGATTGAAGCCGGCTGAGATCGTCGATCGCAGCCAACTGCAACACGTCGGGGCGGGCGACGCCGATCTGAGCGATGTGCAGCGCGATCGCCGGCGCATTCTCGGTGGCGACTTCCCAGAGAATGACCAAGTCTCGGTGGGCGGATAGCTGGGCGCGTATTCCCGCGGCATCGAGTGATTGGACGTGGAACATCCGCTCGCCCGACTCGGCACGGTCGGTCGAATCGGGCGTCGGATGGTGCTGAAATGGTCCGACAAACCGCTTTGCCGCGTCGCCCCATCGGCGGCCCGACTCGCAGACCCACAAGGGAACGGTGGGGATCGTCAACGCGGCACCGTGGGGGTGTTTCACGGTTGATCTCCTTCGCCGATCGATTCCAGCTTCCGCAGCAAGCGGGCACGCGAGATATTCAACCGCCGCGCCGCTTCGGCCCGATTGCCGTCGCTCGTTTCCAAGGCCTCGCGAATCAGATCCGCTTCGAACTCGGCCACGGCCTGGTCCAGATCGATCGCTTGCTGTTGCTTCGGCACGGTTTCGTTGGGCCGGTAGGATCGGATCGCAAGCGGCAGATGTTCCAGCCCGATGACTTGCGCGGGACAAGCCCGTGTCGCGTGTCGAATGGCCTGGTCCAGTTCGCGAAAGTTGTCCGGCCAGGGATAGATCACGATCGCATCGAGCGCGGCGCGGGAGAATCGATCCGCGACGCCGTCGCCCCCGGCCCGCCGTCGATCCAGCATGGCGGTGGCGATCATCGGCAGATCGGCGACTCGATCGCAAAGCGGGGCCAGGCGAATGGTCAGTCCACAGAGTTGGTCGGCCAGCGGCGCCGCAATTCCGACCGGCAGCGATTGGTCGAGGGCGTAGTCGAGATCGGGATTCGGTTCCGCGGCAGCGTCGCCGGCGATTTCAGCATCGTGGTCTGCGATCGCGATCAGCCGCAGGCGTGGATCGAATTGGCGTAGATGTTCCCCCAGCCGCAGTTGAGCCTCCAGCGGCATCTGATCGAGGTCTTTGACGATCGCGGACGCCTTTGCCGTTTCGGAATCGGCCAAGTGGGCGATGGCAGCGGCAAGACTCGCGTCCAGCAATTCGGGATCCATCAGCGGACCGTCGATCGTGGCATGGGGTTCTCCGGCCGCCGAGCTTTGGTGCAACGAGACGGCCAGGGATTCGGCCAGGCAGCCCGGCGGGGACAGGATCAGCAGATCGCTACGGACCGAACCGGCCAATCGCGTTTGTTTTTGAAGCCGTTGGGCCGTGCGGGACGATCCGACCAGCACTCCTTGGGCGATCGATTCGTGATGCCGACGCCAGCGATCGAGTTCCCGACGCAGCACCACCGCGGCGTCGATGACGGGGTCGGCAAGGTGGTCGTTGAAGCTGCCCGCCACGGCCAGTGTGACGGCTTCGTCGGCAGGCCCCAGACGCACGAACCGTGTGTCCATGGCCGCGATCCGCCGCGCTTTTGCACCGCGAAAGGTGGGCTGGACCAACAGCGATGCCGTTCCGTTGTTGGCGAACCCCGGCGGCGGCGCCAGCGACGCGGCCAAGAAGTCCAACGGGTCGTCGGTGATGCTGGATCCGGCGACACAACGTCGGCCGATCAGCGATTCCGGTTCGACGGTCAGCCAATCGCCGACCGCCGCGGAAAGAAAGACCAAACATCCGTCCGGGCCGATCACCCAGAACGGCGCACCGGCTTTGTCGATCAGACGACTGAATGGACGAATCTTGGTGCTGTTGGCCATCAAATCCAGGATAACGGAATTCGCCGCGATTTTGGCTGACAGGCCTCGGCCGTGGGATGGGCTTCCAGCCTGTCAAACGTAGCTACCTTCGCCAGAAGGTGGATCACCGGCGGTTTCCACGCTCTGGCGAGCGTCGCTACGTCGGATTCGTGTGATCCTGGGATTGGCGCGATCCCGTTAAAACACGTCCAGGATGAAGTGGTGGCCGCTATGGTAGCGGCGGCTGCTGGGGTAATAGTTGTGCCACTTTTTGTTGTAGACCGGGATTCGCATCTCCGGCGGATAACGGTGGTACATGCTATCGGCGCTACGATAGTATTCCTGGCCCCAGAAATTCTGGGGGTAATACACGTAGGGATAGTGATAGAATCGGTTCCAGTCGCGCGTGCTGGCGCTGCCGCCCCAAGCTTGGCCGAACGCGCGCTGGTCGGCCGACGCGTCGCCGGCCAGAGTGAAGGCCGATGCCACCAAAACGGCGGCGATGATCAACTGACGAAGCATTCCTGCTCTCCCCCCTTGTCGGCCGGTGTGCGACGCGCTGAACAAGGCGTCACGGATCGGCTCGGTTGATTGGTCGTTTCAAAAGTGTCCGCCGACGCCCAAAACTTACGGGTGCGTTGGACAACCGGCTCCTGGGCGGAAAGCCCGGATCTTCGGTCGTATCGGCAAAGATGGCTGGATGGGTTGAGTCGATCGTGCCGGGATTTCCTGGAGAAACGATTTGAGGCTTCTCACCGGGGGTATTTAGCACCTATTATTGAACTGCCAGCATCGAAGTCCCAGCCATGCCGCATTGCTCCACTCCAACCCACCCGATCCGAATGCGCCCCTCCCCACGCCTGCCCCGCCGTCTGCAGCATCACATTGAAGCGTTCCTTTTGTCGGTCAGCGGAAGATTGACGATTCGCAAAACTTTTTCGGTTCCGAGGTTTCCGGCCGCCGCATTGTTGTTGCTGGGATTGGTCGCGGCCCCGTGGTCGGCCGCGACGGCGTGTCCGTTCTGCGAATCGGTCCAGCAAACCATCCGCCAGCAATCGTTGACCATGGACGCGGTCGTGATCGCATCGAGCCTGGACGGCGAAACGACGCGAAATCTGACCACCGGCGTGGTGAAGATGAAGATCGAAAAAGTGATCAAGGGATCCGAGCACGTCAAAGTCGGCCAGGAAGTCGACGCGATTTATTACGGCAAGGTCGAAGTCGGGCGGCGTTTCTTGCTCTCCGGCGTCGACCCGCCCAACCTGCAGTGGTCCTGTCTGCCGGTCAGCGAGCGTGCCGAGGAGTACATCGTCAAAGCGAGTCAGATCGAAGATGACCCGGTCAAGCGACTGCGTTTCTTTCGCCACTACTTGGAAGACGAAGAAGCGTTGATTTCACGCGACGCCTACGACGAATTCGCATCGACGCCCTACGACATCATCCAACAGATCGGTCCCGAGATGGATCGCGATCAGTTGATTCATTGGGTCAAACAGCCCGAAATCGGTGCCGACCGCAAACGGTTGTACTTCACGATGCTCGGCGTCTGTGGCAGCAAGGACGATTTGCCGATGCTGGAAGAAATGCTTCGCAATCCGGCCAAGAGTGTCACCGGTGGTTTGGACGCGTTGATCGCCTGCTATTTGACCTTGGCCGGCGAATCGGGACTGCCGCTGATCGACGAGTTATTTATCGACAATCACAAAGCGCCGTTCCCGCAAAGCTATGCCGCGATCATGGCGATCCGCTTCCACGGCACCGACGGCGGAGTGATCCCACGAAGCGCGCTCGTTGAATCGCTGCACAAGATTCTCGACCGCAGCGAATTGGCCGACATGGTGATTCCGGACTTGGCCAAATGGAACGATTGGAGTCAGATCGAGCGTCTGAAGACGCTGTTCAAGGAAGCCGAGAAAGACAAGAACTGGCTGCGGGTGCCGGTCATCAACTACATGCGCGCCTGTCCACTGCCCGAAGCCGCGGCGGCGATCGAGGAATTGGAAAAGATCGATCCCGAAGCGGTCCGCCGGGCCAAAACCTTCTTCCCGATTCCCGTCCCGGTGCGAGCGAAGCCGTCCGAGGAAGCGACGTCACAGTTGGTTCCGGCTGTCAAATCGATCAAGCGAGGGACGCGGTTTGCCGCGGTTGGCCCCGTTTCCGGGGGGCCGGTCGGCATGGTTCCTGCTGGAATGAGGGGCGAATCGGCGGGGGGCGACACTCTGGGCAATCAGGCAATCCTGGCCCAGCAAGCGAACCCTTGGGACCTGGGATACGTAATCACGGTCGCCTTGGCGACGATCGTCTTGGCCCTGTTCCTGGTCTTGACCGGTGGCCCCGCGACCGGGGTCAAGGTGGCGTGAGCGTCCCGCCGTGTGCGTGACTGGCTCGCGTGCAACTCCGGCGACAGGCGGGAAGTCTCTCCCACCCGTTCGTTCCCAACCAACTTGCCGCAACCCATCGATGGCTACTGATCTTCAAATGTCGTCGTCCGCCGATGAGGTGGACTTTCCCTATCGGGCGCTCAGCCGCAGCGCGATCACGTCGACCTTGCTGTTTGTCGTCGCGCTCTTGGGTCTGATCCCGCCGTTTGAGGCGTTGCTTTCCCTGGCGATCCTGGGCGTCTTGTTTGCGTTGTTGTCGGTCCGTTCGATCCGCCGCTATCCCAACGAGTTCAGCGGCCTGGGATTGGCAAAATTTGCCGTGGCCGCCAACGCGTTGTTGTTGATCGGCGGCATCGGCATGCACACCTACGTGTACCTGACCGAAGTCCCGCCGGGACACGTTCGCGTGCCGTTCTACAAATTGAAGTTCGACGCCGAACCGGACCGGCCCACCGAAACGGCGTTTGAGATCGACGGCAAAGACGTGTTCATCAAGGGCTACATCCATCCGTCCAGCGGCGGCGGCATGCTGCGACAATTCGTCTTGGTCGGCGATTTGGGGACCTGCTGTTTCGGCGGGCAACCCAAAAGCAGCGAGATGGTCGAAGTCACGTTGACCGGCGGCCAAACGATCGAAGGCGGTATGACGCGGCGTAAATTGGCCGGCAAATTCTCACTCAACCGAGTCCCTAAAAAACAAGCTGATTTTGACAACGCGGTGTTCTACCGGTTAAAAGGGACAAGAGTGAATTAAGCGATCGCACCCCCAATGAGCCTCGCAAGCGAGTCGACATGCACCATTTCCGCGTCCCCGCCACCGCAACCCTTCTGCCTGTTGCTCTCCTGATCGCTGTGTCGCTGCCGAGTGCCTCCGCCACCGGTCAAGACCCGTCGGGGCGGAAAAAAGTCGAACTCCGTCTCAGCACCGAAGCCCAATTGGCCAAGGGCGAAATCAATTTCGATGACTTGAAGTTTGACATCGAGAAAGACGGCGCGTTCGACGAATCGATGTGGACCAAGCGGTTGAAGATGATCAACGGCAAGAACGTCAAACTGCGCGGTTACATCCTGCCCAGCAGCACCTACCAAAACGAAGGGTTCAAGCAGTTTGTGTTGGTGCGTGACAACCAGGAATGCTGTTTCGGCCCCGGTGCGGCGCTTTACGATTGCGTGTTCGTCGTGATGGTCGACGGCAACACCGCGGACTTCACCACCCGCCCGGTGACGGTCGAAGGCAAGTTTGTCCTCGATCCGGAAACCTACAAGTACCCCGGCGGCAAAGGCCCGCGCGGTGCCACGCACATGGCCGTCTTTCGAATCGAAGGCGTCAGCGTCAAATAACCTGCCGACAAGTCTCAGGCTGCGAAACGATTCCCAGCGGAAATCGAAATCGGCCGTAGGTCATCGGTCCCACTTCGTCGCTCCGCTTTCCGCTCGTGACCTGCATTTGGTGATGGGCGCGGTTGTAATAGTTTAAAACGTCGATCACGTCCCCCTCGCCCAGTTCGACGAGCAACGAATCCGTTTGTTCGGCCGCATCGGCTGCTTTTTTCAGATGAATGTCAAGCAGTTTTTCGAGCGAGGGTTCTGCCGCTTTCGTCACGACAATCCCAGGCAACGAGCGTTCGGCCGGTTCGCGTCGTTTCGCTGCGACCGAAGCGGTCACAATGATGCGTCCGGATTCCGTGATCGACACCAATTCGATCGCTGCGTTTGGTCCATACATGACCAATTCGGCGATCACCATCCGCTGGCAACCAAGGAACACCATTGAGTGAGTTGGCAGGGCTAAGCCGCGCACGCGGAAATTCCCGACTTTCGAAAACTCCGCTTTGCGGAGGGCGGCACGGTTGTCCTCGCGATGCCGAACCAGCGCGTCGGGAGCCGCGTCTACCGGTTCGAAGCGGTGTTCACGGAATCGCTCCATGAAATAGGGGGTCAATAGCACCGTTGCTAAGATGGTTGCTAACCCTGCGACAGTCGACTTGGATGCCAGCCCGCTCGATTCCAAGCCGAGTTCGAAAAGGCCCAGGTCTTCAAGCCCTGCAAGCGCGCAGACGAAAACGATTGCCACGATCGAGAGGTGCTGTATTTCCAATACGATTCGGATCATCGGCCAGTCGTTGACGGGCCGCGGGTCGTCCGGTTGCAACGCGATTGCCGATCGATTCGATGATTCGCTGATGATCGTTGCCATCTGGATCTATCAGTCTGTCGTGAGTGGGCGGTTTTCATTGTCCAGGGGAACACTATGTCACAAATGGGCAGCGGGTGATCGCCGACGACCGCGGCAGTGAACCGTGATCATTTCGAGGACGACCAACGGAACTCGCAAAGGGTTTCGGCCCGCGCGGCGATTCGTTCACAATCGCTCTTGCGGTCGTTTTTTGTCGCCGCCGGCACGACGGATGCCACACGACGGATGCCAAGCGTGCTGGAATCGAACGTTTTTGGGATGAAACGCACATTTTTCGCGTGCGATCGCGACGCCCATCTGGCCAATCACACCGAGGCCCCGATTCCGCCGATGGGTTTGATTATCCTTGGGGCTTTCCGTCGGCACGATTTCTCAAACCCGATTCTCTCGGCATGGCGTTCTTACATTCTCAGTCAGACGCAAACCGACAAAGCCGCTACCGTAGGCTTCACGCCGAATCGCTTGAGGGGCGTCGATTGCTCGCGGCGCAGACTCCGGGCGAATCGAATTACCCGTCCGGCGACGGGGCGCCCCTGTCACGTACGACCAGTGAGGCAGTCGTCGAGCAGAATTTGGTTCAGTTTGCCAAGGATTTGGCCGCTGCGGGGGTGGTCGTTTACGGCGCGGCATGGTCCCCGGCATGCACTCGGCAGGCCGAACTGTTTGAAGACGGCGCGAACGAATTGCCCTTTGTCGAAGTGACCCTTCCTGATCGGACGATTTCGCCGTTGGTGATCGAAAAGAACATCACCGCTTTTCCGACATGGGAGTTCCCCGACGGATCACGCGCGATCGGAATTCGGTCGTTGGACGAAATCAGCCAGCGAAGTCGTGTGCCGATTCCGACCCACGGTGGACCGGTGTTCGAGTCGATCGGTGATCAGACCGTCATGACCGGATCGCCACTCCATCTGCCGATCGACGCCTATGATCCACATGGCGGTCCGCTTACGGTGACCGTGTCCGTCGACAACCCGGGGATTCTTGAAGCGCAAGTGATCTCCGGCAATCGGTCCATTCGAATCGATATGGAAATCTATGGCGACATGGTTTTCGAGCTATTCGAACAACGGGCACCGGTCGCTTCGTCGCGGCTAATCGAACTGGCGCGATCGGGATTTTATGATGGGATTGATTTCCACCGCGTGATTGACGACTTTGTGATCCAGGGCGGAGACCCCACCGGAACCGGCTGGGGCGGTTCCACGTTGGAGGACTTTGATGACGACTATCACGCAGAACTTCAACACAACCGACCGGGCGTGCTGTCGTTTGCCAAAGCGGGCGACGACACGAACAACAGCCAGTTCTTCATCACCGAAGTGCCTACGCGATTCTTGGATTTCAACCACAGTGTCTTCGGACAATTGGTCGAAGGGGAGTCCGTTCGCGAAGCGATCAGCGAGCACGCCGTTAATGGTGCCGATCGACCGACCAGCGACATCACGATCGAAACGATCGATGTGTTCTGGGATGATGAAAACTCAGTGGTGATGTTGAAGCCGACTAGGAATATGACGGGCCAGACCGATGTCACCGTGACCGTGACCAACCAAGCGGGGGACACATTCAGTGAAACGTTTGCGGTGGACGTTCAACTTGACACGCACAACAGCCAGCCGTTTTTGAATGCGATTGCGGTTTCCTCACGCTACCCCAACGACCGGACCGCCACGATTCAAGTCACCAGCGTTGACATTGAAGGCGATGCCGTGGCGTACTCCGCCGAAGTTTTGGGAGGAATTGGTCGAGCCACCGCAACGATCGACGATGAAGGGCTGTTGTTGGTAACGCCGAACAACGGATTCGTCGGTGCCGTGGACGTTATGGTGACCGTTCAACCCGGACCCGATGTATCGGGTAATTCGTTCGGCGATAGCGACCGACAAGTCATCACGCTCAATTTTGAAGAACCGTTCGAACCGGCGATTCCGACCAACTTCATCATGGCCGACCGGATTCATCAATTGCACACGATTCCGGCAAGCAACGCAAACACCGCCATCGTCTTTCGTGCCGTGGAAGATGCAACCCTGTCGATTTACGCCATCGGCACCGTGTCGCTGGACGAGACGATTCACGTGCTCGATGGCGATCTGAATTCAGTCGGGCTCCATGACTCGGGGGTAATCAAAGCAGAACTAAATCGTGGCGAACTGTATACCGTCATCTTGGATCCGCAACCTGTCGAACGGTTGTTTTCATTTCAATCCTCGGCCGGTCCCCAATCCTTCTCCACCGACACGTTATCCAATCCGTTTGAGCCGACCGACGTCAATGGCGACGGCCGGACAACCCCCCGTGACGTCTTGGCGGTCGTCAATGGAATCTCGCTGCGACAGTCGTCCGAGTGCGAGTCGGCCCGGCCCGGCGTCACGTTCTTGGATTCCAATCGTGACGGCCGAATCACTCCGTTGGATGCACTGTACGTGTTGAATCACTTGGCGCGACAAGTCCCGACCGAGGTGACTGATCGTGCCATCTCCGCAATCGTCGACGACGATGACGATGATGAACGTGACGATTTCGATACATTGTTAGACGGCGTTATTGCTGAGTCGCTGCTCAACTAATCCGTACGCCGCCAGGACCAGCTCCAACACCACCAACGGGATCACCCAACTGATCCAAGCGACGATCTGATACGTCAGTTCCGGCGTCATGTTGAGCAGCTGCAACCCGTAGTGGCCCAATCGCAGGAAGACGGCCGAGAGCAGTAACACGTAACTGCGGAGCATCCAGACCCGATGCCGCTGGAAATCGCACCCGCGGCCGGCTCGCCAACCGCGAAACGTCGACCACCATGTGGCCACCGCCAACAAGCCGAAACAGATCGTGGTCGACCATCCGCCGAATGCTTTGAACGCCATGATGAAACCACCGGGAGCGGCCGCCAATAGAACGGTCAGGACATAGAGCACGCCGACGCTGCGATGCACCTGCGGATACCGCTGGCGAATCGTTCGACTCAGTTGCAATCCGCCGAGAAACAATGCAATCGGAGCCGCACTGATGTGCAGGTAGAAACCGATGAAGTAGCCGGAGGAAAAGAAAAAGTCCCCTTTGTTGCTCAAAAAACCGTATTGAAAATCCGGCGGCAGGTAGTGCGGAAACGGCGACAGGATCAGACCGCCGATCCAAAAAACAAACCCGATCAACAGCCATTTCGCGACCCGCAGGGGCGTGATCGATGCGAGCGAATTGTAAAAAGAATTCATCGCCTGTCACATTCGCGAAAGCTCCGAGACATCGCCCGCCTATAATCGAATTGGGGTTCTGGGGTAGGTCATCAAGCGATGGGGACAAAGCAATGTCAAATCACAATCAGACTCACGGCAGTGGTTTTCCGCCGAAGATCGATTCTGACCAGCCCTCTCTTTCACAGGCCCAGCCTTACCGGACTCCGCCCACCGTCGGTGAGGGGATCGTGACCGGCGGTGCGCTGCGATCACCGCTGCTGTGGATCATCGTCGCCGCCACCGCGGGGTTTGTGATCGTCGGCGGCTTCCTCTTGCTGACGCCTATCCGCGATTTTAACGAAGGCCGAAGGCCGGTGCAGCCAATCCCTCAATATGTCGAAGACTTTGGCATGAACCGGGTCCCGGCGGAAGATTTCGAGGACTTCGACGACGCGCCGGTGCTGCAGCCGCCGGTGAATGAAGGGGCGTCGCAGGCAACCGCCGGCGGACCGGTGGTTCCTTAGCTGGACAGCGTTCCTCTGCATCAAAAACATCGTCCGTTGCCGGTCAACCGTCGCTGCGTCTCATTCAGGACGGCCAAGAAAGATCGCCAATTTTCCGGATTGAGAGCCTTACAATGACTCCGTTGGGACCTACCCTTTCCGGCGGAGTTGCATGGTCCTTGCCGATAATGGCGGGGGCCGGCATTGGATTGTCCGCAGATCGTGTTCATTTAAAGCCCCCCGATTTCATTCATGAGCAATTCCAACCCGCGCGGCCCCGATTGGTCTGATTTGGAGTGGATTCAGCCCTACGTGGCCTGGCTGATCCCCGCCTTGCTGGTCCTGACGCTGCTGCTGACGAGCGTGTACACCGTCCAGGCCGAATCGCAGGGCGTGGTGCTGCGGTTCGGACGCTATGTCAAAACCGTCGATCCCGGATTGAGATTTAAGTTCCCGTTCGGAATCGATGACGTTTCGATCGTTCCGGTCAAGCGTCAGTTGAAACAGGAATTCGGTTTCGGGACGCCCGGGGCGACCAACGAGACACAGGTTTCCAACGAACAAGCCGAAGAGCGGGTGATGGTCACCGGCGATCTGAATATCGCGACGGTCGAATGGGTCATCCAATATCGCGTCCGCGACCCCAAGCTGTTCCTGTTCAAAGTCCGCAACCCCGGCCAAACCTTGCGCGACATCTCGGAATCGGTGATGCGAACGGTTGTCGGTGATCGCACGGTCGACGAAGTCATCACGATCGGTCGACAAGAGATTGAGGTCGAAGCGCTGTTGCAACTTCAGACGCTGGTCGACAAATACGATCTGGGGCTGAGCATCGACCAGGTGCAATTGAAAAACGTCAATCCGCCGCAGCCCGTCCAGCCCTCTTTCAACGAGGTCAATCAAGCTCAGCAGGAACGCGAGCAGATGATCAATGTTGCCAACGGCGAATACAACAAAGAGGTCCCGCGGGCTCGCGGTGAAGCGGAACAGAAAAAGCAAGCGGCCGAGGGTTACGCACTGAAGCGGGTCAATGAAGCCCAGGGTGACGTGTCGCGATTCAACGCCGTGTTCTCGGAATACGCCAAGGCCCCCGAAGTGACCAAACAACGAATCTACATCGAAACGATGCGGCAAGTCGTCCCGACGTTGGGGCAAAAAATCATCATGGACGATCAAGCCAGCCCCGTTCTGCCGCTGTTGAATCTCGCGCCGCAAGCAGCCCGGAGCTCCAAATGAATCGCCTGACTTTCCCTGCGGTCGCCGTCATTGTCATCCTGGTCGGGTTGGTCGCCTACAGCGCGGCCTACACCGTCAGTGAGACCGAACAGGTCATCATCACCCAATTCGGAAAGCCGGTCGGTGAACCGATCACTGACGCCGGTTTGCACTTTAAACTGCCGCTGATCCAGGAAGTGACCCGTGTCGAAAAGCGGATCCTGGAATGGGACGGTCGTCCCAACGAAATGCCGACCAAAGACAAAACGTACATCGTCGTCGATACGTTTGGACGGTGGCGAATCAGTGATGCCAAACAGTTCTTTCTGCGTCTGAGAGATGAACGCAGCGCCCAGTCGCGTCTGGACGACATTTTGGGCAGCGAAACGCGCAACGCGATCGCCAAACATGAATTGATCGAATTGGTCCGTACCACCAAAGATCGCCAACCAGTCCGCGACGAAACCATCGCCGACGCACCCGGCAACATCGGGATCCTGTACCCGATCAACAAGGGGCGGGCGAAGATCGAAGAAGAGATCTACCAACAAGCGGCCAGCAAGGTCACCGATTTGGGAATCGAACTGTTGGATGTTCGCTTCAAACGTATCAACTACAACGAGAGCGTCCGTGACCGGATCTATGCCCGGATGATCAGCGAACGCCAACAAATCGCCGAACGCTTCCGCAGCGAAGGGGCCGGCGAGGCGGCCAAGATTATCGGCCGCAAGGAAAAGGACCTGCTGGAAATCGAATCCCAGGCCTACAAGCAGGTCCAAGAAATCCAGGGGGCCGCCGACGCCGAGGCCACGGAAATCTACGCCCAGGCGTACAACCAAAGCCCCGAATCGGTCGAGTTCTTCGCCTTCATCAAAACAATGGAGACCTACCAGGAGATGCTCGACCAAGACAGCACGCTGATCCTGAGCACCGACAGCGACATCTTCAAGTTCCTCAAGCGGATCGAAGGCGCGAAGTAGCCGCGGTGGAAAAGACGGCTGGTCAAAAAATGGGTTGGTCAAAAAATGGGTTGGTCAAAAAATGGCCTCGCCGCTGTGTCTTCATTTTTTGACCACCCAATTTTTTGACCCCCTTCACTTATCGACTATTCCGTCAGCTCACCATAGACCGCTTTAAGTTTCTCCAGAGCCCGGATCCACAGCATCCTCGTCGCGGCATTGGATCGTCCCAGTCGCTGGCCGATTTCGTCATGGGACAGTCCGTCGATGTGCCGCAGCGTCAGGACCTCGCGATAGTCTTGGGGCAATCGGTCCAGGGCGGCGGCCAATCGCAGGGTTTGTTCCGCCCGGTCGGCGCGGGAGCGTGGGTTGGGTTCCCGGTCGATCGCCAATTGTTCGATGCGGATGCTATCGCGGTCCAACGCGGCCTGCAGTTGCTGTTCTCGTCCGCCACCCCGCTTGGCCGTTCGCAATTGGTCGCGGTCGAAACGCATCAACGTACGTTTCAAAATCGTTCGCAACCAGGCCAGCCGCTCGGCCTGCGTCGTGCCACGAAAATTCTCGTGACCGCGCCACGCATCGACCAAGGTTTGCTGCACCACATCCGACGGATCGATGCGGCCACGCAGTGCCGGAGACAACTGGCGTTCGGCAAGCATCTTCAACCACGGCCTGAGCGGGCCGATCGACCAGGTGGCTCTCAACGAGTCTTCGCTTTTGGAAGCGTCTTCGTTCCCGTGGTTCACGCCGTCGCCTGCCTCCCCAGCAGTCCACTGATCCGGCGCACTGCCGAAGCCATGATCCTGAGCATCCAATAAAGCTGCACCACGATCGTAAAACTAAACAACGCGACACGCAATAAACCTGTTGCGTCGATGCGATGCGACAGGATTTCCGGGTCGGTGCGTTGCAGATACGCAAACAAAACCAGCGTCAAAAAGACCACCGGCGTACCGAACGAAAGCATCAATCGGATCGAGTTTCCCCGGCCATCGACCTTGTTGCGGACGGCGATGATCAAGGCGAAGCCACACATCCATGCGGTGACCCCGTGGAAAAGATTGAAGACCATCCCAGGCTCACGCAACCATGGACTTCGCCAAATCACCATCCAAACACCGACCAACAACGGCGCAAACAGCAGCCAAGCGAGACTCCAGCGTCGCAGGGTCAGCGTCCGATTCAAATACCACAGCGGCAGAATCACCAAGACCGCAAGCGCCAATCCGCCGCGGATCAAGTGGAGAACCCACGCGGTCAACGTGGTGTTTCCGCCGATCGAGGCGAACAGGGGGCGGATACGACGCGGATCGGTTTCCCGATGGGGCTTCACCGCGACGGATTCTTTCTGGTCTGCCGAGCGAAGGTCCCGAAACTCGATCCCATCGGGGGTCGGCGACGCGAGCCGCGTGTGCGTCTGGGCGTGCCGGCAGACGACCGGCACATTCGAGCGTGATTCTGGATCCCCCGTCGTTTCGGTCAGCACGTTTTCTCGTGACCAATCGATCGCGACAAGGCGGTTTTGATCGATTCGCAGCCAACTGATCGGGACGTTGTGGTCCGATTTCCAGTGGACGCTCTGGATCCCGTTGGCGTCGGGCAGTGTGATCTGGAATCGCGGCTCGGACTGCAGCATCGGATAGCAGCGAATCAGCAGTGATGTTCGGCCATCCGATTGCGGTGTCGGTTGGTCCTGTGGCGGCGTCACACGGTCGACCACGATGCGTTCATTGACACCATCGCCGTCAATGTCCGTCAGCCACATGCCGGCGACATAATGATTTTCTGTCGTTTCGCGGAAATTCCGAATTCTTTGAAACTGTTTGTCGCGAAGGTCGAACACGACACACAGTGTTTTCCCGTTCGCGTTACGGCTGAAGGCGATCATCGGAATGCCGTCCGAACTGGTCGCGTCGGCGATTGCCAGATCGCGACTGGCATAGGCACCATCGACGAGCGGGACGGACGCTGCGTCCTCCGGTTCGATCGAGTCAACGACTTTGCCATCCGGTCCACAGAGCACCAAATTGCGAACCGCATCGTCCTCTGAGGTGCGGCCTAAATAGGCGACGTGGGTGCGGTCATCGATTGACACCAACGTAAACGGAATCCAATAGTCGCTTCGAGTTGGTCGCTGAAAGATCGAGCGTTCCCAAAGGATCTCGCCGTTGATGCCGTCCCAGACGGCCAGGTACAGTTGCTCGTTGTGCGAGTGGGGACCGACAACGTCTTGGACGCCATCGCCGTTGATGTCCGCAAGTTTCAGATGATCGTATTGATCAGGCGTGTTGATTCGGGACGCTCCGAACAGAAATCGATTCGTCCAACGGACCTCACCGGTGGTTCGGCTGACCAGGGACATTTGAAAAGCATTCACCGGTTGTCCCGGCGCTCCTGCGGGGGTTCGCCGAGCAAGTCGACCATCGCCGACAAGTAGCATGGATTTTCCATCATCAGTGGATCGGGCCAAGATGACTCGGCCGCCCAGCGTGCCCTGCAAACGACACCGCTGCGTCCCCGTTTGGCCGTCGATCAACCGCGCAGGCGTTTCCTCGACGGATTGGTCTTGAACCAGAAAGTCAACACTTCCGTCGTCATGCTTGATTGGAATCCACGCGGAATCTTCGCCGCGGGTCCGATCGCTGTTCCAAACCGTTTGGCCAGAATCAGCATCGATGACGCTGGTGCGGGTCGGTTGGAAGCCCGACGCGGCGATCAGGTGCCGTCCCGAATTGCCGACCCACGACGCCAACAAACGATTTTCGCCCAAACGGATCATCGGCGACCGCTGGGATTGCAACAGAACCAAGTGGTCTTCGCCGACTCCGAAGGGGCCACCACGACGGCGGTAAACGCGCACCGGCGATGTCGAATCGGTAGGGCTGGGACAAACGTCCAGGCCCGCGGCGATGGCGACCGGACTCGGCTGGCTGGGATGAAATCGTAGCACCGTCGACGCGAGCATGACGTCCAAGCTGCGGTCGCCGGTGACGAAATCAACTTCGATGGTTCCCGCGGGCGAGTCGGAAAGTCCGCTGCGAATCGCGTCGATCTGGGCGACGCGGATTTGGTCACCCAACACGGGGATCCGATGCCGTGCCCAGGCCAGAGACGCACCTGTTTTTCCGGAGATCCAATCCACGTAGACGAAGGCCTGTTGATCGGCGCGGTTGTTTGTCGTTTGTCCCGATCCTTGCCCGGCGATCACGGCCGTCGCGATGTCGTTCCAGCCGTCATGGTTGATGTCATTGGTTGCCGTGATTCGGGAAACGCAATCGTCGGCGGATTGCAGCGCCGAGTACGGCGTCGCGTCCTTCCAAACCGGAGAGCCGGTCGCCGCGTCGAGCAGTTGCACGCCCAGATCGACGCCGTTGCGATAGCGGCTGCGGGGGACAATGATTTCGTCGGCACCGTCGCCGTTGATGTCGGTGACGTACGGCCAATCGGCGTGATTGCGATCGATCGAGTTCCGCCACTGGATGTGTTCCATGTGTCGGATCCACCTTTGTCGGCCAGCCAGGTCATAGGCGGTGATCTTTGTGCCGCTAAAACGAGTCGTCGCGGAGCGTGAATCATCGTGATCGTGAAAGATCAGTCTTGTCTCACCGCGAGGATTGGTGATCTTGGGAGCGCTGGCCGGCATGAACGGCAACTTGATCGTCACCCCGGGCGCAAAGTCTTGGTCCCAATCGATGATTTGACATTGGTCCCCGTTCATCAGCACAACTCGAAGGGAGCCTTCGTGGACCAGCACCTGGGGCGGGCTCGGGACGGGGATGCGTATCGGTGTGCTGTAGCGTTGATGACGCACGAAGAAATCGCCGTACTGACGATGGCCCGAACGAAACACCGAGTTGGCGTTGAACGAGAGACCGCTAAACGATCGATACTGGTGTTTGGACGGATGGAAGATCGCATCGGCCGGCCAGAACCCGCCCGCGGGTGTTTTGAGAACTTGATGAGACCGCTCGATCACGTCGCCGCTGCGTCCGCTCAGCATGGCCAAACAGACGTCCGTCTGAACCGCCATCTGATAGTGCACGAACATGACGAACAGGTCGCTGATCCCGTCGTCATCCAGATCACCGACGTCCTGCAAAGCAAAGACACCCGGGAATGGCAGTGTGGCGCGTCGGTTGAAGGGGTCCGGCAAAGTCGACTGGCTGGGCAAGTTCGCAAAAGCGTACGACCGCGACCACAAGATGTTCCCTTGATGGTCGACTGCCAGCAAAGCTTGTTGATCACCCGCGGCAACCAGCGTGTCGGGGCGTTGATCACCGTCCAGGTCAATCGGTGTGCGCAGTGCGGCGACACCTTGGGTCAGCAGCGGATGGTCGTCGAGGTGATGGTGCCCGGGGGCAAAGTTTGCGGGCGGTTGCGTGTCGGCAAAGTTGACGGAGATGGTTGCGGTTTGGTCGGCGTTTGTGCCATCGACATCGGTGAAGGTCGTGTCGATGGAGCGGACGTCGAGTTCCCACTCGTGGTCGGTGTGCCAAGCCACGCGTTTTAGTGTGCCGTCACGCCGCCACAGAATCGCCGGAGTCGATTTATCGGAAACCGTCACGACCGCGGCGTCGACGATCGATATCTCTTTGGATTGGGCGAGTTGGTTGGTGATGCGGTAGTCGCTGGGGACGCCGCGGGTGATCGGCAACCGGAGCGTCCGGCTCCATCGGCCCGTCGGCGCGACCATCATTTGGTAGTCCCCGGCGGTTTGCTGTTGATACGTTTGCATCGGCAGCGTCACTTCCATCGTGGAATCCGA
This sequence comes from Stieleria mannarensis, assembly GCF_014154935.1. Taxonomy (GTDB): domain Bacteria; phylum Planctomycetota; class Planctomycetia; order Pirellulales; family Pirellulaceae; genus Stieleria; species Stieleria mannarensis. The sequence continues at coordinate 30,745 of NZ_JACEHH010000034.1, forward strand.
CAACGCGGACCCGCCGACCGGAACGATGGTGGCCTGGTACGGGCCACCGCCGGCGCGAACGCGAAACGCGCCCAAGTGACTTTGTCGCCATTGATCGAGCGCCGACCACAGCGCGGCGATCAACACTGCCGTGACCGCCATCGCCGCGGCGGCGACGCGGAGGCGCGATTGATGCTTGCGGCCCCAACGAGCCGCTTTTTCCAAGATCGAAAGCGGGCGGGCACAAATCGGATGATCGTCGCGAACGGCGCGCAAGTCATCGGCAAACTCGGCGGCGGATTGATAGCGGCGGCGAGCGTCTTTTTCCATCGCCTTTTGCAACACGACTTCTAAATCTCGCGGCAAGTCGGAACGCAACGTTCGCAGGGCGGGCGGATCGTCGTGTCGGATTTTCGTGATCAAATCCAGCGGATCCTCGCCCTCAAATGGTGCTCGTCCGCTGGCCATCTCGTACAGCGTCGCGGCGAGGGAATAGATATCGCTGCGATGATCCACATCGGGGGCGCGCACGTCCGCTTGCTCGGGACTCATGTAACGCGGCGTCCCCAGGATTGCACCGGTGATCGTTGCTCCGGCGTCGACCAGTCGGCGGGCCAAACCGAAATCGGTCAACCAAACGCGATCATCGCGGTCCAAAATCAAATTGGCCGGTTTAACGTCACGATGAACCACGTCACGCTGATGGGCGTGGGAGAGTGCGTCGGCGGCTTGGATTCCGACGTCTAGGATCGCATCGAGTGGCGGCGGCGTCTGCTCTCGGTGGCTGCGTCTGATCCGCGTCGCCAGACTTTCGCCTTCGATGCGCTGCATCGCGTACCAACTGGTGTCGCCTTCTCGTCCGGTCGCGTAAACCGGAACGATGTTGGTGTGGTGCAATGCCCCAGCCGTTTCGGCTTCACGGCGGAATCGGTCCAGCGCGCTCGAGTCGACGATTCCGAATCGCATGACTTTCAGTGCGACGATCCGATCGAGCGATTTCTCACGGGCTTGGTAGACCACGCCCATGCCGCCGCGGCCGAGTTCAGAAAGGATTTCATAATCACCGATCGACTCCGGGAGTTCCGGTTGGCGTGGCAGATCAAATCCGCCGGTTTCTGCCTCCCCGAACAGCTCGGCCGCGTCCAGGCACTGGGCCAAACGCTCGGCGTGTTCGGGGTGCTCGGCCAGCCATTGATCGCGACCGACGGCCTGTCCTCGCTCTCGCCGGCTGAGGTATTGATCCAGAAGATCGGCGATTTCGGCGTCGATCGTTGATCCCGGATCGTGGTTCGTCTGGCGTGGCGTGTCAGTCATATCAATCGGAAAATCGTACTTGAAACAGCAGGTCCTAGTACCGAAGAGACGACTTAGGGGAGAGCGCAACGGTTTTCTTGGCTTCCTGCTTTCGAAAGCCTTGGCGGCAAGACTTAGTGGTCCGCCGCAGATAGAGTTTACGAGTCATACGTAGTGGATCTTGTTAAAGATCCTTTCGATTCAGGAGGTTTAACAACCTCCACTACTAATCTGCCGTGCGGAATGCTTTGAGTTGCTGCTTGGCCGCCTGGGCGTATTTGTGTTGGTCGCCTCGCTCGCGGCTGATCAGTTCAATCGTCTCTTTCAAATACGCCTCAGCTTCTTCGTCGCGACCGAGACCGATCAGAGCCTTGGCCCTCAGCGATCTTGCTTCGCAGATCGGTCCTGCCGCCGGCAAAAGCTCTTTCGCGTGTCGATCGAGACTATCGCCGAGCAATTCCAGCAGCTCGTCGTATCGCTCCGACTCGTCCAGCACCCGGGACATTTTCCGCATCGCCGACAATGTCAGCGGATGCCGCGGTCCGTAATACGCTTCGCGGAGTTCGAAGGAGCGACGTAGATAACGCAGCGACTCGTCGTAGCGCTGGGCGGCGTGAAGCATTTGCCCCAACTGAATCATCGCGAGGTCTTTTTCGTAGGTTGACGCTTCTGGGGCGTCGATCACCTGCAGGTAGATGGATTCGGCGGAATCCCAGTGGCCTTTCATTCGATCGACATCCGCCAGATTCGCCAGCAGCGACGGTCGGGAGTGTTGTTCCGGATTGGGTGAGGCATCGATTCGGCGCAAGGCATTGCGGAACAATTCGGCAGCGGCGTCGAGTTCGTTCAGCTCGATCAACACCGTGCCCAAGTTATTCATCGCGGTGATGGTTCGTTCGTGCGATTCCCCGAGCAGTGCTCGCGTTCGCCGAAGCACTTCGGTTCTCAGTCGTTTGGACTCTTCAAAGTCCCCTTCGTCTCCGCGTGAACGCAACACTCCGGCAAGCCGGTCTTTGGTCTCCAACACCTCCAATTCATCAAATGGCTCGGCGATCTCCAGTGCGGCCAGCGAGAGACGGTACTGTTGTTCGGCGATGTCGGGTTCACCGAGCCAACGATACGATTCGCCGAGTGTTCGGCGGAGCGAGCCTTCGACACGGGGCCGTTGGGTAAATTTTCCATCCAGATCGGAAACCGTCTGGTCAACGACTTCGCGTAGCGTCACGTCGTGGCCGAGCTGCTCGGGCAGATTGGACGAGAGCACTCGATTGAGAAACTCATTGATTTCCGTGGTGGTCTTGATTTCCTTTTCGGCGACGTCTCGGGCTTCCGATTCGGCTCGCACCGCGCGCGTCGCTTTCCGCCACTGAAATCCAATGATCAACGAAGATAGGATTGCCAGGAGCGTCAGGACGCTCGTCATCGCGACGATCCAACGCTGTCGTTTCCGCGATTCAACGATCCGGACCTCCGACCGGGAACGCTGGATTTCTGCCTGTCGGATCCGCCGCTCCAGAGAGGCGATGAACTTGGTCGTCGCTTCGGCAACATACGATGCGTCGGCCGGACGGCTCGCCGGGTCGGTTGCCAGGCATTGGCGACAGAGCGAAACAAGTTCGCGGTCATCGCGGTGTTGGTCGAGCTGGCCCAGTGCGTCCGACAGGTCGCCACGCCTGGCCTTTTCGACCATGTCGGCGCGGGAGTCCGCTTCAAAGAGCGTTCGTCCCCGAAGGATTTGGAACAGGATCGCGCCGAGTGCGAAAACATCCACGCGTTTGTCGACCGATTCGACCTCGCCGCGCGCCTGCTCCGGTGCCATGTAGCCCGGAGTTCCCACGATGTCACCGGCGGTCGTCAGATCGCTTCGATCGGGCGTCGCCGAGGAAGCGGAATCTGGCTCGCTGGGGACGACGATCTTGGGATTCGCCGGACCAGACGAGGAGACAGAATCTGGATCGGTGACGACGGTCAGATCTTCACCAAGCCTCTTTGCCAAGCCCCAGTCCATCACCTGAACTTCGCCGAATCGACCGACCATGATGTTTTGCGGTTTGAGATCGCGATGAACCACGTTCTGCGAGTGCGCATAGGCGAGTGTTTGGGCGACGCTTTCAAATACACCGACCAGGGCCCCCAGATCCTCCGCACCGGGACTTCGCGATTGAAGGATTTGGTGCAGCGTCTGCCCCTCGACCAGTTTCATCGTGAAGAAGGGCGTTTGGTCATCGAACCTTCCCTGGTCGTAGACCGGCGGAACGCCCGGATGTTGCAGCGTCCCGGTGAGCAGCCCTTCGCGCATGAACCGGACGACGGCGGCTTGGTCGCCGACAAAGCGACGTTGCAGGGTTTTCAGTGCGAGTGAACGTTGGCCGGTCCGATCAAACACGCGAAAGACTTCTCCGATCCCGCCCAGGCCGATCGAAGGGCCGATCTGATACCGCGGCGTCGAACGCTCCGCTGCGTTGCGGAGATTCAACAGCGATTGGAAGTTCGTGTTCAGAAAATGTGACGGAACCGCATCGACAATCGACTGGTCCAGTGTGTTGTCGGATGCCCGTTGGCTGACTTGTCGTCGTTCATTTTCGAGGGCAACCGGCTTTTTCCGAAGCATCGATTTTTCTGGGTCGGTCGGTTGCGAATGGGAAGTCATGCACGGATTTCGAAGTGACGCGGTCCGGCTAGGTGCCGTGACGCTTAGGAAAAAAACGTGTCGCATCGATGTCGATCGCGCAGTCCTTGCACACCGTCAACTGCACCGAAGACACGGCGGTGGATGCTGCGTCAGGGGCGTCCATTGGAATCGATTCGACGGTCTCTTGGACCGGATCGACGATCAAATAAGTCGCCACGCCTTGTTCCCGATACAACGTCCGCTTGAACCCCCGGTCATTCGCCTGGGTCGAGGGTGAGAGCACCTCCACCACCAGTGCGGGGGTCGCACGTTGATGGGTTTCGGGCGGATCGCCGCAGATCAACATCACATCGGGTCGTACGACCGTGTCGGCGCGAACGATCCAATCCAATTCAGAGACGACTGTCGCGTGACAGTCGCTCGCCTCCAGGGCCAGCGTCAGGTGCGTGACGATCTTTGCAACGACCGTCTGATGACGTCCAAATGGACTCGGTGACATCGCGATCGGAACGCCGTCCCACAATTCCCAGTCACCCTTCCAGGCCGCGTAGTCTTCAGCCGTGTAGGTTGGAAACGGGTGGGGATCGATCGACATCGGGCAAACTCACGAACAGTTGGAGTGCATTGGGTCGGCAAGCAACCCGGCAGTGCGCACTTCCTTCATTCTAGTGCTGTGTTCCAATTGAAACACAGTGTTCGCGAACCCGATGTCCAAAGCAGCCCACCGCAATGAAAACGAATGTCAAGGGGTGAGCTAACCCGAGAACTCAAGTCCGCCCCCTAAAAGAGCTGGGAAAATCCGCAAAATACCCCAGCAAGAAGTATACCAACCCCTCGCCATGGGACCGCAAAACGCGAGGATTTCGACAAAATCTTGTTTTTCTCGCCAACTGATATGGCAGCGATTTCTGGGTGTTCATAGCATCCAGAAGGAGTAAGAAAAAAGGCCTCAGCCAAACGATCACTTGGGGCAAAAGTGACCGTAAATGACTGAGACCTCATTCCAAATGCCGGATGCCAAAAGGGGCACTTGTTGGAAATCCAGCATCGCACGACGCTTTCGGGCGTCGTGCGTTTTTTTTTGATTGCCGGACCGTTGGTCCAACTCAAGTCAGGCGATCCTACGGCGAACCGACGCCATGGTCAATGCGAATCTGGCGAAACGACGCCAAACCCTCTCGGTGTCAATCAGCGATGGCGGGGAGCCGTCATTTGTTGGCGTGACGCGTCAGCAGCATGTTGAATGTAAAAGCCCGCGGCGCGGGCAAGGCAGGCTTGTCGCTTGTGATTGCCTCTCGCTGCCGGACGAAACCAACTGGCTGCCGGATCATTTCGGCCGTTGGTCGACCAGGCGTTTTGCCTTGGCTTGGAAACGTGGCAAGGATTCGGCGGGGACGGGGGTCACTTGGACACGCATAGCCAAGCGTTTATGGAATCGATCGGCAAGCCGCTTGCAATCGGTTTCGCTCAGTTCGGCTTCCACGGCCAACGCGTCCATTTCGCCCTGCTTGGTCACGATCATTCGAAACTCGGCGGTCGGGGACAGTTGTCGGACGATCGATTCGATGCTGCTGGGGAAAACGTTGACGCCGCGGACGACCATCATGTCGTCGGCGCGACCGAGCACCCCGCCGTCGAGAAACAGGAATCGGCAGGGGTGGTCGTGTTGTTGGTAGCCCCGCACGATATCGCCGGTGCGATAGCGGATTGCGGGGCCACCGTGGCGGCCCAGTCCGGTCAGAACTAACTCCGCTTCTTCGCCATCGGCTGCCGGCCTGCCATCGGGATGGCCGTCATCGAAGCACAACCGCTGGGCGATGAATTCGGTTTCGATCACGTGCAGCCCCGATCCGTCGCGGCTGCCAAATCCCCAGGCCCCGATTTCACTCGCACCGCTATGGTCGATCACGGTCGCGTTCCAACCGGCTTGGATGCGGGAGCGAATCGTCGGAGTGCTGCCACCGGGTTCGCCGGCGACGATCAAACGCGAAACGGCGGTTTGAGTCAGATCGATGCCAAGTGTTTCGGCAACGGCGATCAGGTGCAAGGCATAGGTTGGTGTGCAGCAGACGACGGTGCATTGTTGTTCGACGATCATCTGCAGTCGCGTCTCGCTGGACATTCCACCGCCGGGGATCACCAACGCACCGGCGTCGACCAACGCGTCACTGGCCGTCCAGAACCCGATGAAGGGGCCGAAGGAGAACGCCATCATGGCCACGTCGGCGGCGCGGATGTCGGCCGCCTGCAGCACGTGCCGCCAGCAATCCAGCCACCACTGCCAGTCCTGTGGCGTATCGAGTACCGGCATCGGATGCCCGCTGGTCCCGCTGGTTTGGTGAAACCTGCAATACGCCTGGCGTGGCAACGCAAAGATCCGCCCCGGATCACCCGGCGACGGTGCGACCATGTCGGACTTGGTCACCAGCGGCAACTGCGACAGCTGGTCCAGCGAATGCAGCGGAAGGTCAAGGTGCGCGTAGCGATCGCGATAGAACGGGTTTTGGATCGCGGTCGCCAGGATGGCATTGAGCCGCTCAAGTTGCAGCGATTCGATTTGGGATCGCTCGAGTTGCCACTGTGAGGAAACGTCGGATGGGGGCATTGGTGAATTCATGGGGCGGATATTCTAGCCGGCCATCACTGTGTTTGGGCCAGGACGGTTCATCGGCGTCCCGACGGAGGGGCAAGGGGGGCGATTTTTCCCGGAAGGCGAGTTGGTGAAATCCGGCCGCCGCGATCATGAAGGAGCCGTGAAGAAGGAGTGAGAAAACGGTTTTGGCATTGTTGTTTCTGGCCTTTGCAACGAACTTCTCCGCTACATCGGACTCAATCAAACCCCTATCAATCCAAGGCCGGATCCATGAAAGCCCAGCGCGTGCGACCTCCCCAGTCGCGAGTTGGTTTCACACTGATCGAACTTCTGGTCGTGATCGCCATTATCGGCCTGCTGGCATCGATGGCGATGCCCGCATTGAGCAAGGCCCGTGAAGCGGCCCGTTCGGCGGCGTGCCAGTCCAACCTGCGGCAGTTCGGGATCGGCTTGCTGGCTCGCAGCACGCAAACACCCGGCGGAGCATTTTGCTCGGGCAGTTTTGATTTCAAACGCGATGGCGTGCCGACCGAAGTGGGCTGGGTTTCCGACCTGGTCACGCGCGGCATTTTGCCCGGCGAGATGCTGTGCCCGAGCAACACGGCGCGCAGCAGCAAAGCCGTCGAGGAAATGGTTTCGTTGCCGCTGACCAGCTTCGTCAACACGGACTGTTTCGATCGCGAGGGCACGCCGATGTACACCGATTCGTCCGGGGTCGATGTCCGCAACGTGTCGCGTGAAATCGTGTTCAGGGCGGCCGCCCCGAAGACTGCCGAGCGGACGGCGATCGTGGCCAAAAAGATGATCGACGAAGGTTACAACACCAACTACGCGGCGTCCTGGTTCATGTTACGGACAGAATTCAATCTGTCCGCCGACGGCAATTTGGCACCGATCAACCCGGCCTGTGCCGACATGGATCCGCGCGGCCGGAACGTGACCAAGGGGCCGCTGGAATCGCAATACCTGGACGGCTCGCGGGCGACGCTTTCCACCGTTCCGCTGCTGTGTGACGCCACGCCGTCGGGATACCTGAGTGCGACGGTCGGCGAGCGGCTTCCCGCCGGCGGCCTGTACACCACGCCGATCGTGGGCGGTCCGATCGGGAGCGTCTTGCAGATGGACTTGAACGGCGACGGCACCCCCGAGACGGCCAACCCGAACTATCTGAAGACGCCCCAATTCACCGCCGGCCAACCACGCATCGGGCCGGCCGGATGGTACAAGCAGTTGAACTTCTACACCCGCCAGGACTACCGCGGCATCATGCCGCTGCACAACGGCATCGCCAACTGCTTGATGGCCGACGGGTCGGTCCAGGCGTTGTACGACAGCAACGGTGATCAATACATCAACAACGGTTTTGACGTGCCGACCGGCGGCGGCCAAGTGATTTGGACCAGCAAGAAAACCGAAGCCGACAAGCTGACGATCGCCAGCTACCACTCGTTAAAGTCGGACGGGCCGATCGAGTAACTACTCGTCGGCCGCCAAGAGCGTTAGACTCTCGGGCGTCAACGTGAATGGCACGCCCGAAAGAGAACAACATGAGTCGAATTGCAAGTCGCCGCCCGGAGTCTGCGGAGTATGACAGTGATTATCACCGCGACTTGATCGCGCGCGTCGAGGGGCGGTGTGCGATCGAAATCCTCCGCGGCCAATTGCACTGGATCTGTGACTTGGCCGGCAGCATCAGCACCGAACAGGTCGACCGCGTCCACGCCCCGTATCAATGGACGATTCGGCAGGTCTTTGAACACTGTGCCAACGCCGAGCGGATGTTCGGCTATCGGATCATGTGTCTGGCCGACGGCAGCGGGCCGACGTTGCCCAATTGGGACGAAAACGTCTCCGCCGACAGCCGTTTCGGTCTGGGCAACTTTTCCGCCCTGGTGACCGAATTGGGGGACCTGCGGAAAGCGAACCTGGGTCTGTTGCAACGTCTGACGCCGCGGGCCTGGGACGCCGCCGGCTCGGTCGCCGGATACCACGTCACGGTGCGTTCGCTCGCCTGGCTGACCGCCGGACACCTGCTGCACCACTTCGAAATCGTTGAAAACCGCTGTGGGGTCACTGCGATCCGCGGCCCCGCCATGTTAGAGTGATGAATTCATCTTCACACTCTCGCCGATAACCACGATGTTCGTCGATCGCGTCCAAATTGAACTTCACGCCGGAAAAGGCGGGGACGGGTGCTCCAGCATGCGCCGGGAAAAATACATTCCCCGCGGGGGGCCCGACGGCGGCAACGGCGGCCACGGCGCCAGCTTGATCCTGGAAGCCCGATTGGGCGTCAATTCCCTGGCCGCGTTCGCCAATCGAAAGTTCATCCGTGCGGGCAACGGCCGGCCAGGCCAGGGCGCGATGCGGCACGGCCGCAAGGCAGAGGACCAGACCCTGTTCGTTCCACCGGGCACGCTGGTGATCGATGCCGAGCAGGGGTTCGTGATCAAGGACCTGAAACAGCACGGCGATTCCTTTGTCGTCGCCCGAGGCGGCAAGGGCGGCAAGGGCAACGCCCACTTCAAAAGCAGCACCAACCAAGCACCGCGGGAATTTACCAAGGGCGAAGAAGGCGAAGTCCGGATCGTGACTCTGGAACTGCGTTCGATCGCCGACGTCGGACTGGTCGGCAAACCCAACGCCGGAAAGAGCACCCTGCTCAGCCGGATTACCAGCGCCCGTCCCGAAATCGCCGACTACCCGTTCACGACTAAGCATCCCAATTTGGGTATCGTCGATCTCGATGAAGCTCGCTCGTTTGTCCTGGCCGACATTCCCGGCTTGATCGAAGGCGCCAGCGAAGGGCTGGGACTCGGTCACGAGTTTCTGCGGCACATCGAACGCGCCGGTTTGCTGGTCCATCTGGTCGAACCCGATCCGACCGATCAGTCCGATCCGTTGGAAAATTACCGCGCCATCCGCGACGAGTTGTCCCAATACGACCCGGCCCTGGCCGAGCGGGAAGAGATTCTGGCCGTCACCAAGTGCGAATTGCCACAAGCGGCCGAGGTCGCCGAGCAATTGCGCGAAGCGACCGGGCGGCAGGTCTTGCTGATCAGTGCCATGACCGGCGCCGGCCTGAACGAGTTTACCGAACAGGTGATGACGCGGGTGCAACAGCGCCGCAAGGCATTGTTGGACGCCGGCGAAGACATTCCGGTGCTGCGTGAATCGGAACAACCGAGTGCAAAACGCAGGGTGCCGCCACATCTGCGCGGAGCGACCGCGGAGCTTTCCGACGAGCATCAAGCCAAAGACTTTGAATCGACCGCGGATGCCCCGGCGAAGGAGACGCCGTGACCCCAAGCGAGACGATCGCCGCGATCGATGTCGGAAACTCGGCGATCAAAGTTGCCCTGGCAAAGGTCTCCGAGCTGATCACGGCCACGAATGATTTCAGCGCCGACGACGGCCCGGTGCGCTCTCAATCGTTCCCCTTGGACCAACCGAATTGGGACCAGCAGATCTGCCGCTGGGTGCAACAGCACGCCGGACAGGCGACGGTTTCCTGGTGGGTGTCGACGGTCAACCACGCCGCCAGCCGCCCGCTGAAGGACGCGGTGTTGGGCGTCTCGGATTCCGCTCCGCAATCGTCTCGTGTCGGACAAGATGCGTGGCACCACCTGACCTTTGAAGACGTCCCGCTGCGAATCCAGGTCGACGCGCCGGAAAAGGTCGGGATCGATCGTTTGTTGAGCGCGTACGCGGCGTCGACCCGGTTTGCGACGCCGCTGGTGGTGGTCGACGCGGGATCGGCGGTGACCGTCGATTGCGTCCGGCTCGATTCCGACGCGCGTCCGGTGTTTGTCGGCGGAGCGATCCTGCCGGGGATCCGTTTGCAACACGCGGCCCTGGCGACCGGCACGGAGGGATTGCAACAAGCGACCGACGGCATCGATCCGGCCAAAGTCGCAGCGATGATGCCGGCGACCAACACGCAACAGGCGATTCGATTGGGCGTGCTGGCCGCGGTCGTCGGGGGGGTGGAACGTTTGGCTCAGGAGTACGCTCGCGCCGACGATCACGACGCCGAGGCGACCTGCCCCAAGGACACCTCGGCAAAAAGGTTACCGATTGTGCTATGCGGTGGAGATGCGGCGACACTTTCTCCGTATTTACGGGCCCCACATCAACAGGTGCCCAATTTGGTTTGCTTGGGGATTTTTGATCTGGCAATTCAGCAATGTCAGATCGCCCCCAGCGGGCTAAAATAAGGTGCCCACGCGTCCACCGACTTCCCGGCCACCGAAGAAATGCCTGCTTCAAAACTCTCTGACTTGCTGCCGATCCGCACGGCGACCGGCAAACCGAACGCCTACCAAGTGTTCGGGCTGAAAAGCGGAGAATCGGACGGCGCCAAAATCACCGCGGCGATCAAACGTGTCTATCAGACGTTGAAGGAATCACGCTCCACCGCCGATCCGACGGTTTGGAAACAGGCCGCCACGTTGGCCGAAGCGGCGCGCAAACAGTTGGAAGATCCCCAGCAACGCCGTGCCTTGGAATCCCGCTTGGCGGCCGGTGGCGACAGTGCCGGCGGTAGCACAGCCGGCGGTGACACAGCCGGCGGTAGCACCGCGACGTCCGAACCGGAGGATCCCTTGGCGTCGCTTTTGCCCCGCTCGAAACCACTCTCGGATCCGCCCGCCACGGATTCAGCGGCCGCCGGATCGACACCCCAACCGGCCGCCGCCGTGCTGGGCATGCCACCGGGACTCTCAACACCGGCCCGGCCCGCCACGCCGGCCTCGGTGCTGGGAACGCCGCCCTTGGGAACGCCAGCGCAGGGTATGTCGGCGACGGGAGCCCCGGCGCCGGCACCAGCCCAACCCGCGCAGCCGACGCCTACTTCCATCGCCCCGACGGAAAACGTGGCGGAAAACGCGGCGGTCACTTGGACGCCACCGAAGAAGCAGAAGCCGAAGCGACGTCGAAAGAAGACCGGGGTGTTCCTGTTCGCCTTGTTCGTGATCGTGATGTTGGGCGCAATCGTCGGCTTGCTGCAATTTTTGACCCAGGGCGGGCAGATCGCATTGCGGCCGCCCGGTGATGCCGGCGGTGGAATTGTCGTCGGCCAGCCCAACCCGGCTCCGCAACAGCCTCGTCCGGCCGCTCCGAACAGCGATGGTGTGCTTGGCAACGTGGCCGCCAGTGGGATCGCCGATTCGCTGCGACGCCCCCAAGACGACACGCCCGCCGATTCGCCGGGCATGCAACCGCCGCCCGTTCAATCACCCGGCAATCAAACACCCCCAAATACGATGCCCGTCGACGGGATGCCACCGGCGCAGCCGCCGATGAATTCTGAACCGCCGCCGGCCGACACAGCAACGCCAGATCCGACTCCCAGTCCGGCCCCCAGCCCGACGACCCCGACGGCGCCGGAAACCATGCCCCCGGAAACCATGCCCCCGGAAACCATGCCCCCGGCCGCCATCGCCGCCAATCAGGAAAAAATCGAAGCGGTCGAGCAGCTGATTCGAGCGGCCGATTGGGAGCAAATGAAACCGGCCGCCGAAGCGTTGTTAAAACTGAAACTCAACGCCCAGCAATCCAAACGCGCAAGTTCGCTGTACGACATCGCCGATCTGGCCAGTTTCTATCGCGGTGCGATCGGACGCGGGTTGGCGACGCTCAACACCGGTGGCACGTTCGACTATGTCGAGGGGATCCCGGTGATCGTCGTCGAAGTGTCGCCCGAGGAGCTGACGATCAAATTCAACAATCGGACGCGCTCCTTCACCGTCGATGAGATGCCACCGCGGTTGACCGAAAAGATCACTTCTTTCGCGCTTTCCCCCGAACGTCCCGACGCGATCGCCGGTCAAGCGCTGTATCGTCTGATTCATCCCAAATGGCGCGCCGAGTATCGCGACGACACGTTTGAAGTGCTCGCGTCGGTCGACGGCGAACTCGAACAAGTTGACACGGCGATGCTGCAACAGGTCGCCAAAGAACTTTTCCCCAAATAGATGCCACACCCGATCGAAGCCCCACCTCCCGATGGCACCCTCGTTTCGGCCATCGACACGCTCGAAAAACTGATTTCGTTTCCCTCGGTCAGCGCAAAAAGCAACGTCGAAATCACCGACTGGTGCGCGACCATCCTCTCTGAAATGGGGTTCACGCTTTGGCGCAGCGGTTACCGCGACGAACGCGGCGTCGCCAAGGCGAACCTGGTCGCCACGCGAAAACCGACGCGACCGACGAATCCGCCGGATTCTCCGCTCGGCCTGGCCTATTTTTGCCACACCGATGTCGTGCCGGCCAACAAGTGGGTTGGGGCTCCGGTCGCGGCGAATGATGCCGCTGCCGCGAGGGGGCCGTTTCATGCCGTCGTGACCGACGATCGCGTTTACGGCCGCGGCGCCTGTGACATGAAAGGCTCCTTGGCGGCGATGCTGTCTGCGCTTGCGCGGTTGGACGCTGACCGACAAACGGCGCCGGTCTGGATCGTCTGCACCGCCGATGAAGAGGTCGGATTCAACGGCGCCAAACACCTGGTCGATCACTGCGACGGCTATCGCGAATTGGTCCGTGCCGATCCGATCTCGATCATCGGTGAACCGACCGAAATGAACGTGGTTTACGCCCACAAAGGGATTCAGGGGTTCACCGTCCACAGCCAAGGCCGCGCCGGGCATAGCGCGACCAACTTTGGCATCAATGCCAACGAAGCGATGGTTCCGATGCTGGTCAAGCTGTTGGAACTCTGCCAGCGGACGCGCGAGGACGCTTCGTTGCAAGATGATCGTTTTGATCCACCGGTGCTGTCGTGGAATTTTGGCGTCAGCGATCACAGTAACGTCGTCAACATCACCCCGCAGCGCAGCGACGCCTGGGTCAGCATTCGCACGATGCCCCAGGTGGATCACACGGTTTTGATCGCCGAAGCGGAAGCGACCGCACGGCAGCTGGGATTGACGCTGACGCCGATCGCCGGCTGTGACCCGATGTGGACCGATCCGGACTGCGATTTCGTCACGACGCTGCAAACGATCGCCGGCACGCGGTCACAAACCGTCTGCTACGCGACCGACGGCGGAGTGCTGGGGGAATTGTCGCGGCGCGTCGTGATCGGCCCCGGCAGCATCGCTCAAGCACACACGGTCGACGAATGGATCGCCATCGACCAACTGCAACGCGGCATCGATTGCTACGAAAAAGCGCTGCGGCACTGGTGCACGGGGTGAGGAAAAAAACTCCCTGCCAGGGAGGGTTTTGTCTTAACTTGATGCGTATGCCCGTCTATTTCGCTCACCCCTGTTCCAACTCGATCGCGGCGTCGGCGATCAGTGTCGGGATCCCGCCGCGGACAGGGTACAAACGCGCACCGTCTGCGGTGGTAAGGCCCTGGTCCAGTGCACTTTCGACCAGTTGATCGGAGGCGTCGCGGAGCTGCCGGTGGGCAATTTTTTCGTTCAGATCGGTGACCACCTCGGCCGCGGAAATCTGCAGGGATTGCCCCGAAATCGGGCACTGAATCAACGGCAACAGCTTTTCATCGAGCATCTTTTTTGGTTCCGGCGTGGGTATTGTTCGAGTTGGCGGGGATCAAAACCGATTTTGGGAAGGTGGCGATCGGGCACTCAAATGCCAGGGTCGCCAGCCCTTTCTCATCAGGTTGGACCATTCACGCCGGGCATGGAATGTCTGGGGCGGGGAGTTAACGAGCATGAACGTTCGCAAAACGGAATTGTTACGCAAGACAGCAGCCACCTTGTTCGTCGCGGCAGGCTCGATCGCCATTTCCGGCGGAGCCGGGGCGCAGGCCCCCAGCGGTGAATTGCACAAAGACCCGGTGACCGGCGACATCTATCGTACCGTCACGCAACGCATCACGCGTCCGGTGGTCGAGGACCGCATTGAAAAGCAACAGACGGTCGTTCACCGTCCCGAAACCGTCACCGAAATCCGCCCGGAGGTTCGCACCAGCTACTCGCCGGTCACCCAGATGCGCTGGATGCCGTACGTCGAGGGCCGTTGGAACCCCTTCCGTCAGCCGACGGTGGCCTATCGCCAAGTCCCCGAAACCCGCTGGGAGGCGCGCAGCGAGGTCGTCAATCGTGCCACCACGCAAACGCGTTGGGTCGCCGAAACGCGGACCGTTGACGTGCCCAAGCGAACCGTCCGATACGAAACCACCGAACAAAAGGGACTTGAACTCGTCGCCCGCGCGATGCCGCAACCGCGGGTCGGATCCAACGTCGCGCCGGAGATCGCCGCACGGCTGCAGCCGATTTCGACGACCACCGACGGAACCTACGCCACCCAGCCCGTCACGGCGATCGCATCCAACACCGTCGGCCGATCGACCAGCGAACCGCCACTGCGGAGTTCCACGCAATCGGGGATGCGTACCAACGTGCTGCAACCCGCCAGTTCGATGACCACTCCGATGCCGACCACCGCCGGGGCGGTCATCGCCACCGTGCCCTCGTTCTCCGTGTACCGCTAAGTTCGATGGCCCTTCCGGGCCGTCGCCCGAGGGGCTGTGCACGACGACCTTGAAAGACGTCGTACGGCCAGAGCCCGGAACGGGTTCGCCGTCGTCAGATGGACGTCGCTACGCTCGATGCGAGCGTGGTAATCGCCAGGAATCCACCTTCTTCGCGAAGGTAGCTACGTTTGACCAGACAGTACGGCAACGCCGAACCCGAGATCGACAGGCTGGAAGCCTATTCCACTCATCCACCCCGGCCGACGTGGCTGGGGACGACCAGGACGGGATGGGGGCTGCGTCGGATGCGGTCGTGCGCGAACCCTTGGCCGAAGCGATCGTCCACCTCCAGCGGCAGGACCAACAGCGTCTTGTCACGGTTTTGTAAGGGATTCGGCAGGGCGACTTCACCGGCCAGGGGACGCAGATGATAGCCGCGACCGAGTTTGGTTGCCGTCTTGGCCATCGCCCCGTGGATCGAGTGATGCGTCTTGGTCAACGCCTCGGAAAATGATTCGGGGTCCAGCGTCGCGCCGTCGGAAAGCGCTTCGACGATCGATTTAATATTCTCGTACTGCTCCTTCTCGACCACCAAATCCAGGGTGACCGTGGCGTCATCGGCCGACAGCCCGAAGGCCCACGCGGCGGCTTTGGATTCGACGTCACATTCGGCACCGATGATGACGGAAACCTGGTGGACGCATTGGTCCAGCCGTTGATCGTCGCGGCGGATGACCAACATCGGACACGGACAACGCGACAGTAACACGTCGATGACGGTGCCCGCGCTATCGGTGCCGACCTTTTCAAAGTCGCGGCCGAAGGGGCAGGGCACGATCAGCAGGTCGACCGCGTGGGTTTGCAACGCCGCAAGGATCATGTCATAGGAATCGCCCTCGCCGCGCTGGATCGGACGCGCGCCGGAGACCGATTCGATCACCGCAGCGGTCAGGTCGCCCTCGGGTGTTTGGCGGGCATCCAAGACCAGTGTTTCCACGTTGAAGGTTTCGCGCAAGAAGCCGGCCGCGGCCACACCCGCGTCGTCCTGGCTGGATCCGTCCAACACCAGCAAGACGCGGGAAGGTTTGATCGGTTCCAGTGCGGGCGCGTCGCCGACTTTCGATTTCTCGAACATCCGCATGGACTCGTCGACCCCGCGGTCAACTTCGTTCGGCTCCGAATCAGACATGAATGGTTGGTCGCGTTGGGGGAGAATCAGCGAGTGGCAGTCGGTGGGAGAGGCTTCGGGCCTGTCGATCGTGTGTTGATGACGAGCCTGGAAGCCGCTCCCGAGGTTTGGGATGACAGGCAAGATGCCTATCCCACCGGGGTTGATTCTAACGCGAATCCCGTTGCGATGGAGCGCGTGCCGCGGGCGTCAGGAGCCTTCCTGCCCAAGTTCCAACAATTCGCGTGCCGCGTTGCTGTATCCCAGCACCGCAACGCGGACTTGCATCGGCAGCGAGCGGATCTGTTGATCGGTGTAGGGGTCCAGCCGGTCGCTGGTGATGCCCTGGTACCACTGCGATTCGGACGGTTCGTCGGCGCCCGAGGGCACGACGCGGCGCCACAATTGGGTGAACGGGTTGGATCCAGACCTGGGATGTTGGCGTGCAAACGCGGCCAGCTTTCGGTCCAACTGAGCCAACCGCAGCGCGATGTCCGCCGCCTCCAAATCGCCCTGTTGGTGCACCGCGACGACAAAGTCCTGGCTCGCGCGGGGGCGTAACTTGGACGAACCGAACAGCGACTGGTCGATCCCATGGGCCGTGACGCTGACTTCTAACAGTCCGCCGCGCCAAGATTCGGGCACGGCAAACGAGACGCGAAACAGCTTTTCCCCTTCGAGCACTTGCTGGGTGGTCCAGCGGAACTTGAAATACACGCCGCGTCCGCGATCGGTCGTGCCCGAGGCGATCACCGCTTGGACCGGCGCCTGACGCTGGAACTGGGTCGAATCGGATCGCTTGCGTGAATCATCGGCGCCGAAATGGGCGGCACCCACATGGGGCACCACGCCGTCCAGGCTAAGACCGACCGAATCGGATTGTTCGTCCTTGTTGGTCACCGAAATCGGGCCGGCGAAATCGGATTGCAGTTCCGTTTTCGGCGAGAAATCGATCACCGGCAATCGCTCGCGCATGCGGCAACGGACCAACAGATGGTCGATCGGCGGTGCGTTTTGTGACGCGACGTCGACGCGGCCGGCGATCAGGGATGAAAGCACCAATTGGACCGAAACCTCGCGCCCCTGTCCCGCGAGCGAAGTGTCCTGGGCCACGACAACGGCCGGCATGTCGAATTGAATTTTGGGATCGTCCGCCAGGGCATCCACACTGCCCAGGGTGTGCGTCGTGATCAGCAAGCCTGCGGTGACAACGCATCGTTTGATGAAAGCATCCATTTGAGAAATCTCCGGTGATCGTCTGTTGCGTCATCGGAATCATTCCGTTGTACCGACCGATCGGTACCGACGAATCGGTCCCACCGATTCGGATTGTGTTTCGATTTGCGGCGCTCGCGGACTTGCATGTCGCAGCGCCAGTGACGGTGGCCGGTGTGAATCAACGAGGTTGATGTCCTTCTCCAGGCAGCATCACTGTCTCTACGAGTCGTCCCCATCGATCCGGGCTCCCCTCGCCCCGCTTCGGGGAGAGGGGCCGGGGGTGAGGGGGGTACGATGGGCGAGGCGTCGAGTGCGATGTCAAGCTTGGTTGCTCGCACGGCCCCCTCATCCCCAGCCCTTCTCCCCCAGCAAAGCTGAGGGAGAAGGGAGCCATGATGTATTAACGCACGGGGACGTCCGTGAAGGGTGGCCGCGGAGGTTCAACTTCCGTCTTTGACCCGCTCGGAACCCCCGTCGCAATCAACGATATCGCCCGGGCAACCGCCGGCAATGCTTCGGCAATTCACGCGACCGGAGCTCGGATCAAATCACGCACCGTCTCTCACCTTCCGTGAAACAGCGTCGCGTAGGTCGGCCGTCGCCGCGTCCGGCCGTGAAACAATCCGCTCAGCTGTGCATCCGCGGCAGCGGGCTGCCCTTGGCGATGATGGCCGTTTCCTGCTCGGACAGTTGGTCGAGCCGCCGATGGACTTCGGCGCGGGGCGCGAATTGCTCGGCCAGCTTGACGTAGGTCGTGTGGTGGCGGGCTTCGGATTCGAACAACCCGGCATAAAAATCGGCCAGTTCGGCGTCGCGGGGGCGAACATGATCGGCAAGCAGGCGGAACCGTTCACAGCTGCGAGCTTCGATCAACGAGGCGATCAGCAATCGATCCACGCCACGGTTCGGTTCACGCTCGCGGGTCAGCGCATTGAGCTCGCGGCCGTAGTGTCCGCTGGCGAGTCGTTTGAAGGTGATGCCGCGTCGATCGAGCACGTCCATCACCATGTGGTAATGCTCGAGTTCCTCCTGGATGATCCGCGTCATCTCCACACACAGCGGCCGATTCTCGGTGTAGGAGTTCATCAGATTCATCGCCGTCGATGCCGCCTTGCGTTCGCAGTGGGCGTGATCGATCAGGATTTCCGGCAGGTTCTCGTCGACCTGCTGGAGCCATCGTTGGGTGGATTCGCTTTGAAGGTGCAGCATGTTGATTCGGCCGTCAGTCGGCAAACAGGTCAGTCGGCAAACAGGTCAGTCGGCAAACAGGTCAGTCGGCAAACAGGGCGGTGGCAAAGCTGTCGGCGTCGAACTCGGCGATGTCTTCGATACTTTCGCCGAGTCCGACAAATTTGACGGGCAGTTCGAATTGTCGGCGGATCGGCAAAATCACTCCGCCGCGGGCCGAGCCGTCGAGTTTGGCCAGGATGATGCCCGTGCATCCGGCCGCATCGCTGAACCCCTTGGCTTGGCTGATCGCGTTCTGTCCGGCCGTCGCGTCCAGGACCAGCAGGACTTCGTGTGGGGCATCGTCGACCTTTTTGCCGACGACCCGGCGGATCTTGTCCAGCTCCTGCATCAATTTGGATTGCGTTTGCAATCGCCCGGCGGTGTCGATGATGGCGACATCCGCACCGGTCTCGATCGCCTTGTCGACGGTTTGAAAGGCCACGCTGGCCGGGTCGGCGCCTTGGTTTCCCGTCACGATGTCGCAACCGATCCGCTGGGACCAGATCGTCAGCTGCTCGACGGCGGCGGCCCGAAAGGTATCGCCCGCTCCGAGCACGATTTTTTTGCCGTGGGAGGTCAGGTAGTGGGAAAGTTTCCCGATCGACGTGGTTTTGCCGCTGCCGTTGACGCCGACGACCAGGATCACGCTGGGCTTGCCGGACAGATTCAGCGGGGCAGCATCCTGCCGGAGCATCGCCTGGGTTTGGGTGGTGATCGATTCCAGCACCTCGTCCAAGCCGACTTTGCGGCCGCGGAAGCGTTTGGCGACGTCGTCTCGCAGCTCTTCGGCCGGGCCGGCCCCCATGTCGGTGCGGATCAGTTTGGCAAACAGCTCGCCCAGAAACTCGTCGTCGACCAATCGACCTTCGTCTTTGAACAGGTCGCGGATGTCGGTGTTGAGTGCGCGGCGGGTCTTTTCCAACCCGCTTCGCAAACGGCCGAACAAGCCGGCCGAGGATTCCGTGGGCGAAGCGGCATCTTGCCGCGTCGATCCCGCCGGCTGGGCTGCAGCGACGTCGGCGGTTGGGGTATCGGCGGTTGGGGTATCGGCGGCAGCGGAATCGGTGGCGGGTGAAGCGTCAGATTTTTTCTTGGAGCGCCAGAAGACCATCAGTCTTGTTCTCGGTGGACGAACGAGTGGGTGGGGAAGGGCAAAGTTTGCCGGAAAGGTGGCCTTTGCGGTACCGCCCGACGGATCGGAATCCGTTTTCCGCCAGTTTACCGCCGGATGATCGCTCGATCAGGGCGTCTTGCCCCAGTCGGCAAAGTTTCACTGATAGCATTCGGCGTCACAGTTGGACCATCTGGACCGCTGCCGGGGGGAGCCGGTGAAAACATCCAATTTCGACCCCAAATCATGAACATCCCATCCCGATAACGCAGGTGACGACAGAGGCGACGCGTCAGACGGTCATATCGCAGCGTCCGACCCTGGAGTCCCTTTTTTGACCACCGTCACTTCCGTGGCCCCGGTCAAGATGCGGGGCAACAAGCGGTCAGACATGCCATGACCCGACCAATCAGGGTCTCAGCGGCCCGCGTGCTTTGGTCGCGGGCGTAATTCGTTGTTGCCCTGCCCTTTTTTAGAACCCAGAGAATGGAATTCGGGAGAATTTAAAGCGATGAAGCTTAGCAAGATTGCCATGCTGGCTGCGATTGCCTGCGCGTCCTACACGAGCAGCATGACCGCGAGCGGAAATGACACAATTGAATTGGTTTCGCATTGCGCGGCCGCTTGCGATTGCGGCGAGCCGGTTTGCGGATGCGAAGTGGTGGCGGGCTGCGATCCATGTGGAGACGCATGTGACAGCGGCTGTGGCGACGCAGGATGCTGCGACGTCGGATGCGATAGCGGATGCTGCGACAGTGGATGCGGTTTGGGAGGCGGCCTCGGCAGTCTTCTGGGCGACTGCTGCCTCGGCGAACAGTGGTCACTGTTCGGTGAGCATTGTGGTTGGAGCGCGGGTGGTTGGGTCCAAATGGGCTACCACGACCGAGCCCTGCCGATCTTCAATGACCGCCCCGATGAGTACAACTTGCACCAAGCATGGTTGTACGCTGAAAAGGCGATCGACACGTCCTGTGGTTTTGATATCGGTGGTCGCATCGACTACGTCTACGGTATCGATGCCCAAAACACGCAAGCCTTCGGCACGGGCAACCGTGGCTGGGACAACGATTGGGACAACGGCGGAGCAAACGGCTACGGTCACGCCATTCCGCAACTGTACTTCGAGGCCGGATACGGAGACTTGTCGGTCAAGGTCGGACACTTCTACACCATCATCGGATGGGAAGTCGTGACCGCCCCGGACAACTTCTTCTACAGCCATGCCTACACGATGAACTACAGCGAGCCGTTCACCCACACCGGTGCTCTGGCGACCTACAATGTCAACGACAATGTCACCGCCTACGGTGGATACACCCTGGGCTGGGACAGCGGTTTTGACGACAACGGCGATAGCTTCTTGGGTGGTCTGTCGGTCGCTCTGAGCGATGATTTGACGTTGACCTACGCCACCACCTTCGGACGCTTCGGTGACGCGCCCCTCGGAAACCCCGAGCAAGGCTACATGCACTCGATCGTCGCCGACGTGACCCTGACCGATCGTCTGCAGTACATCTTCCAATCCGACGTCTTGGATACGGAAAATGCCGCAGGTACGACCGTTCGCGAAACCTTCGGCATCAACCAGTACCTGATCTACGCCCTGAACGACTGCTGGGCTGCCGGCGGACGCTTCGAGTGGTACAACAACGAAGGAATCTTCGGTGCTCCGGGGAACGATTCGGATATCTACGCGTTGACCATGGGCCTGAACTACAAGCCGCACGCCAACGTGGTCGTTCGCCCCGAAATCCGTTGGGACTGGGATGACGATCAGGTTGCCGGGCTGGAAAGCGGCGACGACCAAACGACCTTCGGTATCGACACGATCTTCTTGTTCTAACCAAGCATCGTCTCGATCGACCGAATCGGTCAATCGCATCGGCCGGTGGCTGCTCGAACCCCTCGAGCGGCCACCGGCTTTTTTTGTTCCCGTTGTGCGGCAAACGCGACCTGACCGGTACGGATTAACACCCGGTGTTAAGACTGGTAATTCTGGCGAATTGCGAAAATCCAGAAGAGTCGATTTCTGGGCAAGCGTCTCCCGATACATCTCTTGGAAGATGGTCAAGCGGTTCTCGATCGGCGCTCTCGCAAGGCGGGCGTCTGAGTCCTTCAGATGCCGCAGGACACGTCGAGCGACAGCCCCGCGGACAACAGGGCTGCGGCTCGATGTGTCTACCGATCACACGCTTCGCAATACCAAGGAAAAAGAGACGTTCTGAGAAAAGGACGACGAGGGAGACCCATGAAACGAAAACTGTTATTCAGCACACTTGCGTTGTTGTGCTTTGGCGGCAACGCCCTGGCCGGTGGACCGTCTGCCGATGGGAACTATCACGCCCTGTACCAGGCGGCCCCCGGCGCGTCCGCCGAGGTCGCCCAGGTCGGCTGCACCGAAGATCTCGGCTGCGGATGTGAAACGCCCTGTGACTGCGATGTCGCCGCCTGCGAACCGGATTGCGGTGCCGACGCGTTTGTCGGATGTGATGCCGGTTGTGACGTCGGCTGCGATGGCGGCTGCGACTCCGGTTGCGGCTGTGGTTTCGGCAACGGCTTTTTCAGCAAGCTGGGCGGGTGCGATTTGGGCGAACCCTTTGCCCTGTTCGGCGAGTGCGGCAACCTGTCAGCCGGCGGTTGGGTCCAAATGGGCTACCACACCGACGCGGTGCCGCTGTTCAACAACCGTCCCGATGAATACCAACTGCACCAGGCTTGGTTGTGGGCGGAAAAGGCAATCGACACGTCCTGTGGTTTCGACATCGGCGGTCGCATCGACTACGTGTACGGGACCGACGCCCAGGACACCCAGGCGTTCGGCATCGCCAACGACCACTGGGACAATAACTGGGACCACGGCAGTACAGATAACGGTTACGGTCACGCCATGCCGCAACTGTACATGGAAGCCGGCTACGGCGACCTGTCGGTCAAGGTCGGACACTTCTACACCATCATCGGATGGGAAGTCGTGACCGCCCCGGATAACTTCTTCTACAGCCACGCTTATACGATGTACAACAGCGAGCCGTTCACCCACACCGGTGCATTGGCAACGCTGGCCGTCAGCGAAGACGTCGAAGTCTACGGCGGTTACACGTTCGGCTGGGACAGCGGCTTTGAAGACAACGGTGACTCGTTCCTGGGCGGTGTCTCGTTGGCGCTCAATGAAGACATCAGCCTGATCTACGCCACCGTCGCAGGTCGCTTTGCCGACAAGGGCGGAGTCACCGAAAAAGGTTACATGCACTCGATCTGTGCCGATGTCGCGGTGACGGACAAACTGCAGTATATCTTTCAGAGCGATTTTCTGGACACCGAAGACCAGAACGATCAACTCGCCAGAAACACCTTTGGCATCAACCAGTACCTGATCTACACACTCAGCGACTGTGTTGCGGTGGGAAGCCGCTTCGAATGGTACAACGTCGAAGGCAGCGTCCTGAATCAAACTGCTGGAAACGAGTCCGACATTTTCGCCCTGACCATGGGTGTCAACTACAAGCCGCACGCCAACGTGGTCGTCCGTCCCGAAATCCGCTTCGACTGGGATGACGATCTGATCGCCGGACTGGACGAAGGCGAAGAGCAGACGACGTTCGGCATCGACACGATCTTCTTGTTCTAAACGATCGCAAACGCGATTCCCGCAACAGGCCGCGTCCGCCCCCCAGGGTGGACGCGGCCTTTTTTCGTTGTTGGGAACCTCACGACGACGACTACACGAAGTGACCCTCCCCCCTTTCGATCGGCCGGCGGCACAACCGCCGGCAGATCGAAAGGGGGAGGAGGGCAGGTTTGGCTTTCTTTCCCTGGGGGGGCGGTCACTCCGCTGCGCTCGTTCCCTGACCCCAGGCTATGGTGTTGATGCCCTTTGGGCAAAAGCGACGTAGCGGTTTCCGCCTCTTATTGCCCCTAGCCCCTGTGACGGAGCCACATGCTGTGTGGTCCAGGAGGCGGAGCCTCCAATGCCGTGTGTCCTCAGGCCGAGCCTGGGAACGAGTCTTGATCACGGTGTGACCTTGGAAAGGAGGGGCCTGTCCCCTCCGGAGCACTCGCGCACCGCCGATCGACCCTCCCCTCGCTTCGCTCGACCCTCCCAGCCTGGGAGGGTGAATCCCCGAAAACCGCACGCCTCCCAGCCTGGCAGGGTGAAGTCGCAACCTCGGCGGCAATCGGGCTTCAGCGGCTTGACGGCACCTGCACAAAACGTTGGCATGCCACTGCGCACATCCTGGGCAGCTCGCCCCGACCAGGCCACTTGAATCCGCCAGCGGACCGGGCGCGATAAACCTTCGTTTTTTTTAAGTCGTTTGATGCATGCGACTTGCGAGCCCGCCGTGAACTCAGGACCAGGTTTTGGCCCAACAGCTGCTAGGATCATGAATCGTCCTAGCCGGCGATCAACAAAACAAGTGGTTCTACCTACCGCTGCCCTGACGCCAGTCGAGACTTGTCTCGGCTGGTGGCAGGGCACCGAGAACAACTCTTCTGGCAACGCCACACGTTCAATCTGCCCTGGTGCTTTAAGCAATCCCAGGGTTCTGGAACTCTCGGTCCCGTCCCGGGCCGGAAGCTACCCCGCTCGGAGGAGTGTCCGCCTCGCTGCTCCGAGCCGGGGTTTTTTTAATAGCGGCCTTTGCAGCGACGGCCATTCCAACGGCGGCGATCTGACGGGGCGTTTGTCGCTCGCAGCCGGTCGGTTATAGTCGCCACTGGAGAGACGCGATCACGATTGGATGATGCGTTCGGCGGAAACCATCAAAGGGCCCAGCGACTGTGAAACTGATCATTGCCATCATTCAACCGACCAAACTTGAGGCGGTCAAAGAAGCGTTGACACAGGTCGATGTGCATCGCTTGACGGTGCTGGATTGCCAAGGATTCGGTCGCCAGAAGGGGCAAACAGGCAACTACCGCGGTACCGAATTCAGCGTCAATCTGCTCCGCAAGGTCCAGTTGCAGATCGCCGTTAACGAAGAGTTCGTCAATCCGACGATCGAGGCGATCCTGTCGGGCGGCCGGTCCGGGGATGCCGGTGAAATCGGCGACGGCAAGATCTTTGTCCTGCCGATGGACGACTGTATCCGTATCCGCACCGGAGAAACCGGCAGCGAAGCGATCTGACGTGGGATTGGCATCTTGCCTGCCATCTCAACGTCTCGACAGGCTGGAAGCCTATCCCACTTAAAAGGGCGCGTCTTCTTCGCTGGCTTCGTTGAACGCCGCGTTGGGGTCGCTGACCCGCTCGCTCATCGCGTCGGCCGGGTTCGCATTGCCGGTGATCTTGAATGAAGTCGCTTCCACATTGACGAAGAACTTGACTTCGCTGTTGGCGTCCTTTTGCCAACGTCGACCGTTCAGCCGGTACGTGATCTCGACCTCATCGCCCTCGTTCATTTCGTCGACCGAGTCGCAGGAATCGCGGGTGAATTCGACCGGCACGAAGTTGGTGAAGCTGCCCTTGTCTTGTTCCAGAACCACCAGACGTTTGCGGAACCCTTTGCTGCCATAGGTCTTGGTCTCTTCGATCAAGTGGACAACGCCGGTGACGGATGGATCGCTCATCGCTTCTCTCAAAATCGCTCGGAATTTAGTGTTTTGCAGGGTCGCGAATTGTAGCCTTTCGCGGGCCAAAGCGAGAGGGGGAGCAGGGGCGGGGCGGAGAGATGGCAGAAAAATCGCCCCCCAAGAACCATGAACCAAGAACCTAAAACGCCTCTCGCCGCCGCTTGCGTTGCCAGAATTGATAACCGGGGATGAAAAAGCAGAGTGCGGCGACGACACCGAAGATCAGGTGCCCCCAGCGTGGTGCGACGGCCATCAGCAGCGCGGTGGCCAGCAGTGCGATCGCCTGAAAATAAAACGCACCCGAGAGCATGCCCGCTTTGACGACGAACACCGTTGCACTGATCACGCCCAACAGGGGAGAGAGCACCAGGGCATCCAGACCGAGCAGTCGCTCGATCGGAAACAACATGCCGATGGCGATCATGCTGCCGCCCCAGACATGAGCGATTTGGCGTTCGATGAAGGTCACCGGTCCCATCCGCTGGCGAAGTTTCCAAAACACCGCGGCCCACGCGCCCAGTCCGATTGTCCAAACACCCATGTAGATGTAGCGGTTTTCGCAACCGAGAAACTCCAGTTGCCACGTCAGGTAGCCGGCGACCAACAGCACCAGGGAGTGCCACATCCAAAGCGTGCCCCAATTTTCCAGCACGGCCGCATGGTGGGTTTCGCGAAAGATTCGGGCGATCACCTGGGCAAACCGTCCGCTTCGCGCCGCGACGACTTCGTCGGCCAGGAACGCGTCCAGGTCGTCGGCCAGATCCCCGGCCGATGCGTAGCGCAAGTCGATCGGTTTTTGCAGACAGCGGATCACGATCATTTCCAGATCGCGGTCCAGACCCGGGCGAATCGCCCGCGGCGGGCTGGGGTCTTGTTCGATCACCAGCATCACCATCTCGACGGCAGTCTCCGCGACCAGCGGCGGTCGACCGGTCAGCGAAAAGTACAGCATCGCGCCGAGGGAATAGATGTCGGTCGGCGGTCCCAGCAATTCACGTCGTCCGCCGGCTTGTTCGGGCGACATGTAGGCCGGCGTACCGACCAACATTCCGCTGCGGGTCAGATCGGCGCTGCCGCCCGATTCCTTGGCCAGTCCGAAGTCGGTGATCAGTGTTTGGCCGTCCTTGGTCAGCAGCACGTTGCTGGGTTTCAGGTCGCGATGCACGAACCCCTGGTCATGGGCGAATTGCACGGCGCGGGCGACGTCGGCGATGATCCTGGCCGCCCGGCGTTGCGGCAGCGGTCCCCGGGCGGCCCGATCGGCGAGCGTTTCACCCTCGATGTATTGCATGCTGAAAAAGGGCCGCCCGTCGAAGTCGCCGACTTCATAAACGGGCACGATCCCCGGGTGCACCAGTCGCGCCGTCGCGGCCGCCTCGGCCAGGAAACGCTGCAGGTCGGTGTCGCTGGCCAAGCGTCCGCGCAAAATCATCTTGACGGCGACTTCACGATCCAAGCTGATTTGGCGGCCGCGAAAGACGACGCCCATCCCTCCCCGCCCGACCTCTTCGATCAGCTCGTAATCGCCGATCGTGGTCGGCAGTTTCAACCTCCGCCAGCGGCCATCATCGCCCGAGGGTGCCGCAGGGCGTTGGTCCGACGCGTTGCCGGCGGTGTCGGTCACCAGCACGGCGGCCCACAACTGTCGCAGTTCGTCTGCCAGATCCGGGTTTTCGCGACAGACTCGGTCGAAATCGATCGGTTGGTCGCGGCAGATCGCATCGGTCATGTCAGCCAACAGGTCCGCCAGCCGCTGTTCCGCGTCCGCCGACAGGCCGCTCACCGCGGCAGCTCCTGGCTGTTAGCTGACTGGCTGTTAGCTGACTGGCTGTTAGCTGACTGGCCGGCCGGTGATGCTTCGTCTTCCTCTTGAAGCATCTCGCGAAGCCGGCGGACGGCGCGCAAATAACGCATGCTGGCCGCGGGCGGATTCACCCCCAACACCTCGGCGACTTCCAGATTGGACAGGTGTTCGTAGTGACGCATCAGAATGATTTCGCGATCCTGATCATTCATCCGCTCGATCGCCTGCTCGACCTTGGCGGCAATCTCGCGTTGCGTCGCGGCCGTCGCGGGTGTCAGCCCGGGGTCGCGCAGTTGGACCGCCAACTCCATCGTCGACTGATCCGGGCCGGCCGGAGACGTCATCGGCTGCTCGCGGTCCATGTTCCGTTTTGCACTGACACGATGCCGACGGTAGGTGTCGATGATCCGGTCCCAAGCGATCTGGCGCAACCAGAGATGGAACGCCATGGCGGGGTCGGACAGGTATTTGTCCAGCCGACCGCTGGCTTCGATCATGACGTCTTGAACCACATCGCTGACGTCGACACGGCGCTGGACCTTGCGATCCAGCCGCAGTTCGACCAGTCGGCGGATCGGTGCCCGGTGCTTTTCCAGCAACCGATTGACGGCCTCACTATCGCCCGACCGCGCAGCGACGAGCAGCGTTTCGGTTTGATCGTCACTGGCCCAGATCGACTTGCTCATTGGATTCTCCTCAGCGAATCATAGTCGATCGGAAAGCGGGGCGGGCGGAGGTCGCCGCTGCGCGTCGCCAAGGCGTGGTCGCGGCAGAAGCGGTGTGTTGACAGGCTGGAAGCCTATCCCACGCCGCGACGTGATTTACTTGGCCGGGTGCAGCACGATGTTTTTGAATCGCACCACCATCGGGTCGCCGCGGTGCAATTGAAACGCGATCACGCCCGACGACGAGGATTTTTCGCCCTGGTTGTCAATCACCTCGGCGGTCATCGTTTCGTTGATGAAGTGTTGCAGGTGGTTGCCCTTGGCGACGATGCGATACTCATTCCACTGGCCCGGGTGAATGCCGTTGCCCAGCTTGGCACCGTCGGCAAACGTCTCGCGGGTCTTCTTGCCTTTCTCGTCGATCGTGACCGACTGACCGCGTTCGGCCAGGATGCCACGGCCTTTTTCTTCATACAGGATCCCGGCATAGCGATTGGAAAAATCGATGTCGGCCTGGTAGCCCCCGACGACGAACTTTTCTTTGTCCAAGATCTTGCTGCGGTACTGCACGCCCGAATTCGTGTTTTCGATTTTGAACTGGAACGTCAGCTCGAAATCACTCGGCTCGCTGCCGGTGTAGATCAAAAACGTGTTTTGTTGCAGGGGCTTTTCGGCCACGGTCCGGCCGACGATCTGGCCGTCTTCGACCGACCACAAATCGGCGCGGCCGATCCAACCGGTCAGGTCTTTGCCGTTAAACAAGGAGACGGATTCTGTGGGACTGGCCGAATCGTCCTGGCAGAAACCGGCGGAGGCGAGGAGGGCGAGGGCGAGGGCGGCAAACGCGGTGGCGATGCGGGGCATGTCAGCTCTGGTATCGATTGGGGGGGGGTGGGGCAGCATGCCGACCACCTGCAATCATCCAGTGCCGGCGGCGGCGAACGGAAATTGTAATCAATCTCCACGCCGGTCGAGACGGGATCGTGGATCCCACCGGGCCGCTGCGTTCCGGCAAAGCTCGCCGTGTCGGCGGGGCCTACTTGCGGCGTTGGTGGATGTGCAGGAATTGCACGTTCGTCAGCCAGACTTCTTCCTTGCCCAAACGGTGCACCAGCGACGTGTTGCAGATCCGGCAGACGATGCCCGGCGCGATGCCGTCGTTCAAGGACACGACGGCCTTTTCAAAATCCGCCTTTTGAGAACTCAGGTAGGCCAGCCCCCCCTGGCTGACGTCCCGCGTGATCGCGAAAAACGGACTCGCCCACTCGTTCAACTGGACGTCCAGCGGTTGTACCGTGATCTCAAGTGTGCGGGGGATCCGGCGGCTGGCACGCCGCTCCGGGCCTCGGTATCCCCCGGCCGATTGAATCAGCGACGCAACATCGTCACCGAGCGTGGTCCCGACGAAACCTCCATGCTCGGCGATCGTTTCCGTGCTGAGGGGGGCTTCCGCGGTGGTGGGGGATGAATTCATGATTGCCACGGGCGTCTCGTAATCGAACAACCGGCGACCCTCGCCGGCTTCGGGCGGCCACTGCCGAAAAAAGCATGACGGGCCAAAGGAACCTTATGTCGAAAAAGGACGTTCGCGCGACGCTGTCTCGTGATTGTCCGATTGCCCTCACCGTGCCTTGGCTTCGGCCGCGTCGATCATTTGCGTGATGATCTCTCGCAGCGAAACGCGGATCTTCCAATCGGGGTAATCACGACACAGCTTGCCGAGATCGCTGATGTAGCAAATGTGGTCGCCCTTTCGGTTCTCATCGCCCAGCGTGTACTCGATCCGATGCCCGCTGATCTCTTCGATCAACGCGATGCACTCCAGCACGCTGGCCGCGTTTTCACGCCCGCCGCCGATGTTGTAGACCTCGCCGGGGCGGGGGTTCCTGGCGAACGCTTCGAACGCCCGGACGACATCGCTGCACTCGATTTGGTCGCGAACCTGTTTGCCCTTGTAACCGAAGATCGTGTACGGTTTTCCGGTCACCGCGACATGCACCAAGTAACTCAGAAACCCGTGCAATTCCACGCCACTGTGACTCGCGCCGGTCAAACAACCGCCACGGAAGACGCCCGTCTTTAACCCGAAGTACTTTCCATATTCCTGGGCCAGCACATCCGCCGCGGTCTTGCTGGCCCCGAATAACGAATGCATGGTCTGGTCGATGCGACAGGTTTCATCGATCCCGTCGTAATCCTCGTCTCGTGCGTAGTCCCAACGCGTCGGCAATTCCGTCAACGGCAGCTCGTTGGGCGCATCGCCGTACACCTTGTTCGTGCTCATGTGACAGAATACGGCATCGGGCGCATGCCGACGCGTCGCTTCCAGCAGGTTCAGTGTTCCGTTCGCGTTGACTTCGAAATCCAAAAAGGGGATTGCCGCCGCCTTATCATGAGACGGCTGCGCCGCGCAGTGGATGACCAGATCGGGAGGTTCGTTCTGGAACAAATCCAGGATCGCGTCTCGGTCGCGGATGTCGATGGTTTCGGTGCGAAAATTTCGGGTTTCCGATTCCAGTTGCGACTGATTCCACTTGGTGCTGCCGTCGGGGCCGAAAAAGGTCGAACGCATGTCGTTGTCGATGCCGATGACTTGGTCACCCGCAGCGTCCCAATGACGCACGGCTGCTGATCCGATCAATCCGCTGGACCCGGTGACGATGACACGCATGAATCGATGGCCAATGAAAAAGGGGACTCAAATAGCCGGAGTAACGAAGGTTCCGGTGGGCCGCATAGTTTAATCAGTGCACTGCAAACGAAGAATTCCCCGCGCTGCATTGCCTCGGCATTACCGCACCGGCTGGTTGGGATGTACCAATCACGCGACAATCACCGGCATTCGATTCTCTTTCTCTGGACGCCGTTTGTGTGACTGAGCGATTTGGCCGCCAACTCAGATTCTCTCCCTCCGGGAGAGCCGGCGTTTGCGCAGCAAGCAAACGCTCACATCGAATTGACACGGTCCAGCAACGCCGTCCGGCGATCACCCCTGCTTTCAAACCGTCAAAAGAACCGTGAACACACCCCCATCCGACAGTGGTACGACTCCGAATCCCAATGGTTCGCCCGCAGGCTTGGTGAACGCCGGCACGGTGATTGTCGGCGGGGGGCTCGCCGGACTCGCGTGCGCGAAACGGTTGACCCAGCACGGCCGTGACGTCACCTTGCTGGAAGCCAGCGATCGCGTCGGGGGACGCGTCCGGACCGACATCGTCGACGGGTTGAAATTGGACCACGGGTTCCAGGTCCTGTTGACGGCCTATCCGGCGTGTCGCGAGTTGTTGGATTATGAAGGATTGCGGTTGCGGGCGTTCGAGCCGGGGGCTTTGATTCGAAAGAACGGCGGTTTCACGCGACTGGGAGATCCCTGGCGTCGCCCAGGCCA
The DNA here is from genome assembly GCF_014154935.1 of Stieleria mannarensis. Taxonomy (GTDB): domain Bacteria; phylum Planctomycetota; class Planctomycetia; order Pirellulales; family Pirellulaceae; genus Stieleria; species Stieleria mannarensis. The sequence continues at coordinate 61,840 of NZ_JACEHH010000034.1, forward strand.
GATTCTGTCCACGGCGACCAGTTCCGTCGGATCCTTGATGGACAAACTGCGGATCGCCAAGGCGCGGCTTCAATCTCGGCGGGGGACGTTGCAGGATCTGTATCACCGCGATGGCGAATCCACCGACCAGCGACTTCGTCATTTGGGCTTCTCCGACGCGATGATCGGAGCCTTCTTTCGACCGTTTCTCGGCGGCGTCTTTCTGGATGAATCCTTGTCGACTTCCAGCCGGATGTTTGAATTCGTGTTTCGAATGTTTGCCGCCGGCGACATCGCGATCCCCGCCGACGGCATGGCCGCCATCCCGCGACAGTTGGCCGAGGGGCTGCCACGCGGGACGCTGCGGCTGAACACGACCGTGACGTCGATCGAACACATCGACCGTCGGCATCGAGTTCACCTGAGTGATGGCGCAAGCATCAATGCCGAAACCGTCGTCGTCGCGACCGAAAGCAACGCCGCGGCGCGATTGATCGACGCCCCCGAGTTGGTCACCCAGTGGAATCACGCCACGACGTTGTACTTCGTCGCCGAGCGGTCGCCCGAGTCGAGCAGAATGCTGATGCTGCGTGGCGACGAAGAAGGCCCGATCCGTACGGCCGTCGTGCTCAGCGACATCGCGCCCGAGTACGCGTCCGGTGGCCGCGCATTGATTTCCATCAGCATCGCGGATTCGATGGCCGACCGGCCTGCCGAGGATTTGGCCGATGCGGTCCGCGACCAGGCGCGGCGCTGGTTCGGTGAGGGAGCCAGTCGATGGGAACTGGTTCAAACCATCCGCGTGCCCTACGGACTGCCGCAGATAGATCTGGACCCCGTGGTGCAGCCCGTGCGAGCCGATCAGATTTCTGGGGTCAAAGCCCCGGCGAGCCTGTATGTTTGCGGCGACCACCGCGAAACACCCAGCATCCAGGGCGCGATGAACAGCGGACTGCGCGCGGCCGCGGAGATCCTCGACGCGAAGTCGAAGTGAGCGATTGCCGCAGTCGACCTTCCTCGCGACCTCCCCGCCGGGGCCCCCGACCAACCGGGGCCCCCGACCAATAGGACATAGGGGACTTATACGTCCTATGCGTCCTATTGGTCCTATTACACGATCGCTGCCCTATTCTCGAAGGATTGGCGAAACAATGGGGGCAAAACAATATCAGCCTGTGATCGTTTGCCCCCATCGTTTTGCCTATTGTTCGTTGCCCAATCGTGCAACACACACATTGAAAACCAGGTTGACTCGGTTGCATCGACCGCCGCGCCGAACGAATCAGCATTCAGCGTGCGTAATCTAAAACGTGCCACCCACCAATCAGGCGGGGCGGCGACAGCGGCTCGGTTTGATCGGCGACGGGGGAGTGGTTATGTTGAGGGCGGATTTTGCTCTACGGACTACTTACGCAACGTTGTGGCGGACGGGATTTCCGATTGACGGACGTCTACGGACGCGTCGTCGAGGATTTGTTCGCATCACCATGGCCGACCTTCTTTCCGCCGACCGTGACAGTTGGGGCCAGGCCATCAACGACGCCGCCAAAGTCCTTTGCGACGGCTGGATCGCGATGCGTCGTCACCTGCACCAGCACCCCGAACTGTCCGGGCAAGAAGTGCTGACGACTCAGTTTCTAAAAGCGGAACTGACCAAGCTGGACTTGCCGGTCCGCGTCGCCGGCCAAGGACGCGGATTGACGGCCGATCTTGTAACCGACAAGTCGCTGGCCGATCACCCGCGGATCGCCATCCGTGGTGACATCGACGCATTGCCGATCCAGGACGAAAAATCGGTGCCCTACCACAGCACGGTCGACGGGGTGATGCACGCCTGCGGGCACGACGTCCACGCCACCGTGATCATCGCCGCGATGCAGTTGCTTTCACACCTGCAGCGCAGCGGTGCGTTGCCGTGGCCGATCGCGGCGCGGGCGATCTTGCAACCGGCCGAGGAAACCGCTGAAGGTGCGTTGCACATGATTCACCATCATGCCGTGTCCAACGTCGGTGCGATCCTGGCCCTGCACGTCGATCCCACCCGTCAAGTCGGATGTATCGGCCTTCGCGAACACGACCTGACCGCCGCGTGCGACATGCTGGAGGTCAATTTCGACGGTGATGGCGGGCACGCGGCACGGCCGCATTTAACCAACGACCCGATCGATGCCTGCACCCGCTGGGTCCAATCCGCCTACCGCCGCGTCCATCGCGCGGTCAACGCGCACGACATCGTGGTCTTGTCGATCGGCATGATCGAAGCCGGGCACAGCCCCAACGTGATTCCCGATCACGCCAGGATCAAAGGGACCCTTCGGTCGCTGGGCGTTCAAGCACGACGGCGGACGTTGGAGGTTTTGGAGGACGTCGGCGAAGCGACGGCGCGGGAAACCGGATGCCGAGTCAGCTTGCGACTCGGATCGTCCGCGCCCGGCGTCATGAACGACCCGGCGCTGGTGCGTTTGCTGAGCGATTCGGCAGCCCAGGTCCTCAACCCCGCCGCGGTCGATTGGATCGACCAGCCCAGCATGGGAAGCGAAGACTTTTCGTTCTACCTGGAGCATGCCCCCGGTGCGATGTTCCGGTTGGGGGTCGCGGGCGACCAGGTCGGCAGCGCTCCACTGCACACCGGAAATTTCGACGTCGACGAACATGCCATCGCACACGCCGCTAAACTATTTGCAGCGTCGATCATCAATTACTTCGACCCGGATCGGTCATGAGTAAGTTTCAGTTCCATTCGAATGCGACACAGACCATCGGCGTCGAATTGGAACTGGGAATCGTCGACTGTCAATCGTACGCACTGGCCAGCCGTAGCAACGAATTGTTGGCGACATTGCCTGGCGATATCGCCGCGTCGTGCAAGCACGAGTTGATGCAGTCGTGCATCGAAGTGATCAGCGGCGTCTGTGACACGGTGGCTGAAACACGCGATGACCTTTCCGGAAAACTCCGCTCCGTCCAGCAATCCGCCGACCAGCTAGGTCTTGGACTATGGTGGGGCGCGACGCACCCCTTCAGCCTGTGGCAAGAACAGATCGTCAGTGACGAAGAACGCTACCGCGGGCTCGTTCGGTTGCTGCAGGAGATGGCGCGACGGTTGATCACGTTCGGGTTGCACGTGCACGTCGGCGTCGATTCCGGTGACAAGGCGGTGATGATTTGCGATCGCATCATGCAGCACCTGCCACTGCTGTTGGCTCTGTCGGCCAGCAGTCCCTATTGGGAAGACCGCGATACCGGACTGCATTCCCACCGCAGCAAAGTCATGGAGGGATTGCCCACGGCCGGTCTGCCGACGCTGATGCGGAACTGGAGCGAGTACGTGTGGTTGGTCAATCACATGGAAGAAACCGGGTTCATCAACACGATTCGAGAGATCTGGTGGGACGTCCGACCGCACCACAACTTCGGCACCGTCGAAGTCCGGATGTGCGACATGCCCGGGAACATGGACCACGTTTGCGCGCTGGCCGCACTGGTCCAGTGCCTGGTCAAATACCTCAGCGATCGTATCGACGAAGGGACCTATCAATTCGATTGTCACCCGATGATGGTGCGACAGAATAAATGGCGGGCCGCTCGCTACGGAGTCGCCGCGACTCTGGTCGACACGTTTGACTATTCCGAACGAACCGTCGCGGAAATCGTCGAACGGCTGCTCAGCAAACTGCGCGGCGTCGCGCAAGACTTGAACTGCGAATCCGAATTGTTGATGGTCCGAGAGATCGCCGGCCGACTGGATTGGGCCGATCGCCAACGCCAAATTTTGCAACAGACCGGCCGGCGCTCCGAAATCGTCAAACAACTGATCGGGCAATCCCGGATCCAGTAGCGGTGGTCATGCCAGCACGTGGCGTGAGCCAGTGGCGGGCGATGGTGGTGGAGTGGATCCACGGGCCGCTCGCTGACGCTTCCCGCTGGCATGGGATTCCGCGGGCTAAAAAGAACCGCCGCCGCCGAAACCTCCCATCCCGCCTCCCATTCCTCCTCCGCCGGACTGGTTGAAACGCAGGTCGTTTTGCATTTGTTGCACGACGTCGTTGCTGATGATCGATTGTGTGCGGTCCATTTCGATCGTGTAGTGATAGTGATGATCGTAGGCGTTACTGCCGAATCGCTTGGCGGGGATCGTCAAATCCCATCGCAGGATTCCCGTCGGGCGCTGCATCCTCAGGTACTTGGCGTCGCCGGAGAGTTGGCCCAGCGAACCTGAATCGGTGACGACGTTGACGGTTCCTGAATCGCTGGTGATCGGAATGCGATCGTACAACCGGATGTCGATTTCGTCGTTGTGGTAATTGTTGATGACCAGTCGGTACTCGAGTCGCGACAGTCGGTTGCCGCCTTGGATCGATTCATCGCGTGAGAGCAATTCACGTCGCGTACGGACTTGCCGATCGACTCCCAGTCCGACGGCGAATTCGCCGCCAGCGGCCGTCGGCGGCAACGTGGTCCGGCCGACAAATCGTCCATCCAGGAAGACCGTCGCCTCGCCGCCGACCAAGCTTTGGCCGAGTTGGTTTTCCAATGCCGCTTCGCGATAGGCGAAACTGCTCAACAGCGGCGTGACAACGCGATAGATCGGGCTGGTGATGTCCCAGCGCAGAATCGTGATCGCTTGCTCGGCGGTCTGGTCGGCCACGTCGATCGGCGTCGCAACACGATAGGTTTCGTCGGCCAAATTGGTGCTGGCATCGTCGGCCAGTTCACGCTGCACGCTTTGACGTCGATTGATTTCGACCACTTGGCGGCCAGCCGCTTCGGTGTTCAGGGCTAGGTTCCGCTGCCAAAGCGCGGGGTCCTCCCAAGCGGGGGCGGCGGCCGATTGCCGCGACATGACAGCCCCGCTCCTGGCGTCACCATCGCCGGTCGCTTGATCCACCGAAACACGCAGCGGCACCAACAGCGGTGTAGCCGCCTGTAGATTGGGGACTCCCGTGCAAAATGCCAACCGAACCCCTCGCCAGTCTTCGCCGCTGTTCTGCGAGACGGTCCCATCGAGCTGAACGACAAACGAATCTTCGCCCTGCCGGCCCGTGGTCGCGTGAATGCTGTACTGCGGTTGCCAGGACACTTCGTCCACCCAGTAGCTCAATCGCAACGTCCCGCCGCGCGGTGAATCGACCATCAACACGGCATCGAAGGTAGCCTCGGGCTTGGACTCCGATTCTCTTTGGGCTTTTTGAATGCTTGCGTCAAGTTGATCCTGCAGCGATTGCAATTCCTGTCGTGCACCGTGCAACTCTTTGGCGAGCATGCGTCGACGCTGCATCACAAAATCTGCGATTGCCGTGACGGATTCGACTTCCAGCTTGGATTCGCCGAGCCCCTTGTTCGTCTTTGCGGCAGTAAACTCCACCAGGTCCTCGATCGTCTCGAGGTCTTGTTCGATGACGGCAACTTCGTGCGCTGCATCTTGAATCGCCAGGTTTTGTTTCGCGATTTCCTCCGCCCATGCTTTCTTCGCCGCCTGGTCCACTTTGATCTGGTGGGGTGTGACACGCAGCGAACGCACCGTGATCCCGGCATCGGATTCCCAACGCACCGATTGATCGCGGATGGTCTTCGGCAACCCCGTGACGCGAATCACTTGAGGGGCATTGGAAGGTTGAATTTCGATCTCGCGGACCACGTTGGCTTGGCGGCGAAAGACGGTGACCGCGGCGATGGGACTGTCCACCTCGACCACAGAAGCCTGCTCTTGAGCAGAAGCGGAAACACTGGCAAGCGGCATCGACACACTGGATGCAAACACAATCGTGCGGAGCAAGACGGCGGTTCTGAGAAATCGGATGATCGCTTGCATGTTTGAACCTCGCTGGGGAGCCGGCTGTAGCGAAACGCTACAGTTGTTTGAATGACTGCGACGCGAAATCGAACGTTCCACTTTCGGTTTTGCGTGCAACAAGGTGGTGATGCATTCGGCATGCCAAGTGCAGTGATGAAAGACCATCGCTTCTGATTCCCGACCGGTTGGAGATGACAGGCAAGATGCCTATCCCACAAGTGGAGCACGACCTTCATGAGACTCATCGCGTTTTTGATCCTGCTCTCGTTGTCGCCGACTCTGTTGCTCGCGCAGGCAACCGATCGCTCGCACCATTGGCTCAGCCCGGGCCTGAGTGAGGAGATCACTCGATCCTCGACAACCAAGGCCGGCGGCGCGGTGGTTTCGTTTCCTTGCGATCCGCTGATGAGTGCAAAGCAAGAGCGAGCGATCGCGATCGCGTTGATGAAAGAGTCGCCGTTTCAGTGGAGGGCGAATATGCCGATCAGCAAGATTGCGGAGGACTTGAGTGAGTTGTTCCTCGTCATGCTCGATCGTCGAGCGTTGGAAGAAATCGGTCTTGAGGTGGACACGCCCATCGGTGCGGGCGTGATGGTCAACGGCAGTCGGATCACTTCACAGCGAGAATCCAAACCGGCCCGATGGTGGGACCGGAGCGAAGGAGTTGAATTGCACGGTCGCCCCAGTTTGATCGCCACGTTAATGAATCACTTGAGGAACTTGGATTTAACGCTGATGATCGTGCGCGGCCAAGTGGTCCTCACGACGGTGGAGGCAGCCGAGGAGGATTTGGCGACGCGGATCTATGACGTGACTCCGCTGGTCGACATGCGGCATCTGGCGTCGTGGGGACGGAGCCAATCGTTGCCCAGCAACAACGAGGTCTATGCCGACTTCGACACGCTGGTCAACCTGATCGAAACCAACGTCGATCCCGACACCTGGGAAGCTCTCGGCGGAAACTCAACGATCACCGGAACGACGATTCGCGATCGCCACTGGTTGGTCTTCTCGACCACAACAATGACCCACTGGAAGATTCAGCGATTGCTGGATCGATTGAATCATTAGGCGGGTATCGGTTGCAATTCATACGGTCTTGAATAATTTGACGCGACCGCAGGACGAACCTCTGTACCACAACTCACCGTTTACTCCTCCTCTCGCTTCGCTCGCCTGCATACGGATCAAGTTAAGAGATGGAACCATTCATCAAGTAAGTCACCCTCCCTTCCAGGGAGGGTCGCGGAGGGCCGTGAAATCTATTGCGGGTGAATTTCACGTTGCGTTGCGTGAAGCAATTACAACACAACCGCGTCGCGGTTGCACGCCAGCGGCGTGTCACAACAAAGCTTGGGGGCGCGATAGCGCACCCCAAGATCAGGCTGGTGCATGCACGGTCGACGCGGTGTTACCGATTCAGTTGTTCCTCGATCACCTCGCCCTGGCCGCGTGTGCCCAGAGCACCCCACAAACCGTAAGGGCTGGGACTATCGGGGGCGCGTGGACCCTCGCCGCCCAGGATGACCGTTCCCACGGTCGGATCACCGCAGTCGATCGATTCGGTCATGAACACCACCGCTCCGTCAGCCATCAACACGTGCGCCCCGCCTTGGTGACGACTCGACGCGGGCAACATCCCGATCCCGGCCTCACCGCCGGCCATGCAGACCTCTCGGTTGGGCGGCAGGACGGTATTGAACCCCGTGTACAACGCCGCCCCATCGGCCCAACGGAAGCCGCGTTTTTGATCCGCAGCTCCAATGTTTTCGGGACCCTCGTCACCATCGTTCCAGAACATCGGTCGCCCGGAATCAATCTGGTTCTCACAAAGCGTCGGAGAATCATGAATCATGTCCCAGGGATTCAATAGCGATCCGGTCGTGCGTTTGTCGCCGTCGCCAAGGTCGGTGCTGATCTCCCCGGCCAGAATCGTGTTGCTGAGTCCATCCAGAATGTCACCCCATCGCATCACCTGCCTGGGGACGAACGCTCCGCGGCCGGACGCGGCAACCGCATCGCCGCGATCGGTGACCCAGGATTGCGTTTGCCGGCTCCAACGAGTCGCCCCGGTGTCGATGCTGTCGGTCGCATCTCCCAGACAGACTGCAACGTTGCTGCGGCCGTGGGCGGGAAAGCCGACGCCCGGGTCCGAGGGGCATCGAAAGTCAGGGTAATCCGTTTGCCAAGGTTCAAAGTCACGCGTCCAGGGCGCCGGCCCCATCGGCGAGTAAACCACGTCGCCGCTCGTCGCGATTCCAGTTTCGATTCTCTGCCATGCCTGTTGTTGGTTCAGAAACGGCAGCAGGGCGACTAGGGCGCTCAAGCGGTACCGGTTGTTGCCAGGCGGGGACGTGCCTTGCGAATCAGACGACGGATCAAACGTTCCGCCCATCTGCATCGGAAGCTGTTTGTAAGCGGAATGATAGTTTTCAAAGGCCAGTCCGACTTGCTTGAAGTTATTGGAACAACTCATCCGCCGGGCCGCTTCACGCGACGATCGAACGGCCGGCAGCATCAGTCCGACCAAGACGCCGATCACCACGATTACAATCAGCAATTCGATCAGCGTCAATCCTGTTGATCTTGCATGTCGGTTCATACGAGTCTCCTATCGACTTGAGTTCATTTGCAAAACGATTCAGGAGCAAACGGCACGGGCATAAGCGTTGGTCGTTGGTGTCTAGCCTTTCGGTGATTCCCCGCCGCTGCTTCGCAGCGACCCGGGGGCGACGAACGCCGGAACACCAGCGGTTGCGATATCTCTTTTCCCAGCCCGATTTTTTGCTGAAGACGACACCCAAGCCAACTCATACACCGCCAGGGGCACGAGCCAGCTGAGCCATGCGTTCAAGCGGTACGTCCACTCGGATTCCAGGTTCGACACGATCACCAATCCGGCTGCGACGCGTAACAGCAACGGCGACCAGAGCAGCAGATAGCAACGCGTCGCCCAGCGACGGTGCGCCGCGATCTTGCCCGATCGCGCCAAGTACGCTGCGGCCGCAATCGTCACGCCGGTCAGGATTGATTGCACGAGGAAGCCGGTTTCGGCGATGGTCCCGGCATAAGCCTGTAACGACATCACCAAGCCGCTCGGGACGACCATCGTGATGACGACCACGAACTGTGTTTTACCGAGCATCGCGTGAAGACGCCGCCAACGCGTCTTGCCGCCGCTGAAAATCAAAACCGTGCCCAGAATCAGGGCCGTCGGTCCGGCCACCAAGTGCAGATAGAACGCCCCGCGATAGAGACCAACGAAAGTGAATCGGCGTCCGGCAAGAAACGGCGAGGCGTCAAAATCCGGCGGAAAATACCAGCGGTACTGATACAGAATCGCCAAGAACACCTTCGCCGAAACGATCACGCAACCCCAAAACAGGACCTTGCGTAAAACCTTCGCCAGTTGCTCCGGTCGATGGGTGTGGGCGAGAGGTTCCACGTCTTTCCTCGGGGGATGCCGATTGATGGTGGATTGGTGAGAAGCCGTTGTTTCTACGCCGATCGTCGGATGTGGTTCAAAATACTGGTGTTTTCTGGTTTTCGGCGTTGCGTTATGCTGACGTGAAACCGAAGCATGGGTGCTTCACCATTGTTCCACTGCGGCGACGAATGGATCGTTTTCGCGGTGAAAATGTAAATGGAGTCTGCCATGCTTGTGCTCTCTCGTCGTGAAAATGATCGCATCGACTTTCCCGAGTTGGGGATTTCGGTCGAAGTGGTGAAACTGACACGTTCGCGTGCCACATTGGCCATCGATGCCCCCAGGCACATCCGGATCTGTCGTCACGAAATGGGAAAGGGCGGTTCGACGCCGGTGACCGGTGAACCGGGTTCCCCTGAGATACGTCGGGACGTGGTTTCGCATATCCAAGACGAAATCAACGCGGCGACTGAAAAGCTGAAGGCCGCGCAAGCAGAGCTTGCCGCCGGTCACACCGAACCGGCATTGATCGCCCTCGGTGAAGCCCTGGCCGAACTCGACGCGCTGCGCTACGGTGCATCGGGTCATGAATCGAATCGTCGTGAAACGCCATCGCGGGTAGACCGTGTCGACGACCGGGCGGTTGCCGGTGGGGTGGCCGAAGCGACGGTGAATTACACCAATTCCGCGGACCAGCGAGCCACGCAGCACTCCCGCTCCGTCGTCCTCCTCGCCGCACCCGATGACGATCATGCGGCCCAATGGTCGGCCGAAGGTTTTGAAGTCACGCATACCTCCGATGCGATGACGGTGCTGTACGAGCTGTCACGCTTTGAAAAGCCGGACGCGGTCGTGTTGTCGACGTCGCCAGACGATTGCGATGGCCAATCGACTGTACGGCTGATCCGCAATTGCAGCCAGCATCCCCACGTGCCGGTCCTGTTCCTTGATCGCGGCGACGGCAGGGTTAACCTACCAGGTCGTCGGACTGTTTGACGAAGTCGTCGCCGTCCCAGTTTTCGTCGGTCGTGATTCCGCCGTTCTGCTTGGCCTTGGCTTCGGCCTTCTCCGCTTTCGCCTCCGCCTGACGCCGGACCAGATCGGCGTGGGTGGTGAAGTAGGGCAGCGCTTTCCCTTTGAAATCATCGATCGTTTCAAAGCCGTGCTTTTCCATGAAGGCCAGTAATTGTTCCTTCATGGTTTCGACCAGCTTGTAGCCGTGCTTCATCACACCGGTACAGACTTGAACGGTGTCGGCACCGAGTAAGAAAAACTCCGCGGCGTCTTCACCGGTCTCGATGCCACCGAGCCCCGAGAGAGTGCGGCCGGGAAACTCATCGCGGATCAACGTGGCGATCTCCATGTTCATCCGCAGCGCGATCGGTTTGACCGCCTTGCATGAATAGCCTCCCGGCGTGCTGTAACCTTCGACCGTGGGCATCGGCCGTAGCGTTTCCAAGTCGACGCCGATGACGCTGCGAATCGTGTTGATCGCGGTGATGCCGTCGATGCCCGCGGCCAGGCAGGCCCGCGACGGGTCTTCGATCCGGGTCACATTGGGCGTCATCTTGGCCCACACCGGTTTTTTCGTTGCGGCACGGACCCACCCACAAACCTCACTCAAAACGTGCGGGTCTTCACCCATCGCGGCGCCCATCTTTCGTTCGGGCAATCCGTGGGGGCAGGAGAAATTGCATTCGAACATGTCCACGCCGGCGGCTTCACAGCGCTGGATGATCTCGAACCAGGCGTCCTTGTTGAACTCTTCCATGATCGACGCGATCAAGACGTTGTCCGGATAGGCATCTTTGACTCGCTTGTACTCGTCGATCCACTGGTCAAACGACATGGTGGAGATCAGTTCGATGTTTTCCCAGCCGTATGGTTCACCGGAGTTGTCTTTTAATCGCCCGTAGCGTGGGGCGACGTTGATGACCTTGGATGCGTCCAAACTGACCGTTTTGGCGCTCGACGCGCCCCAGCCGTCGGCGAACGAGCGGCAGATCACCCGCGCGTTCGTCCCCGGCGGCCCGGATCCGATCACGAAGGGATTGGGAAACTTGATTCCGTTGACGGTGGTTTCGAGTGTCGGCATCGGTGTGGTCTTGAATCAAATGTTGTAGATCGGCCGGATAATCACGCAGTGTGCTTGTCGACAGGCTGGAAGCCTATCCCACTAGTCTGCGATTTCGGTTAAACATTCGTCGATCGTCGCCAACAGGAACTGGGCATCGTCCTTGTCGATGCACATCGGCGGTTTGATCCGCATGGTGTTGCCGTGCAATCCGCCTTTGCCCAGGATCAGTCCGCGTTGTTTGGCCCGTTCCATCAGTTCGGCGGCGGCGTCCGAGGCCGGTTCCTTGGTCATTCGGTCCTTGACCAGTTCGACGCCCAGCATCAGTCCCAGCCCGCGAACGTCTCCGATCAAGGGATGTTTGTCTTTTAATTCGGTCAAGCCATCGATCAGATAGTCGCCGATCGCGGCCGCGTTTTCCTGGATCCCCTCGGCATCGATCACTTCCATGGTGGCCAATCCGGCGGCCATCGAAACGGGGTTTCCGCCGAAGGTGTTGAAATGGATTCGATTGGTCATGGTTGCCGCCACGGGGGCGTTCGACGTCACTGCGGCCAGCGGCGCGCCGTTGCCGATTCCTTTGGCCATCGTGATGATGTCGGGCTTGACGTCCCAGTTTTGGTGCGACCAGTAATGTTTACCGGTGCGTCCAAAACCGCCTTGGACTTCATCGGCGATGCACAGCCCGCCGTGCTGCCGCACGATGTCGTACACGATCGAAAAGAATTCCGGCGGCGGGACCACGGCACCGCCGACCCCTTGGATCGGTTCGCCGATGAAGCAGGCGATTTGCCCCGGCGTCTGATACTCGATGACGTTCTTGATGTCGTGGGCACATTTTACATCGCAACTGGGATACCGCAGTCCCAGGGGGCATCGATAGCAGTAGCCCGGCACGCTGTGGGTGATCCCCGATTGCGGATTGCTGGGAAATTTCCACGTCCCGTGGGCGGTCATGCCCATCGCGGTCGTGGTTCCGCCGTGATAGCCGTTGCGCAGCGCGATGACGTCTTGGTTTCCGGTGAACTCGCGCGACATCAACACCGCGATCTCGTTGGCTTCGCTGCCCGAATTGGTAAAGTAGGTGCGATCGAGCGGTAGCCCGTCGGGGTTGGCGGGCATTTTCGACGCCAGCTTGGCGGCCAATTCGGCGATCGTCGGGTGCAGATAGATCGTCGTTGTGTGCTGCAACCGGCCCGCTTGAGATTTGACCGCATCGGCGACGTGCGGATGGCAATGCCCGACGCTAACCGTGACGATCCCCGCGAACGCATCCAAGTAGCGTTTGCCGGTTTCGTCCCACAGGTACTGCATGTTGCCTTCGACGATCATCAGCGGTTCGCGATAATACGTCAAAACGCCGGGATTGACGTATTGATGACGCATCGCCAGCACCTGGTCGCGTGACGGACCGTCATACGGTCGCGGCTGGTGATTGCAAAGAGGCAATTGAACGTGCGGCAATTGAACTTGGGGCAGGTCGTCACCGGTCATCACGATTGCTCCGTGAAAGGTTCCTGCGGCTCCAGGCCGCGCTCTCGACGCGTCCCGGGAATCAGATTATCGAGCGCAATGCCAAGGATGGCTGCGACCGCCATCCCCGTTTGTCCGATCGCGTTGATCACATCGTCCAGCCCGTCGATGAACGTCGCTTGGACGGTTTCGGATCCGCCATTGGCAAAATAGTACGGCACGCTGATTCCCATGAACAATGCAAATCCGCCGATAAACAGGTTGCGGTCGCTGGACAGATCGGCCCTGGCGAATTGGCGGATCCCGACCGCGGAGATCAACCCGAACATCACACAATACAACCCGCCGACGACCGGTTGCGGGATCGCGGCGGCCAACGCCCCGAATTTCCCAAACAGTCCCAGCAAGATCAGGATGATGGCCCCGATCTGAACGACATATCGTGACCCGACCCTGGTCAATCCGATCAATCCGACGTTTTCCGAATAGGACGTCGAACTGAATCCGCCGAAGACCCCCGTCAACGCGCATCCGATGCCCTCGCACCCGATCCCCCTGGAGATCTCCTCGGGCGTCGGGTCTCCCCCGCCGGCCATCTGTTTACAGGCGTGGTAGTCCCCAAAACTTTCGATCATCGATGCCAAGTACCCCGCAACCACGGCGACGATGAAGCCGAGTTTAAACTTGGGCATCCCCCAAGGCAGGAACACGTCGTGAGTGCGAAACCAAGGCGAATGCTCAAACGCATCCAGGTTCGGCCGCGCCGGATGGTCGGGACCGAAAACCCCAAGGAACGTGCACAGGGCACAGACCCCAACCGCGGTGAGGATCGCCAACAGCATCGGGAACATTTGGAACACCAGATGGTGGCGCGACCAGATGAACGAAAACACCGTGATCAGGACCATCGTTAAAATCGAGATCGGCCAGTGGGCCGCGGCGATCGGCGCGCCGGCTGAGTAGAGCGCCAATCCGATCAGCATGATCACCGGGCCGACCACCACCGGAGAGAGGACCTTACGGATCTGGCCCATCAACCCGCTGAATCCGATCGCGATTTCGAACGCCGCGCCGACGATGATCGCGCCGGCAATGTAGGGCATCGCCGCCCCCGGCGTAACGGTTTCGCCTTCGGGATGGATCGTCGCGATGATCATAAAGAACGCCGCGAGGAACGAAAAACTGACCCCTTGGATGATCGGCAAACGAGAGCCGAAGGTCGCTTGGATCAACGTCGCGACGCCCGAGCAGAGCATCACGCTGGAAATCAACAGCGCGATCGCGGCGGTGTCCATGCCCATCGCCGGACCGAGCAACAAGGGCACAGCAACGGTCGAACCGAACATGGTCAGCACATGCTGCATCGCCAGCACCACCGCTTTGCCAAGCGGCGGGCGATCATCCAGTCCGTAAATGATATTGTTTCGCATGGATCAAAGTGGGATAGGCTTCCAGCCTGTCATGCGCTGGATCACTGTGGGATAGGCTTCCAGCCTGTCATGCGCTGGATCACTGTGGGATAGGCTTCTAGCCTGTCATGCGCTGGATTTGACAGGCTGGAAGCCTATCCCACTGGGGATGACAGGCTGGAAGCCTATCCCACTGGGGATGACAGGCTGGAAGCCTATCCCACACTGGAAGCCTATCCCATTAGTTTGGGAATGGGAAAACCCGGTTCGATCGACAATCGCTTTCGAACAGGTGCCGAGGAAAACGGCCAGTCGACGGCATTCTGCACCAACCCAGCTTTGACAGGATTTTGCTCGATGTAGTGAATGATACGTGACGCCTCCGCCTCGTCTCTCGCGAAGTGGTCAAACGTTTCGGTTTGCCAAAAACTACCCTTCTGCGCCAGCATTCGATTGCATTGCGTTCCCGTGTAACTCTGGATGCTATGTGAGATCGCCTCGCGCGGTGTTCGGTCGTTCTTCTTCGAACGTTGAGCTTTGATGAAGTCTGCGACCCAATTAGGTTTTGGCAGGAACATCCAGTGGTGGTGGCTAGGCATGACAACGTACGCCATCAGAGAATATCGTTCTTCGGAAAAGTGAACGAACGCGTCGCAAACGATTTTCGCCAATCGTTCGTCCTTGAGATGTTCGACGGGGCATTGTCCGTCGAGGAGGTCATCCATCATTTTGAAAACAAGTTTATGCTTTTTGAGTTCCCAGTCCTGTTCGGAGAGCGAGTCTGGTTTCGGACGCTCCTGTAGCCACTCGCGGTATCGGCGTAGCTTTGACAGTCCCGCCGCCGGAAGACTTCCGTCGAGACATGCGGTCACGAAATACGGCTTGCCTTCGACGTCGATGTGTGGCAGGTGGCGTCGGCGAATCAAACCCGAGTATTCCATGATTCCCTCTGAAGTGAACGAAAGTGGGATAGGCTTCTAGCCTGTCATGCGTTGGATCACTGTGGGATAGGCTTCTAGCCTGTCATGCGCTGGATCACTGTGGGATAGGCTTCTAGCCTGTCATGCGCTGGATTTGACAGGCTGGAAGCCTATCCCACTGGATTTGACAGGCTGGAAGCCTATCCCACTGGATTTGACAGGCTGGAAGCCTATCCCACTGGATTTGACAGGCTGGAAGCCTATCCCACTATAGATCTGTGATTGCGTCGTAGGTTTCCGGGCGGCGGTCGCGGAAGAACTGCCAGGTGTTGCGGACTTCGCGGATCATGTCGAAATCCATTTCGCCGATCACGATGTCGGTCTCGTCGCGTTTTTCACTCTGTGCGAACAACTGTCCGCGCGGGTCACAAAAATAGCTCTGTCCGTAGAACTGGCCGATATTCCATGGGGCTTCGGTGCCGGGACGGTTGATCGCGCCGACGAAGTATTGGTTGGCGACGGCGTGGGCCGGTTGTTCCAGTTTCCACAAGTACTCACTCAACCCGGCCACCGTCGCGCTGGGGTTGAACACCACTTCCGCTCCGCCCAGCCCCAGGCATCGGGCGCCTTCGGGAAAGTGTCGGTCATAGCAGAGATAGACGCCAACTTTGCCGATCCGGGTGTCGAAGATCGGATAGCCGAGGTTGCCGGGGCGGAAATAGAATTTTTCCCAGAAGCCGGGGCTGCAGTGCGGGATATGGATCTTGCGAAATTTGCCCAGGTACGAGCCGTCGGCATCGATCACCGCTGCGGCGTTGTAATAGACTCCCGTTAGGTCTTCTTCATAGACCGGCACGATCATCACCATCTCGTGCTTCTTGGCCAACTGCATCATCAGCTTCGTCGTCGGGCCATCGGGCACGCGTTCGGTCATCTCGTACCACTTCGCATCCTGTTCGGCGCAGAAGTACGGGCCGTAAAACAATTCCTGCAAACAGCAGACCTGGGCGCCTTGGTCGGCGGCCTGGGCGATCAGATCGACGTGCAGGTCGATCATCGACGCCTTGATCCGTTTCACCGGCGACGTCGCCGGTTCACAAAGCTTGGTCTGGATCAACGCCCCGCGAACAATTCGTGCCATCAGTCAAATTCCTTGTTGCCAAACGTGGGATAGGCTGCCAGCCTGTCATCCGGTGTGGGATAGGCTTCCAGCCTGTCGACCGGTGTGGGAGAGGCTGCCAGCCTGTCGTCCGGTGTGGGAGAGGCTTCCAGCCTGTCGATTCCTATCCCATTTCGATTGTCTCGCCGCTAAGCTTAGCAAAGTCCGGGCGTTTACCCGAGACGTGTTTGCGACCGCCCCACCAGGTCGGCGAGTCAGGCCGGCTCAGCAGCGAGCGATTTCAATGGAACCAACCAGGAGGTCATGATGAGTGGCGAAGCACCGGTGGTGAAACTGCGGGTCGGGGCGCAATGGATCCCCAGCAGCACGGACAGGGATTCAACGGCCGTTTTCAATCCGTCGACCGGAAAGACGATCGCCCGGACGCCCCTCGGTTCGGCTGCCGACGTCGACGCCGCCGTCGCCGCGGCGCGGGATGCCTTTGGCCAGTGGGCCGAAACCCCGGTCGTCGAGCGGGCTCGGGTGATGTTCGCCTACCGCGAATTGATCGCCCGGCACTTCGACGAACTGGCCCGGCTGGTGACGCGGGAGCACGGCAAGACCGCCGGCGAATCCCGCGCCGAAGTCCAGCGGGGCCTGGAGATGGTCGAGTTCGCTTGCAGCGTCCCGGTGATGCTGGCTGGAGACACGTTTCCGCAAATCGCCGAAAATGTCGACGGCGAAACGAACCGACACCCGCTGGGCGTTTGCGTGGGCATCACGCCCTACAACTTTCCCAACATGGTCCCGCTGTGGATGTTTCCGATCGCGATCACCTGCGGCAACACCTTCATACTCAAGCCCAGCGAGAAGGTGCCGCTGAGTGCGATTCGATTGGTCGAACTGTTGATCGAAGCCGGGCTGCCCGACGGCGTGATCAATCTGGTCCACGGTGGAAAGGAGGTGGTCGATGCATTGCTGCAGCACGATCAGGTCGCCGCCGTTTCCTTCGTCGGTTCGACCAAGGTCGCCAAACACGTTTACCAGACCGGAACGGCGGCGGGGAAACGCGTTCAAGCGGCCGGCGGTGCAAAAAACCATTTGATCATCATGCCGGACGCCGACATCGAACAATCGGCCCAGGCGCTCGCGGCGTCGGCATTCGGGTGCGCCGGCCAACGCTGCATGGCCGGTTCGGTCGCCATCGCCGTCGGTTCGGCCGGCGACCCGTTGTTGGATCAATTGGTGGGCGTGGCCGATCGGTTGAACGTCGCGCCCACCGACAATAACGATGCGTCGGAAATGGGGCCGGTGATCAGCGCCGATCACCGCGATCGCGTCGCCGGATATTTAGACACCGCCGGGCAGGTCGGCGCGAAGGTCGTTCTGGACGGTCGCGATGTCGACGCCGGAGAATCCTTTCTGCTGGGACCGAGCATCGTCGATCAAGTCACAACCGACATGCCGCTGTGGAGAGAAGAAATCTTTGGGCCGCTGTTGTCGGTCGTCCGTGCCGAATCGCTTGAGCAGGCCCTGGCGATCGGAAAGACGTGTCCGTTCGGCAACGGCGCGTCGATCTTCACCCGTGACGGGTACTCGGCGCGCGAATTTAAACGTCACTTCAATGCCGGCATGATCGGGATCAACGTCGGCGTGCCCGCGCCGATGGCCTGGTTGCCGTTCACCGGTTGGAACGATTCGTTTTTCGGTGACCTGCACATCCAAGGCACCGAGGGCGTCCACTTTTACACCCGCCAAAAAATGACGCTCACCCGCTGGTTCCAATCCGCCAGCGAGCCGCATCATGACCCGGTTTGGAAATCAAAGTAAATGGTAGTGGACAACGCGACGAGTCCTCGCAGTGCGCAATCCGAATGGACTCGTCGCCTCGTCCACTACCGGAAAACCAAGCTGGAGAGGCACGCCCTACTTGTCGCTAGGCTCGATGCGAGCGTGGGAAATGTCCGGGAACCACCTTCTGGCGAAGGTAGCTACGTTGTCGAGCAGAAAAGGGGGCAGCGGCACGCGCTACTTGCGATACACCAGGGGACTCTCGCCCTGATCGACAATCACCATCAGTCCATCGTCCGTCAACGCAATGCTCTTGAGTTGGCCGTGCGTTTTCATCAGGGGCTCTAAATTCGGGCTGCGACGTCCCCGTTCGTACGCCGCACCGGGTTCGGTTGCCGACGACCACCGCGACAATTGGCCAGCGCGATCGCTGACCAACCAGTCATCACCCCATCTGCCGTGCACCCAATGTGATCGCAATTCGTCGACGACGCGTCCTGAATCGATGTCGTAGACCGCAAGCCGGTACAGATGGCCGACGGCGATTCGTTTTCCGTCTTTGGAAAAGAACACACCTGGGTGTTCCGAGTCGACAGAGCCGCGGGTTTGCACTGTTTTCAAGACACGCTCGTTTTCCGGATCCCAAATCACCACGCGGCCGGTTTGTGCCAACGCGATCCGTCCACTTTGCTCGTGAACGTCCATTGCTTGGATCATCGAGATCCGGACGGTACCGGTTTGTCGTGCGACTTCAGCCAATTCGATCACACGCTCACGCGATTGAACATCGTAGATTCGAAGTGCGTCCTGCTCGGCCACCAACAATCGCTGGCCGTCATCCGAAAAACGAACACAGCGGGAATGACGATCGATGTTGGCGGGCCATCGAGATTCCCCCGTGGGATCGGCATAGTCGGCAAACGGGCGTCCCTCGGTCACCGACCAAACCTCCGTCGTCAATCCCTGCCCGACCAACGCGATCAACGATCCATCGGGCGACAGGTGAACGTCGTGGATCCAGCGCGTTTTGGGTTCAAACGTTGCCAAGCACTTCCCATCGCTGGCATTCCAGACGTGGACGTACTTACCGACCGCCGCGATGGTTGAACCGTCGGATGAAACCGCGCCCCTTGACCACGCCAACATCTCATCGTCAGCAGTCGCGTCAGCGGACTGCGGGGCCGTCGCTTCCACGCTTGGCAGGGGCCAAATGCGTGTGCCGTTGTTGTATCCGACGGTGATGACGCCCTGTTGCCCAGCGAGGGCTCGGACGTGGTGCGCGGTATCGTGGTGCCCGATCACACGCGTCGATCCGGTATCACGGTCCCAGATCAAGATCTCTTCCTCGCCCGTCAACACGCAATACCGATTGCTGTCGTCGAATCGGTCGATGGCGATCACGGGACGGTGGCCGGTGTCGAGATTCCCCTCGGCGACAAACCCCGCGGTTGCTTCGGACCAGATTCGCACATTCCCGTTGGACAATCCGAGGATCCAGTTTCCGTCCGGGCTGGGGGTCACGAACGTCGGTTGCTCGGCGAGCGGAAATCGCACTCGCCGTTCCAGCGACGGCGTGTCGTAAATTGAAAGCGCTTCCATACCTGCGATCGCGATGGACGCTCCGTCGTCACTGATGTTGGCATCGACCACCGTAACATCATCGGGCACCAATTGATGAACTTGCTCGTTGCCGAGATCGACCCAGTGAGCGTTGGGAATGTTGCGTCCTTCCGGGGTACGCTCACCGACAGCCACGAATCGCTGGCCGTCGGGGTGAAACGCGATCCGATCCGCATTGATGCTGCGATCGGTTGGAATTGGCACCAGGGAATCGTCGTCGGGACGCAACAATCGCATCGGGCCGTAGGGAGACCCGAGGGCGATCAGCTGACCATCCGGGGAATAGCTCGCGCTGGTGAAAAACGTATGGTCTGCCGTCGGATCGATCCGCCGTGTGTCGATCAGCGATCCGGTTTCCAGATCCCAAAATTGCACGTTGCGTCCGCGGGGGCTGGCGAGGATCGGCTTTTCGGTATGCACAGAGGATCGTCCAGCGGCACCGACGAGTAGCTGAAATGATTCTCGTGGTGCCCCTGCCATGTGCAAAACCAGTCGTAGGTTCGATTGCCCGTCCGTCTGGGACAACTCGATCGCTGGAGCAACAAGATCAGGGCTCGGCAAATCCGGTTCGGTGACCCCCAATCGGGAATCGGCGTCCCGGGCAACGCGAGACGTCGTCGTGGACGATCCGGGGCCATCCGCACGGTTCGATGCATCGGACTGCGGTCGCACGACGACCGCGTCACCGCGAAAGAAGGTACGGATCAGTGGATACAAGAAAGGAAACGCGACGAGCAAACCCGCCAACAAAATCAACAGTTTCCCAATTCGCGACATGGCCTGGTTTCCGTCAAATCCCCGTCCACGTTTTGCAATCGCGACACGGTTTTTCCGCTCGTCGCCTTAAGACTTCTGCTACAACCGTTTCGCTTTCAGCAACACGATCGTGTTCATCGTAACGGCTTTCGGCTTGGTTTGCTTGAACGTCTTGTTCAAGTACGGCAGGTTGGACAGCATCGGTGTGCCGGAGCTGACGTCGGTCCGTTCGGTGGACTGGAAGTACGGGTCGAGCAACAGAATCTGTTTCGGCAATAGCTTTGCCGTTGCCGTTGCCTGTCGCACTTCGTGGCTGGGCACTTGGATCGTCTTTTGGCCGTCGCCGATGCCGTAGACATGATGTTGCTGGACGTCAGCGACACGGGCCTGTTGAATCTTGGTCCGCACGATCAGGGCGTCGCCGTCTACGTTGCCCAGGACCGAGACGTCGGTGCCTTCGCTGAGCACGTGAATCCCCGACTGCACGGCGGTCTCGCCTTCGTGCTGGATCTCTTTCAATTCGGACAAGAACGGACGCTGCACCTGCTGTTCGATCGAAGCGGTTTGTCCATCGCCGGCGATCATATTGGGGCGAGCGATCACCTTGCTGTGTTCACTTTCTTTCGCCAATGCATACAACTGTTCGGCCTGTTCGGGATCGATCACCGCGCTGGACACGATGCTGCTGGTCGTCACCGTGTGCCGGCTGCCCAGTGCCAGTTCATCGTCGGAGATCAATTCCGAGGACGCGTCGGTCACATTGGTGATCTGTGTTTGCACCTTTTGGTCACCCAGCTGGGCATAGATTTTGTCACGCGTTTCCGAGTCGACCGAAAGAATCTGCACCTCGAACTTGATTTGATTTTTCGGAGCCTCAAACGAAGCCTTTTGCAGCATACGCGACGCAATCGTCCCGCTTCCGACGGCTTGAATCACTTTTCCGTTTGCAAAGGGGCCCGAACCGTTGACGGCCGGTTCGGATCCGGATTCGGGCGGACTGTGGGGCGGCTCAGCATGAAGCAGCCCGATCGAGGCAACGAGGAGAACAGCGACAACGCTAGCAATTCGAGCGAAAGGCATCATTTCTTCCGTGGTGAGGGCAATCAAGCACAGGACGTCCGCAATCCATCCCCTACCAAAAACGCCACGATGGAGGGAAGCCCCATTCGCCGGCCGGTGGGGCGCACCGCTTCATTGGCATCGGACTTGCGTCACTGTGGGTGACGGCCTCGGGATGCAACCTGCCGTGTTGAACGCTGAGGCCACAACCTATGCCCCCGCATCTCGTGGAGACCAACGATGGAATTCGTCCGGCTGCTGATCGCGTTTATCGTTCCGCCTGTCGCTGTCTACATGCAGTTCGGCATCGGGAAGCACTTCTGGATCAACCTTGTCCTAACACTGGCCGGTTTTGTGCCGGGCATGCTGCACGCGGTCTACATCATGGCGGCCCGCCCGCCTGGGCTTGCGAAGCTGCCCGAGCAGTGACAGGCCTGGATGGATTTGACGTCGATGTAGCGGTGACTGTTGGGCGTCCACCCTGGCCCGTCGGTGACCGGGTTGTCGGATTGCCGCGCGGTGCCGTCGGCTGAGGCGCTGTTGCCGCATGTTCAGTGCATTGCGGTCGTCGGATCGTGAGTTGCCGTTTTTGCCCGTTGCAATTCGCCCGACGGCTTTCTCGCAGAACCGCATTCTCACAAATCGTTTCATCAGGCATGCCGAGTGCAACCGCCGGGTTGTCGAGCGTGAGAACGAACGACGTCTCCTTCACATTAAATCGTTACCGTCCGACGAGACCTGACTTCCATGAGCGATTGGATTCACGACATTCTTGATCAATTTGGCGTCGTCGGCGTTGGCATGATGATGCTGATCGAGAATATTTTTCCACCGATCCCATCGGAGGTGGTGATGCCCTGGGCCGGTTACGCCGTCAGCCAAGGGGATCTGTCGTTCTTCGGTGCGGTGGCAGCCGGCAGCGTTGGTTCATTCCTCGGCGCGCTGGCCTGGTATCTATTTGCCAGATGGTTCGGAAGAGACCGCTTGACGAACTGGGTGCGGCGGCACGGTTGGTGGTTGACGATCTCGACGTCCGACATCGAGCAAATGGAGGCGTGGTTTGCGCGGTGGGGCCATTGGGCCGTGCTGCTGTGCCGGATGATCCCCGGCTTGCGGACGCTGATCAGTGTGCCGGCAGGGTTTGCCAACATGGCCATCGGGAAGTTCTGCGTCTACACCGCCGTGGGAACCGTCCTCTGGACCGCACTGCTCGCCGCCCTCGGTTGGTGGTTGGCCGACAGCTACGAACAACTGGTCACGCCGCTCAGTTGGGTCAGCACCGCGGTCATCGCCGGCATGTTCGCGTGGTGGTTGTTCCGGTTTGTCAAAGCCGGCGTGATCCGCAATGCGGCCAAGTCCTAACGTGCCAAGTCCCAACGTCACGGGAAGCGAAGCGGCATGACGCCAAATCGGACGAACTCTCTATCACTTGTCAATCAACAGAGGAGCCAATACAGATGTCAAACCTAAGCACCGCAACGCCACTGGAAACCATTCACCCCGAGTCTCCCCAGGCAGACCGCATCGCAGCCTTTGTCCATGAAGGCATCAATCTGGATGCCCCCGGCCGCGAGGTTCAACCCAGTCCGTTCTGGGATCGCATCAACGGTCTCGAAACATCCCTCTGGATCGACAGCGGCGACATCGACTCGATTGAATCAACATGGAACAAATCGTTCCGCGGATTGACGACCAACAACAGCCTGTTGAACAAAGAGGTGCAAAACGGAACCTACGATGATCTGGTTCCGAAGGCCCGTGAGGTGGCTGGTGAACTGTCCGATCACGCCTTGGTGCGCGAGATCGGATTTATCCTAAACGTGCGGCATGCGTTGCGATTGGTCCAGCGATTTCGTTGCGACGTCAGCGTGGAACTCCACACCGATCTGGCCGATGACACCGAAGCGACGTTGGCCTATGCGCGACGCTGTCACCAGATCTGTCCCGAATTCTTTGTCGTCAAGGTGCCATTGACGCCCGCCGGCTTGATCGCGATCCGACAGCTTCGCGACGAGAGGATTCGGGTTAATTGCACACTCGGATTCAGTGCTCGGCAGAATTATGTGGCCACCGCACTGTCGCGACCGTCGTTTGTGAACGTGTTTCTGGGGCGGCTGAACTCCTACGTCGCCGACAATCAGCTCGGCGACGGCAAGCTGGTCGGCGAAAAGACGACGCTGGCCAGCCAGGGTGAAGTCGCGACGTTCTCTCGCGGATTGCCGACCACCGACACCCAACAGATCGCCGCCAGTCTCCGCGACGCGTCACAGTTGCCCGATCTCGCCGGAGTTGATGTGATCACCATGCCCACCAAGGTTGCCCAGCAGGCCGAACAGACGTTGGATCAACCCTGGCAATCTCAACTCAATGAGCCTCACGATGTCAAACTCGCGGACGAGATTGAATCGAACACCGTGCAAATCGAGAAGTTGTGGGACGTGACGAAATCGGAGCGTTTCTTCGTCCAACAAGCCATCCTTTCCCCGCCAACGAGTGCGGATGAATTGCGATTGATGACCACCGACCACGACTTGGAGGACTTATTCCCCGTGATGGCGGACGAGGAGCTGCGAACGATTGCCGAGGACGGAAAGATCCCCGTTCACGACCGCTGGAAAGAGCGGATTGTTCGCGGCGACTTGGCGATCGACAGCCTGATGACGCTGGCGGGCTTGGCATCCTTCGCGGACGCCCAGGCAAAACTTGACCAGCGGATTCGCGAACACCTTGGTTGATTGCTCCACGGTCGAGCGGAGCGTCGGCGGGCACCGCGGCGCGGCTGATTGACAGAATCTGCACTCGCAGGGCGACGATCGAGTTGCAATACGCGGCAGCCTGCCAACACGCCCGCCGACTTTATCAGGTTCTACTGTGATTTCATCTGTACGTGTCGCAGGATTGGTGCAACCAACGCCGAGGGCACTCCGGTCGGGATTATCGTCCTCCAGTGCGCGACGAGGTAATCACACCAGCAATCGATCTGACCAAGCACAAGGTTGTCTGTCACACCGACCTTAGCGGACATTTGGCTCATTTATGGAGCCCTGTTCAGTACCAATGTGACGGGGACCATCTTCGTCTCCTGCTTTCTGCTTATCCGAATCACACCCGCACTGGAACTTTGACAACGGTCGCATGTGTTTCCGCGGTATTGATTTCGGCCTTCTTGCAAATTCTATGAGTGAATCTACGGTACATGGTGGTCCTGCAAATCATGAAAGCAACGAATGTCATCGCCAGTTCTCATACGCCGCTCAACAAGTTCGTACACGAGATTTGACCCTTTCGGTTCGGGGGTTTATGAGAAATCTCATGCGAAAGCGCTGCGTACTGCTGCTTTGGGGCTCTGCACAAGAACCAAAATCTGTGTCGCCGATTCGTGAAGGCTGAAATTCCATGACCGCGGTTTCTCAAACCGAGAAGGGAGGATGGCTTAGCGGACCACTCGTGCGGCGAGCTTATCTAATCTCCGTTTGGTTGTGGCTATTGTTTTGCTTGCTGTTTCCGACTTGGACTGGCAGAAGCTATCTCTACGACAAGGGGAGTGAGCAGTGGCGTACTAGCGGAGCCTTCGGCATCACTGGATCCGGAAACCCGATGACGAGCCTCGCACCGATTTGGGATCCGCCTCGCTCGTCGGGCGGTCTTCCCACGGTTGTTCGCTGGCCGCTCGCGTCGATCGAAGCAGAGCACAACATTGAAATCCGATTCGCTGCGACGCTGTGGCGATTCACCAGCGGATTGTTCTTTGCAGGGATCATTGTTTTGGTTCTTCGCTGCACAAGATGCGTTCGGGAATCCGATCGGGTCCTGTTGGTCGCCAGCGCGATCGCTGTCTGCATCCTAACGGCAAACATTGTTTTGGCCGGGATCGGTGCGGCGTCGATGGGGTTCGCGCTTATCAACCCAGTTGTCATTGGTGTTCTGAGCGTTGCGATCGCTGTGGGAGTCATCGTTGGCGGTTTCGTTTTGCGGGCAGGTGAAGGCAGTGCACCGCCTCGAAAGTTGACTCATCAGGCCAAATCAATGTCACCAGCCCCTCTCGCCGACACCAACTCCCACGAATCCTCAAAGATGACTACATTGGCCTCGATGCGAAGCTTGAGTTGGTGGTGGAGAGTTCCTGCGTACCTGGTATTTCAATTCTTCGTCTGGATTTTGGTCGCCAGCCAATCGTGGCCCGTCGGACGCGATGTCTTTGGACCCTACAGCCTTGAGCCGGATTCCGTCGTGCTCGCTTATTGGATCCAATTTGTCTTGCTCCCCTTTTTCCCGCGTCGTTTTCAGGTTTTTGGGCTGATTCAGCTTTTTGTCATCGTCCTGATCTATGTCTTGCCCGATTGGCCACGTGGCGGCAACGTGTTTGCCCCCTTCATCCGCGTGCCAGCGGGTGTCTGGCCACTGTTTTGGATACAGTTCGCTGCGACTCTGGTGCTGTTCTGGCGTTCCCCGTACCTGGTCAAACAGTTGACCGTGCTGCGAAATCAACGAGCAGATGGAGCTTCGCCATGAGCGGGACGAATAGTGGTTCACGTGATATTGTTGTTTTTCTGATAGCGACCTCCTGCTTGATCGGGGCAGCGGTTGGCGGTCTCGCTTGGAACGCGGGTCGAGTTCGTCGACAGCAAACTCAAAGCACGCGATCACGGGATGTCAAAGATGCCGATATTCAGTCGACCGGTAAGATTGCGATTCAGCTTCCCGGCCACAGCAGTCAGAGCATCGTTACCGCTACGATGATGCCCGGCGAAAGCAGAATGCGTTGGTGGTGGTCGGCTGGCAGCGAATTCATTTATTTGCTGAACCTGCAGGGGAATGACGTCGTCGTTGATCGCGTGTCGGTGTTGACCGGGAAAGGCACTCGAGTCGCCGAAATCGAACAACGTTGGTACCACGACGCATTTGGTACCGATGATCGAATTTATTTACTGCGAACGGATACACGCGGTCGGTACCAGTTGATCGCCGATATCTATTCGATGTCCGAGAATCGGCTGGTGGCAACCCAATCTTTGCTTGATTTACCACTTCCTTCGCGGCTCGTACCATCCCCCAAAGGGATTTGGATCCCCGACGGTTCTTTGGTGTCGATGACGGTGCTTCAATACGGTCCAAACAACGAGAGCTCTACTCGCACGCTCGTCATTGATCTGCAAACCGGCTTGCCAATCGAGACGCCTGAGTCAGAACCGTTGCTTGACAATCTGAAGGCATTGGCTTTCAGCAGCGACGGAAGCCGATTGTTCCTGATTCACTACCATCTCGCCGCATCTTCGGAGGCGAAGCATGAGTCTCCATCTCTTGTCGTGCTCGATACGCAGTCCGGTGAATCTCAGTCAATCGCAATCGCTGGACTTCCGCGGATGCGTCCCCTAGCCATTAGCGACGATGCCGAGCGGATGGCATTTGCGTTCCACTCAAAAGTGGAGATCTGGAATACGCTGACCGGCGAGAAAACGGCAAGCCTTCCTGTTCGCAGCGATGGCCGATCGCCTTGGGAGGTCGTGAAAGTCGAGTTTTTTGCGGGAGGGGATTTTGTCGCGGTGGCTGACGCAAGGACGTTAAGCGTTTACGCGAGCGATACGGGAAATCGGGTCAGTCGTTTTCCGGATGTACCACCCAATGATCAAGCTCCGATCATGCCTATCTTTCTCGGCCGAAACAGAGGCGAGTTGGTCGTTGTCGGAACCACACTGGCGGGTGACCAATCGCTATCTCATTATGATCTTTGGATGCATCGAATGACGTTCGACGAAAATGGAACAAGCAATCAAAATTCGACCTCGGCGGGTGCCCAGGCAACGAATCCCGTGGCGAGAGGTCAGGCTGAATGGACCTCTTGGATGTCAAGCAACGACTACGAGTCTGAATTCAAGAAACAGGTGGCCAGCGGCAAATACCCGCTCAAGGTCGTCGGCAGAAATGAGAATGGCGAAAGCCAATTTCGTGCCCGGTTCGTTGATCTGCCCGAGAATCTGGAGTTCTACGCCCGGCACGATACGACCGAAGCGTCTCCTCGCCTACCACAATTCCGCAATCGTAGAGGTCAACTGCGACCCAGCGACAACCGCATATTTGGGATTCAAAGGCACGCCTATCGCGAAATCTGGCGCCAGTGGTTCGTCGACCAACAAGGAACGACTCGCTACAACATCGTTTGGATCAAAGTGGCCGACCCAGAGTAGCTTCACTGGTTCGTCGTTTTATTGGTCCGCGGAGATCCGAATCAGATGCAGGTCGTTTTTTGTCGAGGGATCGGAATGCGGAATTCCTTTGACGGTGGCGAGGACGAAACCGCGGTGATCAGCGGCGAACACCAACGGTCGCAATTTGTAAGGACTGCCGGAGAGTGTCAGCACGTGACGACTGACACGCTGGCGAGTCTCCGTGTCGAAGACATCGACTCCGTTTCGTGTTGCAACTGCCATCAACCGACCACTTGCGTCGAAGGCGACGGCGGGCTCCCACGGTTGGTCCATGTACGCCAACCCATGCTCCGCGACGAATTCACGCGTGGACTGCGTACTCGGGTCGAGCAACTTGATCGTAGAACCGTTCCGGTTTGATCGATAGCCGACAACAATCCAATCGTGAGCACCACGGTGACGCGACAGCGTGGTCAGACTTTTCTCGTTCGGGGACAAGAATTCAACATCACGCGTGGAAAGGTTCATCGAAGCGATCCCGTTCACCTTTTCCTGGAAGCACCATCCCTCCAGTATCAGTGAATCGTTCGTCGAGTTGAAACCAATCGGTACCATCAAGTACTCGTCCGGCCGGTCATCGGGATAGGGGTTTGGTTGGTCAAGTGATTTGACCTGCAGTACACGTCGCTCGGTGTATCCACGGTCACGAGGTGTGCGGACAGACTGCACAAACGCCACTTTGCTTCGGTCGTCGCTCCACACAATGTGATCGACCAGGCTCTTTTGATTCGGATTGACGGGTTGCAGAAACGCGAGCGTGGTGATCTTGATTCGCTTCAAACGATTCAACGACCACGTATCGGCGAAGAGCGTCTTTTTTCCGTTGGTATCCTCCAGACGCAAAACGATGAATTGGTCTCCGATCCCCACTGCGGACTGGATGCCCGTCGCGTCCAAATCGATCAGGTGTTTACATTCGGCCGTTTCCAGATCGACCTTGTGCAAGGAGGGCTTTTCACCATCGGTACGCAGAAACATCAGGCTATCCCGGTCCGCCGACAGCCAACTGAATAGCCTGTTCGCCTTGAGAGGATAAAATTGCTCTCTGTCTTCGGTCGTCAAAAACTGAAGTGGCCGCCCAAAACGAGAAGCTCTTGAGGTTGAGATTCTGTTCAACGCTTCCGTGGCTGCTTCGCGCACGTCGCCATATCGAGCCGTGGTCGCGAGTTCAAGAGCGTCAACCGCTTCGCTTGCCTCCGGCCCCATTGCACCCAGGGCGACTGCGGCCGCGGGCGCGAAACTGTATTGGTTTGGATGTTCCCTGAGCACTTCGATCAAGGCCGGGACCGCTTCACTCGCGTCCGGTCCCCATTCCTGTAGCAGCTCGGCGGCACCAATCGGTGCGTCGAAATCACCACCATTCCGCCAGTGACGGTGGGAGCGATCCACCATGAACTGGGCAATCGGCTTCACCGCGAAAAGTCCTTCGTCCCCAGCTTGACGCAGCAGATCATACAATTCTGCACGATCGTTTTCGTATCCCTGTAAAATCGCGAAAACGAGTTCACGACGCACGGTAACAGGCTGATCCCGATCCTCCACGGCGATCAGCAGTTCGCCCATCATGGAATCAGAGAAATGGACCTTTGTGCCGTCGAGTGGCGTTGAAAGAAATTCCACTGCCTTGAGTCGCACCGCCTCGTCAGGATGGACGAGCGCACGTCGCACAAACGCTGCGGTCGGTTTTTCTTTTCGCTGTGCATCGTACCACTGCCGAACTGTGCTTAATCGCTGCCGGTCGTCTGCGACCACGCCCTGAACGAAGGTTTCAAAGATGTCGTCAAGACTGTTGGTGGTCTCGATCGTGTCGCGAAAGACGGAAGTGTTGACGATGTAGCGAGGGTGCGTCACCGCGACGACCATCTTTGGCGGACCAGATGCGACGTTCTTTCGCGAGTCGCGCGAATCGGCTGACGCGATTTCAACATCAAACTTCAGTGTCCCCCGTGCCGAGACGGTGATCAGGCAAGGGACGGTGGCATTTTGGAATTTGATCTGTCGATTCATTGTGATCGGTCTGTTCTCCAGCGGATCACCCGATCGTGAATAGCCTCTCCCTTCGATGGCCACGAACGAACCGAAGCGATCGACAATTGGATCATCGGTTGGCAGAGCCGATAGATGAGCTTTCAGTCGCTGCTGCACATCTGCGACCGTGGCTGAATCCGCCTCCTTAAATTCTCTGTCGAGGCTAGCCTGCTGAAGTTGCGATTTATCAACCAACCGAAACACCGCGGCGATGGTGACAGCAACAATCACCAAAGCGGTCGCGGCGACAATGAGTTCTAGATAGCGTTTCATGTCTGTCCTTAGCCTTCGGTGAACTTGCACGGTGACACGGTTGCATCAATTCCGGCCGTCACTCGTTCAGCGATTTCTCGCAGCGGAATGACGAACAGTTTAGGGCCGCAGTCGCCAAGCCATTTCTCAAGTCCCATCGCCAGAGTCTCGAGCTCGAGTGAATCACCAAGTTCCCAAAACTTCCATCTGGGATACCGGCTCCGGTAAATTTCATTTAACTGATCATCAGGTGAAAACTGGTACCGTGAGTCGGCTGGAAAGCCGAATGCTTCACAAATCTCGCAAAGCAACCAGTCAACGTCTTGCATTCGATCCCCATGCACTTGTTCCCAAATCGCCTTTTGAGAAATGCGGTTGCGGTAGACGGGTGGAAGACGAGTGCGGAACAATTTTATTCTGTGACGCGATGGGGTTTTGACTTGGTCACTGCAGGAGGTCAGTTGTCTAATCTATCGGTTCTCTTTTGCTAGCTGATCTGGATCTGTGGTTAGCGATCTCAAAGCCAATTATCTCCAACGCATGATCTCAGTGGCGGCCGCGAGGGTGCCCACAATGAAGAACGCGGCATAGAGTCCAGCCCAGCAACCCAAGTTCCGATCGGGTGCAAAAAGTTTTTGGAGCAGAAAGCCGAAACCCCCCAGAGACATCAGCCATACGGCAGACGAAAGCCGTTCGCTGCCCCAGTAGGCTGCCGCCGCGGCCGCTCCCCAAACCGAAGCGATCAGCAAGATTCCGTTGACGGCATGACGAAGTGCCTTCGTCGAATCTGGTTTGGAAGACATGATCGGAAGCAAACATGCAGCGGCCACGACCACTCCCACGATCATTGCAAGCCCCTGTCCAATCCAATCGCCCCAAGAGGCCGTGATCCGATCGTCGACAAATAGGGCAAAGACAAACAGGCCTGCAATGACTCCGGTCAAGAATGCAATGCCGGCTACTTTCTCTTGCGTTTCGGGTTCGGATTGATTTTCGGAATTGTGACTCATGGTTCGGACTATGTTGAACGTTCTTCTCCTTCCGTGCTCAACAGTTCTCTCAAGCGTGTTTGGTCCTTTTCAGATTAAGCTTCTTGATTGAGCGATGTTGTGCAAGCAAGAGCTCCCAGACGTCCAGGCTAACCTGAAATCCTCGCGAGAGCTTTCTCCGCTGCCTGTTGAATGGCGGGCAAAGGATCGGGATCATCGCGCACGCGTTCAATCTCTGGGATCGCCCCGGATGCTGCTGTTCCGAACGCGGCGAGGCTGCTGATCACTTGCAGCAGGATCATGTCGCGCTGATCCATGTAGGTTCCACTCTCGTCGGTCCGCAGCAGCGGTGCCATCAAACCCTGTGCCGATGGTGCGGTGGCTTTTCTCAGATAGCTTTTGACACTTTCGCCGGGATCTTTAACGAGTGCAATGAGCGTTGGAATGGCAACTTCGCCAACTTCGCCCATGCGTGCGATCGCTTGCGCGGCCTCGAATCGGGAGCCTGTCAGGGGCGCTTCGGACTGAAAGATCTCAAGCAGCTGCGGCATTGCTGCGCCTTCGTCGGGGCCGACTCGACCAAGGCAACGGATCACCTGCGTTTTCTCGTAGGAGTCAGGCTGTTCGAGAAGCTTGACCAGTTGCGGGACAGCGAACGACGCGTCTGGCCCCAGTTTCTGGATTGCCTTCAGGGCATCCAGCCGCTGGGTCGAATCGTTTGATTGCAATTTCTCGATCAACCGATTCGTCTCTGCCGCTGTCAGATCGCCGTCAACTTGACCATCGCCCCCTGGACGAGTTGCGTTTGGCGGATCTTTCTCCGTGGCTGGTGCTCGTTGAACATCAACCGCCTCGATCGCCTCCCTCAGCAGCACGCTTGCGTCAATGAAGTCACCTGTATTGCTGTAGGGGATCGCCATATCATCGACAGCATCAAACCACACATTGTTCGCAATTGTCCGAGCAGTAGCCAATGCTTCCTTTGCGGCGTTCGCGTTGCCCAATTGCTGATTGGCCAACGCGCGGACTGCGGCCTGAAAGATTCGATAGTTGTCTGACGTTTTGCCTGCGTGCTTATCCAAGAGCGCAAGCACTTCCGATGTGTGCCCGCTCCGCAAATGCAGCAAAATCATGCCGCGGCTCGCCCACCAGCGGCTATTCGCGTCCACATGGGACTGCGAAAAAGGCAGCAACGGAGTTAGGTCTGTATCGGCAAAAGGAGCGAGTGCCGCCGTCGTCGCGACGTAGTCTCCGACGACGGTGTCGCTTGATGGTGGTTGATCGAGAAGCCGTTTTACTTGCGGACCGATGCGTCGCTGGTAGCCCTCTCGATCACCCATCATCAGAGCAACGCGAGCCGCGGAGACGGGATCCCAGTTGTTCTTCGGTCGCAATTCTGCAATGCGGTCGAAATCAGCGAGAGCTTCCTTCCACATGAGCTGAGACGCGTACAAGTCGGCTCGTTTTCGAATGAACTTCGTGTCGTTCCGGTTGGCATTGATCGCCTCAGTCAACTCCGCAATTTCATCAATACGAGATTTCACCGAGGCAATCGAGCCGGTCGCAAGCCAGGACGGGGGATGAACATTCTCGGGCACAGGTGCATGCCAGGCGACGACCAATCCATTGGCCCCGGCGGCAATCGTTGATCCATCGGGACTCCAATCGACGCATTGGAAAGACCGAACATCCGCATGCTCCAGAATCAACAACTCCGCCCCGGTTGCGCGGTCCCAAATGCGAACCGTCCCATCGCGACCGGAACTGGCGAGCCGCGAGCCGTCGGGACTGAAGCAAACATCGGTAACGGCACCGGCATGACCCTTGATGGTCGTCAGAAACTTGAAGTTAACACATTCGATCACGCCGATTCCCGTCTCTCCGCCGGTAATCAACAGCATGCCATCGGGGCTCCATGCCAATCCCTTGTCGGCATCCACTCCCGTTTGGTAGATCGCGTTACCGCCGCGACCAAAGATCGCGACGTGGCCACTTGCCAGGTGACCGATGAACTGCCTGGACGGGCAATACGCAAGACTTGCGAAATGTCGGAAAGTTCCGTCGATCTGCCGACTCACCTTACCGCTGTTGACCTCGTAAATCCGGAGGCTTGTTCCACAGCCAGCAATTTGGTCATCGTCGATCCAGGCGAGTGAATTGAAGCCGCCTGAATCACGGCCCCCCTTGAACTTGAGCAACAGTTCTCCCGCATCTGCATCCCAGATCCGATACTCCCCGGAATGATCGCACGAAGCGACACGCAGCCCGTCGGGGCTCCAGGCGACGTCGTTCACAGCTCCGTTTGCATGACCGTCCAGTTGGTGAATCAATACACCTGTGTGAGTATTTGTAATCGAAACGATGCCGTCCCAAGAGACAGTTGCCACGCGTTGCGAGTCGGGCGACCACGAAATGGCTTTGATTCCAAATTTGTGGGCGCGCACAGCGCTGGCTAGAGTGACGTCGCCACGAACACGAGTCACCCGGATCTCATTGGCGCTCGACGAAAGGACACGCTGCCCGTCGCCGTGGTTAACGATGCGATGAACGGGACCATCGTGAACGCGAATCGTCTTGGTTGGAACGTTTTGATCATGATCGAAAAAGTGAATGTCGTGGTCCGTCGTCGCGACCAGCAGTTCCTCATCGTTTAGCCAATCGACCACGGGTGTTCCCGTGATGGCGCCTCCGGCCGATCGCATCGTTTCCTCTCCGCCACGGTTCCAGATGACGAGCCTTGAACCATCCGACCCGCCACTGGTGGCTCCAGCAACAAGTGTCCCGCTTGGGTTCCAACGGGCGGTCATGACGTAGTCGCGATTGATCTTTTTGCGCCAGTCAACTTTGTTTTGCTCGGTATCGATCGCGAACACATAGCCGTACCGCGTAGCGATGGCGAGGACGGGATCGGTGGGATGCCAGTCCATTTCGTTGCAAGGAAAATCGGGGGGAAGCAACTCAATGGCTTGGATCAGATTGCCATCGGCTGGATTCCACAAATGGATTGCTCCCATGTTTGTTCCGGTAGCCAGTGCCAAGCCATCGGAGCGCCAATCGATTGACGTGATGTGATTCGAGTTGCGGTTGGTGCCTTGATGTTCGGCTAAGTCCACCGTGCAACTGGCGTCGCCAGACGCAATCTCGAACACATTGACGGTCAGCTTCCCTGCGACGGCCAAGTGCGTGCCGTCTGGCGAAAATCGCACATGGCCGGGTGGATGGGTGGTGATCCGCTTTTGCAGCTTGAGAGGTTCGCCAGCCCATAATTCAAGTTCGTTATTTCGAAACGCCGCCAAGCGTCTCGTCTGTGGGTGCCAGTCGAAGAATTGCTCGAATTCGGCCCCTTCGGCAACGCTGCTGGTTTGCTGTCGACACAGACCGTTCAAATAGCGCCATTCCCATCCGCGAAAATCTGGTTCGTCGGGTGATTCTGGTCGGGCTTGTTCAAGCATCGATTCCAACTGGCCGTACTCGCGTTGCTCGAAGCGATACATCATTGGTTGAAGTCGCGCGACGTAAGTCTGCCAAAGTGCTTCGAGCCGTCTTTGCTCCGCTTCGCGCCGTGCTGTTTCTTCATTGGCAAGCGACTGTTCGGCGGCTTGCCGCGCGTCCGCTTCAGCCTTCCGCGCCGTTTCAGATTCGCGCCGGGCTTCCGCTTCCTGGCTTAAAGACCATTCGGCTTGTGCTTTCGCTTTGGTGGCAAGATCACGTTGCTTTTCGGCATCGAGTTGTGCCGACTCGGCATTCTGTCGCTGCTTCTCCGCCTCTTCGCGAGCCATTTCAGCACTGGCGCGTTGTCTCGCTTCATTGTTCGCATGACGAACGGCTGCAACCGCGTAGCTGGCCGAGACGTAGGTGCCAACGGCCATGCTCAAAAACAACAAACACAGTAGCGTTGCCACCGCCTTGTTACGGCGGCACCAACGGATCGTCTTGTTGATCCGCCCGACCGGCCGAGCGATGACCGGGCGACCTTCGAGGAACTGACTCAAATCGTCGGCTAATTCCCGCGCCGTCCCGTAACGCTTGTGCGGCTCCTTGATTAGGCACTTCAGACAGATCGTTTCCAGATCCTTGGGTACCGACGGGTTGAGTTCGCCAGGTGATACAGGTTCCTTCCTCATCACCTGCAGCAGCGTGTCGACGGGTGAGTCGGCAACGAACGGCGCCCGGCCCGTCAGGCAAGCATACAGAATCGCGCCGAGCGAGTAGATGTCGGATGCCGGGCCGACCAGTTCCTGTTTGCCCGATGCCTGTTCCGGCGACATATAGCTGGGAGTGCCAAGAATCTGGCCGGTTGCTGTTAACTCGGCCCGCGAATCATGATCGACTGCATCGAGCATCTTTGCCAGCCCGAAATCGGTCACGTGAGGTGTACCCTCGCCAGCGACCAGCACATTCGCCGGTTTCAAATCGCGGTGAACCGTGCCTTGCTGATGAGCGAAATGTACCGCTTCGGCGATCGTCCTCAACATGTCCGCGGCGTCACGGGGTGCCAACGTCTCCTCGCGAATCATCTCTGCCAGACTGCGTCCTTCGACGAAGTCCATCGTGAAATAGTGCCGCCCCTCGTGTTCGCCGATCTCATGGACAGGAACAATGTTGGGGTGCTTCAGACGTCCTGCGGCTTCAGCTTCGCGGCAGAAGCGGTCGACTTCGTCGGCGTCCGCAAGTTTTCCCGCCAGGATCATTTTCAAGGCGACGATGCGGCGAAGCTTTGCTTGCCGTGCCTTGAACACAATTCCCATCCCACCTCGAGCGATCTCTTCCAGGATTTCATATTCACCGATGTAGCGAACCGTATCGCCAGGAGACCATCGGAGTGGCACTGAACCTGAATCCATCGTCGGTTCGTAGCCCGATGCATCCTTCTTGGAAAGGTTATCACTGCTGAATTCGCTGGCGACCGCCTCCAACATTTCTCGATCATTCAAAAACCGACGTATCTCATCGGTGTACCGCGGGCAATCCGCGGCCACGGCGTCGGCGTCGACTTGCTCGCCCCGCTGTAGCGATTCCAGGCAACGAACCAGCAGCGATTGAAACTCCGGGTCGTCGTGAAATTTTGAGTGGTGCGATTTGTGAACATCAGCCATGCCGTGGGTCCTCGTCTCGCGTCAATAATTCACGTAATTTTGTTGTGCCGCGATAGATGAGTGCGGCCACCGCTCCCTTTGTCCTGTGCATCGATTCCCCAATCTGCTCGAGAGTCTGTCCTTGCAAGTGATGCAGCTCAATTGCTTCTCGCTGCGCAGTAGGCAAACAGGCAAGCGCTTTCGCAAGCCGCATCTGTTCTTCTACTCTTATCGCCTTTTCGCTGGGCGTTGACTGGTCACCTGCAAGCAAAAAACTGATCCTCGAAGCCGACTGTTCCAGAGCTTGCCGGAGAGACTGCTCGCGACCGACATCTCGAGCCTGGGTGCGGAACTTGCGAATTTCGTCCAGCAAATTGTTGGCGAAAACGCGACGCAGCCACGGCAATCGCTCTTTCTCGTTAAGCTCGGACCAATTCGCCTCGCAAGCCTCCAGCAACGTCACCTGCACTACGCCGGAAATATCCACCTTCCCGACCAACTGCTGATCCAACTGTAGACGTCCAAGCAGCCCCAGGTATTCGCGGTATTGTTCAGCGTCGTCGGCCTGATCGTCGGACATAAGGTTCCTCTAGACAGTAAGCGGCCCCGCAAACGGCACATGACGCAAAAAACAAAAGAAAATTTCAAAACTTATCGCCAGTCGCCATCACCACAGCAGCTTCATGTGAACAAGTTGCTTACAGCGTCGACCGATGGCGTGTAGCGAGAAGTGTCAAAATCCGTTGCCTTGTTGCAGCATGATCCCGTTGACAACCGTGACGGCAACCACAATCGAGAATGCGACATCGCGTCCAAACAAGCAGCCGAAGCTTCGGTTTGGCCCTGACAACTTTTGGAGCATGGGTACTGCATCATAATGCTTAGCGTTGCCTCGTCTCGGACATCACGAAGAATTGAATCATACGAACGAATCATTTCGCCGTCATCAGTCGGCTTGGTTCACGCTTATCGTGATAGGCTGAACCAGCAATCGAATTCAGTCCGAACGGACGACTTCTCGTCGCCGGTGGAGGCGATTTTTTGAGGGGCGGTGAGGTGCACATTTGGAACGTTGCAGAATGAATCGGAAGCGTTGGCGAGCGAGAGACCCTTATGCCTTTTGATCAAACGTCTGTCGAGCCGAAGATAGCAGACAAACTGAAGTCACTGCTGTGGGTCGGCATCTGGACTGCGGCTGGAGCGGTCCTGGGAACGGCCCTGGCGTACATCCTGTTTGGGTTGGCGTACAAGGGTTGGAGTGCACCTGCGGAACAGTTCGCTGGACCAAAGCCACAGCGATCTGGCGATCCGATCGATGCTTGGGCCGCCGGTGTCATCGCGACGATGTATGCGATGCCTTGCCTGTTGGCAGGATTCGTTACGGGCGCCATCGCAGGTTTTCGTATTGGTCGTCGGCGGCATCAAAAGAGATGCCGTTCCGAGAATCGATCTAATGCTGCGTGTCGTGTCATTGTTCTGCCCTTGCTGGTTCTGCTTGGGACGGCTCAGTCTGCCGACGCAGACTTCGGGCTGAAATTGATGACCAATGTCCGCATCGACGTACATCTCGATGGCCGATCGCTGCCCGATGGCGCGAAGGCCGCCTTGCTCGCCCCTTCACCCTGGTCGACGGACGCTCCGGTCAATGCTGCAGAACGAGTTCCAGGACTTGTCGTTCCTTGGCAGGATGAGGAGGGAGAACAATGGAACTACGCCGCTTATCTCTGGGGAGGAGACGTTCAGAAGGGGGGCGTGACATTTAGCGGCTTTTGGGACTACAGATTGAGCGATCCACCGATCCAAGGACTCCCGAAGATCGTTCGATTGGCTGTGTACGATCCTCGGACCGAACGTCTCTACGTGACATCTCCCGCCAGCCCCGGGCAGCACCTCGCGTTAATGCGAGCCGAGCTAAGCTCTAGCGGATCGGGAATCCTGGACAGCCTCCTTATCCCGTTCTGGCAGCGTCTCGATTTTTGGAAGGCGATGCTGATCACACTGATGGTGGAATGCTTCATCGTCATTTGGGTCGTATGTGTGAGTCGCACAACCGATGACGGGCAAGCGACCGGGCGCGCCTACCGCAAAACTCGATTGATCCGCGTGTGTCTTCTCGTGAATCTGCTCACGCTGCCATTGGTTTGGTTTTTCGGTGGTGAGTTCATATTTCGGTTTGGATTCTGGTGGGGGACCGCTACATTTCTTGGACTCGAGGCAATGGCATTCCTGATTGAAGCGGTTTTTTATCGCGGCGTTCTCACCACGTCCGACAGGACGTCGCGGCTGCCATGGTCAATCGCCTTACGGGCGTCGCTACTGGCCAACTTGACCACGTTCTTGCTTGGATTTGTATTGTGAGCATCTTCGTAATCAATTTGATTTTATGACTTTTCAACAACTCGCCCTACTTTGCGGGGTTCTTCCA
>NZ_JACEHH010000035.1 GCF_014154935.1 Stieleria mannarensis
AAATTCACGGCATGGATTGTGCCGAAGAAGTATCGTTGATCAAACGCGAACTGGTGCCGCTGCTCGGTGGCGATGAGCGTTTGGGTTTCGACTTGCTAAGTGGTCGACTAACCGTCGACCTCGATGGCGTTGACGTTACTTCCGGTGACGTGTTGGCGGCGATCGAGCGAACCGGGTTGAAAGCTGAAACGTGGGAGAACGCACAACAGTCCTCCGACGACCAATCGTTCTGGGTCAAGCATCAGCGGGCGATCATGACCGCGATTAGGGGTGTGTTCGGCGGGATCGGGCTGGTGATTCATTTGCTCTCAGGCGGATTCGACGGGGCCGTCGCAACGCCCGCGATCGTTTGCTACCTGATCGGAATTTTGGCCGGGCTGTATTTGGTGCTACCGAAAGCTTGGCGAGCACTGGTCACCTTGCGGCCTGACATGAATTTGCTGATGTCGGTCGCGGTGATCGGGGCGATCGCGATCGGCGAATGGTTTGAGGGAGCGGCGGTCGCATTCCTGTTTTCGCTGTCGTTGTTGCTGGAATCATGGAGCATCGGTCGGGCTAGACGGGCGATCGCTTCGCTCATGGACCTGACGCCGCCGGTCGCTCACCTGCGACACGAATCTGGAGAAGTCCGCGACGTTGTTCCTGCCGAGGTGCCGGTTGGTTCGACCCTGATCATTCGACCGGGCGAGAAAATACCGCTCGATGGGGAAGTCACCGTGGGCATTAGCGACGTCAATCAGGCACCGATCACCGGCGAAAGCGTGCCAGTCGAAAAGCAGGTCGGTAGTGAGGTGTTCGCTGGAACGATTAACGGCGACGGCTTGCTGGAAATGCGAAGCACCAAAGCCGCTGAAGACACGACGTTGGCCCGCATTATTCAGATGGTCGGCGACGCCGGATCGAAGCGTGCTCCGTCAGAAAAGTGGGTAGAGAAGTTTGCCGCGGTCTACACACCGGTGGTGATGGCGGTCGCGTTGTTGATGCTTTTAATTCCGACTTTGCTGCTCGGACAACCATGGTCGGTTTGGATCTATCGGTCGCTGGTGTTGCTGGTCATCGCCTGCCCATGTGCATTGGTCATTTCTACACCGGTGTCGGTCGTCGCATCGCTGGCCGCCGCTGCACGCAATGGCGTGTTGGTTAAAGGCGGCGTGTTCATCGAGCTACCTGGTAAGCTGGTCGCGATCGCGATGGATAAGACCGGGACGCTAACCAAGGGTGCCCCCGAAGTCATCGACGTCGTTCCGATGAACGACCACGACGAAGAAGAATTGCTAACGCGCGGCGGAGCCTTGGAACTCAATAGCAACCATCCGCTCGCACGAGCCATCGTTGATGAAACCAAGAAACGTGGCATGACGATGCCGCCAGCCGAATCGTTCGAAACGATTCAAGGCAAGGGGGCGACCGGAGTCATTAATGGTAAAAGCTACTGGCTCGGTTCGCATCGCTATTTGGAACAACGCGGTCAGGAAACCCCGGAGGTTCACCAGCAACTCGAAGCGATGCAGGAGGCCGGGCGAACCGTCGTCGTGATCGGCAATGACCAGCACGTTTGCGGCTTCATTACGCTGGCCGATGCCATCCGTGACGAGACTCGAGAGGCAATCAAGACTTTGCACCAAGTCGGCATCAAGCAAATCGTGATGCTGACCGGCGACAACGAAGGCACCGCCAAAGCGATCGGCAAGGAGTCCGGTATCGACGAAGTCCA
This sequence comes from Stieleria mannarensis, assembly GCF_014154935.1. GTDB lineage: Bacteria > Planctomycetota > Planctomycetia > Pirellulales > Pirellulaceae > Stieleria > Stieleria mannarensis. The sequence goes on from NZ_JACEHH010000035.1 coordinate 1,715, forward strand.
CGCGGAGTTGTTGCCTGAAGACAAAGTCGCGGCGGTCGAACAACTCGTTTCACGTTACGAGCATGTCGCGATGATAGGCGATGGCGTGAATGACGCACCCGCCCTAGCCCGGGCTTCATTGGGACTTGCGATGGGAGCGGCGGGAAGCGACGCCGCGATTGAAACAGCAGACATCGCCCTCATGTCCGACGACCTGTCGAAACTACCTTGGCTGATCGAGCACTCGCGACGAACGTTGTCCATCATTCGCCAGAACATTTGGTTTTCACTGGCAATCAAAGCATTGTTCGTCGTGCTGACCTTGGCGGGAGTGGCATCACTGTGGGCCGCCATCGCGGCCGATATGGGCGCTTCCCTACTGGTGATCGCCAATGGTCTGAGGCTGCTCCGCTGCTGAGACGTTAAAATCGTTACAACCCGATCGCGGATTCTTCCGAATGTTCGCACTTGCGGAATCGCAACTAACAATCCGATCGTACCCATCCGATGGAAAGCATGGGCTGGTCTGTATTTTCACGGAGGAAGACGCGGTGATCGCGAACGATAGGACCAGTACGCGCCGGCGGCGAGCAAGACGCTTGTTGCTTTTGGCGGCTTTGGGTTTCACGAGTGGTTGCCAGTCGGTTGGGCAGCATGTCGCTCAATCGACTTCGAGCGAACACGTCTCGGCGACGAACCAAACGCGGGTTGTTGAACCGCCTATCACCGTGCGGACGGTTGCGTTCACGGACGATGACGACTTGCAGGTCAGAGATCTTGATGAATTGGACGAACTCGACGTCGAGCTTGATGATTTGGATTCGGATGGTGGTGCCTCTGCCAACGATCCCGCGTCTCTACGCGACGCGATGGCTTTGGACGCGGCGAACGAGACGGTTGAAACCGCTCCGTTCATTCAGGACCAGTATTCCTACGGTTTTGAGCAACCCGCCGGACTGACGCTTCAGTCAATTGAGTCGATGGCATTGGGTTCGCATCCGGCCATCGCGGAAGCTCGTGCTCGTGTCGAATCAACTCGCGGGCAATACGTTCAAGCGGGCTTGCCGTTCAATCCGGTGCTGCAATATCAGTCGGATGAGATCGGCAACGAAGATGCCACCGGTCTGCATTCGGTGCAGATGTCTCAGCAGTTCGTTACCGCCAACAAGCTGGGGATTGCTCAACAGGTGCAGGCCCGCGAGATCCAAAAACAGCAAGCTGCGCTGCGAATTGCGGAGCTTCGCGTTTTGACTCGCGTTCGTGCTGCGTTTGCGACAGCCATCGTATCGCAGCGAAGGGCCAACATTGCTGACCAGATTGTCGAGTTGGCTGAGAAGTCGATCGAATCAGTGAATGCCCTGTTGGAAGCCGAAGAGGTTTCCAAAATTGCTTTGTTGCAGGCTCGCGTTGAAGCTGAGCAAGCGCGGATTACGGCGGAGAACGCTCGAACGCAGTTGCAAGCCAACCTGCGGACGCTTGCCGCTGCTGCCGGGATGCAAACACTGCCGCCCGGACCGCTTAGCGGCAACGTGGGTGACGATCTGACCGGCGCGCCGTGGGAAGCATTGCTCGCCGAAATCTCGACCAACAGTCCCGAACTATCGCGGGCCGGATCGGAGCTTGAGCGAGCTAAATGGTCGTTGCAACTTGCCTGTGCCCAAGTGACGCCGAACGTGACGGGAACCGTCGGTGTTGGTGTCGATGCCGCTACGGATGATACGTTCGCGGTCATTGGCGTCAGCGTTCCGCTTCCCATTCGCAACCGCAATCAGGGCAACATACGCAGTGCCCGAGCCGACATCGCCGCAGCGTCGGCAGCGATCCAGAGCACGCAACTCAGCCTAGAAGCCCGGCTCGCCGAAGCCGTCGGCCGCTACCAAGTCGCGTTGGAACGCTACACCCGCTTGCAGGAATCGGTCGTGCCGACCTCGGAGGAAACCTACAAGCTCTCGTTGGAGGCATTTGATGCGGGCGAAACCGATTTCCTACAACTGTTAACAGCACAGCGAACACTCTTCACGACTCAATTGAACGTCCTGGATGCCGCCGGACAAGCCAAGCAGGCTGCTGCGGAAATCGAAGGCCTGTTGGTGACTCTGAGCCTGTGATTTCCCGCGATACCGCCACCAGAAGATGCGTAATCTGACGAAAGTTTGACATTACTATTGGACTGGTATGGTCGTTTCCACCGTATCGACCGATAATACCGTTGTACCGTACCCGAAGGATGTTTTTGTGTCTGTCGTTTGTCGTCTCACTACCGTCGCCGCATTACTGCTGCACCTGATTTTCGGGTGTTCGCTGCATCATGCTGACGCGTGTGGGCACCACGACCATGACGGATGCCAGCACACCTGTTCAGCGGCTGATTCACCAAGTGTCCACGACGATCACGCGTGTGGCCACGATCACGAGCATGATTGCTCGGGTGAAGAAGAGACGGTGGATTCGATCCACAATGCGATCGAGTTAGCGGCTCCGTGTTGTGCCTGCGAGTCGCAACCCTGTGATGGAAACCATCCGGGGTGCCATGGCGTCGTCGAATGCAGTTTTGTGCCTTCAAGTGATGTCGTGTTCATCATTGATGCTCCGTTGGTCGCGTTCGTGACTTATGAGCACGATCCGATGCTGAGCTTCATTAGTTCGCTATCGGCCCGTCATTTGAATCAGCGGTCGCCGCAGGTTGCGACGGACTCTCTCTCCCATTGTGCTTCTCTCTGCACGTGGATCATTTGAATTGAAGATTGTTGATTGAAGATTGACGATTTGGAAATGCGTTTGCGCGTCGCCAGATTGTTGAATCCTTCAGTCCTCTTTTGAAATCTACATTCTTCAATCTCAAATCAACAATGTGTTTGCATGTCCACGCTAAGAGCTTGGCTGGTGCGCCTGCGCGCCCCCGTTTTGACCGTCCTGGCGATGGCAATCGCGATCGTCATCGGCGCGTTCGCCTTTACCGACTATCCACAACAATTTGGCCTCGTTGCCACTGCGGTCGATGAGTCTGATCCGCACGCGGGTCACGATCACGGTCCAGGTGAACACGATCACCACGGCGACGACGACCATGCCGGACATGATCACGAGGGTCACGAAGCGGGTCAGTCGATTGAATTGAGCCAGCAGGCTCGTGCGAACTTGCGGCTGACGACGGAGGCCGTCACGGTCGGTCCTTACACGAGCTACATCGAAGTCCCCGGCATGGTGACGCGCTGGTCCGGTGAAACGCATGTGTCGATCACGTCACCGCTTACCGGCGTGATCAACGCGATCAACATCTCTCGTGGCGAGATGATCAAGAGTGGCGAGCCGTTGTTCACGCTTCGGCTGACGCACCAAGACCTCGTCAATACGCAAGAAGACTTTCTCTCGCAGCTCGGGCAACTGGATGTCGAGGAGCGGGAGATTCAGCGGCTGACTTCGGCGTCCCGATCGGGCGCGATCGCTGGGAAAACGCGAATAACCCGCGAGTACGAACGCGACAAATTGCAGGCGAAAATCCGTGCGGCGAAGCAGTCAATGTTGCTGCACGGTTTGAGTGAAGACCAAATCGCAAGCATCGAACGCACTCGCACGTTGGTCCGCGAAGTCGTCGTGACGGCCCCCTTGGTCGAAGAAGACAATTCACTGCATCACGAATCGCTGGGCGAAGCGAACAACCGAGTCTCGGGCAACCCGAGTGCAAGATTAGCGGCAATGCAACCACCGCCGATGTCGCTGCCTTCGCACAATCACATTGACGCTGAGTTCTTGGTCACAGAACTGAGTGTTCGACGCGGCGAATCTGTTAGCGCTGGTCAGCAGATCGCGCAGCTGTCGAATTACAGCCGCTTGCTAATCGAAGGCCAAGCGTACCAGCGTGACGCAGGTCTGTTGCGAAAGGCTGCCGATTCGGGTGCTGAACTGCAAGCCACGATGACCGGTGCGGGCGACGAAGTCGAAACGATCACGGGATTGAACGTGGTCTACATCGGAAACGAAGTCGGTACCGAATCACGGTCGCTGCCATTCTATGTCGGACTGACCAATGAGATCGAACGCAGCGAACAGCGTGGCGACAAACGCTACGTCAGTTGGCGATACAAGCCCGGCCAACGGCTAACCGTTCGGCTTCCACAGTCGCAAGTCGCCGACGCGATTGTTGTTCCCAAGGACGCGGTTGCCGAAGAAGGCCCCGAGCGATTCTTGTTCGTCGAGAACGGAGATCACTTTGATCGTGTTCCGGTGGAAGTCATTGCGTCGGACAGCGTCAACGTCGCGATCAAGAACGACGGCCAAGTTTGGCCCGGTCAGACGATTGCCGTTAGCGGTGCTCATCAATTGCAGATGGCGATGAAGAACCAAGCGGGCGGAGCCATTGATCCCCACGCAGGGCACAACCACTGAGTTGTTCGCTTTGCCAAACCAAATTTTTGAGGGATCAAGATGCTAGATAAAATCATTCACTTCTCGCTGAACAATCGACTGATCGTGCTTGCGGTTGCCGCGATCATGCTGGGCGTTGGTGCGTGGCAATCCTTGCAATTGCCGATCGACGTGTTTCCAAATTTGAACCGGCCGCGTGTGGTGGTCATCACCGAAGCGCCGGGGATGGCACCAGAGGAAGTCGAGACGCTGATCACGTTTCCGTTGGAGACCACGTTCAACGGTGCCAGCGGCGTTGAGGCAGTCCGCAGCAGCAGCGGCATCGGTCTGTCAGTGATCTATGTCGAGTTCGAGTGGGACACCGACATCTACAACGACCGACAAGTCGTCAATGAACGTTTGCAACTTGCCGCTGAGCAATTGCCCGACGGCGTGAAACCGACACTCGCACCCATCTCGTCAATCATGGGACAGATTCTCATGTACGGCATGTGGAGTGAAGGCGGCAAAACCGAGCCGATGGAGGTTCGCACGCTGGCCGATTGGGTCGTCCGTCAACGATTGCTGACGATCCCCGGCGTGTCACAAGTCTTTTCAATGGGCGGCGGCCGGATGCAGTACCAAGTGCTGGTGAATCCGGACTTGCTGCGTGAATTCGGACTGACGATGGACGATGTCCACACCGCTGTCAGTGAGTCCAATCTGAACGCGACCGGTGGTTATCTGGATCAGCGTGGTGCGAACGAGTTGCTGGTTCGAGGACTCGGGCGAATCACGAGCCTCGCCGACCTGAAAGAGATTGCGATCACACTTCGGGACGGTCGCCCGATCACTTTGGGCGACGTGGCCAAAGTCGTCGAAGGCCCGCAAGTCATGCGTGGCGATTCGTCCGCGTATCTACGCACTGATGATGGGACGGTCGAAGGCGGCCCCGCAGTTGTTCTCACCATCAACAAGCAACCCGGCAGCGACACTCGCGCCGTCGATCAAGCGATTGCCGAAGCGCTCGAAGAGTTGAAGGTGTCCCTGCCGGATGACATCCGAATCGCCAACGTCTATTCGCAGCGTTCATTCATCGACCGAGCCATCGACAACGTCGTCGAAGCTCTCGCAGACGGCGGCGTGCTGGTCTTGGTGATCCTGTTCCTCTTCTTGCTGAATTTTCGCACGACGTTCATCACGCTCACCGCAATTCCTCTGTCGATCATCGCAACCGCGTGCGTTTTCGCCGCTTTCGGTCTGTCGATCAACACCATGACGCTCGGCGGGTTAGCGGTTGCCATCGGGGAACTGGTCGACGATGCGATTGTAGACGTGGAAAACATCTTCCGCCGGTTGAAAGAGAACCGCCACTGCGATTCCCCCCGACCGACACTCGCCGTGGTTTACGACGCCAGCATCGAGGTGCGCAGCAGCGTGGTCTACGGGACGGCGATTGTCGTTCTGGTGTTCATCCCGCTGTTTGCTCTCGAAGGTATGGAAGGCAAGCTCTTTGTGCCGTTGGCGATGGGATATGTCGTCTCGCTGATCGCGTCACTGGGCGTCTCGCTAACCGTCACGCCGGTACTGGCATCGTTACTGTTGGTCGGCCGGCGCGTCTGGCAAATCGTGGTACCGATTCTTGCTTTTGGGATCGCCGCGTTAACGATGTACTGGGTCGTCCCGCGTGCGATTCACATTCTCCATTTGCCGTTTGAACTGCCAGGCAATCCGCTGTGGTGGTCGCTCGTCCTGACGCCAGTGGTTTGGGTTCTGATTCAAGTGACCGAACGACTGCTCGGCGGTCCCGAAGCCGAGGAAGGCCGGTTGCTGGAGGGACTCAAAGGCATTGCCGGTTTGGCGATTAACTTCAGTACCAAATTCGCCGGTCCCGTGCTGGGAGTCGCGGCCGTCATGGTGACGTTCGCGTTGTTCGCGGTTTCGCAATTAGAACGTGACTTCTTGCCGCCTTTTAACGAGGGAGCCGTTCAGGTCAACGCGTTGCTTGCACCGGGCACATCGCTGGCGACGAGCAACCAGATCGGGCAGAGCGTGCAAGAGGAGTTGATGAAGATCGAATCGGTCAAGTCGGTCGCACGTCGAACGGGCCGAGCGGAGCTTGACGAACATGCCGAAGGCGTCAACGTCACCGAGTTGTTCTTAGAGATCGCTGACGACGCGGATCGCGAAGGCACGATCCAGCAGATTCGCGAAACGATGGAGGACATTCCGGGCGTGGTGTCGAGCACCGAGCAACCGCTGGCCCACCTGATCAGTCACATGATCTCGGGCGTCAAAGCGCAGATCGGCATCAAGCTCTTCGGCGACGATCTAGACGTGTTGCGGAACAACGCGGAGGAGATGAAACGACTCATCGCGGACGTGCCGGGATTGGCCGACGTGATGATCGAACAGCAGACCAATATCCCGCAGCTTCGCATCGAGCTAAATCGTAAAGCGCTAACGCAAAACGGGCTGCGACCGGCCAACGTCATGGAATTGGTCGAGACGGCGATGAATGGGCAAGTCATTAGCCAGGTGCTGCTCGGCCAACGCACGTTTGATCTGATGTTACGAATGGATGAGCCGTACCGCGAGGACGTCACCAAACTCAAGCGTCTTGCCGTCCCACTTCCCGATGGAGGCACGTTGCCGCTTGAGGCGGTGGCGAACATCTACGAGAGCGGCGGGCCGAACATGATCAAGCGCGAACAGGTACGGCGTCGAATCGTGTTGCAAGCCAACGTTTCCGAGCGAGGCGTCGTGGACGTTGTCAGCGAAATCAAAACGCGACTGGCAGATTTGGAATTGGAGCCGGGTTACTTCATCGAATACGGCGGCCAATTTGAAAGCCAGCAATCGGCAACGCGTCGATTGATGATTCTTTCGGGCGTCGCGTTGCTAGGCATGTTCTTGGTGCTTTACACGTTGTTTGGCAACGTCAACTTCTCGATGCAGGTGTTGGTTGCGTTGCCGACGGCGTTCATCGGAGCGGTCGCGGCACTCGTCATCACGGATCAAAACCTAACGGTCGCAGCGATGGTCGGTTTCATCTCGTTGTGCGGCATTGCCAGTCGCAACGGCATCCTGCTGCTGAACCACTACATCCACTTGGTCGAACACGAAGGCGAATCGTGGACGGGTGAGATGGTGCGTCGCGCGGGCCAAGAACGGATGGCTCCAGTGCTGATGACGGCACTGACGTCCGGCATCGGTTTGCTTCCGCTCGCACTCGCCGCGGGCGAACCCGGCAAAGAGATTTTGTATCCCATCGCCACCGTGATCGTTGGCGGATTGTTGACCAGCACGTTGGCGGAGTTCTTCGTTCGACCGGCGTTGTTTTGGACGATCGGTGTCGGCGCGGGCCAGCAGATTGTTCGCGATCACGCGGGAGACATAGGAGATGAGAAATCGGGCATGGGGAGTGAACACCTCAGTCCTGAACCTGAATTGGTCACAAGTTAGTTGTTTGTTCCGGTGCGTTGCCGGAGTGATGTTTTCTGTTTGAGAAGGTTTCCACGGAGGATTTGAAATGTTGAATTTACGGATGTTTGCAGTCGCGGCTTTGGTCGCATCGATTTCGTTGGGTGGCATGTTGGCGAAGGCCGCTGAGCCGAACACGGCTGCCAAAGAACTGGTGTCGTATCGCTTGGAGAAGTGGAAGACCACACACAGCGAAGGCGAGAAGGCGGACAAGTTGGTCGGCACACTGAAGAAACTTCGCTGCGAAGTCAAAGTCGGCTCGCACGGCGGACACATGGACGTCAACTACCGCTGTCCAAAGTGGCAGCAGATGGCGTTGAAAAGCCACGAAGAAGCTCACCAGTGGGAAGCATGGTTAAAGAAGCTCGGCTTCGAGACCAAACACGCTCACTAAGAATCGCGGAATTGGGAATGGGGGATAGGGAACTTCGTTCTATCCCCCATTCCATTCCCTGACTTTCATCCGCTCATCCCCATCCTCTCATCGGTATCCAAAATGAAAATTCATCTATTCGCTCTGACCCTCGCTTGCTTCACTCTTCTCGGATGTTCAAAGAAGGACGTGCAGGTCTCCGAAGCTCCGGAAGCATCTGGCCCTGTCGAGATAGACGAAATGCCACCGATGATTGAGATGGATGGGCATCCCGAGCACGGACCCCACGGCGGCGAGTTGGTCGAACTAGGCAAAGAAGCGTTCCACATCGAAATGATGCACGGCACCGGAGCGGTCGCCATGTATGTCCTTGATGGTTCGGCAACGCAGCCGGTCGCGATCGAAGCCGAAAAGCTAACGGTCAGCCTAAAGCATGATGGCAAAGTGAAGTCGTTCGAGCTTCCCGCCGACCCGCAAGGCGAAGACGCAGCTGGCAAGTCGTCACGATTCGCTTCGACCAATGCCGAAATGGACCAGTGGCTCGAAGCCGAGGCCGAAGGTGCGGTCATCGTGCAAATCGAAGGCAAATCCTACACAGGCAAGATTTCGCATGATCACGATCATGACCACTAAGAACGTGAAATCCACAACTGATAATTGACCAATTGAGCATTAAACAATTTGCTCCAGTCGTGTGCGGTGTCTCACCGTAGACGGCAAGGCTCCCGACCCATCATACGACTAGCCCTCGTTGGGTCGGGAGCCGCTTTTCGTAATAGACAAAAGACGACGAAATCATGATAGACAACAAGAGCCGCTCTCAAGTCAATGCAATCCTGCCCGGCGACCAGCCGCATTGGTACCCCCGGTGGGTATTGGTATAACTTCTTCAATGGGCCAGCCCGATGAACGCAAATCGACCGAAACGATCGCCTCCGAGACAATCGCCGCTGCGATATCTGGAGATCGTTCTGCGTTGCGCTCGATCTACCAGGCGACGTCGGATCGTGTGTTTCGCTTGATGGTTCGGATGGTCGGTCAGCAGGACGCCGATGACTTAACGCAGCAAACTTTCGTCCGAGCGTTTACGAAGCTCGATCAATTCAGTGGCGAGTCGAAGTTTGAAACGTGGCTGTATCGACTGGCCACCAACGAGGCATTGCAACATCTGCGCCGCGAGAAACATCGGCGGACCGAAGAACTGGTGGTCGAGCCGACCGCTGACCAAACCGACCACATTGAGCAAGACGAACGAGTCGCGATGGTACGCCAGGCACTCGATCAACTCGATCCGGAACTACGGTCGATCTTCACGCTCAAAGAAGAGAGCGGTCTGTCATACCAAGAGATCGCCCAGACGCTAGACATCCCCGAAGGTACTGTTGGATCGAGGTTGAACCGGGCACGGCGTGAATTGCGGAGGTTGATAGATGGGAGTCGGGAGTGAGGGAGGAGCGAGTTGTGTTCTCCCTTCTCCTTCACCCCCAACACCCCTACTTCTTATTGAGGGCAACCTACAGTGCGATCCAACTGGGCGATCGTGCCGGCTAGCGTAGCGTCGATGCGGGCGAGTTGGGTCTCGAACATTAAGAGCTCGCGGTAGGTTTCTATCAGCGTGAAGAAGTCCGTGCGTTTGCCACGGTAGTCGGCGATCGAAAGTTCAAGTGTGCCTTCGGTGCGGGGAATGATGCGGTTTTCATAGATATCGCGTTGTTCCGCCAATGCGTCGGCTTGAACGATCAGGCGACGGATCTTTCCGTAGAGTTCGTCGCGTTCGGCTTCGAGGCGACGGGTGGTGCTGCTGCGTCGGTGAGCGGCTTCGCGGATGCCGGCGTTAATCTTTTCCCGCCAGATCGGCAGCGTCGTCCCAAAGCTGATGCTCAGGTTGTCGTTCCCGTTGGCGACAGGACTGATCACATCGTGACCGTCGCTGATCAATCCCCAGCTGAGGCCGACATTGAAGTCAGGATACTGCTGCAAACACGCCAAGCGTTCCTTGTCGCGGTCGCGTTGAATTTCCCACGCAAGACCCCGCAGTTTTGGATTGCATTGTTCGGCCAACGCGATCAATTCTTCAATTTGCTGGGGCGTGTCAGTGATACCGAGTTCATCCGTTGCTTCGGGAAGCAAGTCAACAGGTTGTTGCAGCAGCGTTGCGAGGTCGGCTTGGGCGACTTGCTTTTGTCTGCGAAGCGTGATGAGTTGTTCGTCGAGGCGATCGGTTTCAAGCTGAGCGCGCAGCACGTCTTGTTGCGAACCACCGCTGCGGTAGCGGGCTTCGGCAACGTCAGTCAAGTCAGCGACGAGGTCTTTGGTTTCCTCGATGATCGCGATCGCACGTGTGGCAAACCAGACTTCGTAGTATGCCAGTCGTACGGACTCAGTGATCTCGCGAGCGATTCCGTCGACTTCGGTTTGAGCGATCTGGACTTCGCGACTCGCAATGATGGCTTTCGTTTTTAGCTTGTCGGGAAACGGGACTTTCTGGTTAACCGACATCTGATTTCCGACACGACCGCCTGCGGTTTGCAACGCGTTGTCATGGAACGGCCAGAACGTGTTGTTGAACGTTGGGTCGGGAAGTGCTTTGGCTTGCGGGATGACGTTTGATGCGGCGGCGACTCGCTGTCGTGCGGCAAGGATTTTCGGGTGCCGCGATAGTGCTTCGTTGACGAAGAACTCGACTGGGGCGGTGGGGGAGCTGGGAGTGGGGGAGTCTGGGAGAGGGGGAGTCTGGGAGTCGGTGTTTCGAACTTCATCTTCATCGCTCTCCCCATCTCCCTGACTCCCCCTCTCCCCATCTTCTTCAGGTGGATCCAATTGCAGGAAGTCGCTGAAGCTGCGGCTCGATACATCTGCCTCTTCGCTGTCCAATCCCAGCTCACCGTCGTTGTCTTGTGGCAGCGTGAACGCGGCGGGCGAGGCGACGACCATGCCATCGTTGAAGCCAGCCAATTGCACTGGCGTTTCGACAGATCGATAGGCAATTGCCTCCGGCCGCGTGTTCGTTGAGACTGTTTCAGCGGCGACGAATGAGGTCGCTTTTTGGGTGTCCGAGGCAATTTGGACGCCTCTTTGGGTCGCACAACCGGACATGGAGGCGGCGATCAGTGCACCAAGCAATATTCGCTTGGTTTGTTTCGTAGCAGGTGTCCAATATTGCCGATCCATGGCATTTCCGTCCTGTTCCGTTACACTGAAGAAGTCAAAGTTTGCCTAACCGGGTGATTCCTATTGAACTTTTCGGCCAGATTTCCGATACAGTTCACATACCGGGCATGGGTATCTATTTCGGAAGGCCATAGTGAACAACTTCCCCCTAATTCGCACCGCCGTTAATCTTTGTCTGATCGCTGCAATGGTGATTCAGCCGATGGCGTTGGTGGCTGCGCAGGGAACATGTGCTCAAGGTCAGTGCTGCGAGGCCGAGACGGTCTGCCACGCTTGCAAATGCTGTGAAGTGAAAACGGACGGCGAACTGTGCGGTTGCTGTAGCGGCAATGAAGAAGACGCCAGCAGTTGCTGCACGAAGAAAGGCGAACAATCAAAGCACGACGACCTGTTCGGTGAAATTTCTGATGTCGTGCCCGAGCCACCGAAATCCGACGACGAGAAATTGGTTCAAGACCAATTTGCGTTGTCATCGTGCATGTGTGGCATTCGATCAGAACCGCTAGCACCGGCACCACATCGCGTACCTGTTCCTCAGGTTCGTGATTTGGTCGTGATTGCGTACTTGGATCACGTTGCATCCGAGGCTGGACTTTCAATTCGTCCAGATCAACTGATGTCACGATTGCCGATCGGCGATCACTCACCGCATTTCTCTCAGCGGTTTCTTTGCATCTGGCGCATCTAGCGTCGTCTCGATAGGAGAGCTGCGCGCTCGTAGCTCTTCGTTTTCAAGTTGGCTTTCACGCGAATGATGCTGCGCGCTCGTTCCGAATGAAGTCTATCCAGATGCAATCCCTACGCGATTTGATCGCGTCACCAAAACAATGAACCGGTCACAGCCTGGAGGCGATGACTGGTCGATGATGCGATCCCCTCCGTCGCGTCGTCGGCCAGTCACCTCTTGAGCTGACGTTCGTGGATGGAACCACAAACGCGTGCCGGAAAACGCCGCGAGAACTGTCATGAATCAGGACGAACCAATCGAACCCAACAAAGCCGACGTTGACGATAAAGTCAGCAGCGTGGATACGGATGCGCGGACCGATAGCGAGCCAGTGGAAGCGGTGGCCGAAGAAACGACCACGCCTATTGAAGCCAAGCCGACCCCACCGCAAAGTGATGGCGGGATGAAGTGGCTGGTGCGCACTGCTGTGCAAGCATCAACGGTCGTCGTCGTAGTCGGACTCGTATTTTTTCTGCTCGGTGTCGCACAGCGAACGAAGTGGCTGACTGCGGATGGCTTTTCCGGGGGCCAAGGCGAATCCGTTGCAGAATCCGGCGGTGGCGAAGACAAGCGATACATCTGTCCAATGATGTGTACGCCACCGTCGACGGAACCCGGACGGTGTCCCGTGTGTGCGATGGAACTGGTTGAAGCAACTGGAGGTGGAGGCGGCGACGGCATCTCGGTCACGATTGAATCATCGGCGCGACGATTGGTCGGCATTCGAACCGCGATGTCAAAGATGGGTGAAGTCAATCGCACCATTCGCACGATCGGCTCGATCGACTACGACGAAAGCCAACTATCGACTATCAGTGCCTACATCGACGGCCGCTTGGAAAAGATGTACGCGAACTATGCCGGAGTGAAGGTCAAGGAAGGCGATGATCTGGCATTGATCTACAGCCCGCAGCTCTACACCGCTCAAACCGAATTCATCACCAGCATGAACAGCGATGGCAAGATTGGTCGCTTTCAAATCTCTGGCGGCGATTTGAACAAGATGGCACGGGAAAATTTGACGGAACTGGGGATGACGGAAAGTCAGATCGAGCAGTTGGGGAAGTCGGGTAAACCAATGTCGCGCATCCGCATCAAGTCACCGCAGAGAGGAACCGTGATCGAAAAGTCAGCGGTTGAGGGCGACTACGTGAAAACGGGAGACAAGCTTTACCGTGTAGCCGACCTAAGCAGTGTTTGGCTGATGCTTGATCTGTTCCCCGACGACGCATCGGCTGTTCGTTTCGGCCAACAAGTTGAAGCGGAAATTCAGTCGATGCCGGGCGAGGTATTCACGGGCCGCGTCGCTTTCATTGACCCCACCGTGAACCCGAAGACGCGAACGGTTCGCGTCCGTGTCGAGATCATGAACTTCGACGGCAAGCTGCGACCGGGCGACTATGCCACTGCTCGGGTGACCGTGCCGGCGATCCCAATGGACCAAGTTTACGATCCGGCACTGGCGAACAAATTCATCAGCCCGATGCACCCGCAAGTCATCCGCGACGAACCCGGTAAGTGTCCGCTTTGTGACATGGATTTGGTGCCGACGTCGCAGCTTGGGTTCGCATCAGAACCCTTGCCGATGCAACAAGTCGTGACCGTTCCGCGCGATGCCGTGCTTCTGGCTGGTGAAAACAGCGTGATCTACGTCGAAACCGAACCGGGACGTTTTGAGATTCGCCGAGTTGCGGTCGGTCCCATGAATCGCAAAGAAGCGGTGATTGTGGAAGGACTTTCGGCTGGTGAGACGGTTGCGACGGGCGGCAATTTCCTGATCGACTCACAAATGCAGCTCGCCGGCAATCCTTCGTTGATGGACCCGACGAAAGCACCGAGCTATTCGCCGGGACCGCTGGAACTTCCCAATACTACTCCTGTCATGCTGGCCAGCGACGCTGGCAAAACGCTTGATCGAACCTACGACGCGTACTTTGAAATCCAATGCGCAATGGCGGCCGACCAAACGCCTCCGCCCGTTGCGTTGAATACGCTGATCGAAGGTCTCCGCGAACTGGAAATGTTGGCCAATGTTCCCGATGAAGCTCAACGGCGGTTCGCAACTGCTCGCCGCGCGGCGTCACGCATGGACGGTTCGTTAGAAACGGCTCGCGAGGCCTATCGCGGTGTCAGTCACGCAATGTTGCGAGCGGCCACGGTGGCTCGCGGGCCGAAGACGGCTGTGAAGTTGACGCACTATTACTGCCCGATGGTTCCCGGCGGCGGTGGCGACTGGATGCAGCCCGGCGGCGACTTGCAGAACCCATATTGGGGCAGCGAGATGCTGACGTGCGGCGAAGTAGTTCGTGATATGGCAATGCCCGCGGGCATGGTTCCCTCAATCGCGCGCACGGTGCAATAAGGAGACGAACCATGCTTAATCTAATCATTCGCTTCTGCGTTAAAGAACCTTGGCTGGTGGTATTGCTGACCATTGGTCTAAGCGTCGCTGGCTGGGTCAGCTTCAAGTCGATTCCGATCGACGCGATTCCCAACATTGGCGAGAACCAAGTCATCGTGTTGACGCCTTGGCCGGGTCGCTCGCCAAAGGACATCGAAGACCAAGTCACCTATCCGCTGAGCGTTTCGTTGCTCGCTGTTCCCGGTGCGGAATCGGTGCGTGGCAAGAGCATGTTCGGCTACAGCTTTGTGCAGGTCACGTTCAAGGACGAAATTGACTTTTACTGGGCACGCAGCCGAGTTTCTGAGCAACTCGGCAGTGCCGCGTCACAGTTGCCCGATGGCGTCGTGCCACAACTTGGCCCGGACGCGACCGGATTGGGACAGGTTTACTACTACACGCTTCAGCCACCCGAGGAAGGCATGGGGCTGGCGGAACTTCGCAGCATGCAAGACTTCGTTGTGAAGTACGAATTGCAGGCGGTCGAAGGGGTCAGCGAGGTCGCGTCGATCGGCGGTTACGTGCGCCAGTATCAAATCGAAGTCGATCCCGACAAGCTTCGCTTTCACAACGTATCGCTCGACAAGTTGGCGATGGCGATCAAGGGATCGAATTTGGACGTCGGTGCTAAGACAGTCGAAACGACCGGCATGGAGTTCATCGTCCGCAGCAAGGGGTTCCTCGGCTCTGGCGGTGACAAAGACAAAGCGGTTGAGGACATCGAGGACACCGTCATCATGCAGCGTGACGGAGTTCCCGTTCGCGTCCGCGACATTGCCAATGTGCAGATTGGCCCTGATTTTCGTCGCGGTGCATTGGATTACAACGGAGCCGAAGCAGTTGGCGGCGTGGTCGTGATGCGATACGGCGAAAATCCTCGAGTCGTCATCGACCGCGTGAAAGCCAAGATCGCCGCGATAACGCCATCGCTACAAGGAGTGACCATTCATGGCGTCTACGATCGCAGCGGACTGATCGACGAGACGATGGCGACGCTGACGCATGCGTTACGCGACGAGATCATCATCACGGCGATCATCATCCTCTTGTTTCTATTGCACATCCGCAGCAGTTTCGTTGTCGCGATCTGTTTGCCGGCAGCCGTGCTGATGTCGTTCATCGCGATGCGGTTCGTCGGCGTCGGAGCGAACATCATGTCGCTGGCGGGGATCGCGATCGCGATCGGCACGATGGTCGACATGGCGATCATTGTTTCGGAGAACATCTACCAGCATCTTTCGGATTGGGAGTCTGGTAGCGAAGAGGCTCGGATCAAACAACCTCGCACGGAAGTCGTCTACGAGGCAACGGTTGAAGTCGCACCGGCCGTCGTGACCGCCGTGGCGACAACCATTGTCAGTTTCTTGCCGGTCTTCTTTTTGACCGGTCGCGATTACAAGCTGTTCTCTCCGCTGGCTTACACCAAGACATTTGCGATTGCTGCGGCGATGATCACCGCCGTCACGATTGTGCCGGCACTGTGCCGTTTGATGCTGCGAAGCAATGTGCGTCGCAAGAGTGCGGCTTTGCTCGCTGGCGTTTCGCTGGCCGGACTTCTCGGTGTGGCTTCGCATTTCCTTTGGGGGTCGCGACTCGCAGAGCGATTCGGCTTGGAAACCTGGATCGTGACCACCGTCGCCGCAGTGATCGGATTCATTGCCGGTTGGCAATTGCTGCGAGAGCGGATTCGGCCAATCGAAGAGATTCCTTCCAGTCGCTTCGTTCGTTGGATTTACGCAGCCCGATTGCGATACGCCCTGAACCACAAAGCGGTTGCGCTTTCGTTTCCGTTGATGCTGTTGATCATCGGCGTGGGTGCCTACGTCGGAATGCCAACCGTGCTCCGTCCGGTCGAAAAGTTCGCCAACTTGTTCGGTGCCGATCTGAATGACTTTCCCGGCTACGTCGATGCCAAGCATGTTTTTACGGGGTTGCAGAGCGACGACTGGATCGCCCTAGACGAAGGAAGCTGGTTCTACATGCCGACGCTGTACCCGGCAGCCAGTTTCTCGCAAGCGATGCAAGTGTTGCAGACGCAAGATGTTTTGATCGGCCAGATTCCCGAAGTCAAAGATGTGCTTGGCAAGATCGGTCGCGTCGAATCGGCACTCGACCCCGCGCCGGCCGCGATGGTCGAAACCTATGTGATGCTCAAACCCGAAAGCGAGTGGCGAGAAGGCGTCACGGCTCGCGACGTGTGGGACGAAATCAACCGAGTCGCCACGTTGCCCGGTGTCACGCCCGCGTCGGCGTTACAACCGATCGAGGGCCGAGTCGTGATGTTGCAGTCTGGCATCAAGGCACCGATGGCCATTCGAGTTTACGGCAACGAACTCGACGAGTTGGCTGACGCGGCCATGAATGTCTCCGCTGAGCTGAAGAAGTCGCCGCTGATCAACGCCGGCACCGTCAATCCCGATATCGTGCTTGGCAAACCCTACGTCGAGTTCACCGTCGATCGTGAGGCGGCATCGCGGTACGGGATGAGTTCGTCGATGGTGAACCAAGTCATCGAGACCGCACTCGGCGGGATGAATTTAATCAAGACCGTTGAAGGACGTGAGCGTTATCCAGTGCGGCTCCGTTACAACCGCGACCTCCGCGAACAGATCGACGGCCTGAAACGCTTACCCGTCGTCACACATTCGGGGGCGGTCGTACCGCTCGAAGAACTCGCGACGCTGGAAACGACTTGGGGGCCGGGTGCAATCAACAGTGAGAATGGCCGACTGGTCGCTCACGTTTCTTTCATGACCAATGGCAGCAAGGGCGATTTGGAATCCGTCTCCGCGATCGAAGAACAGCTCCGCGAGGCTCAGTCGCTGCCTCCGTCGGACCCGAATCGGTTATCGCTGCCAGCGGGATACTCTCTCGAGGCCGTTGGTAGCTTCCGAAATCAGATCGAAGCCAACAGGCGTTTGATGTGGATCATTCCGATGGTGATCTGCATCAATCTGATGTTGCTTTACATGGAGTTCCGAAACCTCTCGATTTCGTTGGCCGTGTTCTCCGGTATCCCCGTCGCCTTCGCTGGTGGCATGATTGCAGTGGCAACGATGGGCGTCGAACTCAATACGGCAGTATGGGTTGGCTTCATCGCGTTGTTCGGACTAGCCGTCGACGATGGCGTGGTGATGGCGACCTACATCCATCAACTGCTGAAGAAACGTAAAGTCGAAACGGTCGAAGATATCCGCAACACAGTCTACGAAGCTGGACTGAAACGCATTCGACCTTGCATGATGACAACGGTGACGACGCTTGCCGCGTTGATTCCAGTGTTAATTGCGACAGGCCGTGGTGCTGACGTCGCCCGAGCGATGGCGATTCCCGTGTTCGGTGGCATGTTAGCTGAACCGTTCACGTCGTTTATTGTGCCGACGCTCTATTGCGGCTACCTGGAATTGAAAATGCGTTTCGGATTTCAAGACGAGCTTTGGGAAGGCACCGAAGCGATGCCGGAGGAGGAACTCATGAAAGCGGCATAAAACTTTTCGTTTGACCGTGAAGGAATTCACGACTCAGGCATCCAATCAATCAACCTCACCAAGATCGACGGACCCAACGGACGGTGTCCTGAAACTTTACAACGGAGTTCTCCCATGAAACGAACACTCATCATCACCGCTTTCTCACTCGCGATGTCCACATCGGGCGTGTTTGGGCAGACGATTCAATCGCAGCACAATCACGCTGGGCACAACCACGTGATGCCCGGCATGACGCAGGCTCGCGAAGCGACGCAAGCAGGGCCGCATGGCGGCAGTTTGAAACAAACCGGCAACCTGCAAATCGAAACGATTGTTTCACAAGGCGGGCTGCAAATGTTCGTCTATGACCGCGCTGGTCAGCCGGTTTCGGTTGACCGGGGACGCGGTGCCGTTTCGGTACGAGTCGAAGGCAATGCGAAACGCTATCGCTACGACCTGTTACCCGATGGCAAAGGAGCGTTGACTGCTCCTGTGAACTTGTCGCAAATCGCTGGTCGACAGATTGACGTCGATGTGCAATTGGTCGGTATTGCGGCCAGCACAATCTCTTTCAACGAAGTCGCCACCGTTCCGGCCAGCGAGCAACAACTGGCAGCCGCGGCGATCGCACGACAAAAGATCTGTCCCGTCAGCGGCAAACCGCTCGGCAGCATGGGTGATCCCGTCGCCGTCGATGTCAACGGACAGAAGCTCTACGTTTGCTGTGCAGGCTGTGTGGGCGCGGTCAAGTCGGACCCGGCTAAGTATGCCGCCGGTCGCCCGCAGATCACGGTCACCACAGCGACCCAAGCTGATGCAGCAGCCATTGCCGCCCAGAAGGTTTGCCCCGTCATGGACGAACCGCTCGGCGGCATGGGGACACCGATCAAGGTGATGGTTGGTGACAAGCCGATCTATCTGTGCTGTAAGGGATGCATCAAGAAGATTCAGGCCGAGCCCGCGAAGTATTTGGCGATGGTTTATGGCAACGGCACGCAAGCCAGTGCCCAGCCTGCTGCCACGACGACGGCAAAGATCACTGTCTCGACCTCAACCCAAGCCGACGCAGCGGCCATTGCGGCCCAGAAGACCTGCCCCGTCATGGATGAACCACTTGGTGGCATGGGTATACCGATCAAGGTGATGGTCGGCGATAAGCCGATCTATCTGTGCTGCAAAGGATGCATCAAGAAGATTCAGGCAGAGCCAGCGAAGTATTTGGCAATGGTTTACGGCAGCGGTAATCAAGCGTCCGTTCCCGCAGGTACCGAACAAGTTCGGGAAGGCATCTTCAAGGTCGTTTCTGCCGATGCGCCGTTCATTGCCGCACAAAAGAAATGTCCTGTGATGGACGAACCGCTTGATGCGATGGGTGGGCCATACAAAGTCAATGCGGATGGAAAGGCGATCTATATCTGTTGCCCTGGATGCGCGAAGAAGATTGCGGCCGAGCCGCAAAAGTGGTTGGCTGTTCTGAAGTCTCAAGGAGTTGATGCTCCATTGATTCGTTAATCAACTCGGGAGCGAGAACTGCTCGCTTTCGATCTGACTCACGCGGGGGCGGTGTCGCGGCTGATTCACGCAAGTGATGACGTCACCACGCCGTCCCTGCCTTTTTGTTTTCAACTTACGACAAGGACGTCGTCATGAAATCGCTATGGAAATATTGCGCAACCGCAGCGCTCGTTTTGCCCCTCTCGCTATCCGCCGGATGCCGTTCGCTGCCCTGGCTGGGCAATCGAAAAGACGAACCGGCAATGACCGCTCAGCAATACGCCGAGCAAGCTGCCGCCAACATTCAATACGACACGAGGGTTGATTTCGACACCGACTATCAACCGCCCGCAGCAAATTCGTTCACAACCGCTCCCACTTCAGTTTCGCAGCGTCCCTCATCAGGCGGCGAAAGCTGTTGCCACTAACGCAGGAGCACGTTCTACCATGAAGTCTCAATCTACACGCTCGATACGTTGGTTGGCGTATCGAGTGGTCCGTCGTTTTGCGATCGCGAACGTCAGTCACTTCTATCAGTCGCCGATCGACACGATGCCGCGAACGCCGACGCCTGACAGCTACACGATTGGTTCGTGTTCATCCAAACGGCTACGAGAACACGCATCCGAGTTGGATTACGCAATCCCAGAGCGGGACTTGGAAATGCTGGACGCCGGCGCAGCCAAATGCATTGCAGCCTTTCAAGCCGATTCGCTCGCCGGGTTCGCTTGGGTCGCCTTTGGAAACATACCCGGTGAAATGAACCACGACGGCAAGCCCGAAACTGGTCTGCCAATCCAACTCTCCGACGAAGCCGCTTTCGTATTCCAAGTCTTGGTGCTTCCTGCCTACCGAGGACGACGACTGTACGCGGCGATCTTGAGCAGGATGGCCGACGAATTGCAACGCGACGGCATCCGACACCTGGTGCTGACGACCGAAGGATCGAACCACAACGCCCTGCGAGCGGTCGAGCGAATGCAATTCCAAAAAGTCGGCCAAGCATCGTTCTTTCGCATCGGACCACTCAGTCGATCAACCTACCCGACGCTTTCAAAAGATGTTGGATTCACAATCGGACGATATCTCGGCGACGATACCGCAGCCCATTCAAGTTAACTGAGCCACCAACAGCGTGGTGTCATCGAAGGCCTTGCGCCCCTTGCGGAACGTTTCGATGGACGACTCAAACGCTTCAACCAGTTCCCGAGCGTTGCAGCGTTTGACCGTGTTCATCAACTGCTCAATCCGCTCGGTTCCGTACTGTTCTTCACTCGGGTCAAACGCTTCAGTCACTCCGTCGCTAACAATGACTAAACGGGCCGCATCACCGAGCTGGATTGTATCTTCGTTGTATTGGGTATCCTCTTCGACGCCCAAGATCAGGTCGCCCACATTCAATCGCACCGGTGTTTCGCGTCCAATCTGCAAGAACGGAAATTCATGGCCTGCATTGGCGTAGGTCAGTTGTCGCCTTTTTGGGTCAACGACCAGTAGCGTCATCGTCGCAAAGTGTCCCATCATCACGTACTCGCAGTATCGCTCGTTGACATCTGTCAGAATCTGGGCAGGGCTGGACGATTTCTTTGCCGCTTCCGACACAAACGCCTTCAGCAATGTCGCCGCCATCGCGGCCGGCACTCCATGACCCGACACATCCGCGACGCAAAGTAGATATTGTCCATCAGACAATGGAATCACGTCGTAGTAGTCACCGCCAACATCGTCGGCCGGCTCGAACAATTCGGCGACGTCGATTCCAACCAATCCATTCACCGTCGGTCGTAAGTTCTGTTGAATTTGACGTGCCTTTTCCATGTGAACGCGATGGTCGCGCTGAGCGTGATCCAAAGCCTCGGTCATCGAATTGATTTGATCGGCGAGATAACTCAGTTCTCGACAGCTTCGCGTACGTGCAATCACGCTTAGGTCTCCGGCGGCAACACTCCGCAGCGCCGAAACGAAACCTTGGATTGGTTTGGCGATCAATTGCCGCAGTACCGCGCTGACCACGAAGGCAGTAATCCCTCCCAGCAATAGGACTCCGAACATTTGGATCAACAACGAGCGGCGTGTTGCGCCCACAACGGCTGAACGTTTCTCTGAAATGTAGACCGTGCCCGCTGATCCAGTGAAAGACCCGACAACGAGCGCGCCGGTAGCGTTTGATCTGGAGAGGGTTGAATCAGCAGCCGACCGCATTGCCAGGAGCATTTCGTCGGAAGCATGCCCATGCGAGACAGCTTGGTACGGAAGCCCTCGCCAATCCGCAGCAATATGGTGACCGGGCGAATCGTCAGTATTCATTCGAGCGCAGACGTTGTCGACCAGATTTTGAATCGCCTCGCCGCCGTGAGGTTCAGCGACCAACAGCGATTCGTACATCGTTTTCGCTTCTTCGGTCAACGCGATCTGCTTCTCGTTCAAATGCCGATCCATCCTCACGCGGTAGTCAACGAGAAGAAACAGAACGACAAACCCAAAGAGAATCGCATTGACGAGGACAAGCAGTTGCCGGCTGATCGGCAGCTGATGCCATCGGTATTTGAACGCTTCCATCACGGCAACCTAACAGAGAAAAGCCGGGCGAGTTTTTTAGGCTCGTCCGGCCGATATGAGATCGAACGGAATCAGACGCGATTAGCTGAGTTCAGCCAATTTTGCTTCCGTTGCACTTACCGATCCTTTTCCGCAGCAGGCCGCACCGACGCTGCAGCAGTACGCTCGCTTTGCACAACAGGTCGGTTTACCTGCCGAGCTGGCAATGTCGCTGGTTGCCGCGTTCGTTCCAGCGTGCTTCCCACAGCATCGTGCGTTTACCGAACAGCAATAGGCACGCTTGGCACAGCAGGTGGGTTGAGAAGTTGCGCCGGCCACTTCGTCAGTGGTTGCTGTCGTTTCCGCTTGTTTTCCACAGCACGCCGCTTGGACGGTGCAGCAGTATGCATGCTTGGCACAACACGTCGGCTCAGCCGATGCGGCGGTGCCAACATCACCAGCAGGGACCAGCGAAACGGCAAACAAAACAGCAGGGAATACAGTCGCTAACATTTTGGAAACTCCAGGATTGATGGCGCAGCCGACATCGACATGCACCGATTGGGGAACAGAGACATCTTCATTTTTGACTTGGTCTGGCTTCGCAAGTCGAAGCAGAGACGACTGCTAAATCTGAAGACGAATGTGCCAATCAATCAGAGAGCTAGGATGAACCAACGAGACCGACCGCACGAGTGCGACCGACTCCGTCCTCCAGTCAATCCGTGAGAAGTCACTGCGGTCCAAACCGCGAGGCGTCAGATCGCTGGTGGAAGTTCTCGGCGGCAACCAGACCTTCGTCTCGCACGATCCCATCGCGGGACATTCGTGCAAAGGATCACTGTCACAGCAGCCGTGCCCGACCGGCTGCGGTTGGCAGCACGCATGAGGGCAAGGCTTCGCGTCGTTTGATCCTGCTCGGGCCGCCGGCGAGGACGCCAACAGCACCGCGATCACTGCAAAAGCAGCAAACAATCGAGCGGCAGCATTGGTGTGACGACGGTTCATGGCGGACAGTTCCAAAAGCTTTCAAAGGACTCCCACTGAGGGAATCTCTTCTTTGATGCTCTTTGGATGCACGGCCCCGACGTTTCTTCACGACTTCGTGAAAAGATTTCAGGATTCTTTTCGGGGTTCGCTGCTGGTGCAAACCGCTAGCGCGTTCAGGTCGTGAAGCCACTCGGATTGCTGATCGACAAAGGCAGCTTTTAGCTGGTCCAATAAATCGTCAGAGTCGCCAATCAACGGTGAAATCTCGATCGCCAACCGTGGGTCGGGCGCGTCATGCGTCGAGTGACAGATCACGAAATGCCGTTTGGTCTCCTCCAGCATCTGCATGCTAGCGTGCCAAAGCCGATCGACAGCCTCGGTGCTGGCGGGGAGCTTGGCCGCATCGACTTGCCGCACCGCTCGCATCATCGAAGATACCTCCAGGCAGAATCTCAGCATTCGGGTCATTGCATACCGCGGTTCGCTGAATCGAAAGTAATGCAGGACCGGATAGAAATGATGTGACTCCAACAAGTCCGCCATGTTCGACGACATCGTGTATAGGTCTTGGTTGACTAACGAAGGATCGCTCCCGGTCAGATACGCTCGCAAATAGCCAAGGCTGTCGCCCGTTCGTCCGGTGCGATACTCAATTTCGTTGGCAAACTGGTTGCGACGGGCCAGGGTCGAATAGACCGAAATGACATAGGCGAGAACAAGCGTGAAGAAGCTAAACCCCAAACCAGCAGCCGTGATGGTCAAGAACTGCATTGCTGGCGTTCGCGGCACCAAGTCGCCCACACCCAGGGTGGTGATCGTGAAACCAGCGTAATACACCGCGCTCGCAAAACCCCTGTCCGTCGGTGTCAATCCGGTTGCCGTGATGCCCGTGCCGAGCTGAGGCCATACGATCAGGCTGACACCAATCAACAGTAGCGTCGCCCAACACAACACCTGCGTCGCTATCAACGCCGGTCCGCAGTAAACCACAACTCGCGGATGAGCGAATACTCGCGTTCGGACTAAAAAGTGAAAGCCACGATTGATGCATTTCGTGATCGGGCCAACCGTCGCACGAGGATGCAGAACTGCCATGAAGGTTTCCCAGACGCCAAGGCAGGTCACAAGAAACCCGCCAGTAGTCAGGAACCAATTCATCGCGTTAATAACTCACTCGCCGTACTTCCGAAAGACTGTCATCAGCTCTTCGATCTTCTCGTCGCGGTCCTTGGCACTGCCACTCTTGATCGCCTCGCTGACGCAGGATCGGATGTGCTGCTCTAGGACGATTTGGCCGACTTTGTTGAGTGCACCCGTCGCGGCGGACAACTGCATCAGGATATCGACGCAGTATTCCTCATCCTCGATCATGCGACCAACCGCTTCGACTTGTCCGATGACACGTCGAAGTCGATTGTTGAGCTTCTTTTTCTCGTCGTCGGACAGCATTCGTGGAGACTTTTAGTCAAGTTGGTTTCGCGGAGTTCCCGATTTTAGCCTCTAAACGGCTCCGCAGTTAGTCCGCTTCACATCATCATCTTGGGCGCAGCTTCGTACTTACCGGGGTCACCGAAACGACGAACGATTTCAGCGAATACCGCTCCCTTTTCAACCGGCTGGTCGCTGTTTATTACCAACTCATACAGATCGTCTGGCAGAACTCGCAGCACGGTCATCAATCCTTTGACCGACATCGCATAGTTCGCTCGCATTCCGCGAACTTCCTTTCGGCTCCAAATCGCTTTCATGAATGCGTCGGACATTTCCATGCCCTGCATCTTCTGTGGGTAGCCTGGCGTCGCGAATTTGTCACTTCGTGTAGCGTCGACTTGCGGACGGCTGCTGAGATTCGCGAGGTACTGATCGACCGAAGCGTCATCGCGCATTCGCGGCCCCACTTGTTTGACCATGTGGTTCATCATGTGGTGAATCATGTGACAATGGAAAATCCAATCGCCGGGGTTGTTGGCGATGAACTCGAAGCTTGAAGCCTGAGCGACACCGACCAATTCGTTGTTGCGTGGAACCCAGGCACTCTTGGGAATGCGAGCCCCTTCGTGACTGGTCACCCAAAACGTATGCCCATGCAGGTGGATCGGATGGTGTTGCATCGGGGCGAAGTTCAACAGTCGCACACGAACACGCTCGCCATGTTTGCATACAAGCGGTGTCGTGTAGGGGCCACTCTTGCCGTTGATCGTGTGCCAATTCCAGTCCATCGACCACGAATCGCTAATCGTGTGCGTCGGCGGAATATGAAAGTTCTGAAACAGCAATCCAAAATCGCGATCCACCGGCGGGTCGAAGACTCTCTTGGGATGGACGATGAACCATCCGACTTGCCCAAACGCTTCTTGCATCGCAACATGCGAGTGATAGAAAAACGTGCCTTCTTCATGGATGTCGAACTCAAAGACCTTCGTCTTTCCAGGCTTGATGGGGTTCTGTGTCAACGTGGCGGCTCCGTCATACTGAACGGGCAGCTCAAAACCGTGCCAATGCACGAACGTATCTTCCGGCAGTTCGTTGGTGACAACGATGCGAACTCGATCGCCTTGAGTGACTTCGATCGTCGGGCCGGGCATGCTTCCGTTGTAGCCGTAGACGTTCATCTTCACGCCAGGATGAAACTCTTGCTGAACTGCCATCGGCACAAGTTCAAACACCTTCACACCGTTGTCCATCTTGTAGGGCAACGTTGGGATGTCGGGAGCCTCAAATGGCGCGGGGCCATCGGAAGCCTTGCGAAACCCTGGAACCAGCTTGCCGATGTAATAGTCCGAGTCTGGATCGAGACCGCGACTGGGTTTGAAGCGAGAGAATCCGTCGTATTCCGCAACGACCTCAGATGAGGCCGGGATTTCAGGGCGAGCCGAGGCGTTGCCGATTGGCTGCGGCATGTTGTCGTGTTGCTTCATGCCGTTGTGCTGCATGGGCTCTTGCGCGTTGGCATCGCGTCCCAGCAAACTGCCAACGAAACCAGTTGCTGCGGCGAACGAGCCTACTTTCAAAAACTTGCGACGATCTTCTGGACTGGGCATGAGATTGAGACTGTTTGATGTGAATGGATGTTGGTGACGACGAAGCGTTGATTAACGAGGCTTCGCAACGGCGTCGATGTGACCTGGTGGCGTTGGGCCAGGGGCTGCCATCAAACCGCCGTGCAGCAGGTAGCCTCTGACGAGAACTTCGTTCGTGCGAACTTGTTCGAGATGTTGGACTCGGGTCAAACGTGAGTCGAAGTAATCCATCTGTGCGTCCAAAACGGTCGGCCAATCAACTCGGTTCGCTTTGTAGCTTTCGAGCAATTCTTGATAGGCCAATTCGGCTTCGGGAATGATCACCCGATCGTATTCCGTCGCGATTTGCAGTGCCGTCAAATACTGTTGGTAGACGTTGGCCATCTGCTGCCCCAGCATCAACTCGGTTCGTCGAATCTCTTCCTGTTGCCGGCGATAATCCAGTTGGGCTTGGCGAATGGTGCCCTGGTTCCGATCAAACACAGGCAGTTCGATCGAGACTCCGGCCGCTGCAGTGGTTTCTTTGGCCTCGAAGTTATATCCGGCTCCGCCTTCGGCAACGATGTCCGGAACCCACTCGACTTGTTCACGTCGGACGGTGATGCGGTCCGCTGCCAACTTCGCTCGGGCGGCGGCAAGTTCTGGACTTTCCGTGAGCACCAAAGACATCGCCTCCTGATAAGAAAGCGGTTCACCTTGCGGCATCAGATCGCCGGAGACGACGCCGTCGGTCAAGTCGACACCAACGATCGCAACCAACCGTCGAAATGATTCGCGGTAGTGATTCTCTGCGGACAACACGTCTAGCCTCGCCCGCTGCAACGCAATGCTCGATTTGCGAACTTGTGGACGTGTTGCTTGGCCTTGGTTGTAAAGCTCGCGTGCAGTGACAGCACCATCTTCGGCCGTTTTCAACAGTTCCTTTCGCAGCTCGACGATTTCGCGACCCGCTAACGCTCGGAAGAAGTGAATCCGCACGTCATTGCAGACTCGGAACTGTTGAGCCATCGCGAGGTGTTCGGAGACATGAGCACGACGCATGTATTTTTCGCGACTCAATTTCAACTTGCCGGCAGTGACAAAACGCTGACTCACTGTCATACCCTGAAACTCGCCCGGCGAATCCTTGTCGCCTTCGACATCAACTCCGATCTGTTCGCCGATGTAATTCAGGGTCGGGTTGGGGTACAAACCTGCCTGCAATGCCTTGGCGGTCTGTGCTGAAATCTGCAACCGAGCTTGACGGATCGTGGGATTGTTCTGAGCCGCCAGAGTCAGGAAATCATCTAGCCTGTATCCTTGGACTTCTGTTTCCATCGGGAACGCTTCCGAGATCATTTCGCCGTCGACGTAAACGGGAGCTGGCGTGCTACCGAAGTCGCTGCCGTCGATACGAACACCGGGGAACAGTGGCCCGCTTGGATCGAGCTGATCTAAACCGTAGGGTGCAGATGGCACTGGTGGTGGTGGCGTGAATGTGCGACCGATCGCCGAAGCCGTGTTACTCATCGAAGGCATTTGGGCACTGGCAGCGGTACAAAAAATTCCGGCAGTCGCAATGACTGATAGTCCGGACTTGAACAAAAACGATCGCACTGAAATCACTCCTTTGATCTGAGCAGCGGCATGTTGGCTTGCTTTTCAAATCGGCTAGATACCTGCGAGGGGTATGTTTGCAGTGAACTTTCTGAAAGTCATTTGCGAAAAGGGGGTCAGTTGTACGGTCTACCGAGCCTATGCGCTGGTCGCAAATCGACCAACCGGAACTACGTGAGCTTGGCTGCCCGCAATCTCAACGCATTCGCAATCACCGACACACTGCTAAAACTCATCGCTGCTGCTGCAATCATGGGACTGAGCAACACGCCGAAGATCGGATACAGCAACCCAGCTGCGACCGGGATTCCCAGGGTGTTGTAGATGAAAGCGAAAAACAAGTTCTGACGAATGTTGCTCATCGTTTTGCGACTCAAGTTTGCCGCCGCAGCCACACCGCGAAGATCGCCACCGACGAGCGTGACACCGGCAGACTCAATCGCAACGCCCGTCCCGGTGCCCATGGCGATGCCAACGTTCGCTTCGGCCAGTGCAGGAGCGTCGTTGATCCCATCGCCACACATCGCAATTGTCTTGCCTTCCTGCTTCAGCTTGCGAACGAAATCATGCTTTTCCTCGGGCGAAACCCCAGCATGAAATTCGTCGATGCCCAGTTTCGACGCGACGGCTTTCGCGGTCGGTTCGGCATCGCCGGTCAACATCACCACTCTCAACCCCAGTTCATGCAACGTCTTTAGCGCTGCAGGCGTGCTTTGCTTGATCGGGTCAGTGATGGCGAGAATTGCCGCCAGCTTGTTGTCGATCGCCACGAACACAACCGTCGCACCTTCGACCTGATGCGATCCCGCTTTGTCTCGCCCCGCATCAACGCCCTCGATGCCTTGTTCGTCCAACAAGTCAGCCTTGCCAATCAACACATCATGATCATCGACGCGAGCGCGAACGCCACCACCGGTTATACTATTGAATTCACTCGCCTCCACGAGCTGCAACTCATCCGCCTTCGCTCGGCGAACGACCGCCTGAGCCAACGGATGCTCGCTCTGTGCTTCGACAGCAGAAGCCAACGTCAACACATCGTTCTCATTCCAGTCAGCAAACGTCTCGACACCCGTCACTTCCGGTCGTCCCTGCGTCAGTGTGCCTGTCTTGTCGACAACAATCGTGTCAACCTTCTCCATGACTTCGAGGACTTCAGCGTTCTTGATCAGCACGCCTTCCTTCGCTCCTCGGCCAACACCCACCATCACGGACATCGGCGTCGCCAGCCCCAACGCACACGGGCAAGCAATGATCAACACCGCAACGGCCGCTACGAACGCATGAGCCAGTTGCGGCTCTGGACCAAACACCGCCCAGCCGATGAACGCTGCCATCGAACAAACGATCACCGCCGGCACAAAGTAACGCGCGACCACATCAACCAGTTTCTGAATCGGAGCACGACTCCGCTGTGCGTCCGCAACCATTTGCACGATGCGGTTCAGAACCGTGTCCCCGCCAACACCGACAGCTTCCATGACGAGCGCACCAGTCTGGTTCAACGTGCCGCCCGTGATTTCGTCACCTTCCACCTTCTTCACCGGCATCGGCTCGCCCGTCAACATCGACTCGTCAACGCTGCTCGACCCGCTGAGAACTTTCCCATCGACCGGAACTTTCTCGCCAGGACGTACTCGCAGCCGATCGCCCTTGTGGACTGAATCGAGCGAGACATCTTCCTCGCCATCGTCTGTGATTCGGTGTGCCGTATCGGGAGCAAGCTTCATGAGTTCGCGAATCGCTCCGCCCGTCTGCTGTCGTGCTCGCAGTTCCAATACTTGCCCGAGCAACACCAAGGTGATGATCACCGCCGCGGCTTCAAAATAGAGAGGTGGAACACCGTTCTCAAAGAACGCCTCTGGTATCACACCAGGAAGCAACACGACGACCAAACTGAACAGATACGCCGCCAATGTTCCCACGGCGATCAACGAGAACATGTTCAAGTTCATCGTGTGAAACGACTTGGCTCCGCGAACCAACAAGGGCCATCCGCACCAAAACACAACCGGCGTCGCCAGCGCCAACTGCAACCAACCAAACACCGTCTGGCTCATCCAATCCGCGACCCGCAATCCGACCATCGGCCCCATCGCGATTACGAGCAATGGCACCGACAACGCGACGCCAACCCAAAAGCGACGCTTCATGTCGACGTACTGATTGTCTTCACCCTCGTCATCCAACGAGACGACCTTCGGCTCCAAGTCCATCCCACAAATCGGGCAGTCGCCGGGGCCGACCTGCTCGATTTCAGGGTGCATAGGGCAGGTGTAGATCGCCGTCGGGTCTGCGGGCGCATCGCTCGCCTTGGTCGATGAGTGACCACTGCAGCACGAAGACGTGTCCGAGGTTTCCTCGATCTGTACCGCTGCGCCGCCACCGCAACAAGACGAACCGCTTGATGCCTCTTTCTGTGATCGCTTCGCCAGCACCCCCGCAGGATCATCTTGGAACTTTTCCAAGCACCCGTCGCTGCAAAAAACGTAGTTCTTGCCACCAAACTCAGCCGATCGTGGACTATCCGCCGAAACGGTCATTCCACAAACCGGGTCGACCTGCGTTGACGGATCGGCGACCGGCAAGGACGACTCGTGTTTCTTATCGTGGTCCATGATTTCTCCAGGCTGTCAAAAAGTCATTCTCCAATATACCCCGTAGTGGTATGCAAGTTGCATACCGCTAATGCAGCGGCAACGGGGCCGCAACAACAATTTCTAAAGGAGAAACGAATGAGTACCGCAACCGCATCCATGAAAGAGTGCATCGAAAACTGCCAAGAGTGCCAAACGACCTGTGCTGACATGCTGACCAGTCATTGCCTGTCCGAAGGCGGCGACCACGTCGAGCAAACGCACGTCAAGCTGATGCTCGACTGCATCGCGGCCTGTGCTGCCTGCGTCGACTTCATGAGCCGCAATAGCGATCACCATGCGCACTACTGCAAAGCTTGCGCAGCGATTTGCAAGGCCTGCGCCGACAGCTGTGAGAAGGTCGGTAACATGGACAATTGCGTCGAATGCTGCCGCAAGTGCCACGAAAGCTGTTCGTCGATGGCATCGTAGCACCAGCCGAAATCCCAAAACGCAAAAACGCCGACTCCCCGATGTGGGACGCCGGCGTTTTGTTTATTGCCTTGGTAGAGTAACGCTATTCGTTTTCGTCAACGGTCGGCGGTCACTCGTCGAGGATGCCTGGATAGCTCGGCCAATCGTCGCCTCAGTCTCCGGGATGAACGACGGGATAATCGGGCATACCAGGATAGGCTTCGCCGGGGTGACCTGGCGGAAGGTTGTCGGGAGCAGAGTAGCCCGGCGGAACGTGATAGGGATGGTCCGGCGGCAGTCGCGGCCAGACGTGAATCGGCGGCGGTGACTCGATCACGACCGGTTCTTCGGGTGGCGGCGGCCAAGGGTAATCGTTCGGCCACCAAGGTGGGCGTGGGCCAGGGTCGGGAGTGCCTGGCGGATAGTCGTCGGGCCACACCGGCGGCGGTGGCGATGGCGGCGGAGTGAGAATGATTGGACCGTCGTCGTCTTCCTCGGGATCGTAGGGCGGTTCGCTGCCGGGCGGATCAAACGGCGGGACAAAGGGATACGGCGGCATTTCCGGATAGTCGGAAGGATACGTCATTGCAGGGCACTCCGTTGCAGAGGATCGGGATGGAAGAATGCGGTGCGTTTGCTGGGGCACAAGCGGCACTGCGGGATAGATTTGGTTTCGATGAAGGTTTGCAGTTCTTCATCCGTCGCGTTTTCTGAACACGCTTGGTAGTCGCGGAAGAGTTGCCATTGCGGCAAGTCTTGTAATCGAAGTTTGGATTCGAGCTTGGCGAAGTAGGCGAGCGCAGGACATTTCCAAAGCTTGCTTTCGTGAAGCTGCGTGCATGTCTTCTGCATGCAAACTTTGAACGCGGCGTTGGGCCGCGAGGCGAAGGGCATTGGCTTTCCGCCTTCGACCCTGTATTGACGCATCCAGCCGCGGTGCGACTGTCGAATCTTGATGCGAATGCTGGGAAACTGTTCTCGCCAGCGCCAAACCAGGTGTTTGACTTCGCGAAAGCGTTTGACGTACTCGTCGTGCATTCCGTGTTGGCTGACTTCGAGTCGGCAATTCGTTTCGATGAGTAGTTTTGGCAACTCAGGAAACCGATGTAGAAAGAACCCGTTGGTAACGAGCATCAGGTCGCTGTCCCAATGCTGTCTCGCAAGCTTGATGTGTTCCAATATTGCGGGGTTCAACAGAGGCTCGCCGCCGAGCAACGCGAACCGAGTCGGCTTCAGCCGATGCGACCATTTTTGGTAGTCGGCATCGGCTTGCTCGATCGTGGGCATCGCGCCGGGCAAATGATGGTCGCTGTAGTGGCTGCATTGCTGGCAGGACAGATTGCAACCGTGGGCCAAGTGATACTCAAGTGCCGGCAAGTTGTGGCGTTGCATTGGCGTCCTCCTTAACGCGAAGTCGAAAGCGCCGGGCGTTGACGCCAAGCTGCAACAGAAAGCGGGTTAGCACCAAGTGCGATGAACCGGTTTCCGTATGACTGCACATTCGTCGATCCAATTGGTCTAGCTCGTCTGACCACTGGCCTGTGACAATCAAGTCTGGATAGATGGCCAGCAGGTTCGCGGCGAGTTGTGGAGTGAAGATCGGTCCGATGTCATATTCAGCCGGTGGATCATTTCCCCATCGTTGAATCAATTCTTGCGTTTCAGCATTGCCCGGAAATGGCAGCTCTGGTGGTACGCGACGTTGCCAATGACAGGCATCAATGTGAGCTTTTGAGCGACCAACAAAATGGTAGACGTAAGATTGCATGACCGGATTGATGGCCCAGGCGGCCGAGTAGATCATGCTGACGTTGAAATCGGGCGGTAAGAATTTGATGTAGCCCGGATGGTCGTTGTAAAGCTGATTGACGATCAACGACTCGTCGGTGGCTTGATCGCTGGCACCCCACGTCGGAATCAAATGCCGAATGATGCGAGCAAACATTGGCCCGTACATTTCTGTGCCGTACAGATAGAGTCCACCATTGGGATGCAGCCATGTCGGTGCCGGCCGCACACCGCATCGCTTCGCCCAAATCTCTTGCGCCCGCTGCTGCCAACCTCCATTGTCGATCCGATTATTGGCTGATTGACGCTCGGCAACCATTCCGAATTGCTTCGGGGTCAGCAGATCAAACGGCGAAGGACAGTCCGATCGGATCAACATGTCGTTGTCTAGTTGCAGCACGTGCGCCGGCCCGAACTCTTGATGCACGTGATCGCAGACAAACATCTTCTGCCAGAATGGATGCACCGGTTGAAGGTGATCGTCAATCCAAAGCACCTCCGCGCCCCATCGTTTCGCGGCAGCCTCATAGCTTTCTCGTACGTTCTGCGATGCTCGCCGTGGTGGCAAGTCGAGGACCGCAATCACTCGTTTCATTTCCATACAACTTTCTCCAGTCCGTGTTTGTCCAAACCGGCTTTCAAGAACTCCGGTCGCCGTCGTTGATAGCCGGGCGGGTCGACGTGCTCATGTTTGAACGAGTGATTCAGATCGACTGCGACGTTCATGCCGGCGATCTTTGCTCGCCAAAAGAAGTCCCAGTGCTCTTCGACCTTGAGTGACTCGTCCCAGCGGATCGCTTGCAGGATGTCGCGATAGGCAACAAAGCAGTTGCCGACGTAATGGCACCAGCGAATCGAACGCCGCTGCCGGTAGCTGCCGAATGTGATCCGCAGTGTTCTGCCGTCGACACGCAACATGCGAGGACGTTCGTCGTTGTTACTGAGCGCCGCCAGCAGGTCGAGATCGTGATGCTTGTTGAGCGTCCCGATTAACACGGGAAGACGCGTTTGATTCGTCACTAGATGATCGTCATCGGCGAAGACAACGATCGGTGTGTCGCCAGAATCGAGCAGCCTGTTGCGACCGGCGGAAAGGCCGATGTCGTATTCGGCCTCGATCAGTCGATCGACCATGGCGGCTTCGTCTGGACAAACGGCCGAGAATCGCAGTTCCGGTTTGCCGTCATCGAGGACGTGGATCAGTGGACGGTGATCGCCATAGTGGTCGTGAATACTGCGAACGAGTGCCGCACAGCAATGCGGACGATGGACCGTCTTGATGCAGAAAGTGGCTTGATTACGCACGGACGATTTGACCTCCTGGATATCGCAACGAATGGAAACCGTGTTTGCGAAGCCCCATCGCACGAAACTTCGCTCTGCCACGCAGGTCGCGGTAGCCAGTGCCTGCGACATGGGCGTGGACGACAGAACAATCGGTGGCGACCGCGATTTGCAGATTGGCGAGGTGACTCGCTCGGTAGAAGAACTCCCAGTGCTCGTACGTCTTCAGGGCCTCGTCCCAACGGAGCGTTGCGATCGTTTCCTTGCGAGCGAGGAATGCGTTGCTGACCATGTCGCACCAGGCGACCGATCCAATTCGCTTCTTTTCACCGCGATGCATCCAGATGCGATTGCCGTTCATCAGCGGCGAGAGCATCGTAGGGCGACCGCCGCCTCCTTGCCGGACGGCGAGAACGTCGAGTTCGTGCGCCGTGAAGTACTCGCAAACGCGGTCAATGTGAAAATCCGCGGTGATAACGTGATCGTCGTCGAGCAGAAAGATGTGCTCGGTCTGCGCCGCGTCGATCGCAGCATTGCGTCCGACTCCAACGCCCACATCGTGCCGATCCAGGTTGATGACCGTGCAATGCTTGGCGGTTTCAGGATACTTTTCGCTGAAGCGAAGTTCGGGGCGACCGTCATCGACGACGACAATGGTCGGGTCGGCGATTTGCTCGCGCAGCGACTGGACCAGCCGATGGCAGGACCAAGGCCGGTGAATCGTCTTGATGCAGAACGTGATGTCTACCGTTGAAATGCTTTTTGCCATGATGCTCACCCAAACTTCCGGAGATCTGGATTGACGTGTTCGATCGCCGATTGGATTTCATCCGGAGTCGGCGTGATGCCGAGGAACTCGACCAGATTGCCGATCACCTCCTCGGGATACGTCAGCGTCCCAGGAATAGCCTCGCGTCTTTAGCGCGCCGGTTCGTTGGGCCTGCCGCGTTTGTTGATAGAGTTCGTATCCGTGACGCAGATCGTCGAAGAGTTCACGAGCAGTTGACGGCAACATGGTGTGACCGGCCGCATGAACATGTCCGCCTGTCGAGTCCTGGAATAGCACCACAGGGAATTGATTTGCCGGGACAATGTCCGCATATCGCGTTCGATACAGTGCATTGGATTCAGTGTAGACCTGAAATGCACACTTCGATTTCAACTTCACCAGGTTTGGGTCCGTGTTGAACCAGTCAAGCAGACGCTGGCTTTTGGCGTCACTGGCAACGAACAAGGCGATTTGATAGCGATTCTTCGCTTGTTCGGGCGGCGTCACGGGTCGCGTGCTGCTCGACGCGGGGGTGACGATGATCGGAGCTGGAACCGTTGGAGCTGTTGGCACCACACGATAGGGCTGCACAATTCGATGCGGCTCCGCAGCGGGAATCGTGTTCGGCGGACAGGGCGGGCAGTAACCAGACTGCTGTTTCAGCTCGCCCTGTGCTTCCAAGTTGACACGCGAAGGTTGCGGCAACTGTTGGATTCGCGATCCAACCTCGCTGGTTGGTTGTGCCGGCGGCAATTGCCAGGATTCGCTCGTGTCGACTGCCGGTGTTCGGTGCAATGCCGTGAACACCACTCCGAGCATCACCGCATGCAGCACTGCGACTACAATCAGGCCGACGCTCAGCCGGATTCGGATTTCATCTTTCATCAATGACCTCGTAGCTTCGATATGGCAAGGAACTGGCGGGGTCTTCCATCACCGTCAGGGCGAACCCGCCGTAGCCGGCCCAAAGACGCACGAACTGTTCACGCGGTGTGAGTTCAAATCGGCCGGGATAGTTGTTGTCGAGAATGGCTGCGTATTGCCGGCCGTCGCGATTGACCCAACCGACGAAGGTGCAGCAGTGGGCTGGCTTCCACCACAGAATCGCGCCGCGCCGCGTCGCCGTTGCCCAGTCAAGGAAACGAGGATCCGCTTTGACGGTGTAGCTGTAGTCGATGTCGGCAGCATCAAGTCGGTTTCGTAATCGTGAATCCCATTCACCGTCGCTGTAGGTCGCCCGCCAGCGCTCGCCGAGTTCAAACTCGTTGAGCCAGCGAAGGTGATTCACCAGCGACGCGTGAACACAGCTACCTTGGTTGAGACGCCCCGTCCAATTTCGTTGATGCAACTGAGTGGGAAGATTGGCGATCGGTTGTTCGGGCGGAGGTGCCGGCAGCGAGCGGACTTGAACATCGCCCTCCGGCAAACAGCCCGTGCAAATCAGCAGCAAGCATGCGACGACAAACCATGCGAGTTTGTATCTCCGGTTCTTCGCGGCTACGAAGGACTCGCCAACGTAGAGACCGCGGTGGACGCGATCAAAGAACGCGGCGCACGGGTTAACGAATCTTGCGGCCTGCACGTAACGGTTTCCTGGAACGGCGACGCCGCGGCCTTGGCCCGACTGATTTCGCTGATCGCGAACCACGAACGAGCCATCTACGCTTCGACCGGCACCAAACGCCGCGAACGAACCCACTGGGCAAAGCAAATCAAAAGCTACGGCAATAAAGACGCCGCGAAGACCCGCTGCGAACGAGACCGCTACCACCTTCTCAACCTCACGCACCTGGCCGCCGGCCGAAACCGAATCGAGATTCGGGCCTTCGCCGGAACGCTCAACAAGACGAAACTGATCGGATACATCCAAATGATTTTGGGCTTGGTAGAACTCGCCCTCAATACGAAACGCTGCAGCGGATGGGATTACGCCAAGAAGCCTGGCACGAAGAGTTGCTGGGACCGACCGGATGCCGGCCACGGCGAAACGGAACTCAACCGGCTCTTCTAGGCATCGTAATCTGCGTTGTCAGTTCATCAATTGCTTCCTGCAGTGACGAGACCCCAGCATGCTCGCGTCCCAACACGTTGGCCACTCGCATCAATCCGTCGACATCCTTGGTCCCTGATTCGAGCGCTGCAACGACCTCGTGAACACGTTGTGACCGGCCATCTGTGGGGATTCGCGACCAGTAGTCGCGTTGTTGCTCAAAAACGCTTCTGGCATAGGTTGGGTCGTTTTCTCCGACGATCGCTGACCATCGAACGACTCGGTAGTGCCATTTAAGAAAGTCAACTTCGGACATTTGCGACGGATTGCATCGGTAGCACGCGACCCAGGCTATCTCCTTTGCTACGGCGTGAACCATTTCGATCTGATCGTCATCGACGAAGCTCACCGCAGCGTTTATCAGAAGTACCGAGCGATCTTCGAGTACTTCGATTCGTTGCTTCTGGGTTTGACCGCGACGCCGCGCGACGAGGTGGATCGTGACACCTACGGGCTATTTGGTTTGGAATCGGGGAACCCTACCTTCGCCTACGAACTTGACCAAGCGATCAGCGATGGTTTTCTGGTCGGATTCAAGGCGATTTCGGTGCCACTGAAGTTTCAGCGTGACGGCGTGAAGTACGACGAGCTGAGCGACGACGAAAAGCTCGAATACGAAGAGAAGTTCTACGATGACGAGACCGGCTCGCTGCCTGCGGCGATCGAGTCGCCAGCGGTCAACAAGTGGTTGTTCAACCAGGACACGGTTGATCGTGTTTTGAAAAAGCTGATGACGGATGGGTTGAAAGTGGGCGGTGGCGACCGCATCGGCAAGACGCTGATCTTTGCCAAAAACCACGATCACGCTGAATTCATCGTCGAACGATTCAACAAGAACTTTCCCAAGACGGCGGGCAAGACTGCCCGCGTGATCGACAACCATGTGAAGTATGCTCATACGTTAATCGACGATTTTTATATCGCGGACAAGGCCCCGCTGGTCGCCGTATCGGTCGACATGATGGACACCGGCATCGACGTGCCCGAAATCGTGAACCTGGTGTTCTTCAAGATCGTTCGCTCGAAGACGAAGTTCTGGCAAATGATCGGCCGGGGGACTCGGCTGTGCCCAGATTTGTTTGGCCCAGGAAAAGACAAGACCGAATTCTACATCTTCGATTATTGCCAAAACCTTGAGTTCTTTGGGCAGCGCCCCGACGGCTACGACGCACCACTACAAGACTCGATCAAGACCAAGATTTTTCGGCGGCGGCTGCAAGTTGCTCATCAATTGCCGGCATCCGCTCCAAGCACGGATCATGCCGCCGACGCGACGCTACGCATCGGCTCCGAGTCCGAGTGGCGTGAACTGCCCGAAGCGTTCCACACCAGCAGCGAGAAAGAACTGGGCCAGTTGACCGAGCTGCGCCACGACTTGGTCGATCAGATGCATGAAGTCGTGACCAAGCTCGATACCGACAACTTCATTGTTCGGCCTAAACGTCGCTACGTCGAAAAATTCTCCAATCGCGATAACCTCAGCAAGCTTTCGCCCGAGGACGTGCTTGATCTGGACCAGAATATCGCTCCGTT
Source organism: Stieleria mannarensis (assembly GCF_014154935.1). Lineage (GTDB taxonomy): Bacteria > Planctomycetota > Planctomycetia > Pirellulales > Pirellulaceae > Stieleria > Stieleria mannarensis. The sequence goes on from NZ_JACEHH010000035.1 coordinate 39,775, forward strand.
GCCGTACGAAGACGATGACGAGGAGATGGCAAGGCGTTTCGATCTGTTGATGCTCAGCATGCAGCTAGCGATCCTGGAAACCTCGCCCAGGCAGGCTCGCTATCAGCGGCAAGTCATTTCACTAATGGGGAACCTGGAGGAAAAACAAGCAATCCCAGCCGTTGCCAAAGAACTCGAGTTGATCTTGGAGTTGCAGCGAGATGAGACTTGGCAAAACATCACTTTGCCGATGTTGGAATTGGCCCGGAAGAAGCTGCGTGATCTGATCAAGTTCATCGACCGCACCGGTTCCCAGGAAACCGTCTACACCAACTTCATGGATGATGAAGGCGACGAAGTCGAGATCACCGGTTTGGTGCAAGCTGATCCAGGGCTGGCAAACTACCGGCTTCGCGTCGAGCGTTTCATTCGTGAGCATGAAACACACCCCACCATTGCACGGATCAAGAACAACCTACCGTTGCACGCCGGCGACATCGACTCACTCGAAGCCATCCTGTTTGCCGATGACGGCCCCGGAACCCGAGACGAGTTCATTGAAACCTACGGCAGCGACGAGCCGCTTGGTGTTTTGGTGCGAAGGATTGTGGGGCTCGATCGCACCGCGGCAAAAGCAGCCTTGGCCGACTTCCTTGCTGAAGGTCAATACTCAGCGGACCAAATTCGGTTTGTCGATTTGGTCATCGACCACCTCGTCGACAATGGCCTGATCGACCTTGCACAGCTCTTCGAGCCGCCCTTCACCGACATTCACGCTGAGGGCGTCGCCGGTGTCATGGGCGAAAACGCCGAAACATTCATTGGTGCAGTGCGTCGGATTAACGCGAATGCCACTGGTGTCGCTCAGTGAAGTTGAACAGCCGAATATGTTCGATCGCGCTACTCTGCGTTTTGTTCATCGCCGCTGGCATCAATCACTTTGTGTCGCCGGGCGTTTACCTGAAGATCATGCCGGACTATTTGCCTTGGCCGTTGCCATTGGTTTACGTCTCTGGGTTCTTTGAGTTGCTTGGTGGCGTTGGCTTGGCGGTGCCACGAATGCGGCGAGCGGCGGGGTGGGGATTGATCGCACTGCTTGTTGCCGTCTTCCCAGCGAACGTGGATATGCTGATGAACGCGGGCCAGTTTCCGGCGATCCCGGTTTGGGCACTGGTTGCTCGGCTGCCTCTGCAGGGTGTGCTAATCGCTTGGGTTTGGTGGGCGGCAGTGAAATCGCGATGATGTTCGCGTCTCCCAGCTATTCTCAGTGTCTCTAAATCAGATGACCCGGCAAACGGCGTTTGGGCTCTGTTTCGGTGGGTCGCTACGAAGTGGGTGATTGGAAACGTCGCGATTTTCAGGGGCAAACGCGGTTCTCAACTGGACCGAAAGGGAGGTCGCTACGGCTCCTAACCCAAACCGGCTAAGACACAGAGAACGTAAGAATTCTGGCCCAGAAACCGAAATCCGGCCGCGAGTGCCGGCCTGAGTGTTCTCAGGATTCTGAGACGACAGAGAAACCTCCGCCACGAACATCGACGCAAGTCGTGCGTAGACAGCGGGATAAAACGAAAAAAGCCGATGCGGAGCACGCATCGGCTTTTCGTTAACCGTTGGGTCAGAACTTGTTCCAACCTTTCAGAGAAGTTGCGGGAGCCGGATTCGAACCGACGACCTCGAGGTTATGAGCCTCGCGAGCTACCGGGCTGCTCCATCCCGCACCGAAGTTATCGTCGATCGACTCGCCGGCGCCTAGCCGTTTCGATTCGAAAGTGAAAATTTCTTGAAGATGATTTCGGCAGCGCTAGAACTCCAACCGCGCAGCAGCAACGGAAGGGGAGACGGTTTCATTTCCTTACGTTGACTGAAGGTGCGACCGGCTCTTCAAACCGTATCATTCTGCCCCGTATCATTCTGTCATCGGTCTGCTGATTCCGGCCGGCGTGACAGAACACGTTTGAGGGGTAGCGTGGTAGGAAGATTTCGGAGGTAGGAAAATTTTCCTCACCGAAGGGATGGGGCGATTCCGCCATCTTCTTACCCCAAAATCTTCTTACCAATTTTCAAGAACGCGGGACCGCTTGCGCGAACCGGACAATGCTGCTTGTGTCTCGTCGAGTGATCGCTTCTGTGAGTCGACAGCCCTTTGCAAAACGCATGCTGCTGAATTCTGAACAACCGCGAAATGCCGACGTTCACTCAGCCCGGGGACAACATGGGAACAAGCGAAATTGACAGGCTGGAAGCCTATCCCACGGGAATGAGCCGCTCGCTTACGCGTCCCGCTGGCATTTGGTGTGGCGAGAACTTATTGGAAGACTTCGACGGGCAGCGTGAAGACCTTGCCGTCGCCGATCCGTCCGCTTCGCGCCGCCGTGACGACTTTCTCTAACGTTTCTTCGTAACGCGAGTCGTCGACCCACATCGTGATTTCGACTTTGGGCAAAAAGGCTTCGGAGAATTCGGTTTCCTGGTACTCGTCCAAATAACTTTTCTGACGTCCGTACCCTTTGACTTCGCTAACCGTGATCGCTTCCAGCGGTGCCCGTTTGAGAGTCTCTAAAACGCGCTCGGCCAGATGGGGACGAACGACGGCGATGATCTGTCTCACGTGATTCCCCACTGACTCTTTTTCGTCGCGATGTACTCCGCCAATCGATCCGCCTGGATTGCCTCGCGCGCCCCACGCATGACTTTCTGGTAGTACGTCAGATTATGCAGCGACAACAACGTCGGCCCCAACATTTCACCGGCGATGAACAGGTGACGCAAGTAGCCGCGACTGTGACGGGTGCAGGTCAAACAGTCACATGAATCATCCAACGGCGACGTGTCGGTTTTGTGTTTGGCGTTCCGTATTTTAATCGGTCCGGAGTCGGTAAAGGCAAATCCGTTGCGACCGTTCCGCGTCGGCATCACACAATCAAACAGATCGATCCCCCGGACGATGCTTTCCAACAGGTCGATCGGGCGGCCCACCCCCATCAGATAGCGGGGCTTTTCGGCCGGTAATTCGGGCGTGGTTGCCGCGGTGATCCGGTACATCTCGTCGGGTGTTTCGCCGACGCTTAATCCTCCCACCGCATAGCCCTCGAAATTCATCGCCGCCAGTTCGCGGGCGCATTGCACACGAAGATCGACATCCAAGCCGCCTTGAACGATGGCAAACTTTGCCTGATCGCCGCAGCTGGCATATTCCAGACAACGTTTGGCCCAGCGGATCGACCGCTCCATCGCCTGCTGAACCTCGTCTCGCTCGGCGGGCAGCGCGACGACGTGATCCAACACCATCGCGACGTCGCTGCCGAGCGATTCTTGAATTTCCATCGAATGCTCGGGCGTCAGATCGATCAGCGCCCCGTCGATGTGGCTGCGGAAGACCACGCTGTGTTCGGAGATCTTGTTGATCCCTTTCAGGCTAAAGACCTGGAACCCGCCGCTGTCGGTCAGGATCGGGCCTTCCCATCCTGACATGGCGTGTAGTCCTCCGAGCGCGCGAACGGTTTGGTGCCCCGGTCGCAGCCCCAGGTGGTACGTGTTGCCCAGTATCATGTGCGCCCCGGTCGAGGCGACATGATCGATCGTCAGACCTTTGACCGTCCCCTGCGTTCCGACCGGCATGAACCCCGGAGTTTCCACCGGACCGTGCGGTGTGGTGAACGTTCCTCGACGCGCGCCGGTATCGGCGTCGGTGTGGTGGAGCTGGAATCGGAACGTCATCGGGTGAAGTGATTGGGGATCGAAAAATTCAGCCCGTGAGATCAGCAGGAGTGGGCGACGTGAGCAACCCCGGCAGCTTGCGATCCGAATGGACTCGTCGCGTCGTCCACTACACGAAACTCGAGCGGATCGGCTAAAGCCTAGACACCAACGAGGCGGCGGCCCGGAGGGGCCGTCGCAGCTCGCACCTGGGATCAGTCGCCGCGAAGTTTGAGTCCCAGGTCGGTCAGCTTTTCGCGGACTTCGGTCAGACTGGTGACGCCGAAGTTCTTGCACTCTAGCAATTCGTCGCCGGTCTTGCGGAGCAGTTCGCCGATCGAGTTGAGCTGCAACCGCGCCATGCACTTGCGGGCTCGAACCGACAGGTTCAGATCGGAGATCGGACGCTCCAGCATGGCCTGTTCGTCGGGCGACAGGTGGCTGGTGTCGACCGGCGGCTCGGGAGCCTTTTTCTCGTGGGCGAATTGCCCCAGCTTCAGTCCCTTGCTGACCAACATCTCGCGAATTTCGATCAGGCTGGTTTCGCCGAAGTTCTTGCTGGAGAGCAATTCGGATTCGCTGGTGCGGGTCAGATCGCCGATGGTTTCGATGCCCATCTTGGCCAGGCAGTTACGGCTTCGAACACTCAATTCGAAGTTGGCGACCGGCATGTTCAGCGTTTGCGCCAAACGGTCGTTGCGACGCTGCATTTCTTCGTCGTACAGCATGTTGCCGTTGGCCGACGCGTCTTTCATGTACAGTCGCGTTCGCTCGTCGTCCGGGTGGGCGTCCAGGATGCGTTTGTAGCACATCTGGGCCTTGTCGAACTCGTTTCGATCTTCGTAGATCAACCCCAGGTTGATCAGCGCGCCGACGCCGGTGGGGAAGGCCTTGGCGGCGCGTTCGTACAACCGCAGAGCTTCTTCGTCGTTGCCCATGCGGTCGTTTTCCCAGGCCAGTCCGAACAAGGCGCCGGCGTGATTTTCATCGGTTTGAACGGCCCGCTGGTACAGCGTGATCGCTTCATCGCGGCGTCCGCCGACGGCGGCGACCGTCGCGGCACGCTGATACATGTACTCGGCGGTCTGCTCGGCGGGACCGAAGATGTCGTCCAGCAACAACATCGCCTTGTCGATCCGTCCGCTGTAGCGGTTCGATTCGGCAATGAAGATCTTGCATTGGTCTTCGTTGTAACCGGCACGCTGAGCTTGTTCGTAGGTGTCGATCGCGGCCTCAAAGTCCTTCAACTCAAACAGCGACCGGGCGCAATAGAACAATGCCGTCGCGCTTCCGTCGGCAGCCCGCAAGGTCTGCAACGCGTCGGAAAAGTGGCCGAGCAAAAATTGGCACACGCCCATCTTTGTCTTGCCGGCAGGGGTCAGCGCCGGATCTTCTTCCATCTCATTGACAGCGTCTCTGAGCTCGGCGAAATGGCCGTAGTTCTCCGCGATCATCTGCCGAATCTCGGCGACATCATTCGGCCCGAACGAATTGTTCGACAGAATGAGTTCTTTCAAGTCGACGACGTCCAGTTCGACTTCGTTCATCGAGTTCAGTTCTCCTGCTCACGCCTGCGAGCGTTGTTGTTTTGGTCCGCCGGTCCAGTCATTGTCTCACGTCGCATCAGCGTCGCCCGAGAGCAGCCTGGCCGACCTTTTGATGCTGAGCGGCGACGGGATCCCGCCCAGGATTTGAAATTTTTAGCGAAAAAAATATTTTTTGTCGAGTCGTGGCACGGCAATCGCTCGCCGAAAAGCCCGCTACCGGGGCGTTTTTTAACCTTTGTCCCGAAATTTTTTTGAAAATATCGCGAGAACGTTGGAAACGGCACGTCCCCAAAGAACTATCCACCTGCACACACAAAGAGGGGCACTGGACGGTTAATCAAGGGACTCGAAAGTGCCCCCGGATCGTAGCGCGAACCCACCGATGTGATACAGTCTGGGATCCGTGGGTTCGCGCTGCGATCTGTGGGCAATCCACCTCCATGTGGTTGTCGGCGATCGAGGTCGGATTCGCTGGGTCCCGTCGCGGCGTTCGTGGAATCGACGCCGCTCTCTTTCGATCGATACCATTCGTCGCAACTTTGATTGCAGATCCGCTCTACCGTGGCCGAAGAACGTAGTTGGGCCGCCGGAGCGGGAGAGAATTTTCCGACCGGCGGGTGTGAGATGTGCCCTGGTGTGACGAGCCTTGGTGAGGTAACTTTCACACTCGGACGCAGGTCACCGCGAGTGATCGCCGGTGGCGTCCATTCAAGATGCCGACGTAGCTCAGCTGGTAGAGCAATTCATTCGTAATGAATAGGTCAGGGGTTCGAATCTCCTCGTCGGCTCTTCTCACTCTCAGGTCGTGTATTCGCTGTTGAAGCGAACGTACTCGACCGTCAGGTCGCTGGCCCAATGGATTGCGGTCCCGGGGCCGTTGCCGACGAACAGGTCCAATTCGACTTCTTTCTTGGCCTTGATCGCCTTGCTGACTGCGGCGGCATCAAACTCGGTCGGCACGCCGTTGTGATAGATTTCGGTCCCGGCAAGCTTGAGCGACGTTTGCTGGGGATTGATTTTTGCGTTGGCATATCCGGCCGCCGAGACGATACGTCCCCAGTTGGGATCGCCGCCCGAGATCGCCGTTTTGACCAGCGGACTGGCACCGACCGTCCTTGCGATCGTCGCGGCACTCTCATCGTCATCGGCACCGACCACACGGATTCGCATCACGTGCGTCGCGCCCTCGCCGTCGGCAACCAGTTCCCGCGCCAAACGACACGAGACCTCGGTCAACGCGCGGACGAATTCTTTTTCGTTGGAATCATCGATGCGAACATTACTGGCGCCACTGGAGAGCAACAACAACGTGTCGTTGGTGCTGGTGTGACCATCGACGCTGACGCAATTAAAACTTTTCGCTGCCACTTCGCGGAGGATCCGTTGGGATTGCTGGGGGTCGAGCTGAGCGTCGGTCATGACGACGGCCAGCATGGTGGCCAGATTCGGGGAAATCATGCCGGCTCCCTTGGCCATCGCGGCGATCCGAATCGGTTGCCCGTCGATGTTGACCTGGCGGCATTCGGCCTTGCGGCCCACGTCGGTAGTTAAAATCGCATCGGCGGCGGCGTGGAAATCATCGGTGCTTCGCCCCAGCTTTGCGACCGAAGAATCAATGCCCGCGTTGACCCGATCCATCGGCAATTTTTTCCCGATAATCCCGGTGCTCATCACCAGCACCTCGGCTTCGGTCGCACCGATGGCGTCGGCGACGTGGCGGCACATTTCCGCGGCGTCCAAGTGACCTTGGCGGCCGGTGCATGCGTTCGCGTTGCCGCTGTTGGTGACGACGGCACGAATGCGATGCGACGGCGTCAATCCGCGACAGATTTCAACCGGCGCGGCGACCACTTGGTTTTGGGTATAAACCCCCGAGGCGACCAAGCGATGGTCCCCGACGATCAGCGACAGGTCTGGTTTCCCGCTCGGCTTGATCCCGCAGGCGACGCCGGCAAACTGGAAACCGGCGGGAAGATCAGATGAAGTCATAAAGGAGTTTGTGGAACAGGAGGGGGCTGGCGGTACGAGCGGGGCTGGTGCGGTGGTCAAAGTCGCCAAGTCGTTCGACAATGAACCGAATCACTGCCCTATGATTCTACGGTTTGACCGACCGTCACAATAGACCGACACAAGATCCACCATCCGGATGTCGAGAGCGTCTTGAAACAACCAACTTTAGTGACCGATAGCAGCGGCCCAAGCGGTCCCGATTCGCCACCGCGTCGGATCGTCGCAGCGGAGGGAACCGCCACCGAGTCTCCGGTCGTGGTTTGCGAACAGCTGTCCAAGAATTACGGCGGATTCCGGGCGCTGGCCGATTGTGACTTGCAAGTGCATGCGGGAGACATTTTTGGGCTGCTGGGGCCAAATGGCGCGGGCAAAACGACGTTGATCCGATCGCTGCTGGGGTATTTGCGAATCAGCGGCGGCAGGGCCAGCGTTTGCGGAGCGGACCCGCAGCGGGATCCCGTCCAAGTTCGCCAGCACGTGTCGTATCTGCCCGGCGACGCGCGGCTGCCGCGACATCTGCGGGGCGACGGGGTGCTGCGGTTTTTTGCGGACATCCATCCCCGTGGCGATCTGGCACGCAGCCGCAAGATCGCCGACGCGCTAGAACTGGACACGCGTCGACATGTCGGAATGATGTCGACCGGCATGCGGCAAAAACTGGCCTTGGCCGTCGTGCTGGCACCGGCCACCGAGTTGCTGATCCTGGACGAACCGACGGCGAATTTGGATCCGACCGTCCGCGGCACGGTGTTGGAACTGGTCGCCCAGGCCCATCGTGAAGGCCGCACGGTGATGTTTTCCTCGCACGTGCTGAGCGAGATCGAGGACACCTGCAACTGCGTCGCGTTCCTGCGACAGGGGCGATTGGCGCTGGAACTGCAGATGGCGGATCTGTTCCAACGACACCGTGTCTGGGCCGATTTGCCGAACGGTCAATCGCTCGATCAGCCGGCCGTCACGGCGAGCATCCCCGAGGCGTTTCGGGATCAAATCACGCTCACCCGCGTCGATTCGGTGACCAGCGGCGACGCGGTTTCGATCCGCATCGACACGGCCGGCGACCTGGCCCCGATGTTGTCATGGATCAGTTCGCTGGGATTGCACCGGATGCGGATCGAGCCCTTGGGGCTGAGGGCGATCTACGACTCGGTGCACCACGACACGCTGGAAGACCCGCGTGATCACGAGTTGGCACCGGACGACGAGATTGCCGATCACATCAGCAGCGGGGTGTCGGCATGATCCATCGAATTTTGCTCCGCAGTTACATCAGCCAAGCGTCGTTGTTGTTTGTCTCTTTGGGCGTGGCCTTGTTCGCGTTCGCCTGGGTCCGGGTCTGGGTGGTCAGTTTGTTGGACATGGGACAATTCCAAACCATCTTGGAACAATTCCGCGAGTTCGAAAAGCTATCGCCGATCAGTTTCGATTCGCTGTTCACCTACCAGGGCCGGGTGGGGCTGACGTATGACGAACCGATCATCATCCTGTGCACGGTGATTTGGTGTTTGTCGCGTGGCAGCGACGTCGTCAGCGGCGAACTGGGCCGCGGCACGATGGAGATGTTGTTGGCCCAACCGATCAGCCGCGCGCAATTGCTGTGGTCGCACGCGACCGTTGCGGTCGGCGGTCTGGCGTTGTTGTGCATTTTGGTGTGGCTGGGAATCTATGTCGGCGTTTCGGTGACGACCGTCGACGAAACGCTTCCACCGCCGAGTGTGGAAGTGCCGCTGTTCGGTTGGTCGATCCCGATTCAAATCAGCGAACCGCAAGTCGAATCGTTTCCGCTTTCCGAGCGCGTCGATTCACGCGCGTTCGCGGCCCCGACGTTCAACCTGTTCGCCTTCGGATTCTTCTTGCTGGGGCTGTCGACGTTTTTCAGCAGCATCGATCGCTACCGCTGGCGGACGATCGGATTGGTGATGGCGATCTATGTCGTGCAATTGGTGATGTTCGGCTTGGGCAAGGCGGCCGAATCGCTGGACTGGTTGCAGGGGATGTCCTTCTTTAACTGCTATCGGCCTCAAAAGCTGGCCGCCCTGGTCGCCGAAGACGGCTTGTCGGCCCCCTGGGGCTGGTCGACCGCGATGCCCGATTCGATGTTCCCTCCGCTGGTTTACCCGATGATTCTGATCACGCTGGGGGCGGTCGGGTACGGGCTTGCGGCCAGGCAGTTCGGCAAGCGGGATCTGCCGGCGCCGCTGTAGAGCTGGCAGGTGGTGGGGGAAGACAAGAAAATGGGTGACAAGAAAATAGCGGATCCCCGTCAAAAACAACCAAGAACGATTAGACTTTCGCCATGGGAGATCAACAAACCTCGTCGGGGCCTGGTGCCAAGTTGTCGCTAATCGCGGCGGTCGCAGCCGTGTTGCTTGTCGGGTTGGTGTTTGGGGCTTCGTTGTGGGTGCTGGCGGCGATCGTTGCCGGCGCGGTGATCTTGATCAACCGGTTTCTTGCACTGACCTGGGCCCGCTGCTCGATCGCGACGCGTGATGGCGGTGACGTGGAGATGAAGATCGGCCAGACGTTGCCGATCACGGTGACCGTCACCAACACCAGCAAGGTCCCCGTGTTCTGGTTGCTGGTCGAAGACTTGATTCCTCGCTGGGCGACGATTCACACGCCGCCGACGTTGGACATCCAAGGCGATCGCGTCCAGGTGTTTTTGATGTGGCCCGGCCAGACGCGTCAGTTGCAATACACGATCCGATGCAACCGCCGCGGCTACTTTCAAATCGGCCCCACCGTGCTGGAAACCGGCGATCTGATGGGCTTGTACCGTCGCTACCGTGTCGGCACCCATCCCCAGTATTTGACGGTGTTGCCCAAGACCGTGGAACTGGACGACTATGCAATCGCGTCGCGTCGCCCGATGGGCGAAATCCGGATGCGTGACAACGTGATGGAAGACCCGACGCGATTGCGCGGTATCCGACGCTGGGAACCGGGCGACCCGATGCGCCGGGTCCATTGGTCGGCCACGGCCCGGACCGGAATCTTGCACAGCAAGGTCTATGAACCGACCTCGATCGCCGGGGCAACGTTGGTGTTGGACCTGCACACGACCACCAACCCGACTCAACACGAACCCGTTCGGACGGACCTTTCGATCACCGCCGCGTTTTCGATCGCCAGTTCCTTGCACGACCAATCACAACCGTTCGGGTTTGTCACCAACGGCCGCGACGCCGCCGATCGAATTCGCACCGATGGTTGGATCGGCGACCACCGCGTCCGCGATCAAGCGAAACAGTCCGCGACGATGCTGGACACCAATGATCGACTTCGCCCCATCATTCTGGATGCCTCGCGCGGCGCGGTTCACCTGCAGCGATTAAGAACCACGCTCGCCCGCCTGGAACGTAGCGACGGGATGACGCTGACCGAGTTGCTGGTCGAAACCGAGTCACGGATCAGCAACGAAACGACGTTGATCGCGATCGTGCAGCAAGCCACACCGGACTCGCTGGCGACCTTGATCGGGTTTGCCCGCCGCGGTAAAGCGGTCGCGGTGATCATCAACACACTGGACATCAACGATTACAGCGCGGTCGCCGGCCCGTTGATCGCCGCCAACATCCCGACGTTTCATCTGGTTGACGAACGATCAATTCGCGGACTGTGTCGCGAAGTGAATCTGCGGACGGCGTAGAGAACGTGGTAGGAAAATTTCTGGGGTAAGAAGATGGTGAACGACACCGTCCGATCGGTGTTGCACATTCTCTTACCCCTCGAAGGTTCCTGGCTCTTTCCCCGCGTCCAGCCTTGTCACTTTGGTGGGAGTGACAAGGGAGGGATGGCAAAATGATGCGGGGCAGAATGATGACAGGCTGGAAGCCTGTCCCACGGGCGCGGGTTTACTTTTCGAACCACTTTTTGATGGTGTGAATTGTTGCGGCGCGGCCGGCCCGGGCGATGGAGGTGGTCAGGGGGATTTCTTTGGGGCAGACGGCGACGCAGTTTTGAGCGTTCCCGCAGGCCTGGATGCCACCGGGGCCCGTCAACGCGTCCATCCGTTCGCCGGAAATCGATTTGCCGGTCGGATGGTTATTGAACAGCACGGCTTGCGAGATCGCGTGGGGTCCGACGAAGCCCTCATTCCAGGCCTTCTCTTCTCGCCGACGGAACTCCTCGTCCGTTTCGCCGTCTTTCCGTGCCAGTTCGATCTTGTTGTATTGTGGACAGGCGTCGACGCAACAACCACAACTCATGCACTGGCTGAGCGGATAGTTTTGTTCCTGGGTGGCGCGAAGCTGTCGTTCGCCCGGGCCCATGTTGTAATAACTGTCGACCGGCACCCAGGCTTTGACCTTTTCGAGTGCATTGAACAGACGGCTGCGGTCGACCATCAGATCGCGCAGCACCGGGAACTTGCTCATCGGTTCGAGCACGAGTTCGTCGGCGTTGTCCTTGAGCAACTGGTCGACCAGGGCGCTACAACTTTGACGGACGCGCCCGTTGATTTGCATCGTGCAGGCACCGCAGACTTCTTCCAGGCAGCCGCAATCCCAGACGACGGGTGTGACCTTTTTGCCGTCGGACGTTTCGCTCAATGCGGCGATCCGTTGCAGGACCGTGATCACATTCAATTCGGGTTCATAGTCGATCTTGAACAACTGCCAATACGGTTCTTTACCCGGGCCATCTTGTCGCTTGACGCGGACGTTGATGAACTTGGGACGGTTGGCGTCGGGATCCAGGGCAATCATGCGTTGACCTATGAAAGTTGTCGAAAGTTGAATGTTCGTGGAGTGAAGTGTGTCGGCCGCCCGATTCACGAGCGGTGCCGGGGGTCGATCAGGAGGATGCCATTTCGGGGGTTTGCTTTTTCGCTTCGGCCCGCTCCTTCCAGACCTCTTCGATGATATCGGCACCGACAAGCCCGTAGAGCCGGGGGCGTGGCGGCTGCAGCGACGTGTCGACGTCCTCGTAGCTGAACTGGGGCTGCATGGTGGCGTTGTCGTAATCCGCGATCGTGCTCTTCAAATACTTTTCGTTGTTCTTTTCGAACGCATCGCACCACTCCTCGGCTTGCTTGCGTCGCTCGGCGGGATCTTCCGCGGTCAGCGAAGGCTTTTGGAAGTCCGGTTTGAAGTGGGCCCCACGGCATTCGTCGCGGCGAAGTGCACCGCCCAAGATGGACTTGGCGATCGGGAACATGTCTTGCAGTGATTTTGCGAAGATCACGTTTTGGTTGGACCAGCTGCCGGTGTCCGACAAGTTGACCTTCATCGCACGCTCGTGCAAATCGTTGACCTTTTCGATCGCGTCGCTCAATTGATCGTTTCGGCGAACCACGGTCGCGGCCCGCGTCATGATGTCCCCGAGTTCTTGGTGAATCAAATAGGGGTTTTCGTCGCTGCCGGAGTTGCCGGTCAGCAGGTGGTCGTGGCGCTCTTGTTGCTTGGCGACGGCGGCTGAGAGCGTGGACGGCTCGATGTCCGCATGGCCGCCGGATTGGCTGTCGATGTAGTTGACGATCGATGGCCCGGTAAACAAACCGGTAAAGATGCACGAAAGCAACGAGTTGGCGCCCAGTCGGTTGGCACCGTGGTAGTGGTAGTCACACTCGCCGATCGCATACAGGCCTTCCAGGTTGGTCATGTGGTTCCGCGGGGCGCCGGCCTCCAAGCCTCCGTCGGCACTCTTGACGTAATCGGCCCACAACCCGCCCATGCTGTAGTGAACGGCCGGGAAGATCCGCATCGGTTCGATGCGAGGATCGACGCCCTGGAATTTTTCGTAAATTTCCAGAATCCCGCCCAGCTTGCGGTCCAATTCGGCTTTGGGGATGTGAGTCAAATCCAAGTAGACGCACATCCGTTCGGGATCCACGCTCAGGCCGTCGTTGACGCAGATGTCAAAGATCTCGCGGGTGGCGATGTCTCGCGGTACCAGATTGCCGTACTCGGGGTAACGTTCTTCCAGGAAGTAGTAGCGATCGCTGGCGGGGATGTCGCGTGGGGCGCGCGAGTCGTGCGGTTTGCGCGGCACCCAGACGCGTCCGCCTTCGCCACGCGCCGATTCGCTCATCAATCGCAGTTTGTCGCTGCCGGGGATCGCGGTCGGGTGGACCTGAATGAATTCGCCGTTGCCGTACTTCGCACCGGCTTGGAAGCAGCGGCTGGCGGCGCTGCCGGTACAGAACACGCTCATCGTGCTGCGGCCGTACACCAATCCGCAACCGCCGGTCGCCACGACGGCGGCGTCGGCGGGGAAGGCGCGGATTTCCATCGACACCATGTCTTGGGCGACGACACCTCGGACGCGACCGTTGTCGTCTTGGATCGGTCCCAGGAAGTCCCAGAATTCGAACTTGCGGATCAGACCTTCAGCGACGCGGCGGCGGACCTGTTCGTCCAGGGCATACAGCAATTGCTGTCCGGTGGTCGCACCGGCAAACGCCGTCCGCTTGTACAAGGTGCCGCCGAACCGTCGTCGGTCCAGAAAGCCTTCGCCGGTGCGGTTGAAGGGCACCCCCAGGCGGTCCATCAGGTCGATGACCTTGGGGGCCCAGTAGGCCATTTCTTTGACCGGCGGCTGGTGGTTCAGAAAATCACCGCCATAGACCGTGTCATCGAAGTGTTTCCACTCGTTGTCGCCCAACTGGCGGGTCTGGTCGTTGCAGCTGTTGATCCCGCCCTGGGCACAGACGCTGTGGGAGCGTTTGACGGGCGTCAGGCTGATCAGGTCGACGCTGACGCCGAGTTCTGCCAATTTCATCGCCGAGGCGAGACCTGCAAGACCACCACCGACGACGACCACACGTTGATTTGACATAGCGACTGAAATTGAAAGAGTGGAATGTGTGTTGATTGGAACTCGAAGCGTGGGACGGAAGCTCGGCGGCGTCAGGACGCCGGTTTCATGTCTTGCAACGACGCTTGTTCGCCGCCCTCGGCGTCATCGATTTCGGATTCGACCGCGGCCCGTCCGCGGAGGTCACGTTTGTGTTCGTTTTCGGGAACCGTTCCGGCGACGACGCCCGCTTCGTACATGCGGTCTTCGATCGCACGCATCTCCGCCACGTCGTCTTCGCCCGGGAAGACGGCCCCCGCCCACGCGGCCAACGAGACAACCGTCAAAACGATGCCCAGCGCCACACAGACTTTGGTCGCCCGTGCCTGAGCTTCGGGGGAAATCCACAGGCCCCAGGTGATTCCTGCGGTCCAGATCCCGTTGATGAAGTGGTAAACGAGCGCCAGAACGCCGGCCAGATAGATCACCGGCCAGATGATTCCATAACCGAGATTCATCGCGGCGACCAACGAGCTGCCGGCGTTGTAGGGGCTGAATTGGCCGAATCCGATTTTATCAATCGCGTTCATCCAGGCCTCGGCGTGGATTCCGCCGTGCAGGTGCATCACGTGCAAGAATAAATACACCAATCCGATGAAACCGGTCCAACGTTGCCAGCTGTAGCGTCGGTTGCTGGTGAACCGGTATTGGCTGCTGTTGGTTTTGCCCGTTTTGGCGATCCAGATCCCCAGCACGGCATGAAAGATCAGCGGCAGAAAGATCCCGCCCCACTCGATCAGCGGCAACAGCGGACCCGGGCTATGGATCAAGAACACGGCGCGTTGAAAGATCTCGACACTGCCCAACAAACTGGCGTTCGTGGTCAAGTGAACGCACATGTAAAGTCCCAGCGGCACGATCCCCGTCAGCGAGTGGAGTCGGCGGATCGCAAATTCGTGCTTGGTGAAAAACGACAGCTCGCTGTTTGAATCGGAGTTGGAGTCGGACACGTGACTGCTTGACCGGTGCGTTGGGAGGAATCGAAGACGACGCGCGATCGAATGATCGCCACGGTAAGATACCGCAGCCAGCCATCGGCCGCGCGAGCCTGCGAATTTTGTTAAGGTTTTCAGGCCCATACTTTAGGCTTCATCCGTCCACTCGCCTAGATCGACGGATTGACGCAGACGATTTGTAGAATTCTGCCCCGCGGTCTCTGACTGTCGCAATCCGCACACATAGAAAACTTGTCGATGAACATCTGGTTGGTCGTGACCCTTGCGGTCGTCGTCGTCTTGGTCAGCATCCTGGTGTTCCGACTGCACGCATTTTTAACGCTCTTGTTAGCCGGATTGCTGGTCGCCGGGCTGACCGGGCCGGACATGTTGAAGCAATATGCCGACGCCGAAGTGGCGGCGAACAAGTGGACGGCTCAGGCCGCTGTGACATTCACGCACAGCAGCGCCGCGGCGCGTGTGACAAACGCGTTCGGATCGACGGCCGGAAAAATTGGAATTTTAATTGCCTTGGCCAGCGTGATCGGCGGCTGCCTGTCCGAATCGGGCGCCGCGGCCACCATCGTCCAGCGGATGTTGAAACTGGTCGGCCCCCGGCGATCCCCCGAAGCACTGGCGGTCAGTTCGTTCATCATCGGGATCCCGGTATTCTTTGACACGGTGTTCTACCTGATGGTGCCGTTGGCCAGGTCGTTGCGCCGCGCCGTCGGCAATGACTATGTGTTGTTCATCTTGTCGATTCTGGCCGGCGGTTCGATCGCGCACTCGTTGATCCCGCCCACCCCCGGCCCGCTGCAAGTCGCTGAAATCCTGAACATCGACGTCGGCGTGATGCTGGGCGTTGGGTTGGTCGTCGGTGCAATGAGTAGCGTGCTGTCACTGGCCTCGGCGCGGCTGATCAACCGCTGTGTCGAAGTGCCGTTGCGGCCCATCGCCGGTGAATCGATCGCCAGTGAGGCGCCCGATTCGGCGGCCCCCGATTCGAACGCTACCGCCGGGGCGTCGGCAGACACGCATTGGCCTGGGTTCGTCGAGTCGCTGCTTCCGATCCTGGTCCCCGTCGTCTTGATCACGATCGGCAGCGTGTTGGCGTACCTGATCCAATCGGGCGCGGTGCAGCGGAGTGGGGGGACCGATGCGCTGCAATTGATCGGCGACAAGAACATCGCGATCGCGATCGGATTGGCGTTCGCGATGGCGTTGATGCGGTACATCGATTCGGACCGCCGCAGGACGCTGGTCAGTCGGTCGCTGGCATCGGCGGGCAACATCATTTTGATCACCGCTGCCGGCGGGGCGTTCGGCGCGATGCTGCGCCAGGCCGGGATCGCCGGCGCGGTCGGTGATTTGGTCGACGCCAACGCGGGGCTGGTTCTGTTGCCGCTGGCGTTCGGCGTGACCGCCGCCATCCGCACGCTGCAAGGTTCCGCCACGGTCGCCATGATCACCTCGGCAGGCGTCTTGCAAGGATTTGCGTTTGCCGAGGAACTGCCGTTCCACCCGGTGTATCTGGCGATGGCCATCGGGGCGGGCAGCAAGCCGGTGTCGTGGATGACCGACAGTGCGTTTTGGGTGATCACACGGATGAGCGGGATGACCGAAGCGGAGGGATTGAAAGTGATCTCGCCGATGAGCATTGCGTTGGGGGTCTCGGCACTGACCGTCAGCGTCCTGATGGCTTGGTTGTTCCCGGGAGTGGGGTGACGGCGGCAAGGAACCGCGTTGAAACCTAACCCTCCCTGGCAGGGAGGGTCGAGCGTAGCGAGGGGAGGGTCGGCGGCTAAGGCCCGCCCACTCGTCGAAAAAGCCGACTTCCGGTATCCTGTTGGCGTTTTTAGTTCACACCCGACCCATTCCGCTAGAATCGGCAATCGCACCACCATTCTTATGACCCGAATCGCGAAACTCGCACTCGAAGACGGCACGGTTTACACCGGAAAAGGCTTCGGCGCCGAAGGCGAAATCAACGGTGAAGTCGTTTTCAACACCTCGATGACCGGTTATCAGGAAATCCTGACCGACCCCAGTTATCGCGGCCAAATCGTGACGATGACGTACCCCGAGATCGGCAACTATGGCATCAATTCGATCGACGTCGAGCACGAAACGCCTTCCCTGGCAGGCTTCATCGTTCGCGAAGAGAGCCGCATCTTCAGTAATTATCGCGCCGAAGGCTCCTTGTCGGCCTACCTGGAACAACACGGCATCGTCGCCGTGGCAGGGATCGACACCCGCGCGTTGGTGCGACGCATCCGCGAAAAGGGTGCCATGCGCGGCATTTTGTCGACGAGCGACTTGGACGACGCCTCACTGATCGAAAAGGCGAAAAACAGCCCGGGGCTGGTCGGCCGCGACCTGGTCCGCGAGGTGATGCCCGCCGAAACGCGGCGATGGGACAGCCAACTCGATGAGTGGACCGCGACGGAAATCGCACGCGGCAAAGCCCCCGCCGCCAACGGGTCGGCCAACATCGTCTGCATGGACTTTGGCATGAAGTGGAATATCCCGCGGCACTTTGCCTCGCGAGGTAACCAGGTCACCGTCGTCCCCGGCGATACCAGCGCCGACGAGATCCTGAAACTCAACCCCGACGGCGTGTTTTTGTCCAACGGCCCCGGTGACCCCGAACCGTTGGATTATGCCCACAAAACGATTGCGGAACTGATCGGCAAGACACCGCTGTTCGGCATCTGCCTGGGGCACCAACTGCTTTCGCTCGCCTGCGGTGCGAAAACGTTCAAGCTGAAATTCGGGCACCGAGGGGCCAACCAACCGGTTTTGGATCTGCAAACCGGCAAAGTCGAGATCACGACCCAAAACCACGGGTTTGCCGTCGAAGAATCGTCGCTCCCGGACTGCCTGGAAATCACCCACCGAAACCTGAACGACGACACGATCGCCGGCGTTCGGCACCGCGAGGCCCAGGCGTTCGGCGTCCAGCATCACCCCGAAGCATCCTCGGGGCCACACGACAGCCACTACCTGTTCGATCGCTTCCAAAGCGTGGTCGGCAAGGCGTAAGCGGGTCCGCGTCTCATCCCGGCGTAGCCACGCTCGCCTGAGCGTGGGACGCACTGGGAACCACCTTCTGGCGAAGGCAGCGACGCTGGCGCGGCCCGGCTCGAATCGGCTAGCGGACGGGCTCTTGCTTGAGAAAGTCGTTGACCGAGGGGGAGGCGTCTTCGTCGGCGGATTTCGGGAACGGGGCGAACAGGTTGCTAAAGAAGCCGCCTTGCTGCTTGGTCTGGGGGGCCGGCGTGGTCTGGCTGTTTTGACGGAACCCGGCGGGAATCAGCCGCATCGGGTTCAGCGTATCCTTGGTCCGCTGCCAGCTCTTTTTGGCGGTCGTGGAAACTTCGTCCACCAAGCTATCTTTTTTCGTGATCACGCGTTCCTTTTCTTGCTTGGTCGGCAAGAAGGTGGACATCGTGGGCATTTTCAACTTCGGCATCTGCCAGTTCATCGGATTCAGCCCGCTGACCATCCGCGTTAGCGGATTGCCTGGCAGGGCCGGCTCGGTCGCCGAATCCTGGGCCGTCGCCGAATCTTGGGCAGACGCGGCAGGCTGCGACACGAAGGTCATCGCGGCAAGTAACAGGACGCAAGTTGAGGCAATGGTTCGTGTGTTCATCGCGGTGAATCGTCTCCCATGGGCGAAGCAGAGCGAGTTAGGGGTGGATCGTGCGGCCCATCCGGCCGATGCCGCTGACTCGACGCGTCGAACAAGCGGTATTGGCCTTTTGGCACGTGGGCTGCCTATCGCAAGATTCCCCTCCGCAGGGCAAGACCAGTTTGTTGTGAGACCTGGCGCCGGGAGGACAAACGCACGACGTTAGGACAAGACTCTCCCTGGAAGAGGTCGTGCGGTTTTTTAAATTCACCTCCCTGGCAGGGAGGGGCGAGTGCAGCGAAGGGCATCGGCACCAAGTGAAGACGAAACCCTACCACAGTGAGGGTGAAGTCGTACACACCTGTTGGACCCGCGTTGAAAAACACCGAACCGGCCTTGTTTGCCGATTCACATCGGCGATAGCATCGCCGTATACCTTGTTCGACGCATACCTTGTTCGACGCTCAGCCAGGTCCACTTTCCCATGATGATTCTCTCGCGACGGTACGGCCAACTCGGGAACCGGCTGATCCTGTATTCAAATTTGATCGCGGCGGCTCGGCACTATCGCATCGAGCTTCGCAATCCCAGTTTTGCCGAGTATGCCAGTCTGTTTCCCAGCACGCGTGAGGACCTATGGTGCCGCTATGACGCGCACCTGAAACCGTCGCCGAACCACCGCCCCAGCCGGCGTCCGCCGTCACGACGGCGTCGCAATGCGTTGATGCATGTCATGCAAGCGGTGGCGAAATCGATGAACGCGATCGGCATGCGTCACTATCCGGCCAAAGTGATTCGGTTGGGGGCTGGGGAGATCTGCGATTTGGAAGGCGACCGTTTTCGCAGTGCGGTCGAATCCGGGCGGACGCTGTTGTTGCAGGGCTGGCTGTTTCGCAGTCCGCGATTGCTGGAACAACATTGGCCGCACATCCGTGATTTCTTCACCGTGTCCAAAACCGATCGAGATGTGATCGACCAAAGGATTCGCCAGGCGCGGCGCGACAGCGATGTGTTGGTCGGCGTTCACATTCGTCGCGGTGACTACGCAAATTATCGGGGCGGACAGTACTACTATGATGACGCGTTGTATTCGCGATGGATGCACAGCGTTTGCGATCAATTGCCCGGGCAACGCGTCCGGTTTCTGGTTTGCAGCAACGAACCATTAGACGAGAGTGCCTTTACCGGACTCAACATCACCCATGGGCCGGGCACGGCACTGCGGGACATGTATGCCTTGGCCGACACCGACTGGATGATGGGGCCGCCGAGCACGTTTACCGGCTGGGCCGAGATGGTCGGTCGACGTCCACGGATCGAATTGCAATCTCGCCAGCAGAGCGTGGTGGTTCCCCCATCGGTTGTATCACAGTCGCTCGCATTCCAGCCGAACGCGGAGCAGGTTGCGGCCTGAGCCTTTGATGGAACCACCTCGTCCCCAATGGCCAGACGACTTGCCCCGTGTATTGCTGGTCGGTTGCGGTGTGGTCGGCCGAGCGATCGCCGATGCGCATGCGGCGCGCGAGATTTCGTTCTGTCTGGCCGATCAGGACGCCGATGCACTGCGCGTCGCGTCGCAATCATTTGCCGACGCGGGCATCGCGACACGCGAGTGCTTGCTGCCGGTTGAATCGCTGCACGGCATCGTGGTCGGCCAAGGCGAGTCGACCGACACGACGCAACCGCCGATCGTGATTGAATCGATCGTCGAACGCTTGGATGCCAAGCAAGAGCTGATGGCGGCGATTCATCAAGTCCTGGGCGATGAAGCCGTCTTGTGCAGCAATACATCGACGCTGAAGATCGACGAGATTGCCGGTCGCGGGCCGGATTTACCTGAGCGAGTTTGCGGGATGCACTTCTTCATGCCCGTTCATGCCCGCGCGGCGGTCGAAGTGATCGCGGGACCGCGCAGCGCGGACGACGCCATCCAAGCTGTCGTCCGGCACGCCACACGCCTGGGGAAGCGGGCGATTCGATGCCAAGACGGCCCCGGATTTGTCGTCAACCGAATGCTTTCGCCCTATCTGAACCAGGCGTTGTTGCTGCTCTGTCGCGGTGCCACCGAATCTCAAATCGAGCGGGCCGCGCGGGCCTATGGCATGCCGCTTTCTCCGCTCGAACTGATCGATTGGATCGGTGCCCCCACGATGTACCATGCCGGCAGGGCGTTTTGCAGTGCCTTTCCGCATCGTGTCGATCCGTCGCCGCTGGTCCCGGCGCTGTTGAAACGCAAACGGCTCGGCCGCGCCACTGGCCAGGGGCTGTACGACTACACCGACGGGCACCGCAGTCGCACGTTGGCCGACGAAACACAAGCGTTGATCGAAACCTACCGCACCGATCGACATGAGTTTACCGACGGCGATGTGTTGTTGTTGCTGTCGATTCCGATGTGGATCGAGGCGACATGCCTGCTTGGCGAAGGCATCGCCGATTCAATGGCAACCGTCGACTTGGCCATGGCCGGTGGGCTGGGATTCACCAGCGACGCCAACTGGTCGGACTTTTACAATCAACTCGGCCGGCAGCGGATCGATGATGCGATCGACCGCTGGCAATCGGATTTCAAGTCGATGCGAATGCCTGAAATCAAATAGAAACCAGCATTCCAGTGGCGGTTGGTCAAAAAATTTGGTGGTCAAAAAATAGAACGGACCAACCGATGAGCCTCGCAACCTTGCCCCCATCTTTTGACCACCCCATTTTTTGACCAACCCTCCCCACTCCCCACATCCACCGATGATCGATTCGGTCTTCGTTTACGGCACACTTAAACGCGGGCAGTGCCGCGAATCCTGTTGGCCGGTCCAACCGTTGCGGGTGACGTCGGGTTGGGTTCGCGGGGCACTGTATGGGCGCGAGGACTATCCGGCGCTATTGCCGGGCGAGCATCACGTGGCTGGGGAACTGTGGACATTTGACGCCGCGACCATGCCAACGGTGTTGTCGGTTCTGGACGAAATCGAGGGGACCGACGGCAATTCGGCCGACGACCTCTATCATCGCCATTGGGTCCAGGTGCACGATGACGCGGGAGAGGTGATCGCAACGGCATACAGCTACTTTTACCACCGCGACCCGATCGCAGACGGTTTTTTTCTGGTACCGACGTGCGGAGAAAAACAATTCTGGCCGACGGAAGCTCGCTAGGCGGCGGTGAAACGGTCCCGGTCGGCGACGGGTGTCATGCCAGCCGTGGATACCATTTTGTGGCGGATCAGTTACAATACTGGGCTCGTTTTTCCCGCCCCCCACCCGCCAGAATCGGCCGAGGCATTCGCGCATGCACACACCCGCTGAAAATAACAGTACCGACCGACGATCCTTTCTCAAACGCGGGGCCACCGCATCTGCCGTCGCGAGTGTCTCGGCGATGACGCTGCCCGGCCGCGCCGAAGCGGCCGCGAATTCGAATGAACGGCTGCGAATCGGATTCATCGGCCCGGGCGGACGCGGCTTCGGCGCCCATGTCAAAACTCTCTGTGGCCTGCACGGCGAAGGGCGCAAGATCGACCTGGTCGGCGTCGCCGAGGTCTACGAAACGCAACGTGACATGGTCGCCGATTACATCAAAGACAAAACGGGCACCGATCCGGGCCGCTATGTCGATTACAACGACATGATCGCCAAAGAAAACCTGGATGCGGTTTGCATCGGCACCCCCGATCACTGGCACCACAAGCAGATCATCGATTCGCTCGCCGCGGGACTGAACGTGTACTGCGAAAAGCCGATGACCAAAACGGTCGCAGAAGCCTTCAACGTCGAGAACAAATGGCGGGAATCCGGCAAGGTCATGCAGGTCGGCGTCCAATCGACCAGCTTGCCGGTCTGGAACGAGATTCGCGCGTTGCTTCAGGAAGGAAAACTCGGCAAGGTACTGGGATTCCAAACCGAGTACTTCCGCAACAGCAACGTCGGCCAGTGGCGTTACTACAAGCTGGTCGAGGACATGAACCCCAAAAAGATCGACTGGCAACGCTGGCTGGGGACCAATGAAGAACTCGCCCCGGAAATGCCGTTCGACCGCGCGGTATACAAGCAGTGGCGACGATTCTGGCCCTTCGGCAGCGGCATGTTCACCGACTTGTTCGTGCATCGCACGACGTCGATGTTGAAGGCGACTGGACTGCGGATCCCCGGACGCGTCGTCGGTGCCGGCGGAATTTTCCTGGAGTATGACGGACGCGATGTGCCGGACGTGGCCACCGTCGCAGCCGACTTTAACGAAGGCGTCCAGGGGCTGATCACCGCGACGATGTGCAACCAGGAATCGCGGGTCAATCAACTGATCCGCGGTCACTACGGAACGTTCGAACTGGGCAACGGCGAAGGCTTTGACGGATTCGATTTCGTGCCCGAACGCCGCCAAGTCACCTCCAAGGGCGATTCAGCCAAGCGGACCTTTGAAAGCGAACGGATCGCCACGCAACCGGTCAAAAACACGACCAAGGCTCACTTCGAAAACTTCTTGGACGCCTGCGAAGCCGGTGAGCCAGAGCTGTGCAACAACCCACCGGACCTGGGCGCCGCCGCGATGGCCGTGGTCAACCTTGGAGCCCAAAGCTATCGCAACGGTGAAGTCTACTTCGTCGATTCCGACAGCCGCGACATCAGCACCAACGATCCCGGCTGGGCCAAGAAGTGGGAAGCGAAATCGAAGTCGCGTGAATTGCCCAATCACATCGCAGGCTGGAAAGCCGGTGATTTCGGCAGCAAGCTCGACGAGCCGGAGTACATGAGCTTGGGCGGCCCCTGGACCGACGGCAAAGACCCCGCCGGATCCTAGGCATCGCCCGCAGAATCCTCGTTCCCAGGCTCTGTCCGGGAACACAGTGCATTGACCAAGGTGAATCAAGAAACTTCTCTTTGGAAGTCATGCGGTTTAGTGAGTCATTGATTCCAAAGGGATTTTGAGGATTTCCCTGGCCGCCCTGAACTACAGCGAGGTCGATTGCCCACGGATGGCAGCGCGAACCCACGGATCCCAGGCCGTATCACATCCGTGGGTCCGCGCTGCTATCCGCGGGCTTTTTCGGTCCCCCCACACCTCCTGCCTGAACGCACCACCTCAGAAAAAGCTTCATGCCAAGGGGAGTGAAACGCACCAACGCCTTCTATCTCCGAGGTTGAAAACCGCACGACCTCGGCAGGAAGGGGGACCGACTTGATCATTGGTTCCAGTTCCATCTCTTAGCTCGATGCGAATTGAGTTGATGGGCGAATGTGCCGTCCAGTGCAACCACCTCGCCGCCTTGGTGGCTGGACAAAATTGCCTGCTTGGGCACAAAATGCGGATCGCCGGAATTCCGTTTCGTTTCCCTTTCCGCCCCACGATCTCGATGGCCACGCTTTCAACCCCCACGTTCTCTACCAGTCGCCATCAGATTGCGGGATTGTCCGTCGCGGAGTTGGCAAAACAGTACGGCACCCCGCTGTACGTGTACGACCTCCGCGTGATCGAGCAGCGGATCGCGGATTTGGAAGCGTTTGATGTGATCCGCTATGCCCAGAAGGCGTGTGGAAACATCGCGATTCTCGACCGCATGCGGCGGCAGGGCGTCGTCGTCGATGCGGTCAGCTGCGGCGAGATTCAACGCGCGCTTGCGGCGGGGTATTCGCCCCGGGGCCACGAGATCGTCTACACCGCCGACATCTTTGACGCCGCCGCGCTGGATTTGATCGCCCAGCACAAGTTGCACGTCAATTGCGGATCGCCCGACATGATCTCGCAATTGGGTGAGCGTTTGCCCGGTGCCGACGTGACGTTGCGGATCAATCCCGGATTCGGGCACGGCCACAGCCAGAAGACGAACACGGGCGGCCAGCAGAGCAAGCACGGGATCTGGCACACACAAATCGACGAGTGCTTGCGACGGGCCGACCAGTACGGTGTGACCGTGACCGGGTTGCACATGCACATCGGCTCGGGAACCGACCTGGAACACCTGAGCGAAGTCTGTGAAGCGATGGAGCGCGTGGCGATGGAAGTCGGACGCACCCTGACGACGATCAGCGCCGGCGGCGGATTGCCGGTCCCGTACAACGAGTCGGAAACCTACGTTGATTTGGACAAGTACTTTCAATTGTGGGACGCCACCCGCAATCGGCTCAGCAAATCGTTCGGGCACCCGGTCACGCTGGAAATCGAACCGGGACGCTACCTGTCGGCCGAGTCGGGGTTCTTGATTGCGGAAGTCCGCAGCGTCAAGAAGGTCGGCGAAAACCTGTTCGTGTTGCTCGATGCGGGATTCAACGACCTGGCACGACCGGTCATGTATGGCGCCCAGCATCCGATCTCGGTCTGCGCCGCCGACGGCGCGGCGGTCGATGATCGTGAGACGATCGAAGCGGTCATCGGCGGCCCGCTCTGTGAATCCGGCGACATCTTCACGCAACGCGAAGGCGGGTTCGTGCACAGCCGCGAGCTGCCGATGTGCCGCGTCGGCGATTATGTGATTCTGGAAAACGCCGGCGCTTACGGCTTCGTCATGGCCAGCAATTACAACAGCAAGACACGCGCCGCCGAGGTCATGATCGAACAGGGCCAGGCAAAGTTGATTCGCAAGCGGGAAACGTTCGAGGATTTGGTCCGTAACGAGATCATTCCGGAGTGAAGGCAGCGGTGCATTTCGGTCGCCGTGCACTGTTGACGATCGCCGTCGTGACGGCGGTGTGGGTCGCGTTGATTCATCTGGCGCGGCCCGTCGCGTTCTTGCTGTTCGCACTCGCCGCGTTCAACGCGGTGTCGCTGCCGGCCATTTTGGTGTTGCTCGGTTTGACCTCGCGGCAAAACGGCACCGTGTTGGAGGTCAAATCCAACCCGGTCTTCATGGCTTTGCTGACAACATGGACGATCAGCGTTTTGCTGTGTGGTTCGTTTTATGTCGCCGCGTGGCTGCAAGCATCGATGCGCTAAACGCCAGCGGGAAGCATGACGACCTGTTGATTTACTAGCCCGCGGCGCGAGCGAGGGACGCAGCAGATCCACTCGCTTGCGTTTCGGGCTTGTATCGTCCTGTTCACTTATCGAAAACGACTAAATCAACAGGCCAGTGAGCGAGCGGCACGTTGCGCAGCGTCAGCGTGACATGCGAAACACGCCGACGTCCTGCTTTCCGCGAAACGTGGCGTTGAAATGCTGCGGCGTCACCGTGGCCGTCATTCGGTATTCCCCCAGCAACGGCAACCGTGTCGACGAACGGTACCGATTGTAGGTGCCCGGAACGCGTTCCAGTTTTGCGGGGTAGACGAACGGAATCACCTTGGCAAACCGACCGGCAAAAACGGCGCGGTACGTGTTACCGTCCACGGCGCGGATCCGGGCGCGAAGCGGGCCCTGGTGTCCGGTCGATGACGACGACCAATGACCGACCCAACGGCCCGCCGGACTGGCCGCGGACAAACTGACGATCGGCAGAAATAACGCAATGAGCAACGTGGCGAGCAACCGCGAGGGCATCGGAGAACTCGGTGGAAACGGGATTAGGAAAGCAACAGAGACCGAATGAATCATCCTAGTCGATCGCCGCCGGACTAGCTCGGACTATTCACGGCATTGAAGCGAAACGACGCAAAGCCATGCAACAGAAGATCTTATGTTTACCCTTGCAAAAACACACAGCGCAAACCAGCCGCCACGCGCTAGCGTGCGGTTCCTCCGCCAATCGCCGTGGAAGCACATGAACCGTGAGCTAGCGCTCATCGGCTAATGAATAATCCGGGCTAGTGCATGGTAACCTCACCAGCGGCGCATTGCGCCAGGCATCGGTCGTAGCGGAACTCTCGTTCCAGGTCACCTTCGCTGGGCTCCAGTGTGAACCAAAAGCACGTGCCGCCTCGGTAGCTCGGGTCGATCCAGATTCTGCCACCGTGGGTTTCGACGATTTTTCTGGCGATCGTCAGGCCTGCGCCGGATCCACCGCCGTAGGCATCGGCAGCGTGCAAGCGACGGAAGATCGTGAACACATCCGGTCGCATCCGTTCGGGGATTCCGATCCCGTTGTCGGCAACAAAAAATGCCGTCACCGGTTCGTCGCCATCCCCAAGGCGTTTCGTCACGGAACCGATCTCAATACGTTTGGAATCATGGTCGTTGTACTTGATGCCGTTGGAGATCAAGTTCTGTAACAATTCGTTGAACAGCACCGGCTGGCCGCTGACCGGCGGCAACAACATGCTGTTGACTTCGACGTGTCCCGAAGCGATCTGGGTGAACAGGTTTTCTTTGACGTGACCGATGATTTCGTTCAGGTCGACCGACTCGCGGCGATCGTCCACACAACCGACCCGTGCGTAGTGCAACATTTGGTCGATCATGGTTTGGGCGCGATCGGTCAGCCGACGGATCAGGTCCAGTTTTTCTTTCGCCGCATCGTCCAATTGGTCGCCATAGTCTTCGACAAAAAACTCGGTTAGCGATCCGATCCCGCGAATCGGCTGCTTCAAGTCATGTGACGCCGCGTACGCGAATTCTTGCAGCGCCTCGTTGCTGCGTTCCAGTTCCGCACGATATTTTTCCAGCTGGTTGGTACGCCCGCGCAGTTCGATCAACGACGTCGTTTGTCGGCCGAGCGCCTTCAGGGACGTCATTTGTTCGTCGGACAGTTCGCGTGGGACCGAGTCGATGACGCAAAGAGTTCCCAGGGCGATGCCGCCGGGGGTGACCAAGGGGGAACCGGCATAGAAGCGGATGTGTGGGGCGCCGGTGACCAGCGGGTTGTCCAGAAACCTTGGGTCGCGCGTCGCGTCGCGCACGGCCAGGACTTCCTGTTGATTCAAAATGGCATGGGCGCAAAAGGCCGCCGAGCGATCGGTCTGAGAAACGTCGACGCCGACGCGTGCCTTGAACCACTGGCGATTCTCGTCGATCAGACTGACCAGCGCGATCGGTGTTTTACAAATCCGCGCGGCGATCCCGACGACGTCGTCATACTCTTGCTCGGGCAACGTGTCGAGAATCTGGTAGTCGGCCAGAGTCTGTAGACGTACGGACTCGTTCTCAGGTAGTGGCGCCGCTGGCATGGGATTCCCCGTTGTGTCCCCGAAAATCGTCGACCCGATCGGATCGCGAATCGACAAATGGCGTAAAACTGCCCAACCCTAGCTCTTGCCGTTGCGGCGGGAATTGTGGCGGCGGGTTTTCGCACACGGCGAAGGGGCGAATCGTTCCCTTCTCAGACCGGTCAGCCGGGTCGCGAGGACGATTCGGGGGCGTGGGAAGGAGTGATGCCGGCGGAGTGGCGGCGAACCCTCGGCGCGGCAATTGCCGGACGACAGACGAGGACATCGTCCAACGCCGGCTTGATGTAGCGACCTTTGCCAGACGGTGGATGCTCGGAAGATGAATATTTCAGGGGGACATCACGCTCTGGCGAGCGTAGCGACTTCAAAGCGGCGAGCCGCTCCCCTACTGCCCGAAAAAACTCTCGTCGACCAGCGGCAGATCCTCCAACGACTCCAGCCCGAACAGCGTCAGGAATCGTTCGGTGGGGTAATAATGCGGCACCTTGCGTCCCCCGTCGGCCGGTTGTTGGCGTTTCATTTCCAACAGGCGGCGGCGGACGAGTTGGTTGAGTAGCGAGCCGCTGTCTTTGCCGCGTTGATCTTGAACCGTTTGGGCGGTCACGCCGGGCTGGTAAGCGACCAGCGACAGGACTTCGACGGCGGCTTGACTGAGTCGGGCTTCGCGGACCTTGCCCAGAAACGAGTGACGGACCTTTTCCACCGCCGGGGCGATCGTCATTCGATACCCCCCGCCTTCGTCTTCGACAATCCGCAACGCCTGCTCGGCCGACTTGTAGGATTGGTTCAGGCTGTCGATCATCTCCACGACCTCTTCCTCGGTCACACCGCGCATCAGGGAGGCGAGTCGGGCGGCGGTGAAGGCTTGGTTTTCCGGATGCCCGACGAACAACGCCGCTTCGATGATTCCCTCGGGATGAACGGCTTCGTCATCCTCTTCCAGCGGTTCCTCGAGCGACGATTCGTCGGCCAAGTCGTCCTCGGCGGCTTCATTTGCCGGAGGTTCGGGAGCGGCGAAGGTTTCCGGATCGTGTGCGGCGGCGGCCCGTGCATAGGCGGCGCCGATGTCATCAAGCGAAAACTCGCCAAAATCCGACTCGTCCTCCTCGATTGAGTCGTTTCCGGTTGCATCGTCTTCAAGCGAGTCGTCCTCGCGCGGCGGCTGGTGGTCCATCACGTCTTCACTTGCCCCTCCGCCCTGATCGGGGCTTGGATCGTTGCTGGCGTGAGGTGGATCACGCCGGGCGTCATCTTCGTCGTTCATGGGTTCAGCCTACCTAGCTGGACAGTGCCACTTTGTTAATAAAAACTTCGTGAGTCGACGAGCGAACTTCGCCCGAAGGTGCGGCTCGGTCGCTATCCACGCTCTGGCGAGCGTAGCTACGTCACAGCGCCGCTGTCCAGCTAATTCCGATCGCGGACCCAAGCCACAAAGCGAGCGATCTGTTCATGTTCCAACAGCGTCTCGACCGTGTTGTGGTAGCGTCCCAGGTCTTTCTCCCGTGGCACGAAGCGATGAATCGAGCGGTGGCAATCGTGGCACACCGAAATCGTCTGTTGCATGCGAGTTCGGGAGAATCGCTTTTTGAACCATTTATTGCGATGGCAACGACGGGGAATCAAGTGATGTTCGGTGGTTCCGCGTCGAGTGACACGGCCGCAGAGCGCACAGGGTTTGGGGGAGACGGTTGTTGCCGCGCGGCGACCGGGTTTCGTTTCGCAGGAACTCATTCTTGGCACTCCAAATTGGCGGGCAATCACCGATCCGATCGCACACGGACGATTCCCGGCGCCGGCACGATACCGACGCCGGCGGGAGTCGTTATGATAGCGTTCGAGTTGATTTCAGATTCATACTTCTTCCGAAGACGTCGCCGATGTCCAAAACAGTTCGCCTTGATGTGATGATGTTTCTGCAGTTTTTTGTCTGGGGGGCGTTTTTCGTCCCCATGACGAGCTACTTGCAACAGATTTTTGCTGACGAAGAGAACCTCAACACGATCATCGGGGACATCTATTCGACTCAAACTTGGGCGGCCATTTTCGCACCGATCATCGTCGGCTTTGTCGCCGACCGGTTGTTCAACAAGGAACGCATCAACGGCGTGCTGCAAATCGCCGGGGCGGCGATGCTGTGGTGGTGCAGTACGATTGTGGATTCACCGACGCGATTTTATTGGGTCATGATGGCGTTTTTCCTGTGCTACATGCCGACGTTGGCGTTGGTCAATGCGATCACGTTCCAGAACGTCGATTCGATCGAAAACGAATTTCCCAAAATTCGCCTGTGGGGGACGATCGGATGGATCGTTTCCGGGTTGGTCGTCTCGCAGTCGATGTTCGGCTTGTTTCCGATCCCCGTGCTGCCGGGGGTCGAGGATGCGGGCAGTTCGAACCTGCCGCTGCGACTCTCTGCGATCGTCGGTGCGATCTATGGGGTGTATTGTTTCACGCTGCCAAGTTCCCCGCCGCAGGGTCGCGATAAACCCGTCAGTCTGGGCAAGGTATTGGGGCTCGACGCGATCCGGCTGTTCCGCAATCCCAGCTACTTGGTGTTCGCCATTTGCTCGTTCCTGATTTGCATCCCGCTGGCGTTTTACTACGCCCGGACCTACGACTTTGTCGAAAAAATGGCGTTCGGCAGTGACAGTGCGGGGGTGATGGCGTTGGGGCAGGTCAGTGAGATCTTCTTCATGGCGTTGGTGCCGTTTTTCCTGAGCCGACTGGGCGTCAAATGGATGCTGTTGGTCGGCATGCTGGCGTGGGCGCTGCGGTACGCGCTGTTCGGATTGATGCCCAGCACCTCGGCGATGCTGGTTCTGGGGATCGTCCTGCACGGGATTTGTTACGACTTTTTCTTCGTCACCGGCCAGCTGTATACCGACCGCAGTGCCCCGAAAGAGATTCGGACGAGCGCACAGGCCTTGTTGGGATTGCTGACCTATGGGGCTGGCATGTTGGTCGGAAACCTGATCCACGGCCCCTGGGGGGACTATATCAATCTGGATCCGACAACGGCGGAGGGCTGGGAGGCCGGCGCGGCAGAGTTTTGGCTGATGCCCGCGGGGTTGGCGATTGGCGTGTCGGTACTGTTCTTTGCCACCTTCTGGGACAAGTCCAGTGCGGCCAAGGGCGATAACGCGGTCGCAGCGGACGCTGCGTCGGCTTAGCGGGCAAATCCTGATTTTCTGGCGTTGCCTATCCTACGCAAGACGGTGGTTGATCTGATATCTTTCCCGAAATTTGGAAACGCTCTCGATCCCTACCGGAAAACGACGTGCCACGACGCGACGACATCAAGAAAATTCTATTGATCGGCAGCGGGCCGATCATCATTGGTCAAGCCTGCGAATTCGACTATTCCGGCACACAGGCGTGCAAAGCCCTCCGCGAAGAGGGGTATGAGGTCGTGCTGGTCAATAGCAACCCGGCGACCATCATGACCGACCCGGCGACGGCGGATTCGACCTACATCGAACCGCTGACCTGGCAGATGGTCGAAAAGGTGATCGAAAAGGAACGCCCCGACGCGTTGCTGCCGACGCTGGGTGGTCAAACCGGGCTGAACGTCGCAATGGACCTGGACGCCAACGGCGTGCTGGAAAAATACGGCGTCGAAATGATCGCCGCCGACGCCAAGGTGATCGCCAAGGCCGAGGAACGCGACCAGTTCAAAGAGGCGATGGAAAAAATCGGCCTGGACGTCTGCCGCGGCCACGTCGTGCACAGCATCGAAGAGGCCCGAGCGGCGATGGAAGACGTCGGTTTGCCGGCCGTCGTCCGCCCCAGTTTTACGATGGGCGGCAGCGGCAGTGCGATCGCCTACAACAAGGACGACTTCGACGCCCTGGTCAAAAGCGGCCTGGATCAATCGCCGGTCACCGAAGTCCTGATCGAAGAATCGATCATCGGCTGGAAAGAATACGAAATGGAGGTGATGCGCGACAAAGACGACAACGTCGTGATCATCTGCAGCATCGAAAACTTTGACGCGATGGGCGTTCACACCGGCGACTCGATCACCGTCGCCCCGGCCCAAACGCTCAGCGACAAAGAATACCAACGGATGCGCGACGCCTCGCTGGCCGTGATCCGTGAAATCGGCGTCGAAACCGGCGGCAGCAACATTCAATTCGCGATCGATCCGTCGTCCGGACGAATGATCGTGATCGAAATGAACCCCCGCGTCAGCCGCTCCAGTGCCCTGGCCAGCAAAGCGACCGGGTTCCCGATCGCCAAAATCGCCGCCAAGCTGGCCGTCGGCTATCGGCTGTGGGAATTGCCCAACGACATCACCAAACAGACCAAGGCCTGCTTCGAGCCGACGATCGACTATGTCGTGACCAAGATCCCTCGGTTCGCGTTCGAAAAATTCCCCGAGGCCGACGCCACCTTGATGACGCAGATGAAAAGCGTCGGTGAAACGATGGCGATCGGACGGACGTTCCGCGAATCACTGCAAAAAGCAATGCGGGGATTGGAAGTCGGCGCCTTCGGCCTGGGCAGCGACAACCGCGACCTGTGGGGCACCGATGAACAACCCGATCTGGATACCATCCGCGCCAAGCTGGGAACGCCCAACGCCGAACGGATCTTCTACCTCCGCTACGCGCTCAAAGCCGGATTGTCGGCCCAGGAAGTCCATTCGCTGACCCACATCGATCCGTGGTTCCTGGATCACCTGTCACAGATCATCGAACACGAGGACCAGATCCGCGCCCTGGGTTCGCTCGATGCGATCGACCGTGACCAAATGTGGAAAGCCAAACGCGACGGATTCTCGGACCGTCAGATCGCGCACATGCTTTCATCGACCGAATTGAAGGTCCGCCAGCGGCGATTGGAACTGGGGATCCGACCGGTGTTCAAAAGTGTTGACACCTGTGCCGCCGAGTTCGAAGCCTACACGCCGTACTACTACAGCACCTACGAAATCGAAGACGAACTGCCACCCAAGGCGGATCAAAAGCGGGTCGTGATTCTCGGCGGCGGGCCGAACCGAATCGGACAGGGCATCGAGTTCGACTATTGCTGTTGCCACGCCAGTTTCGCACTTCGCGAGATCGGTTACGAATCGATCATGGTCAACAGCAACCCCGAAACGGTCAGTACGGACTACGACACGTCGGACATCTTGTTCTTTGAACCGCTGACGATCGAGGACGTGCTGAACATCTGCGATGCGACCCAGCCGGACGGCGTGATCGTTCAGTTCGGCGGTCAAACGCCGTTGAACCTGGCCCGCGGGCTGGAAGAAGCCGGCGTGCCGATCATCGGCACCAGCGTCGACACGATCGAATCGACCGAGGACCGCGAACGGTTCCAAGCGTTGATTAACGAATTGCAGCTGCGACAACCGCCCAGCGGCATCGCCCGCAACATGGAAGAGGCGCGTAAAGAGGTCAAACGCATCGGGTATCCGGCGTTGGTCCGGCCCAGTTTCGTCCTGGGCGGTCGCGCGATGGAGATTTGCTACGACAAGTCACAATTCGAACGTTACGTCGCCGAAGCGTTCATCGTCGCCGACGGGCAACCAGTACTGATCGACCGCTTCTTGGAAGACGCCACCGAAGTCGATGTCGACGCGATCTGTGACGGTCAAGACGCCGTGATCATGGGGATCATGGAACACATCGAAGAAGCCGGCGTGCATAGCGGCGACTCGGCCTGTGCGATTCCCCCATTCTCGATCCCGCCCCACGTGCTCGATGAACTGCGCGAGGCGACGATCAAGTTGGCCAAATCGTTGAATGTCGTCGGGCTGATGAACATTCAATTCGCCATCAAGAACGAAGAGAGCGGCCCGACGGTGTATATCTTGGAGGTCAATCCGAGAGCCAGTCGGACCGTTCCGTTCGTCGCCAAAGCGACCGGTATCCCCGTCGCCAATCTGGCAACCAAAGTGATGACGGGAATGAAACTGCCCGAACTGGGGATCACCCAAGAACCGATCCCCAAGCACGTGTCGATCAAGGAAAGCGTGTTCCCATTCCGCAAGTTCGCCGGCGTCGACATCGTGCTGGGCCCGGAGATGCGCAGCACGGGCGAAGTGATGGGGATCAGCGAAAAATTCCCGCTGGCGTTCGCCAAAAGCCAGCTCGCCGCCGGCGTGACGCTGCCGACCGAAGGCAAGATCTTTGTCAGTCTGAGTCCACGCCACAAGGATTCGGCGGTTAGCCTGGGCAAGGATCTGCGTGCACTCGGGTTTGAGATCCTGGCGACCAGCGGCACCGCGGCGCGACTGGAATCCGAAGGGGTTCCGGTGACTCGCATCAAGAAGTTGGCCGAGGGTCAACCCAACCTGATCGATTACCTGAAGAACGAAGACGTCGCATTGATCATGAACACGCCCAACGGCAAAGGTGCCCGAACGGACGAGGGGCGGATTCGCGCCGCGGCGGTTCAACAAGGCGTCCCTTGCATCACGACGATCGCGGCCGCCGAAGCCGCCGTGCGTGCGATGCAGGCGATTCGCGACGACGTGATGACGGTGCAGTCACTGCAAGAACGCTACGCGGAGTAAATCGATCGCGATGTCTGATTCCCAATCGCCGAAAAAGCCCACCGGCAAACCGGACTACGATCCGTCGACGTTCCGATTGCTGGTCGTCGACAACGAAGCGGCTCACGCCCGGGCGATGACGGAAAGCTTGGAAAAGGTCGGATACAAATGCACGGTCGCCACCAGTGGCCCCGAAGCGGCCACGTTGATCGAGCGTGACACGTTTGACATTATCATCACCGACATGGTGATGAACGATGTCGACGGGATGAAGCTGTTGAAGCTGGCCGGTCAGCGATTGCCCGATGCCGAAGTGGTAATGGTGACCGGCCATGCCACCGTCCCGATCGCGGTTGAAGCGATGCAGCAGGGCGCATTCAATTTCCTGGAAAAACCGATCACGCCGAGCCGCTTGCGGGCGATCGTCGAAAAAGCCGTCGGCGCGGTCAGCTTGCGTCGCCAAAACACCGAGCTGATGTCGCGTTTGGACGAGCGGTTCGGGTTCGAAGGCATTGTCTACACCAGCAAGAAAATGCAGCAGGTGATCGACCGCTTGCGGCGAATCGCTGCGACCGACGCCACCGTGCTGATCACCGGTGAAAACGGAACCGGCAAAGAAATCGTCGCCCAGGCGGTTCACCAGAACAGCCCGCGACGAAACAAATCGATCGTGGCGATCAACACCGGCGCGATCGCCGAAAATCTGGTCGAAAGCGAATTGTTCGGACACGTCAAAGGCGCCTTCACCGGCGCCGATGCCGACCGGGTCGGCGCGTTCGAATATGCCAACGGCGGCACGCTGTTTTTGGACGAAGTCGGCGATATGCCGATGAGCACCCAGATCAAACTGCTGCGGGTGCTGGAAGAGAGCAAGATCACACGCGTCGGCGACAACAAAACCATCAAGGTCAATGTCCGCTTGATCTCGGCGACCAACCGGCCGTTGGAAACGATGATCGATGCCGGAACGTTTCGCAGCGACCTCTATTTTCGCTTGAAGGTCGTGACCGTCGAATTGCCGGCGCTACGCGAACGTCGCGAAGACGTGATCCCGCTGATGGATCACTTTCGCAAAATGTTTCTGCGTCGCCACGACAAACCCACGGCGCATTTCACCCCCGCGGTCACCAAGCGTTTCTTTGCCTATGACTGGCCGGGGAACGTTCGCGAGCTGCGGAACTTTGTTGAAATGATGGTCGTCCTCGATACCGACGGAAAACTCGATGTCGACGACCTGCCGCCGGAATTGGTCGAGGACCAGGCGGTCGACCACGCGGCGGAGGAAATGGAGCTGCCGACCTTTAGCGCCGCGGCAGAATCCAGCCTGATCGGTCAACCGCTGAGCGTGATCGAGCGTTGGGCAATCGAAAAAACGCTTCAATTGACGAACGACAATCGCGAAGAAGCGGCAAAAATGCTGGGCATCGGGGCCCGGACCTTGTACCGCCGGCTGGACCAATACAAAAAAGAAAGCGACGAAGCGGATTCCGCCAGCGACGATAATTCCACATCGGCCGACAGCTCGTGAGTCCCAGGGTTATGCGTTCGGCTCTCGGGCGACATCGCCGATGACGCCGTGTTTGTGACGGACGATTTCGCCTTCCACCAGATAGATGGTTTCCTCGGCGAGGTTCTCGGCCAAATCACCGATCCGTTCCAACAGCCGAGAAGCACTGAAGCAGTGGAGGGCCGGTTCGACGACCGACGTGTCCGTCTTCATGAACTCCTGCAGGTAGTCAATGATTTCGCGGTTCTGTTGATCGACCGCGTCATCCATCTTGATCACTTCCACCGCCATCTTGGCGTCATGGGTGACAAAGGCATCCAGCGCCCGACGCACCATGCGGACGGTCACGTCGACCATCTCGTTCATCTGCTCGGGGACGTTGAACAGGGGGAATTCCGAGATCGCTTTGGCGCGTTCGGCGATGTTGCAGGCGGTGTCGGCCATCCGTTCCAATTCGCCGTTGACCTTGACGACCGTGATCAGCCACCGCATGTCGGCGGCCACGGGCTGGTGCAGCGCCAACAGTTTCAAACA
Source organism: Stieleria mannarensis (assembly GCF_014154935.1). Lineage (GTDB taxonomy): Bacteria > Planctomycetota > Planctomycetia > Pirellulales > Pirellulaceae > Stieleria > Stieleria mannarensis. The sequence continues at coordinate 75,941 of NZ_JACEHH010000035.1, forward strand.
CTCCTCTTCGATTTTGACATCGCTCATGTCCACCCCCTCATCGCTTTCGATGACGCGTTGGGCAAAATCGGTGCGTCCTTCGACGAGTGCACGAACCGCCATCTGGATCATCTGTTCCACGACGGTGCATTGGTCGACGAGCTGTTCGCGAAGACTTTCAAGTTCTCGCTGGAGGTGTTTTGACATCAAGGGATTTATCCAAACTTGCCACGGACGTAATCGTCGGTCTGTTTATTTTTCGGCTTTGTAAACACTTGTTCGGTGTTGCCGGCTTCGATCAGTCTACCTTCAAAGAAGAACGCCGTCTTGTCGCTGCAGCGAGAGGCTTGTTGCATGTTGTGCGTCACGATCACGATCGTGTACTGCGACCTTAATTCGAAGATCAGATCTTCGATGGCCAGTGTACTGGACGGGTCGAGGGCGCTGCAGGGTTCGTCCATCAACAGCACTTCTGGCCCGACCGCGATCGCGCGTGCGATGCAAAGCCGCTGTTGTTGGCCGCCCGAAAGCCCGAGCGCGGGCCCGTGCAATCGGTCTTTGACCTCGTCCCAGACCGCGGCTTTTTGCAGTGACCATTCGACCAATTCATCGAGTTCGGACTTGCTCGTTTTCATGTGCAGCCGAGGGCCGAACGCGACGTTGTCGTAAATACTTTTGGGAAATGGATTCGGTTTCTGAAACACGATTCCGACCTTTCGCCGCAGCCCCACGACGTCCAAATTCGGATCCAGGACATCGATCTCCTTGCGCTGGCCTTGATGGTCGTCATCGATGGTCAAACGCCCCTTGGCCCGGGCACCGGGGACGACATCATTCATCCGGTTGATCCACTTCAGCAGCGTACTTTTGCCGCAACCGCTGGGGCCGATAAAGGCCGTGACCTTGTGCTTGGGGATCTCTAACGACAGGTCGTGAATCGCCTGGAAATCACCGTACCAAGCGTTCAGCTTTTCAATGTGAATCAGCGTCTGATCGGAAAGGTCGTCGGAATTCTTCTCCGAGACGATCGCTGGCGTTACGCTTGACATGACTTCGCGGGGTTCAAGATTGAGCTTTCTGGACTTTTTGTCGAATATAGATGGCGGTCGAGTTCAATAGAAGCAAGATCACCAACAGGACGATGATCGCCGCGGCGGAAAGCTCTTTGAACTCGTCTTGTTGGCGTCCGGCCCAATTGAAAATCAGCACGGGCATCGTCACGGCATCGTCCATCAGGTGCTGGGGGCCGCTGCTTTTGGCGACTGCCGCCCCCATCACCACCAGAATCGGTGCGGCTTCGCCGATGGCGCGTCCCATCGCCAAAATCGAACCGGTCATGATGCCCGGCAATGCCGCCGGCAGACTGACGTCGCGGACGGTTTGCCAAGTGGTCGCCCCCAGCCCCATCGACGCTTCGCGCAACGAAGACGGAACCCCGCGGAGCGATTCTTGGGCTGCGATGATGATAATCGGCAAGATCACCAGGGCCAGCGTCAGCCCGCCAGAGAGAAAACTCTTGTCAAATGGCAGCCGAAAATAGTACCAGTTTCGTTCGGTGATGGTCCCCCCGATCGCCCCCGATCGGACCGTCCGGCGACGGATCTCCGGATCGGTCGGCTTGGGTGTGCCAGGCGTCCAGATCGAAATCTCGATCGGATTGCCATCGGGATCGACGGCTTGGAACGGTTCATCAAACGTAATCTGACGGACCGTCGGATCGGTCTGGGGGGCAAACACGACGTGCCCCGGTTCCAACGTCAGCACCTGGTAAAAGTGCTTGTAGCCCATGATCTCCATGCCGGCGGACTCGTTGACGCGAATCTGGCCAAAAACGTTGAACATGTAGACAAACACGGTCAGCCCCAGCAGCCCGTAAACGATCGATGGCACACCGGCCAGGTTGGCGATGTTTAGCTGCACAAAACCATGGATCCAACGCAGCACTTTTTGGGTCGGTTTGAATTCCTCCAGAAACACGGCCGTGCCGACACCCAGCGGCAACGCCACCAGGGCACACGTTCCACAAACGAACAAGGAACCCAAGATCGCCGGCCACATGCCGCTGCGCTCGATCTCCAACTCACTATGGGCACGCGTCAGCAAGTCGGTCGTCAATCGAGACTGGCCTTGGCTCCAAATCGAAACCATCAACACAACCAAAATGACCACGCTGATCAACGCGATCGCGACACACAGGAAATAAAACCAAATGCTCAGTTGCTTTCGTCGGCGGGCATTGTCGACCAGGTACTGTTCGTCCTGGTTGACGATCGCGCTGGGCAGGGTGCTCATTGGTAGGACTCCTGGAACCGCCGGCGAATGATCTGGCCACAAAGTGTCATCCCGAAGGTGATCAAAAACAGGGTCACCGCGACCGCATACAGGCTGTAATATTGGACCGTGCCATATTCGCTTTCACTCTTGATCATTTCGACGATGAAACCGGTCATGGTTTGCGCCTGTTGGGTCGGATCCAACGTCATCGTGGGCAAGGTGCCTGCCGCCAAAGCCACCACCATGGTTTCCCCGACCGCCCGGCTGAAGGCCAATAAGAACGCCGAGATGATTCCGCTTAGTGCCGCCGGGACGACCACCTTGACGGACGTTTCAAAGGGCGTGCATCCGAGCCCATAGGCTCCTTCACGCAAACTGCGCGGCACCGCACGCATCGCGTCTTCGGACAGACTGCAAACCATCGGCAAACAGAGGATGCCCACCGCGATCCCGGCGCTGGTCGCGTTGAAGGTCGAAAACGCACCATCGCTGACCATTTGCAGCGACGGGCTGATCACCAAGATGGCGAAATACCCGAGCACGACCGTGGGAACCCCCGCGATGATTTCCAGCGTGGGTTTCAACCACGAACGGATCCTTGCCGATGCGAACTCGCTCAGGTAGATCGCGGTCACCAATCCCAGCGGCAGCGCGATCAACATGGCGATCAAGGTGACTCGGAATGTTCCGCTCAACAACGGCAAAATGCCGAACGTGGCCTGTTCCAGTTCCTTGCTCTGCAGCGCCGTCCACTCCGTGTCGGTCAAGAACCCCGACATCGTGACCGCATCGCTGCGAAAGAAACCGGCGCTTTCGGTGATCAGCATGTAGATGATGCCGACCGTAATCAGCACCGTCGCCACCGCACACAAGGCCAGCGAAATCACGATCAACCGCTCCGAGAACGCGCCGGCATGGGTGGACCGAAACTCCCGGTTCTGAAGGGCCTTGGGAAGCGACATCAGCTCACCCTCTGCGTACTGATTCAGGGGAGCGGTCGGCATCAAACTGCATTCGAATCACGGTCACGTTTCGCTTCACTCGATAAAATTACTTGGTCAAGTTTTCCGGCTGATAGATATCAGCGACCGCACCGCTGCGCGAATTGCCTTCGCCGTCGACGTAGTGGGTTCCGGTATTTTCTTCGTCCAAGTTCTTCGCCGCACGTTGCATGATCTCGTCGGGAAGCCGAACGTAACCGACGCGTTCACACAGCTGCGGGGCGTTTTCCAGGAAGTAGGAAACAAACGTGGCGATCTCCGCACGCGGCAGCGAGGCCGTGCTGACATAGATGAACAATGGACGGCTGAAGGGCGCGTAAGCTCCGCTGGCGATGTTTTCCGGCGTCGGCAAGTAGGCCTTGTCATCTTTCGGATTGACGATTTCCACCGCCTTCAATTTATCCTTGCTCTCCTCGTAGTAGGCCACTCCGAAGAAACCGATCGCGTACGGGTTGCCGGCGACACCGTTGACCAGCACGTTGTCGTCTTCGTTCAGGTTCATGTCGTTTCGCAACGAAGCCTCTGACTTTCCGATGACGACTTCACGGAAGTAGTCGTAGGTCCCGCTGCCGGTTCCCGGTGAAAAGATCTCGATCTTTTCTTCCGGCCAGCTCGGGTCCACGTCGCTCCACTGCTTGGCAGCATCGCCGGCGACAAAGATCTTCTTCAGTTGGTCGATCGTCAGTGATTTGACCCAATCATTCTTGGGGTGAACCACGATGGTCAGCCCGTCGTAGGCGACCGGGATTTCGATGAATTCGACGCCGTTGTCTTTACACGTTTCGAACTCCCCCGGTTTGATCGGCCGCGACGCGTCGGAGATGTCCGTCTCCTTGTCCCAAAACATCTTGAATCCGTTTCCAGTTCCCTTCCCGTCAACGCTGACGTTGACGTTCGGGTACAACTTGGCGAACTCTTCTTTGACCGCGTTGGCGATCGGTTGGACGGTGCTACTGCCGTTGATCTTGATTGTCCCGGTCAGGTTGGACACGGCCGCGGTGCTGCCCGACTCGGCAGCGGATTCGGTCGACGTCGGCGCGTCTGACTTGCTGCCGCATCCGCTCAGCCCGATCAACAGGCTCGATGCCAACGCGATGCAGCCGATCGTGTGTTTGCCGGTCAAAGGCGTCGATCGAGAATTGATTTGGAAAAACATCCCAGGAGGGCTCCGGTAATGATTGGAGGGTGTCCGTGTTTTGAATCGTAAAGGTGCCGATCATTGGGGGGAATCGGCTCGCGGCGGCCCCAAAATCGCTCGCTGCGCGGAAAGATAGCAGCGACTGCAAGCATTGACGACCGGCAAGCGGCCGATAGAAGTATGAAGATTCGATGAACACGGCTCGCCGCGGACGGATCGTCGCACCAAACCGGCACGACTCCCCCTTTTTGCCACAGCAAGCGTGCGGTAAATGGATACCATCGGCGGTCCGACAAAGTTGCTCGCGGCCGGCCGGCCGGCCCTTCATTCCCGGCCCCAAAAAACGAAGGTGGTGCGCTTTTTAACCTCTGATTTGGCAGGCGTTTACGCCTTCACGCTCCCTTGGAACGTCGATTGTATTCCCGCGGCTTTTGGCAACCCGTTTAGATTCTCTCCCGCTGGCAGAGACGGCGTTTGCGCAGCAAGCAAACGCCAGAGAGGGCCCGCCCAGAAAACCTCTCGGACGACTTCCGCCGCGATGGAATCCGTCACTGATTCAATCGGCACTCCCCCGGAATCGCCCCACGCTATCGGCCCGGGAGGGGCCGGTCGTGACCTACTCGGACGCCTCTCGGACTTTTTCCAGGATTTCCAACAATACCGAATCCGTTTCGACGCCCTCGGCTTGGGCTTCGAAGTTGAGCAGGACACGATGTCGCATCGTCGGCAAATAGACTCGCCGAATGTCCTCAAAACTGACGTTGAATCGCCCGGCCAGCAGGGCTCGGACCTTGGAAGCCAACGCCAGCGTTTGCGCACCGCGAGGACTGGCCCCCCAACGCACGTATTGATTGGTCGCATCGACCGAGTGCGGACCGTCGGGGTGGGTGGCCAGGGTCAAGCGGACCAAGTAATCGCGGATCGGCGGGGTCAGAACGACATCCCGCACCATCGCTTGCATCTGGCGGATCTCGGCACCGTCCATCACCTTGTCGATTTCAGGCTTCTCGCCGCGCGTGGTCCGCTCGACGATCGTGTTCAGATCTTCGCGGCTGCTGTATCCGACCACCAGCTTAAACAGGAATCGGTCCAGTTGGGCCTCCGGCAGCGGGTAGGTGCCTTCTTGTTCGATCGGGTTTTGGGTCGCCAAGACGAAGAACGGTTTTTCCAATTCGTACCGCGCACCGGCGGCGGTCACCGTGCCCTCCTGCATCGTTTCCAACATCGCCGACTGGGTTTTGGGCGTCGCGCGGTTGATTTCATCGGCCAGCAGAATTTGAGTGAACACCGGACCGCGTTGAAATTGAAACTGCCGCCGCCCGTCCTCGGACTCGACGATCATGTTGGTTCCCAGAATGTCCGCCGGCATCAGGTCGGGGGTGAATTGGATGCGATTGAAATCCAGATCCAACACTTCCGACAGGGTTCGCACGAGCATCGTTTTGCCCAACCCGGGAACCCCTTCCAGCAGACAGTGCCCGCCGCACAGCATCGCCGTCAGCACGCCTTGAACGATGTCATCGTGACCAACGATGACGCGTCCGATCATCTCGCGAACCTGTTCGTAGCGCTGGCGAAAATGGTCGGCTTTGGCTTGGATCGATTCGTCAACGTGGGTCATAGAGCACTCGAGAGCAAAAAACGATGGTGGAGAAAGCTGGCCGCCGACGTCGCCGCCGTGTTGCGGCATCGCCGGTGGCAGCAGTCTAGCGAATTCAGCGCGGGTGTGTCCGGTCCCAACCGCCGTTGACCTCGATCGTTTGGCCGCAGCAAAACGTGTTGGTCGGATCGGCCAGGAAACACACCGCCCTGGCCACGTCTTCGGGCGTCCCCCAGCGTTTCATCAACGATTGTCGACGCGCTCGTCCGTCCCAGTACGAATCGGTCGTCTCGCCCCAAGCCGTTTTGATCCAGCCGGGGGCGACGGTGTTGACCCGAATCGTCGGTGCGACTTGCTGGGCCAAGCTGTTGGCAAACGCCATCACCGCGGCCTTGACCGGGCCGAACATCTGGCCGGCGTCGCCCTCCATCCCCCGCGGTGCCTGGTCCCAACCGATAAAGGTCATCGACGGCGGCGTCTTCAACCACGGGTCTGTTTGACTTGCCGATGCGTCGTTCTGCCAGCGATCGATCACGCGGCGGCTGAGTGCGATCGTCGCCAGCACGTCGGTTTCAAACAGCAATCGCAGTTTTTCGGCAAACCCCCGATGTCGAACGTCGCCGGTCAGCACGTCCGCACCGGCATTATTGATCCAGGTGGTCGGCGGGCCCATGAAGTTCCAGGTTTCGTCCACCAACCGAGCGCGGTCCTCCGTCTGGCAGATGTCCGCCTGGATCAGCCGCGTCACCGCCCCGAACGACTCGGCCGCTTCCGCCGTTTCCCGGGCCCCGCTCTCGTTCCCGCGGTAATGAATCACCAGCTGCACCGGCTGGTCCGCGGCGGACGATTTTGGCGGCCGGGCATGCCGGCGGGCCAATTCGATCGCGATCTGGCGGCCGATCCCCGATGAAGCACCCGTGATGACGGCTCGAACAGGACACGATGGCATGGCGTTGTTTTGATTCGACCGCAAATCCGCTCGCGGGCCCGGGCGAGCGAGAAAGCGAGCACGGCTCTGCAGCGGGGGTGGGTCGACGGAATTCGGGGAGGCTAAAAAGTCATCAGTGGCATTTGCGGCCCCTGTCTTTCCGCCCCAATGGACGGCAACTTCCCGTGGTAACGCCCGGGTCTTGCCGCCGCAAGCCCCCGGCGGCTACGCTTTTGGGGCTGCACAGATGCCATAAACTCACCAAAATCGGAACAACGGCGACCTTCGAGTTACCGTAGCACTTCGTTTGACGTGAACCATCCATCGTTGATCCCGGTGATTATGATCCGGTTGAATTTTGGATGGATCAGACGCCGAAGAGTGAAACGACCCGCTGACCAAAGCCGTCGCGGACTGGATGCGGATGAATCTGGTCGAATCAGATCGTCGATCTTCCGATTGTGAACTAGCCTTCAGGGAACTTGCTTTTATGACCGACTCAAAGACGATCGCCCAGGATGAAGTGAAGAAGCACCTCGGCGAGCTTGAGCGAAATGCCGAAGTCGACGTCGACGCCTCCGAAACCAACGAGTGGCTTTCGTCGCTCGAATACGTGCTCAAAAGTAAGGGGCCCGATCGAGTTCGTTTTCTGCTCGAAAAGCTCCGTGACCGTGCCGCCGAACAAGGGGTTCAAGCGGCCGCCGATACCTCGACGCCTTACCTGAACACGATCCCCGTCCACGACGAACCGGCCTATCCGGGCAATCGAGAGTTGGAACGCCGGATCAAATCGATCATTCGCTGGAACGCGATGGCGATGGTCGTCGGCGGCAACAAACGCGGCGGCGGAATCGGTGGGCACATCAGCACCTTCGCCTCCAGCGCGACGCTTTATGAAGTCGCCTTCAACCACTTCTTCAAAGGCCGCGGCGAAGACGGTTACAGCGGGGACTCGGTTTACTTCCAAGGGCACGCCTCACCGGGCATGTACTCCCGTGCGTTTCTCGAAGGCCGACTTGGAAAAGAGAAACTGATTAATTTTCGCCGCGAACTGGAACCCGAAGGCGGATTGAGCAGCTATCCGCACCCCTGGCTGATGCCCGATTTTTGGGAGTACCCGACCGTCTCGATGGGACTGGGACCGATCATGGCGATCTACCAGGCCCGGTTCAACGAATACCTCCGCGACCGCGGCATCAAAGACACCAGCGGCCAAAAGGTGTGGGCGTTCCTGGGCGACGGTGAATGTGACGAACCGGAAACACTGGGCGCGATCGGTTTGGCATCGCGCGAAAAGCTGGACAACCTGATCTTCGTGATCAATTGCAACCTGCAACGTTTGGACGGCCCTGTCCGCGGCAACGGAAAAATCATTCAAGAACTCGAATCGATCTTCCGCGGTGCCGGCTGGAACGTGATCAAGGTCATCTGGGGCGGCGAGTGGGACGAATTGCTGGCCCGCGACACCACCGGGTTGTTGGCCAAACGGATGGGCGAGGTTGTCGACGGCCAGTACCAAAAGTACACCGGCATGCCCGGCAGCTACATCCGCGAGCACTTCTTCGGCAAGTACCCCGAACTGCTGAAGCTGGTCGAGAATTACAGCGACGAAAAACTGGAAAAAATGCGTCGCGGCGGCCACGATCCGGAAAAGGTTTTCGCGGCATATCAAAAAGCCGTCAGCTTAAAAAACGAAAAACCGACGGTCGTCCTGGCCAAGACGATCAAGGGATACGGTTTGGGCGAAGCCGGCGAAGGACGCAACGTCGCCCACAACCAAAAGAAACTCAACGAAGCCGAACTGCTGGAATTCCGCACCCGGTTCGGGATCCCGATCAGCGACGACGAAGTCGTCAACACACCGTTCTACAAGCCGCCGCAGGGCAGCCAAGAGATCAAGTACCTGCACGAACGACGCAAGGCGCTCGGCGGTTACCTGCCCTCGCGTCCGACCGAGCACCCGACGCTGGAAGTGCCGTCGCTGGACGACATGCGGAAAACGATCAAACGCTTGGAAAACAAAAGCGTCAGCACCACGTTCGCCGTCGTCCAAACCTTGATCGCCCTGTGCCGCGACAAAAAGATCGGCAAGTACATGGTGCCGATCGTCCCCGACGAATCGCGGACCTTCGGCATGGAAGGCATGTTCACCCAGTTCGGGATCTATGCCCATGCCGGCCAGCTGTACGAACCGGTCGATTCGGCGATCCTGCAAAAGTACAAAGAAGCCCAGGACGGGCAGATCCTGGAAGAAGGCATCACCGAAGCCGGATCGATGGCCAGCTTCAACGCCGCCGGAACCGCATACAGCTGTCACGGCGTCAACATGATCCCGTTCTTCATCTACTACAGCATGTTCGGGTTCCAACGCATCGGTGACCTGATCTGGGCCGCCGCCGACATGCGAGCCAAGGGTTTCCTGGTCGGCGGAACGGCCGGTCGAACGACGCTCAATGGCGAAGGGCTGCAGCACCAGGACGGTCACAGCTTGCTGAACGCGATCGCGTTCCCCACCGTGCGATCCTACGATCCCGCCTTCGCCTACGAAGCCGTCGTGATCATCCAAGAAGGATTGCAGAAGATGTACGCCGAAGGCGAGCAGTGCATTTACTACTTGATGAGCGAAAACGAAGAGTACATGCACCCCGAGATGCCCGAGGGTTGCGAAGAGGGAATCGTCAAAGGCATCTACAAGTACCGCAGCCGCGAAGTCGACGGCGCCAAGGCCCGCGTCCAACTGTTCGGCAGCGGCGCGATCCTGAACTGCGTTCTGGCCGCCCAGGAGTTGCTGGCCGAAAAATACGGCGTGGCCAGCGACGTCTGGAGCGTCACCAGTTACACCCAACTGCGACGCGACGCGGCGGCCTGTGACCGCTGGAACATGTTGCATCCGACCGAGACGCCGAAAAAGAGCTACTTGGAAGAAGTGCTCGACGGTGTCGAAGGCCCGTTCATTTCGGCCAGCGACTACGTTCGCGCCCTCGGCGAACAACTGACGCCCTGGATCCCAGGTGACTACTTCGTCCTGGGAACCGACGGGATGGGCCGCAGCGAAACCCGCGAATCACTGCGGCGTCACTTCGAAGTGGACAAGGAATCGATCACAATCGCCACGCTCAGCCGGCTCAGCAAGGCCGGCGTCGTCTCGCCGACCGACGTCAAACAGGCGATCGATGACCTCGGCTACGATGCCGACAAGCCGGACCCCTATTACACCTAGTTCTTCATCCCCGCACTGAATAGTTATCCCTGCACTGACATTTGTCCCCGCACGAAGCGACGGCACGACGCCGTCGCACTTGACCTCTCCTAATCGCTGATAATCCACTTATGGCTACTGAAGTTACCCTTCCCGATCTTGGTGACGGCATCGAATCCGGTGACGTTCTTGAAGTGTTCGTCTCGGTCGGAGACGTCATCTCCGAAGGTCAAGACATCGTTGAAATGGAAACGGACAAGGCGACCGTTCCCGTGCCCTCTTCGGTCGCCGGAAAGGTTTCCAAGATCGCCGTCAGCGAAGGCGACACCGTGCCGATCGGCGGCGTGTTAATCGAAGTCGAAGCCGAATCGGGGGCCGCGGCCCCGGCGGCCGCGCCCGAGCCGGAAGCCCCCAAGGCCGAACAGCCTGCCGCGCCGGCAGCCGATCCCGAGCCGGCAGCCGATCCCGAGCCTCAGCCACCGACACAGCAAACGCCCCCCCAGCCGACACCGGCACCTCAGGCAGCACCGGCACCAACGCCGCCGTCGGCTCCCGCACCCGCGGCCGCCGCCCCAGCACCAACACCCCCCGCACCAACACCCCCCGCACCAGCACCCGCCGCACCGGCCGCCGACGCCGAAGGCGGCGTGATCCCGGCCGGTCCGGCCGTGCGTCGTTTCGCCCGCGAGGTCGGGGTGGATTTGAATCGGGTTCAAGGGACCGGCGAAGGCGGCCGAATCACCCGCGACGACGTGTTGGCTGCCGTTCGTGCCGCCAGCCAAACCGCGGCCAATCAAGTCGCCACGAGCCAGCCGACTGCTCCCGCCGCCAACGCTCCCAGTGCCGCTCCCGCAGCCGCACCGGCCACCCAGAACTCGGATCGGCCCGGCACGCCCGCGATGGACGACTTCGGATCGATCCGCGTCGAACGGATGAGCAAGATTCGCAAGACGATCAGCAAGCAGATGCACGTCAGCTGGTCCACGGTTCCTCGCGTGACCAACTTCGATGATGCCGATATCACCGAACTGGAACACCTGCGGCAGACCAGTAAGGAAGATTATGCCAAGCAGGGTCTGAAATTGACGACCATGCCGTTCTTGATCAAAGCCGTGGCCACCGCATTGCAGCGTCACCCGGCGATCAACGCGACGATCGATCAAGAGAACGAGCAGCTGATCTACAAGGACTATGTCAACGTCGGCATCGCCGTCGACACCGACCGCGGTTTGGTCGTGCCGGTGTTGAAAGACGCCGACCGGATGAGCGTGCCCGGCGTGACGCGGACACTGGCCGAGATGGCCGGCAAGGTCCGTAGCGGACAGTTCGCCGTCAACGACTTGCGTGGCGGAACGTTCACGATCAGCAACTTGGGCGCGATCGGCGGCCAGTACTCCACACCGATCGTCAACGTCCCCGAAGTCGCGATTCTGCTGGTCGGGCGGTCTCGCAAACTGCCCGTCGTGATGCCCGACGACACGATCCAACCGCGGTTGATGATGCCGCTGTCACTGTCCTACGACCACCGCCTTGTCGACGGCGGAACCGCAGCCCGCTTCCTGAACGAAGTGATCGATCTGCTGGAAGCCCCCAGCCGACTGTTGCTGGCGTTCTGATCCGGCGCCGCGCCGCTGGTAGATCCAGATCGTAGCGGAAGCCGCCAAGGCTTTCGCTCGCCACCCCCGTGGGCCTCTGCCCGCCCGGGTGCCAGCGGGAAGCGTCAGCGAGCGGCCCCTCAGCCAACCCGCATCCAAACGGCAGCCACTCGCCCAATCGCCGCGGGGTTTTGCGAGCCTTGCCGACTGGAGCGGCAGATGCGGGCTGAAACCGAGGTTTCCGCGGGGATGTTGCGTGCTGTTTGAGCACGTCTGATAGACTATTCTGTTCTAAGGAAGACCGCGACGTGGCTGCGTCGTGCTTACCCTATCCCAGCTTTTCTTTCGGAGAATGTCGTTGATGACCAACGTGTATGGCCCGCTCCAGGTATTCGGGCTCCCCTGTCGATCCAATGTTGTTTTCAAGGCCGTGATCGTGATGGTCACCGCGTTGTTCTGTCTGTCGGGACCTGTGGCTGGGGTTGTCGCGCAAGACGACGCAATGGATGAATTTGGTGACATCGCCGGTCCGGGAGAAGACCCCGCGCCGGCCCCCGCAGATGACGGCGCTGCCCCCGCCGGCGGCGGACCCGCAGCAGGCGGGGGTTTGATGGGCGGTGGTAACGATGGTGGGGCCGACCAAACCGCTGCACCGCAATCCGATTCGTTGCTGTCCTGGGTCCTCGACTCGCTCGGCTACACCTACCTGATCATTTTCCTGCTGCTGTCGGTCACGCTGGTTTCGCTGTTTGTGATGAACATGCTGGCCGCACGTCGCGAGACCTTGTGCCCGAACGAATTGATCGAAAGCTTCGAAGAGAAACTCAACGCCAAACAGTTCCAAGAAGCCTATGACATGGCTCGAACCGACGAATCGGTCCTCGGTCAGGTCCTGTCGGCCGGACTGGCCAAGATCTCCCGCGGCTACAACAAGGCGATCGAGGGCATGCAGGAGGTCGGTGAAGAAGAGAGCATGAAGCTGGAACACCGATTGAGCTACATGGCGCTGATCGGAAACCTGAGCCCGATGATCGGATTGTTCGGCACCGTTCAAGGGATGATCGCGTCGTTCCGCGTGATCGCCACCAGCCCGCAAACGCCTAAGCCGGCCCAGTTGGCCGAAGGGATCTCGACCGCGTTGTTCACCACGCTGGTTGGCTTGGCCGTCGCCATCCCCGCCATCGCGGCCTACAACATCTTGCGGAACCGCGTCGCGCGGCTGCTGCTGGAAGTCGGCGTGCAGAGCGAAAACCTGATGAGCCGTTTTGAAGACATTCAACCGGGAGGCGGCGCCCAGTGAAGGTAAAGTCGAAGAAGCCGGACTTGGCCGAAGGCGACTTGACCCCGATGATTGACATGACGTTTCAGTTGATCGCGTTCTTCATGGTGCTGATCAACTTTTCGCAGACCGAATCAAACGAACGGGTCGTTTTGCCGAGCAGCCAACTGGTCAAGCCTCCGGAAAAGCCGCTGGAGTTTCCGATCATCTTGCACGTCGCCAAAGACGGGGAAATCATCCTCGGCGGCGACAGCTACACCACCGAAACGCTCAGCACCGGACTGCGCCGGGAACTGGCGGTCTTGAAAGCCGAAAAGAAATCGCCGGCCGATGCCAACGTCATCATCCGAGGCCACCAGGATGTCGCCGCCGGCCAAGTCCAGGAGATCATCCGCGTCGCTCAAGACCAACAACTGGAACAATTCGCGCTGCGTGCCAAGGAGGACCGGTCATGAGAATGCGACATGAAGTCGAGCACGAGAAGAACGAGTTGAACATGACCAGCATGATCGACATCGTTTTCCTGCTGCTCGTGTTCTTTGTGATGACCTTCAAGATCGTCGAAATGGAAGGTGACTTCACCGTCCGGATGCCCCTGGCGCGCGATTCCAACGCAACCCCCGACGTCACCGACCTGCCACTGAAACTACGACTGCGGGCCGACAACGACGGAAAGCTCACGTCGATGTCGCTGAACGAAATCAATCTGGGCACCGATTTCACCAAGCTCCGCGCAAACGTGATCGGACTGGTCGGCACCGACGAACCGGTCGAAGGCGATGATGGACCGGAGATCGAAATCGATACCGATTACAACCTCCGCTACGCCTACGTGATCCAGGCCATCACCTCGGTCAGCGGCTACCGCGACGACACCGATCAAGTCGTCAAACTGATCGAAAAGATCAAGTTCGCAAAACCGCGACGATGATTCGCGTGAATCAGGGACTCGGATTCGTAGCTACGCTCGCCAGAGCGTGGTCCTCCAACCGATCACCCGGCAGATCCACCTTCTGGCGAAGGTAGCTACGTCGGGGTTATTCGTCACGCCTCGGCGATCACGTGGGACCGAATGACCGATCCCTTGGCCAGGTGTTCGTCAAAGATCCGGTCGATGATCTCCGGCGTGCAGTCCCCGTACCAAATTCCGTCGGGCAGCACGCCGACGATCGGGCCGCCCTTGCAGACGCCGATGCACCCCGCCTTGATCCGCAAGACGATCGCGTGATCTTCCTTGCGGCGTTGTTTGACGCGGCGTTTGATCTGATTCCACGCCGCGTCCATCGCCTTCCCGCTACAACACTTGGCGGTCTTGCGATCCATACACACCACCAACGTGTGCTCGACTTTGTCGAGTTTCAGTTTGGCGGCTTTCTTGCGGGCGGAGCTTAAATTCATTCGTCGCGGTTGACCACGGGGTTGGAAACGTCGGGATCGTTGACTTCGGGCGAAGACACGGTCCCGGGCACGGGTTCGTTCTCCGACTTCATCTTCTGTTGAATCGACTCGCCGATCAGGTCGGTGATCTGTTGCTCGTCAAGTTCCTCTTCTTCCATCAACGCCCGTGTGACCTTCTCCAGGTCGCCGCGATGCTCGCGCAACAGTTGTTCGGCACGCTGGTCGGCTTCCATCAAGATCCGAGCGACTTCTTCGTCGATCAGCTCTTGAGTGTGCTCGCTGAATTGACGCGACTGGTGCATTTCGCGTCCCAAGAACGGATCCTCGTCACTGGTCTTGTAGCACACCGGTCCCAGTTTCGGACTCATGCCCCAGTGCGTGACCATTCGCCGCGCGATGCTGGTGGCGCGTTCCAAATCGTTTTCCGCACCGACGGTCGGTTCATCGTAAACGATCTTTTCCGCCGCACGTCCGCCCAACAGCACGATCAGCTGGTGTTCCAGTTCCTTCTTGCTGACGTTCAAGCGGTCTTCGTTGGGCACGTACTGCGTGACGCCCAGGGCCCGTCCGCGCGGGACGATGGTGACCTTGTGGACGGTATGGGCTCCATCCAGATGCCATGCGGTCAGGGTGTGGCCGGCTTCGTGATACGCGGTCTTCTCTTTCTCGATCCCACGCAGCACTTCCTCGCGTTTGGCGCCCATCAGGATTTTGTCACGGGCGTAATCGAAGTCATCCATGTCGACTTCTTTCTTGTCGTGACGGGCGGCCCACAGTGCGGCTTCGTTGACCATGTTTTGAATGTCTGCCCCGGTCAGTCCGATCGTTCCGGCGGCAAGCCGGTCCAATTTCACATCGTCGGCCAACGGGACATCGCGGACGTGGACCTTGAAAATCTCTTCGCGGCCTTTCATCGTCGGGCGATTGACGGTGACGTGACGGTCGAAACGTCCGGGACGCAACAGGGCCGGGTCCAGCACGTCGGGACGGTTGGTGGCTGCGACCACGATCACCGCCTGACTGGGGGTGAATCCGTCCATTTCGCCGAGGATCTGATTCAACGTCTGCTCGCGCTCGTCGTGTCCCCCGCCCAGTCCGGCGCCACGCTGACGTCCGACCGCATCGATTTCGTCGATGAAAATGATTGCGGGACTGTTCTGTTTGGCCGTTTGGAACAGGTCTCGGACCCGACTGGCCCCGACGCCGACGAACATCTGGATGAATTCGCTGCCGTTGACCGAATAAAACGGCACTTCGGCTTCACCGGCCACGGCACGGGCGAGAAGTGTCTTTCCGGTCCCCGGAGGTCCGTTCAGCAGAACGCCTTTGGGAACCCGCCCCCCGAGTTTTTGGAATTTGTCGGGGGTTTTCAGATAGTCCACGATCTCTTGCAAGTCCGCCTTGACGCCTTCCAAGCCCGCCACGTCTTCAAACGTGACGGTTTTTTCGTTCGCCTCGAATCGTTTCGCGGGACTTTTGCCGAATCCCGACAAGAAGCCTCCGCCCATGATGTCGTTCCGCGTGCGACGGATCATCATGAACACGAACAGGAACACGGCCAACGGCAACCCGATGAAGATCAGCAGATTGACCAGTTCACGGGTGTTGTCGGGCGCCTGGAAGTCGTAGGGAATGTCGGCGTCGACCAACATCCCCTCGATTCGCGAGGATGACTGGGGATCGAGCGAGATGTTGAAGTAGAATTTTTTCTTCAATTTGACCGGCTTGCCGTCGTCATCCTTATCAATCGTCTCGATGCCGTCCTTGATGACCGGAGGCGCTTCGGGCTCGTTTTTAAACGTCCCGACGACGGTTT
Source organism: Stieleria mannarensis (assembly GCF_014154935.1). Lineage (GTDB taxonomy): Bacteria > Planctomycetota > Planctomycetia > Pirellulales > Pirellulaceae > Stieleria > Stieleria mannarensis. The sequence goes on from NZ_JACEHH010000035.1 coordinate 92,148, forward strand.
GCTCGCCGATGCTGACTTTTTCGATGTTGTTCTTGGCCAACTGCTCACGAAAGAAACTGGCCGTGATCCTGGAACCGGGATCTTCGGTTCGCCAGAATAAAATGGCGAACCCGATCGCCAGCACCACCGCAATCAGCAATCCGTTATTGCGACGCGGGGGAGGTGCGTTGACGTCTGTCTCTTCGCGACGATTTTCCATAGTGGTATTTCGATCGAAAGTTGCTTGCCTTGGCCAGGCAGTGAGATTTAAGAGGAAGGGGCGACGGTGATTGCCAAGTCCGTTGTTGGCTTAGGCCCCGTGACAGGTCGCCCGACGGAAGCGGTGGTCAGCAAAACCGATGCCACACGCCGAAACCGACACGGAAACTATGCGTCGGTATGATAAATCGGTGTCAAAACATTCCCCAAAACTGACGCCGGGGAGTCGACCCGGCGGGCTACAATCCGCAAGGGTCTGTCTGTGCGGGGTCTGATTGTACCAATTTGCGCGAAAATGGAATCCGGGGCTTAGGACTGCCAACTTGGCGACACGCTGCGGCCCCTTGCCGCAGCCGCCTGCAGATGAGACGCGATTTGACGTCGATTCAGTTTTCGTATCTGACACACTTCCTCCATTGTGAACCCGTCGCTGAACAACCGCCAAGTCCAATAGGCGTCCCGCTCGCCGATCGATTCGTCCAAGTCCGCTTGGGCCTGGACCTCGACGATCGGGGGGGCGTCACTTGGCGATTTCTGCCGCGACTCCACGTTCGGTCGCCCCGCGTTAGCCTCGACGTTCCTCTCGGCTCCCGCACCGACGATGTCTCCAGACGGGACCTCCGATGGCGAATCGTTTGACTCGATCGGCGCCCCATCATCGACCGCCGGATCAGCACCCGCCAGGCACCCGCCGATGATCTCCAGGATGTCATACCCGTATTGTTCCATGGTCGCCGGACCGATGCCCGAGACGACCTCCAGCTCGCTGCTGCTTTGCGGACGGATCTCGGCCAGTCGATCGATCGTCGAATTGGACAACACCCGATAGGCCGGAATCCCCAGCGCCGCCGAGGATCGCCGCCGCCAGCGTTTCAGCGAATCACGAATCTCGTCGGCCAGCTTCTTTTCCGGACTGGTCAGATCATCCAGCGTCACTTGGATCCCGGTGTCCGCGTGTGCGCCTTCGGCCGGAATCGGATCGGCGTTCACACCGGCATCGGCGTGGGCGGATGGCTGGCCGCTGCCATCGGCACCGGAGGCATCACCACTGCTGACGTCGGTCGACTCGATGTGGCGTGCCGCCGCGGCCAAACACCGGGCCAGCCCCTTGGACAGCGTGAACGAGGCGGGCAACGGGGTCTTCAGGTGCATCACGGACTTGCCAAAATCGCTGATTTCGATCGTCGGCCGCCGCTGGTCGACTTCGCGCTGCTCGACCATCCCGTGTTCGATCATCGCGTCGATAATCTTGCTCAATTGCGATTGCTTCATCGACGACAGCATGCCGTAGGTGCTCAACCGCTGCAGTTTCCACTGGGTGATGCGTTTGTTTTGTGATCCACACAACATCTGAGCAACCAGATTCTTTCCGAATCGGCCGTGCATCCGTGTGACGCCGCTCAGTATGACTCGCAATCCGCACAGCACGGCGTTGGCGTCGGATTCGGTCAGACCCTCGGTCAGCGGGCTCGTCGATCCGGCCCCTGTCGGAACCTCACAACGATCACACTTGCCACAATTCTTGCTTTCTGGATCGCCGAAATAATCCAAGATCACACGTTGGCGGCATCCCCCGGTACGGGCGAACCCGATCACGGCCTCCAGCTTTTCGTACTCGTTCGCTTTCCGCCGCGCGAGTTCGTCAAAGTCGATTTCCAGGTTCTCAAACAGCACATCACGCTGGACAAAATGAACCGCCCGCCCGCGGAACGGTGGGACGTAATCAAAGGCGTTCAGACGACTCAGTTCACGCAGCGTCCGCATCAGCTGATCGCGATCGACGTCGGCCAATTCCATCAGCCGACTGGGGCGGACATAAACATCGTCGTTGCGACGTCGGCCGACAACCTGCTCGATCGCCGTCATCACGCGACGCCGCAGCTTGGCTTCCTTGGGCAAGAAATCCAGCATCGTTGGCGCATCGCTGTCGATCCGAACCAACATCTGGTTTTGGCTGCTATCGAGCCGCCGCAGCACGCCTGCCTTGGCGAGCAACGTTTCGGCCGTCCCGATCGCTTCAGAACTGTCCGCATCAATCGCGTCGCGGACCTGATCGAGCGTCAATTCGATCGGGTCCTCTGGTCGCGACAACAAGTACTGGTAGACCTTCTTGACGACCTCTTTGGACGGGTAACGATTCTCGATGAAGTACTCTTGGATGTAACGGTCCTGGTAAGAAAAGAACAACCGACAATCGCTCTCCAGACCGTCGCGTCCAGCCCGGCCGGCTTCCTGATAGTACGCTTCCAGGGTTCCGGGCATGTTGTAGTGGGCGACGAATCGGATATCCGACTTGTCGATGCCCATCCCGAACGCGTTGGTCGCGACGATGGCCGCCAACTCGCCGGCCATAAACTTCTCTTGGACGACGCGGCGTTTTTCCGAATCCATGCCGCCGTGGTAAACACCGATCGGGCGACGCGTCTGTTCGGGCAACCAGTCGCCGATCGCTTCACAGTTCTTTCGCGTCGCGGCATAAATGATCCCCGCGCCGTCTTGGCGTTTGACGAACTCGGTCAGCTGAGTCTCCTTCTCCACATCCGTTTTGCTTTGCGAGACCCCGAAACGCAGATTGGTGCGGGCAAACCCCGTCACAAAAACTTTCGGGGATTTCAGATCCAACAGCGAACACACGTCGTCGCGGACCAGCGGTGTCGCCGTAGCGGTCAGCGCGATCGTTTGTAGACCATCCAGGTACTGCGCCCGGACTTTGCCAAGCCGTGAGTAGTCGGGCCGAAAATCGTGCCCCCACTCGCTCACGCAGTGGGCTTCGTCGACGGCAAGCAACGTGACCTGGCAGCGTTGCAGGATTTCGAGGAACCGTCCGTTGCGCAGCCGCTCCGGTGCGACATACACCATCTCCAACTCGCCGCGGGTCATCGATTCCATCACGTCCTCTTGTTCGCGGACACTTTGGGTCGAATTGATCAACCGGGCGGCGATCCCCAATTGGCGCAGCGTGTCGACCTGATCCTTCATTAGCGCGATCAGCGGAGAAACGACGATCGTCATCCCGGGCCGCGCCAGGGACGGCAATTGGTAGCACAGGCTTTTGCCGCCGCCGGTCGGCATCACGCACATCACGTCGTCGCCGCCGGCAACGGCTTCGATCACCTCACGCTGGCCGGGGCGAAACTCGCGCAGTCCGAACCGCGACAGCAGCGAATCGTAATCGGTGGCAGTGGCATTCATGAGTCAGTCCGTTTGAGAAGGCGTGCGAGCCCCAAAGTATACGGAATTCCCATCACCTGGCGATCCGCGGCCCGCCCGCTTGCCGGCGCGTTGGCGATAGCCGCCGGCGGCGTCCTGGTCTATACTGGCGGATTGACAATTGACGCCGAGACCTGATCCGATCGAGCCTCCGTTTGCCATGCCCATCGCCCCAGTTTGCCGCGCCCGAGTCCATTCCATCGGCACTTCCTCCTGTTTATTGCGACGCGTTACGCCGCTCGATTTATGCCTTGTCGTCTTGGTGTTTGTCCTGGCCGCCGGAGGAGATCGTGCTGGGCGGGCCGCCGAGCCGGTTTTTGCAGAGGATTTTGAATCCGGCACCGCTCGCTGGGAAATGCTCGATCCCAAGACTTGGAAGCACAGCGAGCACGACGGATCGATGACGATCGAAATCACCGATCGGTCCAGCGAGTACAAGCCGCCAGTTCGCAGCCCGCTGCACGTCGCGTTGATCAAGAACCTGGAGCTGGGCAGCTTTGAAATCAACTTTCGCGTCAAAAGCACCAAAGACACCGGCAACCATCGCGATTGCTGTGTGTTTTTCAATTACCGCGACGACCAGCACTTTTACTACGTGCACCTGGGGGCCCGCCCCGACCCACACAGCGGTCAAATCATGATCGTCAACGAAGCACCCCGATTGGCTTTGACCGACAACCAACGCGAAACGCCGTGGGACGACCAATGGCACCGGGTCAAACTGATTCGCGATGTCAGAACGGGGCGGATCGCAATTTATTTCGATGACATGTCCAAACCCCACATGGAGGTGTTCGACAAAACGTTTACCGGCGGTCGCATCGGGCTGGGGTCGTTTGACGACCTAAATGCCTTTGACGATGTTGTCGTCCACGCACGCTAATCACGGCCATCGCCGGTCACTACTCTTCTCTCCGACGTCACCGTCGGAACCACCATCAATACAAGGATTCTGCAACGGATGAGCGATTACGGAATGTTCAGCGACGATTTTTATCTCAACATGAACTTGGCGACCGAAATGGATCTGCCGCAAAATCGCGAGTCCGTGCTCCACTATTTCGAACAGGTGCGACGCCGTTACCCCCAGTTGCTGAACTTCTACTCGCGCGAGAAGTCAGAGTTTGTGCTCGAAGAAGAAAAGGAAAAGGGCTCTTACCGTTGGGTCTCGATCGAACCGCGACGACTGAACAGCGGATCGGTCAACCCCGAGACGCTTGACGCCGCGATCGAACAGCATCGCAGCGTTCTGGAGTTGGTGCCCTACGAACTATCGATCACACCACTGGATTGTGAATCGCTGAGCGTGATGCTGGGATTCGATTTCAATTATCGCGGCAACCACAACGAGATTCTGAATCAGGCGATCGGGGTTGCTCCGGCGCTGGAGCGGTTCACGACGCTGCCGTACGGGAAAGTGCTGTCCAACGAACCGTCATTACAGTTCGCGCTGGACGAAGAGTGCCGCACGCAGTGCCGGATCAGTTTTGAATCCCGCACCACCGCCTATCAAGTCCGCACCGGCGAATACAGCGAAGACCAATTGAGCGTGTATCTGACGGTCCGCCGGTACGACAGCCTGGGGCCGGATGAATCCTTCGACAAAGAATTCATACGTCTCTCCTCGCTCTGCCGCGACCTGGTCGACGAGTACCTGGTCAGCGCCGTCCTCCGCCCCCTCCAAGAAGCGATCTCCCTGCACTAGCCCCATCAAAAGGGGACGGGGGTTGAATCAGCCACCAAGTGCAGCACCGCTGTCCCCAGCGGTTCTCCCCAGAAAGCGAAACGCAACAGCCCGGACGCAAGCGAGACCATGAATTGGTTCAGCGTGGCGGGCGGCAGATGCGTCTCGATTTCACTGGTGCCTTCGTCAAGTCAATCGGCCGTGGGCGGACAGGGAAGCAACGTCAAGCGTCCCGTCTTAGGGAGCTGATTCTTCGGTCGGTTCATCTAAGAGACCTGCCCCCTTAGATTCGGTCCATCGTTTCAAGGAGTGGATTGCGGCAGAGATTCCTAGCTGCGCTCACGAAGCTGCCGTTTTAGCGCCACTTCCATCGCGGCAAGCTCCTCCGATGAACGCATTCGCAGGTCTTCGATCGTTGATTCTGCGACGCCCGCAAGCGATTGAAGCACTCGTACCCGGCCGATTGCCTCCCCTCGGGCCTCTCCTCGGGCCTCAGCCGCTTCCAGGCGTC
>NZ_JACEHH010000036.1 GCF_014154935.1 Stieleria mannarensis
TCCACGTCGACCGAACCACCAACGCCCGCCACTGGCTCACGCCACGTGCTGGTATCACCCCATGCCAGCAGCGATTGACCCCGCCCCGCCCCATTTGCTAGGGATGATCACGAAGCCGTTCCTCCATCCATCGCCAACGAGATTTTCGAGACTCTGTCATCGTGAGCCCCATGCAAGCCCCCGCCCTGATGCTGGCGATCACCGCCGCCGTGATCACGCAATGCGGCTGCGCGCTGCCGACCGGGATTTTGCGTTCGCGTTGGGCCATGGACGATCCCGAATACGCCGAAAAATACTGTGACGGGGCGGAAAAAAGCGACCCGCTGGGGAAACTGAAACAAGCCGTCGACGCGCGGTTTCTCGAAGACGCCGACGGGATCTTCGTCTCCGGCGGCTACACCCAGCGCTCGGATGCCGACAATGGCCTGTTCGCGATCGACATCGGAGCGGAAACCTACTTCGCCAGCTACCTGACCGGCCGGGCGTCATTGATGGGCATGGGCAACGGCGAAGACTGGTTCACCGGCGTGGACACGGGATTGCGATTGCAAACCCCCAGTCGCTTGGCACCGTTCGTCGGCGCGGGGGTCTACGGCGGATTCGCCAAAGAAGTCGTGTCGGCCGACGATGACTGGAAAGACAACGACGACGACGGCTTCATCGACGAACACGGCGAAGACGAGGAGCGAATCTCCGGCGCGCTGGCGGCGTTCTATCCCGAACTCGGCGGACACTTCTGGTGGACACCCCAGATCCGTCTGACCGGCTACGGACGCTACATGATCTCGACCGAAGGCCGCGACGCAGACGACTGGATCCTCGGCGTCGGGTTGGCCGTGTTCACCAATCGCAGTCGCCGTTAGCAACGACACCGCACCTTGGCTTAACGGTAGCGGAACTCGCCAAGAGTTTCGCATGGGTGTGGCGACGCCGCACCGGAGGGCCGAAAGCCTTGGCGGCTTCCGCTACGGCACGAATCCAAGCGTTAAGCTGCGGCAGACGACTGCCTCCCCTATCCCACGTTGCCTCTCCCCGCCCAAGCGGCGGCCAGCACGGTGCCGGTCAACATGCAGCCGAACGTGTACGCGGCCGTCGGAATCTGTGCCGCCGAATCGGCTCCCAACAGCGTGGCCGCCAACATCGTCCCCAATCCCGCGTTCTGCATGCCGACTTCTAACGTCAACGCGCGGCGCATCGCTTCAGGCATCCGCGTGACCCGGCCGACGGTGTAGCCACTGACATAGCCCAACACGTTCATCACCAGCAACCCGGCCAGCAAACTGATCGCGACCTGCGACAAACGATCCCGATTGCCGGCGACGACCGATGCAATGATCCACAACAACGCAACGGTGGCCACCGGCGGCGCGAGCAGCGGTGCATGGTTCCGCATGAACGAACTGAGTCGTTTGGCCCAGTAGCCGGCGATCACGGGAACCACCACGGTCAACAACAAAGTCACGGCCATCTTCGCCGGTTTGAACACTTCCGATCCCGTTTCCAAACCGGCAACCACCATCAACGCGGCCGGAACAGTGACGGGCGACAGCAACGTGGCCACCGAGGTCAGACTGACGCTGTAGCTGACGTTTCCCCGCGCAGTCATCGTCAACACATTGGACGCCATCGCCCCGGGAACACACCCACACAACAACACGCCGTAGGCCAAGTTGCCCTCCAGTCCCAACGTGCGGACCACCAACCACGCCAGGACGGGCATTGCGGTGCATTGAACGACCACCCCCAGAAACACGGTCAGCGGACGTTGTCGCAGCTCCGTCAATTCATCCTGCCGAACGACCAAACCCAAACAGAACATCGTGACGACGACCAACCCCGAGAGGCCATTGGGGTTCAAGCGAAACGGGTCAATCGTCTCCGTGAACACCGGCCAGAAATACGCCAACGCCGAGCTAGCCACCAGCGCCGCCAGGACGCCGGCCCCGCCGAATTTCGATTGTGTTTGAGTGTCGGGCATCAACCGCTTATCTGGCCGAGCGCCGGACGAGGTTTGCTTCGTGGAATCGCATGATCTGCAACCCTCGGGCGGCATAGATCCCGGTCGCTGAATGCGTCACACCAGGCACGATCAGCGACTGATGTTCAATCCCCTGCTCTTTTAAGAATGCCATGTACTGCAAGTTGTTTTCGTAATTGAATCCCTTGGTTCCGACGTAAATCATCAAATTAAACCTGGGTGCGTCGGAGCGTGCGGCGTACGCTCGGGCCAAATCCCACGTGTTGTCCCCCTTGGCAAACCGCAACGTCTCCGACTCGGCCGAGTCAGGTGATTCGCTGATCCGTTTCTCCGTCGCATACCCGCCACCGCCCGCCGCCACGCTGGAAAATAGTTCGGGGTGGCCAAGCGAAAGCCGCATCGTCCCCCGTCCGCCTTGAGAAAACCCTTCCAGTCCCCGAGCCTGTCGATCGGCGATGGTTCGGTAGCTCGCGTCAATGTGCGGAATCAACTCTTTGATAAAGACGTCCGCACCCAAGGCATCCGGCTGTCCCTGGACTCCGACCCGATCCGGCACGTTGTAATGACTGACCGGTCCGCCATTGACCAGGACATAAAGGATCGGTTGGATGTCATGTGCGTTTTGCAATCGCACCCAATGCTCGGCCAACTTGATGCTCTTGGTTTCGTCGCCGGGGCGTCCGCCATGTAGATAATACACCACCGGATAACGCTTGGATGTCGAATCGTAGTCCTCCGGCAGCAACACACAGTAGCCGACATCCTGCCCGGCGATGCGACTGGCAAACGTGCCATGCCGCAACCCCGGTGCGTGTTTCGGTGGCATCTCATTGACCCACCGAAACGGTTTCGACGGACGCTTGGCCCTCTTCTTTGTCGTCGCCTCGCTGGAGCTTTGCTTCGCGCTCTGTTGAGCGTGTGCGGAATGGGGCAACAACGCAAAGATGGAGAACGTGGCAACGAGAGCGCATCGAATCGCAGTCTTGCGAGACAGTTTGCGAGACAGTCGGATCGGTGTTTGAAAAACGAGAAACACGAGTGAAAGTCCTATTGAAAGTGGGGATGCATCTTCAACGCGACGGTTCGATACTCAATTGGAACGGGGCAGACGCTTCTCGATCATCCCGATCAGCTCCTCGATCAACGCGTCGGGTCGATCATCCGAGGTCGCCAAATTGACCGTTTCGGCGTCCGGATTTCGGTGGTCGTATAACTCGACAAACCCGTCGTTGTGCACGGTCAAGCGATGCGTGTCGGTGCGGATCGTTTTCGCGTTGTTGCGATACGCGATCGCCGGATGCCCCGCCGCCGATTCGTTTTCCAACAGCGGTCGCAGCGACCGACCGTGCACGAAGTCCGGCGTCGGCACGCCGGTCAAATCACACAGCGTGGGAAAGACGTCCAGGGTTTCAACAACACCATCGGCCGACTTTCCGGCGCGTTTCATTTCCGGGTAGCGGATGATCAACGGAGACCGCAACGATTCTTCGAACAAGCAATGCTTTCCCCAGATCGCATGCTCGCCGAGATTCCAGCCGTGGTCGCCCCACAACACCACAATCGTGTTCTCCGCCTGCCCCGACTGTTCCAATTTCGACAGCACCCGTCCGACCTGGGCGTCGGCATAGGTGACGCAGGCGGCATAGTGCCGACGGACTTCGGTGGCGAACGCATCGTCCTTGTTCGGGTCGCGTCCCCAGCGGTTGTACTTCATGAATTCGCCGGAAGAGTGCCAGGTCGTTTTCCCTTGCGGCTTTTCGGGATGCGGAATCGGCGGCAGTTCCAAATCGATGTACGGTTGCATGTACTTGGCCGGCGCACCGAAGGGCAAATGGGGACGCAGAATCCCGACCGCTAGAAAGAACGGCGGTTGGTCCTCGGCAGTCACCTGGTCCAACTGGCGGAGCGCTTCATCGATCGAGATTCCGTCGGGATAGATCGAATCATCACCGGCGACCGACTGGAACACGTCCATGTCTTTGGCGTTTTTGCGAATCTCGCCATGAGCCAGCCCGTGCATCCAACCGCGTGGATGCTGCCAAGGACCAGCGGGCAGCAAGTGCCGATCCCAGGAGTCCGGCATTTCGGGCATCGCTTCGTCGTCCCAGTTCGGACCGCCTCGGCCACCGGGATGATGCGACACCTTGCCGACCGAAACCGTCCGGTAGCCATATTTGCGAAACCAAGCGGGCATGCTTGGGGGGACTGCCGCGGCATCGTTTTGCATTTGCTTCGCGCGAGCAAACAACGCTCCATTGCTGGCCGGACCGTACAAACCGGTCAGCAACGTGTAGCGAGACGCGCCGCAGGTCGGTGCTTGGACATAGTGCCGATGAAACGCACGCCCCGATGCCGCGAGCGAATCGATGTTCGGCGACTGGATATACGATTTACCGAAACAATTCAGCTCCGGGCGAAGGTCATCGACGCAAATCAGCAGAACGTTGGGACGGTCAGCCGTGAGTGTCGACGCGGCGAGCAGGATGACGACGAGGGTGGAAATCTGTCGGAAGCGGTGCATCGGTTTGGGGAATCTGTGTGCGGCGGGAATTCGGGGTGGGACTATGGTAGCCGGAGAGCGGGTCAAAAAATGGGTTGGTCAAAAAATACCAGAAACCGCACTCGCTGTTTTCTTACGTCACAACATCCGTGGGTACGCTCTGCCATCCGTGGTCCCCATCCGTCGCCATCTTCCGCCCCCAATTTTTTGACCCACCCATTTTTTGACCAACCTCTCCCGACGGTCTGACAATAAATCAAAGCGACAATACGCCTGATTACATGGCACGTGGCACCACGACAGGCTGTAATAGAACGTCCCACTCCCATCCGACGCCCTTCCTGCCCCCAGCACCGATGAACGTCCGCCCACGCTCTTTTCCCCTCCGATTGTGTTGCCTGCTTGCCATTTCGCTCGCCGCCGCGAGCGTGCGAGCCGAGCGGCCCAACGTGTTGATGATCTTGGTCGATGACTTGAAACCAGCACTGGGGTGCTACGGCGACCCGATCGCCCAGACTCCGAATTTGGATGCGTTGGCGGCGCGGGGCATGCGGTTCGACGCCGCCTACTGCAACCAAGCCGTCTGCGCGCCGTCGCGATTCACCCTGATGCTCGGATCCCATTCCACTTCGACGGGACTGTACGGCCTGGGCAGCGAATTGCGCAAGGTCATCCCGAAGGCGGTCACGCTACCGCAACACTTTGCCAACCACGGCTACCGCACCGAATCGCTGGGCAAGATCTTTCACATCGGCCACGGCAACCACGGCGATCCCGAGTCGTTTTCGGTCGAACACTTCAAAGAAAAAGTGATCGAGTATGTCGATCCGGAAAGCACCGACGGCGGGCAACTGACGCGTGAAGAAGCGTATTTCACGAATCAACAACTCGACCGGATCAAGTCGCTGCCGCGTGGGGCGGCCTATGAATCGCCCAGGGTTGACGACGAAGCCTATGCCGACGGACGGGTGGCCGCAGAGACGGTTCGCCGCCTGCGTGCGGCCAAACAGCGCCGTGATACCGAAGGGACGCCGTTCCTGATCGCTGCCGGATTCGCCCGCCCCCACCTGCCGTTTTCGGCACCCCAGCGGTACTGGGACCTGTACGATCCAGACTCATTGCCGATGCCGATCCACGAGGACCTGCCCAACGACTCGCCGACCGTCGCCCACAAACGTGGCGGAGAAATCACGAATTACAAACCCGTCCCCGAAGAGCGCGATGCGGAATACTCCGACGAACTGAAACGCAACCTGATTCACGGCTACTATGCCAGCACCAGTTTTGTCGACGCACAAATCGGCAAGGTCATCGACGCACTTGACGACCTTCAACTTGCCGACAACACGATTATCGTGCTGTGGGGCGATCACGGCTTTCACCTCGGCGACCTGGGCATTTGGACCAAACACACCAATTACGAACAAGCCAATCGGATACCGATCTTCATCATCGCGCCGGGCACGACGAAGCCGAACCAGTCCACCAGCCAGCCGACCGAGAGCGTCGACATCTACCCGACGCTCGCCGAGTTGGCCGGATTGCCCCAGCCCAACGGCCCCCAAGCGATCGACGGCGTCAGCCTGGTGCCGGTGCTGAAAACCCCCGACGCCCGCCTGCGGGATCACGCCTTCCACGCGTACCCCAAACGCAAGATGGGCCGAGCAATTCGCACCGCACGGTATCGCTTAGTCGAGTGGAAAACGCCGGGAAAGGGGTCCACGGATGCCGAGTACGAACTGTATGACTACCAAACCGATCCGCATGAGACACAGAACTTGGCGGATTCAAAACCAGACGTCCTGGCAAAATTAAAAGCAATCCTGGCAACGTACCCCGAAGCGGTGCGGAAAGTCCGTCGCGTGCCGTCTCGTTCGGCCCAAAAGAATTTCCCGGTCTTGAAGACGCCGCCGATCGCGAATCGGAACTTGACCATCGAAGCGACCATCACAGGCCCCAAGCCACACGGGGTTGTCGTCGCACAAGGTGGCCGCGAGCACGGCTACGCGCTGCACCTGATCGACGGCGAACCCGTATTCGATGTCCGGCGGTCCGGCACGGTGACACGCCTGAAATCGAACCTCAAAGTCAGCGGGCAGAGCCGCTTGGTCGCCACGCTCGACGGCCAAACGATCAGCCTGTCGGTCAACGGCGGCACGCCGACCACGCTGCCATCGCCCGGTTTGATCTCAGTGCAACCCAAAGACGGACTCTCGGTCGGTTCAGACGACCTCTCAGCCGCAGGCGACTACGAAGCCCCCAACACCTTCACCGCAACGATCGTCGCCTGCGAGGTCACGACCGGCACATCAGCTCACTCACACTGAAATGTAGCCCTGCCTCCCCATCATTCTGCCTCTCCATCATTCTGCCTCTTCATCGTTTTGCCCCCATCGTTTTGCCCCCATCGTCTTGCCCCGCCTCATTAACGCAACATGCGTTTCACATCGAGAGACAATCGGCAGTCACTGCAAATGTCAACGGCGAGAGATTCGGTTGCGGGAACCGACAGGTAGCTTCCGTCGGCGTCAAGCGACCACGCTGACAGGCTGTTCGCCTCGGGGTCGATGACCAGATACCAACGGACGCCTTCGTCGCGATACAGGCCCTTCTTTTCTCCGACATCGCGACTGCGGGTCGCGTCCGAAAGCACTTCCACGACGAGTGCAGGCGGCTTTTCGACATGCCTGACCGGGACGTCTCCACAAACCACTGACACATCGGGGCGGACGACCGTCTCGTTAGAAATGATCCAGTCAATCTCGGCGAGCACCGCGGCATGGCATCCGCTCAGCTCGACCGCAAGCTCCAGTTGGGTTGCGATGCGAACGAGCAGCTGAGAGTGCCGACCGAAAGGACTGGGGCTCATCGAAACAGGCAGCCCCTCCCAAAGCTCCCACTCGCCTTCCCATCGCGCGTAATCCTCCACGGTGTAGGCCGGACGGTATCGAGGCGCGCTACTCATGCAAAATCGGCGGTTAGAAAGTAAAAGCGTCGAATGCCCCTAAGTCTATCTACCTCGGAGTGTGCACGCCAATCGGGGACCTTCGCCCTCCCATCATTCTGCCCTCCCATCATTCTGCCATCCCATCATTCTGCCCCATTGTTTTGCCCCACCCCCATCTACCAAGACGATCGCCCTACCCGCCCATCGGCGAACAGATCTCGACCAAGAAACCGTTGTTGTCGCGGACATAGGAAACCGTTTGCCCCCACGGCTTTGTCTTCGGCGGTGACACGGCGACGGCACCATTGCTAACCGCGCGATCATAGCCCATTTGGACATCATCGGTTGTGAATGCGATTTCAACGGCCGCGGCAGGACCATCGGGGCGCGTTTCGGCATAGTCGAACCCGTGTGACTTGGCCAAGGCATGGGACACAAACCCGAGTGTGACCGCACCGGTGTCCAGTTCGCCGTAGGCCTGGTCGCCATCGGTGTGGACGAACTTGCGAGCCAAACCGAACGCGGCCTCATAGAACGTCAGCGTTTGTTCTACGTCGGCAACATAAAGCAGCGTGTAACCAAATTGCATTGAAAGTCTCAGGGCAGCGTGTCGGATGATCAAAGGCCGCGAGAATTTTATAAAATGCGATCCTCTTCTGCGCGACAAAAAGGATTGCCCATGCCCATTTCATGCCCGCTGTCGATTCGTAGTCCTTCTTACGAAGCGTTCAAAGAGCTGGATTACTGCCGAGTCATGCCTCAGGCGTTTTGCACTCACAATTGCCTCGGGCCTCTGGCCGACGAATTCGTTTACAAGTCCGACTTCGCCGCCAGGCTACGCGAGTCGGGACTGGAGACGCTGATTGACGTTCCGGTTTACGTGACCTTCGACAGCTTCGAAAAACGCTATGTCCTGGACGTGGTCGTTGGCAGATGTGGTGTCTACGAGCTCAAAGTGGCACGTGCTTTGACGCCAGAGCATGAGATGCAACTGTTGAACTATCTCTACTTGCTGGATCTCGAACGCGGAAAATTGATCAACTTTCGAACCGATCGAGTGGAGTGTCGATTCGTGAATTCGGGAACGACTCGATCTCAGCGTCAGAGATTCGGCGTCGACGATGTGTGCTGGAAAGACACTTCACCGCTGAGACACCTTTGTATCGAGATCCTTCGAGATTGGGGAACCGGCCTGAGTCTGCCCTTGTACTACCAGGCGCTGACGCATTTGCTCGGAGGCGAAGAGCGAGTGGTGAAACAGGTCCCGATGAATCGTGACGGATTGCCTCTGGGTCGGCAACGGTTTCACACATTAAACGACAAATCTGCGTTTGAGGTGACAGCATTGCTAAACGGTCATCGCCAGTATGAACAGAACCTGCGCAAGCTACTCCGCCACAGTCCGTTTGAGGCGATTCATTGGGTCAATATCACACTCAAGGAGGTTCGGTTTTTGACGGTGGTTTGAAGGTTTGGTTTGAAGGTTTGGTTTGAAGGTTTGGTGGGGCGGTTTGGTGGGGAGGTTTGGTGGGGAGGTTTGGTGGGGAGGTTTGGTGGGGAGGTTTGGTGGGGAGGTTTGGTGGGGAGGTTTGGTCAAAAAATTTGGTGGTCAAAAAATAAGAAAGAAGAGAGTAGTACTTTCATCGCAATATCACGCGCCTATTTTTTGACCAACCCATTTTTTGACCAACCCATTTTTTGACCAACTCATCTTTTGACCAACTCATCTTTTGACCAACTCATTCCTTGACCAACCATCAGCAACACCCTCCTTCCCCGCAGCAATCTTCGACCGGTTTCACCGTCCTGCCGCCGGCTTTGGTGACGCTTGGCGGGCGGACGACTTGGCCGCCGGTGCAGTCGTATGGCGCCGCATCTTCGGGCGGGATCGCGGTTACCGGGGAGATGCCGAGGAAGTCCTGGGCGTAGGGCTCGCGCTGCATCTTCTCGAACGTTTTGCGGCACACGGCGGCTCGAACACCGCGGGTAAACTCGTGGCCGTCGTCATCTTTCACACTGGCATAGGGCCCCCGGTACAGGACCGCTTCGTTGTGTTCATAGCACGGGGTCTCGGGGTACTTGTAGGCGATCACGGTGACCGATCGGAATTCGATCCCTTCGACGATCTGCCACGGTTCCATCTGATAAACCGGCATCTCGGCTCCCTGAAATCCAGCCCGCACGAAGGCGTCGATGAAGTCCTTTTCCTGCAGCGCCCCGCTGATACACCCGCTCCACAGCTGGCCGTCCTGCTGCAGGTGCAACGGCACCGGTTCGTCGCTGACGATGTCGCTGATCACGGCTCTGCCGCCGGGGCGCAACACGCGAAAGATCTCCGCGAACAGTTTCTCTTTCTCCGCCGCATCGACCAGATTCAACACACAGTTGCTGACCACCACGTCCACCGAGTTATCGGGGATCATCGGTTGTTGCAACCGCATCTCGGCGACAAACGCCTCCAACCGCTGCAATGCAGCTTCGCTATCGACGGGATTTTCGTTCAAGTAGGCATCCAAACGGTCCCGATCGATCTGCATGTCCTGGATCTTGCCCTTGCAGAACCTGATGTTGTCGTACCCGATCCGCTCGGCCACGATCGGCTGGCTGTTGCGTGCCAACGCCAACATATCGTCGTTCATGTCGACGCCGATGACGGCGCCGGATTCCCCGACGACTTGCGACGCAATAAAACAGATTTTGCCGCCGCCGCTGCCGAGGTCCAGAACCGTCTCGCCTGGGCGGACATACTTCGACGGGTCACCGCAACCGTAATCGCGATCGATCACCTCCTGCGGAATCACCTTCAAGTAGCTGCGGTCATAATCGACCGGACAACACAGCGCGGGTTCACGTGCTTCGGCGGCCGAGGAATAGCGTCTACGGACGGCGGATTCGGTGTTCAAGGTCGACATGGCAGGTGAAGGAGGATCGAGGTGAAAAGGAGAAGGTTTACAATAACGCACCGCTACAACTGCTGCCTGCCCCGGCAGTGCATCCGTAGCAGTGGTCCGCGGTCGCGATTTTGCGGTTGGCAAACTGGTGCAGCGAATCGGTGTTCCAGACCGTCGGCGGCTGAGCCACGTCGCGATGGGCGGCCAGGCCACCGGCGGGCAAGTCGATCATTTGATTGAAATCACAATCGTAGATCGTTCCGTCCCAGGCGATCGACAACAACGATCGACACATCACCGCCTCGGCTGCGTCGGAATTAAAATTCTGCTCCAGCAGGTGCATGTACTGTTCCAAGCGTTCCTTCTTTGCCAAGAACATTGCATAGCGTTTGATCGGAATGTTCGTGATCGTCAGCAGGCGATTGAACCGGATGTCGTAGCGGGCGAACAGTTCACGTTTGTAATCCGCTTGCAAGCTCGCCTGGTCGGGCGGCAGCGAGGGTCCGGTGGGGTTGTAGACCAAGTCCAATCGAAGCGGAGAGGAATCATCGCCGTAGCCCAGATCATTCAACTTGCGCAGCGCATCGATACTTTGGCGGAACACCCCTTCGCCGCGTTGGCCGTCCACGTTTTGCTCCAGGTAGCAAGGCAACGAAGCGACCACGTCGACGCCTTGTTCGGCCAAGAACGGCGCGGCCCATTCGTACCCGGGTTGTTGTAGAATCGTCAGATTGCAACGATCGATCACGCGGATCCGCCGGCCTCGGAACTCACGGACCAGGTCGCGAAAAAGCGGGTTCATTTCCGGCGCACCGCCGGTCAGGTCCACCGTGTGGAGGCTGAGACAATCGCGTGACAACTCGACCACGCGTGCGGCGGTCTTGGCGTCCATGTTTTCGCGTTTTTTGGTCGGCCCGGCTTCGACGTGGCAGTGGGTGCAGGTTTGATTGCACAATTTGCCCAAATTGATTTGCAATTGTTCCACCGCCGCACGCCGTAGTGGCGACGCATCGCGGGCCACGCGGGCCGCGAAGGGTTGAACCAGATTGGTCGGCAAACCGGTATTGATCACCGGTAACAGGGACTTCATAGACGCAGCAAGCTTGGGAGCGGGGGACGCGGACGAACTGCAAGGATAAGACAATGTTCACGCGTCGTGTGCAACCGCCAGGGAGGTTTTGCGGCCGATCGCGGGAGAGAACTTTCCCGGCACCCGCGGCGTAGCACTCGCCAAACGCACCTCGCCCCTCCATCTGTTGACCGATTGGACGAAATTGTCTTTGCCGCGCAAACTGGCGTTCACCCTGCTCGTCTTCCTCTTGATCGCCAAGGTCGTGAGTGTGGTGATGCGTGGCCCCAGCCCGTTGGTCTTGGACGCCGCGGGGTATTGGGAATTGGGCGGGTTGGTCGCCGAGGGCGATTGGCTGATGATGCAACGCCCGATCGCGTTTCGCACGCCGGCCTATCCGTGGTTGATCGGACTGTTCCGAGCGGTTTTCGACAATCCGCTGCCGGTACTCGTCAGCTTTCAAGGTCTGCTCTGGGTCGCCGGAATCGGATTGGTCGCGGCGTTGGCGGTGGAGATTTCGCAGCGGCGGCAGGCGGCTGGGTTGGTCGTGGCGATGGCGATCCCGATGCTTGCGTCGGTCGTGTACGTCGCGACCATGTTGACCGAAACACTGTTCGTGTTTTCTCTCGTCTTGCACCTGTGGGCGGTCGCCCGGTTGACGCGGCGGCCATCGCTTTGGGCCGGCGTGTTCGTCGGACTGACACTGGGACTGGCGATCCTGACCCGTCCGGTGGCGATGCTGGTGTGGATCGCCGATCTGATTTACGTGATCACCTGCTGGCACTGGATCCCGAATCCGTCGACGGGCCCGATCGGTCGCCGACGTGGCTGGATCAGTGTTGCATTGGCGGGGATCGTCACGGTGGGTTGTGTCAGTCCCTGGCTGGCCCGCAACCATGCGTTGTTTGGCAAAGCGATGTTGACCGAATTCGTCGGCCGCAACGTCTGGATCGTCACCTTTCAAGACGGCAGCGGTGCCGGGTTGGATCTGCCGGCAACGGCTGCTGCGGTGCAGCTTAAAACGCAGCTAGGAGACCAAGGCTGGGAACGTCTGGCCGCCGACGAGCGTTGGCGCGAAACCTGGACCGTCTCCAAGGCACTGACAACGTCGGGGATGGACGACCCCTCGGCGGACCGGTTGATGAAGGCGGTGGCAACCGATGCGATCGCTGCGTCACCGCTGGCGTTTGGCAAAAAGACCGTCCGCCGCTGGATCAACTTTTGGCGAACGCGAGCCACCGAGCTGCCAGATCAGATCGCGGATCTGGATCCGGACGGCACCGGGGCGCGTGAAAGACTCTCGTCGGACCTGTTTGCCGGACAGCCGATATGGGGCGTTACAGTCGCGCCCGTCGCTACAGGCCTCCGCCATCGGTGGAGCAATTCGCTGGCGGGCAACACGTTGCTGATGCTCGCCACGCTCGCTTCGACGATGCTGTTGATCTGGCGACGGCCCACACGCGCCGCGGGCCTTTGGCTGGGAGCGATCCTGGGTTATTTTGCCACCATCACCGCGGTGCTGGAGATCCCCGCGTATCGCTACCGCATGATCGTCGAGCCGATTGTCCTGCTGGTGATCGCGCTGGCGATCGTCTCGATTTCGACGTGTGATGGGGGATTGAGAGTTTGGTGGGGAAGTGGGGTCAAAAAATTTGTTGGTCAAAAAACAGGAGAGAACGAGGAAGAAATCTGATCAAAATCCAATGCCCTGATCTTTTGACAACCCATTTTTTGACCAACCCAGCGTTTGCCCCACTGTTCCCCAACAACGATCCCACCGAAACGACCAAGTCAGAATGAGCAGTTCAGTGGAATGTGGGCCGAGGGATGCAAACAGGCCGATTGAATTGTCGGTCATCATGCCCTGCTTGAATGAAGCCGACACGGTGGCGATCTGTGTCGAGAAAGCCGTCCGGGCGATGCGAGAGGCGAACATCGTCGGTGAAGTCGTCGTCGCCGACAACGGCAGCACCGATGGATCACAGGACTTGGCACTCGGGCAAGGTGCACGCGTCGTCGACGTGCCGCAGCGAGGCTACGGGGCGGCACTGATGCACGGCATCGAAGCCAGCCGCGGCAAGTACGTGCTGATGGGCGACGCTGACGACAGCTATGACTTTTTGGAAATCCCCAAGTTCGTCGACTCGCTGCGTCAGGGACACGACTTGGTCCAAGGCTGTCGCCTGCCCCGTGGCGGCGGAAGAGTCCTGCCCGGGGCAATGCCGTTTTTGCACCGCTGGTTCGGCAATCCCGTGCTCAGCTGGCTCGTCCGGTTGATGTTTCGCATCCCGATCAATGACATCTATTGCGGCATGCGAGGTTTCACACGAAAGCACTATGACCAGCTGGACCTGCGTTCGCCGGGGATGGAATTTGCGACGGAGATGATCATCAAGAGCGGACTGCACCGGGATTCCCACGGCACGTCATGGAGCCAGGTCCCGATCACGCTGCATCCCGACGGCCGCCAAGCACACCCGCCCCACCTGCGGACGTTTCGCGACGGCTGGCGAACACTGCGATTGTTCCTCGCCTTCAGCCCCAACTGGACCTTCTTTCGTCCCGGGTTGGTTTTGCTGGGCATCGGATTGATCGGCTACGCGTTGGCGCTTCCCCAAGTGAAAGTGTTCGGCGCGGCGTTGGACGTTCACACACTGTTGGTTGCCAGTTTGTTCGTGTTGATGGGATGGCAGTGCGTGTTGTTGGCGACGTTGGCCAGGATTTTCACCGGCCGGGAAGGCATGATGCCGCCGCATGAGAAACTGGAACACGTCACCGTCGAACGCGGATTGGCGTTCGGCATCGTCGCCGGAATCCTCGGGGCGGCGATGATCGGTGCGGTCGTTTGGCGGTGGTGGCAACAAGGATTCGGCGCGCTCGACTATCCGCAGACGATGCGTTGGGTCGTGCCCGGTGTCACGCTGGTGGCGATCGGTTTCCAGACCGCGATGGCATCGTTGATGAGTGGCGTGTTGATGATGCAACGTTCACGGCGACTCGATTGCCCGATCGCGACGAATTCCGATGACCAGCTGCAGGAGGTTTCGTCATGAACGATCCGGTGCAACCGCCCATCATTCGCCACGTCGCCGCGGGACAACTGTGTTGCGACCCGGTCTGGGAAGCCGCGTACAAGCGGTTTGAAACACCGGAACAAGAGATCGCAAAATTCATTGCCCGGCTGCGGCGGTTCGATTTCGAATCGCTTGATCGCGACAGCCGAATCGTCGAAATCTTCTGCGGCCGCGGCAACGGGCTGGTCGCCTTGGAACGGTTGGGGTTCGGCAATCTGGAAGGCGTCGATCTGAGCGACAGTCTGCTGGAAGAGTATCACGGGCCGGCACAACTTCATCTGGCCGATTGTTTGGAGCTGCCGCTGGAAAGCGATGCCTATGATGTCGTGATCGTCCAAGGCGGCCTGCATCATTTACCGAACGTGCCGACCGACCTAGACCGCTCGCTCGCCGGAGTCCGCCGGATTCTGAAACCCACCGGCACGTTTTATGTGATCGAGCCGTGGAAGACACCGTTTTTGGTCTTTGCCCACGCCGTCACCGATCGATCGATCGTGCGAAAGCTGTACGCCAAAGGGGACGCCTTGGCCGTCATGACGGAGCGGGAGCGTGTGACGTATGATCAATGGCTGGGGATGCCCGAAGTGATCCGCGAGACGTTCGATCGACACTTTGACATCCGATCATGGAAGACGTCCTGGGGAAAACTTGCCGCCATCGGATCGCCGAGACAACCTTGAACCAACCCACCACGGATCACTGGATCGCAGGCACCCACCACGCCTCGAGGTCCGATCGTACATTCGAGTCGCTGGCCCCCGAAGACGACTCGGTGATCGCGCGGGCCGCCCGCGGCGATGCCCGCGATGTCACGTTCGCCGTCGATTCAGCTGCCGCGGCCTTTGAAGCCTTTCGAGAATCCAGCCCGTCACAACGTGAATCCATTTTGCTGCACACGGCGGAACTGCTGGACCAGCGATCGGCACAGTTTCGCGACCTGCTGATTCGCGAAATCGGATCGCCCGTCTCGAAAGCCATGATGGAAATCGGGATCGCGACGCGGGTGTTGAAGGCCAACGCGGCGATGGCCCGTCGGATGACCGGACGGACCTACAAGAGCGACGTGCCGGGGCGTTGGAGTCTGGGGTTTCGCAAACCGATCGGCGTGGTCGCCAGCATCACGCCGTTCAACGTTCCACTGATCAAGGGCATCAAGCACAGCAGTATGCCGCTGGCCACCGGCAACACCGTCGTCTGGCTTCCCTCGGAACAGACCCCCCTGATCGCCGACGCGATTGCGCGGTTGTACCACGACGCGGGATTACCTGCGGGAGCATTGAACGTGGTGCAGGGACTGGGGGCGGAGATCGGCGACGACTTGGTCAGCGCGGCACCGGTCCGGGCGGTCAGCTTCACCGGTTCGGCGGCGGTCGGACGGCACGTGCAAACACTGTGCGGCAGTCACGGAAAACGGGTGACATTGGAACTTGGTGGCAAAAACCCGCTGATCGTGCTCGCCGACGCGGACCTGGACGCAGCGGTCGCCGCGGCCGTTCGCGGTGGGTTCATTTACCAAGGGCAGATCTGCATGGCATCCAGTCGTGTGATCGTCGACCGGTCGCTGGTCGATGCGTTCACCGAGCGGTTCGTCGCCGCGGCACAATCCGTGGGCATGGGCGACCTGACCGATCCGAAGACGATGATCGGTCCGATCATCAGCGCCAAAGCACGGCAGCGAATCCGCGATCACTTGGCCGATGCCCTCGACGGCGGCGCGAACGTGTTGTGCGGAAACAGCTGGACCGGAAATCGAGTGAACCCGACCGTCATCACCGGTGTCACGTCTGCCATGAAGCTGTTTCGCGAAGAAACCTTCGGGCCGGTCGTCTCGGTCGAAACCGCAAACGATCGCCACCACGCATTGGAACTCGCCAATGCCTCCCCCGGCATGCTCTCGGCCGCCGTCTTCACCAACGACCTTGATGCGGCGATGACCTTCGCCGACTCTCTCGACGCGTCGATGGTCCACGTCAATGACATGACGATCCAGCAGGAACCCGAAGTCCCGTTCGGTGGCGACGGGTCCGCCGGTTTCGGCCGCGAAGGCATGGAAACCGGGATCGAAGACTTCACGACCTGGAAATGGGTCACCCTGCGGGGATAGCATTCCACGCCCTGATCGTCCGGGAGCTGAGGTTTCAGCAGTGAAAGTCGCTGATCTCCAACGGGATTCATGGATGCCGTTTTGTTGCATCGTTCGCCCTGCCGCCAGGAAGGTGAATTCAGAAGAGATGAGTTGGTCAAAAAATGAAGGCGTAATTGTTCGATGAAGGTCCCGTCCGAATTTCTCTTATTTTTTGACCACTCAATTTTTTGACCAAACCTCCCCGCCACCGTCACAAACGAAACCTCCTTGAGCGGATTTCGCAAACCCGAACTCAGAACCCACAACTTGGAACTTAAATCCATCCCCGTTACCTTCACGATATGGAAATCTCACAAGACCTTGCCGACCGCGTGATGCGGTTGGTCGTTTCGGCGGAATACCGGCCGAGCAAACCCAAACAGATCGCAGCCATTTTGAACCTGGGACCGGATGACTACCGGGAACTGCGGCGAACGATCAAGCAACTCGTCTTAGAAGGCCGGTTGATTTATGCATCCAATCACTTGGTGATCAGCACCGGGGCGATCGGCGGCCCCCTGGACCGCATTCGCGGCGTGTTTCGGATGGCGGCCGGCGGCCAATTCGGATTCGTCCGCCCCGGCGACTCCGGTGACGGAGCGGTCAGCGAAGACCTGTTCATCCCGCCGGGACAGACCGGCGGGGCGTTCGAAGGCGACCTGGTCGAAATCAAGGTTCGGCCGAGTCGACGCGGCGGAAGCGAAGGCAGTGTGTGCCGGATCATTGAGCGTTCGCGGCGTCAATTCACCGGCACGTTCGACATGGTCAACCGCCGCCCGGCGGTTTATTTGGACGGCACACCGCACGACGCGCCCGTCTTTATCGGCGACATCCAAGGTTTGCCGATCGAGAAGGACGACAAGGTGTTCGTCGAAGTGGTGACGTTCCCAGGCGAAAACGGCAAGGGCGGCGAAGCGGTCCTGCTGGAACGACTCGGCAGCACCAACAACCCCGGGATCGACACGTTAACCATCATGCGGCAATTCGGATTGCCCGATGAGTTCCCCGAAGCAGTGATCGACGAAGCGAGGCAGCGCGCCGATGAATTCGACGAAGACCACCCGCCGGCCGATCGGCTGGACCTGACCGGGCATCTGACGCTGACGATCGATCCCTACGACGCACGTGACTTTGACGACGCGATTTCACTGGTTCGTGAAGACGAAGGCCGTTGGCGTTTGTGGGTGCACATCGCCGATGTCGGCTATTTCATTCATCCCGGCGGCCAGTTGGACCAGGAGGCCCACCGGCGGGCGACGAGTGTTTATCTGCCCGACCGCGTGATCCCGATGGTGCCCGAAATCATCAGCAATCACCTGGCCAGCCTGCAACCGGAAAAGGTCCGCTTGGCCAAATCGGTCGAGATCGAAATGACCGACGACGGCACCGTGATCCACACCGAAGTGCACAACAGTGTGATCCGCAGCGACATGCGGTTGCACTATCAATTGGTCGACCAGTTCCTGGAGAACCCCGACAAGTATCGCGAGAAGTGGGGCGATGCGATCTGCGACATGCTTCGCGACATGCACGCGCTGGCGATGACGATTCGCAAGCGGCGTTTCAAACGTGGCGCGATCTCGATGGAGATGCCCGAAGTCAAATTGCAACTCGATCGCAGCGGCAAGGTCAAAGGCGCCTACCGGACGGAGAATACCGAGAGTCATCAATTGATCGAAGAGTTCATGTTGGCGGCCAATCAGGCCGTCGCGACCTGGTTGGATGATGCCCGACTGAACTTCCTGCATCGCATCCACCCGCCACCGGAACGCCGCAAGCTGCGTCAACTGTCGCACTTTGTTCGCGACTTGCGACTGGGAATCGATTCGGTCGAAAGCCGTTTCGAAATCCAACACGTGCTCGACCGCGTGGCCGGCACGCCGCTCGAAGACGCGGTCAATTTTGCGGTGCTCAAGAGCATGAACAAAGCCGTCTATGGTCCCCAGACCGACGGCCACTATGCGCTCGACATGCAGCACTACTGTCACTTCACCAGTCCGATCCGTCGCTACCCGGATTTGACGGTGCATCGCCTGATCGATCGACTTCGCGGCGGCGAAAAGACTCCGGACGAATCCGTCGGTGCGTTGTTGCAACTGGGGCACCATTGCAGCGACATGGAACGCAACGCGGCCCAAGCCGAACGCGAACTGACCGAATTGAAGCTACTGCACTACTTGAAGAAACACATCGGCGACACGATGACCGCCGTCATCAGCCGAGTCTTCGCCGACGGTTTTCTGGCCCGCTGTATCAAGCTGCCCGTTGACGGATACGTCAGTGTCGACCAGCTGCCGTCGGACCAATATCGGTTCGAACGCCGCGGCCAGATGCTGGTCGGATTCAAGGCCCATCACCGCTATCGCCTGGGCGATCAATTGACGGTCAAGATCAGCCGCGTCGATCTGATCCAGCGTGAACTGTTCCTCGATCCGGTCAAAAACCATTCGGTCGGCAACAGCAACCCCAACGACCGCGGCGGGAATTTCGGCAAGTCCCACCGCGGCAAGTCGACGCACAAGTCCAAACGCAAAAAGGAACGCCGCCAAAAAGGCAAACGCAAACGACGCTAACCAATCCCGCCCGCCCCCTAAAGGGGACGGGGGTCGTTTATCACGCCATCGCCCCCGAATCCCAATCAACCCCCGTCCCCTTTGTGCGGTGAGGGGTCGACCCTTCAACAGCCCGATTGATGTCGGTACACTTTTTGACCGGCAGCGTGTTTTGACGCCCCTTGCCCAGCCGATCATTGACATCTTCGCCCCGCTTTTTGAGCGACCACGCCATCACCCATTTTAAGAGTGACGCATGAGTCAGGCCGATCCATCTTCCCAAACGTACGCACAAACCCCGCTGGGCGACTGGCATCGATCGGCGGGGGCCAAGATGGTCCCGTTCGCCGGGTACGAAATGCCGATTCAATACGAATCGATCGTCAGCGAGCACCGGGCCTGTCGAAGCGCCGCGGCGCTGTTTGACGTCTCTCATATGGGGCGATTGCGTTTCGACGGCGACGGCAGCGAAGACCTGTTGGACCGCTTGCTGACGCGGCGTGTGACGGATCTGCCCATCGGCGGCGTGCGTTACGGCATGGTTTGCAACGACGAGGGCGGAATCCTGGACGACGTTCTGGTTTCGCATCTGAAAACGCCCAGCGAAACACGCTACCACCTGTTGGTCGTCAACGCCTCCAATCGGGCGAAAATCGTCGAGTGGATCAAGCCCCACCTCGACGATTTCCCCAAGGTCACCTTTTCCGATCGCACCGAGTTGACGGCCATGATCGCCGTCCAGGGACCGCTGGCGATGGAAACGTGCAAGAAACTGTTTTCGTTCGACCCGAGTCGATTGAAGTATTACCAGGCGCGGATCACCGACCAGTTTTCCAAACCGGCGATCGTCAGCCGAACCGGATACACGGGCGAAGACGGATTCGAGTTGGTCGTGCGGGCCGAAGAAGCGACGCGTATCTGGGAAAACATCCTGCTGGCCGGTCGCGACGCCGGTTTCGCTCCGGCCGGCCTGGGTGCCCGCGACACGTTGCGGATGGAAGCCGCGATGCCGCTGTACGGGCATGAACTGGACGAAACGGTCGACCCGATTTCCGCCGGATTGAGCTTCGCCTGCAACCTGGACGACCGCAAGTTCATCGGCCGCGATGCGATCGCAGCAGTCAAATCCGCCGGCCCCCGCCGCGTTCGAATCGGATTGTTGCCCGCAGGCCGCCGACCGGCCCGCGAAGGGTGCGACGTACTGTCGACCGCGGGGCAGGTCGTCGGCACGATCACCAGCGGCGGCCCCTCACCGACACTCGGCCATCCGATCGCGATGGCGATGGTCGACGCCGAGCACGCCGCGGCATCCGATTTCGAAATCGACATCCGCGGCAAACGCGCTCCGGCCACCCGCACCAAGTTGCCATTTTACCGGCGTGCCAAGAAGTAGCCGCATCTGTCATACTGGGGCGGCGAGCGGGCAACGCTCGGTTTCTTTGTGGCGTAGCTGCCGTCGCCAGACGGCGGAGGCCTCCACGCTCTGGCGAGCGTAGCTACGACGCGAGATCAGTCGCCGGTGGCGTGATTCGTCCTCCGGCGGCAACGTTC
The DNA here is from genome assembly GCF_014154935.1 of Stieleria mannarensis. GTDB lineage: Bacteria > Planctomycetota > Planctomycetia > Pirellulales > Pirellulaceae > Stieleria > Stieleria mannarensis. Next base: position 20,688 of record NZ_JACEHH010000036.1, read on the forward strand.
CATTGCCCGACTAACCTTTCATTGTTCCAACACCACTTCAAAGGGAATCCACCACCGTGTCACGCGACAAGAGCAAACTTCTGTATGCCGAAACCCATGAGTGGGTCGATGTGGCCGAACAAGACGGTCAGAAGATCGCGACGATCGGCATCTCGGGCTTTGCACTCGAACAACTCAACGACCTGGTCTACATGGAACTCCCCGAAGTGGGAAAGACGATCGACGCCGGGGAGGAGTTCGGTGAAGTCGAATCGGTCAAGGCGGTCAGTCCGCTGTACAGCCCTGTCGGCGGCGAAGTGGTCGAGGTGCACTCCGAACTGCCGGACAACCTGGAAAAGCTCAACGACGACCCGTATGACTTCGGCTGGATCGTCAAGTTGAAGATCAATGACGAGTCGGCGTTGGGGAATCTGATGGATTTCGCGGCTTACGAAAAACAGTGCGCCGAATCCGGTTGAGCCGATGACTGCCCCGACCGCCGGACGCTTGCTGTTTCACCGTGATGGCCAATCGGCCTGGAACATGGCGGTGGACCAAGCGATCGCCGAATCCGTCGGCCAGGCCGCCGCCTCGGGTGCCGCGCCGCCCTACACGCTGCGGTTCTACACCTGGGCCGAACCCACTCTGTCGCTGGGATACTTCCAATCCAGCAGCGATGCATCGCCACGTTTTGACCGTATCCGACGCGTGCGACGCAGCACCGGGGGCGGTGCAATCGTGCACCATCATGAATTGACGTACAGCTTGACCGTGCCGGCGCGGGCGGGCGAACACGGCGCTCGAACCGATCTGTACCGCGGGTTCCACGCGGCGGTCATCAACGCGCTGCATCGACACGGGATCGATGCCCGGCCGAACCATTTGACTCCGTCGAACGCCGACGGCAATGAAGCGTTCCTGTGCTTTGCGCGCCGCACCGACGAAGACCTGATCGTCAGCGGATACAAAGTCCTGGGCAGCGCCCAGCGGCGTGCCAAACGCTCGATCCTGCAACACGGCAGCCTGCTGTTGCGTTCCAGTGGCCATGCCAGCGAATTGCCGGGAATCGTGGATTTGACCTCCGTTTCGCTGCAAAGCGATGCCCTGCTGAATCGAATCGTCGACGAATTCACCGCCATGACGGGCGTCGCGTTCCACCGCGATGCGTTGTCGCCTGAAGAACAGGCGCGGGCCGAGCGGATCGCGGAGCGTCGCTTTAACCGGGACGATTGGTGGCAGCGTCGTTAGAAATCGCCGGGTTCAAGCCGGAACCGAGCGACGCCGCGGCTAGAAATCGGCTATGCTTTGATTAGCACGCGGCGGTTGGAGTTCCCGCGGGAAACGATTTCGAGGCGGCGTTGCAAGTGCGTGAACTCGCCAGCCCCCTTCCGAGGGCGGGTATCGACGAGTCTGCGGGTTGATGCAAAACGCCCATTACGACATTTTCCCGGCCGGCACAACCGTCTACAATGCAACACCGGCGTGTCAGCAGCGGTCGCGCGTTTTCCGCGATCCCACCACTTTTCAGCCGCTGACAGGTCATAATGCTCCAACCGTGATGAAAGCGGAAGACAAGATAGGAACAGGTGCCGTATGCAAGTGAAGCTCAGGGTGATGACGGGGAGTCACGAGGGAACGGAAATCCCTATCAGCGGCGAGAAGTTCCTGATCGGTCGAAGCGAATCTTGCCAGTTGCGTCCCAAGAGTGATTCGATCAGCCGAAAGCATTGCATTCTGGTCATCCGAGACGGTCGCCTGTTGATCCAGGACCTGAAAAGCCGCAACGGAACGTATGTCAATGAGAAACGCTTGCCCAGCGATCGCGCCAAAATCCTGTCCGCCGGCGACTCGCTGAAAATCGGCAAACTGCTCTTCGAAGTGGTCATCGAACACGGGCTGAAAGGGCAGAAGAAACCGCAGGTCGCCGACGTGGGCGAAGCGGCCGCACGCACCGTCCAAGACAGCGACAGCCGATTTGAAGAGGTGGACGTGACCGGCTGGCTGGACGAAGCCGACCAAATCGATCGCGTCCGCAAACTCGCCGACCCCGACACCCGCCAGTTCCGGATCGACGATCTCAAACGCGCCGAACAAGAGGAAGGCAGCGACGAAGACTCGAAAGACGCCTCCGGCGACAGCACCGAACTTTCCGTCAACGACAGCTCCCTGCTGGAACGGTTGCGTGAACAAAAGAAAGCCAAGAAAGGCAAACTTCCCGAAGGTTTCAAAAAGTCGATGACGGACAGTTCCAAGGCCGCCGCCGACGACGCTTTGAAACGATTCTTTAGCGGACGTTAACGCTTTGTCGCGCCGCCAAGACCATTCGACGTCCGGCCGCTCCGATGCCGCCGACCTGCAACGGACGCTCACCGGCGCCGGCGGCGCAGTCCTCGAATCCGATGCCTCGCTCGCACGTCGCATCTTGGCCCAAGACAGCGGGGCCTTTGCGATCCTGGTCGACCGCTATCACGATTTCGTTTTTCGAATCTGTTTCGCAATCCTGCGTCATCGCCAAGACGCCGAAGACGCCACCCAAGACACCTTCAGCCGTGTCGCCCGATATCTGGACCGTTGGGATCCCCGTCGACCGATTCAGCCCTGGTTGGCCACGGTCGCCGGCAACCGCTCGCGCAGCCACTTGGCCCGCCGCAAAGTCTATGCGCCGTTGAGCGCCGCGGCCGAACCGCAATCGCTGGCGACCCGCCAAAACCACGCCGCCGATGCGATGCGTGAAGAAATCGTGTTAGCCCTGGGGAATTTGCCGGAACGACAGCGCATCGCGTTTGAATGTTTTCATGAACACGCGATGTCCTATGCGCAAATCTCCGGGCAGATGCGTTGTCCGATCGGAACCGTCAAAACGCTCGTGCACCGTGCCCGACTTTCTCTGATCGAACAACTCCGTCAGCGAGAGGTGGTTCCCGCTGAATCAACCGACACCCCGCCGCAGCCCAAAGGAGCCTCGAAATGAGATGCGACCAATTTCATGATCGACTGGATCTTCTGTTGGACCGGCGTGCCGACGTCCGCCAAGACACCTTGCTGCGTGACCACGCCAACAAGTGCCCGACCTGTCACGACAGCCTGCAGATCTGGTGCACGATCGACGAACACATCAACCCGGCCGCCGAACCTGATCACGACGCACCGTCCCCCCAAACGGCCCTTCCCATCTCGAACGCGACAATCTGGGCCGTGGCCTGCGCGGCCGTCGTCATCGTCTGCGTCGGCCTGGCCGGTCTTTGGCGATCGTCCTCCCAATCACGCGACAGCGTGATCGCGTCGACGAACCTCGGGCAGCCCGTCGACCTTGCCGACGGCATCGACCACGCCGATGAGATGCCTGCCCACGAGAACGCCGCCGCAACGTCCGATCCATTGCCCCCCTCAACGGCCCTCAACTGGCAGACCAGCCAGTGGTGGAGTGCGATGTCGGACGAACCCTGGGTGGACCACACCCTTCCAGCCGTTAACTCCGTTCGAATCGGAGTCGCGCCGATCGGTCGTTCGATGAAACAGGCGATGACGATCCTGATGATCCCAACCCAGGCGACTAGGATCGACGCGTCCAGCCTGGCGCCGTCGGTCCAAGCCAAACCGTTCCAAGAACAAACCTCGACGGTCGCCCCCGATACCGGATGGGTCTAGCCTCTGTATGAAAACCGTGAGGCCGTGGCGATTCGGTGCGAAAAGGGGACGGGGGTTAATCGTGCGAAGCACCCAGCGGGCCGTACCGGCTATTGACCCCCGTCCCCTTTTCGCTCGCGCCTGGCATAGGCACCCTGCATCAGGATCAATCAACAAACCGTTGGCGAGTCCCGCTACCCTACAATGAAGAGACGAAAACTCATCCGCCGAGGCATCCCACGATGACGCGACACTTGCCGCAACGACGCGATTTTCGCTGGACAGCCATCGCCTGCGCTCTGGCGGCCGTTCTCGCGCTGTGTTCCATTGCCCACGCCGACCAACGGATCGTGCTCAAGAGCGGGATCGCGTTGGAAGGTCTGTTCGCGGAAATCGCCTCGCTGAACGAAAACCCGTTCGATGCGGGCGGCCGAGGGCAACCCAAATCGCGTCCCATCCTGCTGGTCGATGATGGGCTGCGTCGTGTGTACATCCACGAGCGCGGCATGGTCGCCGGTCCGCCGCAAGATGTTCGTGGGATCGAACGAACGATCGAATTCAAACAATCCGTTCCGCTGGGCGGCAGCCCGATCCAGGGCATCGGCGACATCCTGGGCGTCTCGGATTTCAACGAATACGGACGACGGACGATCACGATCCGCGGCCCGACCGGCGAAGCGATCGACATCGTTCAAGGCATCACGGAACTGAACTCGCGCTACGCGAAGGTCGAGGCGCTCAAGGCACGACCGTCGTACGTGTGGGACATGCGGGTCGCGACCAGCACGATCATGTCCGACACGCTGCAAAACATCTTCCGTCAACGGATCGACCAATCCGATGTCAACGAGCGACTGACCGTCGTCCGTTTCTTCATCGAAGCCGAACGGTTTCGCGCCGCCGAAGAGGAACTGACGCGGACGATCCGCGCGTTCCCCGAACTAAAAGACATGAAGACCCAGTTGATCGGCATCGTCAATCGACAAGCCAATCAATTGATCGACGAAGCGGCCCTGCGAGCGAGCGTGGGCCAGGAACAGTATGCCCGCAGCGTCTACCAACGGTTCCCGATGAACGCCGTCGGACGGATCACGCGCGAGAAGGTCAAAATCGCGGTGGAGAAACTGAGCGAAACCGACCGCCAAGTCAAAGAGCTGGTCGACGCCTTGCGCGCGGACCTGGAGCAACTTCCCGAAGGCCAACGCGAATCGCTTCAAAGCGTTTTTTCAGAGATCGAAAAAGGCCTCAGCTCGGCAACCCTGCCCCGGCTGAACGATTACTCACGATTGCGAAAGTCGGACACGGTCTCGCTGGATGAACGAGTCGCACTGGCGGTGGCCGGTTGGTTGATGGGGCCGGGATCGGGCGAACAGAACCTGGTCGTCGCGACCTCGTTGGTCAAAGTCCGCGATCTGGTCGCCGAATACCTGGGGCCGGCCGATCTGATCCGACGGCCACAGATCCTGGAAGAGCTGCGCACGATCGAAGGCGCACAGATCGAATACGTCGCGAGATTGCTGCCACAACTGCTGCCGGTCAAGTCATGGCCCGAGGGATCCGCCGATCCCGACATTCCCGGCCTGTTTTGGATCGGCGGCACCGCCGACACAGACGCCGCCGAGCAGTCGCTGATTGACACTCCCGATTATCTGGTCCAGTTGCCGCCGGAATACGATCCGCTACGCGAGTATCCGTGTTTGGTCGTGCTGGCACCGCCGGGCGCGCCGCCGGAATTGGAATTGGCATGGTGGGCGGGTGATTTTGACCCGTCGCTGAATGCCCGTATCGGACATGCGACACGAAACGGTTACATCGTCGTTGCGCCCAAATGGGGACGCGACACCCAGCGGACTTACGAATACACGCCGCGCGAACACCATGCGGTGCTCTCCTCGCTGCGGCATGCGATGCGTCGTGCGTCGATCGATGCCGATCGTGTCTTTCTGGCCGGCCACGGTGACGGCGCGACCGCCGCGTGGGATATCGCACTGTCCCATCCGGACCATTGGGCGGGCATGATCAGCATCAACGGCGAACCGTCCAAGACGATTCAACATTACTTTCCCAATGCGGAACACATTCCGCTGTACTTCGTGATGGGCGAGGCCTCCGGTCCGAAGCCGCCGCTGATCCGGATGGGCGCCGTCTTGGACGACTACATGAACGTGCGTAACGATGCGACCGTGGTGATGTATCGGGGACGTGCACGAGAAGACTTTTATGAAGAGATCCCCAAACTTTTCGAGTGGATGAATGTTGCCACACACGTCCGCAAACCGATGCCCCAGGACATCGATGCCCGCACGATGCGCAAAGGCGACCAGTACTTTTGGTGGCTGGAACTGGGACCGCTGAAACCGCTGGTGGAAATCAACCCGGTGCTCTGGGAGCAGGCCGAACGCAAACGGGCCGGGGTCGTTGATGCGTCGATCGGCGGCGGAAACCAAATCCGGATGGACGGCCCCTGCGACTCCTACATGCTCTGCCTGCGCCCGGACATGGGAATCGACCTGAACGAGCAAGTCGTCATTCGGCGCTCCCGAGATCGCGTTCCGGACTACTTCCGGTTTGACGGCGAACTGGAAACCATCTTGGAAGACACCCGGCGCCGCGCCGACCGCAAACGCCCCTTTTGGGCCAGAATCCCCGTGCCCCTGAATGACTAGCCGTCAACCGTCGCTTCGTTTTCGATTGGGCTGGACAGTCGCCGTCCTCTCCGAGGTCGGCGCGAAGCAAAGCTTCGCTTTTTCGCGCACGCCGAGTTCGGAGAACACGGCGACCTTCCGAACGCATCGCAGCACGCATGAAGTGTCGAGAAGCCCTCATGCACGTAGCTACCTTCGCCAGAAGGTGGTTCACTCGGGGATGCCCCCCACGCTCTGGCGAGCGTAGCTACGACGGGGCGGGCACCCGCGTTCTGTGAATGCGGCCACGCGCCTGTTGGGAGAGTTTTGGAATCCACCGGTTCGGCGTCGTTGTGGTAAGCCACAACGGGGGGAAACTTGGGCAACCGAATTCGTTAAGGCCCTGATCTGCACCCTGCCACGTCTCTGACGGCAAGACCGATCACTCGCGGACAAAAAACTGGACGAACCTATTCCACGCACCGACAATATGGCACTAAATCTGTCGAATTGAGTCTCAGAAAAAAAGGGTGCATCCTTCACCGCGAACCGTTTCCCGGTTGTGGGGCTCCCAGTAGTAGAGGCATTGCCTTCCACGTCGGCGGTGTGCCCAGCGATAACCACGCTGCGACCACTGCCCCCACCGTCCCATCAGTTGCCCACGTCCAAATTCGGCCCCTCAAGCGGTCTCCCCGTGACTCGGCGAGCGGCCTGTGCGGCGAACTGATTTCCTTAAAACGTGATTGTCACTTTGTGCAAATCGGCTGAATTCGAATTCCTTTCCCCACCGGTCGGCGATGTCGACGCGGCGGATGAGGTGGTGACATTAGGTCCCGACGATTTTCAACGGATCGGGATCCAGCCCAAGGAAACTCGGCTCGCGGTGATCCGACGCGCGGCCAGCCGCGCCGCCGAATCACTGGCCAAACGACAGCTCCATGCCCCCAACACGTTGACCGAACAGCAACTTTCTCGGATCGCCGTTTCGACGTACCGATTGCTGGACCCGCGTCAGCGAACCGACCAACATTCCCGCGCCCATGTCGGTCGAATTCGCCCGGCGACCTTGTATCGAGCCGGTCGCGCGGAGTTCGCCGACGGCCCCATTTTGATTCAGTCCTGTGAATCGTCCGAGACGTCGGTCGCAACCCATCACATTGACGAGGTCTGCAACCAACGCACTCGCACGATCACTCCGCCGCCCCTGGAATGCCCGTTGCCGCCGGCCGAGCAATCGTTGACGCAACCACCGGTTCACGAGAACTTGGTGGGTGCGAATCCGAGCGGCAAGCCCGCCGACGGCGAGATTCGCGATCACCCCGTCGCATCCCGCGGATGGATCGCGCGGCTGCGACGTCAATGCACCCGCCCGAGTTTGATTGTGACCATGATCGTGGCCCTGTTGTTGACCGCCGGTGCGGTTTGGAACTGGGGGCACAGTCTGAACGCCTGGCCAGGCAGATCGCTGCCCTCGGCAAGCAGCCGCTGACGCAGCAGCCGTTTGCCGCGCGGTACATGCTGTGGATTCCTAGAGACGCAAGTTAAGGCGCGACGTCGTCGAATTCCTGAAGCTCCCCGTTCCAGAGAGCGTGCGGTATTTAACCTCTCAGATGCAAGGCGTTTACGAGATTCACTCTCCTTAGCAGGAAGCTTGCCTTTAGATGGTGCGTTCGGGCAGGAGGCCTGGGGGGTACCGTAAAAGCCCACGGATAGCAGCGTGAACCCACGGATGTGATGCGGCCTGAGATCCGCGGGTTCGCCTTAACTTAGCGTGCGTGGTGTGATGCCCCGTCGATCAGGCGTCAAGCATTGCGGTCTTTGCAACAGGCTACAATCAGACGCTGACAGACAGACGCAGACAGAAGGCTCGTTTCTTAACTTCTACGGACGATGGTGAATGAACGTCGCGACGGCAACGCCCACGGCTACGACTTTAAAAGAGTTGATCGAGAGCGGTTGGAAATCGAAAACGGTCAAGCAAGAAATCCGCGACAACTTCACGCGAATGCTTGCCGGCGGCGAGGAGTTGTTTCCGGGGATCGTCGGCTATGACGACACCGTGATCCCCGAAATCAATTTGGCCCTGCTGGCCGGCCACGACATGCTGTTCCTGGGCGAAAAGGGACAAGCTAAAAGCCGCATCATGCGGATGCTGACGCGTTTCTTGGACGAGTGGATTCCCTACATCGATCACCCCGACCTGCCCGTTCACGAAGACCCGACCCATCCGGTCACCTCGCTCGGCAAACAGTTGATCCAAACCTTGGATCCCGACCAGATCAAGATCGCTTGGTGGCATCGTGACCACCGCTATTCCGAACGGTTGTCGCCGGGAACGAAGTTTGCCGACATCATCGGCGAAATCGATCCGGCCAAACTGACCGGCGGGGTCAGCATGAGCGCCGAAGAGGCGTTGTCGTTCGGGCTGATCCCGCGGATGCACCGCGGCATCTTTGCCATGAACGAATTGCCCGAACTGGATGATCTGGTTCAAGTCGGCTTGTTCAACATTCTCGAAGAACGCGACGTCCAGATTCGCGGTTATCCGATCCGATTCGACCTGGACATCATGATCCTGTTTTCGGCCAACCCGGCGACCTACAACCGCAGCGGCAAGGTGATCCCGCAGCTGAAAGACCGAATCGGAACGATCGTCCAAACGCATTATCCGACCGAGCGGGACCAGGGAATCGACATCCTGCGTCAGGAGATCGGGGAGGACTTGGGCGGGGAGTATCCGGTCCAAGTGCCCTACTTTATGTTTCAGTTGATCGAGGAGATCACCGAGCAGGCGCGGCGCAGCAAGTTCATCGACCAGGCGTCGGGCGTGTCGGCACGATTCTCGCTCGCCAATTTCCGCACCATGATCGCCTCGGCCCGTCAACGCGGCATCCTGCACAACGAACGACCGGCCGTGCCACGGATCAGCGACCTGGGGCATCTTTATTCCAGTTCTCTGGGGAAACTGGAGTTGGATCTGATGGGGACGCACCAAATGAGCGAACGGCAGGTGCTGGACGCCGTCGTCGCCAAAGCCGTCTCGGTGATCTTCGCTGAATACGTCGAAAAACACGGGCTGGGCGAAATCGCCGAGATCTTCCGCAGCGGCGTCCGGGTCGAAGTCGGCGACCTGTTGCCCAGCAGCCAGTACGCCGAGCGATTGCAAAGTGTCCCGCCGGCTTGGGACCTGGCTTTTGAAGTCAACGCCAGTGAAAACGAAGCCGTTCGCGCCAGTTGCGTCGAGTTTGTCTTGGCGGGACTGTATAGCATGGATCGCATCAGCCGCGCCCAACGTCACGGCAAAATCGAATACGAAATTTAATTGCAATGAACCAGCAACGCGGCGGCCGAATCGGCGGCATCATCCACGCCTACCAGAAATACGACCCGGCCTCGTTCCCACCGCCGAGCGAGCCGCCACCGGACTTGGTCTCGCCCGCCTTCGAACAGGCGTTGATGTACGGCGAGTTCCGTGAATTAAGCGAAGAGGAACTCGCCCGCGCGGTCCGCCTGGACCCCAGCCAAATTCAAGGGCTAGGCCCGAGCATCGATTTTCTCAAGGCGATGCTGGAAGAACGCAAACGAAAGATCCTGGAAACCTACGAATCAAGGTCGGTCCAAAAGAAGGCGCGCAAAGCCTTTCATTCAGCCGCCAAGGACGTGCGGGTTCCCCGAAAACTTGCCGAAACCTACCGCCAGGCGATCAACCGCGAACAACCCTACCTGCTCGAATCGCTCTGGTATCGTGCCGAAGATCACGGCGGTTCGCTGTCGACCGACCTGCTGAAAGTCGCCGCACGCATGGGTGACAAACACAACATCGAAGAACTGGCCAGCAAGTACGAGTTCACCGGCAACGAATCGATGTCCGTGCCCAAAGCACTGGAGATCAAGGAAGAGCTTGAAAAAATCGACGAGCTGCTCAAACAACTCGAAGAGGCAGCCAAGTCGGCCCAGATCGGGCTGATCGACATGGACATGCTCGGCGAGTTCGCTCAGCCGGGCGACATGGAACAACTCGAAGAGATGCGGCGGCAGGTCGAAAACCTGATCCGCGAAGAAGCCGAACGCCAAGGGTTGCAGCGTGATTCGGCCGGACAATTTCGTCTCACGCCCCAGGCCTACAAGCTGTTCCAAGGCCGACTGCTGGAGCGGATCTTCAGCGAACTGGCGCCCTCACGCAGCGGACGACACCAGGGCCCGGTCGTCGGCGAAGGGGTGGTGGAATTGCAGCAGACCAAACCGTACGAGTTTGGTGATTCGGTCACCAACATGGACATCCCGCAAACGGTCATCAACGCCCTGCTCCGCCAAGGTGACGAGCGGCCGCTGCGGCTTCGCAGCGACGACATCGAAATCCACAAGACACGCAATCACCCCAAATGCGCCACCTGCGTGATCATGGACATGAGCGGCTCGATGCGCTACGACGGCCAGTACATGAACGTCAAACGCATGGCGCTGGCCCTGCAGGGATTGATCCAATCGGAGTACCCCGGCGATTTCCTGCGTTTCATCGAAATGTACACCTTCGCCAAATTGAGGGCCCCCGGAGAAATCATCAACCTGATGCCCAAACCGGTGACCATCCACGACCCTTGGGTGCGGCTGAAAGCCGACCTCAGCGATCCCGAGATCAGCGAAGCACAAATCCATCCCCACTTCACCAACATCCAGCGTTCACTGCAATTGGCTCGCCAGAATCTGGCCAACTGTGACACCCCCAACCGTCAAATCGTGCTGATCACCGACGGGCTTCCGACCGCGCATTGCGAAGGCGAATGGCTGTACATGCTGTACCCCCCGGACCCGCAAACCGAACAAGCCACGATGCGCGAGGCCGCGTTGTGCAGTAAAGATGGCATCACGATCAACATCTTTCTGGTGCCCAGTTGGTCCCAATCCGAAGAAGACATCCGGTTCGCAAACCGTTTGGCACAATCCACCTCCGGACGCGTGTTCTTCACCAGCGGAAACAACCTGGATCGATTCGTCCTCTGGGACTACGTCCAAAACAAACGCGAAATCATCGCCTGATGCTAGGTGCGACGCGTGAGCCAGTGGTCCGCGCTGGCGGTACTGTTGACTGACGGGCCGCTCGCCGACGCGTCGCACCTAGCATAGACAGTCGCCGTCCTCTCCGAGGTCGGCGCGGAGCAAAGCTCCGCTTTTTCGAGCACGCCGAGTTCGGAGAACACGGCGACCCTCCAAACGCATCGCCAAAGACGCAAACCAATCTGCGGCAGGGACATCCACCCCCCAATCCCAAATCGCCATCGCCTCGGGTTTGACATTGCCGGTCGCCAAGCAGATTTTGTATTGAAAGTTCTGAACTTGCGTTAAAGCCGCTGACGGGACGTCGAATTGACGTCACCGATCACGAAAAAATTTTGAATTGGACCTGCGAGGCACGGATGCGCTCGGCGAGACACACAGACGACAGCCAGAAACACTCCGCTCATGCTGCATTGCAGGCGGCCGCCTGCTGGGTGGCCCTCGCGACGACCAGTCTGGCGCTGTCGGGGTGTCGGAGCGGTAATCCGATCCGATCGACCGTCCAAGTGACCGAGGATCCGACGGCCGTCGTCGCCGATCTGCCGGCTCCGGAGCAGCGTCTGGCCACGTCGTCCACTGGGAAAGAACGGGGATTGGTCAGGGTCGGGCGCGATGCGACGCAGGCGAATCTGGCCAGTACCGCGACGAATAAACCGGAGCCGCGTCAGGAAAAACCGGCACCCCGCGCGGTGGCCGCACCCCCAAAGACAGCTCCGCAGACGCAGATGAGCCTGACCGATGCGTCGAGCGTGACCGGGGCGACCGACGTCGACGTCTCCGCGGCCGGTCTCGTCTCGGCCTCGCTGAGCGACCTGAGCGCGACGCACCAGTCGAATCGGCCCGGTGATGCCGAAGCGGCAGTCCGCGCGACCCCGGTGGCAAGAACTCAAACACTCGCCGGCGGATCATCCCAGCGGCGACCCACCACGCAGCGACAGACGTTCAACCAGACCGAACTTCCCCATGCCTTGACCGTCGCGATTGAACAATCGCTGAACGAACTTCCCGCGTTGCCCGATTCGCGGATGGTGGCGGGCGACCTGTCTCCGGTGCGACTGGGCACTGGCGCCGACCAACTGGCCCGGCTGGACGACCTGCGGTCCGCACCGCAATCCACGCCTTTGGACCAAGTTGCCGAAACGTCGATCGAAGACGCTCCCGTCGATGACCTGCCCGTCGATGACCTGCCCGCCAACGACCTGGCGGAAAGCCCAACGGCGGTTGCAGCGAGCGGTCCCCCAACCAGCACAACCACAGCCGGCAATCCGGTTACCAAAGAGCCGGTTGGCAATGAACCCGTGATCAGCGAAGCGGTCGCCAACCTGCCCGTGACCGACGACTCGTTGGCCAGCCGGCCTGCGGTCGGCAACCCGGTGCCGCCGCCTCCATCAACCGAACCAGAAACGCCCGCGACCGAGCCGCGACTTGCCGCCCAAGACGATTTTCAGCAAGCCGCTCAGGACGATCCCGGCGTCGTGATGAATGCCAACCAAGTGCAACCGGCCTCCCACGCCGGCGACGCCGGCGAATTGGAAGTCGCCAGCCACCAGCAGGTGGCGGACGAAGAACGGGTTGCCCCGGAGGTCGTGACTCCCGAGGCCATGACGGCCGAGCTGACCGAAGCGGAATTGTATCAACAACTCTTGGATCGGATTTCACAAACGCAGGACGGTGAAAGTCCGATTCAACGTGAACGACGGCAGATCGTGATGCGTCACCTGATGGTGTTGGCCGGCCAGCCGGAAAGTGCCATCGAGTCCATGCAGGGATTGAACCCGACGGAGCAACTGTACCTACAGAATCAGTTGATGGGTCTGTGGACGATGATCGATCCCGAAGGCCATCCGTCATCCGGTCGCCGGATCACCGAGGCGTTGCCGAAGTTCCGTGAAGCGACGCGGCACATGGCGACCGCAACCGATTCCCTGGCCCTGACCTGTTTGGAGTTTTGCACCGAAATCGAATCGTATGGCCAGATCAAGCCATTTGAGGGCAACCGATTCGTCGCCGGACAGCAAGTGATCTTGTACTGCGAAATCGAAAACTTTGCCGCCGAAGATCACAGCGGATACTTCCAAACACGCTTGCAAGGAAGTTACGACATCTACAACGCCGACGGGACCAAGGTCATCAGTCAATTGTTGCCCGTCGACCAACAACGCTCACGCAATCGACTGCGCGACTACTTCGTCGCCTATCAAATGAACCTGCCCAAAGGCCTGCCGCATGGGACCTATCGATTGCAGCTGACGATCGAAGACGTCGTGGGTAAAAAGTACGGCCAATCGAGCATCCCGTTTGAGATCCGCTAGGGCGATTGTCAGTGGGATACTGCGCCAAAGTGGCGATGCGCCCCGATTGGTCGCCGTGTTCTCCGAACTCGGCGTGCGCGCAACAGCGAAGCTTTTCCATGCGCCGACCTCGGAGAGGACGGCGACTGTTCGCCCCGAAGCTCACCGCATGTCGGCCCGCTTGCGTTCGCGGAATTGGCGAAAGATGTCGACCAACGCCCAGTCAAAACTCATCTGGCTGGCTTCGGCGTGACGCAGCGCGGCGGCGTTGGTTTGATCGGCCGTTTGCGGATGCGGTGGCTGGACACGGGTCAGGGCGCCGATCAGGGGCGAGACCAACACCAACAACATCGCCATGACCAGGGTCACCTGGACGGTTCGCCGCTGATTGCGTGTTCGCCCGACCGAATCGGACGTGTGCTCGAGCACTTGGTCGCGATGGCGACGTCCGGGCAGGATCGCGCCACCGAGCGCCGCAATCTGACGCTCCACCGCCGCATAATCATCGCCGAGCGGAGTCCCCTTGCGTCCGTCATGATGCATCGTCATCGCACCAGCTCCGCAGTCGGTTTCGGCGACGCCGCCGGTTGGACAGCCGAATTAGCCGCAGAGGGACGAGCGAGTTTGCCGGCCAGTTTCTCCAACGCATAGCGATAGCGACTGGCGGCGGTCGAGGGTGTGATCTGCAAGACTTCGGCAATCTCGGCAAACGTCAATTGTTCCCAAATCTTCAACACCACGACTTCGCTTTGCGGGGCCGGCAGCGATGCCAGTGCCTGCCAGACCAACCGGTTCTCGTCATCGCGTTCAACGACGTCAAAGGTGCGACCGATCAACCGGTCGGCGAGCGAACCGATTGCCGACCAGCGGGACCGCGAACGCAGAATCACCAACGATTCATTGCGGACCATCCGCAACAGGTAGTGCCAGGGGCGATCAGCGGCCACCAGCAACTTGGGGCGCGAAGCGACTTTGACCATCGTCGCGCTCACCGCGTCTTCGGCGTCGTGCTGGCGGCGGGTGATCGAAGCGGCGAAACGGACCAGCCGATCAGCCGTCAAATCGTACAACTGGGCCATCGCCAGCGTCTGCGCAGACGATTCTCGCTCGCCCGCGATCTGGCGGGCGGCTTGACGAATTTGGGCGTTCAAGGGGGCATCGCTGGGCATGACGCCCTCCATGATGCGCCTCGGCCGCGGATTTGTCTAACAAAATCCGATTTTGATCAGATTCCTCTCCGCGGTCTCCGCTCGCTGGTCCGAACGTAGCTACGCCAAAGTGGATCCCCAGGGTTTTCCACGCTCTGGCGAGCGTGGCTACGCCAAAGTCCAGCCTGGAATCCGTGGGGACGCGCTGCTATCCGTGGGTTTTACTCATTTGACAGGCCCGGAGCCCGAAAAACGAAAGGTAAACGTTAACCGCTGGCCGCCCCTACAACAGCGTATCGCCCAAGAATTTGGCCGTATCGCTTTGGTAAAAATAGTTCAGGTGGTGCACAGTCGCCGACTGGCCGAAATCCCAGGCTCGCGATTTGGGGATCTTCACTTCGTCGGCCAAGTTGATCATCGAAGGCGTGTCGACGACCAGATCGTTGGCACCGTCAAACAACGCGTCCGCGGCGGCGTTGACCACGCGTTCTTTGCGGAACATCCGCCAAAACTTCCAGGCCGGATCGACGGGTTGGAAATCCGACCGGACCGCATAATAGCGTTCCGTTTGCGACATCGGCGTTTCCAACAACCGCCGCAGTTCGGGGTTGTTGCCGACGCGGGACATGCCGAACAAACCGGGCACCATTGCCATCGCCGCATCGGCCACCGGCGTTCGTGCCGCCAGATTGGTGATCGACGTGACGACGCGCAACATCGCCTCGACGACCGAAAAGACGGGAATCGCCAGCGCGGTCAATCCGGCCGCGGTCTGCAATGCCCGCGAGAACTGGGTCAACAAATGAATCGTTTCGCGGATATTCGGCGGTGCGGCCAATCCCGTCCCCGCCAACGGTGAACCGACAAAGATCGACTTGTCGCAGCGACGGGCCAGCGGATCAAACGTCTCGCACCACCACCGCGACACCAACCCGCCGCGGCTGTGGCTGACCAGATGGATCTTCGCTTCGCTGGCACCGATGGCACGCTGCAGATCAAACGCGTTCAAAATCGGCCCGACCGACAGCGTCGGATGATCGAAGGTGAACACGTTGCCGTTGTAACGCCGGATCGCCTGCTCAAGAAACTCGCCGCCGCGTTCGTTTTTCTCGTCCAACAATCCGGCGATCATGTTCTCGCTGTTGCTGAACGTCCCGTGCACGAACACCAACGCTTCACCGGCATCGGGAAACTCCGCCGGTGAGAGCGTCTTGGTGTCACCGTCCAGACGCCGCAAGCCTCGATGGGGCGTCAGTTTTTCGTCGCGGTGGGTCAAGAACTGAGTGATCTTGGAGGGCGGCAACCGCTCAAATTCCAACTCCATGACCTCGAACGTCTCGCGGGCCTTGATCGACGGCGTGCCGCGAAAGCGTCCCAAATCCGGCGGCATCGCGGTGACGTCTTCCCAGTCCAAGATGCCATCATCGTCGACCAGTTGCAGACGCACCACGGGCGTCCGCTGGTCCGCCGGTGCGGCGGTCGTCGTGCGAACCCGTGTCCGCTCGGGTGGCTGAACCAAGGGCTGGACCTGGCTGCTGCCGCCGGTGGCCGCACGCGCGATCTCAAGAAACTTGCCGTCCATGATGGACCTCCTAGCCGACGTGATGATCGGAAAATCGAAGGGGCAGCGGTGTGACACCGTCGTCGGCTCGGGCACTGACCAAATCGATCATGGCGCGAAACGCGCGACTGCGTTTTTTGTAGAAGTGACCACGCCCCTCGTCAATCGCCGCACCGAATCCTTTTCCCGTCGTCAACGCCACCGTCTCGATCGGCACCAATTCACCGCGATCGACAAACCCTTTGATCTCCGCATACGTTTTCGGCCCCGACACCCAACGCTGCGTTCCGTCATCACGCGGCAACTCACTTTCACCGCTCTGGGTCGGCAGATCCTCGGTGACCACATCCAAAAACCGGCGATGGGCACGGAGGTCTTTCCAGTAGCCGACGAAAACATGCCCGTGCAACAAGAACAACACCGGATGCACTTCGATCCACTCCAAACACGACGCCATCACGATCGCCAAATCGACACAGGTGCCGAAACCGCCGCCGAGGGTTTCACCGGGTGTTCGTAACCGCTGAGTGAAATCCGCATACGACGGCGGCGGATTGATATAGCGAAGCTTCGCGCCGAGCGACAGCGCCGCCCAAATCGATCGCACTTGCCGATCCACACCCGCCCAACATTCCAACCCCGTGGCGATTCCGTCATAGCTTTGGTAGCCGTCAAATCCCGCCCCGACCCGATCATTCAAACATTGCAGGTAGCCCTGGGCGACGTCGATGGTCCGTGCCACCGCCGGGTCGCGCGGTTGCACGAACGACGGCAACCAGCCGATCTGAGAAGCGTCCAACGTCCACTGGTCCATCGGGGCCAACCAGATCGCATGGGTGTGACGATACAACACCTGGTCGTGCCAACGCAGATCGACGAACAAGCTGGTTTGAACGCGTTCGTTGATCTCGCGGAACACATCGCCGGTCAGTGGCAACGTCACTCGGTCGGCCAAATCGTAGCGATAGGTCCGGGTGCTCAAATCCAGCCTTGATCGAAACGGATACGAATCCACACCGACATGCAGTTGGACTTCCAATTCCACGTCATCGATCTGTGTGATCGCGTCGCGTTGGTCTTCGTTCGGGTTCAACCGCAACGTCAATTGGTCAAACACGCTCTGGCCGTTGTGAAGCGAAGAGTAGTTCAGTTGCTTGTGGGGCCTCACCGAAACCTGGACCAGGTCGCGGATTCGCTCCTGGCTTGGATCGGCCCTGCGTACGAAAGAACTTCGCAGCGCCGACGATTTTGTCTTCGACGCGACCGCACCAAGACAGTCGCGTCCGATTTCGGCTGCCGCCGAAACCAACGAATCGGCCGACCAAAGCACGATGCTGCTGCCGCGAATCCGTGGCCGATAGGCGGCGATCGATTCCCAGCCGCTGCAAAACGCGGCCAGCAGATTCCACTCGGAATCGGCGTAAGCACGATAGAAATGCAAAAAGAAAATCTCGGCGACCGCTTCGTCAAACGTGTGCTGGAACCCGATCGCCGAGCGGGCACCGGCGTGGATCGTCATCGGGGCCAACCGCGCCGCCGAGTCCCAGCACTGCAATCCGACCAACAACGGATTCGGCGAACCGCGGTTGAGCAACCGCGCGATGACTTCGGCGCGGTACTCTTTGGCTTCGCTGGAAGGATCGGCCAGGTACAGCCCGTCGCGGACGCCTGACAGGTTGCTGCCCAGCCGCTCGCGGCCGCTGCGGTTATCGAACCCGGTCACGTGCACGATGTCCGGGGACACCGTTTTGATCTGCCGGCCGAATTGCCGTTCGGTCGGGTTTTCCAAAACCGCGATCTGTTCACACTCGAGTGCTTGAAGGCCGCCGGTGACCAGCTGCCGTTGGGCGGAGAAATTGAAGTGCCGCGCCAGTCCACCCGGTGCCGTCTCGATCACCACCAACCGCTTCGGTGTCCGCGTGCGTTTCCGGCGGCCGGTTTTCAAATGCCGAACGACCAGGATCGCATCGTCAACACGATACGGCTTGGTCGCCGCTGCCAGCACGTACTCCCAGGGCAAGATCCTGGATTCCCAGTACTGATCGGTGTCGGAATCGGGAACGGAGACCTCCACGATGCCCTTGAGCCGGCGGAGATGTTTGGCGGTGACCCCGAGCGAGCGGAGGTCGCGCTGCAACCGCATCGTCTGTCGTTTTCGGGCCGCCGGATCATCGGCCCAGCGATGCCGCTGGCGAACGACATAGTTCCAACGCATCGCGAATGCCTGCAACGGCGGTCCGCAGCGGATGCGGCAAACTTCGGACTCGCTGGTGCGTAAGACGACGCTGGACATCGGTCCTCCTGGATCGGAATCGATCGCGCGAGACAATTGCGCGGCCGATCGCGGACGATCAGTTTTCGAAGAACGGGTTCACCAGGCTACCGTCGGCGGCGCGCCGGGGCGTGACGGTTGTTCGGTCCGGTCGATCATTGGACCGGGGCATGAAGCGGATCGTTGAGGCAGCTTTCCTATTTTGGTCTGTCGGATCAGCGTCGTTTGATTCGCCCGGCTGCGACGATTCAGCGTCTTCTTCGGATGGAAAATTCACCTCGACGATTTCGGGAATTTCGATTTGGTCGAGCGTCTGTTGCTGTTCGTCCAGCTCCGCCATCATCGCGTCGACTTTTTCGAACTCTGCCTGCAGCCGATCACCGCCGGCATCCAGCCCTGCCCCCAGGATCGACAAGGGAATCAGCACGAGTAACAAAACCGCAGCCAATCCGAACGCGGACAAGAACGAATTGACGATCCAAATCCCGAACGCGCGCAGCAGTCCACAGTCGGCGGCCGTGGAAACCATGTACAGTGTCACGAACCAGGTCAAAGGCGTGACCAACAGCACCGCCGTTTCCCCGAACAGGCTTTGTGTTGCGACAACAAGAAAACAATTGACGAACGTGATCGCCAACAACCAACCGAAGCAGGCCAGATAGCTGGGGGACGCTTTGCCGAGCCAAGCGATCGACAGCTTCAATGTGCCCGCCATCATCGCGAAGGTCACAAAGAGGACGGCCCCGATGATCGCAAACCCGATCGCGCCGAGGGCCAAAAACTGTTCCTGTGGGATGTCCTGAGCGATGTATTGCATGGATACGCTTGCCGGCGAGTGAAGAAGGACGTTTTTCTACCGAAGGGTCGAAAACCGTACGTCAGCATTCGCGCGTCGGGGCGGACATCTCCTCCACCCGCTGGGTGGGCAGCGTCAGAGGTTCAGTTGTGAATCGAAAGAACCGTCACGACCGATAAAGAGCGAGCGTTTCGTCAGCGCTGGATTCTGCAGTAGCGGAACTCGCCAAGAGTTTCGCCACGCAATACAAGCACGACGCGCAAGCGGGCTGTCGATTTAGTCGACAGGCCGCAAGCGAGTGAGTTTCCGCTTTTGACGTGTCGATGGAGATTGCTGTCTAGCGGGACAGCGCCACTCTGACGAAGCGATGCGAGCGTGGAATGCGCCGGGGATCCACCTTCTGGCGAAGGTCGCTACGTTCGCACAGCGCATCGATGGTGTGATGACAGGCTGGAAGCCTATCCCAGGTTGCATTCAGCTCAATCGCTGGGTCAATTCGCCCTTCAGATCGTCGATCTTGACCCGCGTCTGTTCCAGCGAATCGCGATCGCGGATCGTGACCGTCTTGTCGCTCAGCGATTCGCCGTCGACGGTGATGCAAAACGGTGTCCCCGCTTCATCCTGACGGCGATACCGTCGGCCGACGGCACCCTTGTCGTCATAGAAGACGTTCATGTGCTGTTTCAGTTCGCCATAGATTTCTTGTGCGACTTCGGGCATGCCGTCCTTTTTGACCAGCGGGAAAACCGCGGCCTTGATCGGCGCCAACCGCGGATGCAGCTTCATCACCGTTCGCGTTTGCATGTTCCCCTTGTCGTCGGGCGCTTCGTCTTCGGTGTACGCTTCGCACAAGAACGCCAAAACACCGCGATCGGCACCCGCGGACGGCTCGACCACGTGCGGCACGAATTTTTCATTGGTCGCTTCGTCGCGGTACGAAAGGTCTTTGCCGCTGCCGCGATACTTCGGCTTGCCGTGCTCGTTCAGCTCGACCTGCATCGGCTGGCCCTCGGGCGAATCGGGGTTCAACTTGCCCTCCATGTGGCTTCGCAAGTCGAAATCGCCACGGTGGGCGATGCCTTCCAGCTCGCCGTATTCCCCCGGCGGCAAGAACGGAAACGCGTACTCGATGTCCGCCGTCCCGACGCTGTAGTGGGCCAGTTCGGCCGGTTCGTGTTCACGCATGATCAACGATTCGCTGGACAGTCCCAATTCGGTGTACCAGGCCATCCGGCGATCACGCCAATAACGGTACCAGGCTTGGGACTGATCCGGCGGGCAAAAGAATTCGATCTCCATCTGTTCGAACTCGCGCGAGCGGAACGTGAAGTTACGCGGCGTGATTTCGTTGCGAAAACTCTTGCCGATCTGGCCGATGCCGAAGGGGACCTTTACGCGTGACGAATCGAGCACGTTCTTGAAGTTGACGAAGATCCCCTGAGCCGTTTCCGGGCGCAAAAACGTGGTGTCGTCCTCGCCGCCGAGCGCCCCGAGCGTCGTTTTGAACATCAAGTTGAATTCACGCGGCTCGGTCAACGTGCCCAGCGATTTTGCGTCGGGGGCAAGCACCGATTCGGTGTCATCGAGCTGGTCCAAAGTCAACGATTCATCGGCGATCGTCAGCTCGTCGGCGTTCTTGGCGCGAAGCTTGAAAAACTTCATCGCACGGCGCCGGACTTCATCGAGTTCCTGTTCGACCTCGGCCAGCGTGGAGACAAAGATTTTCTTGTCGCCCCGCTCGCACCAGCGGCCGCGTACCTGGTCGAATCGGTAGCGTTTCTTGGACTCCCGGCAATCGACCATGTGATCGTGGAACAGGTCGTAATGGCCGCTACACTTCCAAACCTGGGGGTGCATGATGATCGTGCAATCCAGACCGACCATCTCGAAGGCCGCCGGGGCCCCCGCGGGAGCCACCAGGTCGTTGTGGCCTCGGATCATGTCCTGCCACCACGCCTCCTTCAAATTCCGTTTCAGCTCGACCCCCAGCGGACCGTAGTCCCAAAACCCCTGGACGCCGCCATAAATCTCGCTGGATTGGAAGAGGAAGCCACGTCGCTTGCACAGCGACACGATTTTGTCCATCGATTTCATGGTCAGACAGATCGAAAGGTTGGGGAAAGGGGGAGGAAGGATCTCGAATTGGAAGAATGTACGGGCAACGGGTGACGAGCGGGAGGTCAGCTCGGCCCCGAGATACGGTTTTGGGGGGGCTGGGGAGAAAAAGGGTCAAAAAATGGAGTGGTCAAAAAATGAAAGAAGAAAGCAGTCTGCGAGACGCGATGCCGCTAGGACACCGATTCGCTCCCCCTGGCTCACACCACAACCGGCCCGTCCTCCAATTTTTGACCAGCCCAATTTTTGACCAGCCCAATTTTTGACCAGACACGCGCACCGACCGGCCGAGCGTCCCAAGGCCCTTTCCGGCACGCCCGCAATCCGACCGTCAGAAGGACGCCGAGAAGATCCGGTCGATTTCCGATTCGGGGATTTCGTCGTGGAGCATCGACCCGTAGCGGAGGAAATTCTGGTGCAGTTTGAAACAGCGGGTCAGATCATGCTGGACATGGCTGGCCCCGGAATCATGCAAGTATCGATACAGATAGTCGCGATAATCGGGATGCGCACAACGCTCGATGATCGTCAACGCGCGTTGCTTGGGGGCCAGTCCGCGGAGGTCGGCCAGCCCCTGCTCGGTGACCACGACTTGAACCGAGTGTTCGCTGTGGTCGATGTGGGTGCACATCGGGACGATCGTGGAAATGCTGCCGCCTTTGGCGACCGACGGGCACATGAAGATCGACTTATAGGCATTGCGGGTAAAATCGCCGCTGCCGCCGATCCCGTTCATGATCCGCTTGCCACAAACATGCGTCGAATTGACGTGCGCAAAGATATCAATCTCCAGCGCGGTGTTCATCGAAATGATGCCCAGCTGGCGGACGGCGGCGGGATTGTTGGAAATGTCCTGGGGCCGCAAGACCAGCCGCGAGGAGAAGTAATCAATCTCGTCGACCAACTGTTTCATCTGCTGCGGTGACAACACCAGCGCACAGGTGCTGGCGCCGCGGAGACGTCCCTGCCGCATCAGCTCAAACGCCGACGACTGCAGGACCTCGGTGTACATGGTGAAATCGGGCAGATCCGGATGCTCGCCGATCGCTTCCAGCACGGCATTGGCCACGTTCCCGACGCCACTTTGGATCGGTAAAAATTCGCGTGGGATGCGGCCACAAGCGATTTCGCTGGCAAAAAACTCGGCGACGTGCTGGGCGATCGCCTTGTTGATCTGGTTGGCCTGAGAAAAATCGGTCGCTTCATCCGGCTCGTTGGTTTCCACGATCCCGATCACCTTTTCCGGGTCGACGCGGGCGTAGGGTTTGCCGATCCGCTGCAGCGGATGATCCAAGTCGATGGCCGGGCGATAGGGCGGCGTCTTGGGGACGACGATGTCGGACATCTCGGCGACACGGCGTGACTGCCCGCGATTGAGCTCGATGATCACGTTCTCCGCCGAATGCAAGAATGCGGGCGAGGCGCCGATCGAGTTGGTCAGATAGACTCGTCCATCGGCGGTGATCTCCGACGCCTCGATGACCGCGAAATCGATCGGCCCGTAAAAGCCGAACAACGTGAACTGGGGAACGTCCGACAGGTGCATGTCCACGAAATCGACGTCGCCGCGGTTGATTTGGTCGCGGAGCGTGCGCGAGGATTGATAGGGTGCCCGCCAACTGATCGCCTGGGCCTGGGCGAGTGCTTCGTCCAGACTGCTGCCGGTCGACGCGCCGGTCAGCACCCGCAGCTTGTAGGGCAACCCTGCGGCGTGGTACTCACGCGCCCGACGCGCCAGAGCCCGCGGAACCGCTTTCGCCGCTCCGGCCGGTGTAAACCCACTGAACGCCACCATCGCCCCATCCGGGATCAGGCCGGCCACTTCGTCAGCGTCAAGAATGGGAAAACCTTCGTAGTCCACTGCAATACCCCTCGCTTTTGGCGGCATGTCTTTTGCGCAGGCGCCAGGCTCGTCAGCCGGAACGCATCCGTCCAAGCCTAGGACGCGGAGAGGGATCGTCCCGAGAAACAGCGGGTTTCACGTCTTCTCAAGGGAACGACAGCCGCTAGTGCACCGCTCAACCCCTTCAATGCGGACGCACCGCGCCGATATCGCCCCTCGCCGGACAACGCCACTTTGCTGTCGCTACGTTCGCCAAAGCGTGGAAAGCGTCGGGAATTTACCTTCTGGCGAAGGTAGCTACGTTCGCACAGCGATTCCCAGTCTCGCTTGTTGATTCAATCCCCGGCGGCAGCTTTCCAAACATCGTCAACGCGGATCGACAAACCGTCCAGCAACTCGGATGTGGCAAACTCGCCGTCAAAAAACTCCCTGACCGAGCTGTAACTCCCTTGATCCAAACCGAGCACTCGAATCACGCGTTGCTCAGGATCGATGATCCAATACTCCCGAATTCCGGCGGCCGCATATTCGACCGGCTTGGATCGCCAATCCCGATAGCGGCTGGATTCGTCTTCACTGACCACTTCAACGACCAGATCGGCACCACGCCAGTAGGCGCTGGTCCGTCGCTCCGCATTTTCGGCCAGCGAGAATGCTAAATCGGGCTCGCGAAATCGATTTGCACCCGTTTGGATACGAATCGGCGCGAACACCAAAGTCCCCAGCCGAGCGGGAGCAACCACTGAATGAAACGCCAAAAACAAGAACTTCACCATCAATTGATGTGCTTCGGTCGGCATTTCCAAGACCTCCACTGTCCCGTCAACAAGCTCGACCAAACAACGCGATTGATCGGTCAACCGCAAGTAGTCCTCATTGGCCCAAGATCCCTGCGGCGGAAAAATTTTGGCGATCTCCGTCGCTAAGCGTGGCGATTGCAGAGGGGGCGTGGGAGAATCCATGATCGTACCGGCCGAAACAGCAACGGATTTGGAAACGTCGTCGTGGCAACACGCGGACAGCCTATCCCGCGTATTCTACAGCGCCGCAAACGAAAAGGGATTCAGCAACCGTTGGTGTCTAGCCTTTAGGCGATTGCCGGTCGCTGCGACGCAGCGACAGTGGGCGAATAAAGCCTGCACACCAACATTATGCCCGTGCCATCGACTCCTGCCCCTTTTCCCGCACTAGTACCGCGAGGTCGTCGGATACGGCAGCGGGGTGGCGATTTGGCTGTTCGCGTTGGTCCGGGCGGCATCCAAATCGGAATTGATTTGGCGGCTGAGCGCCGCGACGCGTTCGGCGATCATCGGCTGGGTGTTGTTGAGCGCCAGGGCCCGCTGATAGTTCTGCAACGCCTGCGGCAGATCCCCATCGGATTCTCTCAGCCGCGCCAGCGCCAGCCAAGCCCGGGAATTGTTGGCGTCCAGTTGCACCGCATCCTCCAGGTATTTCAGCGCCGTCCCTGACTCACCGGCCTCTTCGTACAACCGCGCCAGTTCCACCCGTGGCTCCGAAGCCAGCGGATTGTTCGAGGCCCAATTCTTAATCAAGGCGAACGCGCGGTCCGGCCGGCCGGTATCCATCAACAGAACCGCCAACCCGCGATGGCACTCGATATGGTTCGGATCGTGGTCGAGACACTGGTTGTAGAGCGCCTCGGCATTGCGAAACAGCGCTTCGTCGTTCCGCTGGCTGGCCAAACGGTGTTTGGTCGCGGCCAGGTTGTAATACCCGTCGGGGTTGGTGGGGTCTTCGGCCACCACCTGCTGAAATTGCTGCAGCGCCGCGGTGTACTGTCCCTGTTGGTGCAACTGGGCCCCCAGGACGTTCTTGCCGCTGGTGTTCCAACTACAACCGGTTGACGCAAGCAGGGGCGCCGCGGCAAGCACCAGCAACGCCGAGCGATTCACTGCGAAAAAACGATTCCGGCGGCGGGGGACACCGCTCTTACGGGCGGCTTTCTGTACGGCTAGAAGAGTCATCTAACTGCCATCCTGACAGGGTGCGGCCGCTTCCAACGAGGGGGGCTAACTCGGCCCAGCGGAGGATTCGCGGCCAAAAGGGCGTCGCATCGTGCAAGCGGACGGTATCAACCGGCGCGGAAAGCTCGCAAGAGAGGAACTTTCGTCCGTCAGAACACGTCGAACGGGGCACGCGTGAGCTCGTGATGCGAATCTGCAAGGATTAGGACGGTCGTAACGCTCACTATCGACCGCCCAAACCCCGTGAGAAACGCGTTTTTCGTTGCGGATCGACACGGCCTAATTACACTTCGTGCCAGGTACCGCCGCGCAACCGCGCAGATCCCCTAGCTTATCGAATTTGCAACTTTTGACCTAAGAACGGGTCAACTCCGACAACCGGACCGCGTTGACCGGACCGCGTTGTCGGACTCAACCCCACAAGTGCTGCCCCAACAGACTGACTGCCCGCACCACGGGCATAATGACGAGGCCTCTGGATGACCTTCCGCAAACCATCGCATTCCCTTCGCACACATCTCAGCCGTAACTCCGGGTTGCCGACCGATGGTACGACTTCGCCCGCGGCCCACCGTGCCGGCCGCAACCGCCGCAGCGGGAAACGCCGCGACGAGAAACGACGATCGCTGATGGAGAGCTTGGAGACACGGCAATTGCTGGCCGGTCCCGAGCTGATCGGGATCCAGCCCAACGAAGGCGATCTGCTGTTCAACGGTGACACGTTGAATTTCTCGCCCAAGGAATTGGTTTTCCGGTTCGACGACAACACGCGAATCGACGAGAGCACGCTGGATGCGATTCGGATCACGCGTGCCGGCGAGGACCGCACGTTCGAGTCGGCTGCGGTGACAAGCGACTTGGGGACCGGCGGCACGGCGTTGTTTGAGTTCCGCGCCCGGCAATCGGGCAGCCTGGGCAACGGGATCGAGGTGGAGTTCACCGAGACCAATCGCGTCGGCACATCGGCACCGATCATCACGACGGATCTGAGCGAGGGGCGCAAGATCACGATCGACATCAACATCAATCCGCTACAGCGGACGTTGGCGCGGGATCTGGTTTCGGCGATCAACCGTGATCTGCGTGTCAATCCTGACGACCCGATGCGGGCGGGTGATCTGATCGAAGCGATCCAAATCAGCGGCCCGTCGGGGCAGCGGATCGGTTCGTCCGACAGTGTGCAAGACAAGACCTTGGTGCTGGACGGCGCCAATGCGGCCCAAGCGGTCACGGACTTTGGGACCAACGGCGCAGTGCGTGTCCGCTTTATTTCGCAGCTGCCCGGTTTGGACGGCCGCGGAACCAACTTGGTGGTCGAACAGCGAAACTTCGGCGCGCCGGCCAACCCTGTGATCGTCGTCACCGATCAATCGGTCCGCATCCAACTGAACAGCTTCCCGGGCGCCCCGACGACGGCCGAACAGCTTGTCGCCCAGCTCAATTCAAACCCGCAAGCCAGCCAATTGGTTCAGGGCACGATCCAGGAAGGCAACGGGGCAACCGCGATCGGCAACCTGCCGGTCAACTATTCTCCGATCAATCTGAGCGGCGTCAGCGACGTGGTGGTCGAACCCGGCTTCGTCGGCCTGGGCGATTCGTCGCGTGAAGTGATCTTCCGGTTTTCCGAACCGCTGCCGGACGACATTTACCAAATCGACGTGTTGGGAACCGGTTCGTTCGCGCTGCGTGGTGAAGACGGCGAAGCGTTCCAGGACGGCACCGATCTGACACGGACTTTCAACATCAACCTGGGCCCCCAGGTGGTCGCGGTCGTGCCCGAGCCGGTCCGTCGCCAATCCAACGGAACCCTCAGCACCGAAACCGGGATCATCGAAGTTCACTTCAACGACGATGATCTGCTGCAGTCGGCGGCCCAAAACGAAGACTTCTATCAGCTGATCTTCACCCGTGATACCGTCGACAACACCGACGACGTGATCATCCGCCTGGACCCAAGCGTCAGCGGCATCGTCAACACCAAGGTCGGAGATGGCTGGATCGTCCGTGTTCCCGGCAGCGTGACCTACAGCACCATCACGAATATCGCGAAGCTGGATTTCAAGATCCCGCTGTCCCGAATCCCGGATCCAGAAACCCCAGGCCAACTGCTCTCGGGGAACGCTCGGCTACGTATCGGCGCGACCGAAGACCTGCCGATGGCACCGCAAGAAATCGCGCTGCCGCCGGGCACGGCGGCCGCCCCCGATGGCGCCGGCGACAGCTTCGAAACCGCCTTTGACCTGAACACGACATGGAGCCTGAGCGGGGCGACGACCACGCGTTCGGCGACCTTGACCAGCGAAATCCGCAACGAGACGGCCTTCGAACTGGATCTGCCCGGCCCCGATGTTCCCGGCACACGGGACATCCGGGAAGAAGACCCGTCGCGACTCGACCGCGTCGTCCCCTTGGATTACGTCCGTCAATTTGCCGACCAAGTCGACGGGATCACGACGATCGAATACGACTTCGTCGCCAGCTGGTTGGGCGACGACCCGAACCGTCCGGGGATCACCGCGGACACCAATTACTTCAACATCATCAGCGCGGAACAGAAACAACGCGTCCGCGAAGTGATGTCGCTGTTCAGCGAGTACTTGGGCGTGGCGTTCGTCGAAGTTTCCGATCGCGACCCCGCCGACATCGCCGGCTTCTCGATCGTCGTCGGCGACCTGTATGGCGGCGACGAGCGCGAAGCCAGCGCCCAAGGCGGTCTGGCGGTTGTCACCCGAGACCGTGACGGCGACGGCACCGACGACTTGGTCGTGATGGACTTCCAGGACTTTGACGAGTCGGTCGACGACCAATTCGGTGGCGAATTCTTCCGCGGTGCGATGTTCGGCGTCGGACAGCTGCTCGGCTATGGCTATGCCGACGATCTGCCCCAACCGGTCACCCAAAGCACCGACTTTATCTTCCAACCGGGCACCGACAACGAGCCCGCGTTCCCCAGTTATGCCGACATCGTCCACGGGCAATACCTGTACCGCCCCGACAGCACCGACATCGACATGTACCGATTCCAGGTCGACCAGACCGGATCGGTGGCGATCGAAACCATCGCCGAGCGTTTGGGCACGCCCAGCCTGCTGGACACCCAGCTGCGTCTGTACGTCGAAGACGCCGACGGTCGGTTCGTCGAAATCGCCCAGAACGACGACTACTTCAGCAACGATTCGCTGATCCGGATCGACAACATCAACCCCGGCAATTACATGATCGGGGTCAGCGCCAAGGGCAACGACACCTACGACCCCGCGATCCCGGGCACCGGTTTTGGCGGTCTCAGCCAAGGCAGTTACGAATTGCGTGTGGATTTCACGCCCTCGGCGGTCAGCATGATGACCGACAACACCGGCATCCCGCTGGACGGTGATGCCGACGGCCGGCCCGGCGGCACGTTCAACTATTGGTTCAAACCCTCCGACCCGTCCGAGACCCTGTACGTCGACAAGGGCAACGTGACGCTGCGTCAGGCCGGCGGGTTCATCCCGTCCGGTCTGGGCGACCTGGCCTTCATCGAAGCGTTCCAGACCCGAACGATCGGTTATGTCAACAGCGCCTACGACGAAATCGACTTGGCGATTGCCGACGCCAGTCGGATCTCGGTGCTGAAACAACAAGCCTTCAACGGAACGCTGACCGAATTGAATCAGTTGCGTCTGTCCGGCAACCAAAACGACATCCAACGTGCCGCGGCAATCAGCAATTATTTGGCCGGCTTGGATTTGACGATTCGTGTGCTCGGCAACGGCGGTCGCGACGGATTGGTGCAAACCGCGGGCGACAACTTCAGCTACAACATCGGTGTCAACGGCAGCGGATTGGCCCTGGAAGACGGCTCTAGTTTGAACTTACCCGCGGGCGTTCAACTGATGGTCGACGCCGGAGCGATTCTCAAGTTCAGCAACACGCGATTGGGCGTCGGCAGCATCGCGCCGACGATCGACTTGAGCGGGTCCAACCTGCAAGTGCTGGGAACGCCGACGATCGTCACCAGCAACGGCTTGCCCGCCCGCGATGAATCCGGCGGCATCATCCCCGGCAGCGTGTATTTCACCAGCGTCAACGACGACTCGGTCGGCACCGGCAACCAGACCGGTGTGCTGCCGGCGGCACGTCCCGGCGATTGGGGCGGCATCGATTTCCGCGGCGACCTCGATTCGGCCGACGAACTTCGCTTCAATCCCGAAGACGAGGGCATCTTCAACAACTTGGTCCAGTACGCCGACATTCGCTACGGGGGAAGCTCGGTTTCGATCGGCGGACGCAACGTCGTCGTCTCACCGATCGACATGGCGATCACCCGACCGACGATCATCAATTCGAAGATCTCCAACAGCGCCGACGCTGCAATCGCGGCCACCCCGGACACGTTCCGCGAGGACCGTTTCACCGACCCGAAATACCAGCAAGCGGGATCCTTCACCCCGGATTACACCCGAGTCGGTCCGGAAATCCACGGCAACACGGTGATCGACAACAGCATCAACGGTCTGTTCGTGCGATTGCGGACGCGGAGCGGATCGACGCTGGAATCGATCACCACCAGCACGCGTTTTGACGACAGCGACATCACGCACGTGTTGACCGAAAACT
Source organism: Stieleria mannarensis (assembly GCF_014154935.1). GTDB lineage: Bacteria > Planctomycetota > Planctomycetia > Pirellulales > Pirellulaceae > Stieleria > Stieleria mannarensis. The sequence continues at coordinate 50,583 of NZ_JACEHH010000036.1, forward strand.
TGGTCATCGCCGGTACGCCGGGCGGCCCGATCCTGCAATCCGACGCGCCCTCGTCATTCCTGGTTCGCCTGACCGCCCGCCCCACCGACGGCGCCGTCCCCGCGGGCACGTATGTCTATCGATTGACCAACGTGACCGACGCCAATTTGGAATCGGCCGCCAGTGACGCAACCGTGTCGATCACGACGGTCGCCACCGGCGGAATCCTGCTGCAACAACTGCCGACGGTGGAACCGGGAAGCGCGACGGTGGCAAGACGTTTGTACCGCGCGACGGTCGACGCCAGCGGTGTCCCCGGCCCGTTCCAACTGGTCGCCGAGCTCAACGCCAGCAGCACGACCTTTACCGATCGCCTGGCCGACGGTGGTGCAACGCTTCAACTTTCGGCCAGCCCGCTCCGCAGCCGGTTGGACGCCAGCTTGGTGATCGACCCCTCGACCGTGCTGAAAGTCGACTCGGCAAGGATCGAAGCCCGTTTCGGCGCCAATCTGATCGCCGAAGGCACCTCGGGTAACCCGGTCGTGATCACCAGTCTGGAGGACCAACGCTATGGCGGCGGCGGCACCTTCGACACCAATGACCGCGGCAACGCCGGCGAAATCAACCCCGGCGATTGGGGCGGACTGTACATCGGCCACGGTTCGTCGGCCAGCATCGACAACGCCGTGATCGCCGGCGGCGGCGGCACAACCCGAATCGAAGGCGGCTTTGCCTCCTTCAACGCGATCGAAGTTCACCAAGGCCAGTTGCGATTGACCAACAGCCGCATCGAACAGAGTGCCGACGGACGCGGTGCGCTCAACGGCACCCGCGTCGGACGCAGCGACAACGCCTCGGGGGCCGTGTTCGTCCGTGCCGCGACCCCGATCATCGTCGACAACGACTTCATCGATAACGAAGCCGCAGCAATCTCGATCGACATCAACTCGCTCAACTCCCAAGAAGTCTTTGACGGCGGACGGTCCACCGGGTCGATCGACAAGTTCGACATCATCGGCAATAGCGGCCCGCTGATCGACGACAACTCGATCACCCGCAACGCGATCAACGGCATGGCCGTCCGCGGCGGAGAACTGGTCACCGAAGGCGTTTGGGACGACGTCGATATCGTCCACGTCGTCACCGACATGATCGAAATCCCCAACAAGCACATCTATGGCGGTCTGCGACTGATCAGTGACGCCCGGGGCTCGCTGGTCGTCAAACTGCAGACCCAAGAAGGCGAAGAGGAAACCAACCCCGCCGGGATCGTCGTCGGCGGCTCATTGCTGTCCGCGGCAGATGAATTCGTCGACATCGCCGATCGCATCGGCGGCTCGCTGCAATTGATCGGACACCCCGATTTCCCGGTGATCATGACCGCGCTGTCGGACGACTTCTCCGGCGCCGGATTCACCATCGACGGCTTTGCACAGGTCGACACCGACAACGATGGCGTGATCAGCGGCGTCATCACCGGGGACGACGATGACGACACGGGCAGCGGCGGGTCATTTGTGGGAACGCTTCCGACCGGCCCCGAAGTCAACCTGGGCAACACGATCGACAACGACGTCGCGACGACCATCACCGGATCGTTCACCGCGACGATCGGCGATGCCAACGACGTGCTCTCGAGTGCCGTGACCGTCCAGACCCCCACCGCACAACAACTGGTCAACCAGGATTATGTCTTCCAGTACAGCACGTACCTGACCAGCGGCGGCACCACGACCGCGCTGGCGGCGACCACGATCACACAGCCCGCCACGCTGATCGCCGACGACCGCGTGGAAAGCCGCGGTACCTACACCGGTCCCAATGGGGACGTCAACTGGATCGCCACCAGTTACTTCATCAACGGCTTGCCCACCCTGTTCTCGACCCTGGACCTGCAATCGGCCTCGCCGCTGGGCGACATCCGCGTCGTCAGCTACCTGGACGAGGACGTCCAAAGCATTTCAGACGATCTGCTGTACACGGTCGGCACCCCCGGCCAAGCCGATTTCCGGGTCTACACCGTCGACGGACCGTTGCGAGTCGGTTTCTCCCACGGTGGCTTCTACACCAATGACGGTGTCAACCAGCTGGGGGCGACGTACGAGGGCTGGGCGGCCGATCAATTTGCCGAGCTGCGGACCCAAATCACCGCCGGCACACAGACCTATTCGATTCCCGGCGTGATCGACTTGGGCGACCTGCCGCAAGGCATTGACCCGGTGTTCGGAACGACCTTCGGGCCCAACGACATCACCACCGCGCATTCTTGGATTGTCGACTCCACTGCGTCGAGCGCACGAGTGACCAGTTTCCTGGAACTGTTGGCATCGGATCCGACCGTCGACCGGGCCAACCTGGTCCAACCGGGCCAATGGAACGGCGTCACGATTCGTGAAGCTGCCGATGACCGCAACGTCGCCGCCGCGGCCGAACAAGAACCGGTCCGCACCACCGTGTTCGACACCAACGCGTTCCCGGGCCAAGCCCAATTTTTGGGCGAATTGGCCCCCGACGAGCAATCCGGGGACGAGAATCGTCGCCTCGGATTCATCGTCGATGGTGCCATCACCACCCGCGATGACGTGGACGTGTACACGTTCATCGCCGAAAGCAACACCGAAGTCTGGTTGGACATTGACCGCACCAGCAGCGGACTGGACACGGTGATCGAATTGATCGACTTCAACGGCGACATCCTGGCCGCATCCAATGACTCGCTGTTGGCCGAGCGCGACGTGGCGACGGGAATCTATGTTTCGCCGCGGTTGGACAGCGACGCCGCCCAACCGCTGACGGTCAACGAGGAACGGATCCCCGTCCAACGCATCACCGTCGATTACGAGATCGTCAACGCGACCAGCGGCAACCTGACGTTCGGTCTGGCGGGCGTGCCGGGCACGACGGTCGACGTCGACGCGGCCGATTTTGTGGCCGATCCCGCCGGCGCGATCGCCGACGCCTTCAACACCGCCTTCGCCGATGAACTCGGTTTCGTCACCGCCCAGTTGCTCTCACGCGGTGCCACCAGTGACTTCGTCGTCGAAGTCCGCTTCGACGCGGCCTTCTTCACGGCCCTGCAAGTGCCCCAGATCATCGGAACGGCCAACCCGGTCTTCCCGGCCATCGACAGCCTCGGGTTTGAAACCGACGTCCGCGACTCGGTCCTTCAAGACACGTATTCCTACAACCCGAAAGACGCCGGGATGCGAATCCGTCTGCCGGGTGAATCGGGCACGCTGAACCAGTATCACGTGCGTGTGCGAAGCAGCAACGTCCGCGACGGCAGCGACCTGGACGGTCTGGTCAACGGAAACGTCCTGGGTGGCCTGACCCAAGGCCGGTACTCGATGCAGATCCGCCTGGGTGAAACCGATGAAAGCGCCGGGACCCAGATCAACCTGACCGACGTCCGCTACGCCACCAACGGCGTCCAAATCATCGGGCAACCGCTGCACTCGGCTTTGACGGGCGAAGATGCCGAGACGACCGCACCCAATGACACCGCCTCCGATGCCCAGCGGCTCGGGTATTACGGCGTCGGGGCCGATGCGGGCATCGAAGCCGGACCGCTGCAGAGCGATCGGCTGGCCAAGTCCTTCGCCGGAACCATCGACTCGGCGACCGACGTGGACTGGTACTCGTTCGATATCGCTTACGAAAACCTGACGCGGGACGGATCACCGCTGTACCTGTCGACGATCATCGATTTGGACTACGCGTCCAACTTCGCCCGCAGCGACATGGCCCTGTACGTCTTCAACGCTCAAGGCGACCTGATCTACACGGCCACCGACAGCAACGTCGCCAACGACCTGCCGGCCTCCAACTCCAACAACAGCAGCGACGACCTCAGCCGTGGCGGGGCGGGAGTCCAGGATCCGTTCCTGGGCAGCGTGGAACTGATCGAGGGGACGTACTACGTGGCGATCTCCAACCAGACGCAGGTTCCGATCGCGTTGGATCAGTTCTTCAACGCCGCGAGCAACAACCCGCTGGTCCGCCTGGAACCGATCGCCGCGATCGATCGGATCGCCGAAGACGACATGAACGATCGCGTGCTGTTCGACGAAAGCTCGATCGTCCCCTATTCGCTGGACGATGTGGTGCTGTACGTCAACACCAGTTCCGGGCTGCACGTCGTCAACCCGTTCACCGGCCAAAACTACGGCCAGGTCGGCTCCTTCGGCGGCGAAGACATCTACGACGTGGCGTTCCGCAGCAACGGCGAACTGTATGCCTACACCGGTTTTTCCAACCGGGTCCGCAGCGACAACACCTGGTTCTACACGCAAATCGATACCGGAGACGCGTCGCTGAATCAGATCAGCACCGGGGCCGGCATCACGACCTATGGCGACATTTTGGTCGAGGTCAATTCGCAACAGATCCTCGACGCGGTGGCCAACGAAGGGATTTTTGTCGAAGCGATTTCGATCCGCGAATACAAGAACGTCGAACGGGGGCTGTTCGTCGGCAGTCGTCCGACGCTCAACGGGGCGTCGGGTCTACAGTATCGCGACAACGTGTTGTGGGAATTCAGCCCGCAATCCGGTCTGGCGGTCGGTCCGTCGTTCAACCGATTCCTGTTCAATTCTGGTGCGGGAACGATCCCGCGTGAAATCGGCCAGATCGACACCTCGGCGCCGGCGACCGCACTGTCGACTCAACTGGGCGTTTCCGACGTCGTCGAAGTCGCCGGCAACGGTTTGCTGCAGCAACAGCTCTTCGACGGCGACACGTTCACCCTGATCAGCGGCACCACGACGACGACATTCGAATTCAACATCGCCGGCGACGTGGCCGTGACCGGCGCTCCGGTCCTGGACGGCGACACGCTGACGATCGGATCGAGTGTGTTCGAATTCGACGCCGGCCCGCGTCTGCAACTGGCCGCCGTTTCGGCCAACGGCGGTCTGGACATCGGACAAACGTTGACGGTGACTGATTCGAGCAACGCCAGCGCGACCTTCGAGTTCGTCAACCAAGGGGATGCCGCGGCCCCGGGAAACATCCCGATCAACATCCGCCTGACGAGCGGGCAAGCCCGCACGGCGGGCCAAATCAACAACGATTTGGCGCTCGCGATCCAAGCCAACCTGACCGGCGTGACGACCACCGTGTTGAACACGGACCTGGCGTTTGACAACGCGACGTTCACGTTCGACGGGGCCGGCATGTCGATCGTCGGTGCCAACGGCGTGACCGCCGGCAACATCGCAATCCCGGTCGACGAGTCCTTCGGTGCGACCGAGGTGCTCGACGCTATCACGGACGCCTTGACCGCCAACGGCATCGCCCACACGGTCGTCGGCCAATCGTTCTCGGTCCCCGGCGCGACCTCCATCAGCGTGGATTCCCAAGCCCTGGTCAGCGGCGGCAGCCCCGGCGTCCAGGTCGGTCGCATTCCGATCCAACTGGAATTGTCCGACACCGCCGCCGACGTCGCCCAAAAGGTCGCCGACGCGATCAACAACCTGGGCGGCAACGCCAGCGCGACCGCCGAAAACCGCAGCGTCTCCATCACCGGCGGATTCATCGGCGGGGCGAGCGGAAATCTGGTCGCTGGCGGCCTGCCGCAAGGCGGAACGGTCACCGGCGTGGAAATGGTCGGCAACGACATGTACGCGATCACCGATGCCGGCGGCTTGTTCCGGGTCACCGACGCCGAACTGACCGGCGGCGGCAACCAGTTCCTCAACGGCAACCGCCAGATCGGAACCTACGTCGAATCGGCCACCGACCTGTTGCGGGTTCCGGGCGGCTTCACCGGACTCCGCGCCGGCCCCAACAGTGTCGACGGCGGAGTGTTTGCCGATGTCCTGTTTGGCATCACCCCCGGCGGCGATATCTATGCGTTCAACACCGACGGGGAATTCCTGCCCTACTTCGCCGGCGGCCGTTCGAGCATCTCGACCGGAATCACCAACGCCGAAGGCCTTGATTTCAGCACGCTCGATTACAACCTCTGGCACTACACCGGCGCCCGCAGCGGCGACGCCGGACACGGCGGCAGCACCTCGCTGGCGTTCACCTACGAAACGTCCTTCCAGAACAATTACAGCAGCCCGGCGGAGTACCCGACCAGCACGGCGCGGCGTGACGGCCAGGGCGTCAACAACACGTACAACTTCCCCGGCGGTGCCAAAGGCCAAGTCCAAAGTAAGACGTTCTCGTTGGAAAACTACTCGCCCAGCGACGTTCCGGTCCTGTACTTCAACTACCTGATCGAAGCCGATGGCGGCGGAAACACCGACGCGTTGCGAGTGTATGTCGTCCAGCCCGACGGCACCGAACACGCCGTCGCACTCAACACGACCGCGCGGAACGCGGCCCCGGGTGCGAACGACGAATTCGACGATCCCGATCCGGTCGCCCCCTACAACGACGTGATCGATGTCGACAAGCAACAACTGTTCGACAACACCGCGACGTGGCGACAAGCCCGCGTCCCGCTGTCCGACTTCGCCGGGCAAGCCGGCCTCAGCTTGCGGATCGAGTTCACCACCGCCGGGCAATTGGATACCGGGTCGACTTCGATTCGCACCGTCGCCGCCTCGGATCTGGTCGAAGGCCAAACGATTCGGATCAGCGGCGAAACGTTCACCGTCGACTTCCCGCCGACCCTGATCGCGCCGGCCGGGGCGCAAATTGCGACCGCCTACGTGGCCGATCCGAACAACCGGGCGACCTTCGTGCTGGACGGTCAAACCTACGTGCTCAATGACGGCACTCGGACCGTTGACACATCGCCCTCGGATCCCAATGACCCCAATTCGGCACCGAATGAGATTTCGATCGATTTGACCAGCGGCCTGACGGGAACCGCCGACGTGGCCGATTTGACGGCCGCGGAAATCTCCTCGTTGATTCAAGCGGCCGTCACCGCGGCGCCGCCGTCGACCCTGACCCTTTACGATTTCGTGGCCGACCGCAACACGGTCGAATTCGGTGACGCCGTCGACCTGACATCCAGTTCCAACCTGATCACGATCCGCAACACGTCGGTGTCGGGGGCCAACCTGATTGACGTGCGTGCGGCAATGTCGGCCAGCGAGGTCGCCGTGGCGGTCCAGACCGCGATCCTGGAACGCTTCCTGCCGAACTCGATCGGCTCGGCCGGCCCCAACTACGTCCCGACGTCCAACGCCATCGTCACGTTGCCCGGATTCACCGTCTCCGACGCCGGACCGTTCGCCAACACCGGCCAACGTTACGCCGATCAATTCGGCGGCACGCCGGTCAACGGCTCGCGCGACAACGATTTTGAAGGCGTCTACTTGGACGACTTCATCATCGGCTTGGCCGAACGCGGCGAACAGGTGACCGACCCCCGCGGAGTGAACGCGCCGCTGGACACCGCGTTTGTGACCGACACGCGTTTCGCGTTCCCCGAACCGGACGACCCCCGCAGCAACCTGGTCACCGGTTCGTACCAGGTCGAAATCCGCGACGGCAGCGAATACATCGCCTCGGCCACCGCCTCGCAGTTCCGGACGTTCAACAGCAATGACCGCCTGGGCTCGGCGATCTCCATCACCGCTCGAAATGCGGCGGACATTGTGGACGGTCAAACGTTCTCGATCACCGACGGTCGGGCGATCGTGGAGTTCGAGTTCGATTCGAACAACTCGGTCACTCCCGGACGCGTGCGGGTCCCGTTCTCGTTGACCGTCCCCGATGAAGACACCGGCGTGATGCGTCCGCAGACGGCGACCGAAGTCGCCGCGTCGATCATCGACGCGATCAACCGTTCGGATGTCCGCAGCGTGTTGGACGTGCAAGCGGTCCCCAGCAGCGGATTCGAAAGTGAGGTGGTGGCCCAACCGGGGATCAAACAAGTCACTCGGATCGACCCGCGAATCAACCTGGTCGGCGACGTCGTCGTTTCCGATCCGGCGCGTTCACTGGCGTCGGTGGACCGCAGCGAGTTACGCGGTGACAGCAACCGTGATCGCGGCGCCCAAGGCGTGATCATGATCGAAAACAGCCGCTTCCTGTTCAACCAAGAATACGGCATCAATATCCAACATGATGTCTCGGCAACGGTCGCCGGCAACGACACCGATTCGATCGTCCGTTATCCGCGAAACCTGATCGAGCTGAACAGCGAAAATCTGGTTCCCGGCGTGGTCGTGCAAAGCAACATCATCGCCTTCAACACCGTCGGCGGTATCAACCTGCAAGGCATCGACAATACGCTCGACGAAACCTCCCAGGATCCGGTCGCGATCGACCGCATCGTCAACAACACCATCATCGGCGGAACGATCACGCCCGGCGTGGATGCTCCCTCGGAAACCATTGCGGGCATCCTGTTCGACCAAGGCCAGATCTCCTTTGCCGATGCCGTGGTCGATTACTCGCCCGATGCCGGCGGCGACGCCCCGACGTTGATCCACCAGACGCCGACGTCGGCACTCGGAGCGCCCCAAACGACGGGCCGAGGCGTCGAGCCGATCGACGGTCAAACGACGGTCTCACTGGGCCTGGGCGGTACTTTGACGCTGCAGTTCGTCGACAACTACTTGACCGGCAGCGGTGATGCGACCAACGACTTGGTGGTCTTTGAGACCGGCGACATCGAATCGGTGCGCGTCGAAATCAGCCGTGACGGCATCGACTTTGTCGACGTCGGCATCCTCGGCGGTCTGACCAACCAGCTTGATATCGACCAGTACGGATTCGGCCCCAATGATCGCTTCGCCTTCGTCCGGTTGACCGACCTGCGTCAAGGCAACACGACCGGCAGCTCGCTCGGTGCGGACATCGATGCGGTCGGTGCGATCAGTTCCGTCCCGGTGGACAACTTCAACCAAGGTGGCACCGGAATCAATATTGTCGGTGGCTCCTCGCCGACGCTACTGAACAACGTGATCGCCAACAACGAAATCGGTGTCGACCTCAACGGCGGCAACGACGGCATCGTGTCCGGTGGCAATTCGTATTACCAAAACACCGACGACACCGGCGCGAACGTCGGACTGGGGACCTTGGCCCAGCTCCTGACCCCCAGCGAAGCTGTCTTTGTCGATCCGGGCAACTTCGTGTTCTCACCTGCTTCGGGTTCGCGGATCATCGACAGCTCGATCGATTCACTCCCCGACCGTGCGAGTTTGACGACGGTCCGCAGCGCCGTCGGCATCGATCCTTCACCGGTGCTGGCACCACGCTTGGACGTCAACGGCCAGTTCCGTGTCGACGACCCGAACGTGGAACCGCCCAGCGGGCTTGGCGAAAACGTCTTCAAGGATCGCGGCGGTTTTGACCGCGGTGATTTGGAAGGCCCGCGTGTCACCTTGCTCTCGCCGCTGGCCCCCGGAATCGGACTCGACGCCGGACGTGCCACCGTGCTCGGTGCGGCACCCCAAGCGTTCGAGATTCAGTTGGTCGACGGCATCGCGCCGGCCGACATCGTTCCCGGAACCGGCATCGACGATCGATCGGTCTCGACCAGCTCGCTGATCCTGCTCAAAGACGGCGTGGCCCTGGTCGAAGGCACCGATTATCGATTCGCGTACAACCCCAGCACGAACATCATTCGCCTGACGCCGATCGCCGGTGTTTGGGAAGACGATTCGACGTACGTGATTCGCATGATCGACAGCAGCGACGCGATCATCCAAGCCGCCGACGGAGTCGTGTATCCCGACGGCGAAACCGTCACGATCATCGATGAACTCAACCAACGCACGGTGTTCGAGTACGACTCCGGAATCCTCATCGACATGCTGCCCGGGTTGACGTCGACCACCGCCGATGGGTTGACCCTGACCGTCTACGACGGGTCGGTCACGCGGTCCTTCGAACTGGATGTCAACAACGCCGCCAGCCCGGTCTCGACCGCCGTCACGATTCCCGAGGCCGGTGACACCGAAGACTTCATCGCCGCCTTGGCCGCGGCGATCAATGCCGATCCGCTGTTGAGCTTCACCGCGCGTGCCTCCGGCGAAACGTTGCAACTGGTCGGCGGCACGCCGTTGTCGACCGCGACCAGCCCCAGCGGATTTATCCAAATCGCCGGACGCATCGGAACGGCGACCGGTTTCGGATTCGAAATCCCGCCGCTGCCCGGCAGCACGGTCGCCGACGTGGCCGACGGACAAACCATCGTCGTCCGCCTCGGTGCGGTCAACGAAGTCATCTTTGAATTCGACAACAACGGCTTGCTGAACGACCCCAACGCCACCGCTGTCCCCTTCAACACCGGCGCCTCGCTGGATCAGGTCATCAACGCGTTGGTGATCGCGATCGGCGGTTCGGGGCTCGGCTTGGCACCGACCAATGCCGGGTTCGGACGCATCTTCTTGGGTGGCGACAGCACCTATTCGATCGACCTGACGAATTCGAGTGCCACGCAAATCGGATTGGCCGGCGACCAGCCGACGGTCCCGATCAACATCCCGATCGACCAGCCGGCCGAAGAGGTCGTCAAGATCATCCAAGCCGCCATCGATGCCGAAAACCTGCCCGGTGTGAGCACCTCGCTGGTCGACGTCCGCGTCTTCCTGGAAGGCACCGGCGGGGTCTCCGGTTTTGGTGCGGTCGACATCGTCGTCGTCCAAGACCAAGTGGGCAACCTGCTGCAGAGCAACCAAGCCGACGGTCGAACCGAACTGACGATCTTTGTCGGAACTGGTTTCGATTACGGAGACGCCCCTGCCCCGTACGTCAGCGAACTGGCCGACGGCGGACCACGTCACCGCGTCGACCCGACACTCGGCCTGGGGCAAATCGTCACGGCCGACTCCGATGCCGAATTGCCCAACGCCGACGCCGGCGACGACGGTGTGACCTTGCCGGCAGCGTTCCAAGCCGGATTCGAAAGCAACATCAGCATGTTCGTCCGCAACACCGACGCCGGGATGCTGAGCGACAATCCGGTCTATGTGGACGCGTGGTTCGATTGGAACCAAAACGGTGTGTTCGAAGCCTCCGAACGGCGACGTTTCGGAACCCCAGGGACGAATCTCACGCCCGTCTTCAACAACACCTCCACCACGGTCTCGATCGATGTCCCCGCCAACGCGGCGATCGGCGAAACCTACGTGCGATTCCGCATCAGCGAATCGGCCACCACCGGACCGACCGGCAGCGGCGGGATCGGTGAAGTCGAAGATTACGCGATCTTTGTCACCAACAACCCGTTCCAGAACCCCAACGGTCGGTTCGATGTCAACGATAGCGGCAGCGTCACCCCGCTGGACGCACTGAATATCATCAATGCGATCGCACGCAACGCGGCCAACACCGGATTCGTCGATCTGCAGGTCACACCGATCACCAATCCGCCGTACCCGGACGTCAACGGCGACGGACTGCTGTCGCCGATGGACGCCAACGCGGTCATCACCGAACTCGGTCGACTGGTCAGCCAAGGCGAAGGCGAAGCGGCAGCGATGAGCTACCTGGCCGCCGCGCCGGGTGTCCTGGCCAGCGGTCCGACCGTGATGGGCGATCTGCTGATTCACCAAAGCGTCACCAGCGATCGGCTGCCCGCGACGTCGGACGATGCCGCTGCGGATTCCGATGCGACGCCCGCAGCAGCGGACATCGTCGACCAACCGAGCAAGACCAGCGTCTTCGACTCGCCGGCGTCGATCGAACTCGACGCGATCGTCGACGAATTGGCCGCCGACGTGAGTGATTCCGGCAACGAAACCTCGGAGGACGAAAACGGACTGGACCTGTTCTTCGCCTCGCTTTAGAACCGACCGCCTCGCCTGGCCTCGGGGATCGGCCCCCGATTCCGGAGCCACCCTGCTGACGGGAAGAGACGGAGCGTCGCGAGGGGCATGTGGATCAGGTTGAACACAGAACCCTTCCTGTCAGAGTTCGTGCGGTTTTGCGAAGTTCGTGCGGTTTTGCGAATTCACCCTCCCTGGCAGGGAGGGTCGAGAGGTGATCCGGAGGTGCTTCCGAACTTAGAAAAACGCAAAAACTCGACGAAATAATTCGAACGATCGGCTGCCGCAAATCGTCTGATTTTCAGAGGCGCGTTGCAGCCCATCAAGCCGATACAATCCGTCAGCCCGCGACCGGACTCGCGAGCATTCTGACCTATGATTGGGGAGCCACCGCATGATTGGCGGGGCAGCCGATTAGCATCGGGACGTGAACCCCAGTGCTTCGCCACAGCCACCCGTTAGGGCTGTCCACGCAAAGGCCACGAGATTTCCCCACCATTGAGAAGAGCCCGGGACCTGACGAGTCCGGCGTGAGTATTTGAGCCGCTGATGAACCGTGCAACGACCAGCCGATCCCGACGACGCGCTGCCCTTCCCAATCGCCCTCGGCGGCGACGGCGATTAGCCCTCCAGAAAATGGAAGAGCGCCGGTTGCTGGCCAGTGACTTGCCCTTCGGCGCCACCCCGGTCGACACCGGCGAGTTCATGCTCGGCACCGTCACCGTGACGCCGGTGTTCTTCGAAAGTGACGGCTCGATCGATCCGGAGACACAGGATTGGACCGAAACGGAAATCGACGACACGCTGGCCAAGATCCGTGACAGCGTGGATTGGTGGAGCGACCTGCTGGCGACGCAAACGTCGGTCCACACGCTGGATTTCGTGATCGACGATCACTATGCCCGAAATCCGGTTCCCACCGGATACGAACCGATCGACAACAGCAGCCTAAAATTCAAAAACTACGTCGGCAATTGGCTGACCGAGCTGGGCTATGGCGACGCACCCTCGATCGAACGCGCCGTCGCGCTGTTCAACGATTCACAGCGACAAGCCCATCAAACCGATTGGGCGTTCACCATGTTCGTCGTCGATTCCTCCGACGACGAAGACGGTTTCTTCGAGAGCGGTGGTTTCATCGGGGCGTTTGCCTATCCCGGCGGACTGTTCATGGTGGTCCCGTCGCATCGCCCCACTTCGACCTTCACCCACGAAATGGGACACATCTTTTGGGCCCGTGATGAATACCCCGGCGCCGGCAGCTGGACCGACCAACGGGGCTACTACAACGCGCAAAACCTGAACGCCTCGGACAACCCGACCCCGGGATTTGAACAAGAGGACAGCATCATGCGGGGCGGCGTCGTCGTCACCCGTGCGTTCGACAACTTGGTTTCCCCCGAATCGACGCTGGCGATGATCGGCTGGCGCGACAGCGACGGCGACGGCATCTTTGATCTTGCCGACGTCCCGCTCCAGCTCGATGCGATCGGTTCCTACGACGTGGAAACCGGTGTCTACTCGTTCCGCGGATCCGCCGCCGTCGACACGCTGGCCAATCAAAACTCCGCCGGCATGCAAAGTGACATCACGCTCGCTCGGATTAGCGAGCTGCAATACCGACTCGATAACGGCAATTGGCAAACCGCATTGTCGCCCGATGCGACACGCGTTGAATTCGACCTGCAAATCTCAATCGAATCGCCCTTCGATCAAATCGCTTGGCGGGCGATCGACTCCGACACCGGCATCACCAGCGCCGTCTTGACCGGCGATCGATGGACGCCCGTGTGGTCCGGCATCGGCGGCGGGTATGCGTACCTGGATCAAAACACCGATGGACAGCGTGACAGCGACGAAACCTTGCTCGCCGGCACCCAATTCATCGTTCGTCTCGGCAACGGATCCGACCTGCTTTATCACTCGATTCAGGCCGACACGCTGCCCGCGGGCGTGGTGACCACGCCCAGCGACATCACACTCAGCGGCGTCGGCGGCGATGCCGACGGACGCGTCGCCGCACTGCCGGCGACCACCGGCCCGCACGACGGACCAGTCTTTCACTACTTTGACAACGCGGCCGACCAATGGATCGACACCTGGAACACAACGACCCGACTGGCCATCAACGCTGCCGACTCGACCGGACGCGTGGAAATCGATGTGCTCGGACTCGGCACCGGCAGCTATGGGCTCGAAAGCGGCAGCTATGCCCGCGTCGATGTCTATGATTCCCAAGGCAATCGCATCGACCGGGTGACCAGCGACTTGGTGCCCGCCGGTGACGGACAGAAACTGGTCATCGAAGATTCCCTGGGACGCATCACACGCGTCGTGGTCTATGGCCACGCCGAAACCGAAATCCTGGTCTCGGGGATCGAATTCGGCCAGGCCGCTCTGGTTTCGCTCGGTCACGACGGCGCATTCTCTGTCGACGGCCTGCCCGACGGTGATTACGCCGTCGAAATCATCTCGCCGAATCTGATTTATCAATTCCCCACCCAGCCGGTGTCGTTTCAAATCGCTGCCGGAACGCTCGCGCCGCTGGCGGTCGCCGCACAGCGCGTCGACAGTCCCCGATACAACGCTGCACTGCCGGGCGATGTCGACGGCGATCAAGATGTCTCCATTCGTGACGCGTTGATCGTCATCAACGACTTGGGACGATCGGGAAATCGCACTCTGGGAGCCGACGAAACCAGCGGATTTGATGTCGACGTCAATAACGACGGAACCGTCAGCGCGATCGATGCGCTGCGTGTCATCAATGCGATCCAACGCGTCACCGAAGGCGAAGGCGAATTGATCTCCAACAATTCCACCCAGCCCCCCCAAACATCCGATTCAAACCGAACATCTAACCCAACCCAGTCCGACTGGCCTACCCAACCACCCACTGCAGCGGCCGTGGACCGCGTTTTCGGCCCTCATCTTCCGCACGCCGATTCTGACTGGAACATCACTTCAAATCATGCCGACCGGAAAATGTTGAACTCTGCGGGTCAACGGACATCGGATCAAAGTCCTGGCAATCTCCGATCCGATAGTCCCAGCGAGGCGGATGTTCAGCAGCTCGACGAAACCGGGGCAAACACGGGTTTTGAGCGTCCTTTATCGGGTTTTCTTCGTGATGTCGGCGAAATCGAGAGCGGTTTCGTGACCCACCCCGATCCCGGACAACTGTTTTGATCGGAATTACTGGAACTTTGCAGCCTGGTCGCGGTCTAACATCCCAAACCGATCGGCCCAAAATCCCATCAAATCGAAACGTTGATAAAGCGGGAAAGGGAAATAAGATAGGGCCAATATTCAGGCTGGAGAGCTTTTAGCCCCTTCTTGTCTGCGAATATCCGGGCTCTGTGCCTGCAGAATCCGACTCCTCCGAATCGCCATTTGACCGAACCCCCAGTCACCGGCAATCCACGTTCTACTTCATCTTTCCGGAACCCCAGATGAAAAGCCTGCGTCAGTTGCTCCGCCGCCGTTTGCACGCCTCCAGTGCGGAACGATCCCAGAAGCGCCGAGCCACCAAGCATCCTCGCGGTGGCGAAATGAACCGACGACTGACCACTCAAGCACTTGAACAGCGTCAACTGCTGGCGGGCGACTTACAGCCCGCCCACAACTACTGGAACGGTTTCGACGTCAACCAAGACCTTCAGATCTCGCCCAGTGACGCCTTGGGTGTGATCAACTATTTGGCGACGACCAATGCCGCCAGCGGCGAACAAGTGTCGGGCAGCTCCGCGGATGAGTTTGCCGGCCGGAAGGTGGACGTCAACGCCGACGGCAATGTGACGCCCAGCGATGCGTTGAGCGTGATCAACGCGTTGGCCCGCGGCGAGCAACTGGGCGAGTTGGTCGAATTGATGTTGAGCGCACGTGACGAGGACGACAACTTGCTGCCGGTCAGCAACGGCGTCGTCCAGGCCCCGGGCGTCGGCATCGACAATTCGTTCTATCTGGAAGTCTCCTACGATGACCTGCGAACGTTCGGCGACGACAAGGGCGCGTTCTCGGTCTTCCCCGACCTGGGCGTCAGCACGGGTGGAATTCTGCAGCCGGTGTTGCGTGAAGCCCAACAGATCATCATCGACAGTGCGATTCGTCAGACCCAATCCGGGTTCGTCACCGTCGGTCGTGAAGGCACCACCGACACGGTGGACATCACCATCGCCCAGATCCAAGGTGGATTCTCCGCAGCCTTGGGCGACGCGTTGGTCAACACCTTCGGCATGCCGCTGGGCAGTTTTGAGATCACCGAACCGACCGCACTCAAGGGCGAAGACGGTGAGGACCTGGGTTTCGAGATCTTCTATAGCGCCGACGAATTCGGCAACATGGATATTGCCGACCTGACCTTCACGCCCAACTTTGACAACGCGGTCCCGATCGAATTCCGCGAGTTTGCTCCGCTGGAAGCCGATGGCACGACACCGAATTCGGCCGCCGTGCGATTCAACCTGGACGCGCGAAGCCGCACGCTGCCGAACAATCAGGAATTCTACAACCTGCTCAACCGCGGCTCGTTTGACGGTGCGACCGGATTCACCGACATCGGTGGCGTCGGCGGCGCGTTCCCCAACGGAATCCGCGATGTCAACGGCGGCTTGATGCCGGACACGGTGGATGTGTTCCGCATCGAAGTCTTTTTGAATGCGGAACTTTCGGATTCCAACCCGCTGATCATCGATGTCAATCCCGGTGAAGGCGTCGACCCGTTGACGCTGTACGGCAGCAACGATGTCGTCACCGAGGACCTGATCCTGCTCGATGACGACGCCCGCGTGACGATCAGCACCGGTGCTGTGGCGGTCAACAACCCGCCGACCGTTTCGCCGGTTCCGTTGGAGATCTCCGTCAGCGAAGACGACGGTGTGTCCATGCCCAGCTTGCTGACCGGGGCCAATGACATCGACGGCGACACGCTGTCGGTCGATGCGTTCAACTTCACCGGTGGCGACACCTCGGGCGTCGCACTCAACGGCAACACGATCACGATCACCCCGTCGGCCTACAACAGTTTGCAGGTCAACACCACGGAGGTCATCACCGCGACCTTCAACATCATCGACGGCAGGGGCGGAAGCGTCAGCCAAACGCTCTCGCTGACCGTCAACGGTGCCAATGACGCCCCCGATGCGGGCGCCGACATCTCAACCACCAACGACGAGTTTGACGCCCAGTTCAACATCGACCTGCTGCAAAACGCGACTGATCCCGATGGGGACACGCTCAGCATCTCTGACATCACCCAAATCGGAAGCGATGACACCACCGGCGTCACCCCCGATGCGGCCAACAACCAGCTGGTGGTCAATCCGGGAGCCTACTCGGCATTGGAAGATGGCGAAAGCGTCACGGTGACGTACCAGTTCGAAGTCTCCGACGGCAACGGCGGGACCGACACGGCAACCGTCAGCGTGACCATCAACGGCGACACCCCCAACAGTGACCCGGTCGCCGGCGATCCCGTCACCCTGACGGTCTCCGAAGACGACGCCGACACCACGCTGGATCTGTTGACCAACGTCACCGACGTGGACACCGAAGACACGCTCAGTGTCGACGCGGCGACGATCGTGACCACCGGAGACCTCGCCGGAATTACGCGGAACGGCAACACGCTGTCGATTTCGCCGGCCGCCTACAACGCCTTGGCCGCCACGGACACCGAAACGGTGACCTACAACTATGACGTCATCGACGGCGAAGGCGGACGCGTCGCGCACTCGGCGACCATCACCATCAACGGTGCCAACGACGCCCCCGAGGCGGACGCCGCGGTGTCGGTCACGGTCACCGAAGATGACGCCAGCACGAACGTCGATCTGCTCGACGGAGCCTCGGATCCGGACAACGGCGATAGCGTCTCGGTCGACGGCCTGACCCTCCGCTCCGGCGATGACAGCGGCATCTCCGCCAACGGCGCGAGCGGGTTGACGATTGATCCTTCGGCGTACAATTCGTTACCGGTCGGCCAATCAGAAGTCATCATTTATGACTACAACCTGATCGACGGCAACGGCGGGACGACCGCCCAGTCGGCGACGATCACCATCACCGGTGTCAACGACGCCCCGACCGTCGGCGACCCGATCGAGTTGACGGTGACCGAAGACGACTCGGCCCAGTCCCTGAATCTGCTCACCGGCGCGGCCGATCCGGACACCGGCGACACGCTGGTTGCCGAAAGCCTGACCTTCAGCGGCAGCTCGTCCGCATTCACGCTGGTCAATGACACCACGCTGACCTTCGACCCCAACTTCTTCAACGGCTTGGCTGCGACCGAAAACGAAGTCATCACGGTGAACTACGACGTCGCCGATGGCAACGGCGGTACCGCCGCCCAAACGGCGACCATCACCGTCACGGGCGTCAACGATGCACCGGTTCTCGCCGGCCCGATCGATGAAACCTACAGCGAAGACGCCGGTACCCAGGCACTGTCGTTGCTGCTCGGTGCCAGCGACCCCGACACCAACGACGTGCTAACGGTTGAGAACGTCAACGTGACCGGTGACGACAGCGGCATCACCCGCAACGGTGCCGACCTGAGCATCGACACCTCGGCCTACAGCAGCTTGGAAGAGGGCGAGTCGGTCGAAATCGTATTCACCTATGAAGTCACCGACGGTACGGCCACTCTGAATCAAACGGCGACCGTCACGATCACCGGTGGTGCCGATACGCCGATCCCCGGCCCGGACATCGCTGTAACGCTGAATGAAAGTGACGCCGCCCAAACGATCGATCTGCTCGAAGGGTCCAGCGACCCCAACGGCGACCCGCTCTCGGTCACCGAAGCGACCGTCCGCAGCGGTGATGCACGCGGAGTGACGATCGACGCGGCCAACAATCGCCTGTTGGTCGACCCGTCGGCCTATGTCGACCTGGAGGATGGCGAATCGGCCGTCGTCATCGTCGATTACAACGTCAGCGACGACAACGGCAACTCTGCCCCGCGAACCGCAACGGTCACCATCATCGGCCAGACCATCGTCCCGTCGACCATCTCGGGCCAGCTGTTCATCGACCACATCGAAAACAGCGAGGCGGTCCGCGGCGGCGCGGCACCGGTTCGCAACGGCGTGAAAGATGCCGACGAAAAAGGACTCGCCGGCGTGACCATCCGCCTGCACGAAGTCACCTCCTCAGGCGAGACACTGGTCAAGTCAGTCCTGACCGACATGGACGGTGCTTACTCCTTCACCGGCCTCTTCCCGGGAACCTACGTCGTCGAGTATGACGTCCCCGACTCGGTCCACTTCACCGGCAGCACCCGCGGCCAAATCGTGATCAGCGATGCCGGTGGTGCCTCGGCATCCGGCCCCACGCTCGACGCGATCGGATTGGTTGGCGTCCAGCAGCGGTTGGACCTGCTGGCCAAGTCCTACATCGATGCCGGCATCATTGACACCTCCAGTCTGCCCGAGGGCTTGGGCGGTGGCTCGGTCCACCTGAACGCCGACGGCACTCAACGGATGTTTGTTGCCGGTGAAGGCTTCGACCCCGAGTTCGCCGAAGTCGTGCTCAACGATGCCCGTGACGCCGCACTGCTGACGATCATCGACGCGGCCGACGGGAAAGTGAAGTCGGCTCGATTGAACTTGGATCAATTTGTCGTCACCAGCGACGGACTTGGCGTGCGATTCTTCGGCGGCATGGACGACTTTGACTTCGTCGAAACCAGCGAGGACTTGGTCGAAGACGAATTCGAGGACTACCGTAACGCGATCGACCAAATCATCGGATCCATCTTCTGATCGTCAGATCCGATCCCTTCCAAAGAACGAAACCGCTGGTGACAATTCACCAGCGGTTTTTTCTTTCCTGCCCCTCCGACCTCTTTCCCCGCCGGGTCAGCCATTCTTCTGGCCCGCTTTTTCAGTCCTTCCCGTCACCATCCTTCCCCCCTTGAATCCGTTTCCCGTTGAGCCCCGTTTCCTATTAAGCCCGTGCACACAATTCGCCTTCGCCGTCCCTGGTTGCGGTCCCTCGACCCACATTCCCCTCCGCAGAAGGTCGATGTCCCCGACACCCAGCCGCCGACCACAACCGACGGTTCGGTCATCAGCTACCGACGAGCCTTCAACCGACCGACCGGTCTGACGCCCGCCGACGTCGTCTGGCTGTCCCTCCCGCACCACACCGCCGAATCGATTGAGATCCGGATCAACGACGCGCTCGTCCACCAGTCTGTTCACCCATCGAAGGCGACCGGCCCGATCCGCATTGACATCACCGCCAGCTTGCAGTCGGCCAATCAATTGGTCATCACGCTAACGACCGGCAGAACCTCCCCCGCCGCGCTCGACGCCCCGGTGACGCTGGAGATTGAATCAGAGGGTTCCTAGCGCGCGCTGGTGTCTCGTCTTGACGGACCGTCCAGCTTAGGGCGATCGTTTTTCTGATGTACGATGGCCCTTTCGGGCTGTCTCTCGTGGGGCTCGGCGTGACGACCTAGAAAGAACGTCGCACACCCTCCGCAGTCGACCTCACACCCGATCGGCCAGATTCTTCGGATCTGTCGCGATTTGCCTCAGTCCAAAAGTGGACGGTTCCTTCAGGCGACTCGTATCGCCGCTTGGGACCTCGATTGTATAGGTGGCTGATTCGATCGTAGCGGAAGTCGCCAAGACGTTCGCAAGCCGCGGGCCCTCTCTGGCGTTTGCTTGCTGCGCAAACGCCGTCTCTCCCTGAGAGAGAGAATCTCAGGTGGCTGTCAAATTGCTCAGTAATACAAACTTCCTCCCTCGCAGCGAACCGCGACAGCCCGGAAGGGGCTGTCGTACTCAAGACAGCGAAAACGGCCGGCGAAAGCTGGTCCCCCGCCGCGGCCGCGCTTTACCCTGGGGTGTCCGAGGCGGTAGGATGGACACGTTTGCGAACACATCCTGCCTCTCGCTTCTGGGCGATCCTTCCAGCGGAGAACGTCTCCATGACACCCGGTCCAGCGACGACGATTCACCCTGTTGCGCGTCGGCACGTCCTCTCGTTCGTGGTGGCCCTGACGGCGATGCTGGCGATCTTTCCGCCAATCGCTGCGGCGGCAGATCGAAATGAAGCCCGGTTCCGGCGGCTGCTGATCGGCCGACACGACCAGGCACGTGTCGTGGCCCTGCAGTCCATCCCGAGTGACTTTCAGAGTCGCTTGTACGCGTTACCGATCATCGTCGACGCCTTGGAAACACTCCGCAAGGATGCCCGCTTCGATCGCGCCGAAAAACTGGGACAACCCGAACTTCCCGGTGGCGTGCGAATGATGATCGATTTCGTCGGAACGATCGATCGCCCCGAAGCGACACAGGCCCTTGTCGATTTGCTCCCGTGCGACCGCGTCACTTGGGCGATGGCGGCGATCGGAACCTTGAGCAAGAACCAACATCACGCCGCGATCGAGGACCTGATCGGCCTGATCGAATCAGACCACTTTGAAAACAGTTACGGGTTTCGATTCACGCTCGCGCGAGGATTGAAGCAAATGAACCACCCCGCAGCCTGGGAAGGCCTGGCCAAACTGTTTGATCGCGTCGATGGACAGCTGGCCCACCGATTGGACCAGGAGTTTCAAGACGTCAGCGAAGACGACTTCGGAGGTGACAAGGAACGATTCCAAACCTGGCGGGGATTGGTCGGTTTGTCGCCTGAGAATGATTCCCCCGAACCAGACGACTTGGCCAAAGCAAACGAAATTCTCAGCCAAGATGGCAAACCGGCGATGCCGCTGCCCGAGCGGATGGGGCTGCAACCGAGCAAATCCGCCGCCTCCTACGCCCGCGAAAAACGGCTGAAACCGTCACACTATTACGGCATCGACATCTTTGCCAAACGCTTGCTGTTCGTGATCGACCGCAGCGGCAGCATGCGGACGGTCGTCGGCGGCCGCGCCCGCATCCAACGCGCCAAAATGGAATTGATCACGGCGATCAACGGCCTGGATGAACAATGCGAATTCGGGATCCTGGTGTTCGATAACGAAGTCCGTGCGTGGCGCGAGGAGCTTGTCCCAGCGAGCGAAGAAAACAAACGCAACGCAACGCGGTTTGTCGAATACCTGTCCGCCGGCCGCTCGACCAACACCTACGCCGCACTGCGACAATCGCTCAATTTTGACCCGCAATTGGAGGCGGTGTTCTTGTTGACCGATGGCGAACCGACGGCCGGACAAATCGTCAATCCCTCGGCCATCTTGCTGGACATCCTTCGCCGCAACGAAGTCCACAACGTGACGATCAACACGATCGCGATCGCCGTCGAACCGCTGATGGCCACGTTCCTAAGAAACCTGAGCGAACCGAGCAACGGCGAATTCAAAGAGGTGCGGTGACGGGGTTTGAAAGCCATGGGTGAGCGGGGAGACAGAATGATACGGGGCAGAATGATGAAGAACGGGACTGTGGGTGAGTGATAAATCCGAACAAGCGCCGCCACGCTCCGCTACCTTCCCGTCATTCTGCCTCTCTCCATCGTTTTGCCGTCTCCCTATCGAGCGCGGGACGCTCGCTTACGCTTCCCGCTGGCATTCCCACATCATTCTGCCCCGTATCATTCTGCCTCTCTCTCCTCATCGTTTTGCCTTCTCCCTATCGAGCGTGGCCGCTCGCTTACGCTTCCCGCTGGCATTCCCCCATCATTCTGCCTTCTTCTCCACCACCGATCCCTCGATCGTCTCCGGTTCCCTCAACATCCCCTCGGTCACCAACTTTTCGCGTTGATGGGCGTGCCACAATTTCAGCAACAGAAACAGCGTGGCAAAGGTCACGACAAACGCGATCACGGTCAGTAGCAACGGTTGGAGATAATTGACCGAAACATGTGCGATCGCCTCTCCGCCGGCCTTCATCGTGCGTCCCGCGATGCCGGCCTTGCTGACGACGATGGGGTTGCCTTCGGCATCAAAGACGATTTCGTCACCGCCGAGAATCCGTTCGGATTCCGCCAGAACGATGGTGGTCGTCGCGGCGGTGAACAATGTTTTGCCGGGGTTATCCGCGGCGAACCGGCCCATGAAGGCGACCATCCGTTCGGTATCGTTTCGCAGGAGTGCCAGCACACCTTGGCGAGGCGCCGAGGGCAGTGCGGCCAGATCATCGGCGTGCCGCCCGACGGCGATGGCTTGATCGCTGGTCAGCTTGGTCGCCAGTTCCGCGCCGTCATCGCCCAGTGTCCGCGCCAGCATGCCTCCCACGCCGGGATGTTTCAACTCACTTTTCAGTGCCGACACCCCCACGCGGCCAACGGTTTGGGCGAGTTCGCGTCCGGCGGATCCGGCCGACAGACGGGCCAACGCGCCACGCACCTGCGACTCGGGCAATTCATCCAACGCGGCCAACAGCGGCGCCAACTCGGGCGCGTTGTCCAATGCGGAAAGCGCCTCGGGCCCATACTTGCTGGCTAGGCGGCTGACTTGCTCGGCCGCCTCCTGGCCGCCTTCGCGAACCGCCGCCGCCCCGACCCGTTCGGCCAGCTCACGCCCGCCTTGCCGCGCCAAGTACTCTGTCGCCTCCTCGGTGCCTTCCTTGCCAAAGTACTTCATGATCGCGCGAGCGACCGCTGTCCCTGACATCACGCCCGGCAGCGATGCGGCCTGGGCGACAGGCGACTCGATCGCGCCGATGACCACCGACATGGCGAGTAACAGAAACGTCAAACGACGGTTGGTAGGAACGATCACGACGATTCTCCGTCGACAATTTGCTGATAAAAACGATCACGATACGCATCACGCAGTTGGCCGCACAATTGTGGCAAGGCGTGCTTGAGCCCGGATGCCGACTCGACGGCGCCCTTTTCATTTGTCGTCCCCGCCGAACCCGACTCCCCACCGGAAATCAGCGCCGCCTCCAGATCATTCAGGTAGACGTGCATTTGGCCAGTCAATTCCGTTTCGAATTGTTCGGTCATCCACCAGTCGATCACCAGCCCGATCGCCAATCCCGCCCCAAAACCGACCACCGCGCCGACCGGCCCGCCGATCGATCCGCCACCGGCACCGGTCGCCGAGGCTCCCACGGTCGCACTCGCACCGGCCGCCGAGCTGATCGCGACCGAGGGTGCGAACCGGACCAGCAAACCGGCGACCACCGACCGGGCGGCAAACGCGCCGACTTCGCCGAGCACCAATGCGCCCAGCATGTTCTCCACACTGGTCGCTCCCTGTCCGGCCGCATAGCTTCCCAGCTCGGTCGATAATTCTCGAAAAAATGCATCATGTTGTTCCAGCGAAACGTCGGGCAAATCGGACGTCGACAATGCCGCCTGAACTCGCGTCAGCATCAGCGTCTGGTTCGCGTCGATGTCCCTGCGGAATTGCAGCAACGCGCCGGAGATGTCATCCAACAGCGTCTGTTCGGAAAACAAATGCGTCTCGAATTTTTCTTGCACATAGGCTTCGACTCGCCCGTCGCTGGTCCACCATCCGCCGGGCATCCGCTTCAGCACGCCCAGCCGCGTCGACAGGCTGGTCATGTCGGCGACAAACGGTTCGACACCGGCATGGTACCGCCGCAGGATTCGATCGATGCGATGAAGACAGCGATCGGCCGTCGCTTGATTCAACGCGTCGACCTCGGCGATCAATGGCAAGACTTCGGTGTCATAGAACCGCGCCCGAGCGACACGCTTGGCGGTTTCGTCGGACACTGCCGGGCGGGAATTAGATGGCGTCGTTGAAGACCACGTCGCCGACGATTCCAGTTCGGCTAGCGGCTGGAGAGTGACACCCAGGGTGATCAAGGCAACGACGGTCGCGACCGTCAGCGGCACCTTCGGCGATACCTTCTGGGGCGTGCGACTGGCCGGCACGCGATGCGTCGAATCGGATGACGGCCGGACCAACGTTTTTCCCCCGATGATGAAGTGGCGTGCGTACGAATACTCCGCCGCAGCTCAGATTTCGGAATCGCGTCGTAGCGGAAGCCGCCCAGGCTTTCGGCCCCCGGCATGGCGTCGTCGCGCCAATGCGAAACCCTTGGCGAGTTCCGCTACCGAAAAACCAAGCTGTGACAGAACACTACGATGCCCAGAACTTCCATTTCGAACGTTTCGGAGTCGGCTTTCGGGTCTGCACGCCCAGCACACCCCATTGCTGCGTGTCGCCGACCTTGATGTCAGCCACCCTCAACAGCGACGCCTCTTTGAGCTTCTTGATCAATCGGTCGTTGCGGTCGGTCTGGACGACTTGGACACGTTGCTTGAATTGAGCCATCGCGGACATGATCGCCGAAAGCGCCTGACGGGCGGACGTCGGTTCGCCGAAATCCTCGATCAAAAACACCGTCTCATTCTTGGGGCGCCCCACGGTGTCCGCGAAACGCCATCGTTCGCCCTCCTGGTCCCAGCCGTGGTAATCACCAGCCATCGGATATGCCTCAGTCCCATACGACTCAAATCTCGATCTCCCCAGAGAGTAGCTTACACGAAGAATGACGGCACAATCAAAGTCGATTCAGCCAAGCGACCAAACAATCGTCCATCCAATGGCTCCGCCGCCGGGCGACGAATCCTGCATGCCCCCCGGTCGCGGTCAAAACCAACTGTGTTTGCTCCGGCCAGCGGGCGGTGGTGAAGCAATCAACGGGGACAATCGGGTCATCCTTGGCCGCCAGAACCAAGGTTTTCACGGGGTTGGACTCGGTGACGTGGATCGCCCCACACTGTTGGTAATACTCCGACGCCCCCTGAAAACCGCTCAACGGGGCCGTCAATCGATCGTCCAACTCCAACAGGGTTTTGGGACGACCGAGCGAGGCGATTTCTTGAAACTGCTGGCGATCACGGACCGCCGGTGCGATGCGTTCAAACAGCGTGCGGATGAAGTAGTAGTTGTACAATCGCCGAGAGAGTCGCTGCATGTTCGCGCTGCATCGGATCAGGTCGATCGGGGGGGCAACAACCGCGATCCGGTCCAAGCGGTCAAACCACTCCGGACGCGCGTCCAGCCCGGCGCCGATCCGGCCGGCCAGACGCAGCAACTGGTTTCCGCCCAACGACACGCCAACCGCGGACAGTGCCGTGGCGGGATGACGCCGCGCGACAAAATCGATCGCCGCCAACACGTCGTCGCTGCGGCCGGCATGGCTCAGCTGTCGCGCCAAATCCCTGGCCGCACCACAGCCCCGCATGTCGACGCGGTACACCGTCCATCCCAGCGAGACCAACCGCATCGTCAACCGAACCATGTACGGCGATCCGTGGCATCCGCTCAAACCGTGAAACAGCACCACCGCCGGGCCGGATTGCCCACCATCGACCGCCGCGTTTTCATGCAGCACAATGGCGTCCCCGTCGGGCAACTCGACGACGTGCTGATGCACCGGCGCGAGCTGCTCGGCCGGCGCCCGCAGCGACGCAAGCGTCTGCAAATGCCCGCCACGCATCAGCAGGTCGGGTTTGAACGGTGGGGGCACAAAAGGTTTCATTTCGTTAATCAAGTGTAAAGACACGCGTTGGATTCATGCAAACGATCCGCTCCTTCATCTCCATTCCGGTCCCTCCCGCTGTGACTGCGGCGGCCGGCAAGATCATGAAACGACTCAAGCCGCTTGACCAGGGTTTCAAGTGGGTGCCGATCGACAACTTTCACCTGACGCTGAAATTCCTCGGCGAAGTCGACAATGTCGAAATCCCCGACGTGTGCAAAGCGATTCGCCGAGTGACCGATCCGATCGAACCGTTCGAATTACGTTTTGCAGGCACCGGCGGTTTTCCCAACGCCGAAAAACCACGCATCCTGTATGTCGGTGTCGATGATCCGACCGGCAATCTGGTCCAGCTGGTCGCCGGCCTGGAAAAACAGCTCGCCGACTTGGGATTCAAACCCGAACCGCGCGACTACACGCCGCACCTGACCCTCGGACGCACGCGCAGCAATTCGCGGCGGGCCGGCGAGGAATTGGTCGCCGCGATCAGCGATCTGGCAGACACGCCGTTTGGCGAAATGGTCGTCGACGAAGTCCACCTGATGGCCAGCTTTCTGGACAAGGCCGGCCCCACCTATCAAGTCATGGACACGATTGAGCTGGACTGATGGACGTACGATGGCCCTTCTGGACGCGCCCGTGGGGCTCTGCGCGACGACCTAAAAAGGACCTCGTACACCCCTTTGCAGGACCGGCGGCAGCTCGTTTGCCGCCCGGCGTTCGTCCGGACTAAACTGGTGGCATGAGCACCGCACGGAATTCCGATCCATCGCCGCCGATCCACCCCGCCGTCACAGGTTCGCCGCCTGCCAAAGCGGCACCGGAAGACGCTTCCTCTGCCCTTCCGCCGGCAAACCTGTCCGTCGCCAGTCGTATCGCCGATGTGCTGACAGATCTAGGTGGAATCGCCGCCGATCGGCTGCGTGCCGGATGCGCTACCCCTGCCGGCCCGGATGAACTAAGCGAATCGCACCGAAACGGAAATCTATGTGAATTGATCGACGGCTATCTGGTGGAGCGGGCGATGGGATATCGAGAGTCTTTGATTGCCGCCGTGTTCATTGAACTGCTCAACCAACTCGTACGGAAGAATCAACTCGGAGTTGTTTCCGGCGCCGATGGTTTTTTCCGCTTGGCTCCGAATCTGGTCCGTGGCCCCGACGTCGCGTTCACCTCGTGGGAACGTCTTCCCGATCGCAAGGTCCCCATCGAAGCCTTTCCCGCGGTCGTCCCCGATCTGGTCGTCGAGGTGGTCAGCGAGGGCAACACGCGAACGGAGATGACCAACAAGCGCCGCGACTACTTCGCCCGCGGAGTAAAACTGATTTGGATCGTCGATCCCGTCCAACGCAGCGTCGCCATCTGGCGATCGATGACCGACTACGCCGTGCTCGATGAAACCCAGACGCTCGACGGCGAAGACGTGTTGCCGGGGCTTTCCATCCCCCTGGCCGAAGTCTTTCGTGTGCTCGACGGTCCCGATGAAGGGAATGAAGGTTCCGTTTAGTTTTGCCGACAGGCGTTTCCCGATCTCCTCCCCGCGTTCTAATGACCGACTCAACCGACAGGTGAGTCGGAAACCGTTTCCCACCTCACTCGCCCACCCCGACCCGATTGCATCCATGAATCTATCCATCCGCGTCACGCTGTTCGTTGCCGCTAGCCTTTTTAGTTCCGCCGTCTCACTGGCTCACGAAACCGCCGGCGGTCTCCCACACAAACACGACACACCCCCGAGCGTTTTGACGACGCGATCGACGGCGAAGGTCATCGCGCCGACGGTGGCCGAAGACGGGTTCCAGTTCATCGTCTACGGCGACCGAACCGGCGGCGTCCCGGCCGGGCTGAAAGTGCTGGAGCAAGCCGTCGCCGATACGAATTTATTGGACCCCGAT
The DNA here is from genome assembly GCF_014154935.1 of Stieleria mannarensis. Classification (GTDB taxonomy): domain Bacteria; phylum Planctomycetota; class Planctomycetia; order Pirellulales; family Pirellulaceae; genus Stieleria; species Stieleria mannarensis. The sequence continues at coordinate 78,564 of NZ_JACEHH010000036.1, forward strand.
CTGGTCATGACGGTCGGCGACTTGATCCAAGGCTACAACGAAACCCCCGAGTGGCTGACGCAAGCCGACGAATACAAAGCGATCATGAACCGCCTAAAGATGCGTTGGTTTCCGGTCGCCGGAAACCATGACATCTATTGGCGCGGCGAAAACCCGGCACCGCCGGGACACCATGAATCCAACTATGAAAAACACTTCGGACCGCTCTGGTATTCGTTCCGCCACAAGAACGCCGGCTTCATCGTCCTGTACAGCGACGAAGGCGATCCGTCGACCAACTTGAAAGCGTTCAACGCCGGGGCGCTGCAACAAATGAGTCAACAACAGTTGGACTTTCTTGACAAAGCCCTGAAGGACCTGTCCGATCAAGATCACGTGTTCGTGTTTCTGCATCATCCACGCTGGATCGGCGGCGGGTACACCGGTTCCAACTGGGACGACGTGCACCAACGTCTGGCCGACGCGGGCAATGTATCGGCCGTGTTTGCCGGGCATATCCACAAGATGCGATACGACGGCGTCAAAGACGGCATCGAGTACTATGCGTTGGCGACCACCGGCGGACACATCCCCAATGACACCCCGATCCCCGGCGCCGGCCATCTGCACCACTTCAACATCGTCACCGTGCGCCCCAAACGCATCACCGTCTCCTCACTGCCGGTTGGTGCGGTGTTCGATCCCAAGCAATTCACGCCGGAATTCTTGAAAGAACTGGAACTGGCCCGGTCGATTCGCCCGAAGCAGGTTTCCAAACCGGTGCGGTTGTCCGTCGACGGTTCGGCCCGCGGGACCGTCAAGTTGAACGTCACCAACCCGGCCGAGCACCCCGTCGAAGTGACGCTGCTGATGTCGCGTGAAACACTGCAAAGCGGGTGGTTGTCCACACTCGATCACCAACACATCACGCTCGATTCCGAAGCCAGCCAAACGGTCGAGTTTCTGATCCGACGCGATGCAACCGGCGACGTCGGCAGCGCCAACCCGGCCGTCACCGTCGCGATGCGTTACCTGGGCGACAAGGCCGCCGTCGACTTGCCGCCGACCGACGTTCCGATCGAGATTCGATTAGACCAAGTCCCGGCCGACTATTTTGCTACGGCCTCCGATCAGGCCCTGTTGGTCAGCGACGAAGCCTCTGCGATCGCGATCAACGACGACGCGTTCGACTTGCCCGCCGGCCCTTTCACGATCGAAACCTGGATCAAACCGACACAACACAAAGGTTTCGACGCGATCATCGCCAAGACGCAAAGCTCGGAGTATGCGTTTTTCTCTGACCACGGCGTCGTCCAGTTCGACGTGCATCTGGGCGGCCGCTATGTGTCGGCGATCGGCAAAGAAGCCTTGCCACTGAACCAATGGTCTCACTTAGCCGGCGTCTACGACGGCAACCACGTCGTGCTGTATGTCGACGGCAAACGGGTCGCATCCAAATCCGCCACCGGCAGTCGTAAATCGAACCGATTGCCGCTGTACTTGGGTGCCGACCCGGACCATGGCGGCAACGCGACGCGGTCCTTCGTCGGCCAACTGAACGAGTTTCGACTTTCGACCGGCGTTCGCTACGATGGCGACTTCACGCCTGCCAAACGTCACCAACCCGATGACTCGACCGTGCTGCTGCACCATTTTGACCGCAGCGTCGGGCCGTTCCTGTTGGATCACAGCGCGTCGGCCGCCAACGGGCGAATGGGCAAGTCCAGCCGGTTGGTACCGGTCCAGTAGGGCGCGCTGGCATCGCAAGCGTCTCTGGATCGTAGCGGAAGTCGCCAAGACTTTCGGCGGGCCGCAGGTGAAGCGAAACTCTTGGCGAGTTTCGCTACCCCGGCCTCGCTCTGGCCAGGATCCACTTCCCCCCCGCGGAGAATCTCCACGTTTTTCTTCATCCGGTCAGACAAATCGACAGCCCCGGCGCATCAGCCCTTTGCCCTGATGATCGTTTCCGCCGCCGGCAAGCTGTTTCATGTCCGACACCACCGCTGCACGACTGCTTTCGTTGAACCAACAAGCGATCGCGATCTTGCATCTGAACATCCCGCTGGATTTTGGGCTCGGCGGCGACACCGCCGAGCGGCTTCGTGAAATCAATGACCGATTGCTCAGTGACGTCGGCCGCGACCTCGCGCCGGACGCATTGCTTGAGCGACACGCGTTGCCCGATCGCTACCGGGCGATCGCCCGCATGCTGCTGGAGTCCGATGATCCGGTTCCGATCTTTGAATCGATTGCGATCCAAAACTTGGATCGCGACGCGGCGGCCACCCCGCTCCGTCAGGCGATCACGGAGCCGCTGATCGTTGCGGCCCTGGCGTACATCGGGATGATTATCTTGTGTACGTTTTCGGTTCCCCACATCCAAGCCCAATACACCCAGCAGGGTCTGACGCCCAGTGGTGTCTCGCGGTGGTTGATCGCGGTCCGCGAGGCGATGCCCCTGTGGGTTGTCGGCTTCCCGTTCGTGATGATCGCAACCTGGTGGGTCTGGCGAAAACTGGCCGCCGGCCCGCTGCTGAATCTCGTTCCGGGCAGTTCCCAGTACGCGCGGTGGCTGGCGGCCGAATCACAATCGCGCCGCTTGGCCGTACTGGTCGGATCGGGTGTCGAACCGGAAACGGCGCTCTCGTTGGCCGGCACCAGTGTTTCGCCCCAGCTGCCCGTCCGACCGATCGCCGAAAGTATTGTCCGCGACGGAACCCCACCCTCACGGCCGCGGGCGCTCGGACGTTTGGCTCGGTTCTACCATTTTCTGGCCGATGACCGTCGCCACGCCTTCTTTTCCAAAACACCTGGCTACGTCGGCCTTTTGATCGCGGCGCTGCTGGTGCTGGGCTATGCACTGGCAACGTTCCTGCCCTGGATCGCCATCTTGCAACATGAAAGCTCGATGGAGGCGTTGAATCGATGAAGATCCAGTCCAAGGGCGGTGCTGCCGGCGGAGCCGAAACACTGGTTCCGATGAAGTCGCTCTACGATCGCATCGACCAGGTCCGCATGGTGCGAAAGGACCTGCCCAAACAGTTGCGCGACATCGCCGAAGAGATCCCCGGGGCTTGGACGCGAAACACGCTGCGTCAACTCGCCGTCGATCTGGACCGCAACGTCTCCTCGGCGCATTTGGTCGCCCACTATCCAGAACATTGTTGGCTGCTGACGCTTCAATCATCCGCGGCAACGACCGATGCGTTGACCGCGATGCTGGAACAATCCGCGTTTCAGCACGGCCTGCGAACCAAAAAGATCCGCACTATCGCCTATCCGGTCGTGCTGTTGGCGATCGCGGCCACCTTGATGATTGCGGTGATCGCAATTCTGGTTCCGACCTTTGACGAGATGTATCGCGAGTTCGGGCTGCGGTTGCCGGCGACCACCGAAGCGTTGATCAACATCTCCAGAGCAGTCAACGCACAGCCGTTGGTCACCGTCGCATTGCTGATCGCGTTTCTCGCCAGCCTGGCCGGCGGGTTGTGGCTCTGGATCGGCGACGGTGCCCTGAAAACAAAACTGCTCGCCCCCAGGATCGACGGCCCGACGATCCGACAGTCGCTGGCGAAAATTTCGTTACAAGTGGCCGAGTTGCTCGATGAAGGCATCGCACTCGATCGCGCGCTCAAAATCGCCGCGGAGTCCGCTTCCGAGGTGACCATCAGAAGCCTGGTCGGCGACCTTGCGATTCAAGCTGGCCATGACGCCGGAAATCTGCATCGCACACGTGCCGCGATGGTTTGCCCGCCGAACTTCCTGTTCGCGCTCAACCCTGCCAGCCAGTCCGCCGGGCGTATCGAATCGACACCCAACACGACCATGCTTCGCGAACTGGCCACCAATTACCGCGAATTGTCGATTCGCCGCCGAGACTGGGTCGCCTTTGTGCTGGGGCAAGTCACGGTCATTGGCGTCGGCTTGATGATCGGTTTTCTGGTGCTGGCCTTGTTTTCACCGATGGTCAGCCTGGTTTCGGCCCTCTCCTCGTAATCGCCGCCATGTTCAATTTCATCACCGGGCCTGTTCAATCGATCCTTCCCAGCGGGTTGGTCGGCAATACGACGCGCAGCAAGCAGCACGCGTTGCTGCGGATTCTCGCGCTCGCCCACTCGCAACGCCTGGACCCGAAACTGCTGATCCAGAATTTGGCCGCCGAACATCGTGGCCGCTACGGCAAAAAGCTGATGCTGCTTTATCACTGGATCGCCGCCGGCAGTTCGATCGGCGCGGCGCTCGTGCACACGCCCGGTGCCTTGGACGACGACGACACGTTGGCCATTCAGTGTGCGATCGAAACCCGAACGCTCGACGAAACCTTTGCATCGCTCCTGGAACGCAGCGACGTGGAGGACCAATCGTCGGTCGGTGAAGTCATCCGCGGCACCCTCGGCTATGTGCTCGCCGTGCTCTGCTTTGCCCTCCTGGTCGGTTCGTTCTTGATGCTTTTCATCGTCCCGATCATCGAAGACATGTTCGAAGAATTCGCGTTGGAGTTGCCGCCGTTGATGTTGGCCGTTGTCGAATTCGGCGATACCTTCTCCGCCACACTGACCTTCGTCTTTCTGTTTGCCCTGCCCTGCGGGATCTTGCTGCTGTTTGAAGACGTGCGGCGCAGAATCCGCTATTCGCCGCTGGGCAGAATGCTGCCGACTGCGGCGGAGCGACAATCCGCCGGACTGCTGCGTCTGTTGGCGATCCCGACCGCCCAGAGCCTACCCATCGCACCGACCTTAACCGCGGCGGCACAGTTCCACCCGGACCGCAGCTACCGCAAACGATTGCTACGGGCCCGCACCGAAGCTCAAAACGATGACGACGTTTGGGCTCAATTGGCCCGACAAAGATTGATCGACGGCGACCAAGCCACCCAGATCGGCAAGATCAACGCCTTGCCACTGCGGGCCTGGACCCTCAACACGTTGGCGATGCAGAAACGACGACGCGCCGATCGCAAAGCCGAATTGTTGGCCCGCACATTGCAACACGTCCCGATCATTCTGCTCGGACTGTTCGTCGGCTGGATCACGATCGCCGTCATGCAAACCCTGACCAACCTGGTCCATTCACTCGCCTAACTCACCGACATCAATGAATCATTCTCGCCCCCCCCAGCGAACTCGCCACAGGCCGAAAGGCCTGGTCCTGCTGGAGACCCTGATCGCAGCCGGCGTCACGCTGGTCATGCTGTCGGTCGCCGTCCCGATGGTGATTCGTTCGGCACGCATCTGGAAACAAACCCAGCATCAACAGTTTGCCGCCGACGAACTGCAGGGGCAAATGGATCGTCTGATTGCGATGCCGTCCCAGCAACGCGCCCGGGCGTTGGAAAACCTGACGTTGTCACCCGAAATTCAAAACGTCCTGTACGACGCAAGAATCGAAGCAGCGACGATCGACGACCAAGACGGAAAACGCATCGAGTTGTCGATCGACTGGACCCGAGTCGGTGCGCCGCCACCGGTTCGGCTGGTCGCCTGGATCAATCCGTTCCCCGAGGCGACTTCACCCGCGCCCGATTCCACCGACACCCCGGATCCCGCAGCGGGTGACCAGGAGGACGAACAATGAGTTTGCATCGCCACGGACGCCAAACCCGGCGTGGGTTCACACTTCGTGAACTCTCGATCGCGATCGCACTGGGCGGCACCGTCATGACCGTTGCGATCTCGCTGGTGCATCACGCATTCGACTGGTCCAGCGTCGCCCGACATCGCCGCATGGATGACCAAACCTTTTTCCATCTCAGCCGGCAACTCCGCAGCGATTTGCATGTCGCCCGCGAGGCGGACCTGCAAACCAGCGACACCTCCGGCCAGACGCTGCAACTATCCATCGTCGGTGGCAACGACGTCGTCTACGCGATCGCCGATCAATCCGTCACACGCACCGAAACCAAACAGGACGCCGTCGTCCGCAATGAATCGTATCGCTTCAAACGCCCGCGGACTGTGTCGCTGAAACGATCGGAATCCGAAAACGAGATCCAGCTGGACGTCAAATCGGCCACGCCCTTTGACGCGTCCGAAGTCCCGCTCTGGCGATCGCTGCGGACGTCGATCGGCTTGCGACTACGTCATCAAAACGGAGACATCGAATCATGAGGTACCCGCCACGACGACGACGCGGCACGCTGATGGTCGGTGTCCTGGCTTGCCTGGTCGTCGTCGCATCGTTGATCGGATTGATCGCCAAAGATGCCTTGGCCGCGCGGCGTGAAACGCGTCTCCGCCTGCAACTGCATCAAACCCAGCGGTTGTTGGACGCGGGGATTCTGCGGGCGGCAATCCGAACCAAACAAGCCCCCGACTACACAGGTGAAACGTGGCAACCCACGTTGTCCTTTGCCGGACAAGACGCCGACGCGATCGTCACGATTTCCGTCAACGCCGATCAAACCACCGTGACCGCCAAACTCGGTCGCGCCCCGAACATCACCACCCAATCCTACGTTTACTCAACGAGCGAAGTCCAATGAAACGAAACGCGTTTACCCTTGTCGAACTCCTCGTCGTGATCGCGATCATCGGAGTCCTGGTCGGTTTGTTGTTGCCGGCCGTCCAAGCCGCACGTGAAGCCGCACGCCGAATGTCCTGCAGCAACAATATGGTGCAGGTCAGCCTGGCAGTTCATCACTATGAATTCTCCATGGAACATTTGCCCGACGGAGTGACCGACGACGAAGGCCCGATTCGCAACGAAGAAAACGCCGGCAACCACATCGGATGGATGGCACGCATCTTGCCCTACATCGAACAGCAAGGCGCATTCGCAAAACTGGACCTTAGCAAAAGTGCCTACAGCCCCGAAAACGCCGAAGTCCGCTCCTACGGAATTCCGACCTTTCGCTGCCCCTCCAATCCAACGATGTTCGGCAGCGATGGGCTGAACCGCGTCGGCACGTCAGACTACGCCGGCTGCTATCACGACGTCGAAGCCCCGATCGATGACGACAACAACGGCATCTTCTTCTTAAACAGCTCGCTCCGTTTCGCCCAGATCACCGACGGGACGACCAACACGATCATGACCGGCGAACACCTGGGGGACAAAGACCCATTGGGATGGATCACGGGCACGCGGGCCACGTTGCGCAACACCGATGAGTTCATCGACCGAAGCTACAACGACCACATCAACCAAGAACTCACCGCGTTGGAAGTCGGCGGGTACGACAGCTACCACGCCGGCGGAGGCAATTTCGGCATGGCCGACGGCGCCGTCGTGTTCCTCACGCACAACATCGACCCACAGGTCTACCGCCACCTCGGAAACCGATCCGACGGCGAACTGATCGACGAAACCGAGCGTTGATCGCGACTTCACTGCCCCCGAAACGTCAACCCGATTCGCTACCGACGCTCAAGCCGGACGTAGTTATCATCGTCTTCGGCCACATGCAACGTGGCGAACTTGGGCGTCACGATGCCGTTCTCGACTCGCTCTCCCTCCTCGATCTCCCAGTGGTAAATTCGAGAAAGGAACGGATTGGACCGAATTGATTCCCAATTTCGGATTGGCATGACGAACTTGCCATCGGCCTGAGTGACCGCCCGATTTCCGTGGACATGCCGGCCTGAACGCTGGAAAACCACCGTTGCTCCGACAATCGGGTTCCCCGACGAATCAGTCAGTTGCCCCCGGGTCATCCTCTTGAGCGGCAACAGGAACGGCGCCAAGTCCAGTTGCTCGGCATCGTCGGAAATGGTCAGCGGATCTGTCCGGGGATACTCATATCGCTCGTACAACGACCAGTCTGTGCCCATCGACACGACCCGCACGATGTCGCCTGCAGACGCATGAATCTTGAATTTGCCATGATCGTCAGTCAATGTGTTGCGACCAGTCACAAGGCTCCCGCGTGACTGAACCGACACCCTCGCCCCGCCGACCGGTTGGCGGGAATCAGCCTTCAAGACGCGTCCGCTGACCTCCACCGCACGAACGGTCTGGATCTCCAGATCCAGGACTTCGCCGGCGCGGACCTCCAAGTCTTGTGTTGCAATCGACGGCAAGAACTTCAATTCGTCATCCCAGTTGATGTAAAGCACCAGGTTTCGACTGGAGGGATAGGCGGGGACATAAAAACGCCCCGTTTGATCAATCTGAACTCGAGCATATCCCGCAGGATCTTCGCCCAATAGCGAAAGAATTGACAACTCGGTCCCGGCGATCCGTTCCGGATGATCCGTCACCACTCGGCCGCGAATCTCCCCGACGTCCTGCAAACGAAGGTTCCCCGCCGGGCGAAACAACTGTGTCCCGAATCGATCCGATCGCACGGCGATTCTGTTGCCTCCACTCAGCGGAATCGCACTGATCCAAGCCTTCCCTTTTGCATCCGTGCGAACGGCAATCCTTTCGGCTAGCGAGTGGGGAATCTTCCCAGCGAGCCCCCTTCGTTCGTCGACCGCACAGATTCCGTCGACCACCCGTACAGTGTCAATTGGCAGCGACTCTGGAAAAACGACCGCCCCAGACAACTCTGATCCACCGGGATCGAACACCCGCACTGATTGCTTTTGTTCGTGAGGCAATCGGATCTCCACTCCGCTGGCACTGGATTGATCAACCACTAACTCGGCGAACGATGCACCGCGAATCGCGTGCCCATCGGCATGGAACCAGGCAAGGGGTGATCGTATTTCGCCGGAAACCACACGAAATCGCAGAGTGAATGATCCGTCGTCCGCCGTTTGTCCTTGAATCGTCTTGCGCGACAGATCGTCAGAGTAGACGGAGTAATAGATCGCAGCACCTGGAAGAGGTGCTCCGCCAGCATCGAGCACGCGTCCCGAGACCACCTTCCAATCAATTTCCTCCTCCTTGATTGCCGTTCCCGATTGGCGGGGCTGACCGCCGATCATTCCGTCACCCGCAGCAACGACCGGTCGGCTTCCAGGTTGTTTCGGCGGAGCGTCGGCGCCCACCATACCGATTCCAATCAGGCACATGCCAATAAAGAGCACAACCCTCACCATCCCTCCCCGGCCGACCGGCCTTCGATCAACCCTCTCCTTCATCACCGAGCGAATTCGCTTTTCGATTCTGCCGCTTGATGCCATCGCGACCCCCAGATTGCGAGAAATCGGACGCAAGAACGCCCCCGAAACGATCGCGAGTAGACAGCGTGCATACTGATCCGATGCGACGCCGGCGTTTAAGACACGATCATCACAGGCACACTCACGAAGAGATGCACATTGATGCCTGGCGTACCAGTAAAGTGGGTGAAACCAGTACAAAACCCCAGCCAGTTCAACGAGACAATGCCACAGCGGATCCCGTCGCGCAACATGCCCCAGTTCATGCATCATGACGATCCGACGGCTATCCGTGGTCGACAAAGCCATCGCAGCGGGCAAAACGATTTTCGGAAACAAAACCCCAGTTGCCATCGGGATCACATCCGATTTCGCGATCATCAACTCGACGTGGCGGTGAATTCCCATCATGGAAATGCAAGCCCTGAACTCTCGATCCAGCGCAGGGGCAATCCCCGTCCGCCGACACGTGATCGAAGCCAGCCAAACGAATGATATCAACAATCGAATTGAGACGATCGCGCTGCCCACCATCCAGACGAACAGGCACACAGCCGGCATCGACCAACGCGTCACCGAATCGAGGCCCGTCGGCTGCACTCCCGACCGGTGTATCTGATGATCTATGGTGCAGTGTTTCCGTTCATCGCCATGTTCATCCCGGGTCGCAATCCATGGACTTGAAATCGCGTCACCAGGGAACCTGACGCTTTCCTCTGAATCGTTCGCGTTTGTTTCTATGGCCAAACCGTCAAAACTTGGCAGCACGGCCAACCGCGGCCCGAAAGCCACGACAGATGGCACTACCATCAATCCGATCAACCCACCGGCCCACAATCCATGACGATTCGCAGCGGATCGGTTCCGCCAGAAGACAGATGCGAAGCAAAGCACGAGCAGCAGCACCGTTGCGCCAACAACACTGTCAACCATCCATCGAATCAAGTTCGGCTCAATCATTGTCAGACTCCTTTTGTTTCAAGTCCTCGATCACCTGCTCCAATCGTTTGACATCCGCCTGCGTTAAACGGCTGCCCGGGCGTTCCAAATGTGTGGCGAGTGCCGCACCGATCGATCCTTCAAAGAACGTGTCGATCACTTGCCGCAACGCTTTCACACCGGCGCGGGGCTTGGACTGCTTCGCCAAATAGACGAATTCGCGGCCCACTTTCTTCCGCTTCAGATGGCCTTTTTCCATCAGGATTGCCAGCATCCTGCGAACGGCCATCGGGGTGGGGTTGCCATCAAGCCGCTGACAAACCTGATGGACGGTCGCCTCACGGGCGGAAAAGATGATCTCCATGATCTCTCGTTCACGACGAGAGAGACTGGTCAAGTTCGTCATCGCGCGCTTCCAGTTCGATTCTTGAGCCACAACACAGCGCTATTTTTTTAGCGTTTCCGAACCCCAGATGCAATTACAAAACGCTAAATTTTGTGCGCACGGAGGTGGATGGGGTCAGCTGCGCCGAGAAGAGATCGGACACCTCGACAGGCCATCAATGTCGATGCGAAGGTGTTACCCCAAAACCCGATCCACCATGCGGCGGCTGTAGTCGGTCAGCTTGGGGTGCGTCGCACACCAGCCGCACAGGAAACGATGAAAATCGGCCCAGGCCCAAGGGAACAGCCAGCGCCATTCCTGTTCCAGTTCGTCGCTCACCGCCGGAGCGACGCGCGAGCGCAGAGCATGGAAATAGACGTCCAAACACTGCATTTCGCGGCGATCGCATTGCTCGTCGCTCAGGCAACTGCCCATCAGATACGCCAAGTCCTTCATCCCGCAGCCGCCGCCGACGTATTGAAAGTCGACCGCGGCAACCGTGTCACGGTCGCCGGCGAAACAAAAGTTGGCGACCTTGGCGTCCCCGTGCACCAGCGTTTTGAAGCGACATCCCGACAAGCGGGCGTCGATCTTGGCGGCGGCATCCTTCAGCGGCCCCGGTTGCATCGCCGCCCATTCGTCCGGCCGCGTGTCCAGGTGCCAATACGTTCCGGTTTCCCAAAGCCCGGTCGGGTCTCGATCTAAAAACGTGGCGTGAAAGTTCGCCAGCCAACGGATGCATGCGAAAAGCTGCGGATCACTTAGCCGACCGCAACGATTGGGAAAACCCGCCGCATCCAGATCCTCCAACACCAGCACACGACCGCCGGCAAGCGACTCGATCGCGTAGCATGCCGGGACGCGACAACGCGAATCACAATGACGGCTCCAGTCGCGATACCAATTCGTTTCGACTTCATAGGAACGCAGCTTGCGGGCGTGCGAAACATCGCCCGACCAGCCACGTGGATTGGCAACCCCAAACCCCGGCGGGGCGATGTGTTTGGCGATCACCGATGACGGCACATGATCCCCGCGGAGCGTCATCCGCAGGATTTGTCCGTAGCCGCTCCAGAGCGATTGGATCGGTTCGACGTCGATCACGCCGTCGGCACCCACCGCGTCACAGACGAAAGACTGAAGTTCGCGTTCGTTCATTCCACCGTATGGACGACGACGGAATTGTGCGCGTTCTCAACCACACCGCTGCCGCTGACAAAGACGATGCGATCACCGGTCTTGAGGTGACCTTTTGCCTTGGCCCACTGACACACTTCGGCGCGGATCATGGCGGGGTGTTCCATTTGAGAAACCTTGCGTGGCTTGATCCCCCAGAACAAGTTGATCCGCCGCAACGTCGCCTCGCAATCACTGACGCCCAGCGTGGGGATCAAGCTGCGTGACTTACTTTTGACCCAAGCCGTGCCGCCACTTTTGGTGGCGATGATGATCATCGCCGCACCGATCGCCTCGGCGATGTTTGTCGCCGCGTAGGTGACCGCGGTGGTGATCGGATGCACGCGATTGGTGATGGTTCGGTCGGACATGTCGTGCCGCAGCGATTTTTCGGTGAACTGCATGATCCGGCTCATCATCTGAACCGCTTTGATGGGATGATCCCCTACCGCCGTCTCACCGCTCAGCATGCAAGCGTCGGCACCATCCAGAATCGCGTTGGCGACGTCACTGGCTTCGGCTCGGGTCGGCCGTGAACTGTGATGCATCGATTCCAACATTTGTGTCGCGACGATGACCGGTTTGACCTTTTCCTTGCAGACCTGGATGATCCGCTTTTGCGCCATCGGCGTTTCGGCGACATCGATTTCGACCCCCAAATCGCCGCGTGCGACCATGATCCCGTCAGCGACGTCGACAATGTCTTCCAGGTTTTCCATCGCTTCGGGCTTTTCGATCTTTGCGATCACCAGCGCGTCGCAATCGTGCGCCGTCAAAACACTCTTGAGCGAGTAGACGTCTTCGGCGGTCCGCACGAACGACAGGCTGATGAAGTCGATCTGATGATCGGCAGCCCAGATCGCGTTCTTGATGTCTTTGCGTTGCAGCGCCGAAACCGACAATTTGACGCCGGGCAAATTGATCCCTTGCCGGCTGCGGACTTCGCCGGCGGCGGTGACGCGGCAGACCGCGCGCTCGCGATCGACCGACACCACCTCCAACGAAACCAAACCGTCGGCCAACATCACGCGATTGCCGGGCCGCAATTCGTCGATCAGTTTGGGATAGGTCGCCGTCAGCTCGTGCGGCGTCGCCGGCTCGCCCTCTCGGATGAACGTCAGCTCCATCCCCACGTCACACTGCAGCGGGTCGCAGACCAGCTCCCCTAAGCGGATCTTCGGCCCGGCCAGATCCAACAGGATCCCGACCGGCGTGCCGGTCAGCTCCGATGCTTGACGGATCGCCGTGACTTTCTGTTCGTGATCCGTAATCTCTCCGTGGGCCGTGTTGATTCGAAACACGTCCGCGCCGGCCCGAATCAACTCGGCAAGCTGCTCGGGTGAATCACAGGCCGGGCCGACCGTGGCGACGATCTTGGTGCATGACTGATGAAGCGTCGGACTGGGCATGGGCATTGTCTGTCTGGTGGTGGCGTTTCCATCGATCGATGCGGACCGTTGTAACGTGGAAGACGAAATCTGCAAAGAAAGTCGGCCTGGGGGGTCACTTTCGATCCCCATTACTTTGCCTACAATGGGAACCAAGTTCCCTTAGCTCGCCCTGCCCTGCTCTCCCCTCCCCTGCTCTCCCCACTCCCCACGGCCGGCCCATTGTCCGTCTCACCGCAATCTCCCCACCGACCGGTCGCGCTTGTCACCGGGGGCTCTGCGGGGTTGGGATTGGTGATCGCAGAGACGTTCGCCGACGCCGGATACCAGGTCATCATCGTCGGCCGATCCGCCGAGCGACTCGATGCGGCAAAACAATTTCTTCCGTCGCCCCTCGGTCGAAGCGTCGCAACGCTGCCCGGTGACGTCGGTCGGCGCGACGAATGTGACCGCCTTGCGATCGAGGTCGAGCGTCGATTTGGACGTCTGGATTCCCTGGTCAATTGCGTCGGTGCCAGCGATCGCGGTCTGGCGGATGAACTGACCGCGGATCGTGTGCACGAGCTGATCGACCAAAATGTGACCACCACCCTGCTCTGCTGCCAAGCCTTTCGCGGATTGCTGGAACGCTCCGGTGGCAGCGTCGTCAACATCGGTTCACTGGCCGGCAAAGTCGGCGCGCGGTACCTGGGGGGGTACAATCTGGCCAAACACGCGCTGACCGGATTGACGCAACAGTTGCGATTGGAGTGGCGGGACCGGGGCATCCACGTCGCCCTGGTCAGCCCCGGCCCGATTCGTCGCGAGGACGCCGGCACACGTTATCGCGACCGCACCGATGGATCCCTGCCCGCCTCCGCCTCGGCCCCCGGCGGCGGCACCAAAGTCAAGGGTCTGGCGCCACAACGCGTCGCCGAAGCCGTGCTGCGGTGCGCCCGGCGGCGCCGCACCGATGTCATCCTGCCCGGTTACCTGAGGCTGCTGATCGTGCTCGGGAACGCCTTTCCACGCCTGGGCGACTGGCTGCTGATCAAGTTCACCAGCTGAACAAGATTGACTTCGTCGCCAGCTTCACTACCCTCTATACTATCCCACCCATGCTGCGATCGGCCCCCTCCGGTCCCCCGCCAGCATCCTGCCCCACCCCAACGCCTGCTGGAAATCCAACGCGGGCGTTTCCAACGATCAACGAGTTGCCGAATGAATCGATCACGGCATGCCCACCTCTTCCCCCCGGGCCCAGGCGTCTTTCGTCTCGTTTTTGTCGCCGCACTGGCCGGCGGCGTCACCTCACCGCCACCGCTGTGGGCCCAGGAATTGCCCGCTCAAGAACAATCGAAAGAACAGCCCGCCGAAGAACAGTCGGTGCAAGAACCACCGATTCCCCAACTCCCGGCTCCGACGGCGACTCCCGACACGACGGCGGCATCTGGCGAAGTCCGATTCGCCTTCACCGGGGTGCCATGGCGGGACGTGATCGATTGGATCGCCGAAGAAGCCAACCTGGCACTGCACATCGACGGAGTCCCCGCCGGCAGCTTCACCTACAGCGACCCGAATTCATTCACGCACCAAGAAGCGATCGATCGGATCAATTTGTTTCTGTTGCCCCAGGGATACACCTTGGTACGCAGCGGCAATCTGCTGTCGGTCATCAATCTGAGTGACCCGAGAAGTCTGCAACAACTCGACGCGTTGGCCGAATTGATTCGCGCCGATGAGTTGGCAGATCGAAACAGCCACGACGTCGTCAAATGTTTATTTCCACTCGGAGCCCTCTCGGCCGAAGAGGCGGTGGAGGAACTCGGCGCCATCAAGTTGATGATGACGCCCGCGGTCTTCAACAAAACGAATCAGTTGATGGTGACCGACACGGTGGCGAAGCTCCGAAACGTCAAAGCGATCCTGGATTCCTTCGAACCGTCCAAGTTAGATAACGGCACGATCGTCAAAAGTTTTCCGCTGGAACATGTCGAGGCGGAAGACGTGTTGTTGGTCGCCCGACCGCACCTGGGCCTGGCCACCGGTGAAATGATCGGCATCGATGTCAGTCTATCGGCCGACCTGGAAGGCAAGAACATCTTCGTGACCGGCATCGAAGACAAGGTCAAGCTGATCGAAAAGCTGGTCGAATCGATCGATGTTCCGGCCCCCTCGCTGACCGATGCCGAAACCAACGCCAAACTGCAGACGCACGAAGTCGCCGGCGGCAACGTCGACTTAGCCTACGACGTGTTGCAAACCCTGATGGCGGGCAAGGACATCAGGATTTCCAAGGATGTCACCGCGGGCACCATCGTCGCCCTCGCCCCCCCGTCGATCCAAGAAGAAATCGCACAGACGGTCGAGAAACTGGCCGCCGACGAAGCCCGATTCGAAGTCATCCAGTTGAAGACCGTGGATCCCTACGTGGCGATCGCCTTGATCGAACAGATGCTCGACCTGCCGTTCGACTTTGACGACAACGATCGAAGAGATCGCGATCGAGACGAGATGCCCCTGCCGCCGCCCAAGATCGACGCCGATCCGGAAAACCGACGACTGTTCGTCCGCGGCCGACAATCACAAATTGACGAGATCAAGCAAATCGTCGAAGGCCTGGATGAGAAGCAGGACTCGGTCGCTTCCAGCGAAAGCATCCGCTTGCTGCCCCTGACCGGCAACCATGCCAAGCAATCGCTGATGTTGGCCGCCCGGTTCTGGCGATTGCCCAATCCGATCGTGTTCTTTGAATCCGACCAATCCGCTGACAGCGGCCAACGAGAACGCGTTGTCCATGATTCCGCCGACGAACGATCACCGCGAGGCGATGATTTGCTGGATGCATTGGAAAGCAAGACGCCGCCCCAATTCGTTTCCGTCTCCGACCGCGGCCGACTGCTGCAAACGCCCGCAGCGGATGTCACCAAGTCCGCGATCGAATGTCAACTGACCACCCGAGGCCTGCTGATCCAATGCGACGACATTGACGTTCTGAACCAGTTCCAAGACCACCTGGAAACGCTCGCCGGGCGCGGCACCGCGTTGCCCGCCGAACCCATCGTTTTCTATCTGAAATACACTCGTCCCGAGGATGCGATCCGGATGCTGGCCGAATTGCTGGACGGTGGCGAAGCGGTCGCCAGCAACAGCGACACCCTGGTCAACGCGTCGATCTCCTCCCCGACCGACACCTTCCTGGGCAGCCTGATCACCAACCGCGAAGGCACGATCACGTTGATCGCCGGGTCCGCAACCGTGGTCGCCGACTCCAGGTTGAACCGGTTGATCGTTCAAGGAACCGTCGACGACGTCGAATTGATCGAGGACTACCTGCGGATCATCGAAAAAGACAGCAGCATCACGTCGATCGAAACCTACGGCACCTCGCACGTGATCGAGCTACAGAATTCCAAGGCGGTGGAGGTCGAAGCGGCGATCCGACAAGCGTTTGCCGGCAGGGTTGCCGCGGCAACCTCCGGCCCCGGCGTTCCCGGAGGCGGTGGCGCAACCCGCGCCGACGCGGCACGCAACGAGGACCAAGATTCGCCCAAGGACAAGAAATCCGACAACAAAAAAGCCGCTTCCAAACCGGCCGCCCAACAGGCCCGCGACTTGGAACCCAAGATGACACTGGCCGTGCACGAGCCCAGCAACTCGCTGATCGTGACCGCGCCCGATCCATTGTTTAAGGAGGTCGAAGCGTTGGTCAAAACCATCGACGTCCGCGGCGAACAGATGATCCAGGTGATCACGCCCAGCAACAGCGAGGTGCTGGAAACGGTGTTGCAAGAGATCTTCCTGGGGCAAAGCGACGGTCGCTCCCGATCGACTTCACGCGTGTCCGCGTCGGCCTCGCGCGCCACCCCCTCGCGTTCGTCATCCTCTTCCGGCGGAAAGCGATAATGCCAAAGCAACTTTCCAGCTTGACCGATCCGCTGATGAAACGTCGCCCAGCTGGACGACGTCAATCGGACGTAGCTACGCTCGCCAGAGCGTGGGAGACTCGGGGGAACCACCTTCTGGCGAAGGTAGCTACGTTTGACCGACCAACGTCAACCTCTTGTGCCCAAGTGAGGTTGCGTCCGGCCGTTTGGTTGATGGGTTTGATCCTGTGCATCGTCACCCACGCCGCGGCCGCGACAACCGCACTTGCCCAATCCGGGCTGCGCGAATCGCTGGACCTGCTCGATCGCAACGAGAACGGTTACATCGAACCCGAGGAAATCACCACGCTCTCTCGACCCTACTTTGAACGGATCGCCGAAGCACGACGCATGTCGCTGGAACGTCCCAACCGCATCGAAAACTGGCAGGAAGCAGCCCGCATCTACCATGCGCTCAAAAACGGTGTCGCCGGTGAACGTGTCCGCGCCAGCCGAGATCAAGCGGTCAAAAGTTTCCGGCCGCAAGACGAGGACCCGGTGGTGCCGGAGTTCGGTTTGCCGGAAGTCAAATACCCCTATCAGTTCCAAGACCTCGAAGAAGCCGACGATACCCTGCGCCGCTACGACCGCGATCGTGACGGTTACCTCAGTCGCTACGAAGCCTCGCGGGCGCGTTGGACGCATCGCGATCCCTTCAGCATGGACCTGAACAACGACGACCAACTCAGCCGCCTGGAACTCGCCCAACGCTATGCCCGCCGACGCATGTTGAGCGACGACTCGGACGAACTGCGTCAACGGGCGCGGCGAACCGGGATGGGGGTCCGACGCAACGAAAAAGAAAGCGAAGACGACCGACGGCGCCGCGAACGATCCGAATGGTGGCGATCCGGCGGCGACCGTTTCTGGTTGACCGCCGCCGTGCTGGGACGCTTCGACGCAAATCGCAACGGCCGACTGGAAATGGACGAGACGATCGACCTGGGCCTGCCCACCGGCGCCATCGATGCCGATCAAAACGGCGAACTTTCACGCGACGAATTGTTCGCCTACTTCAAAAACCTGCAGGATCAAACCGGTGACCTGATGGAAGGACTGCCCGGCTGGTTCTACGAACTGGACACCAACCGTGACAAGCAAGTCGACCTGACCGAATTTGCAACCGAGCTGACCGACGCGCGGGTCGCCGAGTTCGTCGCGCTCGATGCCAACCAAGACGGACTGCTCGCGCCCGAAGAAGTGATCGCGTCGAAATCCATGATGGGCGGCAGATTCGAAAACCCCGACGCCGAAATCTTGCCGCCCAAGAAAACCATCGTCTCGGAAATCGACATCTCGGAAAACTTTCTCATCGCGGACCTGAATCTGCAACTGTCGCTGACGCACACCAATGTCTCCGGCCTGGACGCCTACCTGACCGGTCCCGATGGCACACGGATCGAACTGTTCACCCAAATCGGCGGCCGAGACGACCATTTCGACAACACCCTGTTCGACGACCAAGCGTCCACCCCGATCGTCAAGGCGCGCCCGCCCTTCGAAGGCTCCTTTCAACCCGAAGGTCTGACCAAACGACAACCCAGCCTGGGCGCCTTCAACGGCAAAAATATCCATGGCGTCTGGCAATTGACCATCCGCTGCTCCCGCAGCGATCGCTTCGGCATGCTGCACCGCTGGTCCCTGATCGCACGGCCGGATGAAGAGTCGTTGCTGGACCGGCCGGAGATCGACGACACGACGCCAGAGGAGACGCTGAACGGCGAAGCAGGCGAGGCCGAATCCCTGACCTCCGCGGTCGGGACGGAACAACCTTTGCCGATGCCTCGCGGTTCGTCATTCGCAAGTAACGCACTCTCCATGGGCAAGGACCTCAAGCCATCCGCTTCCGGGTTCTGGACCCCGGAGCGAAAGGCGGAGTACGCCCAGAAGCTTCGCAAGCCGTCGGCGGAGGAATGGGAGAAGATGAGCGACGAAGAAAAACGCCAACGAATGGCCGAACGCGCCGCCGCCATCCAAGAATACAAGAACGCCCTGGGCAAACAGGCTGGTAAGCCCGACCGATCGTAGCTCCCTTCGACGCGTCTCCCTTCGATCGTAGCTACCTTCGCCAGAACGTGGATTCCTTCCCGGCAGGAATTCCCCTCCTTCGGTGCGGCAGAAATGCCAGCGGGAAACCGGAATGAGGCCCACGGATGGCAGAGCGTACCCACGGATCTCTGCCTGCTTTATATCGGCCAGCCAATCTCTTCCCCATTCATTCTGCCTTTTATTGCATTGCCCCCATCGTCTTGCCCCCATCAGGCACGG
>NZ_JACEHH010000037.1 GCF_014154935.1 Stieleria mannarensis
TTCGCCCCTGCCCCCTTTTTCGCTCCCGTCAACTCCAAAACGCCACCCAGCATCCAACCATGCAAAGCTTTACCAAACACACCGGCATCGTCGCGACGATGGATCGTGCCAACGTCGACACCGACCAAATCATCCCCAAACAGTTCCTGAAACGGATCGAACGCACCGGATTCGGCCAGTTCCTGTTTTACGACTGGCGTTTTCAGGAAGACGGTGAAACACCCAACCCCGAATTCGAGCTGAACCAACCGGCCGTCAACGGCGCCTCGATCCTGGTCGCCCGCCGCAATTTCGGCAGCGGATCGAGCCGCGAACATGCGGTCTGGGCACTGGACGATTACGGTTTTCGCAGCGTGATTGCGCCGTCGTTTGCCGACATCTTCTTCAACAACTGTTTCAAAAACGGCGTGTTGCCGATCACGTTGCCCGAAAGCGACATCGACCACCTGTTCGAAACCGCCGAGGCCAAGGGCACGTACGAGTTAACGGTCGATCTGGAAAACCAAGTCGTCAAAGACGCCGACGGTTGGGAACGATCGTTCGAGGTCGACGCCAGTCGCCGCGACAAGATGCTGCAAGGCCTGGACGACATCGGCCAAACCCTGAAGTTCGAAGACAAGATCGCGGACTACGAAACCGCACGAAGCTGGTAACCGCATGCACGACGTCCTTTCCAGGTCGTCGCGTTCGACTCCCACCGACGAGGGCCCGGAAGGGCCATCGCACCCGATCAATGATCATCCTCGTCTGGAAGCACCGTAGAAGCGTGCCCCAGTTTCATCGCCGCTTGATCAAGAACACCGCCACACCGCTCCACACAAACGCGAACCCGATCAACGTGTTGGTCGACATCGGTTCGCCGAAATAAAACGCGCCGACCAAAAACTGCAGCGTCGGCCCGATGAATTGCAAGACGCCGATCAGCGTCAGCGGAATCCGCTGAGCAGCGGCGGAGAAAAACGCCAGCGGAACGAGCGTCAAAAAACCGCCGATGATCAGCAACGCGTCCAGCATCGCGTTGCCGCGACCAAAATCTCCCGCCCCACCCTGGTACAGCAGCGTCAGATAGACCAGCGTCGGCGATAACAGCACCAGCGTTTCAAGAAACAGTCCGTTCATCGGATCCAGTTGCGCCTTCTTCTTGACCAACGCGTATCCGGCGAACGAACTGGCCATCGCAAGGGAAACCCAGGGAAACTGGCCGGCGGCAAACGTCATCACCGTGACCCCGATCGCCGCCAATCCGATCGCCCCCCAACGCGCCGCCGGTAACCGCTCCCCCAGCACGACGACGCCCAACAGAACATTGAACAGCGGGCTGATGTAGTACCCCAGCGACGAGAGCAACACCTGCTCGTTTGTCACGGCATACAAAAACGCGCCCCAGTTGATCGCGATCAAGAACGCCGCCGCGGCATAAATGCCCCAGGTTTGCGGGCGGCGAAGCGCATCCAACAGCGCCACGCGGACGAAACGATCGCTGAGCCGAAACCGGATGCCCGCGATCAACATCGAAAACACGAACGCCCAAACGATCCGGTGGCTGACCAACTCCAACGCCGATGTCCCGCGCAGCAGATTCCAAAAGACCGGAAACAGCCCCCAAATCACATTGGCGGCGACGGCGCAGAAGAATCCCAAACGGGTGGAGGCGGACATCAGGAAACTTTTAAAACCTTGGCAAACGCCGTCAATGATCAGCCGCACCTGCGACCGGCCATCATCAAGCCGAGACCAGTGAATACCGGCCGATCCGGCCGAGCTTACAGCTCCACGCCCAACAACGGAATCGGCCCCCAAAGTGTAGAACCGTTGTCCCCAACGATTCCCCTGGCCGCGCAGCGGCCCCCCGCCAACGTCGCTCAGCCACGCCGATTCACCGCGCCAACCTTCCGGCCATTCTCTCCCCTATCATCCTGCCACTCTTCTTCCCCATCGTCTTGCCCCCCGGTTTTCTTCCCGCTGCCGAGACCGCTGGACTGCACTCAGTCACAACCAAGGTCCTCGACAAATCGCTGCTCGGGGTAGACCCGATCATAGTCAACGCCGAGTTGCTCGGAAATGATCCGTCGCACCCTCAGGGCACGATCACGGTCCACGCCTGGTGAACACCGTCGAATGAACTCGTCTTCCGAAATCGGCGGCCATTTGTCCTTGGACGGAATCTCAGCCGACGCACTCCACATCACCACGATCAAGATCGCACCACACAGGACGCCAGTCAGTAGCAGCATGTTATTCGCCTCTCTGCGAGACAATGCGATGACGAGTTCCGCGACAGCTACTTTCGTCCGTACAGCGGACCGAAGTTTTCGCAGGCGCGGAAATCGGCGCTTTCCAGATTGTCCGTTCCGAAGGCGTTCCAGGCGCTGGGCCGGAAGACGCGTGAGCGATCGACGTTGTGCATGTAGACGGGAATGCGAAGGATGGACGCCAGAGTGATGAACAGGTGGCCGACGTGGCCGGCCGTCATCACACAGTGGTTGGCGCCCCACGAATTCATCACGTCATAGGTGGATGAAAACGCGCCGCGGTCGTTCAACGTCGGTGCGAACCAGGTCGTCGGCCACGTCGGGTTGGTTCGCTGGTCCAATCGGTCGTGAACGTCCTCGGGCAGTTCGACGGTGTGGCCTTCGGCGATCTGCAGTGCGGGGCCGAGCCCATCGACCAGATTGATGCGGGTCATCGTCGCCGGCATACCGCCACGGGTTTTGAAACGCGTGCTCATACCGCCGCCGGGGAAGTATTCCGTCATCGATGGATGCCACGTTGTCGCTTTCAAACATTTTTCGACTTCTTCGTCGCTGATCTCCCAAAACGGTTTCATCGTCGGCGATCCGTCGGCATCGGACTGTTGGCCGGTGCCGTCCAAGGTTGCCGGGCCGGAGTTGATCAGGTGCAGCAAGCCATCACTTGCCACGCCATCAAGCTTGTAGCCGTCGCAGACCGATGCGACCGCATCGGGACTCCAGTAGGTCCGCAAGTCGGCAAACACCTGGGCCGTGTTGGTCAGCAGGTGCCCCAGCAACATCGTCGCGGCGTTGAGTGCGTCGTTTTCGGTGGCAACGATGTACGGTGCACGCTTGCCGTTCCAGTCGAACGAGGTGTTGAGGATCGCTTCCATGAAATCCCCGTTGGGGAAGTGGTCGGTCCATTGACGCTGGCCTTGGAAACCGGACGCGATCGCGTTGTGCCCGTGCGATTGTTCTTTCAACCCCATTTCGGCGAGCTTCGGATTGCCGACCATCAGGTCGCGGGCGATCAACGCCATCTTCACGTTGTCGGCCCACTCGCTGTCCAGCTGCTCGCGAGAACGTTTGGCGCTGTCGCTGTTGTAGTCCTCTCCTTCGGGACAGTTTGCCTTGACCCAGTCGAGGGCGCGTTCGTATTCCGCTTGGTCGTATTGGTTTTTGTTCATCCGGCCGCTGAACTCACTCATGTCGATGTCTTCGACACGCATCCCCAGCCACTTTTCCCAGAAACCATAATCCACCATCGATCCGGCGATGCCCATCGAAGTGCCGCCCATCGACAGATAGGATTTGCCACGCATCAATGCGGCGGCCAATCCGCAGCGGACGAAGTTCAGGATTTTGGCTTGCACGTCTTCGGGCATGTTCGCATCGCCCGCCTCTTGGACGTCTTGCCCGTAAATGCCGAATGCGGGCAGCCCCTTTTGCGAATGTCCGGCCAGGACTGCGGCAAGGTAAACCGCACCGGGACGCTCGGTGCCGTTGAACCCGAACACGGCCTTGGGACGCAACGGGTCCATGTCCATCGTTTCCGATCCGTAGCACCAACACGGCGTGACGGTCAGCGACACGCCCACGTTTTCGCGGCGGAACAGGGTTTCGCACTGGTCGGCTTCGGCAACACCGCCGATGCACGTTTCGGCGATCACGCACTCGACCGGCTGGCCGTTGGGGTAACGAACGGTTGACGAGATCAATTCGGCCACGCGCCGGGCCAAGTTCATCGTCTGGTCTTCAAGCGATTCGCGAACGCCCCCCAGCCGTCCGTCGATGGCCGCTCGGATACCGATCTTGGGAAGATTGCCGTTGAAAACGCTGGGTGAGGGAAGTGGTGCATTCATGACAAGAATTCGGTGGGCGATTCACTGTTTTCGGAAAACGAGTCGAGCGAGGATCCTAGTACCGCGATGTCGACTAGAGAAGTGGAAGACAATGGGAATGATACACGAACCGATTGAAACGCTCGACCGCCGACGATCACTCGACTTCCTTTGATGGGGCGTCACGTTTTAATGTCAACTGTCTCAAATTAATCGGTTGCCAAGACCCAGGGACCGGATGAACCCGAAGGCTCATGCGCCCCGGGCTGTCGATTCGAAGGGGGCCTAGATCCTTTTCCGTGTAACGCCCATACCCGCCGGTCGACGCCACGGTCGCGGTCAACTGGGAATCGAGCACGGTAACGCGGAACTGGGTTTGTGGTTCTTGAACGGACAGGACCGAAGACACACGGTAGACGCCCGGATCGCGGATTTCGATTTCCCATTCGACCCAGGCCTGATCGTCCAACCAATACCCGATGTGATCGATCCCGTCGTGCTGGCGAATCCCGGCGTCGCGGCTGCCTTCGTTATTGTGGATGAATGCCAGTTCGGCTCCCAACTCCAACACGCCGTCCTTGCCCGGTGTGGGCAATAACGATTTGACTTTCGGTGCACCGTCGACGACCAATTTGATCACGCTGTTGAATTCATCGGTCGCGTGCTCGGGTAAACGGACGCGGATGCCGTCGTCGATCGTCTCCGTCGTCAGGGATGTTTCCCCATCAAGCAAGGTGGCCGACAAGACTTGATTGGTCAGCCCGCGAACTTCCAAGACTTGATCCTCCGGCCAGTCGAACACGTGCAAATACAACGCGGTGCCGTCCGCGGTGACTTTGGCGGTGCAACGTCCCCAATCGGGTTCGCCGATCGGACTGGCGGTGGTGCCGTAAATCGATTCCCCGTTGGTCTGCATCCATTGTCCGATTCCCCGTAGCCGCTCGGTCGCCTGGGGCAGCAACGTTCCCTTTCCGGTCGGGCTGACGTTCAGCAAATAGTTGCCCCCTTTGCTGGCGATGTCGGCAAGGTTTTGAATCAACGTGCGCGTGGATTTGAACTTCGTATCGGACTTCTTGTATCCCCAGCTGCCGCTGATCGGCATGCAGACTTCCCAGTCTTTCTCCGCTGGCGCTTGTCGTGGGATGTTCCGTTCGAACGTCTTGTAGTCGCCGGGAAAGTCTTCTCCCAATCGGTCGTTGGTCAAGACATCCGGTTGCAGTTTGGTCAGCGAGTGCAAACTGTTAAACGCTTCCTCGCTCATCGCCCGCGGCGTGTCCCACCAAAAGATGCCGATCGGCCCGTATTCGGTCAGCAATTGACGCACCTCGGGGACCGCCTTTTCTTTCACGTATTGGTCGCTGCTGACGCGTTTGATGCTTTTGTCCCAACCGTTGCCGAACCCGCCGGGGTGATGCCAATCCTGGGCCTGGGAATAGTAGAACCCGAACTTGATGCCTTGTTTTTGGCAGGCGTCGGCCAACTCTTTCATGATGTCGCGGCCGAAGGGGCTGAAATCGACGACGTTGTACTCGGTCGCTTTCGAATCGAACATCGCGAAGCCGTCGTGATGCTTTGCGGTGATGACCAGATACTTCATGCCGGCTTGCTTGGCCAAGCCGACGAATTCATCGGCGTCAAAGTCGACGGGGTTGAATTGTTTGGCGTATTGTTCGTATTCGGAAATCGGGATCTTGCCCCGCGCCATCATCCATTCGGCGCTGTTGGGCAATTCCTGGCCTTTGTATTGACCGCCGACGACCGAATAGACGCCCCAGTGGACGAACATGCCGAACTTGGCGTCTCGCCACCACGCCATCCGCGAGGCGGAATCATCTCGTGGTTCGTCATTCTGCTGGGCGAATACGTGGCCACCACACAGAAAGACGTTGCCAACAAGCAGCAGGATGACCCAAGCGTAGAAAAGCCGAGGCGTCGCCCGATCGGTGACGGCGGGGTGATGGTCGGTCGGTTGAGTGTTCATCGTTGGGGAAAGGTGGTTGATCGGGTGTGGGGTGGCGTTTCTTGCGACGATTGTTTTTGAGGTTGGTGCCGATCAGTTTGAATCCCTGTCTCGCAAGGACGAAAAGTTCTTCGGATCCGGTTCGGCCGGCAGCGTCGCCTTCCACTTTGTAAGTTTGGCAACCAGATCGGCGACCACCTGGGGCCGTTGTTGATGTAAATCGTTCTGTTCATACGGGTCGGCGACGATGTCGTACAGTTCGACATAGTCCGAGTCGGCATCGCTAAGCAGTTTCCAGTTCTGATCAACGATGCAGTAATCGACCCAGTGAAAAGAGTCGGCGAGTCCCGGTTTGCCCCGCCCGCTCATCTTCCAAAACAACGGTTTGCGACGTCCGTCGCTGGTCTCGCCCTGCAGCGTTTTGACTTGGCTGATACCGTCGCTCACGTAAGATTCCGGCAGCGAGGCACCGGCGATTTCACAGAACGTCGGCAGCAGATCCACCGCGGACATCATCGCGCGATCATCAACATGCCCCGCGGCGACTTTGCCCGGCCAGCGGACGATGAAGGGGACATTGATCCCGCCTTCAAACAACGCCGCCTTGTACCCTTTGCGGCCGGCCGTGATTCCCTTGGCCGCCCCGATCCCGAAACCCGCCCCCGTCGCGGTGTCATAGCTGAGCGAGAGCGGTGTGCCGGGGCGTCCGCGGGCGGGCCCGTTGTCGGAGCTAAAGATGACCAAGGTGTTGTCGGCAAGGTTCAAGCGGTCCAGCGTGTCCAGGACTTCACCGATCCGATCGTCGGCGTGCGACAACACCGCCGCGTAGATCTCGTCGGGTTCATCGAGCCCGCTGTTGCGAAACCGCCAGCGATACTTCGGCACCACGTGGAACGGCGTGTGTGGTTCGTGAATCCAAAGGTTGACGAAAAACGGTTTGCCGGATTGATGACTTTGCGTGATGAAATCGATCGTGTTGTCGGCATCTTCGTGAACCGGCATCTGCTCGCCGGAACAGTTGAACGCGCCGTAGGTGTCATAGCCGTACCGCCCCGGTGACGGCGAATCGGGAATCATGTCGTTGGCCAGATGCCACTTGCCGAAATGGGCCGTCGCGTAGCCGGCATTTTGCAACAAGCGGGGCAGCGTCACGCAATCGGTGTCCAACCAGTCGGGCATGTTGCGTTTGGCGTTGCTGGGCACCCACGCAAAGTGCCCGTCGATGTTGTACCGAGCCGGAAAGTGTCCGGTCATCACCGCGGTCCGACTGGGCGAACAGACTCCGCTGGCAACGGTGAAGCGATGAAAATCCGTCCCCTCGCGGGCCAGCCGATCGATGTTGGGCGTCTTGACGTAGGGATGGCCGTGACAACTGAGGTCGCCCCAGCCCCAATCGTCGGCAAAGATGAACAGAATGTTCGGCCGCGGCGGTTCGGCGGCGATTGTCGTGGTCAGTGCGCCGTGGGATGCTACGAAAAGCAGCATGCATGCTGCAAAGACACGGGATTTCATGGTTGCTTCTTCACTTGGTGCCGATGGGGAATCTGGACAGCCACACCGTACTCTAGGGTCCCACAAATGCAGGGGGAATCAACCGCCAGCTGCGTCGACTTGCGAATGATTTGCGACACTCCCGCGAGCGTCCGACGTTGAATTGGTGGAAAACGCTTCTCCGGAACCTTCGATCAGGAGATACGTTCGCCCGGCGGTCAACGTCCCGAATGACTCGACCGTTCCATCGGGCCAGGTGACGCAGACATCGTCGATGCGGTCGCTGGAACCGATCCCCGCTTTGAGAATCCGCTCATTGCTGCTCATGTAGCCGTCGCCGGAGAGCAGCCAGAGCCGACGGGGGTGGCCACTTGCAATAAAGTCGATGACGGTCCCGATCGCGTCACGGGAACAGGTCGTTCCGACACACCGCAATCCGATCCGCCGGTGGTCCGTCTTGGTGCGATTGGCAAGCAAGGTCGGCGGAGCGTTCTGGTGCGTGATGATCAAGTCATCGGCCAAATCTTGATCGACGTCGATTTTCCAGAGAGCGCGTCCGATGTGGCTGGCCGCCAGATAGGCGTCGTCGCTGGCTCGTTCGATGATTTGGAACGTTCCTTGTGGCGACCGTCGGAACAGTTGAAACGGCTGCGCAAGGGGCGGCTGATCGGGACCGAAGTCACCGATGTGGCCGTTCGTGATCGCCAATTCATCGATTCCATCGGCGTCCATGTCCACCGCTTGCGTCCCGAACCCGACCATCATCCGTGTCGGTTCGATCAACGCCTGGGCGGCCGTGCTGTCGACCCAAGATCCGCCCGTTTGCTGTTCGTAGTAGATGTTGTACTCACGCGCAAAACCCGTGACGTAAACATCCAGGTCCAGATCACCGTCGAAGTCTCCGCCGGCAATGCCCATCGATGCCTGTGCGAGCGATTGCCCATCGACCGCGATGCCCCGTGGCACGGCGGCTTCGATCAAGCCATCTTTTGTGAGATGATGCCAGTGGTTGGCCGACATGTCGTTTGCGACCAACGCAGATTGCGAATGATCGGTCAATCGCCCGGCCAAAATCCCAAGGCCGCGCCCGGGCGTGATTTGCTTGAGCGGATCGCCGAGCGAATCGACCAGTGCACCCCGGCCGTCGCCCAGCAAGATTTGATCCTGGTCGCCGGCAAATTTCGCCGGGTGACAGGGGGCCGGCCGGCCATCGCTTTGGCAGGGCAGATCGACGCCTCCGGTCAACGAACAATAGTTGACTGCGACGAGGTCCACGATCCCGTCAAGGTTCAAGTCAACCCAAGCCCCGCACGTGGTCCACTGGATCGCCGAGGCCCCCAGCGACCGCGTTGCGTCGGAGAACGATCCGTCGCCGTTGTTTCGAAGCAACCGGTTCGCCCCGATGTTTGCAATGAACAAATCGGCAAAGCCGTCTTCGTTGTAGTCACCGACCGCGACGCCTTGACCGATTTCGGCACTCCTACAGCCGGACGTGAGCGTCACATTTCTGAACACTCCGTCAAGATTCCGCAGCAGCGCATGGCGTGGATCGGTGTGCTGATCCGTCTGGCCGACGGGGCTGCAGAAAAACAGGTCCGACCAACCGTCGAGATCGAAATCGATCGTTCCGCCGCCGCTGCCCATCGAATGGATCAAGCTCGATGCGATGTCGGGGTACGGGACCGTCGGCACGACCAGATTTCGCGTTCCGGTTTCATCAGCCCAATGAATCGCGTCATCGTTGCCGAGGACAGCCGGACGGTTTGCCGACCCGACGCGGCGTCCGGACCGATTGACCTGGGTGACCGGATCGGACGCCAGAGAGTCCAACGGAGCCAAGTCGGGAGGCGTATTCCAGCTTCGGTTTCGTTTCAAGTTTTCAATGATCGCCCGACGCAACTCATCTAGTTCCGGATCACGTTCATCAGGCAGCGTCATTGCGACCGCCGACCATGCCTCGGCCTCCCAGCAGCGCCCCATTCGGACCAGCACCCGGGCGATCTCGGCCGCGGCATGTTGGCTGCTTTCGCCGCTCGCGCCGAAACGTTGCAAGTGCATGCGAAGGTCCAAGAGGTCTCGGGCGTATTGGTCGCATGCACGGATGATTCGATCGGCGTCATCGTCACGCAGCGTCATCTGCTCACCGGAATCTGATATCGCCGCCCCTGAATCAAGCCGACGGATCGTCTGGCTGATTTGAGACCACGGGATCACCCGATTCGGGTTGATGCGAGTCGCTGCCAGAGAGCATGACAGCGCGGCCGTAAAATCCTCGGATTGAAAATGTCTTTCGCCAAGCGCGATCCAAAACTCGACTTGGCCGCGACAGTGCGGCAACGCGGCGTTCAACCAGTCCGCAAAGGCTTGATCGCCGGCCTGCTGCACACTCGGCATTCGCCCGAGTAACGCAAGTGCGGGGGCAAAATCGGCATGGTGCTGCACCATTTCACGCAGCACTGCTTCGGCATCAGAAAACCGACGTTGATCGCACAGCGACTGTGCGATGCCGAGACGAAGCCGGTGATCGGATGGATTGCGCTCGATCATCGCTTCGATCGCCTCGGCCGGAAACAGACGCTGCGACGTATCGGTACAGGCGAGCAACACCGCGACGTCAAACTCGCGGTTGCGAATGATCGCGCGGTAATGCTCTGGCATCAAATCGGTTCGACCGGCTTCTCCGAGCAAACCGAATAATAGACGCCGATTCGCCGAATTGTCGGAGTCTGTTTCCAACGCCCGGGAAAGCAACTCGATCGCCGGATACAGTTCGCCGACTTCCAGTAACGCCCGCACCGCCCACTGGACCCGCGTCGGGTCAAAATCGTCGGCTTCGGCGGCCCGGGAAAGCAGCATCGCTGCTTCGGTGCGGTCACCTGCGGCCGCCGTCGCCCGCGCCGCGTCGGTCAGAAGTTTCGGATCGTCGGGCGACGCGATCAACGCACGACGGGCGACTTGCAAGGCGTCTTCAGCCTGGGATTCAACAGTCGTCGCGTCGATCGAATCCGATTGCGAATCCTGTGCGGCGTTGTTGCTCGCTGGCGATCGGTTGTCGGACGAACACCCGGCCGCCAAGGTGACCATCGCGATCAATGCGAAGGCGTAAATGAGACGTGCGTTTTGGTTGAAGACAACCTTCATTAACACTGGTGCCTACACAACTTACAAAGGCTCCCTTCCCCCCCGGCTTTGCGGGGCAGAAGGGCTGGGGATGAGTGGGCCAGCAGCTTCAGTCCGTTGTTGGACCCGTCGCTTCTCTCGGTGCGGACGAAGGCGAGCGTACGGAAGGGAGGACTCATTGCAGGATCCAAACCTGAGGAAGTTGGCCCGACACCTATCGTACCCCCAATTCTTGAAACGCCGTGTTTTCACCTCGCTCGGTGACGGGCGTGACACTCCAGATGATCCAACGAAATCGTCCCAGGCTACGACCCGGTTTGGAACGGAGCGAGACAGCGTTGAAAGCGTCGCGGGACGCCGCACGGGTGTCGATCGATGTCAGCGGCGTGAACTTGGAGTGATCCTGGACGTTCCAACCGGGATCGGTCGCCGAATCGCATCCATAGACGGTCCATCGTTGTGCCCCCCGGACTCCGCCATAGTTGGCAGACCAACTGGTGATCGCCGAAATGTCTTTCAATGCCCCCAAGTCCATGCGGTAAACGCCGGTCGTGACGCTGTTGGCGAAGACCGGGCCGTACCCCATTTCAATCTTGCCGTCGGTCAACGTCGCGGGTGATTCGTTGCGCGGGGTGGGCTGGGCGTCCACCTTGCCGGTGGATGGGCCTTGCAGAATCAGGTTATCGAAACCGTCAGGATTTGACGCGGATTCGAAGACGATCGTCGGAGCGTGCTCGTAGGACAATGCGATCGTTTGCTGGTTTCGAACCACTTTCAGCGCCAAGGTGTTTTCGCCGAGTTGCTGGTAGGCGGCCAGCAACTGGTCGACTCGCTTGACCGCGTTTCCATTGATGCCCTGGATCAAGTCTCCATCACCCAAGCCCGCTTTGGCTGCTTCGCTGTTGGGGGTCACTTTCGAGACCGCGACGCCGCCTTCTTCTTGAGAGACCCCGTAGGCGGAAAAGTCGCTGCCTTTCAGATCACGGACCGCAGCCCCCAGCCAAAACGTCGCCGTGGGGATTCCGATCCGGCCGCTATCGGAGCGGGGTTTGGCCATTTCCTGCTTGACGTCCAATGCGGGGATTTCCGGCGTGCGTGCGATCCGCTTCAGTGCCGGTTTCTTGACGCCGAACTGATCCATGGCAAAGTTTTCGAACCCGATCTTCAGTGCCGGCGAATCGGACTGGACGCGAAAATCGCCGGCGGCCGGATCGATGAACTTGGGATCGGCGACGATCGAGTTGCGATCCCAACCGAAGCCGGCGTAGCGATCCTTGATCGCCGGCACGTGTGCGTAATACAGATTGCCGTCGACGCGTTTACCTTTGGCCGTTTCGGTCGGCATGCGGGCGCCCTGTGGCGCGGCCATGAAGAGGTTGCCAAAGACTTCATCGCCGCTGTGGTTGTACCAGACATGCGGATGCAGTCCGTTGTTGACGGTGATGTTGTTCCACGCCCGCCGCCGAAACCCCTCGCGCAGCTTCAATCCGCCGGAAAGCATCAGGTTGTTGTAGATGTCGTAGTTGGACGATCCGTCATCCAGATCGATGTCCCAACCGTGGTCACAGCGCCATCGGCTGTCGTGAATCACGGTCGTTTCGACCGCATCCAAGAACGGGAACTGGGGTTCGGAATCGATGACGGTTTGGCTGGCCTTGCGGTCGCTGCTCCAATAACGATCGCGTCCCCATGAATTGAACGAACCGTGGTCATGTGTTTCCTGGACGGTCTCGAACACATCGCAGCGCTCGATCAGATGACCGCCCCAGGCACCGTCGCCGATGTTGATGCCCGCGCGGGCACAGTCATAGATCGAACAGTCGCGGACCGTGATGCCGCGAGCCATCGTGATTTGAACGCCGGCCGGTTGACGTTCGACGCGACCGATTCCGTGAATCAAACAGTCTTCGACGCTACAATCCGCCGGGTAATTGTTCGTCTTGGGACCCGGCGTGCGATCGACCTGGGTCAGGTCGTTCTTTTGACGGTATTCGAACAACGGATCGCGGACGGCGTCGGGATCGCCGACAAAGCACACGCCGCTGGCGCCGGTGTCGTGGATGTGACACCCTTTGACCAAGGCACGGCGGTTGTAATTGCTCAGGAAGATCGCATTGCCGCCGACCTGGTCAAACTCGGCGTCCAGGATCTGGACATCTTCGGTGCCTGACAGCACCACCGCGCCGCCGCGATAGATCGTCCAATCCGATCGCAACAGCGGTTCTTTGGTTTCCATGAACGTTCGCGCCGCATGGCGGAACACGAATCCCTGCATCGTGACAAATCGCACGGGAGCGTCTGCGGTCCCGTCGAACTCGACCAGATGTCGTAGCCGCACGACTTCGATCACGGCTTGGTCCAGATCGACGCCCGCCGGAGGCATGAAGTACAGCGTGTTGTTGCTGGAGTCGTGAAACCATTCCCCCGGGGCATCCAGTTCTTCGAAGATGTTTTCGACCATGCGGTAGTCTTGGTGCATGCCCATTTGACGATTGTTCTGCCAGCCGCCTTCGTAGGTCACGTCCCCGTCGGCGTTTTTGCCGGTGATTTGATAGTGGTAGCCTCCCCAGCGGGCGCGATGCATCGCATGGATGAAGCCTCCGGTCGGATCGGCCCAGCCGCTGGCCCGCTGCCGGGAAAACGCGTCGGCGGCGAATCCCTGGTAGGCCTCGGTTTTCTTTTCGGGGTCATAGTTCGGATAGCGTGCCATCCGTTGTTGACGGCCCGAGACGAACAGTTGGTCGATCGTCAGCCCCGGTGTGGTGCTGGCCGTGAAAATTCCATCGCGGTAGGGCCTCCATTGCAAATCGAGTTTGGATCCGCCGCTCAGCACCGCGCCGCCTTCGTTTTCGGCGCGGTAGGTCACGGGCCATCGCTCCGATCCCGAATCGGCCGGAGTGAACGTCAACGTTTCGCTGAGGTAGTAGACACCGTCGGCAACCGACACCGTCACTGCGGCCTTGCCGGCCGATTGCCGCGCCAAGTGCTGGGCGCGGGCAAGGGTCGCCACCGGCGCGGCGGCCGATCCGTCGCTCGCGTCGTCACCGGTTGGGCTGACATAGATTTCGATGGCCTGGGAACAGGGGACGCCTAGGCCGAAGCAAATCAGGATCAAGAAGATTCGATGCATTGGTGTCTACGGGTCGTTATTGGTCGTTGGGATCGTTGGTGGTAACCAGGGTGTCGCGTTCGTTTTGATGCTGCGATCGATACTCGCCCGGGGAGTGTCCGAGTTCGCGTTTAAAGACCGAACCGAGACTCTCCTTATGACTGTAACCCGTCTTGAACGCGATTTGTTCCAACGTCATGTCGGTCTCGCGCAGCAGTTGTTTGACGCGATCGAGTTGGGTCAGGGTGATCTGTTGGTGCGGCGTGCGGCCCAGGGCTTCGCGGAACCGACGTTCGAGTTGTCGCCGGGAAAGGGAGGTGAATTGTGCGACGTCTCCGACGTTGATGCCCTGGCAGGCGTTCTGGCGGATGTACCGGCACACCCGAGCGATTTCGACATCGTCGACCGCAACCACCTTGGTCGACAGACGTTCGGAAACCGTCACCGGCGCGACGTATTCGATCTCGTTTTCCGGTCGCCAGCCGGTCAGCATTTGTTGCAAAATCTCCGCGGCTCGATAGCCGACCCGTTCGGCGTTGGGGCGGACGCTCGACAGCGGCGGGTCACACAACAAGCAGATCGCGTCATCGTCATCGACGCCGATCACGCCCAAATCATCCGGGACGGCGATGTTCGCCAACCGGCAGGCATTGAGGACCTGTTGGCCGCGAATGTCGTTACAGACGAATAGGCCGGTGGGACGCTCAAGTTTGGACAACCAATGCGCCAGCGACTCCAACTCCAGCACTCCCGCCTCCTCCAATTGTGTCAGCGTCGTGCCAGGCACGCCCGGTGATTGGTAGACTTCGAAGGGGCAGTCCGCGGCGTCGACGAGTTGTTGGAACGCCGCCAGTCGGGCATCGGAATAGGTTGCGAAGCGAAACCCACAGAACGCGAATCGGCGGAACCCACGTTCCCACAAATGCGTGAACGCCATCTTCGCCACACGTTTGTTGTCCGTTTCCACCTGCGGCACGCCCGTGAATTTTCGGTTGCATCGGACATCGATGATCGGAACACGCAATTGGCGAAGCGGCTCGATCGTGTGCCAGTCCACACGGGCGATCACTCCGTCGATGCGTGAATTAAAAATCCAATCGGGGATCGCCGAGTCCAGCGTCATCTCTTGGTGCAACAGCGACCATTCCACTCGCGTCCGCGAGAACAACGCAACGCCGCGTAGCAGTTCCCGCCCATAAGCCCGCGAGGCTTCGACGAGCAGTGCGATCCGGGGACGATTGGTTTGATTCAATGCAACATCCCTATGACGTGTTCTTCACCTGTGTCGCAAAACGCCGCCTGCGTGTCGCAAATCATTCGCCGATCGGTCACGGGCTTGCCGCGACGGGCCATCCGATGAAAGCTACCAGAAAGCATTGCGAGCCGCAAATCAGTCCCCAGGCGTCGTGTTCACTCATCCCGGCCAAACCTGTCCTCTGACGCGATGCGTGAGTGAACGGGCGTTCGCCTGATTGAGGACGCAGCGGGATTCACCAGGCGAATCGATTTTCAGCGGGATGCATCACGGCCCGTTGGTTTGATCGTTTTCTATGAAACCGCGGGGCAATGTGAGCCCGAAGCGGAGCCGCCCTCGCCCCTTGCTCGCGTTACGGGCTTGTAGATCAATAGGCCGCTGACCCGTCACGAACCTGCCGACGCAAATCGTTTGTGGTCCGACGCAAAAAAATATTTTCACCCCGCCGGGGCGATGGTAACGTGACGGCGGATCGGGGGGCTCCGCCCGGCCACTTACTACTCTCCTCTTTTTCCCCAGGTTATTCGAGATGAACCGAACGTCCAAAGCGGGCTTTACACTCGTTGAACTTCTGGTCGTGATCGCGATCATCGGCATTCTGGTCGGGCTCTTGCTGCCGGCTGTTCAAGCGGCGCGTGAAGCTGCCCGACGCATGAGTTGCAGCAACAATTTCAAACAACTCGGGCTGGCCATCCACAACTACCATTCCACTTACAAACGGATTCCCGCCCACGGCGTCGGCACGACCTCCAACCCCAGCGCCGGCAATGCTTGGTGGGCGTCCAACGCACTGGCAAACAATCGCCGCCTGAGCACGCTGGTCGGGATCCTGCCGTTCATGGAACAACAATCGATCTGGGATCGGATTAGCAACCCGATGGATATCGACAGCGACGGCGTCATCGACTTCCCATCGATGGGGCCGACTCCGGACAACATCGATTATGAACCTTGGACGTTGGAGATCCCCACCTACCGTTGCCCGAGCGATCCTGGTGTCGGCCTGCCGGCTTTGGGTCGCGCCAACTACGCCGCATGCTTGGGTGACAGTACCTGGCAAACCATGGTCGGTCCCTGGGACGGCGACCTGATCGAACCGGTCGCGTCGGTCCGTTTCCAGCGTGCCCAGGCAGGGCACCGAGGTTTCTATAAACCGCGTGACATCAGCGGACGCTTCCGCGATGTTCTCGATGGTCTGTCCAACACCATCGCCATGGGCGAGATCGCAACGTACCTGGGCGACACAGACGCTCGGACCGTCTTGCCCAGCGACGGCGGAACGTTGGGCAATAACAACGGCTCGATGAACGCGATCCGCGACAATCCGGGGGCCTGCGATGACTTCGTCGATCCCGATCGGCCGCGGTTCTGGCTCAACGGTGCCTCCCGCGCCACACGCGCTCGCGGTTTTCGCTGGGCGGATTTCAAGCAGATCTTCACCGGTTGCTTCACCATCCTGCCTCCCAATGACATCTTTTGCTCGCGCCACAATGGCGACGACCTGACGGGGACCGCACCGATGTCCAGCCGACACCAAGGCGGCGCGCACGTGTTGATGGCAGACGGTGCGGTCGTCTTTATCACCGATTCGATCGAAGCCGGCAATCGCAATCACGGTGATGTCTGGATCAACGGAACCGGGCCCCGGGCGCCGGGCAACAAGAGCCCCTATGGGCTCTGGGGCGCCTTAGGCACCCGCGCCGCAAGCGAAACGATCGAAGAGCAACTGAACCAGTAACTCTTCCTACATCGACGCCCGAAGGAAGGCGACACGCCGTTTGTGTCGCCTTCCAGCTTTCTCAATGCCCCTAGCCAATCAGCGACACTTTGAAACTGAAACAAAGTGAATCGCGATTCAAACGTCGCGACCTTCGCCAAAAGGTGGTTCCCACCACTCTCCACTCTCCACTCTCCACTCTCCACGCTCGCCTCGAGCGTCGCTACGTCATGGGGAGTCTATCCAGACAGCCTTTCCGAAATACCGAATGCTTCAAACGAGTTAATATGAACACACGATCTCTCCTCTTGATTGTCGTCGCCGCCGTCTCATTCTCCTTCTCGCTCGGCGGATGCTCGGAATCCAAACCGACCTCGGTGACCGAAGACGCCGATCAAGCCGCCATCGACGCCTACAAGGAAATGGAAAAGCAGATCGAATTGGAAACCATGGGTGAAATGGAGGAAGACGACCTGCAATAGCAGGCCGATCGCCCAATCTCCATCGGGCGTCTCCAACGTCTCCAAGCGACAACGTCTCCAAGCGACTCGGCGGTGATTGACGCAGCAGTCGGGAGCGATGAAACTGTTTCGACAAACCTGGGGGGCAGTGAGACCTGCCCCCCAGGTTTGTCGATTGTCGCCCTCTGTCTCTTGCGCCTCTCCCCCCGCCGACAGGGCTGATACGTTTCCGCGCCTCGTGCGTGCGGGCTCGGTTCCGCCCCCTTGGAGTTCAACATGATTCATCCTCTCGCCGCGAGACGACGCGGTCGTTGTGGTTCCGCGTCGGACCGCGGTCGTTGTCCCTTGGCATTGCTCGTCGCCCTTGCTGGCGGATTCTTTGCCTGCGGAATTCTTAACCCGTGTTTGCTTCAAGCCGATTCAGCGACTCGCCCGAACATCGTATTAATACTTGCCGATGATCTGGGTTATGGCGACGTGGGGTGTTACGGACAGCGGATTGCCAAAACGCCGAACATCGACGCGTTGGCCAAGCAGGGTGTGCGTTTTACGCAGCACTACAGCAACGGCCCGGAGTGTAGCCCGACTCGGACGGCACTGTTGACCGGGCGTTACCAACAGCGTGTCGGTGGGCTGGAGTGCGCAATCGGGACCGGCAACGTGGGACGCTATGACGATGCCATCCGATTGGCCGAGCAGCATGAGTTGGGTCTGCCGGTCGATCATGCGGTCTTACCGGGCATGCTCGCGCCGGCCGGCTATCGGTGCGGACTGTTCGGCAAGTGGCACTTGGGTTACGAAACCAAATTCAACCCGATGGAATATGGTTGGGACGAATTCGTCGGCTACTTGGGCGGCAACGTTCACTACTTCAATCATCGAGAACTGAGTGACATTCACGTCTTGTTTCGCGGCCGCCAGCCGATCAAACGTGAGGGTTACATGACGCATTTGATCACCGACGATAGCATCGAGTTTATCAAGCGACACAAAGACCAGCCCTTCTTCGCCTACGTCGCCCACGAGTGCCCTCACTTTCCCTACCAAGGCCCCGGCGACAAGGACAAGGTCGTGACCGAGGAGAATTGGATGGCGTTGGATTCGTCGGCATACGTCGCCATGATCGAGGACCTGGATTCGGAAGTCGGACGGATTCTCCAAACGCTCGACGAACAGGGGATCGCCGACAACACGATCGTCATCTTTGCCTCCGACAACGGCGGGTTCGCCGGGGCCGGAGACATGGGGCCGCTTCGCGGCAGCAAGGGCACGACGTATGAAGGTGGGATCCGCGTGCCGATGGTGGTGCGTTGGCCGAATCGCATTCGCGGCGGGACGGTCAGCGACCAGGTGTGCGTGACCTTCGATTTGACACGTTCGATCCTGGCCTTGGCCGGGGCGGATGAATCACATCTGCAATTGGAAGGCATGGACATCTTGTCGCATGTCGCCGAGCAACGCGCCGGCGTTGCTCGCACGCTGTTTTGGCGCGGCCGACGGGGGAAACGGACGTGGACCGCGGTGCGTGAGGGTGATCTAAAGCTTGTCCGCAAGCGTGAAGGCACCAAGGTGCAGCAGTGGTTGTATAATCTATCCGACGATCTGAGTGAAAGCAGCGATCTTGCCGCCTCGCGGCCGCAAGACGTCGATCGGCTGGAGCTTCTGATCGACCAGTGGGAAAAGGACGTGCGACCGCTACGCTGAACCACCGCTTCGCTGACCTGAGGAACAAACATGGCCTGGGTGTGGACGACGATCATCATTGTGGTGATCTTGCTGGCTTGGGTCACGTACGATGTGCTTCAAAAGAGGCATGCGATCCTGCACAATTTTCCGATCATCGGCCATTTCCGATACTGGTTGGAAGCGATCGGCCCCGAGTTGCGACAATACATCGTCACCAACAATGACGAGGAGCGGCCGTTCAGCCGTGACCAGCGGCGGTGGGTGTATTCGTCCTCGAAGAAGGTCAACAATTACTTCGGGTTCGGGACCGACAACGAACTGGAGTCGTCCCCCAACTACTTGATCATTCGCCATTCGGCGTTTCCGCTGAGCGATCCGCAGCCCGGCGACGAAGCCTTTGATCCGCAACATACCGCCGCATGTTTGAAGTTTTTGGGCGGGGCACGGGGCCGCGCGAAAGCGTTTCAACCCGAATCCATCGTCAACATCTCCGCGATGAGTTTCGGATCCCTGAGCGCCCCGGCGATCGAAGCTCTCAACCGCGGCGCGGCGCTGGCCGGTTGTTTGCACAACACCGGCGAAGGCGGCGTGTCGCCCTATCACGCCAAAGGCGGCGAGTTGATTTGGCAGATCGGCACGGCCTACTTCGGTTGCCGAAATGCCGACGGCAGATTCGACATTTCCCGATTTCGCGACGTCGTGCAGACGCACCCGATCCGCGCGATCGAAATCAAACTCAGCCAAGGTGCCAAACCCGGACGCGGCGGATTGCTGCCGGCGGCCAAGATCACGCCGGAAATCTCCAAGATCCGCGGCGTTCCGATGGGCCGCGATTGCGTCAGCCCGGCGTCCCACCGCGAATTCCACGACGCCGACTCCCTGCTAGATTTTGTCGAACGATTGGCCGATGAAAGCGGGTTGCCGGTCGGTATCAAATCGGCGGTGGGCCAGATGCAATTCTGGACCGACTTGGCCGGCCAAATGCGCGACACCGACCGCGGCGTGGATTTCATCACCATTGACGGTGGGGAGGGCGGCACCGGGGCGGCACCGTTGGTCTTTTCGGATCACGTCGCGATGCCGTTCAAGCTGGGGATGAGCAGTGTGTATCGTGTGTTTCAGGAAGCCGATCTGAACGAAAACGTGGTCTTCATCGGATCGGGAAAGCTCGGTTTTCCACACAATGCGTTGCTGGCCTTCGGGCTCGGGTGTGACATGATCAACGTCGGCCGCGAAGCGATGCTGGCGATCGGATGCATCCAAGCCCAACGCTGTCACACCGGGCATTGTCCGGCCGGAATCGCCACTCAAAACCGATGGCTGATGGGCGGTCTGGATCCGACCGATAAAGCCAACCGGTTTGCCAACTACGTCGTGACGCTGCGAAAAGAATTACTGCAACTGGGCCGGGCCTGCGGCGTGTCGCATCCCTGCGAAGTCCAGCTCAAACACTTTGAGATTTTGAACGATGCCTTCGGCACCCAATCGGCCCAGAAACTGTTCGGTTATCCGATCGCCAGTGCGGATTGATCAGCCGTTTGGGGCGTTGTCGACGACGCCAGTTCGCGTTGGGTGTCGTTACTTGCGTCAGAAGGTCGAGTCCACGCTCGCATCGAGCGTAGCTACATTGCACCTCGTCGCATCATGCGGCGCGGCGTTGGACCGTGGGGACGATGTGTTCGCCGAGGGTGTCGATTTCCATCCGCAGCAACGTCGCGGTGACCTCGTCCGCCGACGGGCGGTTTTCCGGGGCCTCGTCGACCATGCATTCGACCAGTTCACAGACCGGGCTGAGCACCTGTTCGTTGCTCGTTTCCACGCGGGCCAGCCATTCCCAGAGCATTCTGCCGGCGGCAAACAAGTCGCTGGCCGGAGTGCCCGCCGATGCGTTGACCAACAACTCCGGCGCGGCGTATTTTCGGGTTCCACGGAACGGTGCCGAGGGGTCCATCGTGCCTTGGTGGGCAAAGGCCAAATCGATCAGCGTCACGTGCCCGTTGCTGCCCACGATCACGTTGTCGGGTTTGACGTCGCCGTGGGTCCATCCCGCGGCGTGCATCGCGGCCAGCCCCTGACAGATCTGGCGGATCAACCACAAAGCGACCGGCAACGGCTTTCGCGGCCCGCTGGCCAAATGCCACTTCATCGTCCGACCGTCCAGCAGCGGCATCGCCACATACGGCCATTCGCCGGACGCGTTGCCATCGAGCACGGGAACCACGTTGGGGTGCCGGATCACGGCGCCCGCGGCGATCGAACTGGCGATCCCCGTGCGACCGTCGGGCGACGTCGCCACTTTCATCGCATAGTCCCAACGCGGGCTGCCGACGGCATCGACCGGTTGGGCAAAACAGACGCAAAACGACGCACCCTCGCGCACGTTGGACCCGAGTCGCCAAATTCCCAGTTGTTCAGGCAGCGTTGATTCCATGTCGCCGTCGATCCATGTGGTCGTTCCAAGGGGCAAAAGAAAGGCCGATTAAGAACATCGACTAAATGAACGCTGTGCTGGTGATCGGCAGAATCAACCGGCAAAGTCGACCTGGTTTACCGGCGATGGGGCGCAGGCAAAAGATGGCAGAATGATGGGGGCAAAACGATGGGGAAAGTGGGACGAGCCATGGACGTCGCTACGCTCGCCAGAGCGTGGAATAGGCCGATGAACCACCTTCTGGCGAAGGTCGCTACGCAGCACCGGCAAGCCACGGTCTTTCTGCGTGCCTGGGCGGGAGGATATTTCGATCGGGTTGGCCGATCGTGTAGACTGGAGGGGCCTGGATCAAGTCCCTCCACCTCGCCCACCACTTCCCACCCCGTTGGTCTTTCACCATGAATCGCCACCGTCTTCCCCGACGGGTCGTCCGTCGCCGATCGATCCTGCAGGCCGCTGGGATTTCGATCGCTTTGCCGGCCTTCGATTCGCTCCGTAACCGGGCCGCCGCGGCCGAATCGGATGCCTCGTCCGCGACGTCTTCACCGGCACCGCGTCGGATGGTTTGCATCGGCAACATGCTGGGCTTTTACCCGGATGCGTTTTGGCCGGAGCAGAAAGACGAGGGGAAAGTGAGAGTCGGGGGCGATCAACCCGCCGCGTTGTCGACGACGCTTGCGTCCCTTACGCCCCACCAGGGCGATTTCACGGTGATCGGTGGCCTGGACCACGGTCTGAAAGGAGGTCACTTTTCAATTCACGCGTTCCTGTCGGGCGTGCGCAGCGTGGATGCGAAATCGATGCCCGACGGAAACAT
Source organism: Stieleria mannarensis (assembly GCF_014154935.1). Taxonomy (GTDB): domain Bacteria; phylum Planctomycetota; class Planctomycetia; order Pirellulales; family Pirellulaceae; genus Stieleria; species Stieleria mannarensis. Next base: position 22,120 of record NZ_JACEHH010000037.1, read on the forward strand.
CACGCTGGACCAATTTGCCGCCGAAACGATCGGCGGGCAGACTCGATTCTCTTCCTTGACCGTGGGCAGCGATTCGGGAATCCACGGCGGTTGCCAGATGTCATGGAGCCGTTCGGGAACACGTGTGCCACCGATCACCGGGCCGCGAGAGTTGTTCGAAAGACTGTTCGTCGGAGTCGCCGCGGCAGACAAACAACGGGCCGCCGATCGGTTCCGCATGAAGGAATCCATCCTCGATGCGGTCCGTGGTGACGCCAACAGCATTTCAAAACAACTCAATCGTCGCGACGCCCAAAAGCTGGACGAATACCTGACGTCGATCCGCGACGTCGAACGGCGACTCGGCGATAGCAAACAATGGATCGACATCGAAAAACCGCCGGCGCCGTTTGATGCCCCGAACAACACCAACATGGTCGATGACCTGCCGATGTTGTACGAGTTGATCGCACTGGCACTGCAAACCGATTCGACTCGGATCGCCACCTTGGAACTCGGCGGCGATTTCGAAGCCCGCGATTTCGGATTCAAAAGCGGCTACCATTCGCTTTCGCACCACGGCCAACGAGAGGAGTCGATCGAGGCGCTCAAGACGATCGAGGCCTATCAGGTTGAACAATTTTCGCGGTTCTTGACCAAGCTTCGTGAAACCGAATCTGGCGAATCAAATCTGCTGCAGCAAACCTCGGTGCTGTTCGGCAGCGGGATGGGCAATGCGAATTCCCACACCAACACGAACCTGCCGATCGTCGTCGCCGGCGGAGGGCTGCGTCACCAAGGCACGATGTGGTTTGACCGGTCGAGCCCGCACCGACCGCCGCTGACCAACCTGTTCTTGACCCTGCTGCATCGCTTCGGAGTCCCGGCCGACCGCTTCTCGACCAGCACCGGCACGTTGACGGGTTTGGAGTTGGTGTAATGCCGGAAACTTCGACGCCTCGGCAGCGGCAGCTCGCACGGCTGAGTCGACTGCAATGCTGGCTGCTGGGCTGTTTGATCGCACCGGTACTGATCGCGACGCCGGCGTTGGCCGTCGATCCAAGCGGATTCCTGCGCGACTACTGCATCGATTGTCATTCTGCCGACGATGCCAGCGGTGAACGTGAATTTGAAACGCTCGATTTGTCGTCCGCCGATCCCGATACACAAATCACTGTGCAGGAGATCATCGACCAATTGACACTCGGTGACATGCCGCCCGAAGACGCGGACCAACCGGCGGGTGAGGATCGCCAGGCAGCGATCGATGGTTTGACCGAAGCTCTGCAGCGATTGCGTCAACAGTCGACCAGCACCGGCGGGCAAACCGTGCTGCGACGCCTGACCCGTCGCGAATACCTGGCGACCGTCGGCGACTTGTTCCAAATGGACATGTCGATGTTCGACCCGACCGATCGTTTCCCACGTGACAACACCGTCGAGCACCTGGATAACGTCGGCGACGCGCTGGTGACGTCGGGGTATCTGTTAGAGCAATACTTGGACGCCGCCGAGAAGATCGTGGAAAAGGTTTTTGCCGACATCGATCAACCCGAAGAGCAGACGTGGCATTTCGACGACGACTTTCACCAGCAACCCGAATTGAAGTTGGCTCACCGGGCGGCATTTAATTTTCGCTACCTGTGTTTGTACGACAGCCCGCTGGCCGACCGCCCCGAGGGCGCCTACGGGCCGGTCGAAGAATTTCGCCAAGGTGTTCCGTCGGACGGACGGTACGAAATCCGTGTGCTCGCCCAAGCCCTGCATCGTGACACGCCGTATTCCGAGTCGGTTCTTAAGATCGATTTGAGCGAAAAGTTCCGTTTGGGGATTCGGCCCGGCAACGCCGACGCGGGCAGCCTGCACACGATGCAGCCGATTCAACCGCTGTTGGCCCAGCGGACGATCGAAGACGGTGAGCCGCAGTGGTACACGATGGAGGTTCACCTGGATCGCGGTTTCACGCCCCGGTTCACCTTCGAAAACGGATTGCGTGAAGTGCGACCGTTGCACACCCGGCTGCACCGCATGTACTCCCACCTGCTTCCCGAACACGCGCGGGGCGGCAGCGGGATTGTTCGCGGCCGCAACGCGATGTTGCGTTATGGTCAGGTCCCCCAGATCCGAATCCACGAAGTCGCGATCCGCGGCCCCATTTTTCGGCAATGGCCCAGTGCCACGTTGGCGAGTGTCTTGCCCGACGGCCGGTTCAATCCGGCGGACGTGCGAACGTTGACCGAGGCGTTTGCCCGCCGGGCCTATCGTCGGCCACTCAAACCCGGCGAGCTGGATCGATTGATGTCGGTCTACAAGGTGCGCGAGCAGGACGGACGCGAACCGCTGGACGCCTTCAAGGACACGCTGAAGACGGTGCTTTGCTCGCCGGCATTCTTGTACCTGCACCCCGATTGTCCGGCTGACTCTGACCAGTTGTCCCAACACGCGCTCGCTTCCCGGTTGTCGTACTTTCTGACCGGCTCGATGCCCGACGCGATCCTGCGCGACTTGGCCGACTCCGGGCAACTGGACCGAGCCGCGCTGCTGGATCAAACCCGTCGACTAATGGCCGATCCCCGGTCCGATGCGATGATCGCGGGATTCACCGATGCCTGGTTGAACTTGCGCGCCTTGGGTGAGATGCCACCCGACCGCGATACGTTTTGGCGCTACTACGCATCGAATCTACAGCCCGAAATGAAACGCGAAACGCGATTATTTTTGCGCCACTTGATCGATGAGAATGCGTCGATCATCCGTTGGTTGGACGCCGACTACTCGTACATCAACCGTGATCTGGCAAAGCTTTATGGCGTCGTCGATCAGGTGCCACCCGAGCGCGCCGATGAGTTTCGCAGGGTCACGTTTTCGGATCGGCGTCGTGGCGGATTGCTGGGCCAAGCGAGCGTGTTGACCGTCTCGGCCAACGGGATCGAAACTTCACCGGTGGTCCGCGGTGTGTGGATGCTGGAGAACGTCCTGGGCACGCCTCCTCCTCCGCCGCCGGACGATGTGCCGGCGATCGATCCCGATGTTCGGGGTGCGACGTCGGTGCGTGATCTGCTGGAAAAACACCGCTCCTCGGCGGCGTGCAACGAATGTCATCGCAAGATCGATCCGTTGGGGTTCGCCCTTGAGTGTTTTGACCCGATCGGTGCGGTGCGGAATCGATACGAGAACAAGGCGGCGATCGACACCTCGGGCAAACTTCCCAGCGGACAAACGTTTGCGGGAATCGCGGAATTGAAATCTCTGTTGGTCGAGCGGAAAGCGTTTTTCGCGCGTGCGTTCAGTGAAAAGTTGCTCGCCTACGCACTTGGCCGCCGCATCGAATTGGGCGACCGGGCGACGATCGATGCCATGCTGGATGGGCTGGCCGAGCAAGACTATCCGACGCGAGAGTTGATCGAGCAAATCGTCCTCAGCGATTTATTTTCGCGGCGGTAGCGAATCGAGTCGTCACGCATCGCGTGACCGCTGGACGTGACCGATCACCGAACGAGGCAAGCGTAGCTACCTTCGCCAGAAGGTGGGGCGGTGCTTTCCACGCTCTGGCGAGCGTAGCTACGATGTCGTGACGCGACGTACTAGAAATCACTCAACTCCATCCAGCGTTCTTCGGCCTGTTCGAGTTCGTTGCCGATTTCGGTCAGCTGGTCGTGCAATCGCACGGCTTCGTCGGGGTCGGTTTCGGTCAACAGTTTCTCGTTGATGGATTTCTTTTCGTCGTCCAACTGGGCGATCTTCTTTTCCAGGTTCTTGATTTCCTTTTCGGTCTTTCGCGATTGCCGCTGGGCGGCTCGATAATCGTCGGCGCCAGCGGTTTTGTTCGCTGGCGGCGGAGTGGATTTTCCGGCGGCCCGATCGCGTTCGCGTTCTCCCGCATCGACTTCGCTTTCCACACTTTGCAAATAGGATTCGTAGTTGCCGAAGTAATTCTTGACCGTTCCGTCGCGGACTTCGATCACGTTGGTCGCGACGCGTTGCATGAAGTGCCGGTCGTGCGAGGTGAAGATCACGGTGCCTTGGTAATCGATCAGGGCATCGGCCAGGGCTTCGACCGTTTCGACGTCCAAGTGGTTTCCGGGTTCGTCCAAGACGAGCACGTTGGCCGTGCCGAGCAACAACCCGGCCATGCACAACCGGGCGCGTTCGCCTCCGGAAAGCACTTTGATTTTCTTGTTGATGTGGGAATCGCGAAACAGCAACGCGCCGGCCATCGCCAAACAATCCTGACGCGTCGTGTCCGCATTGGACTCGTATTCCAGGTGTTCCAGCACGGTCCGCCGATCATCCAGGCTGGTGTAGACGTGTTGGGCATACGTGCCCAGCTCGGTCGCGTGGCCCCATTTAATCGTCCCGTTGATCGGTTCGAGTGAATCGACCAGCGTCCGCAACAGCGTCGTTTTCCCTTGGCCATTATCGCCGACGATCGCAGCCCGCTGGCCGTGTTCGATTTCCAGCGAAATGTTCTCGGCGACGGTGTGGCCCGGGTAACCGATCGCAAGCTCTTCGGTTCGCATCACCGTGCCCTGGCGCGGATTGACGCGTGGGGCACGGATGTGTACGGTCGGCTCGTCGACTTCCACTTCGCTGGTCTGCAAGCGTTCCAACTGCTTGGCCTTGCTGCGCGCCTGGCTGGCGGTGGACGCGTTGGCCCGGTTCTTTTCGATGAACCGTTGCAGCTGTTTTTGTTTGGCGATGACGGTTGCGTTGACGCGGCGATCGTGCTCACGACGTTCTTCGCGGAACTCCAAAAACCGGTCGATCTTGCCGGGGTACATTGTCAGCTTGCCGCGCGAAAGCTCCAACGTTTGCGAGCAGGTCGCTTTCAAAAACGCTCGGTCGTGGCTGACGATCAAGGCCGCTTTGTTGAACGTCCGTAGAAAGTGCTCCAACAGAATCTGGGTTCGCAGGTCCAGGAAGTTGGTCGGCTCGTCCAGCATCAACAGGTTGGGGTCGTTCAACAGCAACGCCGCCAATTTGACCCGCGTCTGCCAGCCCCCGGAAAGCGATTTCACCGGACCATTGAGGTAGTCCCCCTTGAGTTCGAATTGGCCGGCGACTTCGCCGCACCGCCAATCCGGCTGGCAACTTTCCCGCATCAAGAAGTCCAACGCCGACTCGCCCGGTTGAAACGGGTCGTGCTGGCGGAGGTAACCGATCCGCAGCGAGGGATGGTGGATGACCTCGCCCTGTTCAAGTTCCTCGTCGCCCAGGAGCGCTCGCAAGAACGTACTTTTCCCGGCACCGTTGCGGCCGATAAAGCCGACTTTCACGTCATCGACCAAGGATACGTCGGCACCATCGAGCAGGACTTGGTCGCCGAATCGCTTGTGGGCGTTTCGGACTTGGATCAATACGGCCATACCGGCAGACAAACGGGGGGTAAGGGGGCGTGAACGAAACGCCGTTGAGGGTACCAAGCCGAGGCGGAATCGTCGACTGCCGTCAGCGACGCGCCAGGATCAAATGCCAGCCCGTGGCGTTAGCGAGGGGCATGTGTCGCAACGGGGGTGATCACCGGCCGCTCGCTCACGCTTCCCGCTGGCATTGGGGCGTCACGACCGTTTGGGGGCCGCGACGGATTTGGCGGGGCGGCGCTTGATCGGGGCGAGGGCATGTTGGACCTGGAACGCGACGTCCGCGATCAGGGTGTCCACGCGGTTGCGGCTGACCGCATAAGCCGCCAACGCGGGGATCGCGACCACCAGGCCGCCGACCGTCGTGACCAGCGCCTGGTAGATCCCTTCGGCCAAGTCCCCGGCGCCGGCCGCGCCGCGCGTCGTGGCAACTTGCTGGAAAGCGAAAATCATCCCGGTCACGGTTCCCAGCAATCCGACCATCGGGGCGATGTTGCCGATCACACTCAGGTACTCGATCCGCCGCATCATCCGCGCCGACTGTTCGGCCAGTGCATCTTCGACGGCTTTTTCCACGCCCTGCCAGCCGTAGTCGACTTCCGCGATCCCCGACAGCAACACCACGCTCAACACGCTCGGTTCACGCCGACAAGCCGCATCAGCTTCGGGCAGCCGGCCGGTCAGCAACGCTTGCCGCACCGTTTCACTCAACCCTTCCGGCAAGACCTCGCCACGACGAAGCGTCATGATTTGGTCAAACACCAGGTAGGCCGCGAGGAAGCTGAGTGAGAGCAGAACGACTAGGATGACGGCGCCGACGATGCCCCCGCTGAGCACGATGTCCAGCAAGCCTGCGCCCTCGGCCGCCGCGTCGACATCGCCTTGGGCAAGCAACACATCAAACGAGACGGGCAATCCTTGCGGCATGGTTTGGCGGTGGATGAGTGTTGAAGAAGCGGTGACAGGGGAAGCCCCAGTGTAGGCGAACCGCCAGTGTAGCAGCCACGCAACTGCCGTTAAGGACAGCAGGTAGGAAGATTTCGGGGGTAAGAAAATGGTGAGGGTAAGAAAATGGTGAGAGGCACCATCCATTCGGGCTGGACAATTTCCCCACCCCCAAATCTTCCTAACTCTCCGCCCAGGTTAACACCGGCCGGCGGAGACTAAGAATTCCGCGTCGGTCAACAGCGGGTCGTCCCAGCGGAGACGCAGCACTCGGTCCTGCTGCAATCGGGCGATCGCATCCTCGTGGCCGCGGCGAATGGCCTGCTGGGCGCGCCCGGTGCGACCGTTGGACTGGGCACTGGAGAGTGCGATCATCGCAAAGATCGCGGTGGGCAACAGCGACAGCACCAAACTGGTGATCACCATCGCGAACTCGGGCTTGGGAAAATGTTCTAGCGGGTGTTGCGTTCCCGAAGCGTCGGACGCCGAAACGTGCATCAACGTCTCGTAACTGGCTTTCAAGTATTCACCGTAGAGCGCCACGAACGGGCCGGCCATCAACGCCCAAAAGATCAATGTTCCGATGATGGCCAAAGCGGTGGCGGTTGACGATGCGACCGCATTCTCTTCGACCGCGTCTTCGAAAATCTTTTGAGACCGTTCCTGGAGCGCGTCGATGCCGGCCAGCGAGGCGACGTGTTGTGTTTCCGAGCGCGACGAAACACGCCAATCGCCCGCGGCAAGCGATTCCGCGCCGGCTTCCTGATCGTGACGCTGCAGCAGCGCCAACTCTTCGCGAAACTGCGCCGCCAGCGGGCCCAGTCGATCGGTCACCGCGGCGGCGCTGCGACGCTGCAACCCGTCGCGGACTTCGTCGTTGGCGTTGCGCTCGGAGGTCAAACTTCGCGTCGAGGTCCAGATCGTGCTGACCAGCGACGGCAGCGAACCGGACAACGACAACAGCACGCGATCCCAGGCGCCGTGGGTCAAATTCAACACGCCCAGGATGGACCGATAGGGAAACCAGATCGCACCGGTCGACGTCAACAGTTTCAAACGCAAACGACTGCGCACCGCGGCCTGCATCGGGCCGTCGGGGCCGACGAGCGTTTGTGCGACTTCGCCGGGCAGCTTCGTCGCCTCGTCATTCAAGCGACCGACCGCGCGGGTCAGCCCCGGCAACTCGTCGGCCAACAACGCGCTCAATGCGGATCGGAAACGACCGTCCAGTGCAGCCAGTCGCGTCGATTTGCGCCGATCGCTGTCGGGGTTGTTTTCCAACTCGATTTGCAATTGGCGGAGCAGGTCGCCGGCGGCTTGGGCGCCGATTGGTTCTTCGTCTTGGCCGCTGAGTTCAAAATCGTTGACCTGGATCGGTCGGGCGATGATGCTTTCGGGCGCCGCGGAGCGCAGGTTTGCCAGGAAGGCATCGATGTCGGCATGCAAGGCCGCATCGTCGGCGCCGATCGTGTTGATCACGGGAATGACGATCGTGCCTTCGCTCGCCACGGCAAGTGCTGATGGCGTCTGCCCTCGGATCTGATCGCGGCGGACGACCAGGACGATGGCCGAGGCCAGCGAGAGCGCCCGTCGGGCGACGTCGGCGATCCCCGGTCGATTGTCGGTCGCCCCAGGTGCGTCAACCAACATGTACGGTGTGCCGATCGGTTCCATGTCGGCGGTGGAAACTCGAATGAACCGTTCAAATCGCGGGTCCAAATCGACCGGCGGGTGCGGGCCGACCCAAACCAGATCCTCGGTCGCCTGGTCGGCATTGTTGCCGCTGCGGATCGACACAGCCGCCGGCGAACGGCGAACCAATTGACGGATCAACCAAGACTTGCCTTGCCCGGTCGCGCCGACGACCGCCAAGACCAGGGCACCGGCGGCGCGATCTTGTGAAATCAATCGCCGCGCCCGGGCGTGTTCATCGCACAGGGCTCGGACGGCCCGCCCCGTTTCACTGTCGCCCAAGACGGAAGCCCCGGCGCGACGAACCCGAGTCAAAAATTCGTCGTCCGGGGTCACGGATGCTTCAGAAGATTCATGCATGTTTGGACTCGCGGGGCAGGATCCCGTTTAATTCTTGACGAAAGGCGTTGTTCATACGATAGACCGCGAGCGTCGCCCTTGCCCGGCCGTCGGAGGCGACTTTGACATTCGGCGTGGGGAACAGCACGTTGGATTGCTTGATGCGGATCGACGGCAACGGCGAGCCGGGATCGATGCCGATTTGGTGACACAGCAAGACATAGAACATCGACATCTGTTCGACGGCGGCTTGCGTGCTGAGCGCCTGGGCGGTTTTCCCGCCGGCCCAGTAAGCAGAAAAGGCGGTCAGCCCGGCGGCGGCCAACAATTCGACGACCGACGCGTTGGCCACCAGCACGGTCGCTCCGAAATCGACCGGCAACATCAGGACACTGCCGAACGCGGCCAGCAACGCCGCCAGGGGCGTCAGCCCGAAAGCCAACTTTTTGTGGCGTGGGATGTGCCGCCACATCTCTTCGGCCACGTCGCGCAACTGTTCACTGTCGAACACGACGCGATCGTTTTCATCAAAGCTACGCAAGACCTCGTGCATCGCTTGGTTCCACGCCGAAGCGTCGATCGGATCGTTCTGGCCGTCGAACCAGTGGGGCAGGGTCAATGCGGCGCCGAAACGGCGCAGCGAGACATCCAGTTCTTCGGGGCTGACCAGCTGGCCGACTTTTTTCGCCTTGAATTTCTCCTTGATCGATTCGGCGTACCGTTCCGCCATCGCGGTCGGCACGTACTGTTTGAACAAGTCGGTCGCTGCTTTGGTGCGGCCTTGAATGAACGTGTTGATCCGCACGCCCCAGCGGGCATACCAGGGGGCGGCGTCACAAAACGCGTCGGCCAATTGACGCACGATGCGTTCGCTTTGGTGCATCCGAACCTCGGTGATCGCCCCGCCGGTCGTCTGCTTGGTAAACAGGTTGATCGTTGTGTCCAACAGTGTTTGTCTCGCCCGCCGGGTCAACCGCAGCGACTTCTCGGCATCGTCTTCGACCGCCGGCAACCCGAGGTTCCAGACCGCGCGACGCAGTGCGGCATGGCGTCCCAACAAAAATCGGTCTGACGATTCGGGGCGATCAAGTTCACGTGTCAGATGGGTCAACAACCGGTCACAACCGATTTCCGCGGGCGGGTTTTCGTCGGCTTGCGGCGAGAGTGAAAAAAAGATCGGCAGCGGATCTTCGTCGTTGTTCTCGATCACGAACTCCTTGTCTCCGTCCTTGGCCGACTTTGGAATGAACGGTTCACTCTTGGGCAATTCGAAATCGTACGCCCCGTAGACGCGCTCAACACCGAACTTGCTGGCCTGGGGCTCAAACGATTCCAGTACGTCTTCGGGCGTTTGGCCGGGACGGATCTTGTTGACGGCCAACAAACGTGGAATCCCGGGCATCAGATCCGAGATCGTTTGCAAGATGTCCCCGAGCGAGCGATCGCGGGCCATGCTGGGGGTGGAAACGACCAGAAACGCGCTGCAGAACGTCGATGCCTTGCCCAGCAATTCACGCCTCCGCTCGGGCGAACCGACACCAAACACTTCATCGGACACGATGTCGGGGCAATCCAGCAACCCGATCCCCAGATCATCCAACGCCGGATCGGTCGCGACCAGGGGAACGCCCAGCGCGTCGACGCCGCCGCTGCGATTGTTGTATTGCTCGTGCGCCTCTTCGGGCATTTCCGCCAACAACTCGGGCGGGTGTCCGACGGCGTCGCCGAAATCATCCAGCAATAACTGCCACAGGTCGGGTTCGTCGCGCCATTTTTGAGGCAGCCAGAGGACGAACCGGTGGGTGCCTTGACGGTTGGCGACCCCACGCAACGTTCGACGACGCCCGTGCCGGCTGAGCAAGGCGGCGACCAGGCTGGTTTTTCCGCTGTTGAGCATCCCGGCGATGGCCAAGGTCGGGTACTCGGCCAAACGGGCTCCGTGAAACACCTGACGGCCCAGCGAAATCACATCGCCGGCCAACTTCGGCTCGATGCGACGCAGCGCGGACAAGAAACTTTCGTTTCCCGGTTCGGGGTAAAGACGCTCGACGGCGGCCCGACGATCATCGTCTTCGAGTAACGCTTTCAGCCGTGGCCAGTCGACCTGGGGCGGGGATTTTCGTCGTTTGTGACCAAACATATCCGGTGTTCAGTTCGCCGTTGATTGAGCCAGTGGACCGGCCCCTGGACTGGCCGCTGGACGTTTTTCGTTCACGGCAGTGTCACCTTGGGTGCCGTCGGCCGATGGATTCTCTTCGCTGAGCTCAAAATCGTCCAGATATGGCCCGTCGAAGATCTCGCGCCACCATAAAGCAGCGTCCGCTTGCGTCCAATGGGGACTGTCGGCACAGGCGAACAGCTCGCCGGCCAATAGCTGTGCCGACTGGGGCCGTTTTTTCGGATCCAAATGCAGGCACCGCAGCAAGATCTTTTGAAGGTCCTTGGCCAGCGGGACGCCGACACGTCGCTCCGGTGGTTCCGGCTCCTGGTGCAGCTTTTTGGCGCAGATGTCGGTCGCCGATTCGCCGTCCAACGGTGCCGAGCCGCACAGCAGCGTGTAGCCGACCGCTCCGATCGAATAGATGTCGCTCAGGACGTCGGCCGAGGCCGCATCGCGAATCGATTCGGGCGACATGAACAGCGGCGTTCCGGTCAGCGAATCGACGCGCGTCAACTGGACCGAATCATGATCGATCTGTTTGGCCAATCCGAAGTCCAACACCTTGATCAAGTCATGGATGCCGCTCCGCGAGGTCAACAGGATGTTGGCCGGTTTGATGTCTCGGTGAATCATCCCCGCCAAGTGGGCTTCGGAGATCGAACCGCAGATCTGCAACAACAGATAAATCACACGCTCGGCCGGTTGGCGCCCGTAGTAATCGACCAGCTGTTCCAGCGAGATCCCTTCGACATACTCCATCACATAAAAAAAGGTGCCGTCGTCAGTGCGGCCGAAGTCGTAGATTTCGACGGTGTTGGGATGCATCAACCGTGCCGATAGCTGGACTTCGCGTTGGAACCGCGCCAGCGATCGCTCGGTCGCATCGGCGTTTTCGAGCACTTTGATGGCGACCTTGCGTTCCAACAATCCGTGGGTGCCCAGATAGACCGTACCCATCCCGCCGCGTCCGATCCGCTGATGCAAATCGTATTGTCCGAGGCGTCGTTTAAGTGCTTCGACACGCCGGGCGTTGATCTCCCGCGGGCGTGTGATCCAGGCAAGTGCCAACAGAACCGCCGCGGCGACGAGCGCGGCACAAAACAACGCGAGGAAGGAATTGCGAAGGATTTGCAGCGACGCAAACGCTTCGTCGACATCCAGCTCGCTGGCGATGCCGAAATCGTATTCCGACAGCCATGTCCACGCGCCGACCACGGGGACGCCCCGATAGCCGTTGTACCCGACGACGTTCGATCCGGTGCCGCCTCGCGTCGCGTTGTCGGCCATCAGCGTCATCGGCCACGTCGTCGGCTGGCCCGACACATCGACCTGCCTGAGAAGGTTGACGCCGGGATCGCGGACGTGAATCTTCAGCGGACTGGTTTCCCCGGGCGCCAGCAGCCCCACCTGGGACAACTGTGTTTCGAATCGGCTGCTGGAGATCATCACCGCGTGGCGATCAAAGGCATACGTCTCGCCGCTGCTGCCCATTTGAGCGACCGACAAGATCTTGCTGAACTGCTTGGACGGATCGATCATCAACGCCAAAAAACCGCTGGCCCGAAGGTCGTGCTGCAGCGGAGCGATCGCACACATGACCGCGATCGTCTCCGCACCGTTTTCCTCGTTGCCGACCTGACGTGCCGCGATTTCGAAAGGGCGTGTCACGGAGGCCTTTCCGGACGTCAATCGCTCAATCAGTTCTTTACCAAACGGAATCGCGCTGCCATTGAATCGATCATCACTTGAATCCAGTACTCCGCCCAACGGATCGATGATCGCCCAACCCAAGTAACCGGCGTTGCTCAATCGTACCGTCAGATCCCGCAAGGACTCGGTTTGGTGCGGTGGCATCGGATCGGTCAGGTTCGGATCCCGTTCCAAGATCCCGATCGCGATCGTACTCAAACTTTCATCGGCGGCATACTGCTTGGCCGTTTCCCGCTGATCGGCCAGCCACAACTGCAGCGCGTTGATGTTGGCCGCCAACACGGTTTCAAGCGAATTGCGAATGCTGCCCCGCACACTCTCACGCACCAACCAACCGACGTACAGCGTCACGCCCAACAACACGGCAACGACGAGCGAGGCGATCAGTGGCGAAAACGGTCCGACAGGCGTTTGACGAACCACGCTCAGGATCGTCGATTGCCCCAGCCCCCGCGGCGCGCGCGGGGCCCCGTCGAGTGTTTTCCACTGCGAACGCGTCGGCGGATTGCGGCTGGTGTCGTCTCGGGCCATCGTCACAGTATACGAAGACGCGGCAACCGCGCGAGCCGTCACGGTAGCGGAAGCCGCCAAGGCTTTCGGCACGCTCCCGCCGAGGACGAAACGCTTGGCGAGTTCGGCTACAATGGCAATCCATCCGGTAGCGGAAGCCGCCAAGGCTTTCGGCACGCCATCGAGAACGAAACTCTTGGCGAGTTCCGCTACGATGATCTTCAAGCTCCACTCCCCACGATTCCCCACCACGTCCATGACAGATCAGCTTGACTTGACCGGTCGCGTCCATCCCGGAAAATCACTCGCAGCAGCGATCACCACTCTCCTGACGGCCGTCGTGGTTCTTCAAGGCCTTGGCTTGACACAACACACGTCCGCCCAGGAAACGAACGTCCCACAACCCGCCCCCCAACGTCCCAACGTCGTCTTGATCCTGATGGACGACATGGGGGCGATCGACCTGTCCGGTGAAGGCAGCACGTACTATCGATCGCCGCGGATCGACAGCATCGCAAAGCAAGGGATGCGATTTAGTAACGGCTACGCCACGTGCTGTGTGTGCAGTCCCTCGCGGGCAAGCATCCAGCTGGGGACGTTTCCCGCCCGCAACGGCATCACCGACTGGATCGGTGCCAAGACGGGACTCGATTGGAAACGTCCCGACCGCTTGCTGCCGGCCGAGTACGTGCATGCGTTGCCGCACGACCAGGTGACGATCGCCGAGGCGTTGCGCGACGGAGGGTACGCCACGTTTTTTGCCGGCAAGTGGCACCTGGGAGACAAGGGTTCTTGGCCGACCGACCATGGTTATCAGGTCAACAAAGGGGGACACGACAAGGGAAGCCCGCCGGGCGGCTACTTCGCTCCCTACACCAATCCGGTACTCGAGAGCGGTCCCGACGGTGAATCATTGCCGATCCGTTTGGCGCAGGAAACGGTCCGTTACATCAACGATCACAAGAGCGATCCGTTCTTTGCGATGTTGTCGTTCTACAGCGTTCACGGCCCCGTGCAGACGCGAAAAACCCTGTGGGAGAAATACCGCAAACTCGCCCCGCCGTTACCCGAGGGGCAACAACGCTTTCGCGTCGACCGGACGTTGCCGGTGCGACAGGTCCAAGACCACCCGGTCTATGCCGGCATGGTGGAAACGGTCGATGACGCCGTCGGGATGGTCCTCGATGCCCTCGACGCCAACGGATTGACCGACAACACGATCGTCGTCTTCACCAGTGACAACGGCGGCGTTTCCTCGGGGGATGCGTTCTGCACTTCCAACCTGCCCCTCCGCGGCGGCAAGGGACGGCAGTGGGAAGGCGGAATTCGCGAACCGTTTTACATCCGCTACCCGGCGTTGGTTCCCGCCGGATCGTCTGACGAAACGCCGGTCACCGGCGCGGACCTGTACCCCACGCTGTTGGATCTGTGCGGATTGCCGCTGCGACCGACGCAGCACCAAGACGGCGTCAGTTTAAAACCGTTGTTGACCGGAGGAACCCTCCCCGACCGACCGCTGTATTGGCACTACCCCCACTACGGCAATCAAGGCGGAGAACCACATGCGATCATCCGTCAGGACGATTGGAAACTGATTCATTATTACGAAGACGGACGCAACGAACTGTACCACTTGGCCACCGACCCTGGCGAACAAAGCGATGTGTCGCGTACCCAACCGGCACGCGCCGCGGCGATGTGGCAGCAACTGGACACTTGGTTGAATGACGTCGGGGCCAAACGCCCCCAACCGGATCCGCGCTATGATCCCGAAACCACCCAGCGCTATTACCTGGAGAAACAGACGAAAATGAAACAGCGGTTGGAGGATTTCCATTCTCGGATTCTGGAGGCCGATTGGCAACCAAATCCGGATTGGTGGGGAAGTCTGCGTGCGAAGGACTGATTTTTGACTATGCTAAATCAGTCTTGACGGCATTGACGCATTGCCGCTAGCTGTCGAAAGACGACATCGCGAAAACGGGTCCTTCGCACTGTTCTATTTCGGGAGATTGATTATGACGTCACATTCCGGTCACGGGGCTGACAGTCCCGGCAATGGGGAACGCCACGGGGACCATCCCCGTGGCGATGAACTCGGCGGTGAACTCCACGGATCGACCATCGAGCGATTCTTTCGCGGGATCAGCGAGTTCATCTTTCACACCAAACTCGGCGTGGCCGACGTCCAACTGGTCGATTACGTCAGTGATCTGATGCTGCGGTTTGTCCGCGTCGATTCTCTGTACTGGTTGCGGCAAAGCGACGGCATGCGAACCAAGCACGTCGTGCAAATGATCTGTGAAGCCGAACGCCGAATCGGTTTGGCCAAACGTGAAGTCTATCGACACGTCGGTGACTTCACCCTGTTCTGGTCGGGGATGTACCCGGAAAGCTTGGCGGCGAAGAAAAACCGCGATAACACACCGGACCAATTGATCGATTACTGCCGCCAAGGCAAACGCGCCTACGCGATCGCCGCGGAGATCGACGGCGGTGCCGATCGCCCATCGTCGGAATTGATCCACCGCATGAGCGAACACTTTGAAATGTGTGCCTATGGCCTGCGCGAAGTCCGACGCCACTGGGAAGAAGACGACAATTCCGGCGGTTTGCTGACCTGGTGAATTGAAACCGGAGCATTGCTGCCGTTTTGGCAATCAATTCAGATTCTCTCCCTTGGGAGAGACGGCGTTTGCGCAGCAAGCGAACGCCAGAGAGGGCCCGTGCCGCAAAAGTTTTCGCGACTTCCGCTACGATCAAATCCGTCACTTCTACGATCACGCCCCGAGCGAGGCGATGGAAATTTCCCCAGACGCCGCCTCGGGGTGAATGCGGCGTGTGTAACAGAAGCCACTCCTGCACCAACGTTCCAAGAGGGAGCCTTGGAACGTCGCGAATCGCGGATCAAATGTAGCGACCTTCGCTAGAAGGTGGTTCCACGGTGCACTACGCTCTGGCGAGCGTAGCTACATCGAACTCTCGCTAGAGGAGCGTCTCCCTACTCGGGCAATCGGCCGGTTTGAATTTTCGGGAACGAACCGGTCAGCCCTTCCTTCATGAACGCGACCAGATCGGCTTTCTCTTGATCGGTCAGATTCAACACCTTCATCTTGTCGCTTAACCACGGGTTCTTGTGCCCGCCCTTGTCGTACCAGTCGACGACTTCGGCAAGCGTCTGTTGGCTGCCGTCGTGCATGTACGGTGCTGACAACGCGATGTTGCGCAGCGTCGGTGTCTTGAAGGCTCCCTTGTCCTTTTCCTGCTTCGTGACTTCATAGCGTCCCAGGTCGGGATCATCCGCTTCCATGCCGACACCCAAGTTATGGTACTGCTCGTCAGTGAAATTGGCTCCGGCGTGGCAGGTCGCACAGTTTGCTTTTCCGGCGAACAATTTCATGCCACGTTTGGCCGATTCGCTCATCGGATTGGCGGCGATGGCGGCTTTCAGTGCATCGTACTTTTCTTTCAACTCCGGCTCTTCGTCCAAATACTCCAAGTCGTCGGCGAACACTTTTTCAAACGTGTCCAGATCGTTTTGGAAATCGTAGGGTGCCGGCCCGGTCACCAGGGCGCGTTCGAAGGTCGCGATCGCTTTGCCGACATTTTCGATCGTGACCCCGTCGCCGAATACCTTTTCAAATTGCAGTTTATAGATCGGGTTGGCCGCCAGATCGGCGACACAGGATTCGTGGCTGTTGCCCATCTCGATCGGGTTGGCGATCGGGCCGACCGCTTGATCTTCCAGCGTGGCCGCACGCCCATCCCAGAACTGCGCGTTGCTGACGATGCGGTTGTAAGCGACCGGTGAGTTGCGACCGCCTTCTTGTCCACGCACACCCACACCGAATTGGGTTTGAGCGCCGTAACCTTGCGCGGGGTCATGGCACGAAGCGCACGAGATTGTGCTGTCGCTGGAAAGCCGGGGATCGAAGTAGAGCTGTCGTCCCAATTCGATCTTCGCCCGCGTGATCGGATTGTCATCGGGAATGAACAGGTTGCCTTTGGCGGCATCGAGCCCCTTGGGCAACGTGACCGTCAATTCGACGTGTTGCTCCGGCCGGCTCAGCCAGTTCTTGACCTCTTCCAACGTCAGCTTGCCACTGCCGGGGATTCCGGTCAGCAGCGAGTGATCGTCGCCGAGAGTGACCGTGGCCGATGGAGTTGCCGAGCCGGATGCCTCCGTCGCATCGGCAGCGGCGTTCGACAGCGTTCCGGTTGCGGCCAGACACAGCGGGGCCAACGAAAAAAGCGTTCTTAACAAGAATCGTTTCTGTTTGGGCATGGTGAGGGTGGGCTCTCGAGGGGGGGATGGGCAGGAGGTAACTTGATGTTCGTTCGTGTTCGATTTTGTGGAAGCCTACGCCACAGAATCAACTTTAACGAAGCGGCAAAATGGGTTGTGGGTCATCGACCAGGAATTTGGCAATTTTTCGCCCCGTAACACTCAACGGCAGTGTGCGGATCTGGTCAAGTGAGACCCATTGCCACGGCTCCGGCGGCTTCCGCTTGGCCACACCGGCGGCGGACGCAAACGACGCCTGGTGGACGTGCAGCGAAATGCGAAACTTGGTCACCGCGTGACGAAGCGTCTGCAGACGAACTCCGGGGGCAATTTTCGCGCCCAATTGATCGGACAGCCAATCGGCGGCCGCGTCGACGGATTCGGTCGTCGCGTGGGTACAGCGGGGAAAATCCCATAAACCCGCCCAGCGCCCGCCGTCGGGCAAGGGCCGAGCCAAGTACTGTGTCGTGCCGCGCGACCGGCGAGACAGGATCAACGCGAATTCCGTTCGGTCTTCGTATTTGATCCGCTTGATTTTTCCCGGAATCTCGGACTGCAATTGCAGCTCGGCGGCCCGGCAATGATTCTGCACCGGACATTGATCACACTTGGGTTGCTTGGGCAGACAGACCAGTGCGCCGAGTTCCATCGCCGCCTGGTTGAATTGACCACTGCCGCGGCGCGGCAACATCCGCGTCGCGAATTCCCACAGCAGTTTGTTACCGGCGTTTTCGGTGGGCGAGGCACGCAGCGCGATCCAGCGGCTGTAAACGCGTTGCGTGTTGCCCTCCAACACCGGCAGTTTGGCGTCGGAGGAAATCGACAACACCGCTCCGGCGGTATAACGTCCCACGCCCGGCAGCGCCAGGACTTGGTCATAGTCCAAGGGGAATCGGCCGTCATGATCGGCCATGATCTTTTTTGCCGCCGCGTGCATCGAACGCACACGGCGGTAATAACCTAGACCTTCCCAGTGCCGCATCAACTCGGATTCTTCCGCGGCGGCCAACTCGGCGATCGTGGGAAAGGATTCCATCCAACGTTGATAGTACGGCAGCACCGTCGCCACCTGGGTCTGTTGCAGCATGATCTCGCTGACCCAGACGTGATAAGGCGTCGGATCGCTGCGCCACGGCAGCTCGCGCGCGTGCGTGGAGAACCAATCCAGCAGTTTACGTCGCAGCTCGCTTCGCCAGCGCGTCCGTTGCCAATCGTCGTGATGTGGCGGGGTTTCAGTCGGCAAGGTTCGCGATCGAATGACGTCAGGGAGTGCGTTGTTTCTTCAGCGTCGCGGTCGTGTCGAAAACAGCTTCGCCACGACGGTAGCGGATGGCGATTTCGTCGCCGGGGATGTGCGTGTTGATCTGCCGTTGCAGATCATCGAATCGAGTGATTTTGACGTCGTCGATTCGGATGACCACGTCGCCGGCCTGCAACCCGGCGTCTGCCGCACCGCTGCCCGGTGTGACTTGGCTGACTTCGCAAGTGTCTTGCAATGTTGTTTGGCACATCACACCCAAGAACCCGCCGCGGCGAAGTGTGATTTCCAATCCCGGCATTTCGACCCGCAAGCGTTCGACCCGCTGTTCGGAAACCCCCGTCCCCATCAGATGAAGTGCGTCGCGCAATCGCACCTGGCGGAGTTCGGTCAACAGGTCTTCGTTCAAGCGGACGTAGCGCAGTTCGATCGTCTCCAACCGGGCCCGTTTTTGCATCGCCCGGACGGCCTCCGACGTGAGCTGGCAATCAACGATCACCAAGGTCGCCAAGTCGGGCATTTTCATCACCGCGGCCAAAATATCCTCCGTCGCCTCGGTCGATTCGATGACCACAAAATCGATCTCGCGGATCCAACGCAGCCACGCCAGGACGTCGCGATCACCGTTGAATTGGGAGTCGATTCGAACGATTTCGCGGGGGCTGCTGCGCGAGGCCAGCGCGACGGTTTCGGTGCCGACAAAGATGCCGGCGTCGGCCAGCTGAACTCTGGCTTCGCGGCCGCGCGTCTCGGCGAACGATTGCAGCGTCGATTGGGCCAAGGTGGCTTTGGTGCCGAAACTGGTCTCGGCGATCGATTCCAACGTCGCAAGCGCCCCGTCCTTTTGCCACGGCGGTTCGTCTTCGGCGACCTTGGCCAAGATCGAAATGACGTTTTCAACCGTTTCCAAATCGCCGGCATCCAGCATGTCGCGAAGGACGGGAATCGATTCCAAACCGCCATCGATCAGGTGCCGCCGCGCCGATTGGCGACGCAAATAGCGTTCATGGGACAGCTGGCTGGCCCAGTACTGGAGCGTTCGCTCGCCAGAGCGAGTTCGCGGGGGTGGGGCCGTCGGGAGTGGGGGCGAAGGCGACTCGGTCGATGGATGGTCGACCGAGTCGGTCGCAGACTGCGGCGGAGAAGCCTGCTCGGTGGGAAGCTGCTCGGTGGGAAGCTGCTCGGTGGGAAGCTGTGCGGCCACTGGGTTGGCCGCGCCGATCAATGACGCCGCGGCCACCAAAGCGACGACGCACACCACTGCGGCGACGCGGAGCCGACGTCGATGGTTACGCCGAGAGCCCATGCGCCGAAAGTCCGTGCGCCGAAAGTCCATGCGAGCGTCAATGACCAGATCCCCCACCGTTAGCCGATGCACCAGCGTTCGTTGAACCACTCGACGCGGTCCGCACGACGCGGGTTGTACTTCGTCTCGGGGTTGAACTTGTGCGTCTTCAAGAACGACATGAACGCCTTGCCGGGCACCTCGGCGTGCTGGGCGATGATGTCGACATGCTCGCTTTCGGGTTTCCAGTCGTACAGGATCTTGTTGTCGGATTCGAATTTTTCGTCCAGGTACTCGATGTTGGCCGAGCTGCAAACGACGAAGTCGCAATCACGCTTGCACAGGAAATTCAACAGCTTGGATGCCAAGGCACGGGTCTCGGCCAGCTGGCCGTCACAGGTCGCCGAAGCGATGTTCCAGATGGAGACAAAACTGTGTTCGTCCTGGTCGTCCGGTGAAATTTTGAAATCGATTTCGTCGTCGGCGGCTGCCATGCTGATCAAGCCTTCTCAGATGGGGGGTAAATGATTGTTTCAGTCCCCCGATTCTAGACGATTCTTGTCGATTCGCACAGAGTCGACTCGGGCGTGACCGGACGTGTCATGACGCTCTCGATGATTCAGCCAACGAATGAGACATCGCTCATTCGGCACGTGTTTGGACTGATTCGCCGGAGCCTATTGCCATGACCCAAATGATGCTTTTCGACACCTGCTCGCTGGCCCCCAATGTCGCTGTGGCCCCCAATGTCGCTGTGGCCCCCAATATCGCTGTGGCCCCCAATATCGCTGTGGCCCCCAATCCGGCTCCCCTGGCTGCCAGTCCAGCGGCTGCCAGTCCAGCGGCTGCCAGCCCGGTTGCCGCCAACCCTGCAGTCACTCGTCCCCGCACCGCCGGAACCGCGGTCGCCGACTCCGCCGACGACGGCCTGCACCGCATGGGCGATTTGGCACGCCTGGTCCTGCTCCGCTACCAACTGGTCGCCCAACGACGCCAACAAATGGCCGCCCGGCGGGGAAAGTGAAGGGGGAACGGTCAGGTAAGAGTCAGGAGTGGGACGGCAGGAATAATGAGGGTGAGCAAGGGAGCGATGCGAAGTCCTCTCACGGACCTCTCAACCGCCGCCAACCGACCCGCCGTCCTGGCCGTCTTTTTTGTCCGGCTTGCCCAACCGCTCCTTTTTTCGATGCAGCATCCAAGCCGTCCACAGGGCGCCGACCATAAATCCGATCAGCCCCGAAATCGCCAACAACATCGCCAACGGGACTTCGACGTGAAACACCAACGGCATCCGCAGCAACACGCGCTGGGTGTTGGAAAGCGAAAAGATCATCAGCACCAACACGCCGGAAATGATCAAAAACCATCGAATTCGCGCCATGTTCCCCATGTCCCGTGATGTACCAAACGTCCAGTGAATCGCCAACGCATTGAGCGTGCCGAACCACCCGCCGGGGTGCGAAACGGCCGCCGTTAAAAATCGAGCCCGAAATGCTAGCATTAGTTATGCTGGCGTTGGATGCGGGCCGCAACTTTCTTTCCCTGTATCCATTTCGTTCGGGATGAATCGACATGGCCAATCAGCAGCAATTTTTTTCCTTCATGGAGCCCCCGGCGGTCAAACCGCCCGCTGCTGCACGTCCCACGGCATCCCGCCGGCGGATCTCAAACGGTCATCAGTCGTCTAGGACCAGCCGACGGGCCCAGGAGGCTGGGGCATGCCCGGACGCTGCATGCCCCCCCGATCGCGACTCGATCCTGAAATCCTTGCGAGCCAAGGTCGGTTGTCTCAGTACGGCGCGACAGGACGACGGGATTGGGTTTTCGACCGGCTGCGAATCGTTGGACCGTTGGTTGCCGATCGGCGGTTTGCACCCGTCCACGCTGACCGAATGGATTGCCGCCCACGACGGTGTCGCCGCCGGATCGTTGGCGATGTCGGCCGCCGCCAGCCGATTGCGTCAAATCCCCGCGCGACCGCTGGTGATCGTCGATTGCAGCGGCACATTTTATCCACCGGCGGCGGTCGCTTTGGGCGTGCCGCATCAACGCATGATCTTGCTGCGGCCGCGGAGTGGGGCCGACGCGCTTTGGGCGATCGACCAATCGCTGCGATCGGGGGCCGCCGCGGCGGTCTGGGCCAGCCTGCCCATGCAAATCGACGATCGCGACGCCAGACGTTTGCAACTGGCAGCCGAAGCCGGTCGAACCCCGGGCTTGTTCGTGCGTGGATTTGCCGCGCGTGGAAAACCCAGCTTCGCCGAAGTCCAGTTTTACGTGTCGCAGCAACCGCGTGACGCAACGAAGCACAACACAGCGCAGCACAACACAGCGCAGCACAACACAGCGCAACGTGCGTCGAAGCGTCGGCCGATGAACCGTTCGCGCGGTTTCGAAGTCCTCTCGGTCACACTCGATCGCGTCCGTGGCGGTGTCGCCGGCAAGCAACTCGACCTGCAGATCACCGACGCCGCAACACTCCGTCCGCTTTCCACCACCGCCCCACAGACCCCACGGCATGAAACGGCTGCTGAGCATCTGGCTTCGCAACTGGCCCATCCAGCGATTGCAAAGCGAGTGGCATCGCGACCAGACGCCCGAACCGCTTCCTAGCGATCGATCGGACCGCCCGCACGCAGAGTCGCCATCCACCGCGCCGCCAAACTCCCGACCGCTGATCCTTTGGAAAAACGATCATCGCCGCGGCCGGATGGTCGTCGCCTGTTGCGCCGCGGCGCGACCGCTGGGCGTTCGCCCCGGGATCGCGATCGCCCAGGCGACGGAGCTTGCCGGTGCCTCCGGTGTGACACCGATCAGCATCGAGCATGACTCGATCGCCGATTCGATCGCACTGGACCGAATTGCCGATGCACTGCAACACCGGATCAGTCCCCTGGTCGCGATCGAATCGCTGGGCAAACGACCGTGGGCCGGACAGATCTTGCTTGAAAGCGACACCTTGTTCTGCGACCTGTCCGGCGTGACGCATCTGTTTGATGACGAAGCCGGAATCCTGGAGGCGACCCGTCGCACGTTGGCCGAATTCGGATTGGTCGGCAAATTGGCGATCGCCGATCATGCCGCCGCCGCATGGGCGCTGGCCCATTACCACCCCCGCGACACCTACATCTCCGATCGCGGTGCGGATGATTTACGGGACCTGTCGGTCAATGCGCTACGGATCGAAACGGAAACCAAACACACGCTGGACCGGTTGGGGATCGAAACCGTCGGACAACTGCTGCGACTGCCACGCGGCGGACTGGCCCGACGCTTGGGCGACGGCATCGTCAAACGCATCGCCGAGGTGTTGGGCGAAGTCGAGGTGCCGCTGGAAATCCATCATGCCGAACAACAACACCACAGCACCCACGACCTGGAGTATCCGACCGAGGATCGAGAGATTCTGATGGATCGCGTGGGGCGATTGACCGAGGACATCGTGGCCAGTCTGGCGACCGCCCAACGCGGGGCGCTGCGCGTGGCTTGCCGATTGGAACTGGTCGAACGCGCGCCACTGACCACGGTGATCGGCATGTTCGCACCGACGCAAGACGCCGAGCACCTGCACGGTCTGATTCATGCCAGCTTGGAAGCGTTGCGGATCCAAGCACCGATCACCAAGATCACCTTGTCGGTGCTCAGCAGCGGCCCGCTTAGAACCCAGCAAAGCACCTTGTTCGCCGAGGATGCCTTTGCACTGGACAACGACTCGGTCTCCGATCGCTCCCTGGCTCGACTGGTCGACACCCTGACCGGTCGACTGGGACGTGAGGCGGTTTTGGGGGTCCGGTTGAGCGAAAACCCGTTGCCGGAGAAGGCCTTTCGGACCTATTCGCTGACCGACCACCGCACCCGCCAAGCGCTACAACGTTTGCCGGCCAAACAGGCCGCACCGTCATCGACCGCCCGCCACCGTTCCGGCTCTCACGCCCCCCGGCATGACGACGCCCGCCGCCGCCCGATGCAACTGTTGCGCAAACCCATTCCCTTGACCGTCGTGGCCGCGACGTCCCCCGACGCCGCCCAATCCTCTCACGAGCTACCGGCCTTGCGCGTCGAAGGTCAGCTGCACCGAGTCGCCCAATCCTGGGGGCCCGAACGGATCGAAACCGGCTGGTGGGATGGCCCCACGATCCGCCGCGATTATTACCGCGTCGAAACGGAAACCGGCAAGGTTTGGTGGGTGTTTCGAGCGTTAAGGACCGGGGACTGGTTTTTGCACGGGCGTTTTGTCTGATTTCTCGGTGCTCCTTCTCAAAAACCTAAATCCCCACGGGGACCAGGCTCGTCTGATCGGCAGTGCATTGCCGAATCGCCCCGACGAGGACCGAGACGTGGTTAGACCAACAAGATCGCAAACCCTGCTGGCAGCCATCATGTTCTGCCTCCCGCTGCTGGGGTGTGCCCAGCAAACCGAAGGCACAAGCATCGCCGAAGTGCTCGATCGAGCCGAAATCCAGACGTCGGGGGAAAATCCTGCGGTCGCATTGGTCGCCGGAGCTGATGTGCCAGGGCTCCAGACGGCCGGTCGATCGGCATCCAAACGCAAGATCATCTACTCGGCCGAAGTCGAATTGGTGGTCGAAGACTTCGCGGCCTTCGAGCGTCAGATTCCCGCCGTGATCAGCACCCATGGCGGGTTTGCCGCGGAGCGTCAGACCGATCGTCGCCACGGCGATCACCGTGGCGGCACCTGGGTGATTCGGGTCCCGGTGGAAAACTACGACGCCTTTCTGTCCGGATTGGATGCGCTCGGTTTCGCCCGATCCCGCAGCGAGACGTCCGACGATGTCACCGAAGCCTACGTCGATTTGGAAGCCCGCATCAGCAACAAACACAAGCTGGAAGAACGCATCGTCGCGATGCTGGAAGAACGCCCGGGAAAGCTCTCGGACCTGATGGAGATCGAACGAGAACTATCGCGCGTGCGGGAAGAGATCGAACGGATGGAAGGTCGGATGCGGGTGTTGGCCGACCAGACGTCGCTGGCCACCGTGACGCTGCGGATCACCGAAGAAGCGACCTACCAACCGCCGGCGGCGCCGACCTTGGGCGACCGCATCGCCGCTGCCTGGAGCGGATCGGTCCGATCGATCACCGGCTTGGCCAGCGGACTGGTGATCCTGGCAGTTGCACTGGCTCCCTGGACCGTGATCCTGCTGCCGGTCGCGATGCTTGCCTATCGGTTTCGCTCGCGCTGGACCGGGGTGTTTCGCCACGACCTTCCGGCTTCGTGATTCCTCGTCGTCTCCGTCAGCCCAAGGGTCGGTTCAGATTGCAAATTGCAAAATGAACATTTCCAATTGCAAATTTGCATTGTTCAATTTGCAATTTGCAATTCTCCGTCCGCCCACGTTCTCACGCCCCATCCTGTTTCGGCTGAAGCCAGCGGAATCGTGATCCTGCTGCCGATCGCGGTGCTTGCGTATCGACTTCGCTCGCGCTGGACCGGGGTGTTTCGCCACGACCTTCCGGCTTCGTGATTCGCCGTCTACGTCAGCCCAAGGGTCGGTTCAGATTGCAAATTGCAAAATGAACATTTCCAATTGCAAATTTGCATTGTTCAATTTGCAATTTGCAATTCTCCGTCCGCCCACGTTCTCACGCCCCATCCTGTTTCGGCTGAAGCCAGGCCGAGCGGCGACAAATTTGAATAGGAAGCGAAACCGGGGCCGACGCTTGAGCGGCTTCCGCCAATCGTCTCTCAGCCGATTTCCACACAATTGCAGACTTGGCCGAGCACGCCGGCTTGGCGAATCGCCGGCACCAGCGCTTGCTTGAGTGCGACCGACGGCAGTTGCCCGCGAAGCACGATTCGCGACCCCTCCATCGAAATCTCAAGGTTGGCCAAGTGGTCACAGAGTTCGTGGTGGGAACACAGAACCGAGTCGATTCGCTGAATCAGATGGGTGAAACGCGAATCAGAAAGTTGTGATGTAGCCATCGGGCTATCTCCCAAGCGGCGGAAGTGAATTTCGCTACTCGAACAAGCGGACTTCTGCCGTTGAAGTGACAAACAAAACTGGAAATTTTGCCGGGACGCAGAAATATCAGGCGGAGACACCTACGTCGAGGCGAATCGGAGTCAACATTTTGATTTCGTGAAAAACGCGCAATGTCGATCTATCTACCGCAATCGTCCCTTAACGCTAATCAGACGCTCGAAAAAACGTTTTGTTTTCCAAAAAGTTTTTAAAATTTCATGTCTCTCGAACCGGTTGAACGCTCTCACCGGTTCCCCCCCGGTGCGTCCTACCGACGCACGACGCTCACCGGCCACTTGATGACCGGACTGGATTGACCCTCCCTGGCAGGGAGTGGCGAGCGGAGCGAGGGGAGGGGCGATTCGTGGCGTTTAAGTGTTCTCGAGCCACTGCGAACCCAGGACCGCCGACCGCATCCTATCCGTGGGTTCGCGCTGCCATCGGTGGGCATTGATCTGCTTGTGGTGTAGGGTGGCCACCGAACCGATTGAGTCCCCTTTTTCAATCAACAATGGAAGCAAATCGATGGCTGTCGAAATTCATGCGGTCTACACCGGCCAGCTCGGTTGCACGGCCACGCATGGCCCGAGTCAGAAGACCTTGATCACCGATGCACCGCTGGACAACGGCGGCAAGGGAGAATCGTTCTCCCCGACGGACCTGGTCGCCACCGCACTGGGCAGCTGTGTGCTGACCATCCTGGGGCTCGTCGCCGAGCGTCACCAGTTGGACATCCAGGGGACCGAGGTACGGGTGGTCAAGGAGATGATTCAGAAGCCGGTCCGTCGGATCGGAAGTTTGCGGACGGAGGTGACGATTGCTGCGGCCGCGGTCAGCGAGGCATCGATGCGGGATCGGCTGGAATCGGCGGCGCGAAAGTGCCCGGTCCACCAAAGTCTTCATCCGGACATCGATGCGCCGATCGAATTCGTCTACGTTTGAATCCCCCGGCGCAACGTAGCTACCTTCGCCAGAAGGTGGTTTCCTCGGTTTCCACGCTCTGGCGAGCGTAGCTACGTCGAAGCTGCGTTTGGCCGCTAGACGTAGCGGACCTTGCCGGTCCCGAAGGTGATGTTTCCGATCGGCGTGGCTTGGAACCCCAAGTCGGCCAGTCGGGACTGGATGCTGGCGGCATAGAAATCACTGACGATCATGGCCATGCCGATGCCCATGTTGAAGACGCGTCGCATTTCCGCATCGGCGACGTTGCCGGTTTGTTGTAGGAATCGGAACACGGCGGGCGGTTCCCAGCTGTTCGGATCGATTTCGGCGTCAACGCCCGGGGGCAGGATCCGATCCAGGTTCTCTTCGATCCCGCCGCCGGTGATGTGGGCCAGACCGTGGATGACCTGTTTGACTCGGTAATGGTTTTGGACGGCCCGGACGGCGGCGACATAGATTTGAGTCGGCGTCAGGCATTCTTGAGCGATCGTTTTGCCGCCCAGGGCTTCGGGCGTGGAATCCCAGGTCAGCCCGGCATCGGCGATGATCTTTCGCACCAGCGAAAACCCGTTGCTGTGCAAGCCGCTCGAGGCGATCCCCAGCACGACGTCGCCCTCGCCGATCTGTTTGCCGTCGATCAGCCGTTTTCGTTCGACGACTCCGACGGCAAAACCGGCCAGGTCGTAGTCATCGTCGCCGTACATGTCGGGCATGATCGCGGTTTCGCCGCCCAGCAGTGCCATGTCCCCGGCGACACATCCGTCGCTGATTCCCTGGACGATCCGTTCCAGCCGACTCGGGTCGTCTTTGCCCATCGCGACGTAGTCCAGAAAGAACAGCGGTTCGGCGCCGGTGCAGAGCAGGTCGTTGACGCACATGGCCACCAAATCGATTCCGACGGTGTGGTGGACGCCGGTGGTTTGGGCGATTTTCAGTTTGGTGCCCACGCCGTCGGTGCCGCTGACCAGCACCGGCTGTTCGTAATTGCGGGCAAACAGTTTGCCGGCGAAATCGAGTTGAAACAGCCCCGCAAACCCACCATCGCTGGCCAGCACGCGTGGGGAGAAGGTGCGATGCATCAGTTTGGGCAAACGCCGCATCGATTCGGCGTACACGTCCAGATCAACGCCGGCGTCCTTATATGTCGCAGCCATGGTTGGGGGTCAGCAGTCAGGTTGAAAGTGAAAATTCGGGTCAGCGGCTCCAGTTTGACATCACCGCGGCGGCTCTGGTAGCCGTCTGGCAATCAGAACGCCATTATCCGTGGTGTAGTGCGCGGCGATGTTCCACCCACCCTTGCGGGCCGGCGATGGCGGTCATTGAGGCCGCCAAAAACGCCGAAAAACGGTAAACTGTGCCGGTTGACTAAGTGATGTCGGGGCCATTTCCCGGCTGATAGGTCCGACCGTCAGTGTTTCACCAACCGTTTCCTGAGGCTTCTTCGGCAATCCATCGCTAGGCGTCATCGCGTGCCCGTCGGCCTGCCTGTTTTCCAATCTCCGCCCCGTGTCTGACAGACCCATGGTCAGCAAGTGGTAGGGTTTCTGGCAAGCATTGTGCAGGCACGTGATGCAGGCGCATTGGAGGTGGCACATGGTGTGCTCACCCCACAGACGCGTTCAGAAAGGATTGCAGGAGACACTCACAACATGCTTATGCGACAACCGACCGGAAACCTTCAGTTCACCTACCAGCCGCCGTTCGGTGCAACGTTGCAGGAGAACGGCGTCCAGTTTTCGGTGTTCAGCCGCTCGGCAACCGCAATGCGTTTGCTGCTCTACAATAAAGTCACCGACCAGGAACCGGCCGACGTCATCGAGTTTGACCGCGAGACCGATCGTTGGGGTGACGTCTGGAGTCTGAACGTCAAAGGGCTGGAAGCGGGCCAGCTGTATCATTACCAAGCCAGCGGGCCCTGGGACCCGGCCAAGGGGCAGCGTTTCGACTCGGCCGCCCGTTTGATCGATCCCTACGCGCAAGCTCTCGCGGGCACCTTCGGACGCAGCACTGACGGCGTCGTCCGGCCGCCCAAGTGCGTCGTCGTCAAAGATGACTTCGATTGGGAAGACGACCGGCACCTCCGCCGTGACCTGAGCGAGTCGGTGATCTACGAGATGCACGTGCGTGGTTTCACCAAAAGCCGCACCGCCAAAATCAAATGCCCCGGCACCTACCTGGGTGTGATCGAAAAGATCCCCTACCTGCAATCGCTCGGGGTGACCGCCGTCGAACTGATGCCGGTCAACGAGTTTCCGATCCTGGACATCTACGGCAACCCGCCCCAGCGGCCCAACTATTGGGGCTATGACCCGATGGCGTTCTTTTCGCCGCACCGCGGATACGCCCATGACAAACGCCCCGGCGCCCAAGTCAACGAATTCAAACAGATGGTCAAAGCGTTGCACGCGGCCGGGATCGAAGTGATCCTGGACGTCGTGTTCAACCACACCTGCGAAGGCAACGAGCAAGGCCCGACGCTGTCGTTCAAGGGGCTGGAGAACCAAGTTTATTACATCCTGAGCGAAGGGGAGCACTACACCAACTACAGCGGTTGCGGCAACACCCTGAACGGCAACCACCCGGTCGTCCGCGAGATGATTTTCCACTGCCTGCGGCATTGGGTGCACAACTACCACGTTGACGGATTCCGATTCGACTTGGCCAGTATTCTGTCACGTGACCGGGGCGGAAACTTGGTTCCCAACCCGCCGATGGTCGAACTGATCGCCGAAGACCCGTTGTTGGCCGACACCAAGATCATCGCCGAAGCCTGGGATGCCGCCGGTGCGTATCAAGTCGGTTCGTTCGGCAACCACCGCTGGGCGGAATGGAACGGTCGCTACCGTGATGACGTCCGCGGATTCTGGCGTGGCGACGGCGGAACGCTGGGCGCCCTGGCGACCCGACTGGCCGGCAGCAGCGACTTGTACGAACACGCCGGACGGCCTCCGTTTTGTAGCATCAACTTCATCACCAGCCACGACGGCTTCACGCTCAACGACCTGGTCAGCTACAAAGACAAGCACAACATGGCCAACGGGGAAGACAACCGCGATGGCGACAATCACAACATCAGCGACAACTACGGCGTCGAAGGCCCGACCCGGAAAAAAGGCGTCAACACCATCCGCGGACGTCAAATCCGCAACATGCTGGCGACGTTGTTGCTCTCCCAAGGCGTCCCGATGATCGTCAGCGGCGACGAAGTCCGCCGCACCGCACGCGGCAACAACAACGCCTACTGCCAAGACAACGACCTCAGCTGGTTCGATTGGCGATTGGTCGAAAAGAACAAGGATGTGCTGCGGTTCGTGCAATCGCTGATCCATTTCCGACGCCAGCAACCGACCGTGCGTCGCGTCAATTTCTTGACCGGCCAACCGGTCGACGGCCGATTGATCCGCGACGTGTCCTGGTACGCCGACGACGGCAGCCCGCTGGATTGGGGACAACACCACCTCAGCATGGTCGCCTACATCGCCGCCCCCAGCCGCGCCGAAGACCCGGCCGGGTTGGGACGCGACTTGGTGATGATGTTCAACAGCACCGGCGAAGACCGCACGCAACAATTGCCGGCGGTCGGCCGCGGCATGAAATGGAACCTGTTCCTGGACACCGCCGCCGATTCGCCCAAGGACATCTATCCGGAACTCAACGGACCGATGCCGCCGAGCAATCGGGCCGTGGACATGCCCTGTCACTCGCTGAAGGTGTTCGTCAGCGGCAAGGTATCCGCCAAGCGTCGCAAGTAGGGGCGCGAAGCGGCGAAAATCGCCGCCACTCGCTTCACCTTGCTCAGATTTGTTACACTCTGGAAAGCCCGATCTCGGCATCGTTTGCCGGCTCGGGTTTTTCCATTTGAATCGATTCGGAACGGCGATGCTTCTATCGAGCGACCAGATTCACCGGCGGCTGCAACAGGACGAAATCAAGATCGATCCGTTCGACCCCGCCCGGTTGAACCCCAACGGGTACAACCTGGCCTTGCACGACGAACTGTTGGTTTACGAGGAAATCGTGCTCGACGTCGCGGTCCCCAATCGCTATCGGCGGTTGGAGATCCCGGCCGACGGCCTGACGCTGCAACCCAACGTGTTGTACCTGGGGCGGACGGCCGAATACACCGAGACCCGGGGCTTGGTGCCGATGATCCAAGGCCGTAGCTCGCTGGGCCGATTGGGGTTGTTCATCAACCCCGGCGGATCGCTGGGCGATGTGGGGTACTGCGGCACGTGGACGTTGGAGATGTATTGCGTCCAACCGGTCCGGATCGTCCCCGGCATGCAGGTCTGTCAAATTTATTATCAAGAACTCAGCGGTGACGGCGCGGCCTACTGCAGTGACAAGTATCAACACAGCCGCGACATCCAACCCAGTTTGATGTACCGCGAATTCGGCGGCACGGTTGACGAAACGCAACTGGAGCTTAACTTCGGCGAAACTCCCAGCCGTTGATCGCATGCCTGTTCCGAAAGACAATCGCCCTCTCCGCTCTCCCCATGAGAAAGGCCGCTATCGCCGCGCCTGGAAAGAGAGCCATGGAAACCTGTTGCTCGCCTTTGCCGGACTGATCTTCCTGGTCGGGTTGGCGATGATTTGGGCCAGCCCTCCGGGGACGCCCGAAATCGACGTCGACTTGGGCACGGTCGATGACGCCGACCAAGTCGTCACGCTGCCACCGAACGTGATTTTGATCCGGGTGGCGACCAGTCAGCTCACTTCTGAAGGCCCGATTCGGATCGCGGTCTACGATTCGGCCAAGACCTTCGGAAATCCCGAACAGGCGATCATCAAGGATTCGTTGGTTCCGATCGACGGGTTCGTGGTGTGGGAGATCAAGCTGGATTTCTTGCCGGAACAATTCGCGATCGCCGCCTACCATGACCTGGACGACAACGGCGAACTGAATCGTGCGCTGTTCAACGCGCCGGTGGAACCGTACGGGTTTTCCAACAACGCACGCAGCCTGGTCGGGCCGCCGACCTACGAGCAGACGATCATGCAGCGGCCGACCGAATCGACGGCCATCGAAATCCGTGTGTATTGATTGATGCTCTGGATCCGCCCGCTGCTGTTGACGTTGCAATTGATGGGGTTGAGCGTCTTGGTGGCCGCGGCGATCGGAATCCCGCTCGCGTTTTTGATTTCACTGGTTCCCCAACGGCGTCGATGGGGCCGCGCGGTCACCGCCTATTGTCTGGTCAGTTTGGTCGCCTGCCTGGCCACCCCGATGATCCTGCACGCCGCCGCGTGGGAAGCCACCGCGGGCAAATTCGGCTGGTTGACGTTTTCACAAACGGCCGCGCGGACCTACACCGGACTGGCCGGCCGCTACAGCGGGCTGGTCGCTTGCGTTTGGATTCACGGCTTGTCGGGCGCCGCGGTGGTGTCGCTGGCGACGTGGTTCGGGACCACGCGCATCGCCCCCGAAGTGATCGACCAGAGTCGGCTTGATGGCGGCAGGACGTGGACGTGGTGGCGGATCCGTTTGCCGATCGCCGCACCGTGGGTGATCACCGGCCTGTTGGCCACCGCGATCCTGGCAGCCACCGAAATGACCGTCGTCGATTTGTACGGCGTGCGCACCCTGGCCGACGAGTTCTACCTGTTTCACGCCGCCAGTCCTTCGATCACGTCCATCCTGGTCCTCCTGGTGCTGCCCTGCGTGCTGTCGATTGCGATCTTCACCTCGTTTCTGGTTTCCAGACGCCGCGGATTGGACGCCCGTAGTTTGCAACACAAGCCATCGCAAGTCGGCGGCGACGGACGCCGGGGGCCGATCTCCAGTTTGGCACCGGCCGCCGCGATCGCGATCGTGACGCTGATGTATGCGTTCCCGTTGGCCGGGTTGGTGGTCAAGGTCGGGCATCAGATCACGGTGTCTTCGGACCCCGAGTCGACGCTGGCGGTCGGTTGGTCGCTGCGGCATGCGATCGGGCTGCTCGCCGCGGCGCCCCGGGAGTTTGCCAGGGAATACACCGGCACGGCGATCTTGGCGGCGATGACGGCTGCGGTCTGCGTCCCGCTGGCGTGGTCACTGGCGTCGGTCACCCGCACGCGCCCGAGGTTGGGCCGAAGTGTCGAGCTGCTTTCGCTAATTCTGTTTCTGATTCCCGGCCCGATCATCGGCTTGGCCGTGGTGCGTTTATTCACGCTGCCCGTGCCGGTACTGCCCAGTTTGTATCACCAAACGCTGGTGCCGACCGTGGTGGCGCTGATGGCCCGAGCGTTGCCGGTCAGCTACTGGATCCTGCGGGCCGGTTACGCGGGGATCGACAGGGCGGTCTTGGACAGCGCCCGCATCGATTTTTCCTGGCTCGGTCGGCTGTGGCGGGTCGAGCGACCGCTGTTGGCAAAGCCGTTGATGATCGCCGCGTTTGCCGCGGCGGTGGTGGCCAGCGGCGATGTTCCGGCAACCCTTCCGGTCATCCCCCCCGGTGTCGTGACCGTCGGCACACGCTTGTTCGCGTTGTTGCACAGCGGCGCGCGCCATCAAGAAGCCGCGCTGGCATTTTGGTACGTCGTTGCGATGATCGTTCTTGCAATCGCCTGTCGGTTCCGTTGGAAGCGAGCGGAGCGATAACGTACACTGGAAGGCACGGGCATACGTGTTGGTGGACAGGCTTTCGCCGCCCAATCTCGCTGCGACGCGGCGACCGGGAATCGCCTACAGGCTAGACACCGACGATTGCCGCCTCCCTTAATCGCTCGACCTCGTCTTCCCCCTCTCGATGGATTCCCCGTCCAAGGATGTCCCTTTTGATTTACAACAACGCCGGCGCGATTGTGATTCGAGTTTGCCTGTTTTGCACCGCCTGTCTGGCTTTGGTGGTTTCACCGGCCGACGCGGTGGAAACCGTCACCTTTCAATCGGACAAGACCGACCTGGTCAACGGCGCTCCGATGCCGACCCGAACGGTCAACGGAGAAATCCTGGTCGAGGCCCAGGACGGCGGCTTGATGCTGCAAAGTGATGACGGCCGCATCTGGATGATCCAACCCGACCAAATCCTGAAACGTGAATCCGACGATGAGGTGATGCAGCCGCTCTCGGCCGACCAGATGGCCGAACGGATGAAGGACGAATTGCCGGACGGGTTTTCAATCTACCGAACCGCCCACTACGTCATCGCGCACAACACCTCCGACGCCTACGTCAAGCAAGTCGGATTGCTGTTCGAACAGCTTTACAAAGGCTTCTATGCGTTCTGGAAGAATCAGCGTTGGCGATTGCCCGAGCCGAAGTTTCCGTTGGTCGCGCTGGTGTTGGCCGACCGCGACGATTTTTTGAAACATGCCGGCGCGGAGGTCGGCGACACGGCGCAGCTGGTGATCGGTTATTACCATCTGTCCAGCAACCGGATGACGACGTTCAACATGCCCAATCTGGAACGCAACGTCGCAACGATCATTCACGAAGCGACGCACCAATTGGCCTACAACTGCGGCTTGCAACGACGATTCGCCGACAACCCGATGTGGATCAGCGAAGGGCTGGCGATGTTTTTTGAATCCCCTGATTTCCAAAGTGCGTCGCGCTGGCGCGGGATCGGCCGCGTTAATCAGGTGAACCTGAAACGCTGGCATAACTACCTGCCCGTCCGACCGCCCAATTCACTCGTCACCCTGTTATCCGACGACGATCGATTCCGCAGCTCCGACACCGCCACCGATGCCTATGCCGAAAGCTGGGCGTTGACCTACTTCTTGCTCAAGACGCGACGTGAAGAATACGTCGAGTACCTGAGGAAACTGAGCAGCGGAAAACCGATGGCCGAATTGACCGCGCGGGAACGCGTCGAGATGTTCGAGGAGACCTTTGACGCAACGATCGCGGAAATCGACCGGTCGCTCGTCCACTACATGCGCCGCGTCCGCTAGCCCGGCTTCCCCAGTTCGCGGCGTCAACCCCGTTTTTCCGGTGTCGGCCCCAAGGCGTTGGCACTCCATTTCCATTTGCCGTGATCGCTCGACCCGATCTCGCCCGGTTCTTCCACCACACGCCGGGGGACAGCGCCCAGGCCAGCCTGCTCGTGTAGGACGCCGAGCATTTTCCACATCACGTCACTGGTTGCCCCTGAAGAACGAATTCGCAGTCGCCAAGCATTGGAGGCATCCCAGGCATCTGCGACCGGACCCTAGGCTGGATCATTAACCTCGCGCCCACGGCGATGCCGAAGGTCCAGCCGGCGCGGCGGTCCAACGCTTCCCCGTGCCAAGACAGCGGTGTCCGCCACCGCCGCGCCGAAGCGGAAACGATCCGTGCGGGCGGTGGGTCCAACCGATGCAGGTTACGGGTGCTGAGGACGGAGTCCGTCAGCGGTGTCTTTGACGCCCATGTGGCAGCTTGTTTGGTGGGCCGAAAAACGACGCCGGTTCACCGCCACTGCGTGTAATCGGGAATTGAGTTCTGTGAGTGATGATCATCAGCTTTCCGCCCCTCTCTTTTGTGACGGCAATTGCGAACTTTGTCCAATGGCGGTTCGACCACGGTCGAATCGCATTGATCGTCCAGTTGCCAGCGTTCGTCGTAGGGGATGACGGGCTCGTACCTGCCGATTGTCAGGCCTTACAAACCAAACGGTTCGAGCGCTCTAGCAAACTCTTCTGCCGTTTCAATGCGGCGTTCACGATCCCGGTGGAGCGCGCGTTGAAGCAGGCCCGATAGTCCGGCCGGGAGATTTGGATCGATCTCGTCGATCGGTTTTGGCATCAGATTGAGCTTTTGGTGAACGATCTCCGCCGGAGAGTCGGAGTCGTGAGGGAAACGCCCTGTCAACAGACGATACAGGCAAACGGCGATCGAGTAAACATCACAATCTGGTTCGGCATACTTGCTATTGGTGAGCTGCTCGGGTGACATATAGGCGATTGTTCCGCACACCGCTTCACTGGCGGTAATTCCTGAATAGCCGGCGGTCTCAAAAAATTTGGACAGCCCGAAATCGGTCAGTTTGACGAAGAGCCGTCGGTTCTCCACCCCGGTCAGGATGTTGCTGAGCTTGACATCACGATGGACCACGCCCTGATCATGCGCGTGTGCAAGCGCGGACAGTATCTTGCGTACGATCCCGATGCACAAACGAAGTCTTTTGTGTTCGGGGTGCTGGGCGAGAATGTCATCGATCTGACGGTTCTCCACATATTCCAGAATCAAATAGGGGTGATCACCGGCGATTCCAAACCCGTGGTAGCCAACGATATTGGGATGCTTGAGTTGCGAAACGATTGAGATCTCTCTCATGAACAGTTTCTTGAGTTGCTCTGAACGTGCGGCGTCCGGTAGCAGTGACTTGATTGCAAAACGCTTTTGACTGCCCAATTGGATCGCATCGAAGACGACTCCAAATCCGCCTCTACCAAGCTCGCCTGTGATTTCAAAACCATCGACGCCGATCTGGCGAATGGACGACGCTTCATCATCAGCGACTGTAGCCACGCTTCGCCCGAGACTCATTGGCGTGCGAAAATGAAATTCAATGGGCCCAACCGAGAACGATGAATGATAAGAAACCTCCTGTAGCATTGCGCCCGACGACTCATTTGGAAATGTCACGACGAGGCAACGATCCGACTCCATGATGAAGCATGCGGTGCGCTGGGCGATTGCTCCATGCGCGATGGTCAAATCTGCCTCCGCAGCACTCCCAAAGATGTACTGTCCTGGCATTGAAAGATGGAAAGCGTACTCCTTTCCCTCCAACGTACCAACGAGTTCCCGCTCAGAAACACTGATGGCGATGGTCTCATCCGGTTCGGAGGACTGCGACTGCAAGGATGTGATTACGTGTTCGACGACCCATGCAAACTCGGGGCGAAGCTGACGGACCTGGTTAAACACCTTCGCCGGCGGTTCAATTTCAGCGTGTAAACGCAACAACTCGAACAACAACACAGGCGCCTCTTGCTCTGGTACCCTGTCCAGCATCGTAAGCAAGTTGCTGTTCCGGGACGATCGCACGTCATCTTCGTAAGCACGACAGATTTCATCGATTCGTCGCTGCGATTCGATCGAAAGGTGAGCAATTTCCAGCTTTTTCATGTCGCGGCAGAGTGAGTTATTGGAGCGAATTGGTGCAGGACGAAACCCGTTCTCAATTTCAACAGCGTATCTTCGATAGATACTTTGATTCATTGGTGCGGTACGCGGAAGCCCGGTTG
This sequence comes from Stieleria mannarensis, assembly GCF_014154935.1. Taxonomy (GTDB): domain Bacteria; phylum Planctomycetota; class Planctomycetia; order Pirellulales; family Pirellulaceae; genus Stieleria; species Stieleria mannarensis. Next base: position 58,734 of record NZ_JACEHH010000037.1, read on the forward strand.
GGGCGCCGCAATCGACGCGTTGCCGACGGCGAAGATGTGGCGTTATCCGCTCTAGGCAGTTTCTATGAGCGGTACGGGGAGACGTCGATTCGGGCGATCGGATCGGAAGACTCGCTTTGGCCGTTGATCGTAACTATCGTGCACCGGAAGACACTCAACCAAGTAAGACGCGAAGCTCAGCTCAAACGTGGGGGCGGCGATGTGCGTGGCGATTCCGTCTTGTCTGAGCTTCCCGTCAAAGCCGAGGTTCGCTGGGACTCCACTCCCGACGCCGTCGTGGAATCACTCGAAACAGTCAATCGGTTGCTTTCCAGCCTCCCGCCTGATCTCGCTGAAATCGCAAACCGACGACTCGAGGGACATACAAATGCTGAGATCGCCGCCCTGATCGGCTGTTCCGTGGCAACCATTGAACGCCGACTTAAACTCATACGGTCAATCTGGACGCAAGCGATCGTATGAGTGGCCGAATGCGGGGACGTGCGGCGTACTAAATCATCACGAGCCACTGCCGCCCTTTTTGAGTCGTTTATTGCTCACGGAAGTGCGAATCAAGTGCTCCACGGTACCATCTTCTTCGATCAGTGACGACGAAGAATTAAATCGGTAGCTGACCCATTAGGCACCCGCTATTGAACGGATGCGTTGACTTCGGCAGCTGTGAAGGACAGTTTTACCAGCGGTTTCGATTGACGGTATCTGTCAACCGCGTTTTGCGAAACGCCCGTTTTTTCTAATTTCAATTCCCGCAGTTCCGTCATTTTCTCAAGACTTGTGAGAGCGGCATCGGACAGGACAGTTGAATCTTCCGATTCGTTGGTGATCTCGAGAACCTGGATCGATTGCGATGCTGATAGTTTCTCGATGGAGGCGTCGGATGCGAGGTTGCTGTTGATTTTCAGCACTTCGAGTTTCGACAAAGAGGCTAAGGCAGTTGCGTTCTTCAATTCGATCCGAACGCCACGAAGGTCGGCCACGTTCAGTGACTTCATCTGCGCGATGGATTCTGATGCATCGTCACCCAGTCTCATATGACGCAGCCCGTTCGCACGATGCAGGCTCAGCCAGGCAACATGCTCCAAGGGGAATTTCCGAAGCACCGATGCGGTCACGTCTTGGGCCTGGCTTAGGTCCAGGATTTCGAGTCGAAAACCAGCGTCAAATTTCGGAAGAATGGCTTGAGTCCAATTCGTCGTTGCTGGAGCGGAGATCTTCACCGGTCCCGATACCTTTGCAAGCGGTGAAAAGTCGACTCCCGCAACGGAGACCCATTTCCTAGATCCTTTCCGTGATTGAGTATTGAGACGAAGCCTTTGCCCACCGGTATAGGCTGATTCGAATGTTATAAATCCGCCGAGCTTTTCCGCCAGGTCGCGGACGTCGCGCAAAGCAGGACCAAACCGTTCTTCGGCCAACGCGATCGATGCATCGCTTTGTGGATAGGGTGGAACGGCAGGCTTGGGAGCATCCAGACCGTCGGTTTGCACGATCGTTTTTTCCACGACGAAATGGCCCCCATTGGCTGCCTTCACTGCTGGGAACAACCGATTCGGGTGCCAAGAATAGGATTGTAGACTCAGTCGGTCAGGTGCTCCATTGAATTCGTAGAGTCTTTTACCGTCCCAGTTGATGAGGATTCCATCCGGCGATGAGATGATCTGAATCGAGTGCGTCTGACCATTCTGGAACTGCCTTTTTCGCACGTTGGTCGAGTTGTACGCATAGGATTTGCCGTCGATATCGCTGATGCCACTCCCGCCATTTCCATCGATGATGCAGCAAGCTGGAAAGCCTCTGTGTGGAACGCACACCACAAACGTTCCACCGGTGGATTCTCGCCGTACCATTAGCTCCATCCGATACGCTTCCGGCAGGACGGCGGGAATCTCAAGAAAGGACTCGGGGTCTGGACCATGCAAAGCAATCGCACCATTTTCCGTCCGGTCGGCGGCTCCCTTAACCAAGCATTCTTCTAAATTGTCTGGTAGATAATCGATTAGTGAGTGACGCTCCAAACGGCTCGAGATCTCTTTTTCGGTTCCATCTGGCGACGCAGTTCGACGAGCCTTGCTCTGGCCAACCTTCGCAGACGCCCCCTCACTGACCATTCGCGATCTCGTGGGCGTGGGCGTGGGCGCCGTTTTCGTGGGTGATGGCGATGGCGATGGCTCAAGCGGAATCGACACGTTCGTCTTGGAGTCCGAGGTTCCGTTTCCCTCCCAGGTGATCACATGGTTGTGCGTGGTCGGCCACCCCCGGCGACTTGGATACGGATCGCCAATTGAGAACACCTTGCCGCCTCGGAAGACCTGTTTTCCCATTGACCCTCCGGACTGAAATTCTTTCAAGGTCGAATGTGCATGCAACGGTCGGAACTCAGGGGTTCGGCCACCCTTTGATTGAACGAGGGTGGTGTCCATTGCCGGCAGGACCCAGCCATCACTCGAGGTGGTGCCCGGGGGCAATTCAGCGGCGGGACGTGGTTGAGTAAGCATTTGAGTGATTCGATCGATCGTCCACGCCATGGTGGTCAATTCTTGGTCGATCGTCATTGCGTCATTGGGTTGTGCCGACTTCTTCGCGATAAGCTCCTTACCACTCCAGCAAAGATGTGCGTGGGTCCAGGGAGTCGGCAGTCGGGCTTGTTTTTCCATTGCCGAGACGAGCGTGACAACGGAACGTCCTTCTGGATCATTGTATGTGGCCAGTTGTCCGTCCTCAGAAACACTGACCGATCTGGCGTCTCCGGAGCGGATCGACTGCGACTGGATGACTCCATCATCATTGAGTCGATAAACCTGATTCTCTTGATCGACCAACAACACCACGGGTCTTTCGCGATCGATGCTTGTGACGATCCGAATAATCGACTCAGGGCCTTGGAGTTGTTCCAGGATTTCGCCGGATCGCGGATCGATTACCAATAGCGTCGCGCCCTCATAGGCCAATGCTTCTTTAGCTTCATCCTCGGGCACCGGCGGTGCAATCTCGTCCCGGCCGGCGGCGTCCGGGGGCTTGTTCGCATTCGCGCGTGCACCGAAGCAGCTGATCCCCACGAGCAAGTTGCCTGTCCGAGGATCAAAGTTGATCGCGCCCGCGGAGGCACCTGACAGGCGAAGAGTACGGAGATGCTGTCCATCTTCCGTATGCCAAATGTCGATATCGTTGCAACCGCATGCCCCACAGCTACCGCTCTGGCCAGCAGCCGCGACGAGTTTGCCGGCGGCATCGGTCGCCAACATTTCGTAGTGACAATCACTGGCGACCAATTCACGTGGTGACGAAGGAATCGCTGCGCTGACCACATAAGCCGCATCGAACTGTGCTAACGCGAGGCCTCGCCCAGAAGGCAAAAAAATCGCTTTTCCCTTTGCCGTCGCCATGGGGATAACTTTGGCGACAGGGACGGTTCGGGTGCGGGTTTCCAGTCTGCACTTCGTCACCGCAACCGTCCGCGTCCTTTCTTCCGTGCGATACTTGGTACACGGAACGATTCGAGATCGTTCTTCGTCCACTTGAACAGTAATTACGACTTCCATCGCAACGGCAGTCTCTTCTGCTTCAACCGGTGCAAGCCGTACCTGTTTCGTCAACGATTGATCCGAAAACAACTGGATGCTTCCCCTTTCGTCCGATTTCAGAAAAACCCCCTCTTCTAATTGGTGATCAGAAACCAGCGAAATGCCCAGATTGTTTTTCGTCCGTCGAATCTTTCCTTCGAGAATCGCGTCGAGGCGGCTTTGATCCGTCTTCACGAGTGCCCCGGCAATCGTGTCCGGCTCATCAGGGCTGCGCGTCCCTTTCAACACCTCTGTCTTCATGACAGGGACGCTCACAGTGTAGGTCTGTTGGATCTCCTCGGTGTACGGGACCTGAACCGTATACGATTGCTCAATTTGTTCGATGTACGGAACTTGAACCGTGTAAGTTTCCTCGCGCGTTTCATTAACTTGGTAGCTTGCGGGGTAGCGGTAATCGGTCCAGAGCCGCTCACCGGTCGCGAGGTCATGAATGCGATAGCCATCGCCCGCCGGTGCCAGGATGCGTCCCAACGTGGCGTCGACATCCACAAAGCGATAGCTGACACCAAATTCGCTGACATCGAACATTTTCGTGCCGGTTTCGATTTGCCAACTCCGGAGGTGACTTCGGTACGAAGACCGCCCGTCGCCGTTTGAAAGCAGCGCGCATGGTTCGGCCAGGACTGCGACGAGTTGGTCCGCAGTCACATCGAGATCGATGGCGACCAAATCGTCGGTCTCGAAGTCAGCGATGCGCTCCCCAGTGAGCCTGGAATAGCTGGCAATGGTTTTGTCATCACAGGACACGATCACCGAATCGGAATCGGGCACAAAGACGCCCGCGATTGGGAATCCGGGCAAGCCTTGCAGTTCGCGAACGATGGTCCCTTCCGCGGCGCTGACGATCATTGCGAAGCCCACCGCCACGTCGTCTTCTGTTTCAAAGAAGCGGCGTCCGAACATCAGGATATTTTCGCCAGAGGGATCGAAACAGACGTAACTGGGCACACCGGATTCAACTCGCCAGCTTCGCAAAACGCGTGTCTCTCGATTCGAAGGCACTAGGTCCCAGATCCGACAAACGCCTTCGCCATCGACGGTCAGAACTTCGTTTCGTTCGGGGTGGAAGTCGACGGCATGCGTACCAAGGGCGTGTCCGTCGAGTTCAAACGCAACCTTTCCATCGTCCGTTTGCCAGACAGTCACCGCCGATCCGTCGTTGTGGGTGCTGAGCAGCGTACCGTCAAAATTGGAGACCAATCGATCGTCCTTTGGCCCGCCTCCATTAGCGAGGACGCATCGCGCACCCTCGGGCGTTCGTGACGTTGTCGGCCAAATGCGAATTTCACCCGAGCGATCGCCTGTTGCGACACAGGCAAGATCGGGACGACTCGCCGCTGCGCTGATTTCGGCGAGATGCCCCACTCGTGATATGGAACCCTCCATCACATGGCCATCGGAATATCCACGGAAGTAATATCCCGCTGTCAATTCGATTGCACATGTCAGTTGGCCCGGCGAACCACTGTTTACGGGATCCTCGAAAATGGAAAGAACTTTGCCGCGAAAATAGGTCGTGTTCGGATTCGCACGGTCAATGGGAGCACGTGGCGGCTGAACGGTCACCACGCTTGGGTCCATTGCGAGGGGCGGCGTCCGTGGGGAATAGGCCCACGCTTCGTGTCCCTCGGGGTGGTCTTCATCGATGATTAACCGCCGAATGTCCAAGAAATTTTGTACGAGGCATTCGAGTCGTTTTCCGTCGGCGGAATAGGCGACATCCAAAACGTCGCCGTTGATGTTATTGCGGGCGCTTTTGATCCCTAGCCCGTTTTGCATGTCACGAATCTCGACTCGGCCATCGCCGCAGACGGCGAACAGACTGCCAGACGGGTGAAACGCCAACGATCGAAAATTGTTGATGTCGCTTTCGCTTTCCGTTGAACGAGAAAGCCGAACCTGATCGGCGTCTCGGACAACGAGCCACTTACGAACGATCGCCTTGGTCGATTTGCGGGTTTTACGGTCGTACTCTCGGTTGTGCAGCGAAATCAGTTCCAGCCGCGACGGATGAAATTCCGCGGTTATTATGTTGTCGACCTTGGCAACCGTGAGCGGGGTGTGATGAATGCCGTCCCAAAATCGGATGTCTCCTCGTTCGGTCACGGCGGCCAGTAGCGTGCCGTCGTGACTCCAACTCAGATGCCGGATCGGTTCACCGGCATGCAGGATGATGGGCGTCCCAATCACGCGCCGCCTAAATAACGAGTGCTCAATGCCGCGGTCCTTCCACGGGACGCGGTCCAGCATGCGGTGGATCATCGCGAGGTCGTTTGCCTCAATCACACGCGTTCCGCCGTCGAATTTCCGCGCGTACTCGAAAGTTTTCTCTCGAACGATCCGTGATTCCAGTTCGCGTCCTTTTTGTTCCGATTCAAGACGGACCTCTTTCAACTCCATCTTGGATTGACCAAGCTCTTCGCGACTCGCCGTCAACTCTGTCGCGGCCGAGTTGAGCTTCACCAGGCCCAGGGTGATTGTCGTTCCGCCTAACATCAAAAAAGTTGCCGCGAGTGCGGCAAGCCAACCTGCAAGATGCGGGCGTTTCTTCGCCCAGTGCAACGAGTGATCGATCCATGTTGGATTTCCGGCCTTTACCAATTCGCCGTCCAACCATCGCTGGAGGTCGTCGGCTAGTTCATCACAGTCGGCGTAGCGATTGGATGCGTCGCGACTCATCGCCTTCAAGCAGATCTGCTCAAGCGGAAGTGGGACCGTCGAATTCAAATCAGTGGGCTTGGGAACCTCATCGTGAACGATGCTGGAGAGCAAGCTGATCGAGTCTCCTTCGAACGGCCGCCGCCCGACCAGCCCTTCGAAGAGGATCACGCTGACCGCATATTGGTCCGAAGCGGGCGAAATCTTGGACAAATCGCCTTCCACTTGCTCGGGCGACATGTAGGCCGGGGTGCCCACGAGTTGTCGCGTCGTGTCAGCATCCGCAACGATTTGGTGTGCGAGACCGAAATCGGTCAACTGAGCATGCGAGTCCTCATCGATCAACACGTTGTGCGGTTTGACATCCCGGTGAATGATGGATTCACGGTGGGCGTAAGCCAATGCTCTCGACAGCTCGATCAACCAAACCACGAACGCTCGCAGCGTCTCGGGGTCTGGGCTGGAATGGTCGATCTGTTTGAGATGGTCGGCGAGCGTTGTGCCGGGAATGAATTGCGACGCGATGAAGCTGCGTTCTTTGTTCTCGCCGACTTCGTAGACTGCGACGATGTTGGGATGACGCAGACGAGCTGACGCTTTGGCTTCTCGCAACATCCGCTCTCTACGCTCTTCCGTCGTCGATTTTGCTCGCAGGACTTTGAGGGCGGCATGCCGATCAAGGAGCGGATCGTATGCGCGATACACGTCCCCGAAGCCGCCGGAACCGAGTATCTCTTCGATCTTGAATCGCCCGATCGCGGTCCCACCCTCTTTCACGGCGGTTGTTTTTTTGCCGTTCGGCACGGAGTGCTTACTCGGACGTTCGGCAGGAATCGCCGAATCGGTCAACGCGTCGTCCGCGGCAGCCGCTTTCTTGCTTTGCGGCGTTGAAGTCGTCTCGTTTTCAACTGTCATGTCCGTCGAATTGGACTTCTCCCGTGTGTCCGCGTTCGCAGTAGAACTCGGGGCATTGGTCTGTTGCGCGACGACCGGGCGTTTTGTTGCAGCATGGCCCTGCCGTTCGCGAGACGTCGCATTCGCGTCAGAAACAGAGTCGCGGCTCGTGCTGTGTTTAACTGCCGGTGGCTCCGGTGTCGCGGAATGCTTCTTCGCAGGGCGTTTCGTGTCTGCGACCTTGTCGTCGTCTCGTTCCTCGGAACGCTCGCTCGATTGGGTCGAAGCTGACTGTTTGACCGCCTCGGAAAATCCAGCCGGTGCGTCAACCTGCAGCCCTGATTCAATCGATTGCTGAGAAGGCGTTCGGACGGCTTGAATCTCGAAGACATGCTGACAAGCGGAGCATTTCACGGACCGTCCCGCCAGTTTGGCTGGAATGATCAACGAACTCTGACACTGAGGGCAAATTGCTTTGAATTTCATCGTTCTACAGGTAGCTCACGGTTGCGATGACTCAGTAACGTTTGGTGCGGGACGGCCGAACACCTGGGCGTCATACCGGGTGCCGCTGGCCGACCAGGCTGTTCCGACGCCGATTTGAGTGTACTCCTTGCTGAGCATGTTTCGCCGGTGCTCCGGCGAACGCATCCACCTCTCCACGACGTCGTTGGACGACGATGATCCCTCCGCGATATTCTCGCCGCCCGCTATGAATCGGTAGCCTTCATGGCGTGATCGCTCAAGGAAGCCTTCACCGTTCAATTGGTGAGAGAGCATTTCTTGCCGCGCGAGGTTGTCAGCATGCTTTTGTGCGGCTGCCGTGAGCATGGCGTTCTCGACCACCGGTGCGATCCCGAATCGCTGTCGATGAAGATTCGTCCGCCAGATGACCCCGTCGACGATCGATTTGAGCGATGCCCCGCAAAGATTGACGCGGCGAATTTTGCCGGGTCGCACGACGATCTTGCGGGTGTGCTTCTTTCTCACCTGAGTGACCCGGTCCTGCCAGGTCGCGGTCAACGTCACATTTTCCGAAGGTTGATCCTTGGATGGCGTCCACTTGTACCAGCGAACAGGCCCGCGGTCGTTTAATTCGCTACCGTCGACAAAAACCTTCGCGTCGGAGGGGACAATAATTCTCGCGTACGCAAGTGCCTTCCAGGCATCGTCTGCAGGATGTTTTGCAGCGGTCTCGGATGTCAAAATGATGCCGGCAGGCCTACCAACCGAGCGGGGACCCCGGCTTTCGGGAGAACGGTCGTTCGCGTGTGCCGGCGAAGGCACCGCGAGCATGGAAAAAGCGAAAATGGCTATGATACGATTCATGTCTGACTCTAAGTTGAATGTGATTGGCGACCGATAATCCAATCACGTTCCAGAGTGTAGTCCCCTCACAAACTCTTTCCATTGGGCGGGAAATCTCCCAAAGTCGCTGCACACCTTACACAAATCTCCAGAGATGGACCGAAGGCGACCCGCGTCCCAAGGTTAAAAAGTCTCACTTCCCGCTGAAACAAATCAATCCTCGCATTTGCGTCGGCCTCAGGATCGAAGCGCCGATGGATTGCTCCGAGAGCGAAAGTGCTCGCAGCGCGAGAATCGCGGAATGGTCTTGAATCTGGCGTTAGGATTGAGGGCATCGTTGTTAGTTGATGTACAGCTTCCAAGATGATTTGTGAACGAGAATGATCGAGCAAGAATTTATGCACGATTTGGCGAATCGAATCGAGAATCATGTTCGCAATTCCAAGGGATTTGAGGAAGACTCGTTTGTCAATCCTTTTTCGCCCGTCGACAGTGTGTCTGCTTTCGCAGCAGCCCGGCGAATCATTGCGGAGCACAACCATGATGTCTTCATTGCAGTTGCACCCGAAGGGCACGTTTACGGGTTCTTCTTTGAGCACTTTGGAGCGAGCGTCCTTAGCGTGCACGTAGGCTATCCTCCGCGAGAGTGCTCAGTCCTTGATGATCTGTCGGCAATTCGGGGGCGCCGAGTTCTCATCATCGAAGACGACGTAGCAAGTGGTACGACGCTTCGACTTGTCTTGGACGCAATCCAAGACGCAGGTCCTGAATCGATTGACCTTTTTCTCGGGCGACGTAAACACCAACAAATCTTGGAAAATATAGATCTCCGCATCAATCGAACGTATCTACCTGAGGACATCCTGCAGGCAGAGCAACAGGCTGTCTACGAAGCTGATTTCGTTCGAGCGTTCTCCCGCCCGAGCGCCCCGTAGAGTTGCAGTTGGTTGGCATGCTTCGCGAGTCCCCCACTTCGGCGCGGTACGCCGATAAATGGCTGCGCTCGTGCTGCCAACTTCGATCGCGATCAGCAGCGCTAATGCTCGTTCGATGATTGAGTCTTGGGGAACGGACGAACTGAAGGAGTCCTTGAAAAGAGACGAGTAACGCGTAGCAACGGCAAGGGGGGGCGCAGTAAACAACTGATCTTTTCGTTCCCCTGCGTGCATTAGGTTGCATCGACCGCCGCGAATTGGCTCATTTGGTTGGACGCACTCTTTCTTTGGTTTCGGAGCGTTTTCTGCGGAACGGTGCAACTGCTCGGCGAGTTTGCGGAGGGGACGGGAAACTCTCGTCCCCGAGGCAAACTTGCGTCGTATTGGATGCTTGTCCAACTTCAGGATCCGGAGCAAGTCTCATCATTTAACTCGGCGTAAGCAACGGGTTAGTCTTGTCCGGGCAACTCGCTCCGTGTGGCGCCGCCCCCGGTTTCACGCGTCCACGGGGCCGTTGTCACCCACCACTGGTGCATGTTCGTTATTCTGCCCCCCGCGTAGCTTACGTCGGAATGGATTAGAAGCCGTTCCGGCGTCGCGGGATCGTATTTGCCGATGACTTCGCTGGCCGAATAGCAATCGCCTGAGCCTGGAGTCTGCGTCCTGCTCATCAGCACAATTCCCTCATCCCAATGAATGCCGTCCCGCGAGGAGTAGAGTACAAAGTTATTCGGTCCCGGGTCGTCACCAACCAGAACCCGCGGGTTGCTGCCGCTTCGCCCTTGAATGAAGTATCGGTTGCCCAGTTTTCCCGACATTTGCATATTGCGGATCCCCTTGGCGAAGTGCGTGGTTTGCACATCCGACCAAGTCCGTCCACCATCCTTGCTAATCACGTAGGGAATATTCTGTTCGGCCGTTTTATCGCCGCTCCTTAGGTGAGCGTCGTAGGTGTAGACGATGATCTCGCCGTTATCGAGTGCGCCAGCGGCCCAATAGTAGGTGGCGTGGTCGAAGGGCAGAACGCTGCGTTGGCTGAATGACTTGCCGTTGTCACCCGAAACCCACAGCGTTTGTGGTCCTCCCGGAGTCATATTCGAGGTACCGCCCCGAAAGACCATGAAGACTTCTCCGTCATGCACAAACGACGTGTTCATCGTGTAAGAAAGATCGTCGACAGTGGCAGACTCATCAAACTCATGCGGCCCCTTCCAGGTGTGGCCGTGGTCATCGCTGAGAAAATAGACCGGAGTCCGTTGTTTCATCCATCCCACATTCGCGTAGCGTATCGTGGTGGCGATCAGCGTTCCGTTCGGCGCCGTGACCAGGGAGTACACCAGGGCCGAGCAAATCTCATCCCTTTCCCACATCCGCTTGGAATAGTCAAAAACCGTGGGCTGGCTCCAGGTCAGGCCGCCGTCGGTTGAGCGGCGATACTCCGACCATCCACCTACGCCATGCCCATCCCAATGGTCTTTGCCGATTCCCGTCACGCTGTAGAAGGCAACAACATCACCGTTTCGACACTCGGTAATGGAATTGTTGCCGTGTCCTGATTTGCGTTTCGCATGTCGGTCCACGAACAGCACGCCCGTGTTGGGGATGTCCGCGGGAGAAACGACAAACGGTTTCCCGTCAGCAGCGCGGGGCCTGTTCAGTGCGGATCGAGCATCATCGAAGCCCAGCACGACAACCCATTTCCCAAACCGAAACGACTCTCCGGAAATAACTTGTTTTTCGTAGGCAAGCACCTGATCCCTCTCGTCGTTGCCGAGCAACTGGAAAGGATCGTCTTCCATTCGCGAAAACCCCTGTGCCCTGAGGGCCTCTGTCTGAGAGGCGGCACGGGGAATCGACTGAGGTGTGACCACGATTAGGCGACCGTCTTGCACGACGTCGAAGTGGGTGGAGTCGATGGAACTCCTCAAGAACTTTTCTCCTGCCAGTTTCGCTGGGCATTCTGCCAGCCGATAGTTTCGATCGGTGAACAGCGCCGCGCCCGGTCGGAACCACATCACCTCCGATTCCGGTTCGCCGCGGACTTCGATGACCGCACGATCGGAAGTCTGTGCGTGGCATGTGTCCGCCGTTCCCAGAGCCAGAAGGACGAATAAGGTGCTCGCCCGGCAGATTCCGAGTTTGGTCATTGTCTGTTCTCCTTGGAAAGGCCCGACAAGCGCCCTACAACGCGTGTTCCGCCGTGCGTCGGTCGAGGTGATGCAAAGCGAAGTATATCTGAGTCGGCATTATCCAATATGTTTGTCAACGGCAACATGATCCTCTCGGTCGGCCGCCGTTGCACGTTGGCCGACGGTAAGGCGTTCCACACTGGCGATCTGATCAAGGTCATTCTCCATGGAGGCGGAACGCTGGCGCCGAGTTCACTCTTTTTCGATCATGAAGTACTTGACGCAACCGGGCATCGCCTGTTCCGACGATTCTTCGTGTACCATCCCAACAGCGGCGTTGCCAAGTTGTCATCTTCCATTGGTCCAATGGTGGGTTCCATCTCAATACGGCCCGGCGCGACTGAAATTGCATCGGATAGATCGACCGAACAGGGCTGGCGAGAATGCTTCGGCGCACGCCTCTTGCAATCCTGGCCTCGATTCTCGGCCACGTCCACCGAGGCCTGCAATCCGCGTTTGAAAATTCGATGGGGGCGGGTTTCCGCGGTGCGATCGAACGACGTCTTCTTGAAAAATGCGTCTCTGGCAATCAAAATGCTGACATGTCCGAGCAGAAAACAGCCGAGCAGAAAACATTGGCACGGAGTGCCGCATCGCCGGAAGCGACGATTGAAAATCCTTCGAATTGGCAAGCGTTGGTGAGCAACTGGATTGCCGAATCGTGTCGCCACTCGTTCTCGCGTTTTCCGCAACTTCGGCGTTGGGAAATGACTGGAGATGTTGTTCAGCAGGCGACTTTATCGTTGCTTGAGGCCATCCATTCGAAGAAGGTGAACCCGACTTCGGAGGAGCATTTGCGTCGCATCGCCATTCTTCATGTGAAGTGGACGTTTCTGAGGCTGGCTCGGCAGCATCGGCGGTCCATTCGCACAGCTTACGCGACACCGATCGCTGAAGACGGAGGGCCCAGAGTGGAGGAGGCCCATGCGTCTGAATTCACCCCAATGAAGCGAAGAGTCGATTGGCTGCAGTTTCACTGCACGGTCGACAATCTACCTGAATTGCAACGGGAGATCTTTCAGAAGAGCTGGTATGACGAGATGAGGAAGTCGGAAATTGCTGAACAATTGGGTGTCAGCATCCGAACCGTCCAGCGAAATTACCGACTTGCTTGCGAGCAACTGATTTGTGCATTGGGTGATTTCAGCTGATCGGTGATTTCATCCCGGCCTACGTTTTGTGGCCAAGAGGCACATGGTGACTTGCAACGCGAATAACGCTTGGGTTCAAATCTTTGCATGAATCATCCCGACGAAAAGAATCCGGAAGCGCTTCAGAACCCGAAAGTGGGTGAATTGCTAGACGAGTTCTTAATTGCGGAAGAGTTAGGTTCGCCGGTATCGGCTGCAGAGCTTTGTAAGGAAAACAGCGGTTTACTGACGGCGCTCCAAGATGCGATCGCTCGTCAGCGTCGCTTCGAATCACTCAAGGAGGACTTGGATTCGCAACTTCCGTTGGTCTACGGTCCCTACGAAGTCGTTGAAGTTCTCGACAAGGGAGGTTGCGGAACCGTCTTCAGGTGCAGGCACAGGCACCTTCAGCGTGAAGCAGCTGTGAAAGTGGTCGTGTTATCCGATGGCAACCCTTTCGCCGAAGCTCACTTCGTTCGCGAGATTGAGGTTGTGAGAGAGTTCGGTCACGACGGGATTGCCACCATCTTTGACAGTGGCGTCCTCAACCATGGATCAACGATTGTCGGCTGGTTGGCGATGGAATACCTGTCTGGTGGCCGAATCGACGATTTCGTGTCGAAATCGAATGCATCAGAATTGGAGATTCTTTCGCTAATTCGAAGCGTCGTGTCCACGTTGTCAGACGCTCATCAATCAGGAATCCTGCATCACGACATCAAGCCCGGTAATATCCTGATGTCCGACAGCGGAGAACCGCACCTTACGGACTTTGGATTGGCAAGGATTGCGGGAAGCCATGACTTGGAGAGCCCCAACGGTCCGATCGGAACACCGGGCTACATCGCCCCGGAACTCATCGACAGGAATCGGCGCCCTGGCGTGACGTCTGAGATCTACAGCCTGGGAGTTGTGCTTCGAAAACTGTTGCACCACGTGTCTCAGGTGCCGGCAAGTGCGTCCGACACGCGAACACCTAAACGACATCACGATTTCGTGGGATGGCGATCACGTGATCTGGACGCGGTCTTGGCGCGGATGACAGCGGACAATCCTGAGGATCGGTATACGTCGCTTGCGCTACTTCGTGCGGAGATCGACCGCCTGATTGATGGGCATTCGGTTGCGGCTCGACCGGTTCCGTTGGCCGAAAAAGGCGTCCGATGGATCCACCGAAACCCTACGTTGGCGATTCTTTGGAGTGTCATCGCGGCGACGTTGCTGATGGCTTTTATTCTCCTGACGGTGAACGTCGCTTCAAGGTACAAACATGCAAAAGAAGTCGACCAGCAGAATCAAGAACTTCTTGCCAGAGAAGAGCAACTGAAGAGGGCAACGGTAAGTTCGCGTCTCAGGTCGATTCAGCCGCTCCTGGGACGCAATCGGATTGTGGCGAAGCAGCAGCTCGAAGATGAATCGCTCTTTCCACCCGGAGAGCGCGGTTTCGCATGGAGGTTCCTGCATTCGGAGGCGACCGACGTCGCGTATGACTTGTCAAGACTAGACGGTGGATTTGGCGGGATCCATCAGGTCAGGTTCTCGCCTGACAACAGAAAACTTGTCGTCTGCAGCAAGCCGAGATGCCTTTCGCTCGTCGACATTTTTCATCGAACTCGGAAAATCATCCCCTGTGATTTGCGGCTTGCCGGCACCCTACTTTCTCACCTCGCGATGACAACGTTTTACTGCCAGGAGTCCGGCGGCAATTTGTTGGAAATCTCCTGGGAATCCGGTGCGATCCTGCGCCGCATCGAGCTGCCAGTGCCAACGCGAGCAAAGATGGCGTTAACATCGCAAGGCCACCGAATCTATGGGCTCACCAAAGAAGGCTACCCATTTCGAATTGAATTGGCGTCGGAAACGACTCGAATTGGGGGCAATCCAATCGACGCCGTCCCCGCCGGCTTGTGGCTCACTCCAGATGACCAGATCCTGCATTGCGTGACCCGAAAAGGTATTTGGCATCGCTGGGAGGCGGGGACGCTTGAAGAGCTGCAGCAAAGCAACATTTTTGATGCTCTCGATCCAGAGACCCTACTTCTCGATTCGACCAACCGCACGCTGAGAGCAGCGGAAGCGAATTTTGAAATGGATTTCGGAATCTGCATCGTTCTCGCTTTCGGCAATGGAGTCACAACGATCGCTTGGCCCGGCTCGCGTCAAAGTTATTCTGTGATCGCTCGCTCTTCGCCGCTGACAAGCCATTTCGCATTTAGGCCCAGGTCACAATGCGTCATTCCGGACGGACGCGGCGGGCTCCTTTTCTCCGTATTCGATCCGGCAAAACAAGAAACGATCGGCCAAGTAACCGATAGCGTTCTCGCCGCAGCCGTTTCTCCTGACAACAGATGGGCTGCCACCGGTGGCAGCAAGGGCAAGCTCTTTGTCAGGCGAATCCGGGACCCAGGCGATGGGATTCGGCGATTGCAAACGTTGGCTGGGGAAGATCGTGGGTACGGTCCCCCAGTGTGTACCGTCCAATTGACAGCATCCGGTGAAACGCTCGTTTGCCACCGGGAGGGCTGGTGCGCGGTGGTCGATGTGGAAACCGACCGAGTCCTCGAGGGCTTTCAAATCAACAACTCCCAATTTTCAACGATCGCCTATTCACGAAAGAACCAATTGGCCGTGCTGGGCTTTCGAACTCCCGGAAGCAAGGTTGTCGCATTGCACAGACGCGAGGATGGGGGCTTCTGCGATCAGGAACTGTCGTCGGCGGGAGTATTGGAATCCTCAGACCCTCATTATCCACCTCCAAAGCCTTCGTTTGAAATCGAATGCGACGCAAATGTCACGTCGTTGTGCTTTTCAAAAGATGAAGATGTCCTACTCGTGGCGCTGCGAAACGGGGAGTTGTTCACAGCTGACGCCTTGACCGGAAAGATCCTGACGCGTTGCCGCCAATTCGACCGGGGATCGGCTTGTCTTTCAATGTCAGCGGTCGCGGGTGGGATCTTGTGTGGTGGGGCGGACGGTCGAATCCACCTCGTCAACGTCACCGACGGAACGATCGAGGCGTCGTGGCGAGCCGGCGAAAGCCGCATCTACTCATTGACGGTCAATCGCGACGAATCCCTGATCTACAGCGGAATGGCCACCGGTGTGATTCGAGTTTTCGACTCCGAAGGCAACCTTCGCGGCCAAATGTCGGGGCATCAAGGCCGAGTCCTATCGCTAGCGCTCAGCAACGATGGTGAGACATTGGCCAGCGGAAGTGCAGACCACAGGATCGCGATCTGGGACACGCGCAGCGGAGAAATGCAACTGCTGCTGAACCGGCACACCGACTCCGTGACGGACCTGTGTTTTTCAAAGGACGATTCAGAGCTCTGGTCCACATCGGCTGAAGGAACCGTCTACAGATGGAATTCGCAGGACAGCGACGATTCCATTTCAAAAACGCCCGAAAGTACTGAAATTCGCCAGGGCCCCCCCGAGTGATGGGCTCCTGGCGAAATGCAATGCATTGAACGCAATCCGCTCGTTTTCGATTTGTAGTCTTGTCGCGTGACCCGTTGCAGTTTCGTCCGAGGCGAGATGTCTCAATCGAGCATCTGGAACGCGAGTTCTCACGGCGATTCTTGCCTTTCGTCCGATTTTTCGAGATTTCCTGACGCATCTCTCGCAAATCGGTTCATGAGGAATGATGGAGAGCCAAAAAAGTACTCAAGTCGAGCCAGCGCGGTGTTGCTCCAGTTGTGAATCATGGTTGGTTGGACATCGAGATCGTTGGCAATCTGAGAAACCGGAATACCGTCCTTCAGGTGCCTGCGGACCGCATCCGTTTTCTGTGTGTCACCCAACGAACATTGCTTCTTTCGCCTCATTAGAATCCTCCTGGGGTGGTGAAGTGGCCTCACCGGAGACAATTTTCCAATTCCATGAGAGGCAACACAAGTCCGTTATCGCTCCACCTGATGAAGTGTCCCGTGGTGTGAACTCAACTCCTCGCGATCGTGCTCTCAATCAGCTCGTCCTGTTTTTCCAGTTGGAGTCCTGACATGTTTCGATTCTCCCCAGCGATACTACCAATGATATTGAGTCTCGTTTCGACACCCTCCAGCGCACAGTCACCGGAACCGATAGCGTTTTCGGGACAGAATGCGACGGTCACGTTGAGCAACTTCCGCTGGCTGACTGCTCAGAAGTTCAAATCTCAACGTGGCATTTATTTTGGAGAGCCAATCGACCCTCAGCCATTGAATAGTTCCAGACTTTACCCGCCCAGAACATACATTTACTTGTTCTTCGACTACCGAGTTTATCGAGACAACCCACGGGGAGCCAAATCCAAGTTATTCGTTCGTCTCAACGAGGAGGGGCAAGTCGCCGGTAAACCTCGTCCGTTGGGCAATAAACGATTCGAGATCGCCGGAAACGAAGGAACCGGATTCATTGGTTTCGGATACGGAGCTGGGGCTGGTGTGCCGAGAGTAGATGGCAACCTGGAATTCAGTATTGACGTATACACTGAGCAAGCGAATGAGAAGGAGCTTGTCATCGGAAAAAGTGACAAGAACCTTAAGGTGACGTTTTCTATTGATGGCGAGGCCATTATCTCGGAATCACAACTTGAAGCAATCAAATCAATGTACCGCCGTTTGGAGCAGCTGGAGAAACGGGCCAAGACGCTTGAGTCGCGAGAGTAATCCGAACTTGAGCAACGCCATGAATGGGAAGGGCGGGCGTTGTTCGCCACACCACGATGGGCAATCACAGATTTCCGTTATCGCCCACACTTCGCGTTTACGAACGAACAAGAGTTACCACATGTTCCGCACCATACTTGCAGTCTGCACGACTCTCCTCGTTTTCACCCCGTCATCTTCCAAGGCGCAGTTTCCAGAAACGATCCAACTCGAGAACAAAGGGGCAGGAATTGTAATGAGTAATTTTCGATGGATGACCACGCAGAAAACCACGTGGTCCGCTGCATCGTTTTTTGGGCAGCCAGTTGACCCTCAACCATTCGATAGCTCACGACTTTACCCGCCAAGAACTTGGATTTATTTGTTTTTCGACTATCAGCTGACGGTAAAACCTAGCGATGAACAAGAAAGAATATCCAAGCTGTATGTTTCTCTTCATGGCGCTCCAAGATCCAAGCCGTTTCAAATTAAGGCAAGGGGCGGAACGGGATTCATTGGCCTGGGATTCGGAACAAAAAGTAAGCCACGAAGAGATGTTGACCTTGAATTACGAGCTTCTCTCTATGGCAGTCGAGTGAATGGACAGAATCTTTCCTCGGGAAATTCCAGTGAGGTGTTAAAGGTGACGATTTCAGTGGACGGCGAGACATTCATCTCCCAAACGCAATTCGAAGCGATAAAGGCGATGTACAGACGGTTGGAGTTACTCGAGAGACGGTTCACAGAACTTGAATCTCGAAAGTAAGGGCGGCAAAAACAATCACTTCCGCGTTTGGCATACTTATCAGAGCAAGGCGAAACAAAAGGGACGGGGGTCGAATTGGTCCGTTTGGTTTCGGTTCCGTTGCGTCTTTGGGATCGGTGTGTTTCTCGGTTGACGCGGGAGCGGTGACTTGGCTTCCCGCGGTCCTTTCTCTTCTCCCCAACGGACTTGAACGTGCGACGATTCCTTAGTTTGCTGTTGTGTTTGCTCATCGGGTTGCCAGCCTCGTCTCCCCGACTTGCCGCGACCGGCTTCGATGCGGCAGGCGACGAATCGAATGCTGAGAACTCCGCAGCCGATTTAATTGCTGCCGATCCAAAGCTCAAATCTTGGATGCAGGCCGTTCCACTGGCCATTCAGCAAGAACTTTCACGGAGCATTGACCGATTCCTTGCCGACCAAGAGAACAGCGGTAAGGTCATTGCAGTCGGCAAGTTTGACACTCCAGAAGGAACGGTTATCGGTAGAGGAGGGATCCCGGCCGGCGGCGTTTTGTTATATCAGCAGCAGCAGCGACTCAATGTGAGTTTCGGTGGCAGTCGCAGGGACTCGATTACCCATTGGCCTTGGTTTGTTGCGAGCCTGCGACCTGGGAAACCAGCGGAGATTGACACCGTCACACTTCAGCACCGGAAGTCCACGACGATCGTCCCCGATACGGAAAGACGAAGCAGTGTCCTGATACCATCGATCAAAATCCAAGCTGCAAACAAGGATGAACTCCTGACGGTGAAGGCAACTTTGATAGATGGTGAGCAGGCGATTCCAGGCTGCGTGCTATTAAGTCTCCCGGGTTTCTACCACAGATCCACCGTTTTGACGCATAGTGATGTCAGCGGAGAGCTTGAATTCACACTGCCGAAAGACCTCTTTGAATTTGAGAACCGCATCGAGCTGGAGGTGCGAAACTACTTCTATGAAGGGGTGAAGCGACAGATTTCGGAGGATGACTTTTCAGGTGGCGTCGCAAACTTGGGAACATTGGAATTGAAGCCCAGGCAGTCACACATGGTCAGTGGGTTGATCACCAAGACCAAGTTTCTGAAAGATGGCTACCAATTCCGGATCAATCGCGACTACAGCGATGTCAATTTCTTCTGGGGTAGCATGCGGCCCTACAGCACGCCAGAGGGCCACGTGATTCGTGTTTCAGGGTACGGGAAGTCCATGAATATCGTGATCGATTCCATGACCCACCTTGCAGATCTGGGCACGGAGTTTGAAAATAGCTGGCTGAAGCGACCCGTTGCGATTTGGTTGGAGGAGAATGCCCTACAGCCGGTGAACAGTTTAAGGGCAACGGTCGGACACAACTATCTGATCAAGTGTCATGAATCACCGCTTGCAACGGCTCCGCGCTGGGGAATGATTCGGCTGGAGAAAGCGTCGAATGCGTTCGACAATTTTGTAGCACAGGGAAAATCGTTTGGGCCGCGTTTTAGAGAGTTAGCCAATCGCTTTGGCCGATTCCCATACAATCATCTCCCCATCGCGAATCCGATCAAGAGTCCTCGCTTGGACATCGCGGGACCGCTTGACGACGAAGATGTGAAGCTTGTGGCCGATCTTGAGGGCGATGTGAATGTTGCTGTGACAGCGAACTCGCTGCTTAGCGTTCAAGGTTTCAAAGACTTGGCGCGCAGCCGCGCCGTCAAATCGATCGGATTCCATGGACGCGACGTCAGTGTCCAAGAACTGCAAGTGTTAACACACTCAAGTCTGACCAATTTGATATTCCTTGATTGCAAACTGCCGGCGAAATTGCGACCACTGCTACTTCGTTCCGTGACCAAGATTGAACTCAAGAATTGCACGCTAGACGGAACCTTCGTCGCCGCCCTCGCACGATGCCCATCGCTCACCGAACTCGAATTCGAAGACTGCAGTGGCCTGCAAGGCCAGGAGGCCGCGTTCCAATACTTGCCGAGAGGATTGAAGAGGCTCGAACTAGAAAACTGTCAAATCAATGCTCAACTTCGGACGGCTCTGAATCAACAACGCGGGGGATATTTATATGTGAGAATCGTCGACTAGCAGTGTTTCAGCATGCGAGCGAAAACAATTTGCCCTCACTGCGGCCAGAAGCTGCGAGTCGACTCAGGAAAACTGGGGAAGACCATTGGTTGCCCAGGCTGCAAGCAATCTTTCTCGTTCGAATCGAGCGGGAATGCCTCGATGTTGTCCGTGGGGAACCAGGCAAATCAGACTTTAGAAGCGTCCGACGACAGTACATGGAGGTCGATTGCCAAGACACCCGAACGAAGCGATCGAACGCGACGCCCCAGAAAGCTCGGTCGATTCGAGATCGTCTCGGTGTTGGGGACAGGCGGTTTTGGAAAGGTCTACAAGGCCCGCGACCCGTCGCTTGATCGATGGGTTGCGTTGAAAGTGCCGATCTTTTCCTCCGGTGGAGAGAACGGAATCAAACGCTTTATTGCGGAAGCGAAAGCGGCTGCAAGGTTAAGGCACCCAAACATCGTCACCACGTATGAGTCTGGAAAGGCGGGCGACAGGTACTACATTGCAACGGAGTACATCGAAGGCGAGCTGCTCTCGGATCGGCTTCAGCGCGGCAGCCTGCCATTCTCAGAAGCTGCCGAGATTGTCCGCAAGCTTGCCTTAGCACTTGACTACGCTCACTCGAGCGGGATTATCCATCGGGACCTGAAGCCTCACAATGTGATGCTTGACGGCGACGGCGAACCTCAGCTAATGGACTTTGGACTCGCCAGGCGAACGGACGATGATTCCAACCTGACCACGGAAGGATCCTTGCTCGGCACACCCGCGTATATGTCGCCTGAACAAGCGCGGGGTGAAATTGAGAAAGTTGACGCTCTCAGCGATCAATACAGCCTCGGCGTCGTGCTGTACTACCTACTGACCGGCACGGTACCGTACGAAGGTGCACCCTACGTGATCGTGTCGAAGGTGGCGATGGGGAATCACCACTCCGTGCGGAAAAGAAATTCGAAAGTCGACGCGACGCTCGACGCGATTTGCCAGAAGGCGATGATGCCCGACCGGCAACGTCGATATCAATCCTGCGAGGAATTCGCTTCGGACTTACTCGCGTGGTCGGAGTCGCGTCCCGTGCTGGCACGCCCGATGACGCGTCTTCAGCAATGGGGGCACCATGCAAGACGGCACAAAGTCGCTGTGGGATCCGTCTTCAGTGTTGCCGCTGTCCTCATCGCCGTAGTTTTGCTTAGTTACTTTGGCCGACAGACTCGTGCAGACTCCTCGCCGGAAGTCTCCAAGGTCGGCTCAGAGAGTAAATCAATGGTGGGTGCTCTCGATCCGGAAACTAAAACGCCGGCAGATGATGGCACGAGCACCATTCATCAAGCGTCCCTTCTGGACTACCTCCCAGGTGATTTGGACGAGTGCCTGTTGAGCGGGACCGCCTTCAAGACAGAATCGGGCGAGCTCTTTATGAGCGATCACAGCGAACCGAGTGCCTTTCTCGAAGTTCCGGTAATCCTGCCCGAGACATACGGGCTAACATTGGCCGTACGCCCAACAACAGCTGGTGGTGCATTGCAGATTTCCGTGCCTCACCATGGTTTTCCGGTCAGTATCGTTTTCGACGGGGCCTATGGAAGTGGGATCCATTCAATTGATGGGCAAAGCTACAAAGACAACTTGACAAACGTGCCCACGAAGCAATTCACCAATCACCAACTACATTCGATTCACATTACTTCCTCGCCCAAGGGGCTTTTCGTCAACATGGACGGAACGCGACTGACCGAATTCACCGGCCCACCCGAAAAGCTGAGTCTGGACAACGAGATTGCACATCCCAATTTGCTGTTACCAGCTTTGAAGGTAATCCACGGCGGCCGTTTTCTTGTTGAAAAGGCGATGATCGAAACTGACGGTATGAACACCGCCAAGCCCGCCGGCCCCGAGACGATCAATCTGACCAAAACTGAGCGGGAGGTTGCCAAATGGGTTCGAGCCGCAGGCGGAAAGACCTATTTCGATCACGGATTGCAAGTTGAACTTCCACCAAGTGCAAAATTCTCGGAGAGCGACATCCAACGTTTCCAGGACTTACCTCACCTCACGTCATTGTTGGTGTTTAACAGCGAAAACAGATGGAAGCTTGAGGGGACAGCTCTTTCCGACGATGCAATTCTCCAATTGAGTTCGTTGCCGAAGCTTAGCAGTGTCGTGTTAAGCGGGAAGGAGATCACGGATCGGAGCCTTGCGCAGCTTGCCCGTTTTCCGATCGAAGAGCTTACCATTTTTCGCGCGTCAATTACTCCTCGTGGCCTAAATCACTTCAAGAACCACAAGCTCAAAAGACTTAATTTGAGTAGCTGCCAGCAGGTAAACGAACTAGGGTTTGACAAAGGAGTTCTCACGCACATTGAGAGTTTGGATTTGACTGCCACATCGGTCACGAACGGCTTTTTCGAAAAGCTCGACGAGGTTGAGACGCTGCGAGAGCTAAAGATAAGACGTACTCGCATGACGCCTGACGTCTCGGAAGAAATTTCAAAACACAAGTTGCTTGAAACATTGCACTTTGCCAGGAATGGCGTCGCAGACAAAAATTTACGGGCGCTAAAGGATCTACGTGCCCTAAAATCCTTGAGCGTTGATAGAAATGATTTAACCGAAGCGGGCGTCCAGCTCATTGCCAACAGTTTTCCACTTCTTGAATCACTGGACGCTTCATACAATCGAATTGACGCAAACTCGGTCATTGATTGGAGCGGTCTACAGAAGCTTGAGGAGCTCTGGCTAATTGGAACTCAAGTCACCGATCAACAGCTGTTAGCGATCGCCGAGATGTCGAATCTGAAACACCTTGGAATCAATCCGATCGACTATTCAAAGACAAGCCTGTCGGTCAAGGCGATGCAAGCGTTCGCAAAACAATTACCGGAATGCATAGTCGGGAACGCGACAGCAAAGGTGCATGCAGAGAATATGCTTCACTTCGGAACGGGGAAGTAGGGCAGACCGGGCGTAATCGTTTTGTCCTGCATCTGTTTTCAAATGAGATGGTGTCTGGGAATTCGAGGATCATGCCATTGCGGTCAAGAGGTAGGAACAACTTCGACCGACGCGCATTTTCATCGACGCAAAAAAGTCACGGACATCGGATTCCACTCCAGAACGAAGATGAACCGCCGAGTTCTCTCGTGACGACAATGACGAATGATGTCTGATCAAACAATTGAGCAACACCCGACAGTAAGACGCCCGTCGGTCCAGATCAGAGTTATCTCCGGTCCACATTCGGGGGAGTCATGGACCATCGAAATGCTTGATCCGATCACCATTGGTCGTCAGGCACCGTCGAATTTGCGGCTGCCCGATGATCAAGTGGCATCGGGAGTTCACTGCCAAGTTGAGATCGATGGAAAACAATTACGGGTGACTGACCTCCAGTCGACCAACGGGACTCGGTTAAACGGCTTGCCGGTCCAGTCGGGCACGGTGCGTCCAGACGATGTCGTTGCGATCGGGCAGTCCGAACTCCAGTTGTCTCTGCTGGACGCGGCCAAACCCGTCGGTTCGCGCAGTCAGTCTTCCACGCCTGCAGGCATCTCGGAACGGGAACCGGAACAGACTCGAATTGCTGCCCCTTACGCTCTGCTAAATGAATCGCGAGACACTCTCCATCGACCTCCCGGGCCGAAAGGTCCGGGGGCCACTGATCACCTGGAGGAAACGATCGATTCCGGCGAAGCCGATCTCTCGTGGTCGGCCGAAGACACAGGTAAACAACCGGCTCTGCCGAGTGACTTTGCCGAC
Organism: Stieleria mannarensis; assembly: GCF_014154935.1. Classification (GTDB taxonomy): domain Bacteria; phylum Planctomycetota; class Planctomycetia; order Pirellulales; family Pirellulaceae; genus Stieleria; species Stieleria mannarensis. The sequence continues at coordinate 82,616 of NZ_JACEHH010000037.1, forward strand.
TACCGATTGCTTGAATTGATCGGCCAGGGTGGCATGGCGACTGTCTATCGCGGCGTTCAACGAAAAACGGGTGATACGGTTGCTATCAAACTGATTCGGGCTGGTGGAAAACCGAGCAAGAAACAACTCTCGCTATTCTTGCGTGAAGGTGCGTTGATCACACGCCTGAAACATCCACGGATCGTTTGTGCTTATGAAATGGGATACCACGACGACCAGCCCTTTTTGGCGATGGAGTATTTACCAACGATCGACCTTCTTGCAGTGATGACGACGCTCAAGCCGGAGGCCCGAATTCGCACCGCATCCTGGGTGATCTCGCGCCTACTGCAAGCCTTGCATCACGCGCACCGTGAAGGCATTGTCCATCGTGATGTCAAGATCTCGAATCTGCTGGCTTTCCGCGAAGGGCATCGACTGCAGATCAAACTAGCCGACTTTGGGCTGGCAAAACTCGTTGCTGAGTCAGGGATTTCGCAACTGACCAACGAACGTTCGATGCGTGGTACGCTGGCGTTCATGGCTCCCGAACAAATCAAAGAATCTCGAGCCGTCGGATTCCCGGCAGACCTTTACGCAACCGGAATCTGTTTGATTCGATTGCTGGGGGGCGATCTCCCCAAACCGGCGTTCGAGTCCACCGGCCTTCACGTGGAAAAGGTCCTCCGATCGCTCGATCCTATCCCCGATGCGCTGATACGAATTATCCGTAAAGCAACGGCACCCCTCGTTCCCGACCGTTACGCAAATGCGGAAGCCATGGCCAAGGACCTGTATCCTTTCCATCAGCGACCCTAGCTGGACAGCGCCACTTTGCTCAAGAAACACCGTGAATCGCCAGTCGAACGTAGCTACCTTCGCCAGAAGGTGGATCCCCGGGGATTTCCACGCTCTGGCGAGCGTAGCTACGCCAAAGTGGCGCTGTCCAGCTAGACACTCGTCTCCGGCCGCCATCATGCTGCTCAAGTCAAGCACCACTGGGCGACGGACACATGGTGAAGATAACGGCCCAACCTCGTACCACTGAGTGATACTCTTCAAGAACTCAACCAAGGGCCGTCTGATGGAACCGGTGATCGGTATGAGTCTTGCGTTTAGGGATGGCGTCCTGTCAACCAGCCTTTAGCAATTCCTCGGCCGCGTCAACCAACAGGTCCTTGGCCCGGCGAATCGTTTCTTCCACCGGGCGTTGCGGGTCGTGAATTTGACGGACTTTGGCGAGTCCCAAATCCTCGATCGAAGCATTCTCCAGCGACAACAATCCGCACAGCGCAGCGACCGGAACGCGGTATTTTTCGCCGACGTCGGCGACCCCGCGGACCAGTTTCCCATAGGCGGTTTGGTCATCGATCTTGCCTTCCCCGGTGACGATCCAGTCGATCGTTCCGCCGGACAATAGCGACTCCACGCCGGTCAGCGAGAGCACAAACTCGATCCCCGACAGAAACTCGGCGCGGAGGAATGCCTTCAGTCCGTAACCGGTTCCACCGGCGGCACCCGCCCCCGGAACGTCGGCGACATCCAATTTCAAGTCGCGCTGGACGATTTGTTGCAATCGATTCAACCCTTGGTCCAGCCGGGCGACCATCGCGTCATCGGCCCCCTTTTGCGGCCCGTAGACCGCCGCCGCACCTTCCGGACCCAGCAACGGGTTGGCGACATCATTGATCGCAAACACCTGCGCAGAATCTAACTCGGGCATCACGCCGGACGCATCGATCGAATCGATTTTCGAAAGCGCCCCGCCGGTCGCCGGCAAGGGGGCCCCGTCGGCATCCAAGAACCGATACCCCAGCGCGGTGGCGATCCCAATGCCCCCATCGTTGGTCGCGCTGCCGCCGAGTCCGATGTACAGCTTCGCTGCTCCGCGGCGCAACGCATCGGCGATCAGTGTCCCGGTCCCCAGCGTCGACGTCAGCAGCGGGTTGCGTTCTTCGGCGACCAGCAACTCCATCCCCGAGGCGCGGGCCATTTCGACATAAGCGATGCCTTGCTTTGAATCAAACCCATACTCGGCGTGAATCGAACGACCAAGTGGATCCGTCGTTTCACACCGAATCGTCTCAATCGACTCATCGGTCTTTCGAATCGCATCGAGAAACCCATCGCCGCCGTCGGACGCGGTGATCGAATGCACTTGGATGTTCGAGTCGAAGCGACGCAGGCCCAACTCGATCGCTTCAATGACCTCGGTCCCGGTCAGCGAACCTTTAAATTTGTCAGGAATGATCAAGACGTTCATCGAGTATTCAAGTTTCAAGTTTCAAGTCCACGAACCAATTTCTCCCAACTGCCAACTGCCAACTGCCAACTGCCAACTGCCAACTGCCAACTCCCAACTCCCAACTCCCAACTCCCAACTCCCCTACCGATACCGCATTTCGCAGGTCACCCCGCCGGCGCTCCAGACGTAAGCTTTGGCGGTGTAATCGGCGACCATGCGGTGGCTGCTGAATCGCCAAGCCAACGTGCTGATGCTGTTCATCATGCGTTTGATCCATTGCCGGGGCAGCCCGTCGTTGTCGCGGGAGTAGAAACAGGGGATCACCTGTTCTTCCAGCGTCCGGTACAGCGATTCGGCATCGCGGCGATCGGTGATTTCGTCGCTGACGTGGGACCGACCGTTGCCGATGGCGAACCCGTTGGAACCGTTGAACGCTTCGCCCCACCAACCGTCCAGGATGCTGCAGTTCAATCCGCCGTTGAGGACCACTTTCTGCCCGCTCGTGCCGCTCGCTTCCAGTGGGCGACGGGGGTTGTTCAACCAGACGTCGACGCCTTGGATCAGGTGGCGGCAAACGTTGATGTCATAGTCTTCGACAAAGGCGACGCGTCCGGCGAATCGTGGATCGTGTCGCAAATTGGCGATCTCCTGAATGAACTTTTTGCCCGGTTCGTCTTTCGGATGCGCCTTGCCGGCATAGATCAATTGGACCGGGCGATCGCTGCTGCCGATCATTTCGGCGACCCGATCGATGTCGCTGAACAACAAATTGGCGCGTTTGTAGGTGGCGAAACGGCGGCCGAATCCGATCGTCAGGATGCGGGGGTCCAAGATGTGCCGCGCCGCTTCGACGGCCTGGTCGTCTTCCCCGCGGCGCCGACACTGACGGCTGAACCGACGTCGCACGAAGGACAGCAAGTTGTGCTTGAGCGCGTTGTGCGTTTCCCACAGTTCACCGGGGTCGACGTCGTGAATCGCTTGCCAAGCATCAGGTTCCTGCAAACGCTCCTTCCAGTCGGTGGCGAAGTGTTTGTCGTACAGCGTTTGCATTTGGACCGCCAGCCAACTGGCCACGTGCACGCCGTTGGTGATGTGTCCGATCGGCACTTCGTTTTCCGGGCGATCGGGCCACATCGATTGCCACATCCGCCGCGAGACGACTCCGTGGAGACTGCTGACTGCGTTGGCGCAGCGACTCATTTTGAATCCGATCACCGTCATGCAAAACGATTCGTTGTCGTTGTCCGGGTCGACGCGTCCCAGCGCCAACAGTTCCTTTTGGCTGATTCCCAGTGCATCACGCAGCGGCCCCAAGTGTTCTTCGACCAAGGCCGGGGGAAAGCGGTCGTGTCCGGCGGGAACGGGTGTGTGGGTGGTGAAGCAGGTGGCGCGGGCCGACAACTGAACCGCGTCCTCGAACGACATGCCGTCGTTGTCCATCAATTGCCTGACGACTTGCAGGGCACCGAACGCCGAGTGGCCTTCGTTCAGGTGGTAGACGCCGGGGTCGATCCCCAGTGCCGCCAACGCTTTCACCCCGCCGACGCCCAAGACGAGTTCTTGGCGAATCCGGGTGCGTTCGTCACCGCCATACAACCGGCTGGTCAATTCGCGGTCTTCCGGTTTGTTGCCGTCGACGTTGCAATCGAGCAGGTACAACCGCACACGACCGACATGCATCAACCAGACCTTGGCCAACAGTTGCCCGTCGCGGGTATCGATCGACACTGTCAGCGGGTTACCCTTGGAATCCAAGGCCGCCTGGATGGGCAGATTCTCGATCTTGGTCTCCAAGTAGTCTTCGCCCTGGAACCCGTCCTCGTCCAGGTATTGGCGAAAGTACCCTTGGCTGTAATACAGCCCAATGCCGACCAGCGGGACGCCCAAGCCGGACGCACTTTTGATGTGGTCGCCCGCCAACACGCCCAGGCCACCGCTGTAGATCGGAATCGATTCGTGAATCCCGAACTCGGCCGAAAAATACGCGACCGGCTTGGCGCCCAAGACGCCGGCGTTGGTCGATGCCCAGGTTTGCGACGACGTCAGGTATTCCTGCAGCCGCCGGTAGGCGTAATTGATGCGGCTGTGCAACACCAACTCGCCGGCCCGGTCGGCCAAGCGTTCCGGCGTCATCTCCCGCAACAACGCCACCGGGTTGTGACCGAGTTGTCGCCAGCGAATCGGATCGACGTCGCGGAAAATCGCATCGCATTCCGGATGCCAACTCCACCACAGGTTGTTGGCCAGCGTCCACAGTTTGCCATACAGGTCGTCCGCATGATGCAGTTCATCGAACAAGTCGGGTGCACCGGATGCAGGGCCGGAGGGGACACTTTGGGGGGGCGGCAATTCGGTCTGACTCATGGCGGTCCCGTCGAGCGGTTGGGGAAGTCGATAACTCCAAGCGGCGCACTTTTTTCAAGTACACAGATAATCTGTTGTCGACCACTTGCCCCGACGAATCAAGCAACGCCGGCCCCAGTGGCGGGCAAACTTCCAAAGTTTCACCGTTGGGGCGGAGCCGGACCGAAATTGTCGCAGCGGATAACCTTGCCAAATCACCGCAAAGCGTCCAACCTAACGCAGTCCGCACCAGCCGTTCCCGTTACTGGATCCCGTCACCGCGATCGCCACATGTGTCATTACAGCACGCCTCCGGGTTTCCAACCGTTGTGCCAAACGCTTGCTTCGCTGGCCCCGCGCTGGCGCACCACGCGTGATTGGCCCGCCCAATCACTGTCGTTGTGTGGGCAACACGGGATCTTTTATGGGCTGACCGGATTCGAACCACCGGGCGACGAACAGCAGGTCTGGACTGCTGCCGAGCAGATTGAAACGCTGATCGAACTTGCTCGGGCAGATCTGTTGACCACGTTCGTCATCACACAACATCTCGGCGCGATTAAACGGATCGCAGCATCGGACCGGCTCGCGGGCGATGACGCGATTGAAAGCGGATTGCAAACGACCGTGCTGCCGTCGCTGCTGGACGGTTCGACGATCGGCTCGGTCGGCATCAGTCATTTGACCACCAGTCGGTTGCACTTGGACCGCCCCGCCGTCGTCGCGACGGAGGTCGACCATGGTTATCGGCTGCGGGGCACGATCCCCTGGGTCACCGGGGCGCCGGCGGTCGGCTACGTCGTCGTTGGTGCAACGCTGGATGATGCCACACAGATCCTGGCGTTGATCTCGCCCAATGATCCAGGCGTTTACCCTGGGCCCGGCGCAGAGATGATCGCGATGACGGCAAGCTGCACCGACGCGATCGAACTGCGAGACGTCTTCGTCCCTCAGGAGCACGTCCTTTCAGGCCCGCGCGAAAACGTCTTGGTTGCGGCGAAACCGACCGGCGACGCGCCGAGTGGTGCCGGTGGATTGCAAACCTCCGCACTCGCGCTCGGATTGTCCTACGCCGCGCTGGATTACTTGCGTGACGAATCCGACCGGCGCGACAACTTGACGCCGATCGTCGATCGATTTCGTCACGAACATCAACAGTTGCACGAGACGATTCGCGCCGCCGCCAACGGAGACACCCAACACGACTCGGCAACGATTCGCTCGCTGGCCAACGGCTTGGTCGCGCGCACGACCGCCGCCGCGATGACGACCGCCAAAGGGGCCGGCATGATGACCGACCATCCGGTCGGCCGCTGGTGCCAGCAAGCCCTGTTCTTCCTGGTCTGGAGCTGCCCCCAACCGGTCGCCCAAGCCCACCTTTGTGATTTGGCGGGGTTGGAGTGAAGGAGTGAAGGAGTGAAGGAGTGAAGGAGTGAAGGAGTGAAGGAGTGAAGGAGTGAAGGAGTGAAGGAGTGAAGGAGTGAAGGAGTGAAGGAGTGAAGGAGTGAAGGAGCTGGGAGAATGATATGGGGCAGAATAATGTAATCCAGTCACTGATGCCCATTCTTCATCGTTTTGCCCCTTCTCATTCTGCCTCCCTCTCTCCCTTTCAAAACTCCGCGTTCCCCGGCGTCCTGGGAATTGGGATCACGTCGCGGATGTTGGTCATCCCGGTGACGTATTGCACGGCGGGTTCCAGGCCGAGCCCCAATCCCGCGTGCGGCACGGTGCCGTATTTCCGCAAATCGATGTACCACCAATAGTCATCCTTGCTGAGCGGCTGGGCGTCCATTCGTTTGCGCAGCACATCCAGCCGTTCTTCCCGTTGGCTACCGCCGAGTCCCCGACTTCGCGTGGGGCCCCGGTGCGTCGACAAACGAACCGCGACACCAGTAGACTAGTGCCTAAGTCCTTCACTCCTCCATTGAGTCAATCTTCCATCGATGGCCATCGGAATCGACCCCACCGTCGACTACGTCTTCAAGCTGCTTCTCGGCAGCCCAGAGCATCCGGCGATCACGCTGCACTTTCTCAACGCGATTCTCGGCGATGAAATTCAGATCACAGAGGTCGAGATTCTCAATCCGATCTTGGGCAAAGAAGACGACTTTGACAAATTGTCGATTCTGGATGTGGTGGCACGTGATTCGACCGGCCGGTTGTACGACATCGAAATGCAAACCACGCTCCCCGCGGGGCTATCGCAGCGACTGGCCTATTACACCGCCTCCCTTTACGTGGGCCAGATCAGTGAAGGTGACGACTACACGCTGCTGCATCCGGCCATCAGCATCTGCGTCCTCGACGCGATCCTGTTCCGTCAATCACCACAAATCCACGGCGATTTCCGGCTGCGGAGTCGCGATGGCAGCCTGAAATTGACAGACGGCCTGCAAATCCACCTTCTTGAGTTGCCTAAGTACACAGTTCCGAGCGATAATCGAGTGATCACGGATCCGGTGGACGCGTGGTGCCACTTCTTCTGTCGCGCCGAAACCATGTCGGCCCAGGAAATCGAACAGCGATTCAACTCCCCCGCCTTTAGCGAAGCTGCCAAGGTTCTCGAAATGATCCAACGAACGCCGCAACAACGAAGCCAGTACGAACTACGCCTGAAAGCACAGCGTGATGAACGGGCCAGAATGCAGTACGCAGTCGAGCAGGCACGGCAAGAGGCGAAAGCAGAGGGCAAAGCAGAGGGGCGAGCAGAGGGGCGAGCAGAGGGGCGAGCAGAGGGTCGAGCAGAGGGTCGAGCAGAGGGTCGAGCAGAGGGAGAAGCACTTGGGCGAATTGAAATGCTCCGAGAATTTCTTGGCGTCGATCAGATATCAACGGCGGGATTAACGCTGGAGCAGTTAGCCGCACTCGAAAGTGACCTTCAACGCCGGCTTCGCGAGCGAGGCGTCTAACACCGTTTTCTTTGCGTCTCCGCGGGACTTCTATGTGGTGCCACCCAGCAAATAGCCAGGCCCACGACAGTCAATGTGATTGATAACAAAGTCACAGTCGTCGCTTGGTTGGTGGGGGGCATCATTCACGTCATCACCTAAGTCGAACAGGTCCAACTGCGAGCCACCTTCGACGTGCGTTTCGGAAGACCTGCCGAAGAGCTTGCCGAAATACA
>NZ_JACEHH010000038.1 GCF_014154935.1 Stieleria mannarensis
GCACTGGCCGCGCAGCGGACAGAGGATTAACACGCGCCGCCGGGGCGGCCGGGGAGCAATTGAGACAATGGCTCTACAGACGCAGTGTAGAACCGCTGTCCCAGCTGTTCGCACTGGCCGCGTAGCGGACAGAGGGTTAACACGCGCCGCCGGGGCGGCCGGGGAGCAATTGAGACAATGGCTCTACAATCGCAGTGTAGAACCGCTGTCCCAGCTGTTCGCACTGGCAGCGTAGCGGACAGAAGATCAACACGCGCCGCCGGGGCGGCCGGGGAGCAATTGAGACAATGGCTCTACAGACGCGTCCTGGAACACCATCGCTCGACGGAATCAACGATGCTCGACGCCGAGATTCCTTCGAATTCGAGTAGGTCTTCGGGCGACCCGCTGATCGGTCGCTTGCGAACGGCCAGGCAATTGACCGGCGTCGAATGATCGGAAAGGCTAGTTAGAATCGCTTCGCCGAGTCCGCCTTCGGGGAAATGATCCTCGACAGTGAAGATGACGTTTGTTTCGTCGGCCGCCCGCCGGATGGTGGCATGGTCCAGGGGTTTGATGCTGTACAAGTCGATCACCCGCGCGCAGACTCCTCGGTCAGCCAGCGTGGCTTCCGCGGTCAAACACTCATGCAACGTGATCCCTGCCCCGATCAAGGTGACTTGGTCGTCGTCGCTGTGGCGGAGCACCTTGCTGCCGCCGATGCAAAACGATTCGTCGTTACCATAGATCACCGGGGTTTTGCCACGTGTGGTTCGCAGGTAAGCGATGCCTTCATGCTCGGCCATGGCATCGACGAGGGCTTCGGTCGAGACGGCGTCGCAGGGGTAGAGCACGACGCCGTTTTGAATCGTTCGAAACATGGCGATGTCTTCGAGCCCCATTTGTGAGGGGCCGTCTTGGCCGATCGAAACGCCGCAGTGTGAGCCGACGAATTTGACGGCGGCATCCGAGTAGGGGCACATTCGGATTTGGTCGAAGGCCCGCGTCAGGAAGGCGGCAAAGGTGGAAACAAAGGGCGTCTTGCCGCGCAACGCCATTCCCGTGGCCACTCCGACCATATTCTGTTCGGCAACAAACATCTCGAAGAAGCGTGCGGGAAACTCGTCACGGAACCGTTTTGTGCGCGTCGAATTACAGACTTCGCCGTCCAGTGCGACCATCCGCGGAAACTTCGCCGCCAATCGCGACAACGCATTCCCATAGGCGTCTCGTGTCGCAACGTTGTCGTCGATTTTGTAATCGATGCGTTCGGCTTGCCGGGACGCGGGCGGATCCGGCTGATACAAGTTCGGCGGCGCGATCGTCCCACGGATCTGCTCGTTCGCCGTTCCGAAACCGGCCAGGATTTGATCGACGTCGTCTTCATCGACGGGCTTGCCATGGTGCCCGCCTTCGTCCTCCAAGGATGAGATCCCTTGACCCTTGATCGTGCGTGCGATGAACATCGTCGGCCGATCGGAGTTCCCATGATCGGCGTTCAATTCGTCAAAGGCACGCAAGATTTGGTCGTTGTCGTGGCCGTCGTCGATCAGAACGCACCGCCAGCCGAACGCCTCGATCCGCTTTCGGTAGGCATCCAGGTCGTGTCCATGCATCGTCGCACCGCGCTGGCCCAATCGATTGACATCCAGGATTCCGACCAGATTGTCCAGCTTGTAATGCGAGCCGATCTGGATCGCTTCCCACTGCGCCCCTTCGGCCATCTCGCTGTCGCCCAGGAGTACAAAGGTGCGGCTGGGAGATTTGTCCAGGTAGCGTGCGGCCATCGCCATGCCGAGCCCGATCGACAGGCCTTGGCCGAGTGATCCCGTAGCGGCCTCGGTGAGCGAAAACCGCGCAGTCGGGTGGCCTTCCAGCCGACTGCCGAACTCGCGATAGCTCAACAAATCATTGGGATCAATTTTTCCGGCGGCAGCCCACAACGCGTAAAAGAGAGGTGACGCATGCCCCTTGGAAAAGATCAATCGATCGTTGGCAGGATGATCGGGCTGGTCGAGGTTGAACCGGAAAGCCCCGCCAAAGACCAGGTCCACCATCAACTCAACCGCCGATAACGAGGACGTCGGATGCCCCGATCCCGCCTCGGACGTGCAGCGGACGATCCACCGACGGACTTGTTGACAAATTTGCTCCAGGTGTGAAGTGTCGCGTTGCATTGCCGTTGACATCAAAATCCCCCTCGCGCTCAGCTGCGATTCGTCGTGTGAAAAAGATGTCAATCTCGGCTGCAAATGACGCGCCCGGCGAGTGACAAACGCTCGCACAGAATCAACTCGGCATCCTCAGCACAGAATCGGTGGACGTGGAATGCAACTTGCACCTCATCCGATCGTTTTTGCAAGCCTCGAATCAACGACTTCCTCGGAGCTTTTTTAAGGATTAGGACGATGAAAACGGTGACCACAGAACGACTAAAAACGCTGAAAGCGGAAGGCAAAGATTTCTTGCTCGTTAACACGCTTGATGCGAATCATTTCGGGCAGACGCAGATCCCCGACTCGATCAATATTCCCCTGAGCCAAGACAATTTCACCGGCAAGGTCTTGGACGCCGCGGGGTCCAAGCAAAAACTGGTCGTGGTCTACTGTGCCAGCGCCGACTGTGACTCATCAACCAAGGCCGCGAAAGAACTCGAAGAAGCCGGGTTCAATGTTGCGGACTACGAAGGTGGTGCGGCAGCCTGGAAAGCGTCCGGTGAGCCACTCGCGGTCTAAGGGGGAAATCCGATGTTTGTCAAAGAAAAAAAGTCAGGTCACCTGATCCGGGTCACGCAAGCCGACCAGCTTGAAAGCCCCTTGGAAGCAGAGGTCACCGGGCGGATCCAGGCCGGCGAAGAGGAGCAAGATGAAGCTCGGTTCGCCAAATCGGACCTCATCTTCCCCTCCGGCGAATCATTGCCGAAGTGCTGGACCGACGCGAACTACCAGCTTTGTCGGTGAATCGCCGTTGGCACGAAGCAGCCGTGCTCGGGCGGTCTCGCATCTAGGGCGGTCTCGCATCTAGGCCAGTGCGATCCCACTCGGGACGGCGATTGGTTGAGTGCAACTTTGGGCCACATCCAGATTCTCTCCCTCTGGGAGAGACGGCGTTTGCGCAGCAAGCAAACGCCAGAGAGGGCCCGCGCTAGCAGAGTCGCTTCTGCCTCCGGAACACGAAAGTCTTGGCGACTTCCGCTACGAACAAATCCGTCACGCATACCGTCGACGTCTCCCATGGCAGCCCACGTCATCGGACAAGACGCGATCGGTCGCGTCTGCGATCACTGGGATTCATCAAGTGTAAATCCGATCTTGACCGTCACCTGCCAATGCTCGATCTTTCCGTCGCTGATGTTGCCGCGCGTTTCAGCGACTTCGAACCAGCGCATGCCATGCACACTTTTGGCGGCGCGTGCGACCGCGTTCTCGACGGCATCTTCGATCGACTTCGTCGATGAACCAACAATTTCAATCTTCTTGTAGACGTGATCGGACATGATCAGGGCTCCCGAGGTGGAAGAATTGGATTCGTTACTGCTCGTGAAATCGGCCGCAAACGCCATGCCATTGTAGCGGACGTTTTTGGGGAGGAGCGACGCCGCGTTTTAGGGTGTGCGCGCAAACGCGGCCCAGGGTGTGTATCATTGGGTGCCGCGTTCGTTGTCCAGCATGGAGTTGAAAGCATGAATGATTCTTCAGTCCCGGTTGTCGTCGAGCAATCGTTTGACGCGTCCCGAGAATCGGTCTGGAAGGCCATCACCGAGCGGGAGCAAATGGTTGAGTGGTTCTTTGAGAACATTCCCGAATTCCGCGCCGAGTCCGGCTTCGAAACCCAGTTCGATATCGACGCCGGCAGCCGAGTCTTTCGGCATCAGTGGAGAATCACCGAAGTCGTCCCGGAGCAGAAGATTGTCTACGATTGGCGCTACGAAGGATTTCCAGGCACGGGCAAAGTGACCTTCGAAGTTTTTGAGGAGGCCGAAGGATCGAAGCTGCGGGTGACGAATGAAGGCGTCGAATCGTTCCCCGATGACATTCCCGAATTCACGCGTGAGAGCTGCCAAGACGGCTGGACGTACTTGCTGCAAACCAGTTTGAAGCAATACCTGGACGGCTGAGGCCCACAACGTGCTGCAACAGCCAACAGGTGGTGAAACATGATTCGCAACGTCGTCGCCATCGTCGCGGGCCTGATCGCCGGCAGCATCTTCAACATGGCCCTGGTCAGTGTTTCCCACGTCGTGTACCCCTTGCCCGATGGGATTGACCCGAACGATTTCGAAGCGTTCCGGACCCATGTCGAAACCAACGGGATGCCGACCGGGGCATTACTGATCGTGCTGGCGGCCCATGCCGGTGGCAGCTTTGTCAGCGGTCTGGTGTGCGGGTTGGTTGCAAAACGAGCCTGGTACATCGCCGCTGGCATACTCGGGATCCTGTGGATGTGCGGCGGCATCAGCATGTTGATGATGCTTCCGGCCCCGATCTGGTTTGCGGTGGTGGACATTGTTTTGTACGTGCCCGCGGCGCTGCTGGGCGTGCGACTTGGCGGCGTAGGGACGGGCACGGTACCGCAACCTTCCGCGGCGGCCTCGAGTTAAACTGGTTTCGGCTGCTGAATGGACAGGCCGGAAGCCTGTCTCACATCGCGGGGCCTGGCGCCCTGCATTGCCGCCCAGGTCATTTGCGATTCCCCAAAGGTTCCTTGAGATGAAATCCTGCGTTCTATTCGCCTTGTTTGTCCCGGTCGCGACGCTACTGGCTGCCCAATCACCTTCCGGCGGCGGGTATTTTGGGCCGGCCGATGGCGATGGATTTCGCCCCATTTTTAACGGCACGACGCTGACCGGTTGGTCGTGCGTCGACATGAGTTACTGGTCTGTTCGCGACGGCGCCCTTACGGGTGAATCGACCGCGGAGAACCCTTGCACGAAGAACAAGTTTCTGGTCTGGCAGGGAGGCGAGTTGTCGGATTTTGAGTTGAAACTGAAGTTCCGCGTTCAAGGCAACGGTTGCAATTCCGGCGTCCAGTTCCGCAGCGTCTTTCGCCCCGATGGGTTGGCCGTCGGATACCAAGCCGACATTTACAACAGCGGTCCGTATCTGGGCGGGGTTTGCGACGAGATGCATCATCGTGACGGCCCGGAATTGTTGAGCGCCAACGGAAAGAAATCAGTGATCGACAAGAGCGGCAATCGAACCGCCACCGACATTGGGCCCCTGGTTAAAATGAACCTCTGGCCCGAGTGGAACGAATACCACATCATCGCCAAAGGCACTCAAATCACGCTGCGAATCAACGGCCAAACGGCGTCACAGTTGATCGACGAAGAAGAAGCCCACCTTGATTTGAAGGGAATGCTCGGATTGCAATTGAGATCCGGCAAACCCATGACGGTTCAGTTCAAAGAGATCGTCGTTCGCGATTGACGCGATATCCCTACCCTGGATGGATGCCACTCAATTCCCGGAAAAACCGAAATTCTTTTATGATCCGCGTAGCCTGTTTATTTCTATTGGGGCTGTGTATCGCTCAATCCACAATTGCGCAACGAATTGACACCCCGCACGCGATCAACACGCAAGCCGCAGGCGAACACCCTCCATCGGCATCCGAGGCTGCCGATCGGATCGAGGTCCCCGCCGGTTTTGGCGTCACGTTGTTTGCCGGTGAACCCGATGTTCATCAGCCGATCGCGATGGAGATCGATGATCGTGGTCGATTGTGGGTCGCAGAATGTTACACCTACGAAGGCAGCGAGTACGACTTGCAAAAGCGTGATCGTATTTTGATCTTTGATGACACCGATGGTGACGGACGATTCGACCGGCGGAAGATCTTTTGGGACCAAGGCCAACGATTGACCGGGTTGACGCTCGGCTTCGGCGGCGTTTGGGTCACCAGTGCCCCGAACTTGTTATTCTTGCCCGACCGCGATCACGATGATCGCCCCGACGGGCCGCCGCAAGTCATGCTGGAAGGGTTCAGCGTGCTGGCGCGGCACAACATGGTCAACGGTTTGCGTTGGGGACCCGACGGATGGCTGTACGGTCGGCACGGCATCACGGACACCTCCCACGTCGGCACTCCTGATACGCCAGCGGGCAAACGAACGCCGCTGAATTGTTCGATTTGGCGGTTTCACCCCCAGCGGCATGTCTTTCAAGTCGTCACCCATGGCACGACGAATCCTTGGGGGCTGGATTACGATGATCACGGCCAATGGTTTTTTACCAACAACGTGATCAATCACTTGTGGCATGTGATTCCTGGCGCCCACTACGAACGCATGCACGGCGCGGACTTCAATCCGTATCTGTACGGATTGATCGAACCCACCGCGGACCACTTCCATTGGGACACCGCCGGCGGAGTCGGCGATTCCGACAACAAGAACCGCAAACAGTACGACGGGCGTCATGACGACCACGGCGGCGGCCATTCGCATTGCGGTGGGATGATTTATCTGGGCGACAATTGGCCGACGCAGTACCGCGGACGGATGCTGATGTGCAACACGCACGGGCGGCGGGTGAACGTCGACCGATTGGTGCGCCGCGGCAACAGCTACGTCGGCGAGCACGAACCCGATTTCCTGATTGCCAACAACCCGTGGTTTCGCGGTGTCGAATTAAAGTACGGCCCCGACGGTGGCGTTTTTTTGACCGATTGGTCGGATCTGGGCGAATGCCACGACCGCGACGGTGTGCATCGGACGAGCGGTCGGATTTACAAGATCACCTACGGGGAACCGCAGCGGCAACGTCCCGATCTAAGTCAGTCATCCGACATGGATTTGGTGCACTACCAGCTTCATCGCAACGACTGGTTCGTCCGACATGCTCGGCGCCGGCTGCAGGAGCGCCACCTGGCGGGTGAAGATCTGTCGCGAGCAGCGGACGCGTTGCGTGCGATCTTTGCGGATAATCCCGACGTCACGCGACGACTGCGCGCGATGTGGGCCTTGTACAGCATCGACGCGGTGGATTCTGATTGGTTGACCCGGCAGTTGCACGATCCCTCCGAACACGTCCGTGGCTGGGCGGTCCGATTGCTGGTCGATCGCGGTCAGCCCGGGGGCGACACCGCGACACAGTTGGCCGAATTGAGCGAGCATGAAACCTCCGGCTTGGTACGACTCTCGTTGGCGTCGGCCCTGCAACAGCTGGATCTTGCCGATCGTTGGCCGATCGCCATTCATCTCAGTCAATTTGCGGAAGATGCCAACGATCGAGTTCAACCGCTGATGATTTGGTACGGAATCGAACCGGCGATCACGGGCGATCCGGAACGAGCACTCCGATTGGCGTTGGCGACGAAAATTCCGTTGCTCCGGGAATACGTCGCACGTCGTTTGAGTTCGTCGATCGACCACCAGTCGTTGATCGTCGACGCGTTGATCGATCAGGCTTCAACGTCCGACGCGGCGCACGCGTCGGACTATCTATCCGGGCTGGCCGCGGCATTGAAAGGTCGGAATCGCGTCACGCCGCCGGCGAACTGGCAGGAAGCATCGAGGGTTTGGGCAGGGATGAACGAAGCTTCGGTAACGGAGCTCGTGCGTGAGTTGTCGGTCGTGTTCGGTGACGGACGAGCGGTGGACGAATTGCTGCTGATCGCCAAGGACACCGGCGCCGGTCCGGCGGCGCGGCGTGACGCGTTGGCGATTGTCTTGGACAGTCAGCCGAAGGGATTGTCACCCACGTTGTTGAAATTAAAAACAGACCGGGTCGTCGGAGCCTTGGCGATCCAGGCTTTGGCGCGCTACGAGCAGCCTGAGATTGGGAAACAGTTACTCAGCTACTACCGCAACGCGAAACACGAGCACCGCCCCGCGATCATCCGCACATTGGCCTCACGTGCTAGTTACGCGGCGATGCTGCTTGCCGCCGTCGAAGCAGGCACGATCGATCGAAGCGACATTTCTGCCGCGGCCGCCGGCAACATCGCGGGGCATGGCGACCAGGCATTGACCGAGAAGTTGGAAGAGCTTTGGGGGGCAGTGCAAACCAGTCCCAAGGAAAAGGTTCAGCTGATCGAGTCGTACCGTGCTCGCTTGACACCCGAACGATTGGCCGAAGCCGATCTGGATGCCGGACGATTGGTGTTCGCAAAGGTCTGCGGCACTTGCCACAAAATGTTTGGGGAAGGTAAATCCGTCGGACCTGATTTGACGGGATCCAATCGCGACAACTTAAGCTACTTGCTGGAAAACATCATCGACCCCAGTCGCATTGTCCCCGCCGACCTACGGCAGTCGGCGGTCTTGTTGTCCGATGGCCGCGTGATCAACGGATGTATCACCCGGCAAGACGAACATACCGTGACGATCCAGACCATTGACGACGTGCAGCGAGTGCCGCGCGAGGAGATCGAGCGGATCCACAAGTTGACACAAAGCTTGATGCCCGACGGAATCCTGCAACCGCTGTCAGAGGCTCAAGTCCGCGATCTCTTCGCATTTCTGCAATCCACCTCCGACCATCCGACACGACACAGGATTCCACAATGAAACCGGTCCTCCACGCCGCCTTGCTCGCCCCGCTGCTGTTGCTGACGCATGCTTGGTCTGTGACGCCCTGTAACGCCGCCGACCCGCCGAACGTTATCGTTTTCCTGGCCGACGACCTCGGTTGGGGCGACCTGGGATGCTACGGGCACCCGAAAATCCAGACACCCAACCTGGATCGATTTGCGTCCGAAGGGGTGCGCTTCACACAAGCCTATGCCGCATGCGGAGTTTGCTCGCCGAGCCGTTCATCGATTTTAACCGGCCGCACGCCCTATCGAAACGGCGTTTGGCGTTGGCTGCCGGTGGGCAATGAGGCGCATTTGCGGGAGAGTGAAATCACGATCCCGGAGACCCTGCGTCCGCTGGGTTATCAAACGATGCACAGCGGCAAGTGGCACTTGAACGGGTATTTCAATAGCGACGAACAACCACAACCGGATGATCACGGATACGACTGGTGGTTCGCGACGCAGAACAACGCTTCGCCGTCGCATAAGGATCCGATCAACTTCGTTCGCAACCGAAAGGCGGTCGGCCCGCTCGAAGGCTTTTCGGCTCCACTGGTTGCCGAAGAAGCGTCGTCGTGGTTGAAGCAACAACGCGATCCGAACCGGCCGTTTTTCATCACCGTTTGGACACATGAACCGCACCTGCCGATCGAAAGCGATCCGAAATTTCAGCAACTGTACAGCGAGATCGACAATCCCGGCATTCGCCAGCACCACGGCAACGTCACTCAACTGGACCATGCGTTCGGCAACTTGATGAAGACGGTCGATGAACTCGGATTGCGCGATAACACGTTCGTGATCTTCACCAGCGACAACGGGCCGGAAGGATCTGGCAAAGGCAACCTGAAGAACCCACAATCACAACAAAACCGCACCTGGGGTTCCACGGGAGGCTTGCGTGGTCGCAAGCGCGACAGCCACGAAGGCGGCATCCGTGTTCCGGGGATCGTCCGATGGCCTGGAAAGATCCGGCCGGGCACGGTCAGCGACGTTCCCATCATCGGTTCGGACATCTTTACCACCGTGCTGGAGATCGCCGGCGCGCCGGTGCCGAGTGACCGCACGATCGATGGCGTGAATCTGTTGCCGGCTTGCGAGGGCAAAGAACTTGAGCGATCCGTGCCGCTGTTCTGGCGCACCCACATCGCTCCGCCGGCCAGTCACGCGGCGATGCGGATCGGCGACTGGAAAATTGTTGCCGATCAAAAACTGGAGCGGTTCCAGCTGTACCAAATCGCCAAGGACTGGAAAGAAGAAAATGATTTGGCTGATGAGATGCCCGAAAAGTTGGCGGAGATGAAAGCGAAGTTCATGGAAGTCTGGGAAGGCGTCGAGAACGAAGGGCCAAAAGAATGGTGGGTCAACCAGCCCGAGGGCGGCAAACGCAAGAAAGGCCCCAAGTTGTCCGACGGCACCGACAAGACCGGAGACTTTGACGTGGTCAAGGGCGCGACGGTTTCCCGCAGCGAGCTCGGTTACCTGTTGGACAGCGGCCAAAGCGAAGGGTTTGCGCTGCAAAAGCTGGACGTTCCGGTTCAGGAATCTGCGACCTTTCGAATCCAATATCGCTCGGTGATCGACGACGTGACGAAAAACGCGTGCTTCTGCTTTGGGGCGGAACCGGTGAACGATCGCTTGCACAAAGCCGGCACGTTGATCGGGATGGGCCGCCACGGGGCGTTTGACGGCAGCTGGGCCAACGTCAAAATCGGCGCCAGCAAGCTGGGTAACTTTGCCCCCACGGACATGTTTGATGCCACCGTGACGATCGATTTGGACCACGGCAAGTTGATCTTGAAGGTCAACGAGACACGGATCGAACATCAATTGCCCAGCAATTTGGAAAGTGTCGACTATGTCGGCATCTACGCCAAAAACACCAAATCGGAGTTCTCCAAGATCACGCGGGTGAAGTGATCACCATGAGAACGTCAGCAACGATCTGTCCCATCATTCGAGCGTCACTGGCACTTGCATTGGCCGTCTTCACGACCATCGCGGTCGCGCGGGACGTGGATCGACCGAACATCCTGTTCATCGGGATCGATGACCTGAGACCCGAATTGGGATGTTACGGAGCGGACTATATCCATAGTCCCAATATCGACCGGCTGTCGCGCCAGGGTGTGCGGTTTGAACGAGCCTATTGCCAATGGGCCGTTTGCATGCCGTCACGGGCAAGTCTGTTGAGCGGTTTGCGGCCGGATGCGTTTCAGGGAAAGTCGAATCAGTTTCGCAAATTGGTGCCAGACGTTGTCACGCTGCCCCAGCATTTCAAGAACCACGGCTACTTCACGCAATCGTTCGGCAAAATCTATCACGGGGCTTGGGAAACCGCATACGTCGGCAACAGCTATCAAGACCCGGTGTCGTGGTCCGCGCCGCGTTTCGCATCCAGTCCCCGCTATTACTTCAGTGACGAAGGGGTTCGCATCGCCCGGGAAATCTTTCAGCGATCCAGAGACAAATTCCTGGCCGGCGTCGCAAAAGACCCCAGTGATCCAGACCAATGGACCAGACACTTCGTTCGGGGGTTGGCGACCGAAGCGCCGGATGTCTCGGATGACCTGCCCGGCGACGGACAAATCGCCGTCGCGGCGCTGCGAGCACTGCGAACGAGACACGATGCACCCGAGCCGTTTTTTCTGGCGGTCGGCTTCATGAAACCGCACCTGCCCTTTGTCGCGCCCCGACGCTATTGGGATCTTTACGACCCCGACACCATACCGCCGGTGAGTGTTCCCGAACGTCCGGTCGGTGCCCCCGAGTTTGCGGTCCAGTCTGGCGCCGGCGAAGTCAATCAATATGTCGACCGGTCGCGGGGGTTGGTCAGCCCGGAAAGGACGCGTCATCTGCGTCACGGGTATGCCGCCTGTGTCAGCTACATCGATGCCTTGGTCGGTCGGTTGCTGGATGAACTGGACGGGTTGGGGATTCGCGACAACACGCTGGTCGTTCTGTGGTCCGACCACGGTTACAAGTTGGGCGAGTTCGGGGCCTGGGCGAAGCACACAAATTTTGAATTGGACACGCGAGTTCCGTTGATCATCAGTGGGCCCGGATTGCCGCAAGATCGACGCTGTGACGCCCTGGTCGAACTGGTCGATTTGCATCCGACGCTCAGCGAACTGGCGGGGTTACCGATTCACGCCGGTGTGCAAGGGGAAAGCTTTGCCGCCAACGTCCGCGCCCCAGCCGCCCCGGGCCAGGAGATCGCCGTCAGCCAATATCCCAAAGCCGGCTACATGGGCTATACGATTCGGACCAAGAGCCACCGCTACACCGAATGGCGACCGGTAAACGCGACCGACGAAGACGCGGCGTATCGCGAGTTGTACGCTTATGGAAGCGACGGGATTGAGCGCGAAAACCTCGCCGACCGACCGGAGCATCACGCGGTCCAGAAAGCGCTCAAGCAGCGGTTGAATGAAGCAATCGCCTCGGCAACCGAGAATCGGAGCTTGTCCAGCCTCTCCTGTCAGGGCTTACGTGGGGCGAAGGAATGATCGGAGTCCTGCGGTGGCGTCGTGATCGAGCAAAAGCGTTGGACGCCAACTATGCTAAGCTGCCCAGCTTGGTCTCGCAGTTCTTCCGGATTCCGTTTTCGATTCTTATCGCATGATTTACAAGCCACGTCGTCACCCCGGCAATCGAAATGCTGTAGCTACGAAACACCGTTATCAAGTTCCACTGAAGCTTGAATTGCTCGAACCGCGACGTTTGCTTGCTCAATTGTTGTTGTCCACGCCGGATGCAATGGAAAGCGACGACCATGTGACGGTCAATGTCTCCTTGGCGGAAGCTCAAGCGGAACCGGTGGAAGTCCTCTTTGACACGATCGATTCCGACGCGATCGGGGGGCGGGACTTTGTTGCGGTGACGGGGCAGCGACTGACGTTTTCACCGGGGCAAACCGTCCAGTCGGTCGACGTCGCTTTGCTGGACAATGCACTGCGCGACGGGGATCTCAGCTTCGGCGTGCGTGTCTCGATCGTCGACGACGACGGGAGACGCGTGTTGGCCGACCTGCAATGGTTTGCGCCTCCTGGGGATTTGTTTGTCGATTGGCTGGAAACAAGCCCGGACGGATCCACCATCGCTTATGGCGCCCGGCGACTGAAATCCAGCGTGATTCTTTCGGTACCGACCGATGGTTCAAGGGCGCCGATCGAGCTGGCACGCTACGATGGCGATTTTTACAAAACCGTTCAGACACACAAATTTTCTGCTGACGGCAAGTGGCTGATCTACTCCGGTGATCTTGAGACCGATGGTAAAACGGATGTCTACATCGTCCCCGCCGACGGATCGATGAATCCGATCCGAGTGCCAAACGATCTCAGTACGGGTGTCCTCTCAAGCTTTACCGTGGCCCCCGATGGGCAACGTTTCGTGTACACCTGGAAGGGCGACGGTGAAGA
This sequence comes from Stieleria mannarensis, assembly GCF_014154935.1. Taxonomy (GTDB): domain Bacteria; phylum Planctomycetota; class Planctomycetia; order Pirellulales; family Pirellulaceae; genus Stieleria; species Stieleria mannarensis. The sequence goes on from NZ_JACEHH010000038.1 coordinate 12,924, forward strand.
TGCTTCGGTGATGTATTCCGCCCGGCTGGACGATTCCTCACCGGCAATCCCGATCAGCAACTTATCCCCTTTCTATAACTTGGTTGATTTCACGCCCGATGGCAATTCGATCGTGTTCCAGAACCGCGACGGGGACGACGTGCAGCATTATGTCGCTGCGATGGATGGATCGTTCGAGCCGATGCAGGTCGCGACCGATGTACCGGGAAGCACCTGGGGGCTCGCGGGGAAGATCAGTCCCGATGGCCAGACGCTGGCGTTCACCAAACGAGACCCGAATGCTTCCAGGATCACCAATCTTTTCACTTCCCGACTGGACGGCAAAGGGGAATCGAAACGAGTCGCATTCGATATCGGAAGCTCGTCTTATCAGTTTTCGTCGGACGGAAAACACCTCGTCTACCGCGTGGACAAGGGGATCGTGGCTCCGCACGAGATGTTCACCGTTCCCGTCGACGGTTCCGCAGAGCCCAAGATCTTGCATCCCGAACTGACCGGTTCGCAATGGGTGGAACACGGTTTTCGGGTGATCGGCGAAGACGTGTTGTTCCGTTCCAATTTTGAAGATGAGTCGGCCGGGTATTCGACATACCTGGTGCCGAGCGACGGTTCCCAGCCGCCACGCAAATTGCTCGCCCCGATCGAAGACAGGACCGTTGACAAGATCACTCCGTCACCGGACGAAAAGCACATCGTGTTCCAGGCCATCGATTTTCGTGATCCGGAAGACGATCTTGTGGAGATCTACAGCATCCCACTCGATGGATCCCGGCCGCCCAAGAAGCTTAACGGCGACTTTGTCGACGGCGGAACGATTCCTCGTTTTGCACCGATCTTATTTAGCAAGGATGGACAAGATCTATACTATTTTGCGGATCAATTGGTCGACGATCAGCTGGAATTGTTTGTCGTCCCGGTCGACGGCCGTTCGAAAGCTTCGCGAGCCAGCGTGCCGCTACCGACAGTCTTTGATGTCAGCTGGTCATCCGTCGGAGCCACCGAGACGGGCATTGCCTACGGCGTCCGGGAAGGCTCGTTTGCGCCCCATGCCATCTACAGCAGCCAGCTCCATCAATCCGGCAACGTCCGGATTCTCGACGACGAAGGCGATGTCGCGGACTTCGGCGATGCTCCAGAACGATTACCCGACGGGCTCGGTCAATCCTATCCGGTGACGTTGTCACAAAATGGTGCTCGGCACAACGTCACGGAACTCTTCTTGGGTGCGGGCGTTGACGTCGATTCCGATGGGCACCCGGCCGCAGCCGCCGACCATGATGACCAGGACGAGTCAGACGAAAACCAGGGCGTGCGGTGGTTGAGCAATTTGCTGATCACACAGACGGACACGCTGACGACCATGCAAGTGACGGCATCACAAGCAGGAAAAGTCAGCATCTGGATCGATTTTGATCGCGACGGCGACTGGGGGGATCGAATCGATGAAGTCGTGATCGCACACGACGTCCATGCCGGCGACAACTTGATCCCCTTCGTCGTCCCGGCCGGAGCCATCGCGGGGCCGACCGCGGCCCGGGTTCGGCTCAGCACCTCCGGGGAGACTGCACCAACGGGGGCGGCAGCGGATGGCGAAGTCGAAGATTTTTGGCTGGATTTGGTCGATGCCAAATCCGATCCGGTGCCGTTGGTCGTCAATCTGTTGCAGCCTGGCGGTTTCCTGAGACTGATCGCCGACCACGTCATCGTTGGAAACGGTTTGGAACCGCCGATGTTTCATGCCGAGGGCGATTTCTCCAAAGTCAACGTCTCGCTGTCCCCTGCTGACGATTCGTTGGCCATTGAACTTGGACAACGCCCCAAAAACAAGATTGCCATCCAGGGTAACGACGAAACCAATCGACTGGCGTTTCACGATCTTGACCGAAACAACCTGCAGCCATTGGTCTTGGACTTTGGCGAATCGGGTGATTTCCAAACCGACAACGTTGAAATCGTGGACGTTGCCGACTCTGAAAGGTTCCGTCTTCCCGTCGATGATCTGACCTCCATCGCAGCGGCACAGGGCGTGACCATCGTCGCTGCCTCCCGGGAACAATTGCAGTTTAATGATCGGTCGGCTTGGCGGATGGGAGACACGTTCGAGCAACAGGGCAAGTTCTATCGTCAACTCGTTGCCCCGGGGACGCTTTCGCCTCCCATCGTGATCGATCTCCCCAACCCGTGGCAGAACGTTGTAACGACGACCGATGTAAATAACGACGGTTCCACGTCGGAGATCGATGCACTGATCGTGATCAACCAGATTGCCAAACAAGTTGACGTATCGGGCGTCACGTTGCCCGATCCGCTGAGCCTGGCCCAATGGCCCGGCAATTACTATGATTCCAACGGAGATCTGGAGCTCTCTCCCATCGACGCCTTGGTCGTGATCAATGCTTTGGCAAGACAAGCCGAGGGGGAGCGTGCTGCCGAACCGGAACAAGTGACGCCGGCCGTTAGCCAAGAATTCGACCCGATCACCGATCATCGTTTTCTCGCACCGGTTGCATCGACCGTGAAGAGAGACGAGGTCCCTGAGACGCCATGGTGGGGAAACCTCTACCCAGACACCACCGCTGGATCACCATTGCCACCGCTCGATGCCGGTCGAGACCAGCAGGTTCTGCCGGCCGGCGATCGAGCGATCTCCGCAGGGATCCGCGCAACATCGGGCACCGACCATCTGGACCAGGCGAGACTGACCCGGACCTGGTCACAGTCCGTCGATCGCCTGCTCGCCACGAGCCTGCTGGACGAAACCTGAACCCGAACATCGATTGAGAGCGGCGCACTCGATCCTCGGCCAAACACTCTCCTTTAGAGAGGTCGTGCGATTTGGGAAATCACCCTCCTGGCAGGAGGGTCGAGCGCAGCGAGGGGACGTCGAACGGTAAATTGCCGAACAAGCTTTCGTCCTTTGGTCACATCGAATCGCGGATCAACCCTCCCCGCTCCGAGCGCTCACTCCTCCGCGACCCTCCCTGCCAGGGAGGGTAAAGTCGTCAACGCCTGTTAAATCAGGGTTCAAAAACCGCACGACCTCTAGATGCGGCGTCAAGGGTTTTGCTAGGTTCGCGACAAAACGACCAGAATCAAGCGTCTCCCGCACGTCCCGGGAGGATTTCGCGTCTGCGGGCAAAGGATTGCAATGAGCGACTACGATCAACATCCCGGTGGCGGATTCAGTAGCGTCGATGGCTACAACGACCCGGCGGGATCGCAAGCCGAAGAAATGCGGCGGATGCAGGAAGACGAACTCAATCGGCAGCAGCAGGCGCAGGCCGCCGCCGATGCCGCCGCCGCCGATGCCGCCGCAGCAGAGCAGGCCGCAGCAGAGCAGGCCGCAGCCGAGCAAGCGGCGGCACAGCAGGCCGCCGGGCAACGATCGCGCGGCCGAACGGATCTCGGTGCGCGTCAAAACGCCGCCGGTCGGCAGGCGAAAAGGTCTGCTGGCCACAAGGGGAACAATTCTCGCGGGGCCCGAGCATCTCGTCCGGCAGGCCCGAGCGACTGGAACCCGGCGTTTGCAACCTTGGGGTTCATCGCGGCCGGGCTTTGGGGAATGGGGCTGTTGGAAGGAGACGGTCGATTGTTCAGCGGCGTGGTCACGGGGCTGGTCGGCGGCTACATCGCCGGGCACTACTACAAGATGCTGATCGCGGCGACGCTGGTCGGGGGTGGTTGGTGGTTCATCAGCCAACACGAGGCCACGAAATCGCGCTCCGAAAAAACGTTGGTGACCGCAGCCGACGTCACATCCACACCGCGCCCCGCGTCGGATACACCCGCACGGCCTGCGACGAGCCCTCGCAAATCGTTCGACGCTCGGTTCGCAAAGTCGACGCTGAAGACTCCGCGACAAGCACCAGCAGCTCGATCTTTCTCGACCGACACGTCCGAGTTGCTCCAGCGCCCGCGTCAAGAGTTGGTCACCGATCCGTCGCGGATGCGAGCGTTTCGGAAAGCGATGCTTGACTTTGAAACGCGAACCGGCAAATCGTTTTTGAGTGATCATCGATCGATGAAGCCGGCAATGCGAACGCACTTTGACTACTTCGCACGCTACGCCGACGGCGAACTTCAAGAAGGCCAAGAAGCGATTCCCGAACTGCAACCGATCCAAGGGGTCTGGGATTATCGCAGTCCCCAGTTGTGGGAACTGGATCTGATCGCCACGATCGATCAACACTTTCTATTCAAATCGACGCGGGCCAACGGGACCACGCGTGACGGCGTGTTTCGGACGTACAGTGGCGACGGACTGTGTTATCAACCGATGACGCGCCCGCTTCGTCGCTCCGGGGCCACGTACGCTGACTTTCAATTGCCGGTCCGCGGCGGTCGCGTTTGGCGGGAGTTTGCCCGGGCAGTCTATCAGGCAAACACTGACGCAGAGCTGCTGGCCCTGGACCCGATCAACCAGGCGATCACCCAAACGCATCAAAGGATCGCCGAGGCGACGGCCCGTGAAACATCCCCCGGACGCGCGACGTCGCCGGGCAAGGTCTCTCGCTGATTTGATACGACGGCCACGCCTTCGGCTACGAGTACGCCTTGATTGCCGGGCAACGTTCGCACCCTGAAATCGTTTTGCCCCCATTGTTTTACCACCTTTTCTACAAATGGTCCCAACAAACGCAGCATGACTCCCAGGATCCGGTCCGTTCCGCGCTGATCTGGATTATGATTTCTCGTTCAAGATTGCGATTCGTTCACGAGGGACAGCGAGGAAGTGGAGATGCGTGGTTTAATGATGTGCCGCCGATGGGGCGCGCTGGCGGTCGTGTTGGTGGCGGTCATTGCACGGGCCGGCGAACGGCCGAACGTTCTATTGATCACCGCGGATGACCTGGGGCTGCAACTGTCGTGCTATGGCGACCCGATCGCCGACACGCCGAACATCGACCGTCTGGCCGACCGATCGGTTCGCTTTCGCACGGCTTACGTCAGCCAGGCGTCGTGCAGCCCCTCGCGTTCGTCGATGTTCACCGGTTTGTACCCCCACGGAAACGGACAGTACGGGTTGCTGAACGCCAATGTCGGGTTTCGCGTCCACGAGCATCTGGTCGACTCGCTGTTGCCCAATGTCTTGAAAGACCACGGCTATCGGACCGGCATCATCGGCAAGCTTCACGTCGGGCCGGAAAAGGCATTCGCGTTTGACATGCGACACGGCGAAGGGTTTGGCAGCCGCGACGTCCGGTTGCAAGTCGATTTTGCACGCCAGTTTCTGCAGCAAGACGACGACACGCCGTGGTTCCTGATGTTCAATTTGTTCGATCCGCACGTGGCGCGACAGCGAATGCCCGGCGGTCGGCGCGGACCGCAATTCTTTCCCGATACGGTCAAGGGGTTGCCGAAAAACGTGCTCGGCCCTCAGGACATTGCTCCTTGGCCCTGGCAACAGATCGACACGCCGGAACAGCGAACCAAGATCGCCGGCTATTACAACTGTGTCCATCGCATCGACGCGGCGATCGGGATGCTCAGCGACGTCCTGCGGCAAACCGGCAACTGGGACAACACACTGGTGGTGTTTCTCGGCGATCACGGTCCGCCGTTCACACGCGGCAAAACCAGTTGTTACGAATCCGGGCTGCGAGTCCCATTCTTGGTCCGCTGGCCCGGCGTTTCCCAGCCGCATGTTTCCGATCGTTTGGTCAGCAGCGTGGACATCTATCCGACGATCCTGGACGCGGTCGGAATCGAACTGCCCTCGCCCCGTCATGGTCGTTCGCTGCGAAAGGTGTTGGCACCGTCAAACGACGCGTCTGATTGGCGGCAAACGTTGGTCGGAGAATTTCATTACCACGGCGCGACACCGTTCTTCCCACGCCGGGCCATCACCGACGGACGCTACAAGCTGATTGAAAACCTACGAGCCGGTGAAGCGTCCGCGATCGACTCGGTTGACGGCGATCGAGCGTATGCCCAAGCGCAAAAACTGCCCAATGACCATCCGGCACGGATCGCGATGGAAAGGCTCAAAAATCCGCCCCAGTGGGAGTTCTACGATCTGGAAAATGATCCGATCGAATTCCACAATTTGGCCGGAAACGCTGACGTTGCCGACGCCCAATCGCGACTTCAGCGTGCCTTGGAGCAATGGCAAGAAGCGACCAGCGACCCCTTCGTCAACGCCGAGTTTCGAACCAGGGTCCAGCAGCGCTACCAGGCGAAACCATAGACCAGCAGCGATATGCCAGCGGGAAGCGTCAGCGAGCGGCGCACGTGGACCAGAACACAAATAGGACCTATGGGACAAATAGGACTTATACGTCGCATGAGTCCGATACGTCCTATCTCCCCCTGGCCAGCAGTCGCGGGGCTTTGCGATTCACTGTCGCTCTACTTTTCAGCCTTCAGCTGCGACCCAGCCGTCGCCCGCAGTCGCCGGACGGCTTGGTCACCTTCGGCGGGGACGATTTCCAGCACGGTTTCGTGCGGCAGGTGACGCGCGTCGATGACTTGATTCGATCCCGTTCGGATCCGCCACTGTCCGTCGAACAGACTGATCTGGTTTCGAATGCCGCCGGTGATCCATTCTCGCGACGACTGTGGTTTTCCATGCAGACGCGATGCAAACGAAACGCCGTCGAGTTCGACGTCCGGTGGCAGTGTGATACCGGTCAGATCACAGATCGTCGGAAACCAGTCGGCCATGTCGACAAGATCGTCGGCGACCGTCCCGGCCGTGATGGTGCCCGGCCGCCGCACGATCAGTGGGATGTGCGTTCCGGCGTCGTTGAGATCGCGTTTGCCGCCGGAAACCGGACCGGCGATCGTTCGGCGAGCTGCTCGCGTATCGGTCCCGTTATCACCCATAAAAATGATGTAGGTCTGGTCGGCGATACCCAATTCATCCACCGCGGCGATGATGCGACCGCACAGTGAGTCCATGTAATGGATCATCCGTCCCAGGCTGGCCGGCTGGCCGCTGGCGCGTTCGGCGGGCGTGTCGATGATCGGAACGTGCGGCAGCATCATGTTGTGGTGAATGTAAAACGGCCGTCCGGCATCGACCGCGGACTTCATCTGGTCGATCACGTAATCGGCCAGCACGTCGGGGCCGAAACGATCGGCAAGACGTGCGCGAATCCGGCCGTCGTGGTTCAGGCATGGATTCCAGTAACGCGTCGTCTTGGCGCCTCGACGCCAGATTTGCCAGACGCACCACGAATCGAAACCGGCATCACGACAATGATCGGGATGAAACTCCAGCGCCGCGAGTTGCCACTTGCCGGTGACCGATGTCGCATATCCGGCGTCACGCAACAACTGGGGGAACGTTGAAAATCGACGGCGGAAATCCACCGCCTGTTTGGTCCCGACATGCACCGGCAGCACGTTGAAATAGCCATGCGTCGATGCATACGTTCCCGTGTAAAGACTCATCCGCGACGGCGTGCAGACGGGACTCGTATACGCCCGCGTGAACCGGATGCCGTCGGCGGCCAGACGATCCAAATGCGGCGTCTCGAAATCCCGTCCGCCGTAACAGCCCAGCGTTTCGTAACCGAGGTCATCTGCAAACAGCAGCAGAATGTTCGGTGCGTTGGGCCGGCCCTTCCCGACCGTCCGCGGAGATGATTCGGTCTGAGCGTGCAGTGGTACAGAAAAAAGCAGGACAAGGACCAAGGTCCAGATGGTTGAATTCATTGTTTTGCCAGCCGCTTCGTCCAGGCGGCAATTTGGTCGCGGACTTGGGTCGGGGCGGTGGAACCGTAGCTGGTGAAGGCGGCGATCGCGTTTTTTGTGCCCAGGACTTCCAGGATGGACGCATCAACTTCCGGGGCGTGCTGCTGCATCGTCTCCAGCGGCAACTCGGCCAGCGGGACGTCGGCGGCCATCGCGGCGCCGACGATCGCGCCGACCGCGTGATGTGCCGTCCGCTGCGGCATGCCTTTTTTGATCAGCCATTCCATCAGCGTCGTCGCGTCCAAGTAACCCTCTTCGATCCGCGCGGCGATCCGCTCACGCTGCAACTCGCTGCCGGCGACGATCGGGATCGCCAGTTCCAGCATCGCGATGACGGTGTCGAAGGAATCGAACAGCGGCGGCTTGTCTTCTTGCAGGTCGCGGTTGTAGGCCAGCGGCAGATTCTTGACCAGCAACATCAACGTTTGCAGATTGCCCATCACCCGCGCCGACTTGCCGCGCGTCAATTCCAACGTGTCCGGGTTGACCTTCTGCGGCATGATGCTGCTGCCGGTGCAGAACTGTTGCGGGATCTTGATGAAGTTGTATTCGACGGTGCTCCATAAGATCCACTCTTCGGCCCAGCCGCTCAGGTGAGAGGCGATCATGGACAGCACGAAGGCGGATTCGAGGATGAAGTCGCGGTCGCTGCTGGTGTCCAAGCTGTTGGCGGTGACGCCGTCGAACTGGAGTGCCGCGGCGGTTTGCCGGCGATCGATCGGCAGCGTCGTTCCGGCGACGGCGGCCACGCCGAGCGGCGATTGATTGACGCGGCGGCGGCAATCGGCGATCCGATCGCGGTCGCGTTGGAATTTTTCGATGTAGGCCAACCAGTAGTGCGGCGCCAGCACCGGCTGGGCGCGTTGCAGGTGCGTGTAGGCCGGCAGGATCACGTCCATGTCGCCCTCGCATCGGCCCAGGAAGGACTGTTGCAAGGATTCCAGCAGGGCGTCGACCTGGTCGAGCGATTCGCGGATCCACATCCGAGCGTCCGTGCTGACCTGGTCGTTACGGCTGCGGGCGGTGTGCAGTTTTCGCCCCACGTCGCCGATGCGTTCGATCAGCGCCGATTCGATGTGCATATGGACATCTTCCAATTCCAATCGGATCGGAAAGTCGCCGGATTCGAATTCGGTTTCGATTTCTTTCAAAGTGTCGCGGATGGCGGTGAAATCATCGTCGCTGATCAGCCCGACGCTGCGGAGCATGTCGGCATGGGCGATCGAGCCGCGGATATCTTGGCGGAACAGCCGGCGGTCGAAACTGATGGATTCGGCGAACGATTCGAGTCGGGCGTCGGTGCTGGCCTCGAAAACACCGCTGCGGGAGGGGCTATCCACGGGTCTGGCTATCCAAAAAGGGGCTTGGGGGAGATACTATCGGGAACGGACGTCGGGCTTGCCGATGGCGACCGATCCGTCGAATCATGCTGCCCGACAGTATCGCGAAGTCCGCCAGCGGTGACGACCCGGCGGACCGAGGCGAATGTTCGGCCCGAGTTTTCCCCCTAGGATGTTCTGATGCGTTGTCTGCGATTTACCTTCGCGCTGCTGTGTGTCCTGCTCCCCCAGGCGTTTGCGTCGCCGGCGGCCCGAGCGGTCGATGTGCTGGCCGCGGCGGTGTTGGGGCCGGGCGACCAACCCTACGGCATCGCGACGATCGAGCTGCCGCTGGCCAACCCGATCATCGGTGAAGCACCGCGACCGCTGACGGTCAGCAGCGATTCGGGCCGGGTTTTTTATCCGGTCAGCGAAGACGTGGAGGTGCGAATCATTCCTCCGTCGGAGCGACCGGTGCCACCGCCGGGCAACGGTCGATTGTTGGGACGGCTGGGGAAATTGCTGCGTGAGATCACCGACACCGACGCTCCGACCAGCCAGATCGTCGCCAGGCGGGCGACGTTCTTGTTCAAGGGCGCGACGCCGTTTCGGGTCCGGCTGGCCGACGGCCTGGGGGATGTCGGCGTTTATGAATTAAAACCGACTCGCGACGCTGCCGTGTTCGGCGCGTCGATGGCCCGCTGGTGGCAGACCTATGCCGACAACGCGAAACAGCAAATCGACGCCGGCGATTATCCGCCTTGGGTGGAAAGCTATTTGGTGGCGATGCTGAGCGGACGGACGGGGAATCCCTTGCCGACCTGGTTCACCGAGACCAAGGACCAGGGCGATCCGTTATTGGCGACGTTGAAATACTTGGGCGGCGCCGAAGCGGTCACCCAGGAAGTGTTTCGCCGCACCGCGGCGGGGCTGACCGATGTCAATCTGCCGGCCGAGCAGCAATACGACGCTTCCGAATTGGTCGGATTGCCTGAAGGCCCCAAGTGGCAGAACGCCGTGTTGGGGCCGATCGACGAGGATGTGGTCACCGAACCGATCGCGTCGCGTGTCCCGCCGGAGTGTTTCTATCTGCGGTTCGGAGAGTTCAATAATTACCTGTGGTTCCTGGATCTGGCCCAGGAGTACGGCGGGGATGTAGGCCGGATGGTCAAGCTGCGCGGAACCGAGGTGCAAGCGACGGCGCGATTCCAGCGGCAGATTTCGGTCAAGATCAATCAATTGTCGCGATCGCTGGGGCCGACCGTCGTGTTGGACCAAGCGGTGATCGGCCGCGACCTGTTCACGTCCGACGGGGCGACGATGGGCGTGATCATGAAATCCGCCAACGCGTTTCTGTTGCGTTCCTCGCTTTCGTCAGATCGTTCCAATCGGGCCCGCAGTGACGACGCGGTGTCATTGAAGACGGTCACGATCGCCGGGCGTGAGGTTTCGTTTTTGTCCAGCGCGGATAACTCGGTGCGTTCGTTCCTGGCCGAAGACGACGGCTACTTCTTGATCACCAACAGCGAGACCCTGGTGCGGCGCTTCTTTGAAGTCGGCCAGAGCGGCGAGTCGCTGGCGGCCACCGATTCGTTTCGACTGTCCCGGTCACTGGTGCCGACGTCCCGTGACGACACGATCTTTGCCTACTTTTCGCCCGAGATGTTGCAGCGGTTGGTGTCGCCGGAATACCTGATCGAACTGCGGCGGCGATCGAGCGCCCAAAGCGACGTCGCGTTGGTCCACTTGGCCCGTCTGGCTGCGACGGCCGAAGGCGTGGTCGCGGAAAACGGTGACAGCCTGGGGGTGGACGAGTTGATCGAAAAAGGGTTCTTGCCACTCTCGTTCGGCAACCGCAGCGACGGCAGCGGCGTGATCTCTGTCGGCGACCGGGTGATCGACACCCTGCGCGGGGTCCGCGGAACATTCTTGCCGATCGCCGACGTGAATATCGAATCGGTCACCCGCGAAGAGTATGACTGGTACACGCGGATCGCCAGGGAATACAGCGAACGGTTCCCGCAACTTGATCCGATCATCGTCGCACTGCGTCGCGACGACGTGCCGGGTGACGACACGATGGAGCGGATTTCGATCCACGCCGAGATCGCTCCGCTGACGCCGGAAAAGTATGGCAAGTGGGCCAAACAGCTCGGCCCTCCCACCTCGGTCGCGATGCGTTTTGCGCCCGACGATATCGTCGCCGTCCAAGCGCACGTGGCCAGCGCCCAGATCGGTCCGCCGACGCATCTGTTCGCCGGCATCAAAGACACGTATCCGCCGGCGCCGGACCAGTTCGAAGGGATTTTGAAAACCTACTGGGCGCTGCGGGAGTTGCCCGCTTACCTGGGTGCCTGGCCGCAACCGGGGGCGCTGGACCGATTGCCGCTGGGGCTGGGACGCGGACGTCCGGTCGGCCCCGGGATGTCCAAACTGATCGGCGGGCTATACCGATACACCGGCGGCGGTTTCAGTGTGCTGTCGTTTCAGCCGGAGATTCTCAACAGCACGCTGCCGTTTCTGGAAGCCACCGACGTCGGGCAACCGGCGACCGTTCGCGGCCGCATCGGCAGTCTGCTGGGCAGCCAATTGGAGGGCTGGGTGAACAATGAACTGTATCAGAACGCCGCCCAGGCCAGCCGCGCGGGCGCGGAATTTTTGAATCAGTTTTCCGAGCAACTGCACGTCGGTCCGGAACAGGCGATCGAGAACGTCACCCAGGTGCTGGGGGTTCCGCTGCAATGCCCGCTGGGCGGCCAGTATGAATACGACCAGGTCGAGAAACGCTGGCGAAGCACGGCTTGGAACGGCAACGAGCCGCTGGCGGTGCCGCCGGCCGATTACGTCGCCCCGTTGTTGAACTGGTTCCGTGGCGGCACGTTCACGATGACCCAGTACAGCGACCGATTGGTGGCCGACGTGGAGATCACCGTCGCGCGGGGTGCGGTGCCGTAGCGGAACTCGCCAAGGGTTTCGCTCTCGTCGGCGAAGCCGGCGAGTAGAAGGCCGAAAGCCTTGTCGGCTTCCGGCTACCACAGACACCCGCTTATTGGCTGAGCATGTTGCGGTACATGCTGATGCCGGCCGGGCCGACCAGGACGACGAAGATGCCGGGGAAGATGAACAGGACCAGCGGGAAGATCATCTTGACGGCGGTCTTGGCCGCTTTCTCTTCGGCGATCTGACGACGGCGGGTTCGCATGGCGTCACTTTGGACCCGCAGGGCCGCGGCGATCGAGGAACCGAATTTGTCGGCTTGGATCAAGATCGATGCGAGTTGTTTCAGATCATCGACGCCGCTGCGGAAACCAAGCGCCTGCAGCACTTCGCTGCGTGTACGTCCGAGTTGAAGCTGCTTGTTGGCGATGCCGAACTCTTCGCCGATCTCCTTGTGGCTCTTTTCCATTTCCTCGGCGACCTTTCGCAGCGCCTGGTCCATCCCCAGACCGGCTTCGACACAGACGACCATCAAGTCGAGTGCATCGGGCAGGCCCAGGAAGATTTTTTCCATCCGCTTTTTGGCCATCATGCCGAGCGCGAATTTGGGGATCATGAATCCGACGATCAATCCGCCGCCGACTTTGATGATCATGTCTTGGCCGAATCCGTTGGCGAAGAACCCGTACGTGCTGCCGATGAACAATCCGAGCGCCGAAGCACCGAGTTGGATGGTCTTGTAGACGACCGGTGCGGCTTCGCGTCGGAAGCCGGCGTTCATCAGGATCTCTCGCAGCTGGCCCATCTCCTTTTCGTTTCCGCTGACCTTGTCGGCAAGCGGTGTCGCGGCCTTTTCCAAGTACGCGGTCAGGGCTTCGTTCTTTTTGTTGGATTTGTCGTTGCCCTCGGCGGCGGACGCCTGGCCGGCACGACGCTTTCGCATCATGTCCAAACGCGCTTCGGCACGGGGCTTGTCGTCTCCGGAGACGCGTGCCAGCACGAACCACATGCCGAGGGTCACGAACATGAAGATCGCGCCAGCGGTGACGTAAATCGGATTGATCGAAAGGGCGAGCAGAAGGGTCATCGTTGGGATCCGGTTGGCCGGTGAAAGACGGGTCTGGCGTTCGGTGTTGCGGTGTGGGTTAGACTTTGATCGTGATGATCTTTTTGATCACCAAGGCTCCGATGATCTGGGTGATCAATCCGAAGCCGAGCATGTAGCGCCCGAGTTCATCGGTGAACAGCATCATCACGTATTCGTAATTCAGTTTCAGCATGACCAGGAACAACACCGGCGGCAGGGCCAACAGCACGGCACCACTCATCCGGCCTTCTCCGGTCAACGCTTGAATCTGGCCCAGGATCTGCAATCGTTCGCGGATCAGGTGTCCGATCTTGTCCAAGATTTCGGCCAAGTCACCCCCGGTTTGTCGCTGCAGGACGACGGCGGTGGCGAAGAACCGAAGGTCCATGTTGGGGACGCGATCGGCCATGTCCTCGATCGCCTCGTCCAACGGGATGCCCAGGTTTTGTTCTTCGAACGCGCGTCCGAACTCGCGGGCCAAGGGGTCTTCCATCTCCTTGGACACCAGGCCGAATCCGGCGTTCAGCGAGTGGCCGGCACGCAGCGAACGGCCGAGCAATTCGAGTGCCTCGGGCATCTGGTTACCGAACTTGGACAGCCGCCGTTTGCGTTTGACCATCAGCCAACCGAACGGAACCATGGCAAAGATCGGGCCGACAAAGATGGCCAGCAATTTAAAGGGGCTGGCAAGACACAGGGCGACGCCGGCGGCGAAGGCCCCCATGCAAATCATCGCGAACTGGGCCGGCGGCATCCGCACGTCGGCCTGATCGAGGTATTCCCCCAGACCCGGCAAGCTTTTCATGATGCTGCCGATGACTCCGGACGCGTCTTCGAACCCGCCCTCCATCAGCAACGAACCGGATTCTTCGGTTTGCTTGCCACCGCTGACGCGACGACGCGAAGCCATTTGCGCCAGCCGGTCTTCGGTGGCGGTATTGTCACCGCCGGGGACGAGCATGTTGGCAGCCAATGCCACCAGGGAGGCGACAAAGATGCCGACGGCAATGATGATGACGGTACCGGTCATGTCAGGTCAGGTCGTTGGGGGTTGCGGAGAGCGAAGGGATCGAAAAGTCGGAGTCGGGGCGTTAGCCCGGGGAAAGCTCGGGCGTTAGCCCGGGGAAAGCCCGGGCGTTCGTCGGCCGGCGGTTAGGCCTGCATCATCGTTCGCTCGCGGAACGCGCTCGAAGGCAAGCGGACGCCGGCGGCTTCCAGTTTGTCCATGAACGTGGGGCGGACGCCGGAGCATTCGAAGGCCCCGTAGGCTTTGCCGTCTTCCCCGATGCCCTTTTGGTTGAACTTGTAAATGTCTTGCAGCACGATCGTTTCCTGTTCCATGCCGACGACTTCGGTGATCGCGGTGACGCGTCGCGGACCGCCTTGCAAACGGTTGGCTTGGATCAGCACGTCGACCGCACCGGCGATCTGTTGGCGGATCGCTTTGACGGGCAATTCGAATCCCGCCATCATGACCATCGTCTCCAGACGCGCGATGGCGTCCCGCGGGGTGTTGGCGTGTAGCGTCGTCAACGAACCGTCGTGACCGGTGTTCATGGCCTGCAACATGTCCAGCGTTTCACCGCCACGACATTCCCCGATGATGATCCGCTCGGGACGCATCCGCAGGGCGTTCTTGACCAAGTCGGTTGCCGTCACCGCACCGTTGCCTTCGATGTTCGGCGGACGCGTTTCCAGCCGTACGACGTGGTCTTGCTGCAACTGCAATTCCGCCGCGTCTTCGATCGTCACGATCCGGTCGGAGTGACCGATGAAGGACGACAGGGTGTTCAGCAAGGTCGTTTTACCCGAACCGGTACCGCCGGCGATGATGCAGTTGAGTCGAGCTTTGATACAGCCCTCCAGCAACATCACCATTTCCGGCGTGAAGGCTTTGTAGTTGAGCAGGTCCTCGAGTTTCAGCGGGTTGCTGCCGAAACGTCGAATACTGACCGCGGCGCCGTCCAAGGCCAGCGGCGGGATGATCGCGTTGACCCGCGAGCCGTCTTCCAGACGCGCGTCGACCATCGGGCAGGTTTCATCGACGCGGCGTCCGACCTTGCTGACGATCCGGTCGATGATCTGCAGCAAGTGCTTGCCGTCGCGGAACTCCACGTCGGTCTTCTGCATCTGGCCGCCCTTTTCGACATAAATGCTCTTGGGCCCGTTGATCAGAATATCGCTGACCTTGGGGTCTTTGAGGATCAATTCCAACGGCCCCAAGCCGAAGGTTTCGTCCAACACCTCGTCGACGATGCGTTCGCGCTCTTGACGGTTTAGCAGCGCGTCGTCGGCGTCACAAAGGTGTTCGATGACGACACGGATCTCGCGACGTAACGCGTCGCCCTTCATGTCGCCGACGCGGGACAGGTCGAGCTTGTCGACCAATTTGCCATGGATTCGAGTCTTGATTTCTTCGAATTGATCTTGGCGACTGTCCGCTTTGCCGGGCATTGTTCGAGCTGCCATATCTGTGTTCTCGTCCTTTAAAGTGCGCGACTGCGAGGTGCAGGGTGGGTGAAATTCGTGTTGCCTCGCCGTGTTGGCATCTTGGAAGGCCAACTGCTGCGTGCGAGTCGTTCGGTTTGTAAGGATCGTCCGGGCATCAGGTCCGGCGGAGACTGCGGAATGCTGGATTCGGGAGTCGACCCTGCGAAAACATAGGATGCAAAACCGCGACGCTCGCACACGGAATCGATTTTCTTGCCGGTTGCCGAAATGCTCGGTCGACGCGTTTTCGGCCGACCCGGACAGACCAAACGTGTCCGGGGCCGTCAAAGAATTCGCGCATGAGCCCAGCCACCCACCCGCCCCGACCGCAGCCCTCTGAAACACTGCCCGCGACGCCGTCGATCGAAGCCAGTGACGCGCTGATGATCTCACTCGCCTCGCAGCGAATCGTGATCGTCCGCCGCGATGAAAGGCCATCGGTTCGGTCCGCCGAACAACTCTGCCGCCCCGCCACCGCCCTGCGACCGGGCGAGCGGGTGTATTACAAGGGACGCCCCGATACCGTGCGGGCGATGCGGGTGTATTGAGCGCGAGCCCGGAAAAGGTCTGTCGCGGCGGGGAACGGGGTTCGATCGGGGCGGCGAAGGGCGTCGCGATGCGAGAGGCCCCATAGGACCGATGCGTCAAACCGATCGCGAAGCAGATGAGTTCCCCTCACCTTCACTGCCAACTGCCAACCCTTCAGACCGGAAGCTGGACGCGTTGGCCGGATTCGTGGCTTTGACGGGCCGCTTGGACGACGGCGGCGGCTTCGTAGGCATCGACCAGACCGCCCAGATCGCGGACCAGGCTGGTCACGCTGCGATGGAATTGACGCAGCATGCGTTCGCCCACCGGTGATTCGGTTTCCAACGACTCGACGTGGCGGCCGGCATCGTCAAACCAGACCAGACTGCTGGGCAGATCGATAAACGCAACGCCGTTTTCGCATTGGATCTTCATCGCCGCGGGCGAGCGAAAACTGGCCGCTTCTTTCCAACGCGTCGGCAGCGTGCCGTCGGTGGCGATCTCGGCGATCACACCTTGATGGGGATCGCAGTCGTACTGCAGCATCAGCGACTGAAACGTGTTTTCCTGGCAGACCGAGGTGACACATTGCGGCGATTTCCCGACGACGTAGCGGCACCAGTCGACCAGTTCGACCAGTTCCGAATCGTCGGGGCGGCAGGCCGAGGGGCCGGCCTGTTCGGGCGTCTGATCGTTGATCGATTGGCGGTGCACACGGATCAACCGTGGCGCGCCCAGGCGTGTCGCGATCAGTTCTTTCAGCCGCAGCGTCGCCGGGGCGAACCGACGCGGCAATTCGGCCATGAACGAAACCCCGCTTTGTTCGATCGCCTGGAGCACCGCGTTTTGATGGTGCGGATCGAAGTCCAGTCCGGCGGCCCAATACACCGCCTTTCCGGCCTGACAGGCGGCCAGGGCCGGCAGCCAGCCGAGCCAGCATTGTTTGAGGATCAGGACGGCGTCGATGTCGCAACGATAAACCAAGCTGCGATAACCGTCGATCGGATCGGCCTGGAACTCCGCGGCGGTGGATTCGGCCAGTTTCGAGATCGTGCTGTAGACCGCGCGGACATCGAAGCGATCATCCAGCATGCGGAGGGCGGGGCGATAACGGGTCTGCCACAGATCCCCGAGTCCGATCAGACCAATTCGAAGCTTCATCAGGTCGACATCTCAAACTCGGCGGAATGCGAGCGAAAACCACGGTCGCCGCAGGTCGGTCCGGGCAGCCCGGGCGGCGACGACAGGATTTCCAAACAGGTTTGCGGTGGCAGAAATTCGAACAAGGGCGTGAATCGTTCCATTCTCGCGACATGTGAACCTTTGTCCAGTTTCCAGATTGGTTCGGCCGTCCGCCGATTGGCACGCCCCAACTTGTTGTCTCTGGGCAGCTTAGCGACCGCTGGGCCGTTTCGCTGGAGGGTGCTTCAATTTAGCACGTGATTCCACAATTTGATAATCACAGAAATCTAACCAGCACGGCTTGAAGCCGACCGGACCACCCATATACTCCGCCCATTCTTCCTGAGCCGTATTTCCGGGACCGTTTAACCAAGCGTCCCAGAATGGTTCCAGGAAGGAAGAAGGCGAGATTTCGTTAAAGAAAGACGATCTCACCTTAGGGACGATTGTTGGCCGTTTCGACGTCAAACCGCTTGATGCGGGCCGGACAACAACGGGATGACTAGCCCTCGGCGGTTCCTCGTCTGAATGAATCGGCGTCTTTTCGTAACCGGTCCATCCATTTACCGACATTGTGTCGCCATCGCCGAACGGTATTCATGCTTGAAAATAGGAGCTAGGAATGGTTTCGTTGCTGTTAGCTGTTGTACTTGGTAGTGTCACGTCGGCATCGTTGAAGACCGATTACGCCGAGGCCTACCGGGAATCGGTCGCACAGGACAAGCCGTTGATGGTGGTCGTGGGTGCCCCCTGGTGTCCGGCCTGCAACGTGTTGAAACAAACCACGCTGGAGCCGATGGCCCAGACCGGCGAGCTGGACGACGTGAGTGTCGCGGTTTTGGATCGCGATTCCAACCCCGAGCTGGTCAAGCAGCTGACCAAGGGCGAGCGGATGCTGCCCCAGATCATCATGTTCACCCGCACCAACGGGGGACAGTGGAAGCGTCATCAATTGAAAGGCTACCAGACCCAGCAACCGGTCCGGAATCTGATTCGTTCGGCGGTTTCGCTCGGCCGCGGCTGAAGAACGGTCGACTCCGGCTACCTGGAACGTCACACAGACGGTTATGATTTCGCTCGGCCCATGAGCGTTGTCATGGGCGACCGCTTTTGAATTTGACGCGCGAATTTGACGTGCCAGCCAACCATGACGATTCCAGAACACCTCCAGCATCTGATCCGCTCCGACGAGCCGCTTGCCCCCTTGGTATGGCTCGGGATCGGCGGTCCGGCTCATTTTTTTGCCGAACCGGTCGATTCTGAGCAGATTGTCCAGGTCGTGACCTGGGCGGCCGAGAATGACCTGCCGACACGGGTGTTGGGGTCGGGCAGCAATCTGCTGGTCCGCGAATCAGGCTTTGACGGCCTGGTGATCACGCTATCGGCGGCGGCGACAAGTTCGTTGTCGATCGACGGGGATCGGCTAACCGCCGGTGCGGGCGGGAAACTGTCCCATGCGGTGGTCAAAGCGGTCGGCGGCGGGCTAGGAGGATTGGAGCATTTGGTGGGCATCCCCGGCACCGTGGGCGCCGCCGTTCTGGGCAATGTTTCCAGCGGTGGCCGCGACATCGGCTCGGCGGTCGAGCGGGTCCGGGTGCTGCAATCCGACGGTTCGATCAAGCAGTTCGAACAAGAGGAGGTCGGGTTCACCTATCGCAAATCGGCGTTGGACGGTTTGACGATCGTGGAAGTCGATTTCAAGCTCGAGCCGGGCGATCCGATCGCGCTGACCAAACGGATGCAGAAGCTGTGGATCGCCCGGAATGCCTCGCGGCCGGCGGAAGTCGAACGGATCGCGATGCCGTTTATCGACCCCGACACCATGCCGGCCCGAGAATTGATCCAAAGCGTGGGCTTGGCGGGGATCCGCGAAGGCGACGTGGCACTCGATTCGGCGCGCCCGCACTACTTGGTGGCCCACCCCGGGGCGACCAGCGACCAATGCTTGAAATTGATCGACCGGGTTCGTGAACAAGTGTTGCTGCAAACCGGGATCGACTTGCAGCTGAATCTGCAGATTTGGTAAGTCTGACGCAACAGGGGATTCGGTCGAGAGGAATCGACTGACAAGCGGCGGGCATTATCCAGGGAAGGTGTGGCCGGATGGCCAAGCAAAGCGAGCAAACCGATCATCGCCCGATCCGCCGAATCCTGCGCCGATTGATCGCGGCGCCGGCGGCGTGGTCGCTGGTCTGGCCGATGCTCCTGCTGGTCGGTTCCTACGTCGCCTATTCACGCTGGTATGCCGACCATTTCGCCGCGCACTACCGCAGCCTGGATCGGCAATCGATCACGATTTCCCCGCCCCACGAGTTCGTGCGAACCGATCTGGTGGCCGAGGTTTATGATTCGACGCGGCTGATGGAGTTGTCGCCGGCCGATCGCAGCGTGACGGCGAAATTGGCGTCGGCCTTCGCCAGCCATCCGTGGGTTCAACACGTCCATCGCGTGCGCAAGCTGCCGGCGGGCAAGTTCGAGCTGGATTTGGATTATCGCCGGCCGGTCGCCGCGTTTCATGTCACCGGGGGCGAGGCCTGGAAACAGATGATCGCCGAGCACCTCAAGAGCCTGGGTTACCCGGTTTCGGACGTCAACGGTTACCTGCCGCTCGATGGCGAAGGGATGCTGTTGCCCACGGCCGGGCTGACCTATGACGACGCGATGGAATTGATTCACATCGAGGTTTGGGAGCTGTACCCGACCGGTAACGAGGGGACCCCGTTCGGGGACCGTCGTGTCGAATCAGCGGCATTGTTGGCCAAGCTGCTCGCCGCGGTCCGCGATCAAATTCGGATCGCCAAAATCACCGTCAGCGGCGACCCGCGTTTGAATCTGGTGCCCAAGCTGGAAATCATCACCGGTGACAACACGCACCTGTTTTGGGGCAGCCCGCCGGGGATGGAACAACCGCGGGAGCGTGACGCGCGGGCCAAGCTGAAGGATTTGTTGAGTGGGAATTATGTCCCCGGTGGTGATCTAAGCATCGCCCGCGAAACCTCGCCGCGGTTGCGGTAGGCTCACGATCGCCGGCCGTCCCAATCCGTCGTCCCGGTACGACGGCGTGGTACGACGGCGCGGCACGACAGCCCTTCCGGGCGGTCGTCGTACACGACTCCCGACGACGACCTGGAAAGGACGTCGTGCGATCAGAGTGTCCTCAGCAATCGTTTCCCGAGTTGAGCATAGTCCTGTCCGTCGACGTCGCCGTCGCCATCGAAGTCAAAGTGTCGGTTGAAGTGGGGCGAGGTGGCGGGACGCAGGAAGGTCGATCCGAATTGCCCGTAGTCTTGGCCGTCCACATCACCATCCCCATCGCTGTCGCCGAAGAAGCGGAAGAACGCGTCGGTCTGGTCGATGGTGCCGGTTGGGCCGGTGCCGAATAGGTAGTCATTGCGCATCGGATAGGGTTCGTCGCCCAGCGACATCGCTGCCCCCGAATGGACGCGGAGTTCGTAATACCCGTCATCCAGAATGACGGGGACCGCGTTGGGGGTTTCAAACGTCAGCAGGACCTCGGTTCGGTCGTCGATCTCCGAGGGCGTGGTCTTGATCGAACGCACCGACTGCCCGGTCGATACGTTGCGGATCTCGAACATACCGGCCAGCGTCAGGAAATCGACCGGTTGGTTGTAGATGACATTGACCGATTCGATCTGGCTGCGGGAGCTGTCGCCTTGGTTGACCAACACCTGTTCGACCCTCAGGTCGGTCGCCAGCCCCGACACGGTGAAGGTAAACGTGGACTCGTCGGGATCGTTGTTAACAATTTCGACGTTAGCGGTTCGTCGTCCGGCGACACTGGGATCAAACGTGATTTCGAAGTTGATCGATCCGCCGGATGCGACCACGGCGGGCGGTGGCTGGGTGAGAAAGAAATCACCGTGTTGGGCTCCGGTAATGGCAACCGAGGACAAGTCCAAGTCCACCAAACCGTCGTTGTCGATCGTAAAGGTTTGCGAGCGGGTGTCCGCCTCGACTTCGACCACGCCCATGTCCGTCCCGTTTCCGGTCATCGCCGGATCCCCGTTCTGGATCGGTTGATCGTTGCTGCCGCGGACGTTGATTTCGGCGAGCTCAAAATCATCATTGACCAAGATGCCGCTGAGCACGGAATGGTTGATGATCCCGGCACTGCTGGAGGAGATCATCAGCTGGAACGTTTCATCGTCTTCGACATCGCGATCACCTTGGACATCAACGTCGATGGAAACGGTTTTCTGGCCTGGGGCGAAGGTTGCAACACCGGAGGCAAAGCCGCCGACAAAATCATCCACATCGACGGGGTTCGGCCCGCCGGGTTGGATCCACCAGTCCACCGAGACCGCCTTGTCAAGAAATCCGGTTCGGAAGATCGTGACCGATCGCGGGACCGGTCCCGAGTTGCCTTCTTCAACGGCGGTGGGCAAGAAAGTCGCCTCGACCGGAAGCACGACACTGACGTCGGTCCACGCAGGATACTGTGATTCGCGGAACCGCCGAATCTCTCTCCACCCGACGCCGTCGTACGAGTATTCCAGCACGACATCGTCGCCGTCTTCCGTTGCATCAAGACCACCGCCATCGGAATTGGCGAAGACGATCGAAAATTCCACGCGGGCACCCGATGGTGGCGCCACCGGGTGCGTCGTCGCGGCCCGCTGGCCTGTGCCGGAGAAGAACAGTGCGCTGCCGTCGGTACCGGGGAACGTCGCGTTGGTGGTCGCGTTCTCGATGGCATTCCAGACCGCGGGGGCAATCCCTGAATCGAAATCGTCCTCGATCGACGTGCCGGTGATCACGAAGTTGTCGATCGCCCAGTTGTCGCTCGCATCATCGTCGTGGTTGACTTGTCGGATGCGGTACCGGGCGCTCGTTTCCAGTGACAGGATCGATTCGTCGTTCAGGATCGATCCTTGGGCGGTCGACTTGCCCGGGTCGATCAAAAACGCGCCGTCGGTCGGAACCAACAACTCGATCGTGTAGCTTTCGTCGCCTTCGATGTCGAAGTCACCGCGAACATGGATGTCCAGCGTTTGCGTCATCTGGCCGGCGTCAAAGAACAGGGTTCCCGAGGGTGGCGTGGTGAAATCCAGGTCCTCTGCCGGCGCGGTTCCGGTGTAGACACGTTGCCAGCCGACGGCATTGGCGACGTCGGACGGACCGGTGCGACGGATCGTGAACTGGTGCGTCGAGCCGCCGGGAGGATCGCCCTCGTACGACACCGTCTCGCTCGCTTCGATCGCGTAGGTCGGCAGGACCTCGACGATTTCCATTCCGGCGACGCGATCGGCAACGTCGTACCCGCCTGAATCAATGATGTGTGCTTCAAAGGATTCGCCGCCTTCGGGAAGTCCGTCAAAGCTGGTGAGGAACCGGGCCACGCCGACTCCGTTGACGATCGAAACCGACTGACTAAGCGGCCCGACGAAGTCTGGGTTTTCGGTCGAGTTGGGGGCGGGCAACCCGGGGGCGGTTTGACGCACGCCTCGGACACCGACGGTGACCACGGCGTCGCCCAGGTCACTGGCGGTGATCGTGAATTCCGCATCGCCTCCTTCACCGACAGTCGCTGAATTGGCCGCGATCGACACCGTCGGATTGCCGGTGTCGACGATCGTGCCGCTGATGCGATACTGTCCCAGACTGCCATAGTCGCTGAAGCCACTGGGCGGATCTTCGCTGTACGGAGCCGGATCGGGTTCGTTGTAAACGACTCCGTCGTACACCCCATCCTGGGCCACGCCGTCGACCCGGATCAGGTAGTCGCCCGCGACCAGGTTGGCCTGCAGCGAGGCGGAGGTCGATGTCTTCGGATCGGACGCCAGGATCAGTTCGCGATCGGCATCGAACAAACCGGCCCAAACGTTCAGATTCGGTTTCACGTCCAAGACATCGATGTCGATCGAGACGTCGCCGCCACCGGTGGAGAACTTGAACCAGTCCTCGTCGGTATTCCTTTCGATCATTCCGAACGCTTCGACGTTCACGCCGCCGGACTCCTGCAGCGGTGCAGCCAATGTAAAACTGTTGCCGTAGTCGTCGGGAAGATAGGGAAAATTCACCGCGCGGGTGATCACGGCCAAGTCGTCCTGGTCGGGGTTGCTGGCGTTGAAATAGTCTCCGTTGTTCCAAACCGTGATCTCCTTGCCGAACGGAGCGCCCATGATCGGTCCCCAGTCGGAGTGGCCACGGTAATACTGCGTCGTGCCGGCGCCGTCGTGTCGGAGTCCGAGTTGGTGGCCGACTTCATGGCTGACCGTTTCGCTGCCGGCATACAAGCCGCCGTTGTAGACCAGGGCCGGTTCGTCTTGCGGGTCATCAAACGCACCGATAAACGCGTGCCCGCCACAACCGCAATCGGCAAACGTGTCTTTGGTCAACACCGCCCGCGTCCCCCAGCGCAAATCGCCGGGACCGCTGTATCGAAGGTCGTCCAGATCGGCGGGTTCTTCGGTGGTGACGTTGAGATCGAACGGCGCGAAGTCTTCGGCAACGACGCGCCAGATGTCCTGAATCAATTCCAGTCGCGAGTCGGAAAACGTTGTTTCATTCCCACCCCAATAATTCGGGTGCTCAATGCTCTCGATCCCGTAGCTGGAATTCCAACTCGTCCCCGTCGTCGTGTGCCCGTCAAAGTCCAGGTAGAGCGTGAAGTTGGAATCCGGGCGACTGTGCAAGTTGAACGTTTGGTCGAGCGAGACAAGCGGAGCACCGCTTGGTCCACTGTCGGCCTGCTCCGATCCGGTCGGGAAATCACTGTCAGGCACGCCGTCGGGCACTTCGTCCGCCCGGGCTGCGATCCCCTGAACCGGCGGAACCGGGCGTCCGGGCAGAATCGGCCCGTGGAACATCGCCAGCACCAAGGGATCGGTTTCGTAGTCGACCTCGATTCCCACCGTGCCGGAATTGAGACTCGCCGCGAGCAGACGGCGCGATTCAAGTGTCTCGATCCGAAAACGGTTTCTCGAACGTTTTTTGTTGCGACGTGATGGTGCAGGGGGATGCATAGCAAACGCGGGAAACGGAGGCCAATCCTCTCTCGAACCGGAGACGCCCATTGAACAGCCGCTCACTGGCGGGGCTCGCCGGCAATGCGTTTGGAAAATGGCCGATGCCCTTTCAATTAGAACCGCATTCGGGCCACGACTTCTCCCACCGAGTGGCTCTCCGTATGCTAAGAAGACCAAGAATTTATCCATCCCGACAGACTGCCACCCCCTTACCCTGGGGGCGAAGAGATGACATTCGGCCGCGTCAAACCGTCGTGCCGCCTTGCGTTCGCGACGCGATTGCCAAACGATGCGAGCTGTTCGGTTTCCGTTTCGTCCCCCTTGCCCACTGCGTTGCTGCCCCATGTCGCTCTCTGTCGCCCTGATCGGCGCCACCGGTTACACCGGACTGGAAGTCGCCCGTCTGCTGACCCAACACCCACACGCCGAGCTGACCGTGGCGACGGCGCGTGCCGAAGCGGGCAATCCGATCGCCTCGGTGCATCCCTCGCTGGCCGGGCGATTGGACCTACGGTTGGAAGAACTCGATCCGACTGAAATCGGCAAACGCTGTGACGTGGCGATGTGTTGTCTGCCCCACGCGGCGTCGGCGAAAACGGTCCGGCAGCTGGTCGACGCGGGGGTGCGGGTGATCGATTTCAGTGCCGATTTTCGGCTCTCTTCACTGGAGGTTTACGAGTCGTGGTACGACGTCAAGCATCCCTGGCCGGAACGGGTCGGCAAGACCGTGTACGGATTGCCCGAGTTCTATGCCGATGAAATCGCGGCGGCCGACGTCGTGGCCAACCCGGGATGTTATCCGACCAGTGCGATCTTGCCGCTGGCGCCGTTGATTCGTGCCGGTTTGATCCGCAGCGAGGACATCATCATCGACAGCAAGAGCGGGGTCAGCGGCGCGGGCCGCAGCGCGAAGGTGGGGACGCTGTACTGTGAAACCAACGAATCGATCGCGGCCTACGCGGTCGGTTGCCACCGCCACCAGCCGGAAATCGAAGATTTGCTGGGGCGGATTTCGGGCCGGGCCGCCGAGGTCTTGTTCACGCCACACCTGACGCCGATGAGCCGGGGGATTTTGTCGACGATCTACGCCCGCCCCGCAGAGGGGTTGGCCGGCGAAGGGAGCGGCGTAGGATCGGCCCAGGCGGTGATTGAAGGGGTCATGCAGTGTTGGCGCGATTGTTACGCCGCCAGTCCCTTCGTCAACCCGGTCGATCACTTGCCGGCGACCGCACATGTAGCCGGGACAAACTATGTTCAGATGGCGGTGCGCCGCAGCGGAGAGCGATTGGTGCTGTTGTCGGCGATCGATAATCTGGCCAAAGGTGCCAGCGGCGCGGCGATACAGAATATGAACGTGATGTTCGGATACGACCAAAACGCCGGACTAGGCTAAAACGAGTGATGCAAGAACCCTTCGGCGAACCGCCGCACGAACCAGACGCCGTCAATCCGTTTTCGGTATCGAGTGTCACCGAACCGGGGACGAGCGTCACGTCGCCGCCGCCGGAAGATGGCGAGGATGGACCGCAGCGTTTGATGCGACCGGACCGCCCGCGGATCTGGCCGTCGTTGGTGTTGCCGTTGATTTCGCTGGCGACGTTTTTGCTGTCCAGCCTGGTGATGATGGTGGTGGCGTTCTTCGTCGTCCACGGCGAGTTCAGCCCGCGGATGATGGTCAGCGCCGAAGCGATGAAGACGGTTTCCTCCTCGCGTGTCGGTCTGCTGTTATTGGTCGTCGCGCCGCAAGTGGCTTTGGTGATGCCGACGTTGATCGCCGCCTGGTTGTCTCCGGTCGGGTTCAGCCGGCGATTGTCGCTGATCCGCGGGCATTGGCCGTATTGGGCGTGGGTGGCCGCCGCCTTGACCACCCCGCTGATCGGTTGGATCTCGTCGATCGCGGTCGGTTCGCTGATGGAGGAAAGCGAAAGCCTGAAGATGATGTCCGACATCTTTCGCGGCCACGGTGAATCGGGTTTTCTGATCCCGTTGGCGCTGTTGATCGGTGCGACGCCGGCGTTTTGTGAGGAATTCTTGTTTCGCGGCTATGTGCAAACTCGCCTGAACCGACGCATCGGACCGGCGTTGGGGATTCTGCTGTCTTCGGCCTTGTTCGCCGTCTTCCACATGGACTTGATCCACATCATCGCCGTGTTCCCGCTGGGGCTGTACTTGGGGGTGATCGCTTGGCGCAGCGGGTCATTGTTTCCGGCGATGCTGGGGCATTTCGTCAACAATTCGATCAGCGTGTTTGCCGTCGTGCTGGGGCCGGAAACCCAGGACCAGGATCCGACGCCCGAGATGGCCCTCTTTTTACTGGTCGTCATCGCCTTGGGGTTGTTCGGAGCGATGTTGACCGCGGTCGCGATGTGGCGTCTGCCCGTGCCGCAGGCGGTGACGCTGAGGGCGAAGCCGGCGGTTTAGCAGCCTGTTGGTTTACTAGCCCACGGCGTTTCATCATTCAGGCGGTGAATCGATCTGCCATCCCTCTCCTGCTCCCCTCCGACTTGTCAGGTGGAGAGGTAGGAAGATTTTGGAGGCAGGAAGATTGGTGAGACTCAGTGGAGGGTGCGATTCACCATTTTCTTACCCACGAAATTTTCTTACCCAATTCCCGCAGGCGGCTAAGGAACGGGACCGCGTGCGTGAAACGGTCAATGTTGCTTCGTCGTTTCCCCGGGCAGGAAATGGTAAGCTGGTGGCTGTGACCGACGGAACCGGCCCGCGCGCCGCTATTCTCCACCTACCAAACCGCCATGTTGCCCTATCGTCTCAGTTTTGAGCATCCGATTTACTTGTGGTTGATGCTCGCGCTGCCCGTCTTGTGGTACCTGGGCTATCGGTCGTTGGGTGTGCTGGGCAAGACCCGGCGGGCGTTGGCGTTGATGCTCAGGACGCTGGTTTGGACGATTCTGGTGTTTGCCTTGGCCGGCGTGCAACTGGTGCGCGTCAGTGACGTGATCACGGTGATGTATGTGCTGGATCAATCCGAGAGCATTCCCAGCGCGAAACGCCAGGTGATGTTGGACTTTGTCGTCCGCAACGTCAAACGTCACCGCGACGGCCGACGCGGTGACAAAGCCGGCATCATCGTGTTCGGCCGCGACGCGTCGATCGAAATCCCGCCGTTTGACGACGAGATTCGATTGCGACGCCTGGAAAGCTTGATGGATCGCGGCGACGCGACGAATTTGGAATCGGCGTTGAACCTGGCCCAAGCCACGATGCCGGAGGACACCGCGCGGCGGATCGTGGTGGTCACCGACGGCAACGAAAACCTGGGCCAGGCGCGGAAGCTGGTCGCGCGCGTTGCCGCCGCGGGGATCGGAATCGATGTGGTTCCCGTCATGCTGGACGCCAAGAGCGAAGTGTTGGTCGAGAAGATCGATTTGCCCAGCGACATCCGCAAGGGACAGCCATTCGAGGCTCGGATTGTCGTGAACAACTACACCGATGCGCCGAGCGAAGGTGGCGAACCGACCCAGGGCAAGATTCGCGTCAAGCAAAAGGTGGGCGACAACGAATCGATCCTGTTGGAACAAGACATCACGCTGGGCCCGGGCAAGAACGTCTTTCCGCTGCGGCACACCATCGAACAACCCGCACCGTACATCTATCAAGCGGAATTCGTTCCCGACAGCAAGGACGACGATGGGCTGCGTCAAAACAACAGCGCCACCGCTTACACGCACGTCCGTGGCAAGGGCCGTGTGCTGTTGATCGAAGATCGAACCCGGTTGGGTGACTTCGATCTTCTGGTCGGTCGGCTGAGAGACAACAACATCGAAGTCGTCACCCAAGCCAACGACAACCTGTTCGGTTCGCTTGCCGAACTGCAAGCCTATGACGCGGTGATCCTGGCGGGCGTCCCGCGCGTCTCGGGCAGCAACGAGAATGAGATCGTTTCCTTCACCGACCCGCAAATCGAAATGCTGGTCCGCAACACGCAGCAGCTCGGGGCGGGATTGTTGATGATCGGCGGCCCCGAAGCGTTCGGCGCCGGCGGCTGGACCGGGTCGGAAATTGAAAAGGCGATGCCGGTCGATTTCAAAATCAAGAACGCCAAGGTCCAAGCGGTCGGTGCCCTGGCGCTGATCATGCACGCCAGCGAGATGGCCGACGGGAACCACTGGCAAAAAGTGATCTGCAAGTCGGCGATCGAACAACTCGGCCCCTCGGACCTGGCCGGCGTCCTGCACTGGAACTTTAGCGGCGACGCCTGGCTGTGGGGCGGGTATCCGTCGTCACCGGGACTGTTAGAAGTCGGGCCGAATCGCCGCAACATGCTGGCCCGGATCAGCAAGATGACGCCCGGCGACATGCCGCAATTCGATCCGGCGATGAAGATGGCGGCGAAGTCACTTTCCGGAGCCCCGGCGTCGGTCAAGCACTGCATCATCATTTCCGATGGCGACCCGAGCGACCCGACGCCCGGCACGATCGCCGCCTTCAAAAACAATAACATCACCATCAGCACCGTCGCGGTCGCCTCGCACGGGCTGGCTGGCAGCCAGCGGTTGCAGCGGATCGCGACGCAAACCGGCGGCAAGTACTACAGCGTCAAATCGGGCCGGGCTTTGCCGCGGATCTTTCAACGCGAAGCACGTCGCGTGTCCAAGCCCCTGGTGTATGAACCGCCCGGTGGGGCCGTCCCCGAAGTGATCTTCCCGCACGCGATGCTCGATGGGATCGATCGCGTGTTGCCTCCGATCACCGGGTTTGTGATGACGCAAACCAAAGACAGCGCGCTGGCGCAAGTGCTGATTCAATCGCCCAAGCCGGATCAACCGGAAAACGCCACGATCCTGGCCGCATGGACGTATGGACTCGGCCGCACCGCGGTGTTGACGACCGACGCCGGGGCGCGCTGGGCCAGCGCCTGGAACGACTGGGGCGACTACGACAAATTCTACAGCCAGCTGGTGCGCTGGCTGATGCGGCCGACCGGTGACACGGGAAAGTTCACGATCGCCACCAGTGTCAAAGACGGCCAGGTTCAAGTCGTCGTCAACGCACTGGCCAGCGATGATTCGTTTCTGGATTTTCTGGAGATGAACGCCACCGCGCTCGATGCCGACTTGAACCCGATTCCGCTGTCCATGCGACAGGCGGCCCCGGGGCGCTACGTCGGGTCGTTCCCGGCCACCACCGCGGGAAGCTATTTCGTCAACGTCGTCCCCGGCCCCGGAGCGGCGCCGCTGACGACCGGCGTCACGGTTCCCTACAGCGACGAGTACCGCGTCCGCGAGACCAATTTGGCGCTGATCGAATCTCTGGCCGCGACCGAACCACGTGGCGGGACGGCCGGCGAAGTCACCGCGCCACTGGAGAATCGTGCCAGCGAAGAGCTGGTCCAGACCGACGCCTTCCGCGGCGGCTTGGCACTCGCCCGCAGCATCCGTGATGCCTGGCCCTGGTTCGTGCTCGGCGGCTGCTGTCTGTTCCTCGGCGACGTCATGGTCCGCCGCATCGCGTTTGATTTCAGCTGGATCGGCCGGACGATCAAAAAGATGCGTGGCGAAAAGGACACCGCCGCCGAAGTCGTCACGCGACTCGACGCGCTACGAAAGAACAAATCACAAATCGACGAAGGTTTGGAGAAACGCCGGGCGGCCGTTCGCTTTGACCCGACTCGCGTGGAACCGTCCGACGAGGCGGTCGAGTTGTCCGACATCGGGCAAGCGAAATCAACGCCGGCGGAAACCAAGTCCGTCGAAGCGCCCAAACAATCCAGCTACACCGAACGCTTGCTGGAAGCCAAACGCCGCGCCCGCAAAGACAAGGGCGAGTAGTGGCCGCGCCAATCGCTGGTGTTCAGGCTTTAGCCGCCCACTTTCGCTGCTCCGCAGCGACCAAGAATCGCCTAAAGGCTAGACACCAACGCAGATGCCCGAGGAACGTTTTTTTGATCGCGTCGCTTGTTGTAGGCCGTGGAGACAAGGCGAGGGTCAAAACATGGGTTGGTCAAAAAATGGCGTCTCCTCGCCAGCAATCTCTCCAAGAGTCGCCATGATTGCCGTGATTGTCGCGGTCTGACGGAAGAAATGCGTTGTAATTGGCGACAAAACACTTAGGATCGTCGCTCGTTACCCAGTGTCCGTGACCAGAGCCTTCTCTCCAGATCACCGGGATGGACGGCGAGACCTTTTGGGGAGAATCAGTTCGATGCTTCAGTTGACGAGCCCTCTTTTCACGCTTCGTATCCTTCTGCTCTCGGCTTTCGTCGCTTCGGCCGCCCATGCCGATGTGTTCACGGCGATCAACTATGGCGCCGCCGATGCCAACGAGCAAAGCGCATTCGATTCCATCAACGACTTTCGCGCCGATCCGCGAAATGGACTGTACAAGGCGTTTCAGACGCTCGGCTACGGCGGCACTAAGGCCGCGTTCGACTCGCTGTTGTCTGGCCAGACCTCGCACACTTCCGGCTGGTGGACCAGCAACTTTGGCAACAACCTTGTGACCGGAAGCATGGACTTCTTCCAAACCGTTCCCTCGACGATCAAGTCTCAGTTTGACAGTCTACCGACCGCGGGTTCACTGAGCGCCTACCAGTGGAGCGATAACATCGGATGGTCGGCTCATCAGTATGCGACATGGGTTGAGAACGACGCCGGGATGACCTCCAATCCGCACGCGGTTGCCGGTGCGCCGGGGCTTGCCGATCGGTTCACCGATGCGGGCGTGAACTGGTTATCGGCCGGCGAAAATATCGCTGCCGATTGGCCGCTCAGTCCGGATCTGATGCACATGGGTTTTGCGATCGACTGGGGAAATGGCGTCGATGGAATCCAGAGCCCTCCGGGGCACCGCAACTCGATGCTCAGCAGTGACTTTACCCACGTCGGCATCGGGATCGTTGACGAGGGCTGGACGCCGGGTGATGTCACTCAAGTTCAGCATCTGGCCCGAACGTTCTCGGCGGACGACGCAATTTTCTTCGGTTACGTCACCGATGGATTGACGGGGGATGCGCTGGTGGGCGTCTCGGTTGACTTATTCGATGCCTCGAATGTCTTGCTTGGCACGACGACCACCGACGCGCAAGGCGCCTACACCATTAAATACGATGATGGCTTCGGTTCGCCCGACCGGGTCGATATCTTTGCCTTTGGCCGCACGGCAAGCAGCACCGGACTAGGCGTTTCCGGTTCCAACTACTTCTTGGATGCGGCGATCACGGCGGTTCCCGAACCGTCCTCCTTCTTTGCTTTGACGACCTTCGCGATCCCGGCGGTTCTGCGACGGCGCAGAAAATAAGGTTGGTCAAACGATGGGGTGATCAAAAAAATGCGGGCACTCGGCTCGGATTCCGTCGCAGCTTGGTTTTCCGGTAGTGGAACTCGCCAAGAGTTTCGCACTGGCGCGGCGACGCCGCACCGGGGGGCGAAAGCCTTGGCGGCTTCCGCTACGACACGCAACCCGGAAACGAATCTGCGGCAGATCACTAGGGCACCACCCAAAACGCATCGATTCCGCCCGACGCATCGTAGTTGATCGCCGATCGCACGTGCCCTTGGCGGCGGAGGTATAACCAGTCGGCGTGCCGAACGGTTGTCCGCACGATTCGAAAGTTCTGCCGACCGCGTTCGGACTCTTCTGCAGTCACGAAGCGGTCGGCGGTCGATGGCGGTTGGGGATCGTTGACTCGCTCGCCCGGCGGACGGATGGAGAGATAAGACGCTCGGCTATCCGCTGTCGTTTGTTGCCACACGTCGTCGGCTTGTTGCCCATCGATCACTTCAGCCATTCCATCGAGCCGAAGCTGGATTCTGGACGCCGGATCGTAAAACAGCCAACACGCCGGTGCGGGGGAACCCGCGGCACTGAGCTGGCGAACCTTGTCCGACCGCACGTCGGTGTAAAAGTCGACCGCATGGCGACTCGGATCCGCGTGACGCAGCACGACGGTGCGACACTTCGGATGCGGGCTCGACGCATCACGGGGATCGATCGTTGAAAACGCGCCCAGATTCCATGGATGTTGCGAAGACTCCGCACCGCCGCGCAAGGTTGTCCAGATCAGAGCGTCCAATTCCGCCAGGGGCTGGTCGGATTGGAGCAGACGGTCGAACGCCGAAGAGAGTGTCACGCCGGAGACTCGTGGTGGGAGGCTGGGAAAAATGCCGATGGTATCAGTTTTTGTAAAATCCGATCACTCCCTTGCCTCGTCTGTCTTATCGGACAACGCATTTTCCGCCACGAGTCGCCTCGCATGACCGACGATCCGGAATCGATCGAAGACACCACGAAAGACGCCCAATGCCGGCGTTTGGAGGTGTTTTTCGATTCCTGTCCGGATGAAATTCTGGGCACGCTGTATTACGTCGTCGGGAACATGGAAGACGCGCGGGATGCGTTGCAGGAAACATTTTTGAAGTGTTGGCATCGCCGACACCAGATCGATGACATCCAAAACCTGAGGGCCTGGGTCTTTCGGATCGCCCTGAACACCGGTCGCGACTTTCGAAAAACCGCCTGGAATCGTCGTCGAACCTCCCTGCACGAGGACCATCCGATGGCTTCGACCGCTGACAGCCCGCCGAATGGGCTGATGAAGAATGAAGAACTCGCGCGGCTCCGGCGGGCCGTCGCGACGCTGCCGCCGGAACAGCAAGAGGTGTTCTTGCTGCGCCAAAACGGCGAATTGACCTATTCCCAAATCGCCGACGCGATGTCGTTGCCGCTGGGGACCGTCAAAACCCGGATGCGTTCTGCCATCCGTCAGCTTCGCCAATGCGTGGGAGACCTGTCATGAACCACGATCAAAACACAAAACCGTCGGGCGCCGACGAGGACGAATTGCGCCAATCTCTGTTGGAATTGCACTACGGATTGCTGGACGACGATGAAGCCGCGGCGCTGAAGCAGCGGATCGACACCGATCCGACCGTCGCACAGCAATGGGCCGAAACGCTGTTGGTCGCATCGAAGCTGGCCGCCGCGGCCAAAGTCAGTGCACCCGCTAACGCCAGTGCACCCGCCAAGCCGAAGCGTGCCCTCGATCCATCGATCCGTCCGGCGGCTGTGGCGCCGATCACACCGCCACTTGCGGTCCACGACGTCTCCTCCGATGATGCGACCGTCGACGTTGCCGATTCCCCCAACGATTCGGCGGTGGTTGCGGCGCCGGATCGCTTTCTGCGTCTGTGGATCGGATCCTTGGCGACCGCGGCGACGCTCGCCATCGCGATCAGCGCCGTTCGCTACTGGGATGAACGTCCCCCGACACCCCAGGCCGATTTGCATGTTGCGGTCCAGCCGGTCAGCGGAATCGATGCGGGGGCTCGCAATGAATTCCTGGTCGCCGTCGGTCCCCAGCCCGCCGATCCGGGCGACCGTGGGACGCTCGATCCGTCGATGCCCGTGGTGCCGGCGACGATCTCCTTCAAAGTGCTCTCCAAGGGTGCCGTGTTGTTCTTCGGAACATCCCAGACGTCGGGGCAAGGCCCGGCTCGAATTCGCGTGCCCGACGACATCGCGATTCCTGGTGATGCCGTGCTGCACGTCGATGCCAATCCGACCGGGCGGGAGGGCTTGGTCCGTTTGACCGTGCCGCTGGAACCGACACGCTGCCTGACATTCGTCTCAACCGATCGGCCGGTTTATCGTCCGGGCGAAACGGTGTTCTTCCGCTCGGTCACGCTGAACCGCCGAACGTTGGCGGCACACATCGATGTTCCGATTCGCTATGAGTTGACCGATGCCAGCGGTGCGGCGGTTCAAGGGGCAATCCTGGAAGGGGTCACCGAGCGAGGCGTCGGCAACGGTGCCTTTGTGATTCCCGAATCGGCTGCCGGCGGAACGTACCACTTGGTCGCGAAAAGCCTGGACGGTTTTTTCCCGGATCAGGTTTGTGAGTTGGAGGTCCGTCGCTATCGCGCGGTCCGGTTGAAGACCGAGTTGGAGTTTTCCAAGCGATCCTACAGCGCATCGGACCGCGTCGAAGCAACGTTGTCGGTCCGCCGCGCCGATGATTCGATTCCCGTCGCCGCGCCGGTCCGCATTCGAGCGATCGTCGATGGCGAGGTCGTCCACCAAGCGACCGGATCGCTCGGTTTGAACGGTGACCTTCATGTGGCGTTCGAAATGCCCAAGGTGATCCGAGAGGGCGAGGGTACGCTGACGATCGCGATCGATGATGGATCGGTGACCGAAACGGCCGCCCGTCCGATCCCGATTCACACCGGGCGGGCCGAAGTCGACTTTTATCCCGAAGGCGGCTATCTGGTCGGCGGCGTGACCAACCGGGTCTACTTTGCCGCCCATGATTCCGATGGCAATCCGATCGAAATTGCCGGCGAAATCCTGTCGCAAGCCGGTCGCATGGTCGCAAGCATCCGAACCGTGCGTGACGGGATGGGACGCTTCGAATTCAAACCCGAATCGGGACAGCGTTACTCCCTGCGAATCACATCTCCCTTGGACATCACCGAAACGCCTTGGTTGCCGTCGGTCGTCGATGCATTGCCGGTCTTGGACACCGGTGACGGCGTGTTTGCCCCTGGTGAGCCGATTTCGATGACGATCCGCAGCACCAAGCGTCGATCGTGCATCGTTCGCATCGTGTGTCGTGGCGAGCTGGTGGGCGTCTCGACGACGGAAATCGGCATCGGGGACACGGCCGTGACGGTGCCGATTCAAGATCGCGCCGCCGGCGTGATTCGTGTCACGGTGTTGGACGCCGAAGGCGAGACGGCGACGCCGCTGGTCGAACGATTGGTCTATCGCAAGGGCGTGAAGAAATTAAACGTGACCGCCAGCGTGGACGATGATCGACGCGTCCACTCGCCCGGCGAGTCGGTGCGGATGACGATCGAAGTGACTGACGAGAACGATCAACGCGTCCCCGGTGCAGTGCTCGGTGTCCGTGTCGTCGACGACGCGGCGCTCAGCTTGCGGCAACACGACGTGCCCTCGATCGCGACACACTTTTTGTTGACCAGCGAGATCCAATCGCCGGAGGACTTGGAGCACGCCGATTTCTATCTGGACGACTCGCCCGAAGCGGCGGAGAGCTTGGATCTGTTGCTGGGCACCCAAGGATGGCGGCGATTCGTGAGCGGATCACCGAATCAATTCAACGAGACGTTCCGTGAGGCGTTGACGCGTTTGTTGGAACTCGACGGACGACGATCTGAACTGGTCGCCGGTACGCAGACAAACGACGCGACCCTCGCAGCTCAGATGCGTCAGTATCGCATTCGCATTGCCATGGCGTGGCGTGGCTTTGTGGCGGAGGTCCGCATCGCATTGATCCTGATCGGTGTCTTTTGGCTACTTGGTCTGTTGCTGCGTCCCAAAAAGTCAGCTGCCGTCGCGGCCGGGTTGCTGTTATTCGCAGCGGCCATGGTTTCCCAATCCGGTTGTGGCAGCCAGGGGAATTATCGCGTCGAAGCGACGTCCGAAGCGGTCGATGAGATGGCCGCCGGCGACGCCGCACCCATGATGGATGCACCCTCGGACAGCAGCCAACCCAACCCGACACAAGTCGAGTCGCAGGAAGAAGCCGAGCAAGCCGGGGCGCCCGCCGAAGCCCCCTTTGTTCAACGCGTCGTCCAGGTGTTCTTGGGAAAGAACGGAGCCAAGGTTTCGACGGAAACGTCCTCCTCACGACTCTCCGAAGAACAGCTGCGGCGCTGGGCACAGTCGCGTGACCTGGATGCGAAAGCACTGGCCGATCAATTGATGGACGAGCTGCGATTTCCGATCCGTCAGTACGCCCACTTGCATCGCCCCGCCGAGGCGAACGTACGCAGCGATTTTACCGAGACGCTGTATTGGAACCCGATGATGGTGACCGATTCGACGGGGACCGCGACCATCCGCTTTGATCTGTCGGATTCGCTGACGATGTTCCGTGTTGATGTCGACGCACACAGCAGCGACGGTCGCTTGGGCAGCGGAGGCGGTGCGGTGGTGACCGAGCTTCCGATTCAAGTCGAACCGAAATTGCCCTTGGAAGTCACCGGGGGTGATCGCATCGACCTGCCCGTCGGTCTGGTCAATGCCACCGACCAGGACGGTGCCCTGGATGTGCGGGTGGCCCTGGACGAATCGCTGAGTGCCGCACGCGATTCCGCGCTGACGTCCATCGTCGCGGGCGAGCGCAGGACCGAAGTCTTTTCCATCGATGTCTCCAATGCGGCCAAGCCAACCGATGCCAAGATCCGCGTCTCGGCGACACTCCAGGGCGGAACGCTCGCCGACCAGGTCGAACGCTCCGTCCGCATCGTTCCCGAAGGATTCCCCTTCGAAGTCACCGCGTCCGGTTCGCTGACCAAGTCCGCCTCCTTGTCAGCCGAACTGCCTGAATCGATCGTCGCCGGATCGTTATCGGCCCGGTTGGAATTCTTTCCCAGCACGCGGTCGCAATTGAGTGCGGGGCTGGAGAGCATCTTGCGTGAACCGCACGGATGCTTTGAGCAGGCGTCGGCGTCGAATTACCCCAACGTGATGGCGTTCCAATTGTTGCAACTGGAGGGCGCGGTTGATGAGGCCGCCAAGCGACGAACGGTGTCGCTGCTGCGTCGCGGCTATCGCAAACTGACCAGCTATGAGTGTTCGACGCTGGGATATGAATGGTTCGGGAACGATCCCGGTCATGAAGCGTTGTCGGCATTCGGGTTGATGCAATTTTCCGAGATGGCTCGTGTCATCGACATCGATCGTGACATGCTGGATCGCACTCGAGAATGGTTGTTGTCGCGGCGTGACGGCAAGGGCGGGTTCCAACGCAACCCGCGTCACCTGCACGTCTGGTCGGTGCAACAAGAGGTCGTCAACGCGTACCTGCTGTGGGCGCTGTCGCAATCCGACGTGGCCGCCGGTGATGCGTCGCGGACCGAGCAGCAGTTGTCGGACGAATTGGATGCGATACAGCGCATGGCCGCAGCGACCGACGACGCTTACCTGATCGCCTTGTCCGCGATCACGTTGGCCAATGTCGACCGGACCGACGCGGCGAACACGCTGTTGGACCGGTTGGCGGAGTTGCAAAATGACGACGGCAGCTTTGTGGGTCGGACGACGATCACGCAAAGCGGCGGGATCTCGCGCACCGTCGAGACGACGTCTCTGGCGATCCTGGCACTCACTCGCAGTGAGGACCACCAAGACCGCGCCAGAAAAGCGGCCGCGTGGTTGATCGATCACCGCCAAGGCGGCGGATTCGGATCGACTCAAGCCACCGTGCTCGCGCTCAAAGCGTTGATCGCCGTGCACGACCAAATGGTCGCGGGCGAAGGCGGCAGCGTCGACGTGCTGATCGATGGCGAAGTGATCGAAACGGTGCGTTGGGAAGGACGTCCCGAGAAGGGCGTGCGGTGGGAAATGACGCCGGAGCTGATCGACGCGTTCGTCAAGGATCCTGCCACACGTTTGACGCTCCGCAGCGCCGCCGCCGCAAGCTTGCCCTTCAGTGTTCACTTCGCCGGACACACCACGTCGCCCGCCAGTGATCCCGAGTGTCCGATTCAGATGCAGATTTCATTCACGGGGAAAACCCGAACCACCGGCGCCACCCAAGGTGACTCGATCGACATCATTGCAGAAGTGAACAACGCGACCGAGGTCGGGCGTCCGATGACAGTGGCCGTCGTGGGGATTCCCGGCGGGCTGGAACCGGTCATCGAAAACTTGGACAAGCTTCGGGATGCCGGCCAGCTGGACTATTACGAACTGCGGGGACGCGACGTCGTGCTGTACTGGCGGACTTTCGCACCGGGTGAATCCAAACGCATTCCAATCTCATGCGTGGCCGAGATCCCCGGCAAGTACACCGGGCCACCCAGCCGGGCGTACTTGTATTACACCGCCGAATCAAAGACCTGGCACAAGCCCTTGGTCGTCGAGATCCAGTAACGTGGGTGTCTCGCTGAGAAGCAGCGAGCGTGCGATTCTTGGGAATTCACCCTCCCTGGCAGGGAGGGTCGAGCGCAGCGAGGGGAGAGGCGATTCGCAGTGTGCGAGTGCATCCAAGCCACAGGCAACCCTCCCCGCGTCGTCGTATACTCCTCCGCGACCCTCCCAGAGGGAGGGTGACGGCGTAAACGCCTGTTATACAAGACGTTAAAGTCCGCTCGCCGTCGCGAAGTAGCGCGGGCGGCGAAAACCTGCACCCCAACGCGGGTCGATCACGCGAACGGGTCGTATTGTCCCGGGACGGGGATCGGGTACTTGCCGTCGGCGTCGGGCCTTGCCGATTCGGGGACCGGGCTGTCGATGGTGTAGTCATCGATCCCCGGGGCCAGTTCGCGTCCCTTGTTCAGCAGGTCATCCCACTTGATGATCTTGCCGCTGTAACACGCTTCACGACCCAGGATGGCGGTGAAGGTCGACAGCGCGCCGTATTCGCCTTCGTTGTAGATCTCGCCCCGGCCGAGTGCGGCGATCAGATCGTTTTGCTCTTGCTGGTGGCCTTGTTGACGCTGGCCGCTGAATTGCCAGTCGCCGCCCACGCCGGAGATTTGTGAACCGGAGACGTTGGCGGTTCCTTTGGTTCCGTGCGCGAATTCTGCGACTTGCGTCCAAGACCCCTTCAGGTGGCGACCTTGGCTGAACATCTTGCTGCCGTCGGCGAAGGTGTATTCGCAGAACGTGTGGTCAAAGATCTGACTCTTGGTCGGGTCTCCATCCATCCGTTGCTCACGTCCACCCATCCCGTTGCACTCGACGGGGTATTCTCCCTTGAGCCAGCAACCGACGTCCAGGTTGTGGATGTGTTGCTCGCAGATCTGGTCTCCGGAGAGCCAGTTGAAGTGGTACCAGTTGTTGGTCTGGAACGCCATTTCCGATTGCTCTTCGGTTCGGTTGCGATACCAGATCCCGCCGCCGTTCCAATAGACGCGGCTGGCGATCACGTCACCGATCGCGCCGTCGTGGATGCGCCCGATGGTCTCCAGGTACTGCGCTTCGTGGCGGCGTTGCAGGCCAATGCCGACCATCAAGTTCTTCTTCTTGGATTCTTCGACGCTGGCCAAGACACGTCGAACCCCGGTGGCGTCCGAGGCGACGGGTTTTTCCATGAAGATGTGTTTGCCGGCGTTGACGGCGGCTTCGAACTGTTGCGGTTTGAATCCCGGCGGGGTCGCGATGATGACCAGATCGGCGTCAACTTCCAGCAACTTCTTGTAGGCGTCCAGGCCGACAAACTTGTGCTCGGCGGGAACGTCGACTTGGTCCTTGAATCGCTTGGACAAGGAATTGATTGTTGCGGAGGCCTTGCCGTCGAACGCATCGGCGACGGCGACCAATTTCACGTTGCCGCCGGACTTAAAAATATTGACCGATGCTCCGTTTCCGCGTCCGCCACAGCCGATCAGGGCGAATTTGATTTGATCGTCCCCTTGCGCGTGGGCGGTCCGGGCGATGGTGCTCGACAGGGTCGCGCCGGCGGCGGCAGCAGTGGAAGTCTTCAAGAAGTTACGTCGGCTCGGTTGATTTTCCATCTGTTGATCCTTGCTAAATCATTCACTCATCGGCAGCGGCGACGCGACCAGTGCGTCGTCGGCCGGCGAGCTTTATTTGGGAATGGGAGTTGGTGGGCAGAACTAGCACGAGGTTGTATTGTAAAGGGAATCGCGTCCCCGTTGACTTTGCGGGGGCCGATTTCTGACAAGGTTTTTTCACCCCGCCTGTCTTCGCGGTACCCCGCCGGCGGCAGCCATTTCGATCATAAACTGAGCCGTCGGCTCATTGAGTTGGTGGCATTGGGCGGCGGCCCCCCGACGCCGCGGTCGCCAGACTGGAACACACGCAGGAGCAATCGACGTTGAACCCCGACGCCCCCAGATCCTCAGCCCAGCCGGACCCGCCCGCGCGGCCGGGATTGCCGATCGGAACCGACCCTGCCAGCGTGCCGGCGTTTGGTTGCATCGTCTATTTTGCCCGCGAAGGTGACGTCTTCCGCGGCCGAGTGGCCAACTTAGCCGGAATTGAAGTCACCGCGGCCAGCCAGCGAGAGCTGCTCGGTCAAATCGTCGCACAATTCAAATCCGCCGTCTCGGACTGTCTGGGCAGGGGCGAAACCCCCGCCTGGATCGACCCACCGGCAGAGAAGCAGGCCGGCGAGAGCAAGTTGTTTCTGCCGGTGCATTTGTAGCTACCTTCGCCAGAAGGTGGATCTCCGGCGGATCCCACGACGATGTCACGCGCATGACAGCCTAGGCGTCTACCGCAGCTTCGTGTCCGATCGGGCGGAACAGTCGCCGTCCTCTCCGAGGTCGGCGCGGGGCAAAGCTTCGCTTTTTCGGGGGCGCCGAGTTCGGAGAACACGGCGACTTTTAGACAGAGGCTAGAAGGCTATCCAACTTTGCTGTCGCTACCGCAACCGAACTGCAAAGCAGACTTCACAGCGGTTGCGGGCCAATTGGCGGACTTGGACGTCGATCGGGTTCCAGGTCTGGATCTGCTGCAACCAGTTCGAAATCCGTCCGGCGGCGTCGTAGTCACCCAGCTTCATCGTCAACAACATGCCCGACAGCGAACACTCGCGGTGCGTCACGATGTTCTCGATCGTCGTCAGGGTCTTTTCGGGTTTGACGTTGGAATCGGCCAACAACCACTTCACGTTTCGAAATTCCCGTCGCGGAAGGTCTCCGGCGCGGGCGCGGAGATGCTTGAATCGGGGATGGTTGGCGATCCGATCGTCCATTTCGGCCGGGTCGATCCCGATCACCTGCAATCCCAGTTCCAGCAATCGCCCACAGGCACCGCCGGGGGCGCTGCCGATTTCCACCGCCACGTCACCGGGGGCGAAATCAAAACCGCTCCAGGTGATCGACTCGGCGGCTTTGAAATACGCCCGCGAGATCGGTTCATACTGCGGCTCGATCGGCTGCACGCCGCCGGGCCATCGCGAATGCCATTGGGCAGCGGTGTGCCAACCGATAAACCAATCATCCGGATCGACCAACACGACATCCAACACTCGTTCACCGGGTTGGGCGATTCGATTCGGTTGATCGCAGCGGACCCAGTTGCCGCCGAGCGACTGGTGCACCCGCTGGGCAACCAATTTGGCGACTTCATCGACACCGGGTTCGAAACCGAACTTGCCGATCGGAAGCCGGTCCCGCGGCCACAGGTGAAGCTGATCGAAGGGCCGACCGGGGACGATTTTTTCGGTCAATAGGCCGACCAGCCCGGCCACCTGAGCTTCACCGTCGGCGTTTTTCAAATGACCGATCGAATAGGCCGCGGTGCGGATGAATGTCCCGCCGGGCAACTCGACTTGACTGTCGTGTTTGGCGGTGACGAATCCGGGCCGGGAAAACGCCAAACGCCATCCCTCCGCGGCGATCGATTGTTTGACCTGCTTCTCCGCACCGTTGGCGCAGCACAGCATCGCGAACGTCGGTTGGGAGGTGGGTGGGTCGGTGGAAGTCATGGTCAAAGGTTTGTGATCGAAAGAAACTACTTCTCCAGTCGCTGGCGAATCCCCGGGATCAGCTTGCTGGCGTTTTCGAAATACAGCTTGCGCAACACTTCATCGGGCAGATCGACTCCATAGATCTGCCACATTCCTTGCGGCGGTGGTACTTTTTCGCTGTAGGGGAAGGACTCGTCGCGGGTTTCGAAGAACCGCCAATACAGTCGAACGCGTGTCTCGGGCCAGGGGCCGTCGGTGCCGAACAGCAAACGGTCTTGATAGCGGATCAGAAAATCGCGCGCCGTGAAAGGCTGGCGACCCAATTCAGCGATCCGCGAGGCCGGTTCGATCCACAAATTCGGGTATTCGTCCAGCCACTCGGCGACGACCTTCAAATCCTCGGGGTTGTTGGCGACGTGGGCACCGATGAACTGTGTCTCGGGGTGGCGTTTGATCACCCGGTTGCGGGCGTCCAGCAATTCCTGGCGCGAGGGAAACTGGTCGCCGAAAAAGCTCCAATCGGGATGTCGACTCAGCTCTTCCCAGCGTTCGTTGGTTTCGTCGACGGGATCGAAAAAGGCGGCCGGGTCGGCGGTGTGAATGATGATCGGCAGTCCAAGCTCCCCGCACTTGGCCCAGATCG
Organism: Stieleria mannarensis; assembly: GCF_014154935.1. Lineage (GTDB taxonomy): Bacteria > Planctomycetota > Planctomycetia > Pirellulales > Pirellulaceae > Stieleria > Stieleria mannarensis. Next base: position 55,165 of record NZ_JACEHH010000038.1, read on the forward strand.
GATCCCATCGCGGGTCGTCGATTTTCATCCAGGTCCCGTCGGGGTTCTTGTACCCCAGCCCGAACCGCTTGAACAGTTTCAGGCCGCTGACACCGCGTTTTGCCGCCTGTTCCAGTTCGGCCGCCGTCCGCTCGGCGAACCCCGGTCGATGGCAAGGCCAGAGTGCCGGTCGGTCTCGGGGTGCGTTGCCCTGCCAATCGATGTTGGCAAAGATGGCGAATCGATCACGATAGTCCGTCCACAGATACCGCATGTGATGCTCAAGTTGGTCGCCCAGCTTGCCATCCAGGGAAACGCAGACCGCGATGTTGTTGCGGTCCATCAAACCGACGAAGTCATCGAGGGCTTCTTTGCTGTCACGCAGCCGATAGTGAAAGTGGGTGTGCACGTCCACCACGGGCATCGCGGCAGAGTGTCTTGGGTGCTGTGGCACAACCAATTTTTGTTCGGGGCGAAAATTCCGCAACAACAATTCGCGTCCGTCGCGTCCATCAAGCGGAAGCTCAAGCGGTGGCGGATCGTTGGCCGTCGGATCGCGGGTTTCCGCCGGACTCGCTTTTTGCGGGTCGGGACGTTGCGCGAGGATCGTTTTCGGGGCGATCGAAACGACGATCAGGGCCGCCAGCAGCCTCGCTGGACAGCGCCACTTTGACGTAGCGACGCGCGCCAGAGCGTGGAATACGCCCAGGATCCACCTTCTGGCGAAGGTAGCGACGTCTGACCGACGATTCGCAATGTTTCTTGTGCAACGTGGCGTTGTCCAGCGAGCGAACACTTCGGTCGCCGCTGGACGAACGCGGCGGCCGATGGCAAGCTTTGCCGCCACCGTGGATTCCCTCGGTGCCTCGGTCGCTACAATAAAGCATGGTGATCGCAGAACGTGAAAATGCATCGAAGACGGACGGTGGGGAAGACGGATGGTGGGCTCGAAGAGGGCGAGAGTGACGGAGTGAGCAACGAAGACCAAACGCAGTATCAAACCGAGGGTGGCCGATCGACCAGCAAACGGCTGTCGATGCAGGCGACGACGCCCCCGGCCGATGTCCCAGGGTATCGGCTGGAGCGGTTTTTGGGCAGCGGCGCTTTCGGACAGGTCTGGGTCGGGCGGGATCTGAACACCGGCCGACCGGTCGCGATCAAATTTTTCTTGCACCGTGGCGGTGTCAATTGGTCGCTGCTCAGCCACGAGGTCAAAAACCTGGTGCAATTATCCTCCGATCGCCACATCGTCCAAGTGCTGGAAGTCGGCTGGGACAGCGATCCGCCGTATTATGTGATGGAACTGGTCACCGGGGGCTCGCTGGAGGAGGAACTGACCCAGCGGGGGGCGATGCCGGTCGCCGAGTCGGTTCTGATGTTTCGCAAAATCTGTATCGGGCTCAACCACAGCCACAGCAAGGGGGTGCTGCACTGCGATCTCAAACCGGCCAACATCCTGTTGGGCGAGGACCACGAACCGCGATTGGCTGACTTCGGCCAAAGCCGGATGACACACGACCAGTCGCCGTCGTTGGGAACGTTGTTCTACATGGCACCCGAACAGGCCGATCTGGAATCGACCCCCAGCAGTGCCTGGGACGTGTATGCCGTCGGCGCGATCATGTATCGGATGCTGACCGGCGGCCCGCCGTATCGCGAAGATTCGATCATCGAACAACTCGACACCGCCGGTTCACTGCCCAAGCGGTTGCAGCGCTACCGCGAATCGATCCAAAAGGCCTCACCGCCGACCCGCCACATCCAACGCTCCGGTGTGGACCGCGAACTGTCGCGGATCGTTAGCTGCTGTCTGGCCGCCAACCCCGAGGACCGTTTCACCAACGTTCAAGAAATCCTGGACCGCTTGGATCGCCGCGAGGAAATGCGTGCCAAGCGGCCGTTGATGTTGCTGGGGATTCTCGGGCCGTTGTTGTTGTTGGTTGCAACCAGCATCTTCGCGGCACGGACGATCAACCGAGCCAGCGAGGGAACGAAGCAAGCGCTGCGAAAAGAAGCCTTTAGCAGCAACCAGCTGGCGGCGAAGTTTGCCGCGCGGACACTCGAAAGCGAACTGGAACGCTACTTTCGATTGTGCCGCGACGAAATCGACGAGCCCGGTTTTCGAGCCTCCTTGGCCGCCGCACTCAACGACCCGGCGGTCAGTCGCAATTTAAACATCATCGCCGACCAGCGCACCAGCGAGCAGGCGTTGAAAATGGTCGACACTCGCGACACGCTGTTGGATCTGCCGGCGCGCGTCGCGATGGATCAATACTTGGACGGACGCTTGAAACAGTACACGCGGGAGAGCGAGGATTCGCGGATCCCGCGGTTGGCGACGATGTTTGTCACCGACCGCTCGGGAACGATCTTCGCCATCGCCTATGACCACCCGGTCGCCCGTGACCAAAACAGCGCCGGGCGAAACTATGCGTACCGGACGTACTACCACGCCCAGAAAAACGATCTGCCCAGGAACACCCCGATCGACTCGATCCAGCCGCTCGATCACATGCATCTGTCGGCCGCCTTTCAGTCCACCGCGACGGGCTTGTGGAAAGTCGCGATCAGCGGCCCGGTGTACTTGTCCGACGACCGGTCCGGCGAGCCCGATGCGGTATTCGTTGCCACAGTCAACTTGGGTGACTTTGAATTGCTGCAAGGCGACGAGGGGGCCAATCAGGTCGCCGTGCTGGTCGAGGCTCGCGAAGGCAAGGTGCGTGGGACGATCTTGCAACACCCGTACCTGGAAGCCCGACACCGGGCGGGCATGCGGAACGCCGGAGACCCCTACAAGGTCGAAGCCGACAAGATGGACGACCTGTTGCGCGGCGGCGATGTCGATTACCAAGATCCGGTGGCGGTTGCCGAAGACGCCCAGGCCTACGGCGGCCACTGGATCGCGGCGATGCAACCGGTTGCCGTGCCCGGCGAAGGCAAGTTCGGCTCCGGCGGCGACAACCAGGCCGATCTGCTGGTGCTGGTTCAGTATCGATTGAGCAAGGTGTTCGCGCCGGTCGGGGTGATGGAGCAGACCCTGCTGTGGGAAGGCGCCGCCGCCTTGCTGTCGATCTTGCTGGTCAGCGGCACACTGTGGATTTTCGTCCGCCGCGTCGGTGACGAACGCATCCACCGGGGACGCCACCGAGAACCGGATTCACCCCACGCCCCCGCAACCGTCCGCGAGCCGGCCGAAGGGGACACTTCAAAGCCGACACGGCCAGCCGACATCACCGAAACACAACAGGCTCCGGCACGGGCGGATTGAGCCGCGGGTCACTTGGTCGCTATGCTCGCCAGAGCGTGGAAAACGCGGTGGAGCGACCTTCTGGCGAAGGTCGCGACGTCCCGCCCGAAACTACTCCGGGTCCTTGTTGCCGAAGGGCTTTTTACTGTCGCGTTTGCTGAGTCCGGCGCGGTCCATCAGCGAGCTTCGCATCAGTTCGTCCAGGTACTCGTCGTCGGCCGGCGGAGGGCCGTAGGCGCCCAGCGTTTGTGGGTCGTATTCGACCAGGTACTCGTGCCGCGCGATCGACAATTTGCACTTCGGGTCCAGCCGTTTACGGATCACCGGACGGCCATCGACCTTGATCCCGTTGCGGCTGTTCATGTCGCGGATGAACCAATAGCCGTGTTCCAGGGAAAGACGACAATGCTGGCCGGACACATTGCTGAATTTCAGCTGAACGTCATTTTCGGCGCGGCGGCCGATGGTCAGGCGTTCTTTGATCAAGGGGATCGGGTCGCCGCCCCCGACGGGCGTCAACTGGCCGTAAGGGCCGGCAAAATCTAGATCGGCGTCGTCGTCGTAATAATTCACCGTCGTCCTCGCGGGATGTGGCAAAACGGTCTATTGCGGTAGACTGGTCGTGCTACAAAAAGAATCAAATCATCCGGGGCGGAATTCCGCCACCTACTACTATCGATCGAGCAACACTGTTTGGCAACGGACTCCTTTGACAATTTCTCATTGTAACGATCGTTTGGCTTGGCAGCGTGAAGGGTTGCCGTTCAACGCGTTCGGCGCCGCACTGCGGCGTCGTTTCGGCGGCCGAATCCAGCGGGTCAGTATCGACGCCGGGTTCACCTGTCCCAATGTCGATGGCGCCGTCGCCCGTGGCGGGTGCAATTTCTGTGACAACCGCTCGTTCAGCCCCTCACGTCGCGTGCGGCTGAAACGCGTCGGGGAGCAATTGGACGGCGGAATCACCAGCGTCCGCCGGCGATACAAGCAGGTGAAGGGGTTTTTGGCCTATTTCCAGCCCGCCACCAACACCTATGCCCCGGTCGACCAACTCGAAGAGGTCTTTCAGATGGCGCTGGGTTGGCACCCGGACATCGTCGGGCTGGCCATCGGCACCCGCCCCGATTGCATCCCCGAAAGTGTCGTCGACTTGACTCGCAAACTGGCCCAGGACCACTACGTCTCCCTGGAGCTGGGGATGCAAACGATGCATCAACCGGGGCTCGATTGGATGAACCGCGTCCACAACCACGATCACCTGGTCAACGCCATCGACCGCTGCCGGGGACAAGGGTTTGAGTGCTGTGTCCACATCATTTTGGGTATCCCGGGCGAAACCCACGCGATGATGATGCAGACGGCCGACGAAGTGGCCCGGCTGGGATTCGACGCGATCAAATTGCACAATCTGTATGCCGTCCAAGGCACACCGCTGGGCGAGGAGGTGGCCAGCGGAAAAATTCAATTGATGCAACAGGACACTTACGTCAACACCGTGGTCGATTTCCTGCAGCGCATCCCCCCCACGACGATCGTCGAACGGATCAGCGGCGACGCGCCGCCGAAATACCTGATCGGCCCCCAATGGTGCCTGGAAAAATCCACGCTCAAACTGCAAATCGAAACCGAATTCAAACGTCGCGGCACCCGCCAAGGCTCGCACTATCGCCCCCCGGCTCTGTTGCCGGAAAACCGCCCCCGCCCGGCCGACAACACTCCTGCGTCGATCCGATCGCAAATCGACGTGCGGGGACGTTTGCCGGTTCTCAAGATGGAAAGCGGCGTCCAGTCCGAGTGCGGCGACTAGACGGTAGGCGCAAGCGTTCTTGTTGATGTGCCCGGCCGTTGGACAAACGCGCTATCCTTCACCGGACTCCGGAGCGTTGCCCCAGACCCACGGTCCCTCAAGGCGAGACACCGACGGTTGGACCACCTGCCAACAAGCCGCCGAAGACGGCGCCCGCCAGATGAGATTCGATCAAGGGCTTGAATCCATCGGCATCGACAAACAGCACCTCGCCGGTCACGGATTCATACAGCAGTTTCCCGACCAGCAACGTTGCCATCGCCGTCCAAAAAGCGACAAACATTCGATCGCGACCGGCAAGACTGTGTCGAAACTGATCGCCGATGAACCAAACGAACAACCCGGTGTCGATCCCGCTCAGCCCCCGGTAGCCCGAAACATCCTTGCACATCAACGCGACCGCCGCCGAGATCCCAAGCGCCATCACCAGCAGCGCGACCCCAAAAAGTTTTGGGTGTTGTCGTTCACAGACCGCCCCCAACACGACAAACATCAACACGTCCCAAAACAAATGCTGGCTGTCATAGTGCGTGAGGTGACCGGAAAGAAAACGCCACCATTGTCCCTCGGCGACAGACGCGAAATCCAATTGCAACGCCGCGGCCAGACCTGGAACGACAGACGCCAGGATCGCGATCGCCGAAACGACCAGGGTCACGCGATGGTCCTTGCACCATGACAGGCCCTGGCGGCAGATGCGTCGGTGTCCGGTCTCGCTGCTTTGGCGAAGCGTCGGGATCAGGGATTCGCCTGCACTCATCGTGTCTGCTCCATCGCACTTCGTGCCTTGCGTCGCCGCATCATCGCGGCCGCGCCCGCGCCACCGAGCGAGAAAAATGCGGTGATCGGTCCGATCGGACCACCGCCGCCGCCACCGCCCGACGCACCCGAGAAGTTGCGGCCGCCGGTGGGCGAACGGTGAGACTGGGACGAGGAAGGAGACGGTCCCGAGGGCGCCGGCATGGTGGGGGCCGCGTTGTCGACAGCGACTGGCCGTTGCGGCGGCGTGTCCCCGGTGACCTTGTCCGCGGTAACTGATGAAGCTGCCGCAGGACCACTGCGGACCGACTTGGCGACCGCCCGAGAGCGACCGACGGACGCTTCCGTCATCCCCTCCGGCATCATCACCGGGACGGACTCACTGATCAGCGCCCCCTGCGATGTCTCGGAGAGTTCTTTCTCGACCGCAATGAAGGAGGTGTACTGAGTCATCAGTTGATGCTTCAGCCCCAGCGCGGTGATTTCTTCACGACCTTGTGGGGTTTCGTGGCCGACGTCGCGGTTCCAGATCTGTCGGATCCGCTGGCGGGCCCAAATCGGACCGATCGAATCATGGGCAACTTCTTGCGGCGGGAGTTCGAGTTCGAGTTTCATTTCAACAGCTTGCCCCAGCACGTTCCCCTGCAAACGGACGGTCCCCGACGCCGGGGTTTCATAGCGTCCCAAGACGACGAGCGGCTTGCCCGCGTACAGGTCCGGAAGTCGCGCGGGAACTTGGTCGTTGATAACCAGTCCTCCCCAGTCGATTTGCAAGTCCGTCATGTAGGGCTGACTGGTACGTTCGTTGAAACGCCGAGCGATCTCGACCGAGTTGTCCTGGTTGTTGACTTGCATCGAGAACCCGCGTCCCATCTCCGCGGCGCGGCTGATCAAGTAATCATTCGGTGCGGCCCCGAATGCGATCGGGAACACCCGAGCGTCCTGAAACTCGGGTTTTTGTAGGTAGCGCAGAATGGAATGATCATTACCCACCAGGGCGTCGGTCATCAGGATCATGTAGCGGGGTCGAACCCGTTCATCCACGTTATTCCCGAGCGCCAACTGGAGTGCCGGCAGCAGCTTCGTCCCACCCTTGGCACGCAGCCCGCGCACGAATTGCTTTGCAGCCTGGACATTGGAATCACTTGCCGCCACCGAATCCTGCCGAAACGCCGTCGCATGATTATTGAACGCGATCATGCGGAACTCGTCCTGCGGGTTCAAATGATCCAGCACATGCTGGGCGAACAATCGCAATTGGCTGATCGCCGGCCCGTTCATCGATCCGCTGGTGTCCAGAACCAGAATCACCTCACGCGGCGTGATCTCGGCGGGCTCGACGGACCATTTCGGTTGCAGCGCCAACATGACGTAACCTGCTTCGGAATCCGACCGGCGGTGTACCAATGACGCCAACGTGCTTTGCTCGCCGGCCAAACGGTATTCGATGACAAAGTCCTTGTCGGCGATGGTCGACTGGTTCTTTAGGGTCGCGACGGCTTGAGTTTCCGAAGCCCGTTGAATGTCCAGCTCGTGTGTGACGGGCACGATCTCCTGAATCGGCATGGCCGCATCGACTTTCACGGTGACAAAGACGTCGTTGCCGTTTCGCATTCCCTCGGGAAGAAAATCGGGTGTGATCCGTGACGCATCAGGGACTTCGTCGGTGTCGGTTGCCCAACCGCGACCGACGTTGGGACGGCTCAACGGTTGTCCGGGGATAAAGCGGGGGCCAACGACCATCGGAAAACGAAAAACATAGCGATCTTCGTCGATCTCCAGCGGATGCACGTACTCGATGTTCACCGTCACCTCGCCATCGGGAGGGATATTGGCGACCGCCTGAGAGAACACGTTGGCCCGTTCTTGCTCCAACAACGCCGCCTTTCGGCCCTCGTCGCGGGCTTGCTCATATTGACGACGTGCCTCGTCCTTTCGTTTGACCTCCCCGACGACCAAGCGTTCTCCGATCTGAAACGAATAGGCGTCGACGGCGCAGTTTTCAGGCAGCGGAAAGACGTACAAGGCCTCGAGTCGATCGGAGTAGGGGTTTTTGAAAACCTGGGAAACGCGAACCCGCGCCAAAACCCCCGAAATCTCGGCCTCCACACGCGTCTCTTTCAAGGTGAAGCACTGGCTTGGTGACGGCAACGTTGCTTTCAAATCCTCGAAATCGTCCTCGGCGACTCGCATTTGGCCCTGTGTGACAGGCGCCCCATCGAGCACGGTGTAGCCCGCCTGTGCGACGGAGGAGAACAGGCAAATCGATGCCAGGACGACGAACGCCCCGCTGACAGCCGACCAGATCGATCGACGGTGAGTGTCTAAAGAAGGAGTGGCCATGATGAGAGTTGCTCCGTGACGGAGGATTCGAAGTGACTCTCAATAAAGATCCTGCCCCAAGGCCGGCGAAGCGCGGAATCAAGAGATTTCTATGGCGGGACCGCCCCTTTGACGTAGCGACGCTCGATGCGAGCGTGGAAATCGCCCAGGATCCACCTTCTGGCGAAGGTAGCCACGAGTCAGCGAGTCGCTGAGTCGCTTTCGCCGGCCACGATCGTCTTTACATCCTCCTTGGCCGCCCACTGGAAAATGTCCTCGCGGCGCAGCGCCGATGCCATCAAGTCTGGGAATTGGTCGGGCGTGCAGGCGAATACGGCGATGCCCATGGCGGCCACGGTGCCGGCCAAATCGGCGTCGTAGTAGGGACGCCCTTCGTCACTGAGTGCCAACAAAACAATCACGTTGACGCCGGCCGAAACGAGTCGGCCCAGCCGCGCAATCAGCTCGTCGGCGTTGCCCCCTTCGCACAGATCGGTGATCAGAATCAAATGCGACTTGCGGGGTTGTTGGATCTTTTCGGAACAGTAGCTGACCGCCTGGTTGATGTCGGTGCCGCCGCCCAGCTGAATGCCGAACAGGACCTCGACGGGATCCGAGAGTTTTTCGGTCAAGTCCAGGACCACGGTGTCGAAGCAAACCAGTTGGGTTCGCACGACCGGCAACGAAGCCATCACCGCGGCGAAGATGGAGGAATAGATGACCGAGGGCGCCATCGATCCCGATTGATCGACGCACAAGACCACTTCGTCCAAATCCACCAATCGACGTTGTTTCCTGGCAAACCCGATCAGCCGCTCGGGCACGACGGTTTTGTACTGAGGCAGGTACTGGTGCAAGTTCGCCCGGATCGTTCGCGGCCAATCGATGTCGGCTGCCCGAGGTCGCGTCGTCCGCTTGCTACGATCGAGCGCGCCGCGCAACGCTTCGGCCGTCCTTCGTTCCAGCCGCTGCATCAGTTCCGCGACGACTTTCCCGATCACCTCGCGGGCCGTCTGTTTCGTCTTTTCCGGCATCATGCCGCGCAGACTCATCAGATCGGCGACCAAATTGACGTCGGCTTGCATCGCCGCCAAAAACTCGGGCTCCAACAGCATCTGCTGCAATCCCAGCCGCGAAAACGCGTCCTTTTGGATGACTTGAACGACCGGGGTTGGAAAACACTCGCGGACGTCCCCCATCCATTTCGCGATACGTGGCGCGGACCGCCCCAACCCGCCGCGGCGCGAACGTTTTCCGCCGCCGGATCCATCGCCTTGTTCATACAACGCGTCGAGTGCGGCGGTGATGCGGGCGTCGTGTTCGCCGAGCTCCTCCGTCTGACCACCGAGCATCATTTGCCATCGCCGCTGCAGTTCATCCATCGGATCCACCTCCGCTCAAAATTTCGGTGACCCGCCGCAGGTGATCGGACCATAGCGGATCGACGGCTTCGATCACCTGATAACCGGTCTGTGTGGTTTGTCGGCCGAGCGCGGCGTCGAGCAACCGGCGACGTTCCATTTTGTCCATGTTTGAAAAGACTCGCCGAAACAGCGGCAGCGATTCAACGAACGTCTCTTCATCCAGACTCATGATCCAATCGCTGACACAGTGGCGGAGATCCGCGTCGTGGATCAAACGGTTTCCGGCGCCCTCCAGAAACCCTTCAAAGAAACCTGCTGCGTCTGCGATGGTCGTGCCGGGGGACAGTTTCCGGCTCAACAGACTGACAGCGTCTTCCGATCCCAGGTGTTCGCTTTCATAAAGCAACCGGGCGGCCTGTCCGGCGACCAACGCCGTTGCCTGGTCATCGTGGATCACTTCCCCGAGCGAGTCGATCCATTGCGGCAGGGCCGGCGACTCGATCAGCTGGATCGAACGATCGGCTGCGGCAATCGAATTGCGCAGCAGGCCGGCGGCTTCTTCGTCTAATCCGCGAGCCGCGTAATGAAGGGCGATCGAAGCTTGGCCGGCAATCCGGTCGAACAAGGAATTCATCTGCCCCGTGTCAACGTGGCGGGCTTTCCCATAACGCAGGACGTCCGCGATCGGCGGCAATGCCGACAGCATCTCCAAGCAATCGGTGGCCTGTCCGGCACGATGCTCAAGCGCCGCGCTGACCTCGGCGGCGGCGTCTGGCAATTGAGCCGTCAGGGCTTCGAAGACCAGATTCGACAAGTCACCCAACCGGTTCGATTTCCGCAATCCAGCGATGATTCGTCCGGAGGCCGCCTGGGCGATCGTGGCACCGTAAACCAGGTTCTCGACCAGGGACACCGAGTACTCGGGCTCCCAACGCAAGACCCAACGTTCGCGAAACGTTCCACGGCTACGTCCCGGATCATCCAGTTTCCCCCACGGCACATCCAGAGCAGCCAGGCGATGCAGCAGCGTCGAACGAAACAGTCCGCTGTCGCTTCGCAAGTCTAGCGACAATTCACGCTCCAATGCCTCGGGCTTCAGTCGAGCCGTCTTTTGTTGTCGTTGTAAATCCTCCAACAACGGAGCCAGCGGCACGCCGTCAGGAATACGGCCCACTTCGCTGCCGATCAACACGTCCGCGGCAATCGACTGCCACAACTGGTGATTCCCAAAGCACATGCAGGCCACGGTGGCGTCGGTCAGTTCCTCAAACCCGGCTTGCGGTCGTCCGCGGATCGCCGCCAACGAGACCGCCAACCGTTCGGTTTCGATCAGCGATGCGGTCGAAACCACTTGGCCTTGTTCTCGCAAGCAACGAGCGATCCGCGCGATCCAGCGTGTCGCTTGTTCGTTGCGTGGCGTTTCCCACAGATGCCGGTTCCAGCCAGGCGCGCGGACGCCGGCTCCATAGCCGCTGGACAGGGCCAAACGGGGCGCGGTCCAAGGAGTCCACGTTGCCGAGACCTTTCGTTTGGGGACGCCCTTGAGCAGCGCCCGATCGTCTTTGGCCGTGTGCTTTTCGGTCAACGCCGGGACATGCCAAGCGCCACAGACGACTGCGATCGTCCCTTCGTCACGTTTGCGTGACTTGGCGATTTCCAGCCGCATGTGTGCCTCGCGAGCCGCTTCGTCCTCTTTCGGCGGCGGCACGTCCTCTCGCAACGCCCGCATGGCATCGGCGACCGCGGCGAAAATCGGCCCCGGCTGGGGGTTCTCTTCGATCACATCCTGCCACCAACTCTCGCCGTCTACATAGCCGGCCGCAAACGCAAGTGCCCCGATCGGATCCCATTGGATCGTCGCCAATGGACTTTCTGGAACGTCATCGGATCCCGGTTTGTGTTCGTCACTCGCGTCAAAGTTTTCAGCTGCCGCTTCTGGTTCGGCCGCCGGAACGGAGTCTCGCAACCGCCAGTAAACCGGCAAATCGATGAAGCGAGCCGGCACGTCGTGCTTTGCCGCCCAAAGAATCGCTTGGTATTCGGGCGAGAACACCGAAAACGGCCAAAACACCGAACGTTCCGGTTCACCGGCCGGGTAAGCCAGCAAGGCAACCGGTGGCACCATGTCCTTGTCCGCCAACATCGGAATTAATTCCGACAGATCGGCGGGCCCCTCGATCAATACCTCGGCCGGCCGCACGCGATCAAGCGACTCCACCAAACGCTGTGCCGACCCGGGGCCGTGATGTCGTATGCCGAAATACTCGACTTCCCCTGGCATCACACCAACTCGGTCAGCGTGGTGTAGTAATCCGCAAAGTCACGGCGTTTCTTTAAAACCGTCTCCAAATACTCTTCCAAAACGGCTTTGTCTTGGACCGGATCTTTGACGATCGCACCGAGCACGTTCGGCGCAAGTCCTTCGGCGGTCAGGATGCCGTCGTTGAAGTAGGCCGCGTGGGAGAACCCGCTGACCATCACCGCGATCGCCTCGGCCGTCGAAAGCGTGGCCGACGGGCTCTTCAGCGTCGTCTTTCCATCAGCAGTTTCGCCGCCTCGCAGTTCGCGAAAGATCGCCAGCACCCGCGTGACCTCTTCGACCACATTCTTCGGTGCGGGCAGATCCAGCGACCGGGCCATCTCGCCGACACGCCGGGTGACGATCTGGATTTCTTGATCCAAATCGTCTGGCAAAGGCAACACGACGACGTTGAAGCGACGTTTCAAAGCGGCCGACAATTCGTTGACGCCCTTGTCCCGATCATTCGCGGTTGCGATCACGTTGAAACCGCGTTGTGCGTAGACCGCGTCGTTCAATTCAGGGATCGGCAGCATCTTTTCGGACAACACCGTGATCAGCGTGTCCTGCACGTCCGATCCCATTCTCGTCAGCTCTTCCAACCGACACAGACTGCCGCTTTCCATCGCACGAAACAGCGGCGTCGGCACCAACGCGTCGCGACTGGGTCCCTTGGCCAGCAATTGTGCGTAGTTCCATCCGTACCGAATCTGGTTCTCGTCGGTACCGGCGGTGCACTGAATGATCTTTGTCGAATCACCGCTGATCGCCGCGGCCATGTGCTCCGAAACCCAGCTCTTGGCCGTCCCCGGGACGCCCATCAACAGCAACGCCCGGTCGGTCGCCAGCGTTGCAACGGCGGTTTCGATCAGCCGACGATCGCCGACATACTTGGCATCGATCTGTCGCTTGCCCACCTTGCCGCCGACGATGTAGGTGACAACGGCTTGAGGGCTGAGCACCCAACCGGCCGGTTTGGGATGGTGATCGTCCGCTTTCAACGCTTTCAGATCATCGGCATAGGTCTTCTCGACCGGCTCGCGTAAGACTTCAGTCACTGAGGCTCTCCTGGTGGCAAGCACGCATTGAGTTTAAGTAGTCCAAGCATCGGGTCGGATGCAAATAGATTGGTCTCGGTAAACATCGCCAGCAACTGTGTCGCGGCAGCTTGGTCTGCCAACAACCCCAACGAAAACAGGCCCCGACGAAGCGTCTGTTGCCCGACCGTGTTCTTCGTCGTGTCTTGACCGGCAAGCTTTTTCAGCTGTTTGAGCGCCTGCAGCGGTTTCAATTGTTCCAGCGTGATCTCGCCCCACAGACCCTGCGCACACACGACCGCAGCGGAAAGGCTGGCGTCGTCGTTCTCCAGCACACGCGGGAGCAACATGCCGCGACTGTCCTTCCCCAATCGGTCGAACAACTGTTGGAATCCTTCGGCCGAGATTCCATCGAGCGAGGTGATGCGCGTCGCCATCGTCGCGGCGGCCTGCTCGTTGCCGGTCGCAGCGACCATCCGCACCAGACTGTCGGACGCTTCTTCGTCGACGTGCTCCCAGCCGCTGATCAATTCGGTTTCGTCGGGCAACCCCAAGCCTTGCACAAAACTCTGCAGGCTCAGTTTGGCAGCCAACTCGCCACGACGTTTTCGCTGGGCGGTCGTCTTCAACCGGTTGGCCGTGATTTTAAAACCGCCCCGGAGACGCTTCTTGGCGACCGAAAAAAAATCTGCGAACTCCGCGACTTCAGCTGCCTCGTCCTCGGCCGCTCCGATGCGGGCCAGGTACTGCTCGACCAGTCGACGGACCTTGGCAGACCGGTCTTTTGAAAAACCTTCCAATAAAGATTGATCTTCTTCGCACAATGCTTCGCCGATCGTTTCGATGATTCTCAATCGCTCGGCGGCGGGGACGGTCGGAGCCTTGTCCGCGATCAACTGCCGCGCCGCCTCGGGCTGCGTGCGACGCAAGACGGACAACGCGGCCCGACGTTCCGCCGGCATCCAGGCATCCCAATTGTCGGCGTTGATTTGATCGTGTTCCCCCGTCTTGTCACTTTCCTGTTCGGCGTTCTGCCACGAAGCCCATGATCCGTAGACGTCCGGCAACAGGTGGAAACTTTTCGGCATGTAGTCGGCCGGATGAACGACGTAGCCGCGCGCCGCGAGCAAGTGCATCACGTCCGCCGTCTGCGACTCGGTGATCTTGATGATGCGAATCAAGTGTCGGAAGTGCTGGCGTGCTTGCGGCGGCGGTGTCGGCAAACTCAAAGCGGGCAACGTCGGCGTGACTTTCAGTTCGCCACCGGGCGTCGCTTGAAGCGCGAATTGCATCGCTTGCCCGGCCAACGCCAATATCGCCAACTCTGGATTCGGATCGTCCTGTACCGCGGCGCGCCATGACGCGGGCGTTTTTCCCACCGCCGAACCACCGATCATCCAGCATCCCTTCAGTGCGTTCAATGTTTGCAGCAGATCACTCGCCATAGGAAAGGCTTCCCCATTCGGACTGCGACGAAAGCAGGGTAAGAATCATCCCGTCCCACAACGCGGCGGTCTGTTGCATGGCGACACCGGCGATGTGCTTGGCCGGTCTTCCGCCAATCGGCAGCGCGATCCCGCCGTCGTCGGACCGCCACCAGTAACTCGAATCCGCTTGAGCGATCCGACCGCCGGGCAAGAGCATCGGGACGGTGTCCATCCACGGCGCCCGACCCAACGTTTCGCGGTAACTGTCCAGCGGCGGTGTCGTCGTGACCGGCCAGGACATTTCATCGACGGCTCGGGAGGGATCGCCGCTTTTTCGCTCGGCAATCACCGCACGAACAGGATGCCGTGCGGGATAGAACGCCAACTCCGCTTCAAACCGTTCCCCGACCGCAAACGTGCTGCTTCGATTGCCAAGTGAAGCGGGAAAGAAATCCAGCAACAACGCGAACCGAAGTCCGTCTCCCAGGTTCATCAGCCAAGTCGCCTGACTGACCAAACCGTCGCGTCGTGTCGTCACTTGCTCCCCGACCACCTCCCAAATCGCCGCCACTCGGGTTGCGTGCTGCAATTCCAAGATCGAGTCGCGGGTTTCGCTACTTCCGACCAACCGCGTCAACTCTGCGTCCTCTTGATTCGCTTTCCAGGCTCGGCAAATCAGCACGATGCGTCCGAGTTCTTGAATCAGCAGATCGAGCCGCCGATCGCCGGAGACCTGCATCAGCCGTGACGGCAATTCGTCCAACCGGCTGGCCATCGCTTGAGCCTTGGCGTCCACCAACCGCGCCGCGATCGTTCGGCAACGCGCATTCGGATCGCTCAGGAACGCCGCCAGTCCGCCTCGAACTTGATCCTCGGTCCACTGCTGCAATTCATCGATCCCCGCCGCAATCGACTTGCGAGTGGCTTTGGCGCGTTTCTCGGCGGCCGCTTTGCGTCGTGCCTCGGCCTTGGGATCCAGCGGCTTGTTCTGCTCCGCTTGTTGGGCGACCGCCAGGCTCTTGCCGGCTTTGCTGACGGACTTCTCGTCCGACTTGCCCCGCGCACTGCCGCTCGTGTTGCGGCGACGCCCCGACCAATCGTTCACCCACTGAGGCGTTTCGCCATCGGCAAACGGCGCTGGATCCTCGACGTACATCCACATCAGCGCCAGCACGTGCTTGCAAGGATACTTGCGTGAGGGGCACGTGCATTTGTAACCCGCGTTGGAATTGTCAAAGACCGTGCGATAGGGATTAGCGCCGCTGCCTTGGCATTCACCCCAGACCAGATCGCCGTGCCGAGTCAGCGCGGGCCACTTGCTGGGCTTCATCAGCTTGTTCGCTGCATTGAGCGAAGCCTGATCTGGCGCTAGCTCCGTGATCTTGCTGGTCGTCAATGACATCGCCGCACCCGATCGGCATCGTTGTTTGAACGGGCCAATGTTTCAACCAATCGATCGCGCCCGCCTGTCCGTCCACGCGGGCATTGTCGCTGATTTCCGAGGGGCAAACAATTCCCCATGGTCTCCGCGATCCAGGTAGGATAGAAGCGAGATCCGAGGACGCATCCACCGAGAAACACGACAACGAGAGAAACAATCGGATGATTCGAATCAACATTGGAATTGGCGTGGCGCTGCTCTGGGCGGCGATGGCAATCTGCGCCGCGGCCGAGGACGGCCAAAAAATCCGCCTGCTGATCGACTCGGACGCAAACAACGAGACGGATGATCAACACGCGATTGCCTATGCCTTACTGAGCAAAGACAGCTTCGAAGTGGAAGGGATCACGGTCAACCAAACCCACAACGGCGGCGACGTGGACGAACAGATGGCCGAAGCCGTGCGTGTCGTCGAACTCTGTGGCTTTCATCCACGATTGCCCATGCTGAAAGGGGCCAACGGTCGCTTTTCAGAAATCCTGCCGCACATTCACGACGACAACTATGACGGTAAAGAAGCGGTCGAATTCATTGTCGCCCAAGCCAAGAAACCGTCCGACCGTAAACTGGTGCTGTTGCCGATCGGAAAACTGACCAACATCGCCTTGGCGCTCGCCAAAGCCCCGTCGATCATTCCCAACGTCAAGATCGTCTGGCTGGGGTCCAACTATCCCGGCCCCGGCGAGTACAACATGACCGCGGATTTGACTTGTATCGACTACGTGCTGTCATTGCCGGTGGAATTTGAAATGGTGACGGTCCGCTACAACGATCCTTCGGGCAGCTGGGGCGTGAAGGCCTATCAGCAGGACATCTTTGACAAAATGCCCGGAAAGGGCCCGAAAGTCGACGCCGTGATCCAAGGGCGTCACGGAGGCACCTTCACGACCTTGGGCGACTATTCGGTCAACCTGTATCAGCATGCGTCCCAGCATGGTGATCCGCCGTTCCGATCGTTCTTTGACGCCACGGCGGTTGCGGTCCTGAAAGACCCCGGATTGGGCAAGGCCGTCGAAATCCCTCGCCCCGCGCTTCACGACCGTGGTTGGGTGGATCGCCCAAAGAATCCCGTCAAAATGGTGCTGTGGGAAGACTTTGACGGACCGGCCATCATGCAGGACTTTTTCAACGTGATCGACGCCGCGACACCCAAACGCTAGTGGTGCGTCACAGATTGCGAGTCAAGTAGTGGACGAGGCGACGAGTCCGTTCGAAATGTGCACCGCGAGGACTCCTCGCGTCGTCCACTCCCCCCTTTCCCGAGCGAGCGTCGCCGTGTTCTCCGAACTCGGCGGACAAAAGCGAAGCTTTACCCCGCGCCGACCTCGGAGAGGACGGCGACTGTCGGGCTAGTCTTTAATCACCTTGACCCCATAGAGGGCGACGGTGACGTGTCAGTCGACCATCATCAGCTCATCGGTTTTCCATAGCCCCCATTTTCCCAGTCGAGCGAGCGTCGCCGTGTTCTCCGAACTCGGCGGGCAAAAGCGAAGCTTTGCCCCCCCGCGCCGACCTCGGAGAGGACGGCGACTGTCCGGCTACTCACCGATCACCGGAGCCAGGTAGATGTCGCGGTACATCACGCTCGTGTGGTCGCCTTGCAGGTGAATCGGTCCGGGCTGTGTGGGGTCGGTGAACACCGCGCCGCCAGTCGGGCCGACGACGGGCTGGTTGTCGATGACCTTGACGCCGTTCAAAACGACGGTGACGTGGCGGTCGACCAGCGTCAGGTCATAGGTCTGCCACTGACCGCCTTCCTTGCCGGCGTTCACCGAGGGCGCGATTTGCCCAAAGATCGCGCCGACGCCCTGCTTGCCCTGCATCCGGCTGTCACGATCGACGACTTGGGCTTCGTACATGCCGCGCAAGTAAACGCCACTATTGAGAGCCTGGCCGATGTTGAATTCGATGTGCAGCCAAAAGTCTTCAAAGACCGCGTCGGTGCGTAGATTGGCGTAGGCCCCCGTAGCACTAAAATCGGTCTTCGGCGTCGTGTTGACCAGCAAGCCGTCTTGAACGCCCCAGCCCATGACCTTCTCCGGCTCGTGTGCCCGCCAACCCGTCAGGTCTTTCCCATTGAACAACCGGATCGGGTGCCCGAATCGGACCTTGGACAGATCGGGCGGCGTGGAGGGCACGGGTGGAATCTTCTTGCCGGTGAACTCGTCGCGACGAACCGTGCCGTCCTTTGCCGTGGAAATGATCACACCGTTCAATTTTTCATTCTCGACCCCGACGTCGACGGTTTTGACATCCGTCGCTTTCTTGTTCTGCCGCAACGTGAATGTCAAACGTCCGTCAACTACTTTGACGTCTTGATGTGGACCTTCCGGACCGACGTGCAATCGCAACAGGACCTCCGGTTTGTCACCGAGCTGTTTGACGCTCATCCAAGCGGGCGTCTGGGAGTCCAACTGAAGCGACCAGTCACCGACCAGCTGGTCGGCGGCTTGAGTGTTCGCCGGAGTGATCAAACACAGGACAACGAGGGCTGGAAGGACGCGGTGTATGATTGGTTGCATCATGGTGATGCTCTCCGTAGTAGTGCTCAGATGCTGCTGAACTGGACAGCGTCACTGGATACAAAATACATCGTGAATCGCCGTGTGAATGTCGCTACCTTCGCCAGAAGGTGGTTCTCCAGCGTTTTCCACGCTCTGGCGAGCGTAGCTACATCCAAAGGGACACTGTCCAATGAGCGAGTCATTTTGACAAAATCTGCCTCGGAAATTGATTTTTCTGAGGCAGATCTCCGAATTTCGGCGGCTAATACGTGACGCCCCGCCTTTTTAGCTGCCCACGATGCCGACCGAACTCGATTTCGTTTCCGAATATTCCCGCTGGGAGAATGAAGTGTACCGCTTCATTCTGTCCCTGGTGCCGCATCGCCCCGATGCGGATGAATTGATGCAGGAGACGGCGAAAACGCTGTGGACGAAGTACTTTCAGGCGGAGGAGCCGATTCGTTCGTTCAAAGCATGGGCTTGCCAGATCGCATTTTACGAAGTGCTGCGTTACCGAAAGTCCAAGGCTCGCGAGCGGTTGAATTTTTCCCAGGACGTGATCGAGCAATTGGCGAACGCCCGTCGGCAACACGACGACGCACTGACCGAGCGCCGCGTCGCCTTGCAGGCGTGCTTGCAAGAGTTGAAGTGGCCGGACATCGAATTGCTGCGCACTCGCTATGGCATCACTCCCGACGAAGTCTCCGCCGCGACGGACAGTCCGGCCGGCCAGCCGATCACCAATGCAATGAGCAAACGTTTGCAACGTGTGCGGCGAATGCTGGCACATTGTGTCGAAAAACGAATCGCCGGAGGGACGCTATGAGTGGTCCGAACGGATCCGAAACGATGCCGTTGTTCGAAGCGGTCCACGACCAGATCGCCTCGGACGAGGACGTCGCTGCGCTGGATGATTGGTTGCGGGACAATCCCGATGGCCAGCGGCAATACCTGGAATTTGTCGACATGCAGCATGAGATCGAAAGGCAGATTGCAGGTGTTTTCTCACGCGGGCCCGACTCGAGGACCGAAAACGCGACGTCGAAAGCCGCAGCGGACGGGTTTTTGTTTCCGATCCACTCGGTGCGTTGGAAGGTTTTTGCCATTGCCGCCTCGCTGTTGGCGGCTGTCGGCATTGGGTGGTGGGGAAACAGCCGACTGGACGACAAACCGATTGCGGCGATCGATTTGGATGCTTCACCGGTCAGCCGCGTCCTCGGCATCGTCACCGCGTCCGAGAATGGGCTGGCCTACTCGGGCCGGCGAAAGCTTGAATCCGGAAGCGCGTTGCGAAGCGGTCGGGTGGATCTTCAGTCGGGCAGCATGAAGATCCGGATGGAATCAGGCGTCGAGCTGTTCCTTGCCGGACCGTCCCAGATCGAGATGAATGATCCACTGCAAGTTCAATTGGTCTCGGGCACGGTGACCGCCGAGGTGCCCGATTCCGTCATCGGGTTTGCAGTGAAAGTCCCCGGTCTGAACGTTGTGGATCTGGGCACCTCGTTCGGTGTCAGCTTGCCAGCGAATGGCCAGGCAAAGGTTCACGTGTTTGACGGTGTGGTCGATGCGGAAGTTGAACGCAGCCAACAACGCGTCCGGCTGAAAGACCGACAGACCGTCCTGTTTGATGGAACCTCGGTGGCCGAATCCAGCTACGATCAAGATCTGTTCGTGCAGCCTGGAATGAATCGTGACGCCATCCCGACGACGACCGGCGACGTGCGGTTCCTGCACACCCCGCCGACTTCGGTTCGCGTCGGACAATTCGAACACGACCTCGTGCTCTGCTTCAAAGAACGCACGGAATCGACATTGCTGGAAACGGACTTGCCGGTCAGCCTGGATGCTCCGGGGCACTACCGGGTCAAACCCCGCTGGCAGAATTTTGGCGCGGTGCCCCGCGGCACTTTGGTCGACAGCTACTTCATCCATCTCGATGCGATCGGCCCTGAAAAACGAACCCGCGAAGGATCGATCACGTTCAACCGCCCGATCCTTGGCGTCGTGTTCTCTAGCAGTCTGCTCAAGGGCCAAAACGAAATCTTTGGTGATCCGAGAACCGCTTACGTCACCGATCGAACCAATCCCAAATCGGACCCCACGTTGGAAAACGAAACGATCACGCTTTCGGCGGATCGACGCACGATCCGATTCAGTTGGCGGATCCGTTCCCGCAGCGATCAAGTCCGTGTCTTCGTCGCCGCCGATCGTTAATCCCACCCCGTCCTGGCCGGAAGCATCCTGACGGCCAGCGAACCGCATTCCCCACGCCCTCCAATTGGAGACTCATTTCCCAATGTTTGACCGCAGATCAATCCTCCAAGCTTTCGGCGGAACACTGACCCTGCCGATGCTGGAATCGACGGCCTCCGCCGCATCCCCCGCGTCCGCCACAACACCAACGCGATTGTTGATCGTGGCGAATCCCTTCGGAGCCCACCCGGAACACTTCTTTCCCGCCGAGTTTGGAACGGACTTTCATTTCCCGAAAACGTTGAGTTCGCTCGAGTGGCTACGCGACCGGATCAGTATCCTTTCGCACACCGACCACAACATGAAGAGTGGTCACGGCCGCGAGATCGCCTTTCTAAGTGGCGTGTTGCCGGAAACAAGCGCGGCGTTTCCTGAGAAAAACATGTCGATCGACCAGATCGTCGCCCGGCACACCGGAACCCACACGCGTTTTGCTTCGGTCAATGCCTGTCTGGAACGCAGCA
Source organism: Stieleria mannarensis (assembly GCF_014154935.1). Taxonomy (GTDB): domain Bacteria; phylum Planctomycetota; class Planctomycetia; order Pirellulales; family Pirellulaceae; genus Stieleria; species Stieleria mannarensis. The sequence continues at coordinate 76,065 of NZ_JACEHH010000038.1, forward strand.
TCCGACTCAGTTGGAACGCCAACGGTGTCGACATCAAACCGTTCACCGGCGCACAACGGATGTATGACCATCTGTTTTTGAACCTGACCGCACAACAGCGGCAACAGCGCCGGCAATTGTTACAGCAAAATCGCAGCATTCTGGACGCCGTGCGGGAACAGTTTTCCGGTGTCCGCAAGCGGGCATCGAAAAATGATCAGGCGCGACTGGATCTGTACGCGAATTCTTTGCGCGACCTGGAACAAAACCTGGTCGACCGCCAACAGTGGGTCGATCGCGACAAGCCCAAGTTTGATCTCTCGGGCTACTTTACCGGCAGCGACATCACGATCGACAACCGATACAACGCCGTGTTCGACATGGTCGCCTACGCGTTTCAAACCGATCTGACCCGCGTGGCGACGATCGGTTTCTCACCCGAGCTGTCCTACACCGATGTGATGGGCGTCACTCGCGGTTACCACGCCTGCACGCACAACGGCAAAAAGGAAGACACCGTTGCGGAACTGGTGGCGATCGAGTCGTTCCAAATCGCGCAACTGTCGCGATGTCTGAAAAAGCTGGATGAAATCCCCGAACCTCGTGCCGACGGCAGCATGCTGGATCACACCGTCGTCCTGTTCGGCAGCGGCATGGGATACGGCGGCACCCACTCCAACCGCAACCTGCCGGTTCTGGTCGCCGGTGGCGGTTTCAATCACTGCGGGCACGTCGACACCCGCGATGCCGGCGGTGACAACATGCCGTTGTGCAACCTGTTCTTAACCTTGCTCCGGCGGTTCGGCTTGGAATACGACCAATTCAACCAGAGCAGCGGTTCATTTGATTTCGCAACCGGAAAGGCCTAAGGAGATTCTTGATGATTCGTTTTATTTCCTGGCTGGTCCTTTGCATCGCCGCGTCGATTGCAACGCCTTGCAGCGCAGACCCGTTGTTGATCAAACAACATTGCTCCAAGTGCCACACCGGACCAGAGCCGAAAGGTGACTTCAGTTTCCACGACCTGCGCCGATCCGCCGATGCCGAAAACGTCGACCTCTGGGTCAGTAGCCTGGAACGCGTGGAAGCCGGCGAAATGCCGCCGGCCAAGCACAATCGCATGACCGCAGAGGAAAAAGCGGCGCTGAACGCATTCCTGCGAAAACAGATCACACGGTATGAACAACAGTCACAGCGACCGAACCAATCACCACCCCGTCGGCTGAACAACCGCGAGTTCGAAAACAGTCTCCGCGACGCGCTGTTGATCGAGCACGTCGGGACCCATGACCCGCTGGCCAACTTGCTGGGCGACACGCTGCACGACGGCTTTGACACCCACGGCGAAACACTCGGGATGAGCGAGTTTCATCTCGACCAGTACATCACCGCCGTGCGGCGGGTGCTGGACAATGTGATCTTCAGCGGGAACCGACCGACACCAAATCGCTACCACAACGGCCCGAAACGACTGCAAGCGGTCGACACCTCGAATCGTGCTCGCGCCGATCGAACCAGCCGCAGCGACGATGGGGTCGAAATCCACGGCACGCGACAACGCATTTATTGCAAAAACTTCGTCAACGCCCCGCACTCAGGAAACTATCGAATCACCGTCCGCGCGAAAACGCTCGATCGACACGTGTACTCGCAAGACCAAACCGGCATCCACGACGAGGATCCGCTGACGTTGCGCATGCATCTCGGCAACCGCAACATTGATTTCAACTTGCAAGAAGGCGACCTACAAGAATTCAAATCCGACGTCTGGTTGGCCGAAGGAACGCCCCTGGAGTTTTCGCACCACACCGATGGTTTGCGAATGATCGGAAACGGAAACTTCAAATTCCAGTACCGCATCGCTCACGATTACCTCAAGGAAGCCGACCCGCAACTGTACCAGCGCGTCGTCACCGAGGAGGTTCCCAAGGCGGCGACCCGGCGCGACAAACCGTCTCATTGGGTTCACTGGGTACCGTACTGGCAGGGCCCACGACCGTTGATCGCCAGCGTCACGATCGAAGGTCCGCTCTATGACTCCTGGCCGCCGCAGCGTCACGTCGCGCTGCTCGGCGCCGATCCGGACGTGAAGGACGCCGCGAAGCTCCTCGCCCCGATCGCCGAGCGGGCTTGGCGTCGCGGCGTCACGGAAGCGGAATTGGCACCGATCGTGGCGTTGGTGCAATCACAGCAGCAGTCATTGGGCGATGTCGGCGCGTTGAAGGAAGGCATCGTCGCCGTCTTGGCCTCGCCGTCGTTCCTGATGCTCCATCCCGAGCAATCGGATCGCCACGATCGGTTCGCAACAAAACTCAGCTACCTGCTCGGTAGCACGACTCCCGATCGAACGCTCATCGACAAAACCCGCAACGGCCGGCTGGATTCCTTTGACGCCGTGCTCGAGGAGTTGCAACGACGAATCGAAACCCGCCAGGCCGACGAGTTTCTTCGCGAGTTCCCTTACGCATGGCTGCAATTGGACCGCATCAACTTTATGGCTCCCGACGTGGATCGCTATCCGCTTTATGAAAAGAAAGCCATCAGCGAGGACATGGTCCGCGAAGTGCTCACCTTCTTTCGTCATGCCGTCGATCACAACCGACCGCTGCCGGAACTGCTGACCGCCGACTACTCCTTCGTCAACGCCGACCTTGCCAAAGTCTACGAACTGGAAAACGTCCCCAGCGATTCGGTCCATCGCAAGTATGTGTTTGACGATGGGCGTCGCGGAGGATTTCTCGGCATGGGGGCGTTTTTGACACTCACCGCGGACACCTTGAACACCTCACCGATCCACCGCGCGATCTATGTGATGGAAAACTTCATGGGGATTCATCCCGCCCCACCGCCGGCCGATGTCGAGATCAAGGAGCCGGACATTCGGTCGGCGACGACGATTCGAGAAGTCCTGCAGGCGCACCAGAGCGATGCCACCTGCGCGGCGTGCCACCAGAACATCGACCCGTTCGGCTATGCCTTTGAAAACTTCGATCCGATCGGAGCCTGGCGTGACGAGTATATCGATGTGTCTGGGCCGGCCGATCCGTCCGGTCCATCGGGTAAACGCAATCAGTCGTTTTCGACGATCCCGATCGACGCGTCGGCGACCTTTCTGAGCGGTGCCGAGTACCAGGACATCACGGAGTTCCGCGAGCTGATGAACAGCGACGTCAACCAAAAGCGTTTCGTCCGCTGTTTTGTCACCAAGCTGCTGACGTACGCCAACGGCATCGAACCGGAAAACTTCACCGAGATTGAAGCCATCGTCCGGCAATCCGCAGACCACGACTACCGCATCGTCGACACGATCGCGGCAGTGGTGGACAGCCCGTTGTTCAGGGAAACGAACGCCCGCGGTTCAGATTAAACAGCTGCCCCGTTCGAGACAAAACGCCCGCGATTCTTGGGATTTTTTTCCCGACGCGTGTCAGAATTTCGGTGATGCTGGATTAGATATAGTGGACTGTTTTGGAGCCCACGATGACTGATTTTCCAGAAACCCGAGAAAGCCTGATCCGTCGAGTCAAAGAAGACGCGGGCGACCGGTGCGCCTGGGAAGAGTTTTCGAGCATGTATCGCCCCGTCATCTATCGCGCGGCGAAATCCCGAGGGATGCAGGACGCCGACGCGCAGGACCTGGCACAACAGGTGCTTTTGGCTGTTTCATCGGCCATCGGTCGCTGGGAAAAACAATGCGCCGAGACGAGATTTCGCCACTGGCTGAGCCGGATCACACGAAACGCGGTGGTCAAATTCATGACCCGCGGGCCTCGCGATGTAGCCGTCGGAGGCACCGGAATGCTGGACTGGCTGGAGGAATGTCCCGATCCGGATTCTGAAACGGCCCAACGGTTCGATCTGGAATACCGACGGCAACTCTATCTCACGGCGTCCGAACAGGTACGAAACAAGATTCAGCCTCAATCCTGGCGGATCTTCCAGATGACCGTCTTGGACGGGGACTCGATCGAGGATGCGGCTCGCCAGATGGATCGTACCATCGGGAGCGTCTACGCCGTTCGCAGTCGCGTCATGCGTCAGCTGCGTGAAGCGGTAGCGCGTTTGGAGGCCGACCAATCATGAGTCCACATTTTGATGTTTGCGGCTCGAATCGGATCGAGGCCTATCTTCAGGGTCGATTGAGTGCGGTAGAAGAATCCGCGTTTGAATCACACTTGGAGAACTGTTCCTGGTGTCGCCAACGTCTGGAAGAATGTGCGGCAGCTCCTTCGTGTTGGCACGAAGCCCACGACCTGCTCGCCGAGTCGTCATGGCGGGATCACTCGCAACCGATTCGCAATGTGCTGGAAACACTGGCTCCGACGGATCAGCCCGACATGCTCGGCCGACTGGGCACTTACGAAATCAGCGGCGTGGTCGGATACGGCGGCATGGGAGTGGTCCTGAAAGGGTTCGATCCGTCACTGAAACGCGTGGTGGCCATCAAGGTTCTGGCACCCCATTTGGCGACCAGCGGTGCGTCGCGTCAACGGTTCGCCCGCGAGTGCCAGGCTGCCGCCGCTGTGACTCATGACAACATCATCGAAATCTACGGTGTTGCTGAAGCCGATGGACTACCGTATTTGGTGATGCCCTACGTACGCGGCCCATCGCTGCAATCGCGCATCGACCGTCAGGGCGCGTTACCGGTGGAAGAAATACTGCGAATCGGACACCAAATCGCGGCGGGATTGGCCGCCGCTCACGCGCAAGGTTTGGTGCATCGCGACATCAAGCCGGCAAACATCCTGCTTAGCGATGGGACCGACCGATTGGTCATCACCGATTTCGGATTGGCGCGGGCTGTCGATGACGCTTCGGTGACCAAGACGGGAGTGATTGCGGGAACTCCGCAATACATGTCGCCGGAACAGGCACGGGGCGAATTGATCGAACAGCGGTCGGATTTGTTCAGTTTGGGGAGCGTCCTTTACACGCTCTGCACGGGCCGCCCACCATTTCGCGCAAACACCACCTATGGGGTCCTGCAACAAATCTCCGACCAGACCCCTCGTCAAATTCGTGAATTGAATCCCGCCATTCCCGAATGGCTGTGCCAGATCATTCGTCAACTGCACCGCAAATGCCCGAACGATCGATACGAATCGGCAGATCAAGTTGCTCGTCGACTGGAGCAGTGTTTGGCCCATGTGCAACAGCCCCACGTTCACCTGCTGCCCGAATCAAACCCACATTCACGTCATTCGGCCTCGTGGTCGCCAAGATCCGGATGGCTGGGAGCGATCGCCGTATTCGTCGCCCTCGGTTCAATCGGTGTGACGAGGTGGCGCCTGCCGCGGACACAAACCATCCCGACTGATCCAGCTCCCTCCGCAACGTTGGCTCAAACGGATACCTCGGACCGGCTGTGCTATCAGATGCAACCCGGGCAGGAGTATGCTTTCTTGCTTACGCTTTGCTCGCAGCTTTCCGACGTCGACACCCAGATCGATGGCCTGGTCGTTACGAAAGTTCTTGCGACCGATAGCGTTGGATATCATTTGCGTATCCGCAGCGATCTTCAACTGATTGAAACGCTCGATCAGCCCACCGATGGAATCGTCCCTGACATCGGGCTACTTCACCACGGAAATCACTATCGACGCTGGAACGGCAGTCGAACCGGACACGCCGTTCTCAGCAGGACCGGCGAACTGATCTCCCAGCAAGGCAACCTGGAATTGCCATTCGCATTGGCATCGCTCCCTGAATTGGTCTTGCCGGCATTGCCGTTCGACGTGAAAGACGTTTCGCCGGTCACCGCAGACGGAGTACGCGTCGATCCAAAGCGACCGAAGGATGAAGTCCATCATGATCGTTCAACCGTCCACTTCGTGTCAGGTGATGCCGAAGTCGACTTCGACTTGGAAGCCGGAATGGTTGATTCGGTACGACTTGATCGCACCATCACCTTGGTTTCAGGCAATGCACAGCGGCGGGTTCCGATTCATGCCGAAGTGATTCGCATGACGGCGGACGAGCGGCAAGCTTGGGTGGACGGTCGCGGTGAAGCAGGAACCCCAGATTCCTACCGGGCGGTCCCGCTGACGCCGGATCAGGAGGCTGGTCTGTTGACCGACCTGCAAAACGAACACCGACTATTGTATTGGCTGCACGACTTGAATCGCCGTCCCGTCGCCAGTTTCTCACGCGATGTGGCCGATGCGATTGCCGTACTAAGTCGTCACCCCAACGCTTCATTCCGCACCATCGCCCAGCGTCTGGTCGACAAGATGTCTCCCGAACAACTCAACCCGTTTCGACAAGTGGAGTAATACATGACGCTCACAACAATTCGTTTGCTTTTGATCGGTGGCATTGCGTTTGTGTTCGGCGCAAACGCGAAAGCCGAACCGTTGCGGTACCGAATTGCCCCCGACGAGGTGGTTGCTTACACGGTGACGATCACCGCCGACACACCTGCGTCGGTCGATACCATGAAAGGGATCATCGCCTTTTCCGGAAAACGCATCGAAGGCGAGACGATGACGGTCGAGTACAGCGGTGGACTGAGCAAGGCGGTCAAAACCAAGTCCTCCGGTGGCGGTCCGCGGAGAGGCGGATTCGGTCCGCGCCGGGGCGGCCCACCGATCCCGCGTGGCCCCTTCGATCGCCCCGATTTCCGCGGGCTCACCCAATCCACCAGCACCCTGGTCTTGACCACCACCGGCGGCGTCGAAAGCATGCGCGGTGATTCACAATTGCCGTTCCTGTTGGGCAACCTGTCATTGTTGCCTTTCGATGCACTGCCCGGACAAGAGACCAAACAATGGCAGGATGGTAGCGGTCTGACCATCACCTCACGTTCTTCAAACAACTCTCGCTTCGGACCGAGATTCGGACCCTTCGCCAACGACAATGACGAATCGGTCAAGACCGGCGGCGGTGAAACAGCCAGCTACCAGATTCAACGCGAGGACGGCGACTTGGTGACGATCGGTAAATCTTATTCCCTCGCCTCACCCGCGGCCAACAGTAAGGAAACCGGGTTTGAGATGACTGGAAACGGCACGTGGGTCTTCCATCGCGAACTCGGTGTCACCGAATCGATGGATTTCAAGGCCGATCTCGCCATCCAATCCGAGAACACCGAGGTGAAGATCCCCGTGACGGTGGCGTTCGAGCGGATGCCCGAAGAGGAGTATGCCGCCCACGTCAAGGCGCGTCAGGACCGCATCGCCGAGTTGCAAAAACAGTCGGCCGAACGACGAGCCAGACAGGCGGCTGCCGCCAAAGAACGAGAGGGGAAGCCATTAACAGAGCAAGTCAAACGCGAAGTGATGGCCGATTTGAACTCGTCACAATGGCCGACCATTGCCAACCGTTTGCGGCGGATGAAAGGCTACAAGCCGCACCCGGATGATTTTGACATCGCGATGCGGGTCAAAGAGTTGCAATCGCACAAGGTGATCGGGGTGAGCATGGCAGCCAAGAACCTTTGGAAGGGGATCGAGCCGGTGATTGATAGTGCCAACCAACCGGCCTCCCCGACCGATACGAGCAATCCGTTCGCTACGTCAGAGGAAAAGATGGAGGACGCTCGCGGGATGCGTCAATGGAGCGATAACACAGGTTCCTTCCAAATCGAAGCTCAGTTTGTTCACGTTGATGGTGCAACCGTCGTGCTGAAGAGGGCCGATGGAAAGGAGCTGCGAGTCCCGATCGCCCGATTGAGCACCGCAGATCAAGCGGTCGTCAAATCACTTGCGTCAGAGTAGAGCACGCGTTTTTCGCGGTGCGCTTGATTTCACCCGTCCTTGTTCGTTTCGCTGACGGGTGCAGCCTGTGAGTTCTCGGCATCCGTCAAGCGAATCAGGACTTCGTTGCGACGCAGCGGGCCGGGGGTGAAGGGCGGGTCGTAGCCGGCCGCCTCCGCTTTTTCCGCGCCGCTCAGCCCTCTTGATTCCATCCACTCCCGCAGCTTGGCTTCTTGCTGCTTGGCCAGTTGCGAGTCGAGCCGACCGGGAAAGCGGATCACGGCGAAACGCCCGCCCTCACGTTTGCGAATCTTGACACCTTCGCCCTCGGGTTCCGGCACGCCCTGGGCGGCGACTTCCCTGGGCATCACAAACCCCATCGAAACGTCCGACTTGCCGATCTCGCCTTCCATGAACACGGGCGTCGTCATCGCGATTTTCTGGTCATCCTGATTCGCCCCGCTGATGTAGCGAAACAACCGCATGAAGCTGCCGTCACGGCCCTGGGAGCCCATCTTTGAATCGGTCGCCGCGAGCATCAGATCCGGATACTGGCGAATCTCGATGTTGCCGTCCGATTCAATCACCTCGTATTCCGCCGACTCGTAGCCGGCCCGTGCCGTCATCGTCCAGGCCACCATCGCGACCCCGACAATCCCCAGCGTCGCTGCAACATAGATCGTTTGTCGTTTCATCGTCGTATTTTCCTTGTCGTTGTCAAAGCGCAATTGCTGTATCAGCGTAGCGGTCGGTCAAGCAGCGATCGTGGCTAGCGGGCAATCAGCCTGACCGCTTTTTGACCAGACCCCCGCAACAAACACGCGGCCCGGGTTCCGCCAAGCGGCGAAGAATCCATGAAGGCACGGGTTTTGCAACTTGTCCGCGTCGAGTTCGCAGCCGGTGATTGAGACGCCGCCGCAGTTTCGTGTCGTCAGAAGTAAAGGAGCATCACATGCCACAGCAATCAACATCCGACCAACGCATGAAAATCAACGAGAACATCACTGTCGGTCCACAGCCCAGTGAAACCGAGATTGCCGAACTGTTCGGCGAGGGTTTCAAATCGGTGATCAACTTCCGCACCGACGGCGAGAGTGAGCAACCGCTCTCACCCGAGCAGGAACGCCGTCACGTCGAAGCCGCCGGTCTGATCTACTCGCACATCCCGGTCTCGATGGACTCCATGGACCAGAGCAAGGTGGATGACTTTCGCGAGCAGCTGAAATCATTGCCCACCCCGATCTTCGCCCACTGTAAATCCGGAAAACGTGCCGGTGCGATGGTGATGATGGACGTGGCCGTCAAGCAAGGCATGAGCGGTGAGCAGACGATTCGAAAGGCCGAGGAAATGGGCTTTGAATGCGACTCGCCCGAGCTGGAGCAATTCGTCAAGTCATACGTTGACGAACATTCAAATTCCTAAAACGAAATTGGCAAAATTAAGGACAGGGCGATGACAATGGTCTTTGAAACCGTGCAAACGGAGGGGATCGCCCAACTCTCTTACCTGATGGGAGACGACCAGTCGGGAACCGCCGCGGTGATCGACCCGCGGCCCCAATGTCGAGGTTTACCTTCGCTTGGCGCGAGAAAAAGGAGTCGCCGTCACACACATCTTCGAGACGCATCTCCACGCGGACTTCATGAGCGGTGCGCGCGAACTGGCCGCACAGCTGGGAAATGCGAAAATCTGCTTTAGCGGTGAACGCGACGCAACGTACGATTTCCGGTGCGACAAAATCGGCGAGGGCAGCCGCTTCGAATTCGGTACCGTGGTCTTGACCGCGCGACACACACCCGACAAATGCTTGCCTTCGGCGGCGGACACATTCCCGGTGCGATGCACATCGGTGATCGCCCCGAGTTGTCTGTCTGGGCGGGCGACATGCTGGACTACGACAAACCGATCCTGCTGGTCGTGGAAGACGAGGCACAACTGGATTCCATCGCCTGGCTGTTTGCCAACGTCGGCCTGACCGACTTTGCCGGATACCTTGCCGGCGGAATGAAAGCCTGGGAGAACTCCGGGTTGCCGCTCGAGCGACTGCCCCAGTTGCCCGTGCAAGAACTCGCCCAGCGGCGTCAGGAGTTTCAAGTGCTGGACGTCCGCGCGCCCGACGAATTCGAAAAGAATCACATCGCGGGTGCGAAACACAAATACGTCGCGGAGATGCGCAACGGCGTCAACGGTGAACTCGGGATCGATCCCGCCAAGCCGGTCGCGCAACTCGTCGACCTGTTGCACGTCGAACCGGAGTTTTCGGTCGACGAAGCATCGGTCCTCGCCACCAGCGACGGCAAACGATTTCGATTGCCCCAAGGGGACGCCGCCTACGCCCACGGGTCCCGAACCAGCCTCGTGACATTTTGGCTGACCGCCCGGTACCTGAGAAACAGCGTTGGAATTGGCTCATGCGAACGTTTTTTCTACGCGAACGTTGACACCCCGGCGGATACCTGTACCATACAGCTATCAAACAAGTGAGATTCGAGAAGGTGGGCTCCACTTGGCAAGCCCGCCGTCCCGTCGTGTTCACTCAAACGTCAATCAGGTGCAATGCTTCCAGGTGCAATGCTTCCAGGTGCAATGTCTCCAGTAGAAAAACGCAGCGTCCGACTTCCGCGTTTGGCGTTGGTGATTCGTCTTCTCTTCGCACTGTTCCTGTTTGGAACGGGGATCATGACGATGAACTTTGCCATCAACGGCTACCCGGCTGGCGACCCGCCGGATGAAGTCGGGCAGTTCATGATCGCGCTGCGGAAGACGGGTTATCTGATTTTTTGGGTCGGCTTTTTCAAGACGGTCACCGGTGGTTTGATGTTCTTCCGCCGGACTGCTCCGCTGGCGATCCTGATGTCGCTGCCCTATGCATTCAACATTCTTCTATACGTGACGTTTTTTGCGCACAAATACCTGATCATCGGCCTGCCGGATTTTGCCGCATGTGCCTTCCTGATTTACTGCCACTTTGATTGGTACCGTCCGATCTTTCCCGGCCCCACGGCGGATTCGATTCAAGATTCACAGGGCGATTGACATGCAATTCGGTTCGGAGTCCTCGCCTGGGTTTGCAATCGGGCGTGTCGCTTATCTGATTCGCACCGGGATGTCGGCGGTTTTGAAGACGGCCGGCTGGCCGTTCTCACCCGAAGAAACCCAGACGCTGATCTCGTTGCTGGATGCCGGACGGCCATTGAGCATGAAGGAGTTGGCGGCGTTGATGATTCGCGACCCGACGACCGTCAAGCGGCAGTTGGATCGGCTGGTTGAACATCAATTCGTCCAGCGGAACGCATCCAGCGAAGACGCTCGGATTGTGATGATCAGTTTAACTCGTCGAGGTGAGCTGAAGCTGCAAAAAGTCCTCCCCTTGCTCGACGAACTTCGCGAAGTCGCGTTGCAGGGGATCTCAAAGTCGCAGCTGGACGCGACGCAAGATGTTTTGCGGGAGATGCAGAATAACTTATCGAACCACCTCTCAAAGGATTAAGCCATGAACAAGTCCCTCGTTTCTCTCTTCACCGCGCGTTCCTGTATCGTCGGTCTGATGTCCATTTTCGCGTTGACTGCGGGAGTTGCCCGTGGGCAGACGCAAGTCGAACCCGACACCGCCCTGCGGATGCTCAATGCACAGCAACAACAATTCCAGCGCGGCGTCGTCAAAGTCTCGGACAATGTTTTTACCGCGGTCGGATTTCACGGCGCGAACACTTCGATGATCGTCGGCACCGATGGCGTGATCATCGTTGACACGCTGTTCGGTCCGGCCAGTGCTTCGAATGCGGCCGAGGCGTTTCGGCAACACAGCGACAAACCGGTCAAGGCGATCATCTATACCCACAGCCATGGCGATCACACGGGTGGAGCCGGCGCGTTTGTGAGCGATGAACGCCCCGACATCTATGCGACAGAAACGTTTGGTTCCGCCGAAGGTGTCAACAAGGCGGTGAATCCGGTCAAGCAAAAACGAAACGTGCGCCAGTTCGGTCGAAAGCTCTCTGCGGCCGAAAGCACCAACCGCGGCGTTGCACCGGCCGGCACCATCGATCGCGACCGCGGTGAAGGTTTTCTTCCGCCAACCATCACGGTCCCCAGCGGCGGGCTGAAAACGACGATCGCAGGCGTCGAACTGGAGTTCCACCTCGCCCCCGGCGAAACCGACGACGCGTTGTTCGTCTGGCTGCCAAAGGAGAAAATCCTGTTTGCGGGCGACAATTTCTACAACTCCTTTCCGAACTTGTATGCGATTCGTGGCACCGCCTATCGTGACGTGCTGAATTGGTCTGAAACCGTTGCGAAGATGGCCGCGCTAAAACCACACGCCGTGGTTCCCGGCCATACGATGCCCATCCGCGGCCGACAAGCCGCCACCACCGCGTTGGAAGATTACAGCGAAGCGATTCGCAGTGTGTACGACCAAACCGTTCGCGGGATCAACGCCGGAAAAGGCCCCGACCAACTCGCCCACGAAGTCAAACTGCCAGAGCATTTGAAAGACAAGCCCTATTTGATCCAGTTCTATGGCACCGTTCCGCATGCGGTCCGAGCCATCTACAGTGGCTTGCTCGGTTGGTACGACGGCAATCCGACGACCTTGAATCCGCTTGAGCCCCGGACGAAAGCAAAAAAGATGGCCGAATTGGCCGGCGGGACGCAAGCCCTGACCGCACAGATGGAAGCCGCCTTAGCAAAACAGGATTACCAATGGGCGCTGGAGCTGGCTGATCACGCCAAATGGTTGGCCGATGCCGACAGGGAACTCGCCCGGAAAGTTAAGATTGCAGCGCTACGGGGACTGGCGGCTCGTGAGTACAATGCGCCTGACCGCAACTACTACCTCAGCTACGCCAACGAACTCGAAACCGGCCAGCTGAGCGAACTGTGGTTCTAATAGTGTAGAACCGCTGTCTCAGCTGTTCCCCACCAGCCGTCCCGGCTGGCCCCTTGCCCTGCACGAGGTGCAGCACTCCATGTTCAAGCAAGCACTCTTCGTTTCCATCACGCTGACAATCTCCTTAGCCGACAACAGCCGAGCTCAATTATTCGCACAGACCGCCAAGAACAGCGTCCCACTGTCTGCCACCGACACGGACCAATGGAAGATACGCTGGGACCGGTCGGATGACTTCAACGGCGATTCCGTTGACTGGCAGAAGTGGAACAAGTCGCCTGAAAACTTCGGCGCCTGGGTCTGGGACAACGAAAACAACGTCGCCGTCTCGGGCGGCGTTCTTCAAATCACAATGCGGCGGCTGCCAACTCCGGTCGCCAAAGGCCGCAGGCCCCCGACGCCTTACGCGTCCGGCATGTTGAAGTCTCACGTCACGGGAACCTACGGCTACTACGAGGCCAGGCTCAAGGGGGCACCGTTGTTTCCGGGCGTGTGCCCGTCGTTTTGGCTGTACAGCAAAATCGATGATTCGATCGTCACCGCCGGCGAGACTCGGTACAGTGAAGTCGACATCGTCGAACTGACGCAACGCGGCGATCGCGTGGAAGGCAACGAGCGGATCGCGGACTGCAACTTGCATGCGATCCTTTCTAACGGTAAACCGGGACTGCCGGGGCGGGAGTGGCATCGGCCCAACGACGAACGTTTCAAGGCCGAACAAGCCAACGAGCTGCGGCTTGCCTTTGACCCCCGCGACGACTTTCACACGTATGGATGCGAAATCACGCCGGAGACGATTACCTGGTACATCGACGGCAAACCGATCGGTCAAAAACAGAACCGCTACTGGCACCGCGAAATGAACGTCGCCCTTTCACTCGGTCTCCGCCCGCCCTATTCAACCTACACCGTCAAAGGCTTTGTGCCCTCGGACATCGAAGCCAACGATGCATTCCCGACGACCATGGAAGTCGATTACGTCCGTGTGTGGGATCGAGTGAAATAGCCAGTGCAAAACCGCTGTCCCAGCTGTTCTCCCTGGCAGCGCAGCGGACAGAGGACGGGCCGCCGCCAGTGTAGAACCGCTGTCTCAGCTGTTCTCCCCTGGCAGCGCAGCGGACAGAGGACGGGGT
>NZ_JACEHH010000039.1 GCF_014154935.1 Stieleria mannarensis
TCCCCGCATCATTCCGCCATCCCTCTCCCGATCCCCATCGGCCGGCCCCAAAACACCGCCCCGGCATTGAGATCCTTTCCTGGCGAAATGAGCCTGAGTATCATCTTCGGGACTTATCGGCTTGTTGAGGAGCGTCAAGGTTTCAAAACTGGGCGCTGTTGTTTCGCGATCCCTCCCTAGCGATTCTTCCATACCACCATACTCCCCCCAGATCTTTTCATGTCAGCGTTTCCCGACATTTCGACCGTCCAGTACGAAGGCCCCCAGAGCGATAACCCACTGGCGTTTCGCTGGTACAACCCCGACGAGGTCGTCGAAGGCAAGACGATGAAGGACCACTTCCGGTTCTCGATCGTGTACTGGCACACCTTCCGCGGCACCGGCAGCGACCCCTTCGGCCCGGGCACAGCGGTTCGTCCCTGGGATGATGGCAGCGAGTCGGTGGAAAACGCCCAAAACCGCGCCCGGGTGGCGTTCGAGTTGTTCGAAAAACTGCAGGCCCCCTACTACGCGTTTCACGACCGCGACGTCGCCCCGGAAGGCAGCTCGCTGCGTGAAACCAACGCCAATTTTGACGCCGTCGCCGACGTGCTGGAAGAAGAACAAAAGCGCAGCGGCGTCAAACTGTTGTGGGGCACCGCCAACATGTTCTCCAACCCCCGCTTCATGCACGGGGCGGCAACGACCTGCAACGCTGATGTGTTCGCCTACGCCGCGGCACAGGTCAAAAAAGCCCTCGAAGTCACCTTGCGACTGGGCGGCGAAAACTACGTGTTCTGGGGCGGGCGTGAAGGTTATCAGAACCTTTACAACACCGACATGAAGCGAGAACTGGACCACTTGGCCAAGTTCTTTCACATGGCCGTCGACTACGCCAAAGAAATCGGCTTCAAGGGCCAATTCCTGATCGAGCCGAAACCGAAGGAGCCGACCAAGCACCAATACGACAGCGACGCGGCCGCCTGCATGAACTTCCTGCGGGCCTATGACCTGACCGACCACTTCAAGCTGAACTTGGAAACCAACCACGCGACGTTGGCCGGTCACACCATGATGCACGAAATCGATTACGCCGGCGCCCAAGGCGCCTTGGGCAGCATCGATGCCAACACCGGCGACCTGCTGTTGGGTTGGGACACCGACCAGTTCGCGACCGACTACTACCTGACGACCCAGATGATGTACTACATCCTCAAGCACGGCGGTCTGGGCAGCGGCGGAGTGAACTTTGACGCCAAGGTCCGCCGCGAATCCTTCGAACCGATCGATCTGTTCTACGCCCACGTCGGATCGATGGACGCCTACGCCAAGGGACTGAAAATCGCCGCGGCCATCCGTGCCGACAACGCCCTGGAAGGCTTCATCAGCGAGCGGTACAATAGTTTCGACAGCGGCATCGGCGCCAAGATCGAAGCGGGTGAAGTCAACTTTGCCGACCTGGAAACCTACATGTTGGAAAAAGGCGACGCGGCACCCAACGTCAGCGGCCGCCAAGAGTTGCTCGAAAGCGTCGTCAATCGCTACATCGATCGAGTCTAACTACGCTTCAATCTTTCGCCGTGCCCAGGCGGCGGCGCCTTTCACCCCGGCGTCGTCGCCCAGCTTTGCCGCGACGACTTTGAAGCGATCCTTGTAAACGCTCATCACGTTCTTGCGCGCCGTCTTGGTGACGGTGCCGATGATCAACTCTTCCATCGCCTCGACCAATCCGCCGCCCAAGACGATCGTGTCGGGGCACAGCAGGTGGATGATGTTGACGACGGAAATCCCGATCGATTCACTGGCCTCTTCGACCAATCGCCGGACGACCTTGTCGCCTGCGTTGATCGAGTCGGCCAAGGCCCCGCTGCGGATATCGGCCAAGTCGGTTCCTGCGTCTTTGGCCAGAGCCGGCGCGTCGCCACGGAACGCCGCCTTGGCCGCTTCGGCCGCGATCGACAATCGACTCGCTTCGGCTTCCAAGGTTCCCGGCAACTCGATGCCGCTGCTGCGCGACCCGCTGCTGATCCGGGTGTGCCCGATCTCCATGCAACTGACGCCGGCGCCCTGCAGAATCGTCCCTTCATACACGCACGCCCCACCGACCCCGGTGCCCGGAAAGATCCCCACGGCACAACGCGATCCCTTGGCGGCGCCGAACTGGTACTCCCCATACAAACCGGCGTCGACATCGTTGAGCACGACGACGGGGCAGTCGAATTTCTTCTCCAGAAACTTTTGGATGTCGACGTCGTCCCAGCCCAAATTGGGTGTCGTCAAGATTCGTCCGTTGTCCAAGTCGATCGGGCCGGGACAGCCGATGCCGATGCCGCGGATCCGCTTGGCGTCCAAATCGTTTTCACCCAGCAACCGCTCGATCGTCGAACCGATCCGTGCGATCCCGCTGTCGCTGCCCTCGCGGCCACGCGTCTTGCGGCGGCGACGCCCCAGAACGTTGTACTGCGAGTCGTAGGCGACCGTCAGCATTTTGGTCCCGCCAAGGTCGAATCCGATCCAGATGTCGTCTGATTTCTCTGCCATGATCTCTCCAGCGTGTCTCTCTACGTTCGGCTAAGCTACATCTTCCCACCGCGCCACCGATCGCGTCAGTAGGGGGTGACGATTCGCCGTGAAAAAATAATCGAAATCCGCCTGAACGAATGAAATAAATCCGCCGCGGCGCGCAATGTATGTCGCGGCAAGCGCTGAACATGAGCAACCTTCCGGCCGACGATGGCGACCCCCACCCCGAGAATCCCGCCGCCGAGATTCCTGGCGATTCGTCGCGAGAACCGCGCCCCGGGGACGCGCCGACCGAGGGGGCTGGCCGGGACCTCTGGCGTCGGGTGTTTGACGACGCGGAAATGGGGCTGCGACGGTTCCTGTCCGGAAAGCTGCCGCAGACGGCCGACGTCGACGACTGCCTGCAAACCGTTTTCGTGGCGATGCTTAAAAACGATGCACCGATCCCTCCGGCCGCCCGCCGAGCCTGGCTCTATCGGGTCGCCGCCAACGAAGCGGCTCGCTGGTGGAGAAATAAATCCACGACCGACCGTGTGCTGGAAAAGCACGCCCGTTCGACCTTTCAAATCGATACCGAATCCCCCACCAACCTGGAAACCGAAGAGACGCTGCAACGCGTTGAACAAGCGATCGCAACGCTGCCCGAAAACGCCCAACAAGTGATCCGGCTACGGCTCGGCGAAGGCTTGACCTTTCAAGCCATCGCCGACCGACTCGATCAACCGCTGGGGACCGTGCTGACGCGAATGCGTCGCGCAATGCAACAACTGCGAACCCAACTTGACATCGACGACTCGACCTGACACCGACCACTCCGCTTGTAACACTCGGCCCTGATTCAAACGGGCGATCCCTCATGAAATCCGACAACGTTCCCTCCGACCTCGATCCGCTGCTCCGCCAGCGCTGCTCCGAGTACTTGCTGGGCGAAATGACCACCGCCGACGCCGCGGCATTCGAATCCGAATTTGATTCGCCCCTCGTCGCACAAGCATTGATCCGCGAAAGCGAACTGCTTTGCAACGTCTCGGCCGGCTCCCTGCCGACGGTCGATGCCATCGCCCCGACGCCGCGATCGCAACCGCCACGCGAAACGTCAATCGCGACGATGCGAACGCGACAACGCGTCATGGTGCTGATCACGTCGCTCGCCGCCAGTGTGCTGGTCCTTTCGCTGTCGCGGATGAATTCAACCCAAAACCAAATCGACCGCACCGCCACCGCACTGAATCTGGAATCGATCCCCAACCCGGCGACGTTCGAATATGAACTGGCCAAGACCTGGGTCGTTCCCGCGATCGACTGGGAAACCATCGATTGGCAGTCCGTCGATTGGGAGGCGGCTGAACCGGACGATGAACCGGACGATGACATCAGCGACGTCGGCAACGACGATTCTTTTTCCTGGATGGTGGTGGCCGTCGAAGCAGCCATGGTGCAGGGAGAACAGAATGAAGGTTAGACGACGACCGCCATGGCTCCTTTCTCTGGCTTGCATGCTGGGCGTTTTCGGATGCTCCTTACTGCCGATTCACGCACAACTCCTTGCCGCCGACCACCCGCCCGAATCGCAAGTTGAAACGCGGGGGCCGCAACAAAAGCTGGCCGGCGAACGCGAGCGAGCGGTGCTCGAGATGGTCCACGACCACCTGCCCGAACTGAAGGTCTTGCTCGACCAGCTGCGTGAAAAAGAACCCAAGCAATACGGCATCGCCATCAACAACCTGGCCAAGTCGTCGCGGCGTTTGCAATCCGCGAAACGCCGTGGCGAAGAAGCGTTCGAGTTGGAAGTCCACGTCGTCCAAGCCCAATCGGCGATCAATCTGTTGGTGGCAAAATTGAAACTCCGTGACAACAAGAAAGACCGTGCGGCGCTGCGTGAAGCGACCAAGCGTTTGGAACTTGCCCAGATCGCTCGTGCCGCCTTCGACGTCAAACAAATGCGATCACGACTCGACAAGCTCCAAGAACAACTGGAAGCCGCCGAAAAGCGACTCGATGAAAAACAGTCCAAACTGGATGCGAACGTCCAGAAGGGTTTCCAAACCTACCTGCGGAAATCCGGACGAAAACAATAGCCAACGAAACCTCCTCCCTTCCACTTCCCACCGACCTGCCTGAATCCCATGAAACAGCTTTCATCACGTCTGCTCGCGTGCTGCCTGGCGGCCGCCGCGACTACCGTCGTCGGCATCGGCGTCGCACCGGCAGAGCCGATTGCGCCCGCCCGGTCGGACCAACCCGCCGACGCCGTCACGATTCCAGCTCCCTCGATCCAGTCGCGTTTTTCCGATGCGGATGTCGATGAAGTCCCGGATTTCCAAAAACACGTGATGCCCCTGCTCGGGCGACTGGGATGCAACGGGCGTGCCTGCCATGGTTCCTTCCAAGGCCGCGGTGATTTTCAATTGTCGTTGTTCGGTTACGACTTCAGCGGCGACCATGCCGCGTTGTTGGCCGAAAACACCGGCCGGGTCGACGTGGATGACGTGGACGAAAGTCTGATCTTGGCCAAGCCCACCGATGCCGACATGCACGAAGGCGGGAAACGCTTCGAAAAAGGCCAGTGGCAATACCGAGTGCTGCGGAACTGGATCGCCGACGGGGCGCGGTTCGACAAAGAATCGTTTCAGTCGCTCGACAAGCTTCAAATCGAGCCGGCCGAAATTCGCTTCGGTGACGACGCCGAAACGGTCTCGCTGACCGCCATCGCCCACTGGGCCGACGGCACCGTGGAAGACGTCACGCCGCTGTGTCGTTTCAGCAGCAACGACGATTCGATCGCCGCCATCGACGCCGAAGGGAACGTCCAGTCCGGTGACGCCGGCGACACCCACGTCGTCGTCTACTATGACAACGCCGTCGTCCCGGTCCCCGTCCTCCGCCCGATCTCGGCCGCTCCCAGTAAGGACGCCGGTGAGGCCGCCAGCGACGCCGCCGAATCGATCGCCCAAGGTGAACCGACGCACCCGATCGACGTGCTGGTCCAGCAAAAACTAGACAAACTGGGCATCATCGCCTCCGACATCTGCACCGACGCCGAATTCATCCGCCGCGCGTCGCTGGACATCACCGGCGTGCTGCCCGCCGGAGAACGCGTCGCCGCCTTCCTGGCCGACGACACCCCCGACAAACGCCAGCGACTGATCGACGAATTGCTGCAATCGCCCGCCTACGGCGCCTGGTGGGCCACGCGGCTGAGCGACTGGACCGGCAACAACTCCGAACAGCTGAACAACGTGCTGCCGATCCAGAACATCGGAACCAAACTGTGGTTCCACTGGCTCCGCAAACGGCTTCAAGACAATATGCCCTATGACCAGATCATCGAGGGCATCGTTAACGCCAACTCTCTCGAAGACGACGAAAGCTACCTTGAGTACTGTCGTGAAATGACCGAGATCTGCGGCGGAGACTTCGAACGATACGCCGATCGCGAAAGCATGCCTCTGTACTGGTCGCGGCGGAATTTCCAAAAACCCGAAGACCGCGCGATCGGATTCGCCTACACCTTCCTGGGCGTTCGAATCGAGTGCGCCCAGTGCCACAAACACCCCTTCGACCAGTGGTCCAAGCAAGACTTTGACGACTTTTCAAAACTCTTCGGCGTGGTCCGCGCCGGAAACGCCAACCAGGTCTCGCCGGAGTCCCGAAAGGAACGCGAGGAGCTGATGGAGAAACTGACCGGAGGCGAAAAACTCCGCGGCGGCGAACTGCGTCGCAAGGTCCAACAAGCCGCCCGATCCGGTGAAATCGTCCCGTTCGGCGAACTCTACATCACCGCCCGCGGCCTGACCGACGCGCAAAAGAAACAACGCGCCAATGCGAAGAAGAAAGGCCGCAAGCTGCCGCCGGTCCGTGTCCCCACCGGAAAAATCCTCGGCATCGATCAAGCCGTCCAGCTGGACGAAGACCCGCGACCGGCCCTGATGCAGTGGCTGCGGGACGAATCCAACCCCTACTTTGCCAAAGCGATCGTCAACCGCGTTTGGGGCAACTATTTCGGCAGCGGCATCGTCGATCCGACCGACGACATGAACCTGGCCAACCCGCCCAGCAACGCGGCCCTGCTGGATCACTTGGCTGACCAATTCATCGCCAACGGCTTTGACCTGAAATGGCTGCACCGTCAAATCGTTTCCAGCGACACCTACCAGCGCAGCTCGGCAACGAACTCCACCAACGCCGGTGATCGCAAAAACTTTTCGCACCACATCCCCCGTCGCCTGCCCGCCGAAGTCGTCTATGACATGGTGGTGTTGGCGACCGGATCGACCGAAAAAGCCGCTCAACTGCGTGGCGAGCTGGATCAGATGGCCATCGCCGATGGCAAAGCCCGACGCCGCAACAGTTCAGATTTTGCACTAGAAGTCTTCGGCCAGTCGATCCGCGAAAGCAATTGCGACTGTGACCGCAGCGACGCACCGAGTTTGTTGCAATCGATTTATCTGCGCAACGATTCGGAAATGTACAACCGAATCGCCGCCCGCGACGGTTGGGTCGCCGAAGCCTGCAAGGAACTCGGGCTCGCCGCACCACGTGTCGGTGCCGGTGCGGATCCCAAAGCCGCCGCGGCCGAACGTGCCGCCGAATCGATGCGGCGGCAAATCATCGGACGCGTTCGGCAATTCACCAAGCTGCCCGAGACGCGTCGCCAGGCGATGAAGAAGAAGCTGAACCAACAATACAACAGCTACGCCAAAAAGCTGCGAAAGAACTATCACGTCCCGTCACTTGATGAATTGGTCGCCGACCCGAATGGCTGGTCGGAACTGACACCGCCGAACGCCAGCGACAACACCGATGCGTCAAGCGGTTCTGACCAGACGCTCGATAAGGTCGTCGCCGAAGCCTACCTGCGGACGCTCAGTCGTTACCCCGATGACGAAGAACGCCAGATCGCCGTTGACTACATCAACGAATCGGAAAACAAAACCAATGGGATCGAGGGCCTGATGTGGGCGCTCGTGAACACCAAAGAATTCATCATCAGCCACTAAACCGCCCTGCCCTCCCCTTCCCCGTCTTTCATCCTTCTAATCGTTCTCCCGGACATTCACTATGAAATTTCATCAAACCTGCGATGGCGTTCGACGACGTGACGTTTTGAAGATCGGCACCCTGTCGGTCGGCGGCCTGACCCTGGCCGGTTACAACCGCTTGGCCGCCGCCGGACAAGTCGCCCCGGGACACGCCGATCGGGCGATCTTTA
Source organism: Stieleria mannarensis (assembly GCF_014154935.1). Classification (GTDB taxonomy): domain Bacteria; phylum Planctomycetota; class Planctomycetia; order Pirellulales; family Pirellulaceae; genus Stieleria; species Stieleria mannarensis. The sequence continues at coordinate 7,715 of NZ_JACEHH010000039.1, forward strand.
TCGAGCTGCCCGGTGGCCCATCCCACATGGACACGTTTGACCTGAAACCGAACGCGCCGGACACCCATCGCGGTTCTTTCAATCCGATCTCAACCAATGTTCCCGGCATTCAGATCTCCGAGCACTTGCCGAAACTGGCCCAGTGCATGGACAAGTTCGCGATCCTCCGCGGCGTCAGCCACACCTTGGCCGCACACCGGCTGGGGCGCGAGTACGTCAACACCGGCAGCAAGCCGATCCCGGCGTTGGAATACCCCAGCTTTGCCGCCGTGATGAGCAAGGAACAACCCGCCGATCCGGACATCCCCAGCGCCGTCGCCGTCCCCAAGGCCAGCCAGGGGCCCGGGTTCCTGGGCATCCGCTACTCGCCGCTGGAAACCAATTCCTCGCCCAGCTTCGGACGGCCCTTCAACGTCCGCGGCATCTCGCTGCCCGGCGGCATCGGCGTGGACGAAATCAATCGCCGGCAATCACTGCTACAAAAACTCGATCGACGTTTTGCCGATCTGGAAAAGAACGACCAATTGCTCGACGGTCTGGATCAGTTCGGCGACCAAGCGTACTCGATGATCACTTCGTCGCGGGCGCGATCGGCGTTCGACATCAGCCAGGAACCGGAAAGCTTTGCCCGCCAATTCGGCGAAGACTCGTTCGGCCAAAGCTGCATGTTGGCCCTGCGACTGGTCGAATCCGGCGTGCGTTTTGTCACCGTTCAACTGGGCGGTTGGGACACGCACACCGACAACTTCACCAAACTGAAAACCCAGAACCTACCCAAGCTGGACGCGGGTTTGAGTGGTCTGCTGAACGGCCTGGAACAACGCGGCTTGCTCGGTTCGACGGCCGTCTACGTCACCGGTGAATTCGGACGCACGCCCAAGATCAACACCCGATCGGCCGAAGGCGGACGCGACCACTACCCCCGCTGCATGTTCATGCTGATGGCCGGCGGCGGCGTGCGTGGCGGCCAGGTGATCGGCGAAAGTGATGACACCGCGTCGGGTCCGCGCCACGAAGGCATCTCGCCCGACGACGTCGCGGCCAGCTTCTACCACAATCTGGGCATCGATCCGACGCTGGAGTACGACAGCACGACCGGACGCCCGATCACCCTGGTCCGAGACGGCTCGATCATCAAGGACCTGTTTGCGTAACTGAACAGCGCCACTTTGACGTCGCTACCCACGGTGCGAGCGTGGAAAACCCCATCCGCATCAAGTTAAGAAGAAACCCTCCCTGGAAGGGAGGGTCGAGCGTAGCGAGGGGAGGGTCGAACCGTGAATGACCGAACAGCCTTTCGACCGCCGGTCGCATCCATCCCTGATTAGATCGCAGCGAAAGTCGCCAGACGATTGCGGCGCGGCCCCTCTCTGGCGTTTGCTTGCTGCGCAAACGCCGTCTCTCCCAGAGGGAGAGAATCTAAACGGGTTTCCAATAGCCGCAGGATTCTTCCAGGAATTTAGGGGCAAATTGCTCAGGACCGAGGTTTTTTGAGGCATTTCTGCGATGTCCGAATGGGGAGAGCGACGACGAAAGGTCGGTTCAAATGACCCTCCGCCGACACGGGGGAGGCGGAGGGCACGAAGCACCTTCGGCGCATCGCAGTCCAGGCTATTCCTTGGCGGGTTGCTCCTCAGCAGAGCCCGCCTCCGCTTCACCTGGCTTCGCCATCATACCGAAAAGGACCTTCGGACATCGCAGTCATCCCTCAAAAAACCTTCCACGAATATTCGAGCGCAGCCGCTAAGTTCCTGGATAACCCCTGCGACGAAGATACGTTGGTCGGTTCGGGGGTGGTGTCGTTATCGAAGGACGATGACCGCATGCTTGCACCAAAGGTGGAATACGTTTTTCCAGTGCCCAGAGACAATGGCTGTCGACAGACACCGCTGAAAGCTGGCTGACCAGAACGGACGCTGACACTTCAATCTCGGTTGAAAAATTGGCACCGAAACGACCGCGCATGCTTCGCGACGCATGGGAGAACCGAACGGATGGTCAAGACGAGTCCTTTTGACTCTTCCGGCTTTCAAACCGTCGTTCGATAGCGCCGACCAGAACCAAGACAACCACGGCGAAAGCAGTAACACAAATTGCAAGGCCGATCTGATCGACCGCGGTGGCGACACCGATTCCCGCGGTCAAATAAATGGTCGCTGCGGTTGTCAGGCCCTCAACGCCCCCTTCCTCCTGATGCATGATCGTGCCGGCACCGAGAAAGCTGATGCCAACGACAATGGCTTGCAGCGTACGTATCGGATCGACGCTCAAAAGCGAATTCGATTCTTTCTGCTGGAACTGATCGACGATCTCCTGGCCCAAGATCATCATCAATGCGGCCCCGGTACAGACGAAGATGTGCGTGCGGATACCCGCCGGCTTTCCGGCAATCTCACGCTCGCCCCCCAACACACCTCCGCAAGCCGCTGCGATCGCAATCGTTTGCAAATTCGCAAAATCAATCGTGTCCCACATCGCAGTCATCTCGTTCACGTTCGCTCAGCCGCCCAATCTATCCAAGACCTCCAGGGATGATTTTTCAGGTCAAACGAGCAAACCATGTGCCATCGGGCAACCGTCATGTTGCGTTCAGATTCCACCGGCAGTGGGGCACTTGCTATGCTGGAGTACATGCCCAGCGAAACTGATTCCGATACAACATCGCCGCGGCCCACGAGCTGCTTTGAGACGACTCATTGGAGCGTCGTGTTGTTGGCTGCGGGTCGAAAATCGACCGAAGGCGAACAGGCGTTGGCGGCGCTATGCCAAGCTTACTGGATGCCGCTGTACGCCTACGCCAGATGTCGCATTGGCGATTCCCATCGAGCTCAGGATTTGACCCAAACGTTTTTTGCCAAATTGCTGGAGAAGGACTACTTGCTTGCCGCCGATCCGGCAAAGGGACGATTTCGTGCTTTCTTGTTGACCGCGATGAAACGCTTGATGGCCAATGAATGGGATAAGCGATCCGCTCTCAAACGCGGTGGCGGAATGGTGCCGCTGAGCTTGGACTTTGACATCGCGGATTGTCGGTTCCTCGAATCAAGCAACGATTCGCTGACGGCGGAGCAAATTTTCATGCGAGGCTGGGTACGAACGCTGCTCGATCGCGTCTTTGAACAACTGCGACAGGAGTTCGAGATGGCCGGAAAGGCCCAAGAGTTTTCGCATTTGAAGGTTTTCATCACCGCGACAGATGCTGCCGTCCCCACGTCGACGGTGGCCGAGCGACTCGGCATCTCCGTGGGTGCCGTTCGCGTCGCGGTTCACCGCCTGCGGCGGCGCTATCGACAGGTCCTGCGCGAGCAGGTGGCCGCGACGGTCGATGATCCTGAGGACATCGACGACGAAATTCGCAGCTTGTTCTCCGCGTTCGGGTGATTTTCTTGTAACACTCTCCGCCGCCTGCTTAATTCCGAGGTAACGACCTCCACCAAGAAAAGGCGATGCGATGAACGAATGCCCACGCTGCGGGACGGAGTTGCCCGTCAGAACCTCCGACGACGACTGCCAGAAATGTCTGTTGCAGATCGGGTTGGCCAGTGGTACCGATTTCAGTATCGGCGAATTGGCCGAAACGCTGCCCCATCGTGACCCACCCAACTCAGCGACCAACGACGCAAGTCCCTTAGCGGGACCCAGAAGCCGAACGGGGTTGAGCAGCTATCAAGAGTTGCACGCAGTGCATGACTGGTCCGGTGGCACGGTGTATCGCGCCTTTCACGAGGGCCTTCAGCGATTCGTGTTGTTGCGGGTGCTGGAATCATCCGCTGACGACGACGCGCGTCGCAATTTTCTCACGCGGGCCGAAAAACTTTCCCACTTGAACCACCCAAATCTACCCGCGACGCTGGAAGCAGGCATCGACCACGACGCGGCCTTTGTCGCCGAAGAGTGCATCGACGGTCAACCGATTGACGGATTCCTGCCACGCACCAAGCGCGAGCGGTGGGCCGAGGGGTTTTATCCGAACAATGAATTGATGCGTGTGATGCGTGATGTCGCCGCGGCCCTGTCGGCCATTCATGGGGCTGGATTGACCCACGACCGCATCAATCCAGACGCCATCGTCGTGGACTCCGGCGGCATAGTGCGTTTGGTCGGATTGGGAGAATCCGCCGAAGCAACGGATGACCGATTCGCAGAACCCGATCAGACAGGTGGGGAAGCGTCGGCGGAACGATCGGTTGCCGCGGACCTGTATCGCTTCGGTGCGACCTTTTGCTTCTTAACGACGGGTAAACTGCCGCAAGAGATTGATCCGGAATTGAACCAACGCTCGCTAACTCGGGGACTGAAGAAATCCAATCCCGGATTGCGGACGGACGTTTGTCAATTGATCTCGGGATGCGTATCAGGTCGCAGCGCAGACGATGCCGGGCACCCACATCGCGATCGACCTACGGAAAACCCGTACGAGGCGACGGACCCGAACGGTGCGGAGGGATACCTGAGCGCGAATGATCTGGTCGATGAACTGAACCGATCGCTACAACACGGAGTCCACCGCAACGGCGTTTGGAATCACACGCCTTACATCGCGATGGAATTAGTTACTGGTAGCAACCTGCAACAGCATATTAAAGAGCATGGGGCACTGCCGATCGCCACCGCCTGGGACTTCGTTACTCAAGCCGCCATCGCTCTCCGCGCTGCGGACCGCAGTGGCGTCGTGCATCGCGACGTGAAACCGGCCAACTTGATGATCACCGATGACGGAAAACTGAAGGTGACGGACTTCGGCGTCTCACGCAGCGTCAACATTGATAGCAGCAATTTGACGATGACCGGAAGCGGCACCATCGTCGGCACGCCCGCCTACATGGCACCCGAACAAGCGATGGGCAAAGAGGTTGACTGCCGCAGCGACATCTACGCGCTGGGCATGACGCTCTATCACATGCTTTCCGGACACGCTCCGTTCAAAGCAAACAGTGCCGTGGAAATGTTGGCACAGCAGATGTCAGAAACGCCGCCGTCACTGATCGGCAGAGTCGCCGGGATGACGCAAGATCAAGCCGAAGTCCTTGACCGCATGATCGCGAAGCAACCCGCAGAACGATACAGCGGCTACGACGAATTGCTCGATGATTTGAACCGCTGCGCACCAGGTGTCGATCGTCTGGCGCGACCGGTCAAACGAATCGCGGCGGAGCTGTGCCATTGGGCCATCGGATACCTGTTCTTCACACTGGTCATTTTCGTCTCGTTTTTCGTGAGATTGCAGGGCGGATTGAACTCCTACGACGGCACGACGCTGTTTGGTTTTTTCATGCTGATTCTGTTCATCGGTTCCTGTGGAATCTACATCATCGGCATTGCCCGAGGTGGAGTGACGCCGGGGAAACAGATACTCGGACTTCGCGTGGTTCGGGAGAACGGCCAACAGGTGGGGCGATGGCGTGCGGTCTTGCGGTTCGCGGTCGCCTACCCTCTTTTTGTTCTCTACGTTCCTCGAATCTGCTACTACATCATCGCGCGGGCACCCGGATGGCCAGTTGAACAGTCTTTGTACGGCGGTTTACTGGTGATCCAAATCGTCGCGATGCTCGCTTCGATTGTGATGATGTGGATGCGACCTGACCGGAAAACGCTGCACGATTTGGCCGCCGGAACCATCGTCATCCGTGATCAAAAATGACACACATTCGCAAAACCCCGATCAATTTCCAGTTTTCGCGCCTGACTGTATTAGCCGCAATGTCTAGATCATTGGCGCGACCCTATCCAACGTCCAACGAACCAACCTGACAACCGTCCTGCCTCGGTCGAGAAGCAACCTCAATCGATGGCATTTTTTTAACGATTCCCGCAGCGGTAGTCGGCGGACTCGTTTGGAGCCGAAACGCAAAATGAGCAAACCCTGGCGATACCGCAGCGTATTGATCGTCGCAAGCATTGGCCTGACGCTCACTACCATCGGACTGGTGCTTGCGTACCACAGCAATCCGTCCCGATTTTCGATCAATGTTCGCGACGACAGTAGAATCCTGTGGCTGTTCGCAGCAGGGGTCCTGGTGACATCCGTCGGTTTGACTGCGTTCGTCGCGGCGATCAATCAAACCGCCGTCACGATTGCGCCCAAGGCGCGACGTGACATCAATCTCGGAATCGGCGGCGGAGTCACATTCCAAATCTGTGCGTTCGCGGAGAATGACCCCGTCATGACCGCCGGCTGGTTGGTGGCCGCAACATTATTTATCGTCTGGGCTTGCATGCGTTATTCCCAGGCCAAGGGATATTCCAAGGCGTATGCCGCGTTCGGATTGCTGAACATCGCCGGGCTCATCGTCTTGATTCTGCTGCCCACACGAAACCATCACCGTAGCCGAAACAATGACACCAATTCAACCGCACCGCCGGAATAGGTCGAGAGAGCCAGTTCACAGAGTTCTTGTTCGTTGCGCATGACAGTGTCCTGAACAGGCTCCGACAAGGCAAGGAAATCGAATATGGTAAGACGTCTTGGTCAAAGTTGTGTCGCGTCAATCGTTACGACGCTGATCGGATTATTCGCTGCGTTGCTGGTCGGCGTACTGTGGTGGCCGCCCGGTGCCGGCCTCACGCTGATCGGCATCGGGCTGGTGACAGCGGGCACGTCGGCGCGTCTGCTTGCGGTTCGTTGGCATTGGACCGCCTCAGTCGTCGCCAGTAGCTTTGGGGCGATGGCCGCCTGCTTCTTCGCGGCATCAACAGCAGAATTACTGCCGCCCGGCAGCATCGAGTGGATGTGGAAAGGCGGTTTGTACGGCGCCTGTTTCGGTTTGCCAGTCGCGGCACTCCTATCGCCCGTCGGACTTGTCGAAAATGCATCGATTCGGTCGACGACTCCCACTCTGCAAGGACAGAAGGATATCAAATGAATCAGAACGGTCTGGCCTTGCTGCTAATCTCACTCAACCTGCTGGGCTGCCAAGAAGAGGCCAGCCGTGTGTCATCCACGGCTCAGGAACCAACCGAACAAGCGACCAACGCCGATCCGAACACGTTTCGCGGGCGTTCGATTGCCGATTGGGTCTCGCAACTTCGTCGTGGCCCGGTCAAGGAGTTGACCGAAGCAGGTGAGGCCGCATTGCCTGTTTGGAAAGCTGCCGCAAAGGACGCCAAGGCGGTGACGTGGGTTCGCCATTCGTTCATGTTTCATTTCGATGATCAGGCCTGGGTCGGTCCCGTCTACCTTGCGATGCTGGACGTTCCCCAATCTCACGAGAAGCAATCCGCCTTACAGAGTCTCGCTGGAAATCACGCCGCATGTCGCGAGGTCGCTACGAGACTGATGGACAAGATCCGGCATTGGCAGAATAGCGAAGACGCAGCAACGAAAGCACTGGTGGGAGCGGCAATCAGTGCTCTGGCAGAAATGAGTCCGCCCCCTGACGGTGCAATCAAATTGGTCAGCGAGCTGTGGCCGAGCACAAAACAGCAGACATTCGTTCGCTGGGATTTGATGATCCTGTTGGGCCGCGCTGGCCCCGACGGAGTTTCAGCGATTATTGAGTTGAGTTTACAAAACGATGACTTTGAGAGGTACCTGTATCACTTCGTCAAAGTGCTGAATCGCCCGGCCGTCGTCAACCTCATCGAAGCCAGCGACCATCAAGATCCGGGACACCGTCGTGTGGCAACCATGATAATTAACCGAGTTGCCGATCAAGAGGATTGTGCCAAGTTTCATCAAATGCTGGTCGAACCGACAATCGCGAGATTGAAAGACCCCGATCCGCATGTGTTGCGATATGCGTTGTCAGCGGTCAAAGAGCTTGCTTCACAACCGGGAGCGGAGAAAGCAATCCCGCTACTGGCCGATCGCCTCAACAGTGACGAAAATCAGTCCCGGAACGCGGCGGCTAAAGCCTTGGTCGCATTCGGTGAATCGGGTTTGCCGGCAATCCGCGCTGCAGCCCACAGTGAGAATCCGAGTGCACGCGTGGCTGCCTGTTCCGCACTCAGTGATGTCAAGCCGCTGTCATCGGATGATGTGCAATTGCTGCTGCAGTTGGCCGAAGATCCGCTCGCAGACGTGCGTCGCTACGCTGTCTATGCGCTCGGCGAATCGGAAGTCGATGACCCTCGAATCGTGGCGACCGTTGTTGCCGCCACCAATGACTCGAAAACAAAAGACTGGGCAACTCGGGCGCTCGGAAAAATGGGGACCTTGGCCGCCGACGCGTCCCCTGCACTTCGAGAGCAACTGAAATCAGACGACTTGCGAGTACGGTTGCAGGCGGCCGACACGCTTTGGCAAATCAGTCGGGACGTCGACGATGTCTTGCCGATTGCACAAGCCATCGCCCGAAATGACCAGGGCGTTACGACCGGTGGCTACTGGGTGAGCTACCGAAATGTCGACGGTAAACGGATTGAGCAACGACACCACTATCGCGATCCCTTGTCAATCCGGGCAGCCAAGTTACTCGGAGAGATGGGGTCATCGGCAAAGCCCGCGGTCGGCGAGTTGATCGCATTGCTGCAACATGAAAACCCGCGTGTCCGATCGGCATCGGCGCGGGCCCTGGGCAAAATCGGTCCCGCTGCGGCTGAAGCCGTACCCGCCCTGCAAGAACTGATTCGCAAGAATCCCAATCAACAGCTGATCGATATTCTTTGGTCAATCGACCCCAAAGCGAAGCTGCCATGATGAATGAGAATGGCAACATAACACCTGTGGAACCAGCTCAGAACAATCACTGACCGAGTGAACACTCGTCGGATTGGTCGTAGAGTTCCTCAACCATAGGAGTCATCTTTTGACGACTGGACCGAACCCGTACCAGCCTGCGGGAGAAGTGAACGAACAACTTGAGTTGGTTCGCGATCGAGATCCCGCTCTGCTGCACCGTGGACTCGGTGCGTTGATCGGATCGATTTACGGCGGCTGTTCTGTTGCATTCCTTGCATTCGTTTTACTGGCTTCCGCGATCGAGGTCGGGGTTCTCGATTGGCTGAACATCGGTGGCCCATATCCAGAAATAGCGATCGTTTATCTTCCGATCCTGGCGTTGCCATCGGGCATCCTGGGCGGATTGATCTGCGGAGCGACACAGGGCCGCCGCCTGGGCGCCGCTCTCTCGCTTGCGTTGGTCATTCCGCTGCTGTTCCTCCTGTCCGGTGTTTACTTTAGTCGGGATTTGTTGGAAGTCAGTTTCTTTGCCGCCACGCTGTTTGTTTGCGTGGTCGCCAGTACCGTTGGATGCCATTTGCTTGTCAACTCCATCGTGCGTAGGCGTCAAGCGGTTATTCGAACACTTCAAGTGGATGCCACTGCGAAACCAGGAACGCCCGCAGCAATGCTGAACGTTGCGTTCTCGATTGTCGCCTTCATCCTGGTGATGGAAATGGGCCAAACTTCCGCAGGTCTCGCCGGGTTGATCGCCGGGATGACAACCTGTGGTCTGTTGGCCAGCCTTCATCTGCTTTCTGCGTACCCAAACCATTTTCGCACCGGCGCAGCAACAACGGCCGGCTTCGTTGCAACGCTCGTGTACCTGCTCGCTCTTCACGGCGGGGTGTGGATTTAGGAATAACGGAAATACCGAAGATTATCGAGAACGCCAGAGCCTCGAAACATGCCATCTTTCTAATAGCGATTCATCTACTCATTGGCGTGTTGTTGGTCTTCCTGACACCATTGCTGCGTTTTTTGGTTCTTCCGGGAACTTAGTGGCTGCTCTTGGATACTCGGGGAAGGCTCTTTCGGAAGATGTTCGCGGCCCTGGGTAATCGATACGGTGAAAGAGCTTCAGCGAACACCGCACAAACGACCACCACGCACCCCGCACAACACTCTCCAGTAGCCCACCCTCGCGTGCGATGCTCCGATGTTGCTGGACCGGTGGCAGATCCATTCCCACCGCAGGTTTCAATTCCCAATCTTTCATTGCTAGCCACCGGTTAGGATTCGGATCGGTTGATCTCCGCCCAGCGGACCGAGGTTCAACGACACAAAGCGGTAAACCGCCGGCGGCACCAAGACCAGACTATCGAATCGATCGGTCTTCTCGATCGATTCCCGGGGATCGTCTGTTCGCCTGAGAGCGGCGCGAATGCAATCGTCGGTTTCGGGAATCGTGATCGATTCCATGTGCACACTGATCGCTGCCATCACGGTCGATCCGTTCACGGCCAACGACTCCTCAAAGACATAGATCTCTGGCCGGTCACCGCGACGGCGTCCGAGTTCGACGTAGTGCTTGGCCAGTTCGGCCGTCGATCGGATGCCCCGCCCGACGACGACACGAGGGATCATCTGCAAAGCCTCGATGATCTGCTTTCGAGTTGCACTACCCTGAAGGTCGACCTAAAAATGTAAGACGTGACCGAACGTCGTGGGACAGTTGACCGAAACCGATGCCAGTCGCAGATTACGAAAGACGGAATTGACGTCGCGAGCATGATGTGATGGCCCCATGTTTGGAACAAGCGAGTTCATGGGGACCTTGCTCAACTTCCCCGGATCCGCCGATCGCCGCGTGAGGGTCACAAAGGCCTGCTGGACTCCGAAAGCTCGGTCCAAGGCGTACAGGAATCTGGTCGTACCGGTCGAACTGCAACTGATCACACGAATGCGTTTTTGCCCGGCAACTTCATTGAAACTGGTCATCGAATGAAATGACGCTTCACAGGCTTCGCTCGTTTCACCGCCTTGGACGATCGTCACCAGATTCGGCACCGATTCCAGCAATTCGCGATGCTGTTGCGGAACACCACTCGGTGTGCAATCGAGAAGCACGTCGATCTTGACGAGCAGATCAGCAAACTCGCCGTGAATGGTTGGAAGCCTCGCCGCCACATCGCGGAGACCTATCGTTGACGACACGTAGATGTCGTGCGTTTTGGCGACACGTATGATTCAATCGCGTGAGCGAGAATGTCAAAGCCGGTCTGCGCCGTAACGAGCTTCGGAACAGTCCAAGTCAGCTCTGGATCAACCAACGCGACGCGGGGAAACAAGTAATCACTTCGAATCCCATCTTTAAGAGATTTCTCGGGGTCTCGTATGATTGCCGAGCGATTCAGCTCGCTACCGGTTCCGGCGGTTGTAGGAATACAAACCGATGGCAACGCTTTCGAGTCGACCTCCGTCCGTTTGTAGAGAAAATCGGCGGCCGGGCGGCGTGATGCAGCGACGCCAGCGATCGCTTTGGCGCAATCGAGTACGGAACCACCTCCGAGAGCGACAATGACCTCGGCGCGGTAGTTACGTGCCTCGGCGGCCCCCCGATCAATGTCTGTCGTCGTTGGACTTAACTCCAGACCACAACAGCGTCGGACACTCAATGAATGCTGATTCAAATCGTCCAACAACCGCTCGGACAGGCCAAGCCGGTCCATCGCAGAACAACCCGTCACAACGAACACGCGTTTGCCAAGTGACGCGGTCACCTCGCCGGCCCGCTGGAATGTACCAGCACCAAAGAAAAGCTTCGTCGGTACGTGAAAACCGAAATGCAACGATCAGCCGGGAGCAGGAAAGGGCCTGGTTGTACGCAACAATGGAGCAATCATTGAACGTGCCCCTATTGAAAAAGCCCCTTCACGCAAAACACTTCGCGGTAGTTCACTCGATTCGCTCTGCTTTTCAAATCGAGTCGTTCTGGCAAGGCACCCAAAAAAACAAGCCCGACGTGCGGACACGTCGAGCTTGTTGGTTGGGTTCGTTGGGCTGCAATGCTCCTCCGCAAAAGATCCCTCTTTTGCATAAGGAGAAGGGCCATGGTGAAGCCCTCCCTGCCTCACCATGGCCCATCAGTGCTGGAACGATGGCACCGATCGTTCCACCCTCCCAATCCATGGTACCTGGAGTATCGGCACCCGCACCGCGATTCCTGTAGCGGTTTCGCGGCGTCGGCCGATTTTTTTCTTCGTCCAGGTGAGGCAATTTGCTAGCAAACGCGTTTACCGCTTCCCAGCGAAGCGATCACGGCTTCCCAGCGGAGCGATCACGGCTTCCCAGCGGAGCGATCACGGCTTCCCAGCGGAGCGATCACTGTGCGTTGCTGCCGGCAGACCATTCGGCCGGTGCGGGGCCGCAATCGACCGGGGCTGCGGCACAGCCACCGTTGTCGCAGTTTCCGTTGCAGCAGCCGTTCTTGCAGCCATGCGATTTGCCGTGGATCGACAGATCGATGTGCGTTCGGCAGCGGTTTTGGAATCCGTCCCAGACGTGGACGTTGCAGGCGTTGGATCGCCAGTATTGATAGAACGTCGACGTCGGCAACTGGGGCGGCGTGTAGGGCTGGCACGAACCGTGTTGGATCCGATGCCCACAGTTGTGCCCGGCACCGCAATGGTTGCCACAGCCCGAGTTGCAGGATTGGCAGCTGGCGACCGAGGCGACCGGTGCGGCCGCCGCCGCGTGGTGCTGTGCCTGGCTGTCCGCGATCGGGGCGGGCGGAGTGGGCAGTTTTTCCGCGGCCGGGGGCACCGTCACGGCTTCGGCGGCCGGAGTGGTCGTCAATTCCGTCGCTTGGGTCGGTTCACCGATGGCCTGGACGGTCTGGTCCACCAGAGTGGTCGCCCGCGGCGGGGCGACATCTCGCAGCGGGGCCGGCGGGGTGGCTTCGGGAACACTGTCAAACGTGACGTCGGCCAACAGCGCGTCAAAATCGCTTTTAGCTTGGGCCTGTCCGGCCGTCACGATGGCCCCGGCAAACAATGCTGCGAGGACCAATCGCGCGAAGGGGTTGCGAGTACGCATGAGAACATCCATGTGCTTGGTGGAGGGGGAGAGGGAGATCGGCATGCCGCCCGCCGCCATTGCCGGCGCAGCATCCATGCCTGTATCGGTTCTTTCACTGTAAGCCTTCCCGCGCAAGGCCGCCGACGCAAATCGCAGCCGAGAAAACTTTGCAAATCCGACCGCTGGGTGAGCGTGCATTCGAATCGACGCGGCGTCCTTTTGCAGCCGGCAAACCGCCCCTCGTCCCTGGGGATTACCGGAACGGAACAACCGGACTCGGGGACCGCGCACTCGACCGCGGTTTGTTGAGAAAGTCGCGAGTCAATGGACTCCATCCCCTGGTCCAAGTATTCAACTTGGGCTGGACTGTCGCCGTGTTCTCCGAACTCGGCGCCCCAAAAGCGAAGCGTTCCCCCGCGCCGACCTCGGAGGGGACGGCGGCTGTCCCCCACTGCAAAACTGTCCCCCGCTGCGATCGTGCCCGCGTTTCAATCCTGATCGTCTGGCGAGATCACGCCCAGGACCGCTTGGCGGACCTGCGATTGACGCTCTTTCGATTCCACTTGCCGGCCGTCGGCTTCGGTCAGATAAAACACGTCGGCGACCTGATCCAGGTGCGTGTCGATCTTGGCAAAATGCAGCACCAGGTTCAGCTCCGACAGCGCGGTGGCGACGCGGTACAGCAACCCGGTTTGGTCATAGGCGAACAGCGACAAGATCGTGAACCGTTCCAGCGTCTCGTTGTCCAAATCCACCTTGGTCGGCAACACGTTCAGGGTTTCGGACTCGTCCTTTTTCTTGCCGACCGACCACTTGCGTTTGCGCGGCGGCAGTGGCGAATCCGGCGAATCGAGCAGTTGTTTCACGCGTTCCGAAACGGCATCGAGTCGCTCCGGCGGGGGCTGATCGGGGTAGTCGGGATCGGAGACCCAGAACTCGTCCCAGACGATGTCTTCGAGCGTGACGATTTCCGCCCGCAGGATATCGATCCCGCACGACATGAAGGCACCGGCGAGCCGGGCAAAGATGCCGACCCGGGTGTCGCCTTGGCGAAAGATGACGACGAATCGCATCGCCGAGGGGATCGGATCGTAGTGGGAAAAACAAAGCGTCCGTTGGCCGGCATCCAGCGCGGCCGCAACGTGGATCAACTGCGTCGCCAGATCTTCCGGTTTCTCCCGCCGCAACATCGACAACGGGATCTGGCGGAGCAGGTCCAAACTGGTCGCCGCGGTGGTTTCGTCCCCCAAGCACTCTCGAACCTGGTAGCGGATTTCGTCGGCCAGTTCGGCCTGGTCGGCATCCAGGTCACCGGTTTCGAAATACCGCCGCGTCCTCAGATACAGGTCCTCGATCAATTTCATCTTCCAATCGGTCAGCACGTCGGGACCGACCGCCGCCAGATCCGCGACCGAATGGATGATCAACAACTCCAATCGACGGATCGATCCGACTTCTTTGGCGAACGAGATGACGATTTCGGGATCGTTCAAATCATGGCGAAAGGCGACCGTGTTGACCGACAAATGCTTCAACACCAACCATTCCAAAATTTCGATGCTGCTGGCATCCAAATCCAACCGCTCGCCGGTCTTGCGGGCGATCCTGGCGCCGACGATCGAGTGATCCTCCTCGTACCCTTTGCCGATGTCGTGGATCAGGAGCGCCAGGTGCAACAAGGTTTTGTCTTTCAACCGGCGATAGCGACGTCCCATCGCCGTCGGATCATCGGCAAAATCGGTCGCCACTTCGACGGCTCGAATGCAGTGGGCATCGACGGTGTATTTGTGATAGGCGTTGAACTGCAACAACCCGCGGGTGCGTTTGAAATCGGGGATCAGCTGGTCGATGATCCGCAGTTCGTGCAACCGCCGCAACAAGGGCGCCAGCCGACCGCCGCGGCTGAGCAGCGACAAGAACGCGCCGACCGATTCGGCGTCCGGCCGCGACGGTTGCCGTTCCTGCATGGCCTTGCGAATCGTTTGCCAGGTGTGATGCCCGATCCGTCGATTGTGATGATTGGCCAGACTCATGAACCGCAGGATCCGCGGCAGACTTAGCGCGAACTCATCCTGCTTCGACGCTTCGACCCAGATGTGTGTCGGGCCCATCAGAACATCGGTCCCGATCCGCCGGGCCCGGATCCGTTCGATGAACTGACCGATCAGCGGCCGGCTGCGGTTGTCGTCGGCAAAGAACCGGGCGGCATAGCGGACGTCCCGCGTGACATCAAAGTACTGCTGCATGAACGCTTCGACCGGCAACACGCCTTCGCGGCCCTTGTATCCCCAGGCCTTGGCGATCACCACCTGCGTCGCCCGGTCCAGCACATCCTGAGCCCGGTTTTCGCGAAAATGCAACTCGTTTCGCAACCGGATCAGAAAATCATAGGCCCGCCGCAACATGCGATAGTCTTCATCGGTCAACGTTCCGAGTTTCAACAACCGCTCCAAATCGACCTCGCCGTAGCGGGCGAATCCGATCCAGCGAATCATTTGGATGTCACGCAATCCGCCGCGGGACTTCTTGACATTGGGCGTCAACAGATAGTTGGTCTCGCCCCACTTGTTGCGTTCCTCCTGGCGGGCTTGGGTCAAATCCCGGACCAGCCGACCGCCGCGGCGGACCGCGCCGTGCCGCAACGATTGAAAGAAACTCTTAAACACCTTCAAACTGCCGGCCAAAAAACGCGATTCGGTCAGCGAAGTAAAGATGACCGGATCGGACCAGGACAGCGAACACGCTTCGCGTGGGGTCCGCAGTGCGAATCCGACCTCCAAACCGATGTCGACCAGATCGCGGGTCAACGCCTGGGCCAGTTTTTCGGCGACCGCGGTGGATCGCCCGCGGACGATCAACATCAGGTCGGCGTCCGAATACGGCGCCAGGTCGCGACGCCCGAACCCGCCGTGGGCCACCAGGGCGACACCGGCCGGCGTGACCGAGTCGAAGTAATCGGCGCAGGCCTGGTTCCAGACCTCCAACACCAAGTCGTCGTACAGATCGCTGACCAGGGTGGAAACCTGCGTCCCCCGCGACCCGGCATCATGTTGACGGCGACACCGCTCGCGTCCCTCGCGCAGCATCTTGCGGCCGCGTAAGACAACCTCCGAGAGCGAGGAACCAGCCATCAAGAATACGCCGCCTCGTGGTGCGTCAACTTTGAAACCTAGGGCGCGGCAGATTGGTTTTGGGTAGTGGACGAGGCGACGAGTCCATTCGGATGGCGAACTGCGAGTCCCCCTCGCATCGTCCACGACTGCTTCCCCGTGGTTCGCGAAATCAGTTCCCCCACCAGCGCCGGCGCCCCCGACGACAGAGTTTGAACCCCCAAAGGCACCGCGCCGTTGCGACGTGTCCTCACCCCGCGCCGCGAAACCGCGCAACAAACCCGTTCGACGGGGCCCTGTCGAGCGTTTCTTTGCCGCGTTAAAGCGCCTCTTCGCCGCGCTCGCCGGTGCGGATCCGGATCGAATCTTCCAGGTTGGTGACGAAGATTTTTCCGTCGCCGATTTGCCCGGTCTGGGCCGTTTGCAAAATCGTGTCGACCACCGTTTGCAGGTTTTCGTCGGTGCAAATCACTTCGATTTTAACCTTGGGGACAAAATCAATCGCGTATTCTGTTCCCCGATAAATCTCGGTGTGTCCCTTCTGACGCCCAAAACCTCGCACCTCGCTGACCGTCATCCCGTGGATGCCCTGGTCCGTCAACGCGTTCTTGACATCTTCCAATTTGAAGTGCCGAACGATGCCTTCAACTTTTTTCACGTTTATGCCTCGGAGGATGCGGCTGGATTTCCAGTCCCATAGGGTGAACTCAGATCGTGCGTCGGGCGGCCATCGGATTGGCGGGCCGCACCGCGTCAGTCCAATTGTACTTGGGTCGAATTTTTTCTCTGCGTCAATTGGTCTCGTCGTTATTGTACACTCGCCTGCCGAAGTCCATCCAGCGGGTATCCCGGCGAGGTTGCCCCGCTGGGGGCAATCAGTCGGGCCGCCGCCAGGGCACGTCGGCGATCCCCGCCTGGGCATTCACTTGGCGGGACAACACAAACAGGTAATCGCTCAACCGATTCAGGTAGACGATCACGGCGTCGGAGATCTCGACCCCCGCTTGGTCGCCCAACGTCACCACGCGCCGCTCGGCGCGGCGACAAATCGCACGGGCCAGGTGCAACAGCGATGCGGCGTGCGTCCCAGCGGGTAAAATGAATTGTTTCAACGGACTCAGCCCGCTCTCGTGCTCGTCGATCCATGTCTCCATCCGGGCGACGTGGGAGGTTCCGATCACCCGCAGGTCGTGCTGGTCGGGATCGGGGGTCGCCAATTCCGCCCCGATCGAAAACAGCTCGCGTTGGATCTGTTCCAATTGCCGGTCCAAGCCGTCGCCCACACCGCCGGCCGAACGCACGCAACCCAGCGCCGCGTTAAGCTCGTCGACCGTCCCATAAGCCTCGATCCTGGCGTCGTCCTTGGAGACCCGAGGCCCCCCGAACAGTCCCGTGCTCCCGGCGTCCCCGGTTCGCGTATAAATTTTCATGATGCACCCGGCTGGAATGGAATCTGTGAAGATTCTTTTTAGGGCGATTCGCTTCCACGACAAGTCCGCCGCGCCGAGAAAGCTGAATTCGATTTTCCCGCCCCTGTTTTGCCCCTGTTTTGATTAACCCGGATTGATGCCCCAGCCCAACCAACCGCCGACCAAACGCGCCGCCGGCATCCTGCTGATCACACGATCGAAGCCCCGCCAATTCCTGCTGATGCGGCACCACGACCGCTGGGATTTGCCCAAAGGACATTGCGATCGGGACGAATCGGATCTGCAAACCGCGTTGCGGGAAACGGAGGAAGAAACCGGATTGGCCTCCGACAACATCCAAATCGACTCCGACTTTCGATTCGAATTGAGTTACCCCGTGCGATACAAACGCCACGGCGAGCAAACGTTCCTCAAAACCGTCGTCTACCTGCTCGGCAGCGTCGAATCGGCCTTCACCCCCACGCTGACCGAGCATCCGGGATTCCGCTGGTTCCCCTGGAATCCGCCGCATCAGATCCAAACCCAAACGATCGACCCGCTGCTGCAGGCCGTCGCCGAGCATTTGGAACGATCCGAACGTCAATCCGCTTCGTAACTCGCCCCGCGGATTTCAATCTCGATTTCCGCCAGACGCCGAAAGACCCGGGCCAGCTCGCCGCTTAGATCCGCATCTCCGTCCGGCCGGCTTAAACAAATTTGATCGGCACGATTGATTCGAGACGTCATCGGATCGATCGAAATCCACTCGCCATCGATCGATGCCACCACCCAGGCGTCTAGATTCATCCTCAAGCGGTCTCCAGCAGATCGATCATCCGACCGGGATGGCGAAAGCCCGAACACGACACGGGCCGGAATTTGACGGACGCGTAACAAGGCGGTGATCAAAACGGCGTGGTCGATCACACCGCCCTGACCGGAACGGACGATCGCCGAAGCCGGACGCAAATCGCCTTGGGGGATCAACGCCAGGTCGTTCTGAACCAGCCGCGCCAGTTCCCGGGCCAAATCACCGTCAGCCAGCTCGCCGATCGCGCCGGCCATCCGGATCACCGACGCATCAGCAGTGTCGATAAGTTCCGTCGCCTCGGTATCGATCGGCAGGGCGACCGACCGATCCTGCTGAAACCCCGCCGGTGCCTTTGCCTGAGTCGACACCAACACGTGCACTCCGTCGTCGCGCTCGCGCACGGATTGCCCCGCGACGGCCGGAATGACTTCACCGGCGATCGCGGCCGGATCGGCCTTGGTGCCCGCTTCGGGTTCCGGCCGGTCTTGCGATCGCGACGTGTCGACGACCACATACGCGACCTCCGTCGGATCGGCATCCCGGCGCAGGGTCCCCGCCACGCTAAAAACGACTTTCCGGTCGTCCGGTTGATCGAACAAATCGCCTGCCGTCGCGCGGTCGGTCCGAAACGATTCCAGCCGCAAACCGATGTGCAACGATTTTTCGATCACGCCCTGGTCGTCGATCCAAACGACCAACGAATCGACTTGCCGGCCGTCCTGAAAGGTCGACACCTCGACTTCGCGGAGGGTTCGGTAGTTGCCGCTCAGCATCGGCACCGACGCCTCCCCGATACAACGCAACTCGATCACTCCGATCGATTCGAGCGAAGGCATCAAGACGGACAACCGTCGTGTCTGGCCGGTTTCGATTTTCCGCCGTCGCAACGTCTGCTCCAGCGCGAACAACCCGCGTGTCTCCGCCGGCCAATCCAACCGGTTGGTCTTTGGACCGCCTCGGCCGGTCGTGGTGACCGTCAGTTTCTGTTGGTTGCGCGTCCCACGCGCCGAGGAGGAGATCGGTCCGGCGTGCACGTCGCTGGTGAAACTCTCAAGCGTCCCGTCGACCGACTCGACGCTGGCAAGCATGGTGCGACGGACGAACGAGGCGTTGCCGGTCCGAAAGATCATCCGCTCGCGACGACGGTATCGGGCTTCGGTCGCGGCGGCAAACTCGATGCCGTCGATCACCGCATCGGCTTTGATTTCCGTCACCCCCACGACTTGGCTGCCGAACCGGTGCACGTACCAGGCACTCCAATCCCCTTCGAACGCTTCTCGCGAGGCTGGATCCGCGGCCGCGTTCTGTTCGCTTTCCGCTGTTTCGTTGGACTCGGTTTGTCCCACCTCTGCCGCCGGCGGCCCGATCGGCGGTCGCGGCGGAATCAAGTCCTTGCAACCCGACGTCGCCAGCAGAGCCAACACAACGACGATCGACGTCAGCGCGCCGACCAACCACCGCGGGCAAGGCCTTTGCCACGCACGGTCGCCTCCCATCCATAACCTCATCGACAACGACGAATTCATGACGCTGGCCATCCGACCTCTCGAAAAAAGTGAACGCGACGCCCTGATCGCCGCACTTGCAATCTATCACGCCGGGACGCCCTATGGCATCGACGCAACATCAATCGCCTCGGCATGGCGCCCGGCGGTACGAAATGTTGCCTTTGGACAACACGTTTAACTCAACCGAAGGAGTCCGATTGCAGGGATCGATCCGGTCAATTCGCCTGATCCGAACATGCCTGAACGATTTCTTGGGGCGGCAGATCCGGCTTGGCGAAACGATGCGCCCCGGCCACCACATGACCTAGCGTTGGCTGTAGACCGAGGCGGAGGTTGACTTCGCCCGATCTTCATAGTTCCCGTGACCATCCCCCCCGCGATAAGAACCGGACCGCCTGACATGGGCTTTTTGAAACGCATCCTCCGCAACAATACCGTCGAAGACACAGGGTCGATCTTCACACCGGGTAGCTTTGAAGCGTTGTCAGAGGAGGAGCTGCAAACGCATATGGGTATCGACACCTACGGTGCGTTCGACCTGACCGATGCGATCCGGCCGTCGTATGACTTGCAAGTCGTGCCGCGCCAGGGATTCCGATTCGACGAATACGTCGACGACAACAGCCAAGTCCGCACGCCGGTCATCATGGCCGCCGCGACGCGACATCGGATCATGGACCTGTTTCTGGACCTGATCGACAAACTGGGCCCCGTCGTCGATGTCGTGCTGGAAACCAGCCACCACTTCGCCCCCAACCAACAAGACCTTTATCGCGAGCACATCGACGTGCCGGTCCTGAAGAGCATCTTGCTGGACCACGAAGACCTGTTGCTCAACGACGGCTGCACCGGCATCGCGGTGATCAATCCGGGACGACGCCAGGAAGTCCAACTGGACGAACACAAGTTGATGATCATCTACGGTCGCCCGCTGGAACAGTTCGAACAAACGCTGATCGCGTCGGACGTCTACCCCGATGAAAAGATCAAGTTCATCACCGAAGCGGAACATGTCCACAGCAGCAGTGAAGCGTATTTCGACAAATTCAACACGCTCAAACACCGCCTGGGCATGGACAGCGACGACCTGTCGGGGTGCTGCTAGTGGCCCCGTTGGGTTGCCGTTTGCCGGTCCGGTGAACTAGGATTCGCGAAGTTATCCGCATCGCCCGCCTCGCAGGACTTCGCCATCATGATCCTGGTTCTAAGCGCCAGTTTGAACCCTGGCAGCCGTAGCCGTATTCTCGCCAGCGCGTGCCGAGAGAAACTCGAAGCCGCCCATCGCGACGTCGTCTGGTTCGATCTCGCCGCGACCCCGCTGCCGTTCTGCGACGGTGCGGCCGCCTACGGACACCCCAAAGTCATCGACCTGGGCAATCTGATCGAATCGGCCGACGCCATCTTCATCGCGTCCCCGGTGTACAACTTTGACGTCAATGCGGCGATCAAAAACGCCGTCGAACTGACCGGAAAGAAATGGACCGGCAAAGTCGTTGCGATGATGCTGGCCGCCGGCGGGGCGGGCAGCTACATGAGCGCGATGGGATTGGCCAACAGCCTGATGCTGGATTTTCGCTGCCACATCGTCCCCCGATTCGTCTACGCCACCGGTGAATCCTTCGAAGGCGACAAGCTGGCCGACGAAGACATCCAGTCGCGCGTCGACCTGCTGGTCACCGAAACCCTGCGACTGGCCGACGCCCTCGCACCCGGCGCCTGAACAGCGCATGTTGGTGTCTCGCCTTTAGGCGATTTCGCCTCGCTGCTTCGCAGCGTGCCCGCGACCGCCCGCAAGGGCCGTCGTACTTGCTGCCGCTAACCGCGATACACTCCGTTGGCCTCGATATACGCCTCGACCGATCGGGGCACACGGTGGCGAATGCTACTCCCCTGCCCTGCCCTGCGGCGAATCTCGCTGCTGGAAATCTCGATCACCGGCATCTCGATCACGCAACCGCGAAAGCGTTCGATTCGGTCTTCGCTGACAAGCCCCTTGAGCACCGAAAAATCGATCGCCTGTTCGCCGCCGCGCTGAACCACCGCCAACGTCACCCGCGAAAGCAACTGCTCGGGTTGATGCCAACGCCGCATCGATGCCAACGAATCGCTGCCGATGATCAGATAGAACTCGGCTCCGGCGTGCTCCTGCTGCAATTCCGCGATCGTGTCGACGGTGTAGCTGACGCCCGCACGATGAAGCTCGCGGGTGTCCACCTCGTGCCCGGGACGCCCGGCGATGGCCAGCCGCAACATCTCCACGCGTTGGTCGTCGCCGGCGACCGCCCCGCCCGGTTTGAGCGGCTGCGTCGCCGTCGGGATCCACAGCAACCGATCCAAATCCAGGGTTTCCGTCGCGGCCTCGGCGATCCACAAGTGTCCCACATGAACCGGATCGAACGAACCGCCAAAGACTCCGATGCGCTTCTGCATGGTCGCTTTCCTCTCGCTGGCAATTTTTTCGCGGGCTGTCTCGGCTGCCGACCGCTGCGATCAACCACTCACTCAAGTCCATGTTGTCACCTTCGGCTGCGGATTTGACCACCCGTGTCAACCCGGTCGGAACGATTGGGACGACTGATCCGACGGTCCCAATTCTCCAGGAATGCTTTATGCTGACAGGCGACGCACCACCCGCTGCAACCTCCGCCGGCCCAATCCCCATGCCGTCCGCCGTTCCCCCGCAACGCCCCCACAACACCCGCCCCGGTGATGACCTCGGTGATGATCCCGGTGAAGTCTCCGGCGGCCTCTCCGCCCCCGGGTTCTTTGGCTCCGGCGACGATGCGGACGCTGCCGAGCCTGTTGCGGAGGACACCGCCCAAAATCGCGGCGATCAACACCAGGCCACCCAGGGACAACTGTTCGAAACCGATCCCCCGCCCTGGGAACTGGCGGCCCAGGAAGACGTGGCGGTGGCGAGTGTCGTATTTCGCGACGCGCCCTACGGCCCCTACGACTACCGCATCCCCGCGGAGATGCGGGACCAGCTTCATCCCGGCATGCGGGTGCACGTGCCGCTGGGCCGAAGCAAACGCCCGACCGTCGGCTGGTGCATCGAAACCAAGATCGGCAGCCAAAGCGGCAAATCGCTCAGCGACGTCGCCGAAGTTCTGGACGACGCCCCGCTTTGCGACCGCCCGTTGGTGCGGCTGGTGACATGGATGAGCCATTACTATCAGTCGCCGGCCGGACAGGTGTTTGACGCGTTGATTCCGTCCAGCGTTCGCTCCAGCGCGGGAACGCGCCAGCGGACCTACCTGACCCCCGCGCCGTCAACGGCCGATGAAACCGTCGTCGACGCGTTGCCCAAGAAACAACAGCGGGCGCTGCGATTGTTGATCGCCGCCGGCAAACCGATGACGGCCTCCCAATTGATGGTTCACGCCGAATGCACCGCCGCGCCGATCAACGCGCTGCGAAAAAAGGGACTCCTTAACGAAGACACACGCCGCGAAATGGCGACTTCGATGCCGGTCCGCTGGCAGACCAGTGACGGGGAAAAGACCGAGGCCCATGAACTGACCGACGATCAATCCCACGCCTTGCAGCGGATCACCGCGGCCCTGGATTCGGCGGCCGCCAAGACGCTGTTGCTGCACGGGGTGACCGGCAGCGGAAAAACGGAGGTCTACATCCGCGCGATCGAACATGTCGTCAAATTCGGCCGCGCCGCGATCGTGCTGGTGCCCGAGATCAGCCTGACCCCGCAGACCCGAGGACGATTCGAACGACGCTTCGCCTCGGTCGCCGTGCTGCACAGCCAAATGACCCCGGCCGAACGCCACTTCCAATGGCAACGCATCCGACGCGGCGAAGTCCAAGTCGTCGTCGGCCCCCGCAGCGCCGTCTTTGCACCGCTGCCACGACTGGGGCTGATCATCCTGGACGAAGAACACGACGGCTCGTTCAAACAAGACAGCCAACCGCGTTACCACGCACGCAAAGTCGCCTACGCTCGCGCCCAATCCCTCAAGATCCCGTTGTTGCTCGGCAGCGCGACGCCCTCGCTGGAATCCTGGTACGCCACCCAATCCGGCCACGCCGAATTGATCTCGATGCCCAATCGCGTCGGCAACCGCCCGATGCCCGATGTGCAACTGGTCGACCTGAGAATCAAAGACGAACGATCACGAGGCGGCGCGATCAGCCGTCAATTGCACCTGGCCGTCAACGAAACCTTGCGTGAAAAGGGGCAAGTCATCCTGCTGCTTAACCGTCGCGGTTTTGCCACCACCATCCAATGCCCCGCTTGCGGTCACGTCGTCGCTTGCCCGGACTGTGAAATGCCGCTGACCCACCACCGCGACGGCGGCAAAGCGGTCTGCCATTACTGCGACTACACCATCGCCACGCCGCCCTGGTGCCCGGAATGCCGCTTCGACGGGATCCGCTATGGCGGACTGGGGACGCAAAAGTTGGAGGTCGAAGTCAAAGCTCGGTTCCCCGACGCGCGCGTCGCACGGATGGACAGCGACACGATGCGTCGCCCGGGCAGCCACCAAAAAGTGCTGTCGGCGTTTCGCAGCGGCGAGCTGGACCTGTTGCTCGGAACCCAGATGATCGCCAAAGGTCTGGATTTCCCTAACGTGCTGCTGGTCGGCGTGATCAATGCCGATGCGGCATTGCACTTTCCCGATTTCCGCGCCGGCGAACGCACCTTTCAACTGGTCACCCAAGTCGCCGGACGCACCGGCCGGGGCAACCGCGGCGGACGCGTCATCGTGCAGACGTTTTCGCCCGAACACATGGCCATCCAAGCCGCCTCGCGGCACGATTACCTGCAATTCGCCGAGGCGGAAATCGCCAATCGACGAAAATTCAACTACCCGCCACTGGGCAGCGTGGCCCGGATCATCATTCGCGGCACCGTCGAAGACGTCACCGAGGCGACCGCCAACTCGCTGTTGTTGCGACTGGAATCGGCGCGCGAACGACTCGGTGCGGAAGTCCGTCTGCTCGGTCCCGCCCCGCCACCGATCGCCAAGCTCCGCGGCAAGTACCGGTTCCACCTGCTGCTTCAATCACTGGACCCGTTGCAACTCGGGGCGACGATTCGCATGGCGACCAAGACGTTCAAGATCCCGGAAAAAGACGATGTCCAGTACGTGATCGACATCGACCCGATGGACATGCTGTAAGGCCCGGCTACTTCGCCTTCTTCTTCCGCCCGGCGATCTTTTTCATCTTCTTGACCTGATCCTCACCGACCACCCAGCCGCGACAATCCCGCGCGCCACAGCGACAGCGGGGGATCCACCACTGGGCTTCCCACTGGTAATCGAAACACAGTTCCGTACCCGGTTCGATGTTGCAGCGGGCGATCAGGCCGTTGGTCGTCGACGTGACCTGGATCAGATCACAATTCGGGCTGCAGGAATGGTTGATAAAGGCACCGGGGATGGCCGGTTCCAAATACCAATCGTCCTCTAAATGCATCGCGTAGGTCGATCCGTCGTATTCGGCCGCCGGGATCAACTGGCCCTTGATTTCGATCACCAGTTCGCCGGGAAGAAACTGACGCGATGCGAACACACCACAGCCCAGCTTTCCGCCGTGATCATACACGTACACATCGCGGTCTTCGTACTGGCGATACCCGTAGTCCTGGTCGACCGCCGACTGTAACTTCTTCCGTCGTTTCTTTGACAGTTCCATCTCTTGCCCAACTTCAACGTAACTCTCTTGCACCACGAAAACATACCCGATGCTTGCGACACATCAATCGCCGATCGCATAAAGATACCTTTTTGCTAGCCGCATGTTGAGTCATTGAAAGCGACCTTATGCCCCGCCACCCTTGCCGTACGGTAAAGCGAAACGAGACGCCAATGGGTTTCGTTCCGAATCGTGGCGTATCCAAGGTCGCGACGCTTGCCAGAGCGTGGAACACCACCTTCTGGCGAAGGTAGCTACGTTGGGCTCACGCGGCAGAATGTTTGGTGGACGTTTGCGCGGTCCAAACCGGGCTGCGGGCAAGAATTCTCGCTTGGGTGTAAGACGTCAGCCATCACGCGGTACTCCATGTTGTCGCCCGCAGCCGAAATGACCGTCATCGCGACGCATGTTTGCGATCCAGGTGTGGGCTGTGGCCGACGCCAGATTCCATCCACCACAGACAGGAGCATCTCCATGTCGATCGACGTTCAAAATCAAACCGTCTTGATCACCGGTGCAAACCGCGGCATCGGAAAAGCCATTTTGGAAACCGCGATCGCCCAGGGGGCCAAAAAGGTTTACGCCGCCGTACGGGATCCCGACTCCGTGGCCGGTCTGGTGGCCGAGCATGGCGATAAAATCGTCCCCGTCACCGTCGACCTGCAAGCCCCTGAAACGATTCATGACGCTGCGGCCGTTGCGACCGACGTTAACATCGTCATCAACAACGCCGGAATTCTGAGAACCAATGATGTGCTGTCACCCGAGGTCTTCGCCGATTATGAAGCGGAGCACCAAACCAACGTGCTGGGGTGGTTGCATGTCGCACAGGCATTCGCACCGGTGTTGAAGGCCAACGGAGGCGGCGCGCTGGTGCAACTCAATTCCGTCGTTTCGATCAAGTCGTTTTCCGACTTTGCCTCGTACTCCGCTTCCAAAGCAGCCAGCTATTCGCTGACCCAGGCGCTGCGAGACAGGCTGTCCGACCAACACACGGCGGTCGTCAGCGTTCATCCGGGGCCGATCAAGACCGACATGGCCCATAACGCCGGATTGGAAGCGTCAGCGGATTCGCCCACGGTGGTCGCCGAAGCCATCTTTGCGGCCCTCCGCGAAGGCCGATTCCACGTGTTCCCCGACGCGATGGCAAAAGAATTCGAATCGGCCTACCAGAGCTATGCCCAATCCGTTGTCGAAGCCGAGGTCACCGAGCCGGCCTGAGCGGAATTCCGCGTGGTTCTGCAAATCGGATTCTTGGACGCCGAGACGCTTACCGACGGTGCGTCCGCCGCTACAATTTGGACTGCCCCACAGTTTCGTCCGCGGCGAAGGTTCTGCAGATGCCTGATTCTGAATTCGAATTCACCCGATCGGAAACCTTCGGATTGACCGATGTCGGAATGAAACGATCGGTCAACCAGGATCAGTTCTTGATCGCGGAACTGAGCAAATCGATGCTCGTTTCTGCGTCCAGTTTGGCAGAGATCAACACCGGGCGTTTCTTCGGCGGCATTCAGGGCCAAGTCCTGTTGGTCGCCGATGGGATGGGCGGTCACGCGGCCGGTGAAAAAGCCAGCAGCATCGTGCTGCAACACCTGATCGGGCGACTGCTTAACAGTGTCCACTGGTTCTTCCAATCCGACACGGGATCGGAGGAAGAATTCATCAACGGGTTGCGTAATCTGTTGCGCGACGCGCACAGCCGACTGCTGGCCGAATCACGCGAAGACCGGGCGGCGGCCGGGATGGGGACCACGCTGACGATGGCCTACATCCACTGGCCGACCATGTACGTCGTCCATGCCGGCGACAGCCGATGCTACCTGATCCGCGACGGTGCGGCGCGGCAGATCACGACCGACCACACCCTGGCCCGACAGATGGTCGAAGCCGGCGGGATGAAACCCGAAGACGAAGCCGGTAGCCGCTGGAGCAACATTCTGTGGAATGTCGTCGGCGGAAACAACCAACGCAGTCTGTTGGCGGAAGTCCATCGCGTCGATCTCGAGAAAAATGATTCCATCGTGCTGTGCAGCGATGGCCTGTATCGCTACCTGGACGCCGACCAATTGCCGGTCGTGCTGGCCGAAGAACCCGACGCATCGGTGGTCTGCCGACAACTGGTCGACTTTGCCAACGAGCGAGGCGGAGAAGACAACGTCACCGTGATCGTTTCTCACCCGACGCCACGCAAACGTCTGGCCGCGAACGGTTCGATGATCGAAAGCGATCCGGCATGCAAAGAAACGTTTCCCGACATCCAAGACGAAACCGAGGCCTGATCCACTGTCCGCCGTCTCGTCTTCCCCCGGTCGGATTGCATGGTTCGGCCCCCTCTGCGGCATCGCCTCGGCCGTCCTGTACACCCTGACCAATATCGCGCTACGAAATTGCGTCGACGTGGACGCCTACCTCGTCTCGGCCGTCAAAGCCGCACCGACCGTCCTCGTGATGGGACCGATCGTCGGCTGGCTGTCGGTGCGTCCATCGCCGACGCTCTCGCCTAACGCACCCCTTGCCGAAGGAGCGTTGCGGCGATTCCCGCAGTTCATCCTGGCGTCCTTTCTGGCACAGTTCTTCGGTAATGCCGCCTTTCAAAAGGCGCTCGAGCGGATCGGATTGGCCGCCTCGGTCCCGATCACGCTGGGGGTGCTGATCGTCGGCGGAGCGATCTTGGGCGCCGTCCTGTTGAACGAACCCGTCAGCCGCCGCAAAGTCGTCGCGATGGTTACGTTGATCACCGCCGTCGTCGTGCTGTCGTTACCCGACGACGCCCTTTCAAAACCTCGCGTGATCGAAACCGACACATCCTCCAACGCAGCTGCAACACTGCCCGAGAAAACACTGCCCGAGAAAACACTGCCCGAGAAGACACTGCCCGAGAAGACACTGCCCGAGGCGATCGACGTGGTGGTCGGATCGCTGTGGGCGGCGGTCTCGGGACTGGCCTATGCGTTTTTCGGTGTGACGATGCGGCAGACGCTGCAAACCAGAATCCCGGCCCGAAACCTGATGCTCGTCAGTGGGCTGACCGGCAGCGTCGCGCTGTGGGCGTTCTGTTTCGCCACCTTGGGGACCGAAACGATCACCTCGACCAGCCCGTCACAGTGGATGCTGATGTTCACCGCAGGGTTCTTGAACTTTTCCGCCTTTGTTGCCATCACCACCGCGCTCCGACTGCTGCCGGTGGTCGCCGTGAACCTAATCAATGCGTCTCAGGTGGCGATGGCCGGGGTGGCCGGCGTGATCCTGTTCAACGAACCGATCACGACTCAGCTTGCCCTCGGCATCAGTTTGACCTTCATCGGCTTGATCATCCTGGCCCGCCGCACGCGGGCCCCAATCGTGATCACGGACTAGGGCTCCGCGGCGGCTTGATTTTCGGGGTAGTGGACGAATCGACGAGTCCATTCGGATTACCAGCCGCGAGGACTCCTCGCGTCGTCCACGACCATCGAGCCGAAGGATAGATGACGGGGCGTTGAAGCGAACTGTACCGATTATGCGGTCGTCCCGGCGGCAGGCAAAGACGGACCGGTCCGGATGCCGATGAGACCCAGGCGAGCGAACGGTTTGTCGTCTCGGAATATTCAAGAACCGGTGT
Organism: Stieleria mannarensis; assembly: GCF_014154935.1. Taxonomy (GTDB): domain Bacteria; phylum Planctomycetota; class Planctomycetia; order Pirellulales; family Pirellulaceae; genus Stieleria; species Stieleria mannarensis. The sequence continues at coordinate 36,491 of NZ_JACEHH010000039.1, forward strand.
CCCGAACGATTGCGAGCCCTCATTCGAAACCCCCTGCGGCTGACGAAGCACCCTCAGCCGTCTTTTGCAATCTCCCCAACCGGCGGAAGGAACTGCCTTATCATGCGATGCACTAGCTTTTATGGACGTTTGCTGATCGCTGCTGCTCTGATGTCGGTCACCACGACTTCGGTCAGCGCGAAATGGAACGATCACTGGAATCATTTCTGGCACAAGGTCGGAGTCGGATACGAGCGCAACAACGCGTGGCCCGACCCCTTCAACGAAATGGACGCCATGGCGGTGATCACCCCGTTCGAAGCGATGAAACAGAACGGCTGGATCCTGCACAACACGATCGGGCCGCATCAATTCCGAGACGGTGACGGCGCCCTGAAGACCTCCGGCCAAGAAACCGTGGCCTGGATCGCCCGACAAGCCCCGTCGTCGCGACGTCAGGTTTATGTCGTGCGTGCCGCAACGCCCGAAGAAACCGAAGCCCGGATCGCCTCGGTGCGCGAACTGCTCGCACAACTCGACGGCCCCGGCCCGCAAACCACCGTCGCCATCACCGACCGCGTCCCCCCGACCGCCTCGGGTGCCTGGGCGACCAAGGTCAACCGTACCTGGCTGGAAGAGTTGGCACCGCCCAAGTTGCCGTCCAGCAGTGCCGCAGGCACCTCGGCGGTCACGCAACAATAAGCGGCACATCGCAATCGCCCACGGCAGCCGGCAACAGCCTGGAATGCTAGCGACGCGACCTTACTTCTCCGCTCCAGATGGCGGTTTCCCCCTTCAGGGAAACCGCCTTTTTTCATGGAATCGGGGTCGAAATCCAGAGCGAGTTGAAGTCAGTTTGACAATCGGCCGATCCCTACAATCGGTGCCATCGGACTCACATGGGCACCGAACCGCTTCGCCCTACTCGTTGACTGCGATTGTCACGGGAGAAACTTTGTCGTGACTGACCCAACCAAGACGATTCGAAATCGACGACGAAACCGACTTGCCTCCGCGCTCGCGGCTTCATTGGTGATCGGTTGCGTCGGATCCACCACCGGATGCTCTAGCTCCATCGGCCCCCGAGTCGCTTCGTTGAACCCGTTCTCCAGTGCCCCGGCGACCCCCAGCGGTGAATCTGGCGGTTCGAGTTGGTTGAGCGGGCCTAAGAACGTCGGCACATCGATCGCCGGCACGGCATCGAAGTCGCGTGACATGGTCGCCGGTTGGTTCGGACGCTCCGACCAGGAAGACACCGACGTGAAAGAAGGCGATGCGACCGACCCGACCAGTTTGGCGCACAAGGCCGAAGTGACCCCCGAAGTCTTCGTCGCCAACGGACGGCTCTGGGAATCCACCGGCAACTATGAAAAAGCCATGGAAAGCTACGCCAAGGCACTCGAAAAACGGCCCAATGATCCCGACGCCCTGGCCAACATCGCGCGGCTGCATTTCCGACAAGAGAACAACGAAAAAGCGGCCGAGTACTTCGGCAAAGCGATCCAACAAAAACCCGACGACGCCGGACTTTACAACGACCTCGGACTGACGCTCAGCAAACTCGGCAACCATAACGCGGCCGCAACCACCATCGAACAAGCACTGCGGCTCTCGCCCGGATCCTCACGCTACGCCAACAACCTGGCCAGCGTGAAGTTCCAAGCCGGTGACCCCGCCGGCGCACTGGAAGTGCTGGTGAAAAACAACCAACCGGCCGTCGCACACTTCAACATGGCCTACCTGCACTACAAACGTGGCCAACACTCCGAATCGACACGTCACCTGAACCAGGCCCTGACCTACGCGCCCCAAGCCGCATCCGACGCGGCAACCAAACGCGCCGTCGAACGGTCCCGCGAACTGCTGGCCCAAATCGGCAACACCCCCTCAAACGCGTCGGCGATCGCAATGGCCGGTGCCGCACAATCAACGAAAAACAACCAAGCCGCCGCGGCCGCCGTCCAACAGGCCGCCCAGGGATTCAACCCGGGAACGCAGGTGCCGGGCTTCCAAAACGCCGTTCGTCCGGCATCGACCGACAACACGAACACCAACTTCGGCAACGCGTCCTACAAAACACCCGCGGCGACCGCAGGCGTCAATCCAAACGCCGGACCAGCCACCCCACAGGCCACCACGCCCGCGGCCATCGGCCCCAACAGCCCCGAAACGTTCGCCTTGCCGCCGAACTTCTCGATGCCCCAATAGGCTTCAAGTACAGCGTTCACCCTGCCTGGCAGAGGTCGTGCGGCTTGTTAACAATCAACCCTCCCTGGCAGGGAGGGTCGAGCGCAGCGAGGGAAGGGTCGATTCGTGGTGTTTGAGTGAATCAATGCCACAGCAAACCCTCCCCTGCTCCGAGCGCACACTCCTCCGCACCCCCTTCCTCCTGCCGCGTCATCCCCGGCGGCGTCGCTCTCCGACGCCCTCCTTGCTCGCCACAAAACCGCTTGATCGTTCTCTCCGGTGGCGAAAGAATTGACGGGTGATGAATCCTGCACTCGGTGATCAAGGCGGTCGCCGTGAGCGCGATTGTTGAAAAGCATTCTGGAGACTCCTATCGTGAATCGATCCAAGGTTTGCCCGTGCGCCCCAACTTTCCCACGCGTCCCAATTTGCCTGTTCGTTGCGTTCGTCCTGCCGTTGGCCGCGCCACCGTCACGTGCAGCTGCACAGTCTCTCGTCGATTTTCGCGAAGCCGTCCGCAGCACAGAACCTGCTCTGATGACCGTGATCATCGACGCGGCACATCAACCAGCCGATCGTGATGTTCCAGCCGATGCCGAGCAACCGCTGAATCCGCCGCAGGGGCGACGGCTCGAAATCCTTCGCCCCGACGGAGGGCCGCTTAATCAATTCCGCGACCGGATACCGCGACGTGCTGTCGATCGTCGCCCCGTGGAAACCAGCAGCGCGGCGTTTGCCATCGGTGATTCGATGATCGTCACCTTTGTGGCTGGCCCCGTGGACTCCGTGACCGTGCAAAACGCGGCGGGGGATCAAGCCGATGGCAAGGTCATCGCGATGGATCATGTGACCGGAATGGCCGTCATCCAGACAGACATTGCCCCCGAATCGGGACTGGTCGTCAGCGCCGCCGAAACCGAACCCGGGCAACCCGTGATCGCCGCATGGATCAGCGATCGTGGGCTGGTGACGGACTCGGGGATGGTTGCAACGCGCCCCATTGCGACCGCATCCGGCGTGGGGACCACACCGACGATCGACTTTGGGACCGGTCGGCAAATGACCGGCGCACCCGTGATCGACGCCACCGGAATCGTCGTCGGTGCCCTTGTCCCCAGCAATACCGGCGGCCTGGTGTGCGTCCGTTCGGCACACATTTTACGGCTGATCGAATCCGCCACCGGCGACACGCCACAAAATCTGAAACGCGGCTTGATCGGCATCCAATTCGAAGGCGACGGACCGCTGGTGCAACAAGTCAGCCCGGATTCCGCGGCGCAAGCCGCCGGCATCGCAGCGGGCGATCTGATCCGACACGTCGGCTCGACGTCCATCCGCGATGCCCAGGATGTTGTCGCGGCCGTTGCCGACGCGCGAGCCGGAGAATCCCTCGAGATTACGGTTGTCCGTGGCGATCAAACCCTGACGCTGCCCGTCACGCTTCAAGAACACCCAAACCAACAGATTGCACAACGCCAACCGTCCCGCAGCGCACTGCCGTTACAGCAAGCCTTTGAACTCCGCGACGGTCAACTCGTCCCCCTGGAAATCGACCCGAACGCCGATCCATTCCCACCGGGGATGCGCCGGTTCGAAATGGAAGATCTGTTCCGAAATTTCCAAACGCCCGGCGGACCGCTTTGGAGAATGCCGCAACCGGGCAAAGGCGATGATGACGGAACCAACCTGGATCGCAGCGACGTCGAAAAGACACTCAAAGAGCTGCAACGCCAAATGGAACGGCTGAATCAACAACTTGACAGCGAAAAGAATTGAGCCGGCGGAAGGCCGACGCGATCTCGCACTCGTCCGAATTGACGAGACCGACTGGGTAAGAAGATTTCGGGGGGTAAGAAAATCTTCCTACCATTCAACTGAATCGCTCCCGTCGTGTTTACGGGACGTCGCCACGCTCGCCAGAGGCTGGGAAATCGGCGACGATCCACCTTCTGGCGAAGGCAGCTACGATTGCTCTCGCGTGACGTGCAGCGTTGCGATCACTCGGCCCGCAGCGAGGCGCACACCAACTCGTTGTCATTCCGCGCGTAAATCATGCCGTTGGCGATTGCCGGATGCGACCACACCACACCGCCGCGACGCCGAAGTTGCTGTAGCGTCGGAGAAATCAACTTGGAACGCGATCGGATCTCGATGCCGTCTCGCGAGAGCGTGGTGAACAGCAATTCGCCTTGATCATTCAACATGATCTCGTCGTCACCGTTTCGAATCGTGTGCACCGTCGCCCAGCGGTTGATCGGGACGACCGATCGATCTTCCCAGATCCGATCGCCGGTCTCCAAGTCCAGACAACGAAATTCGCCATAGCTATCCGCTCCATAGATCGCATCGCCCTTGATGATCGGGCCACTGATCATCGCGTGCAACGCGTCGGTGTTCTTCTCGTCCTGGCCGATGCGGTGCCACAGCTTTTTCGCCGTCGGCGTGTTGATGTCCAACTCGATCAACATCGAACCGTCGTAGAACGATGAAACGAACAACCGATCGCCGCTGACGACGGGCGTGGGGACGCCGATCGGCATGTTCCGCGGCTTCATCTCAATTGACCAGAACACGTCGCCGGTTCGAGGGTCCAGCCCGCTGACACTTTCGCCCGTCCAGCAAACGACCACATCCTGGTCGCCTTGGCGGATCATGATCGGCGCGCTGTATCCGGCGCGTTCATCCAGGGCACGCCAACGTTCCTGGCCGCTGCCCAGATCAAACGCGACCAAACACGCCCCTCCGCGGCCACCGGTCACCTGGATCACCATGTCATCATGCACCAGCGGTGCCGCCGTGATGCCCCAATTCGGCATGCGGATCTGATAGTCCTGTTGCAGATCGCGACTCCAGATGACTTGGCCGGTCCCGGCATCCAAACAATTTAAACGCCCCATCCCGCCGATGGCGATCGCTTTGCCTTGATGCACCGTCACCGCCGCGCGCGGTCCCGAAGCTTCATAACCGATCTCGTAGCGGACGGGATCACTGTGTTGCCAAATCAGTTTTCCGGTCTCGGCGTCAAAGCAGAGCACGCGTTCGCGAATCTCGGGAGCTTCCCCTTGTCGATCGGTCAAATACACCGCTCCCTCACTGACCGTCGGCCCGCTGTACCCCGGCCCGACCGGCACCGACCAACGCAGCGGCATCTGTCCGGCAGGCAACTGCCGCACCAACGTCGGATCCTCGATCGTCGCATCACGTCCCACCCCACGCCACTGCGGCCAGTCCTCGGCATCGACCGATCCACAGGAAACCACCAGTATCGCCAGACCACAACACCACCCCGTCCCACGTCGCAAATCCACCCAGCGCATCATCATCTCCGTTTCCTCAAGTCATTCGATTTCTGCCTGACGCACAAAATTGTACCAACAGCAGTTGGCCAGCAGACGGACACTCTGCCCCCATCCTCCTGCCCCATCATTCTGCCCTCAAATCTCCCAACTCCCAACTCCCAACTCCCAACTCCCAACTCCCAACTCCCAACTCCCAACTCCCAACTCCCAACAACAGGCGGCCGCGGCAAAACCCTTGCCGCGTGCCAGTTCGAGCATCGCGCGGAACTGTGCGATGCGGACCTGTTTGAAATAGCGGCGTTTGGAATTCATCGCGGTCCCCCACCCCGGGACTCGATCGTCACCGGCCGACTTTGTATACTGTTGGCTTGTGTTTGGTGCAGAAACAAATCATTTAGCAAGGTTGAATTATGTTAAAATCTATGGGTTTGGTGTTCACATTCGCCGTGTCGATGTGTCTGGTCGGTTGCGGTGGAAACGAAGGCGGCAGCGTCACGGAAAATGCCGAGCAATCGGACATCGAAGCGTATGAAGCCGCCATCGCCGCCGAAGAAGCAGCGATGAATGAGGATTTCGAAGAGACCAAATAGGCGGCACCGGAATCCGTCTGCCCGGTGCCGAATTCAACTCCGCTAGATCGATCCTCTCCGGCGCAGCGATCGTCACCGCAGTGACACAACACAAAAAAACTCGGCTTCGCGGAGCGAAGCCGAGTTTCTTTTTTTGTCGATCCGGACGAGGACTTCCGAGCTACTGGTTCAGTTGCTCTTCGATCGTTTCACTGCTGGCACGTGTCCCTAAGGCACCCCACAGCCCGTAAGGACTTTGCGAGCCGGGAACGTTATTGTCGGCCGGCGTCCCGTTGAGATACACCATCGGGTTTCGGGAATTGCCCGCTTCGACCGAGTCGGTCATGAAGATCACCGCCCCGTCACCCATCAGCACGTGGGCACCGCCTTGGTGACGACTCGATGCCGAGCCGATCAGCGTGTTGCCGGTGTTATTGATGCCACAGATCTCCGAGTTGGGCGGCAAAATCGTTGACATCCCCGAGAACATGATCCGGAAGTCCGCCCAACGATAGCCGCGACCATTGCCTGCGCCGGTATCCACCGGAGCCGCGGGATCCCAGAATCGCGGTCGATCTGGATCGATTTGTCCTTGATCTTCACACCACTTGGGGTTTTGCAAGATGACCGAGTTGTTGTTACCGGCAAGGTTCGCGTTTCGCGTTTGCCGTCCGCGGATGTCTCGGTCCTGCAAGTCGGTGATGATCTCACCCATCATGATCGTGTTGGAAAGACCATCCAGGATGTCGCGGAACTTGGAATCCTTGTGCGGCACAAACGCACCACGGTCACAGGCGAGAGAATTCCGCGCCTGACCGTTGGTTTGCTTGGGCACCCAAAAGTCGGCACGGCTCATGCCGCGATCAAAATCGATCGGTCCGCGGACGGCCCAGTGGATCGAATCCCCCATGCAAGCACCGTAGTTAGTTCGTCCCAATGCCGGCAGACCGACGCCCGGATCGCTGGGGCAACGCAGGGTTGGGATTTCGGTGACCCACGGACGATAACGATTCAGGTGCGGCGCAGGCCCCATCGGCGGCCACGGGATCGTGTACGGCGTCGTCGGATCATTGGCATTGATGCGGTTCGGTTGGCTGATCTCGTTCCAGATCGCTTGCTGCTCCATGAACGGAGTCAACCCGACCAACGCACTCAATCGCCATGCGTTAGCGTCACCGTAACCGGTCCACCAGTTCGTCGTCGCACCGGCCGTCCCTTGATTCGCGTTTCCGCCGTCAGGACTGTCCGTTCCGGCACCCTGTACCGGCAACTGTTTGTAAGCAGAGTGGTAGTTGTGAACCGCAATCCCGATCTGCTTGAAATTGTTGCTGCAACTCATCCGCCGCGCCGCCTCGCGCGCCGCTTGGACTGCCGGCAACAGCAGCCCCACAAGAATGCCAATGATGGCGATGACGACCAACAGTTCCACGAGTGTGAAACCCTGACGTCGCTGAATACGTCGATTCATACGAAATCTCTCAAAACAAAGAATGGAAAAGGCAAGAGACCTAAAGGCAATCCTGGCTCCCAACGGAGCGGATTAGCTCGTTTTAAGATACCAAGCTCCATAAACAGTGTCCAACAATCGCCTCCGCAGTGCCACACTTTTCTCCCCCATTTGTCCGCATTCGCGTGGCTATTGCGCACAAACCCCCGCCAATGCCATTTGCAGCCCCCCCTGCCGGCATCAGTCGGTTCACGCAAGGCCGCCCCGCTAACGCGCCAACTCGAAACAATCTGCCTGGGACTGGACGATCACCACGCGACGGTCGGCGGCCACCTCGTTGAACCGCTGCACCTCGCCGTCGGGCCACTGGATCTCCAAGGTTGTCACGACCTCGTGTTCACCGAGCCCGAAACAGACCAGGGGCTGATTGCGGCACAGGTACCCGTCACCGGCCTGGACAACTTTGGTCAATCTGCGGTCCCCGATGGACACTTTGACGGACGCACCGATCGCGTCGCGTTCGGCGGTCGTGCCGACCAGCTGAAGTTGCAGCCAGTGGTACGACGTCGGCGTTTGATTCTCCAACAGCGCGACCGGCTCCAATAAATCAGTCACCACAAAGTCCACGCGTCCGTCGTTGTTCCAGTCGCACGTTGCCAGCGCCCGCGACAGGTGTCCCGATTGCCAGTACTCGGGATCTCCGCCCACTTCCTTGGCCACCAATCGCGACTGCTGCAGCGCAAACATCATCGTCGGCATCCGAAACGCGCGGCCTTCCCGCGAATAATCTTCGACGTGCCCGTTCCCGATCACCAGGTCTTCGGCGCGGTTGTTGTCATAGTCCAGTGCCTGCGTTCCAAAACCGAGCCGCTGGTAGGTCGGTTGATCCAAACCAAATGCGACCACCATGTCGTCGAAGAACCCGTCGCGATCCTGCATGTAGTGGTTGTTCCATTCCTTTTCGAAATTGGTCACATGCAAATCCGGTCGTCCGTTGAAGTCAAAATCTGCGACGGCGATCCCCATGCATCCCTGTGGAGTCCCGTTGGCACCGAACGCCACCCCACGCACCGCCGCTGTGTTTTGCCATCGCGCTCGGCGATCGGAATCCGCCACCGCACGCTGCCACAGATGATTGGCCAAACGATCGTTGGCGACAAAGATCTCGTTCTTCTGATCGCCATCGAGATCGGTCAACACGACACCCAACCCCGTCGCCGGTGCGACCTGCCCGCCACTTTCGATGGCGCCACTATCGATCGACCGGCCGGCCAGCGAACCATCACCGAGGGACAGGAACAGGCGGTCATGAGCGGGACGAAAGTCCAAAGGCGCCGGCAGCCGAACCGGTGTCCCGTCGGGGTTGTACTGGATCGGATCATAAATGCGCGGATCGTCGACGTAGTTGATTTCGACCAGATCCGGCAGGTGGTCTCCATTGACGTCCCCCATCGCCAGGCTGGTCGTGAACCGTGGTTGTTGCCAGAGCGGATCGCCGGGTTGCTCGTCGAACGTCCCGTCGCCCTGGTTGATCAACAATGTGTTTCGCATCAGATTGCCGACCACCAAATCGGGAAAACCGTCTTGGTTCCAATCTCCCGCCGTGATCCCGAACGTGAACCCCCGGTCGTCACCGTTGGCGGCCTCGGTCACGTCGATAAAACGACTTCCCAACGAGCGAGCCAACCGATTCGGACGCGTCCCAAGACCCTCCGGCGGATCGCCCGAGGCCTGCCCCAAATAAAAATCAACGTGCCCATCCAAGTCATAATCGATGCACGCCACTCCTGCCCCCAATTGTTCATACAAGCGAAACTCACGCCGTCGTTGCGTCGGAGCGTTGTGGTACGTGAACACCAAACCGACATGCGATGCGATGTTGGTAAACACCGGTTGGGCCGCCGGGTAACGAAGGTGCTCGGGCGGCCGATCCTTGACCGCCGCAGGTGCACGTTTGATTTCAGCGAGCGACACGTCACTGGGGAAACGCTGGGCGTCGATCCCGCACAAAACCTTTTGCCGATTGTCACGTTGGAAATCGTCCTCGTCAGCCATCGCAAGGGCTTGATCGAGTTGCCGCAGCGGACCCGCCGGCGCCCCCATCTTTACCAGCGTGATTCGATACCAGGCCAAGGCTTCCAGCGGCCGCCCCGCGTCGGTCAGCAACCGTGACAGTTCGTCGATCGCGGCAGGGTCCAGTGCGGCCCCGGAAAACAGCCCGCGGGTGATCGTCATCATGCGATCGATCAACACGCCGCGGTTGCGAAATCGTTCGGATTCGGCCCCGTGTCGGCCGGCCGATAACGCCTGGCGGATCCGGTCGGTCGCGGCCAAGTCGCCCGGTTCCCGCAACACCGCCTGGGCAAATTGCCCCGTGGCCAAATCGAACTCGCGCTGCCGCATCGCCCAACCGCCGAGTGCCATCCAATAACCGGGATAGCGTTGTGATTCCGGCGGTACCGTCCCCAACCATTCGTCGAACACCTCGTACCGCTGCGATTCGATCAGCATCTGCCCATAAAACGCCATCGCCGCGGGGTGTCGCCGGGCTACCAAGTGACTCGTTTCCAACACCTGCGACGCCTGCTTCACATCGCCTTCGCCGTACATCGCTCGTGCAACGTTCAACTCGCCCAAGGTTCGATTTCGTTCTACATCCTCCACGCTAGGTTTCTCATTCAATCCGACAAACGACCGAACGGGAAACATCAGCCCGCGAAGCTCGTCCGCGGTGGCTTTCCCACGGCGACAGAGCTTGCGAACATGTTCATTGGCGTCGAATCGGAATCCACGTCGATTCAAGATCGCAACCAGTTGATGGCGAACGTCGTCCAAATCGGCTTGCTCGTCGAGCAACGCTTCCAAGCGATCGATCGCCTGCTGCGGGCGCTGGGCATCGGCCAGCATCGCCGCGGCGCGCTGTCGCCATTTCCACCCCTCCTCGGCCGACAACCGGGCGGCCGAATCCAGCATCGCAACCGCCTCGTCCACTTGCCCCTGACCGTTCAACACACCGGACGCCAAGACCATCGCACCGGTATCGTCAGGATAGCGAAGAAGATGTGCCTGGACCGCCTGCATTGCTGCCGATGCATCACCCGACGCGATCAAACGACGGATCTTGGCCAGACTCTTCTGCGGTGACGCAGACTCGCGAGGCGGGTTAGGATCGACTTGCTCTTGCTTGCGGTCTGGTTCCGGTCCCGTCGCCGCCGACGAATCCGGACCACCACATCCGGTCGTCCAAAAAAGCAGAATCGACGCCGAAAGAATCAATCCAACCCTCGTCACACGATGCCCCAACGCTTGCCACCGGCTCCGCTCTCCCCCGAATCCCGGGCAATTGGAACTTGTGGGGGATTCGGGGGAGAGAGTCTGGGAATGCGCGAGAAATCGTGACATGACGAAGCACTTGCAACCTTGATCGATCGGAGCGATCAAGTTTAGCAGACGGTCGCGGCACTAATGATTCTGACGCACCTCGTCGCTGTACCGCACGCCCTTGGGCAAACGGCCCCAGGGATTCGGGTTGGCGTCATAGAAATCCGGCAGCGGAGGCAATTCCAGCGAATCGTCCTGGCCGCCGGACCAGTATCCGTTGGCGTCCAAACGAATCGACTCGGTGTCAAAGAACAGCTCGATGCGGCGTCGAATGAACGAGATATGGTCCCGGGCGACCGAGTTGAGCGCCGACGTGAACGCCTGCTGGGCTTCCAAGAAGTCCCGCGCGACGACATTCCCCACGGCCAATTGCAATTGCAGCCGCGTGCTGACGACTCGTTCGTACGCCAGGGCCGCTCGCGCCACCGAAATCTCATACTGGTTGCGTTGCAATCGCAACTGCCGCAGGTCTTCACGGACGGCAAATTTGATTTGATCCTCCAGATCGATCAAGGCACGGCGGCCGGCCTGATAATCGATCAGCGCGGCGCGATACGTGTTGCGTTCCAAACGACGGTTCAGCGGCGTGTCGAGCGCCAGCCCCAGCCGCGACGTCGATCCGTCGGCCGTAAAATCGAACAGTCCTTCTTCGCTGCGGTTGGCCGACAGCGTCTGGGTCGCGCGGATGTCCAAGATCGCTCGCAAATCATCGGCGGCCAACTTGATCTGGCGACGATCATCGGCAAGCTCACCGCGGCGATTCATCAGGTCGTAACGTTGGTACAGGGCCAACAACATCGCCTGCTCCTGCTCGACCTGCACCTCGTCCAAGCCGCCGACATCACTCGTCTCCACGCGGTCGACCAACGCCACCGTGTCGGCAACCGTTTGCACGATCACGTTCTCAAATTCCACGCCGTCCTCGGGCAACAAGTCGCCGACCAGTCGGTCCGTCAACGCGTCCGTCTCTTGCAGCAACGCGTCCGCTTTTTCAACCAGATCGGGCAATTGGTCCAAGTCCCGCTTTTCGATCGCGGTGTCCCATTGCCGGCGCAACTCATAAAACCGCTCGCTCAGTTGATCGGCGGTCACCGCATCGGCGACATCGCTTTCCTGCCCCAGGTCGGCTCGCAACTTGACCGCGCGTTCGGATTGCAACAACGTCGATTCGACCAAATCGATCGTGCGGGCGAACTGGATCAACGCCGGCGGCGGCAAATCCGAATTCAACTCTCGCGAACGGATCGATTCCAGTTGATCGCTTTGCAATCGGGCTTCCAGCAGCGCCAACCGCAATCCCAACGTCTCGGTTTCTCGCTCCGCGTCGGTCACTTCGGTCACCCCTTCGATCTTGCGGCGGACACGCAGCGTTTCCCGAAGCCGATTGATCAACACCGTCGCCCCGTTGACGGCCGCATCCCGGTCGCCCAAGCGAATCTGGGCGGCGTCCAGCAGCGTGCGCCGCGTTCGCATCACCAGCTGCCGCGTCACCGTCAGCTCATCGCTGGCCGTCAACGACTCCAACTCTTCCAGATTCAGATTCAACGGCATCTCCGGCGGCAAACCGATCGACAACTTCAGCCGATCGAGTGCGGTTTCGAGCGTGTTGCAGGAACGGACCAAAGAACTGCGACTATCCAATGCGTTCTGTTCGAATTGGTCGACCTGCACGCGGGGAATCCGGCCGGCTTGCAAGTACTCTGCCCTGCCCTGCAAAAACGCCCGCAGGTTGCTGAAGTAGTCTTGCGAGCTGATCTCGATCGCACGATAGGTCAACAGCAATTGGTAATAGTCGCTGGCCAAATCCACGAACAGCGCCCGCTGGGCACGGATCAGATCACGCGCCTCGTAGACCACGTTGCGCTCGGCCCGCGTCAGCCCTTCAAAGACGACGTCGCGCTGGAAGATGGTCTGTTGAAAGTCGAACACCAAATCGGACCCGATGTCCGCGGCAAACCCCTGTGGCCCGTTGAACGTGAGCACCACGCTGTTGGCGAAACTGGCCAAGAACTGGCCGGCGATCGCCGTCGTCTTTGTGACGCTGGTTTCTGTCGGAATCACCAATGCGTCCCGCGTCGTGCTGTCCAGTCGAACGTGCGTGTACGTGACCCCCGATCCGTTCCCGCGGCGTGTCGGCCGCAGCACATACTCGTAGCGTTGTCCCGAAAGCACCAGTGCGGCCCGGTACAACCGCTCCTTTTGTGTTTGAATCGCCCGGTTGTTCAGCGACGCAAGCTCCGTGATCATCGGCAACGTCAATCGCGGCGCGTCGCTCAGCATGCCGGTCATGCCGGCGGCCGTGACGCGGGGATAGGATCGTCGAAACTCCTCGCGAACCGATTCGAACTCCAACATCCGCGGCACACAGGTCTCGGGAAGCTGCTGCCAAAACTCGTCGGGGATCGGCACAATTCGCAGCTGTTCGGTGTCCTGGCGGTTGTCGGCCGTCGGATCCCAATCCGGCGGGTCGGATCCTTCGGCGTCTTCAGCCTGCTCGTCTTCACGAATCAATTCGGCCAGTCGGACCTCCGGCCTCACCACCTCGGCGGACCTCGGCATCTCCAGCTTCATCTCCCCGGACGCCAGCGAGATCGCCCCGGTCTCGTCGCCATGCTCAACGGTTTTGTCGCCATCTCCAAGTTTTTGTATGGCTCCCTTGTCCCCCGGCTTTGCGGGGGAGAAGGGCTGGGGATGAGGGGGCAGGCGGCCTGTCGTAGCATCGGAAACAGCTCTTCGTCCCGGTTGGGCACTTGGCCCCTCACCCCCGGCCCCTCTCCCCGAATCGGGGCGAGGGGTGCCCGTATGAACAGAATCCTCTACCGCTCGTGTTCCAGACTCACCCTCCATCCCCGCCAGCGGCCCCAACTCCAAACTCTCATCCAAGCCCTCCGGCACCGGCAATTCCTCCGCTCCCGGCGGCGGCAACTCCTCCACTCCATCCGCTGACTCGACATCCGACTGTTTTCGCGGCAGATTGGGGTCACCGGTTTCAAGCTGCGGGAGCTGGTATCCGTACAACTGCGGCTCGGGCAGCGGCAGTGCGGGACAGTCCTCCGGCGAAGGGTCAAAGAAACGCGACCGCGGGTCGACGTCGATCCCCGCCAAGGGCGGCAACGTGTACGCCTCCTCGCACCGCGTCTCGGCATAGATCGCCGCCACGTCCTGGTCCGCCTGCGTCCGATAGTGCTTGCGCGAACATCCCGAAAGCAGCGGAAACAAGCCGACCAGCAGCAGCGTGAAACACCAGACGAAACGATTGCCAGACAAAACGAGCACACCCCTACAGTAGATGGAAGACCTGTAGCAGCATCATCGTCATCGGGTTGTCGGCGATTTGACGGATTCCCAGCCTGTCGCTGTCGTACCGGTTGGGTAAACCCTGCGGGCGAACGGGCCCACCGGTACCCGCTTCCCAATGCGGGACGCCTTCTACAAGGCGATGCGCACCCGCCCCGAGTCGGCCCAATCATTGTGCCCGACCGGAATCTCAACCAACCTCGCGTTGGGAAACCGCTCCACCAGCGCCCGGGCGTGTCCAACCGGAATGATCTCGTCCAACGCCGCGCCGTACACCTCGACCTGTCCGCCGTAGCCCTCAAGCGCCGCTCCGTTGTCCCAGTTGTCCAACAGCAGCGGCCGGACAGGCAAGAACGGAAAATGGTGCGCCGCGACGTCCGCCAACCGGTTGAAGGGCACGACCAGCACGATCTTTTCCGGAGCGACCGTTTCTTGCGCCAGAACACACGCCGGGCCGCTGCCGATCGATTCGCCCACCACACAGACAGGCGTGCCAGGATGGGTCGCGCGCAAGTAACGATACGCCTGCCGAGCCGCTTCATTCATCGTCTCCCGACTCGGACGCCCCTTGCGATCTCCATAGCCGGGGTACTCCAGCACGAACACCGAGTCCTGCTTTGACATGCAATCGAGCACGTACCAGCGGTGCGCGGCCTGGCCGGCATTACCGTGAGTCATCAACCAGACACAATCGGGCGTCTCGGTGAGGCGACAGTACCCGATCACGCTGCCGTCATGCAGCCACGGCTGCAACGGTGTCATCACACTGGAATGCGACGGATGAAAGATCAGTGACCTTTGAAAGCAAAACGCCATCGTCACCAAACAGCCGTAGCCCACCAAGACAATCAAGACCGGACCTAGCAAGCGTTTCAATATCCTCTTCATGGGTGCATTATCAGTGATCATTCATCTTCGATGCGAGCTGGACGGCACCGCTTTCGTGATTCTATCCGGACTGACACACCGAGGCATGGCTTCCTACCGCGCTTCGCTATTCACTTGATGTTTTTTTAGTGAATCGCTGGAGATTCGCTCCAGGAGGTGACGTGCGAAATCCGAACGGGTAGAATCAGCAACCCCCAATCGCTTGGCAGGCCGATCAGCGGTGCGCCGACGCAAATCAGCAAGCCCCCGCACGGGAAGCGTAAACGGTCGGAACGGATCTATGACGAAGGAAATGCCCAGCGAAACTCCATCGGAAGCGGGGCGTCGCGCAGACAGCGCTGACGAAACGAGCGCTGCCGGGCCGAAACGGCGTCACACCAAAAGCGTGGTCGTTCTGGCATTGATGCTCGGTGTCCTGGCCGGCGTTGGCACCTTCACGTTCGGCTACGGCAAAGGGGGCAGCTATCTGAGCAACAAGCCCGAAGCCTGCGTCAACTGCCACGTGATGCAGGACCACTTGGATTCATGGCAACAGAGCAGCCACCACCACGTCGCGGTGTGCAACGATTGCCATCTGCCGCATGATGCGATCGGCAAATGGGTGGTCAAGGCGGACAACGGATTTTTCCATTCGCTCGCCTTCACGCTGGGCAACTTCAACGACCCGATCCAAATCAAACCCCGCAACCGTCGGGTGACGCAAAGCACCTGCGTGGATTGCCATAAAGATTTTGTGCACGCCCTGATGCCGGCCACCGAAGACGCCGACATGCTGAATTGCGTCCATTGCCACGCCGACGTCGGCCATGCCGGACGCTAGCCACCACCTCTCGTACCCCGTTCACCTCTCGACCCTTCTCTTTTAAAACGCCTCGCCATGTCTTCAGAGACGAAACGCAGTTCCGGATGGATCGCGGTTTTGACCCTCCTCGCCACGCTGACCACCATCGGCGTGCTGATCTTGCTGGTCACGATTTTTGAACACAAACAGGAAGCCCGCGCGCCGTTTACCAAGGTGGTCGAGGTGACGGAAATCAGCAGCGATCCCAAACCCTGGGGGCTGAACTTTCCGCAGCAATACGAAGACTACCTCAAGACCGTCAACGATGACTACACGGACTTCGGCGGCAACCACGCCCTGCCGCCCAGCAAGCTCGAGGAACATCCCTGGTTGAAGCGACTGTTCGCCGGATACGCGTTCAGCATCGATTACCGCGAAGCGCGCGGTCACGCCCACATGCTGGCCGACCAAGAGGTCACCAAACGGGTCACCGATGTCCAACAATCCGGTGCCTGCCTGCACTGCCACGCCTCGATCATCCCCACCTATCGCCGCATCGGGCTCGAACAGATGGGTCAAGACGCCTCGCCGGCCGCGCTCAGCGGTGACTTCCACCTGGACGCCGTGATGGCGGGATTCAAAGCGGTCAGCCAAAAGAACTACGAAGAAGTCCACGCCGAACTGGAGAAAACCGCCGACGGCATCGACGTCGCGACCGGCGATCCCCACATGGGCGGCGCCCACCCGGTCTCCTGTGTCGATTGCCACGACCCGGACACGATGCAGATCCGTGTCACCCGCCCGGGATTCATCTTGGGAATCGACAAGTTGGCCAAGAGCGACGATCCCGTGCCGCACCTGCCCAGCATCGTCCAGTGGCGCGAAAGTGGCGCCCAAGGCGACTACGATCCCAACACGATGGCCACCCGCCAAGAAATGCGGACCTTCGTCTGCGGACAGTGCCACGTCGAGTACTACTGCGCCAACAAGATGACGTTGACGTTCCCCTGGGGCAACGGACTGAAGATGGAGGATCTGGAAGCCGAATGGGACGCAACGACCTTCCCCGACGGTGGCGAATTCTACGACTACGTGCACAAGGAAACCGGCACCAAGGTCTACAAGGCCCAGCACCCCGAATTTGAACTTTGGAGCCAGGGGATCCACGCACGCTCCGGCGTCAGTTGCAGCGATTGCCACATGCCGTATGAAAAGAAAGGCGCGACAAAGGTCAGCAGCCACTGGGTCCGCAGCCCGATGACAAACATCAACAAGGCCTGCCAAACCTGTCACAACATCCCCGAGCAGGAAATCAAAGACCGCGTCGACATGATCCAAGATCGCACGCGGGCGTTGATCGACCGGGCCGCCGCGGCGGTGACCGAGTTGTTCGATGCGATCATCGAAGTCCAAGCGGCCGGGGCGAGCGAAGAGCAACTCGCCCCGATCCGCAAACTGCAACGCAAAGCGATGTGGCGACTCGATTACATCGCCAGCGAAAACAGCAAAGGCTTCCACGCCCGCCAAGAAGCCGCCCGCATCCTCGGCGAATCGGTCGACTACAGCCGCCAAGCCATCGCCCTGTGCTACAAACTAGACCTCAACGCCCCCCAAGACACCGAGGCCAACTAGCCGAACTGGCGTGAACGTGACGGGCATACGTGTTGGTGTCTAGCCTTCAAGCGATTCCGGTCGCTGCTTCACAGCGTCCCCGCGGCCAAAGGGGACGCCCGCGGCCAAAGGGGACGGGGGTTGATTCTGCCTTCGCGAATCTACGTCTCAGCGAAGAAGGTCGAATGTTTACCCGCCAACCCGACTCCAGGACTCGTTCTTTCAGCAAGGTCGACAGGGCAGATTGACCAAACGCGGGCAACCTCCATCACAGCTTCCTCCGATGGCCAATCGGCTGCGTCAAGCTCCTCTTCGGTCGGAACATCATTCATGTCAATGAATTCAAAGCCTAAACTTGCTTCCTTGTCGTCAAATCCCTGATCGAAAAGCGTGACGCCGGATTCACCGACATAACCAAATCCACGCGTCATGACACCGTCGCGAGCCCGTGCCCAAACGTGGTATTCCACGACGCGGTGAGTGGCGAAGACTTGCGCTTCGGCAAATCGCTCACTAAAAAGTGACAAGCGAGTCTCAACCTGAGCCAAAGCGGATTCGGAAAACGGAGGAAGATCGCGGCCGCAGATCAAGACCCATCCATCGACCGACGGAGTCACGAACAGCCCACCGTCGTACGCAAAAGAAACACCGGAAGACCAGTTGCAGTCTTGAGGGTGCGAAAGACCGATGAACTCGGCGACATCCACCGGCGTCGTGGAACGCACTGCCCACCAAACCGTCTTGTAGCCAAACGAAACCAGAGGGTCCGGTGATGAATCCAGCTGCCGCGCACCGACTTTGTCTCCGATTCGCGATTTTCGCCAGTGGCTAAAAGGCCAAACCATACTCACTCGGTAAAAAGGGGACGGGGGTAATAGTGTTCGGCCCGGCGTTTGCTCGGCGCGAGCATGTGATGATCGCAACGAATGCTCCTATTTGCAGCGGACCTGATCGGCCGGATGGCCAG
This sequence comes from Stieleria mannarensis, assembly GCF_014154935.1. Classification (GTDB taxonomy): domain Bacteria; phylum Planctomycetota; class Planctomycetia; order Pirellulales; family Pirellulaceae; genus Stieleria; species Stieleria mannarensis. The sequence continues at coordinate 54,897 of NZ_JACEHH010000039.1, forward strand.
CGGAGGCTAACGCCAGCTTCTGAGATGTTCTGGCCGAAGGTCATCCGCGACCAACCCGTGGCTGCGTTTTGATCTCGTTGGGCCCACGCATTGGTCATCAGCCCCACGACTCCCATGTGACCGGTCTTGTCTGATCGAATCGGTCTTTCTTTTTCGAAAAGACCGATATCGTTGAACGCACAGGCGCCATTGCTTGGGAGTCGTGCGGCGGTGGCGTTTTGAAAAGCCCCCGTGAGATCAAGACGCCGGTTGTCATGGGACGGAGATGAACTGCGTGCAGGAAATTTCAGAAGCTGGCGTAGGCATCTTCGGGAAGCATCTGCACGACGAGCAGTGCGAGCGCGACACAGCCGCTGGCTAGACACCACGCTTGCGGAGTTGACGCTGGAGGCCATCAGCGATCGTGGCCAACTCATCGATGCTCAAATCCGCCAGGGATGTCGATGGCTCATTCAGTAAACCTTTAAGTGTTTCGATCTGACCGAGCAGCTTGCCTCGTGCTTCACCTCGTGCTTCACCTCGTGCTTCGCCTCGTGCTTCACCTCGTGCTTCACCTTCTTTCGCTGCCTGCTCGACGGCGAACTGCATCCTCGCCTTCTCGTCTCGCTGAGCTTTGAGACGAAGTTCGTATTGGCTACGTTGATGCGGTGTTCGTTGGATCATTTCGAGGACCTCGGCGGCTTCGCTGAAGGCGGGAGAGTTGAATCGCTGTTTGATTTCTTCGGACGTCATTGTTTCCGCCCGGCGGAAAAAGTGACACCAAGCTTCGAATCGCTATGGATTTGCTGGGATTGACGGAACAACAATGCGTCGAGAACACAGATACTGATTGCCGGTCGCAGCTGCGTGTAGTCATCGCCTTCACTGATTTGATCGAGATCGTCTTCTTTGCCCAGGATCGGATTGAGAATCTCGACATCGACGATCTCAATTTCCTCCCCCAAAATCGCATTGAGAAAGTGCAACGTGATCACTGGGTGCTCGGGGCTCCCCAAAAGCAATTTGAAAACAAAGTCGACGGTCGGGTCGATGCCGAGGATCATAAGCGCAGACCTGACTGTGGAGTAGACTGGTGCCCCACCAGTCTACTGCCTGAGTCGATTTACTGTCGACTCTCGTTAAAAAGGAGACGGGGGTTGATCCTGCCTTCGCAACGCCAAAGACCGGTCTGGTGCTTGCCGCAGCGGGGCAAAACGATGGGGGCAAAACGATGGAGCGGAGCGATGGCAGAATGGTACGGGGCACAATGATGAGTGAGACTGACGGCTTTGTGTCATTCTGTGCCCTCTGTGCTTGATCACACCGCGCGCCGTATGCGGACGCCCGACAATCGGGCGCGGCTCGCTTGGTAGCTGCGTCGAGCGTTTGCCGGCAGGGGTCGAGCCAGGGATGACTGGCAAACTGGAAGCCTGTCCTGCTTTATGCCTTACGCAGGGCTTCGATGGGGTTCATCGAGGCGGCTTTGTAGGCCGGGTAGACGCCGAAGACGATTCCGATGCCGACGGAAATTCCGAAGGCCAGGCCGATCGAGGAGATGCTGGTGGCGGTGTTCATCCCGGCAAACACGGTCACGATGATCGGGATGGCCACGCCCAGCACGATCCCCAAGACTCCGCCCATCGCCGACAGCACCGTCGTCTCCAACAGAAACTGACGGATGATGTCGCGTTTCTTGGCCCCGATCGCGCGGCGAATTCCGATCTCACGTGTCCGCTCGGTCACCGTCGCCAGCATGATATTCATGATGCCGATCCCGCCAACCAGCAGTGAAATCCCCGCGATCGCGCCGAGCACCAAATTCCAAATCCGTTTCTCGTGCTCCGCCTGGGCCATCAACTCCAGCGGCACCAAGACCTGGTAATCCGACTTCGATGCGTGACTCTTTTCCAGCAAACTGCGAACCATGTTGGCCGTCGGCACGACGCGTCCCGACGCGTCCTGGCCGCCATCGGCGCTGGCCACGGCCAGTGTGATTTCGGTCAATTCGACGCGATCGTATTCGCGGCTACCGGCGGATCCTTCGCGGGCGAGAAAACCGAACCGCGCACGGCCGGTGTCCAACGGAATAAAGATGTCTTGGTTGGCATCGCTGCCTTCGGCTTGCCCGGCGCGGGCGACCCCGCTGTCGCGTTCCTCCAACACTCCGACCACTCGGAACGCGGTCCCGCCGACCAGGATCGGTTGGCCGAGCGGGTCTTTGAATCCGAACAGCGCCGTTGCGGCACCATCGGCCAACACGGCAACGTTAGACATCGCTTCGAGATCTCCGGACTGCAGAAACCGTCCCCGGGCGACCGTGATGTTGCGGACGTCGCGCAGTTGGGGCGTCGTGGCCAGGATACGCGCCTGGGGGATGCGGTTGCGGTGATGCGACACTTCATGCCGTTTCATCATCACCGGAACGACGCTCTTTCCGGTCGGCAATTCATTCAGGGCACGCAGATCGCTGTAGGTCAGCCCGTAGGCGTTGACCTTGTACCGGCTGGTGGTGACCATCGCCGGCTGCGTGCTACTGCCGCCTCCGCCGCCACCGGATTCTTCGGAGGGCTGGACGGTGCGGATGATCACATTGTTGGCGCCCAAACCGCGGATCCGATCCAACGCGTCCTGCTTGCTGCCTTCACCGATCGACAGCATCGCGATCACCGAGGCGACCCCCAAGATGGTGCCCAACAGCGTCAGCGAGCTGCGCATTTTGTGCAGCAGCAAGTTCCGGATCGCCAGCTTGAGTGTTGCCCACCACATCAGGAATCGTCACCTAACACGTCGTCGACGAATTGCCGTGGGTTGAGCGCGACTTGATCGCCATCGGAAAGCCCGCTGACGATCTGAACGACCGAATCGGTTTGTCGCCCCGTTTCGACCGGCTGGCCGATCAATTGATCGTTTTGGCGGATCAGCACCCAGGTCTGTTCGTCGCGTTCGATGACGGCTTGGATCGGCACGGTCAACGCGTCTTCGACCGAATCGATCATGATTTCCGTCACGGCGGTCATTCCGGGCTTGAGTTGATCGACGGTGCCATCGATCGTCACGGTGGTCGCATAGACCTTGGTTTCACTGCCCCGCCATCCATTCTGTTCGGGCAACACAGCGATCGATTGGACCGTCCCGATGTATTCCTTGCCCGGGAACGCGTCGACCGTGATCCGGGCCTTCATGCCGATCCGGATTTGCTCCAAGTCCGACTCGTGCACGGCGGTCTGAACCTGCATCTTGTCCAGCGCCGGCAGCGACATCAGGTGCTGGCGAAACCGCACCGGCATGCCTTCGCGGATCTCGTCGTTGCGGCTGGAGGCATACGCGACCATCCCGGCTTCGGGGGCAAAAATTTTGCAGGCGGCCAGCTGTTCGGTGTACCGTTCCAAACGCTCTTCTTCCTTCTTCAGCGATTCGGTCCGTGCCCGCAGGATTGCTTGGACCTGGGCCAGCCGGGCTTCGTTGTTTCGAAGCGTTTGTTCCAGTCCGCGTTGGGCGGTTTGCAGCTTGCCGCGCAACCGCAGCAACTCCATTTCTCGCTCGTAGTTCTCTTTCTTGCGAAGGGTTGCGAGCGAGGTTTCCAATTTGTTGAGCTGGGCGGCATACTTGCCTTCGGCTTGCAGAAACGCGAGTTCGCTTTTGCGCAATTCGTTGCGGTTGGCGTAACCGAGTTTGTACAGCGAATCGATGCCGCGTCGGTCATCGCGTCGCAGTTCCAACGTTGCCTGGGCTTCCAAGATTTGGTTGTTCACTTCGTCGATGGAACGTTTGATCTCTTCGACCGCCAGTTTGTGGGTGCCGCTTTCGTCGTCGGTGTACATCTCCAATTCCAGCTTGGCCAATTGGACCTGCAACTCGGCTTCGGCTTTGCTGGTTTCGTTTTGGACGATCTGGTTGTTGTAATTGGCCTCGGCTTGGATCTGCGTCGAACGCGCGTCTTCGGTTTCCAGCATCTGTTCGTCCAGCGCTTCACGCATCGGCGCCGACTCCAATTCGACCAACAAGTCGCCTTCGTTGACGCTGCTACCGTTGGGGATGATCCACAGGATCGGGGTTCCATTGATTCCGTCGCGCTGGACGTCTTCGACCATGCAATGGATTTCGCGATTGGTTTGGCTTTGCAGATTTCCCCGCTCGATCACCGTGACCTGGACGTGTTCGCGACCGACGGTGTGCAGCAGGACTCCCTCGTCGACTTGGCCGCCGCCGCCGAAGAAGAATGCCGAGAGTGAGAAACCGAGCACGGGAACGGCGACCAACGCGGCCAGCAGCGGAAAAAACTGAACGACGCCGCGGCGACGAGAGTTCGGGTTTTCGCGTCCCGCCCTCGCCCCGCTTCGCCGGCCTTTGCCACGAGCCTGGACCTGACGACTCACGGTGTTGCGATCCCCCCTCGGTTGGCTGCTCCCTGGGGTCGCAGCGGCGACGTCGAGATCGTTGTCGAATCGAAACGCTGGATCGGCCGAAAATGGCCGGGGTTCGATGAATTTGGACATGGCGTCGTAGGTGGGCTTGGAGGGGTGGGAAGGTGGGTGTGCGGAACGCCGCATGTGCGGTCCAGCCGGTGGCCGCCGAAGCCCGCGTTTTCGTGCAAAACGGGTCGGGCTGGTGGCGATCGGCGTGCGGCGCGGTCACATCGAATTGCGGGGCAATTCACATGCCTGAATCCGTCTGGCGACGGTTCAAACGGCCTTGGTGGTGGGCACTGGGTAGGTGTTTGGCGGGACGTTCATGACGGCCGACCGACGTGTTCCGGCGGCGATCAATCAAAAACGCACGGTTAGTGTAGTCGACCAGCAAGCCGTTGTCTCCCTAGCCTATCGAAAGATGGGGGGAGATCCTGACGGGGTCAACGGAGGGAATTAAACCGGATTTAGCGGGTCCAAAGCAAGACATTCGGCGGTTTAGACGGGGCAGCCGGATTGCACCGCAGGATCCGAAAACTCTCCGTAACGCGGAACTTCTCAAAGTACCTCCAGAATGTGGGTCCTTTCGGACGACGATCCGAAAAAACGTGTAGGATGGGGGGTGGTTCCGTCGCTGAACCACTGTTCAAGCTCACACCATTCGGAATTCTGGCATCATGGCGAAGGTATTACTGGTTGAAGACAGTCCGACTCAGGCGGTTGAAATGCGGATGCTGCTGGAGGAAGGCAGTCATGAGGTGCGTCATGCGGCCAACGGACAATTGGCCTTGGACGTCCTGGCACGAGAATCGCTGGACATCGTCGTGACGGACCTGGAAATGCCGGAAGTCAATGGTTTGGAATTGGTCGAGGTGATGCGGACCGACTACCCACACATCCCCGCCATCCTGGTCACCGCGCGGGGCTCGGAAGACCTGGCCGCCGAAGCGTTGCAGAAGGGTGCGGCCGGCTACGTCCCCAAGAATCACTTACAGTCGTTGCTCAACGATACGATCATCGACGTGTTGGGGGTCATCCGGACCGACGCCAGCTTTGCCAAATTGATCTCCAAGCTGACCAAGAACGTCTTTGAATTCCAGTTGCCCAACGACAGCGAATTGATCTCGCCGCTGGTCGGGTTGCTGATGCAAGTCGTCTCGGGGATGGACCTGATCAGCGGTGCGGAGATGAACCGGTTGGGGGTGGCGATCGAACACGCCTTGGTCAACGCCATGTACCGCGGCAACTTGCAACTGGGGCCGTCGGTGACGCCGGCCCATCATGCGATCATTTATGACGACGCGACGTCAGATTTGATCGAGCGGCGAAAGCTAGAGTCGCCTTACAAGGATCGCCAGGTGTTCGTCGAAGCGACCGCCAGCAAACAAGAAATCAAGATCGTGATCCGCGACGAAGGCAACGGATTCGACACCTCCAAAGTGCCCGACAAAGTCGACGCGAACCTGTTTGCCGCCGAATCGGGCAAGGGCCTGGTGCTGATGAAAAGCTTTGCCGACGAACTGCGGTTCAACGACACCGGCAACGAGGTCACGATGATCAAGAAGTGCTGTTAACGGCGTAAAACCGAAACGATGGCAAACATGCACGGCAGAGGTCCCGACGATTCGACGATCGATGATTCCGGAAGTGACGTCATGGACTCCCTGGCCCCCAATCACTCGCTGGCCGCCTATGAGTCGCTGGTCAACACGCTTCCGCTGAGTCTGTTGATCAAGGACACCGACGGTCGACGACTGTTTGCCAACGAAACGTATCTCAAGACACGCGGCTGCACGCTTGACGAGGTGCTCGGCAAACGCGACGAAGATCTGTTTCCGATCGACATCGCCCGCGCCTACTCCAAGGATGACCAACATGTCATTCGCACCGGCGAATCGCTGCACAGCGTCGAAGAGTCGGTCAACAAGTTCGGCCAGCGGCGCTGGATCGAACGCATCAAGAGCCCCGTGCTGGATGCCCACCAACGCGTCATCGGCATCCAGCTGATCTTCTGGGATGTGACCGATCGGCATCAGGCCGAAAGCAAGCTCAAGTACGAACGCTATCTGCTGTCGACGCTGCTGGAAAACATCCCCGACAGCATCTATTTCAAAGACCCGGACAGTCGATTCGTTCGGATCAGCGAAGCGATGGCGAAAAAGTTCGGCCTGGCCAGTTCGGCCGAGGCGATCGGAAAAACCGACGCCGACATCTTTACCGAAACACACGCCGCCGCGGCCCGCGAAGACGAACTGCGGATCATGCAGACGCGTCAAGCGGTCGTCGACTTGGTCGAACGCGAAACCTGGCCCGACCACGACGACACCTGGTGCATGTCCACCAAAATGCCGTTGATCCAAGACGGCGACAAAGTGATCGGCACCTTCGGGATCTCGCGTGACATCACCGAACTGATCAAGTACGAAGAGGCACTCCGCAAAGCCCGCGACGAGGCCGATTCGGCAAACCGCGCCAAGAGCGAATTCCTGGCCAACATGAGTCACGAGATTCGCACTCCGATGAACGCCATCATCGGCATGTCCGAATTGTTGGCCCAAACCAAACTCAACAACGAACAACTCGATTACATCAACCTGGTCCGTGATTCGGCCGAGTCGCTGTTGTTGTTGCTGAACGAGATCCTGGATTTCTCCAAGATCGAATCACGAAAACTGCAACTGGAATCGATCCCCTTCTCGCTGCGTGATCTGATCCAGCGGACCAGTCAATCGCTGTCGATCCGGGCGGCCAAAAAGCCGATCGAACTGGCCTGCCGCGTCGCGCCCGATCTGCCAGATCGCTGGATCGGTGACCCGGGACGGCTGCGTCAAGTGATGATCAATCTGATCGGCAACGCCATCAAGTTTACCGACCAGGGCGAGGTGCTGGTCGAAGTCTGTGCCGGCGAGCGGCGCGAGGACGTGCCGCCGGACCACTTGCCGCTGCGATTCAGCGTCACCGACACCGGAATCGGAATCGCCAAGGAACAGCAGGCGTCGATTCTGGACCCGTTCACCCAGGCCGATGAATCAACCACGCGTCGCTTCGGCGGCACCGGATTGGGACTGGCCATTTCGAAGGAGTTGGTCCATTTGATGCGCGGGGAGTTGCAACTGGAAAGCGTTCCGGGAGAAGGCACGACGTTTCACTTCACCGGGTACTTCCCGTTGGCCGCGGATCAATCGGTTCCCCATGACGGCGACCTGGACAGTCTGGCTCAGTTGCCCGTCCTGGTCGTCGACGACAACGCGACCAACCTGCGCATCCTGCAAGAGATTTTTTCCAATTGGCAATTGACCCCGACGCTGGCCGATGGCGGGCCGAGCGCGTTGCGTGCGGCGGCCCAGGCTGCCGAGCAGGGGCAACCGTTTCAATTGGCGGTCCTGGACTGCATGATGCCCGGCATGGACGGTTTCGAACTCGCCTCGCAACTCCGCCAACAGTACTCCGACGAGCAAATGAAACTGATCATGTTGTCGTCGGCCTCCGACGGCGATGCCCTGCAACGATGCCAAGACGTCGGCATCGCAAGGTACCTGACCAAACCCGCCGTGCAGTCGGAACTGCTGGACACCGTCCTGCAGGTCATGCAGCGAAAACAGATCGGTGCGATCGACCCACGCAACGATCTGCCACCCTGTTTGCCGATGCGGGTGCTGGTCGCCGAAGACGGATTGGCCAATCAACACGTCGCCGTCGGCATGCTCCGCGCGTCGGGACACCAACCGGTCGTCGTCAGCGACGGACGCGAAGCGGTCGCGCGGTACCAAAGCGAACCGTTTGACATGATCTTGATGGACATGCACATGCCCATCATGGATGGCATCGATGCGACCAAAGCCATCCGTGCCCACGAACAGGTCACCGGTCGGCACATCCCGATCATCGCCTTGACCGCCGCGGCGATGAAAAAAGACGCCGAGGCCTGCAAGAATTGCGGCATGGACGAATACCTGACCAAGCCCATCCACCAGCGGCGACTGCAGGAAATGATGGCCCGGTTTGCCCCCGAGACCTCCGTGCTCGACCAGTTCTCCGAGTCAGTTCCGCCATCGCCTGTCCCTGCCACCCCCGACGGCGCGGCCGCTGTTTCTGCTGTCAACGACTCCGCAGCGACGCCTGCCCCTGCCCGCGATGATCGCGACAACGCCCAAGGTGACCTCGGCATCCATGACGACGCCACCGCGTCAGCCCAGAACGCCGCAGCCTTTCAAACGATCGATGTCCAAGCGGTGACCCGCCGGATCCCCGGCGGCGCACGCGGCGTTGCCCAGTTGGCCGAAGTGTTCATCAAAGAATGCACCGACCTGATGCAAGTGCTCAACGAAGGTATCCCGGGCGGCGATCCCGTGGTGGTCGCCCGCACGGCGCACACGCTGAAGGGTTCCGCCGGACTGTTCTTCGCCGAAAAGGTTCGTGAACTGGCGCTGCGAATCGAGACCAACGCCAAGGCCGGAAACCTGGCCGGAACCGTCGACGACCTCGCCCAATTGAATCCCCAAGTCGACGCGATGCTGGCCGAATTACACCGGCTGAGCCAATCCGGATAGGATTTTCTCTCCCTTTGGGAGAGACGGCGTTCGCGAAGCAAGCAAACGCCAGAGAGGGCCCGCAGTGAATTTTCGCCGTCAGCGATAAAGCACGTAGCGGATCGTTTGAATCAATCGTGTAGCGGAACTCGTCAAGAGTTTCGACCGCTCCGGAAAAACGAAAGTCTTGACGACGTCCGCTACGACCGAATCCGTCATTTATCCATTCGACGTCCCGCGGCAAGCGAAGCCGACTCCACGCGTTTTCGCCCCATATTTCCGCACCTGCCCCCTGGATTAGCGGGTATAATGCGATCAGGCGGACAAACGTAGATTTTGTACAAGGTTTCGACGTCTCGGTCAGCTCACGGTGGACTCCAGCGGCCGACCGGGCACACGGCGAAAGCCCGACACCCGAGAGCTTGTGCAGCATTGAAATTGTCGGTCACCGGAGGGTCAGGTCACGTCCCCCGCCGGCGACTGCCCCGCTGCAACGGCGATCGCCACGACATCGGTCACGACATCGAGACAGCGGGTGTGGGGCAGGCAGATCATTCAACGCTGCACAAGCTCTCGATTTTGAAAGAGCTTGCGAGCGATGACACTGATCCGACTCAGCCGCAACATCAGCCCGGCACCGAGTCAAGATGACTCGGGACAACCGCCGATCGAACATTCTTCGGTACGCACCGCATCGATCTCCAAAGAACGAGCGGACAGCAACCGAGCGGACAGCGGGTCGTGGAAAGATTTTGATCACGATGTCCCCACGGCCCAGCCCGTCGCCCGCATCCCGCGTTACCGGATCGGCGAGCAAATCGGAAAAGGCGGGATGGGGTTGGTTTATCACGCCCACGACAACGTTTTCGACCGTGACGTCGCGATCAAGGTGTTGCTCAAACGCTACCAAGCGCGGGAAGAATCGCGGGAACGTTTCTTCCAGGAGGCACGGACGACCGCACGGCTGCAGCATCCGGGGATCGTCGCGGTCTATGACATGGGGATCAGCGACGACGGGCAACCGTTCTTTGCGATGAAATTGGTCGAGGGCAGAACGCTCAGCGAGCTGCTCGACGACTCACTGGACGATGCCCCGAAGAGGGCGTTACACCAGGCGCGGCTACTGGACGTCTTTGCGAGAGTTTGCCAAACGATTGCGTGTGCCCATTCACATCAAACCGTTCACCTGGACATCAAACCGTCCAACGTCATGGTGGGAGCGTATGGCGAAGTTCACGTGATGGACTGGGGATTGAGTCGTCAATTGGGAAAATCACCGATACAAACGGTCCCGATCAGCCCGGCGGCGATGGATTGCATTTCGGACAAAGAGTTGTCGATGATCCTTTCCAACAGCAAGGTCATCGGCACGCCCAGCTACATGGCGCCCGAACAGGCCCGCGGCCATCACATCAGTGTGCGTTCGGACGTGTTCGGATTGGGTGCGTTGCTGTGCGAAATCTTGACCGGCCGGCCTCCCTACGAAGGCGACAATTTTCGTCGTGTTTACCGCCGTGCCGCCCGCGGGGCGTTGCGAGAGGCGTACCAACGACTGGAAGCCTGTGACACCGATCCGGCGATCATCGCGCTGGCCAAGCGCTGTTTGGCCCGAAACGAACATGATCGCCCCGCCGATGCAGGGGCCATCGCCGATCAGATCACCGCTTTCAGAGAATCGTCGATGGAACGTGCCCAACGCGATCTGTGTCGGTTCTTCGAAATCAGCATGGATCTGTTTTGCATCGCCAGCTTGGACGGCTATTTCAAACGCGTCAATTCAAACTTTTCGCGTGTGCTGGGATACAGCGACCATGAATTGGTTTCCAAACCATTCCTCCGATTCGTTCACCCCGACGACATCACGCAAACGCGACGAGCGATCCGCGCCCTGGCCGATGGCGAATCGATCGCAGAATTCCGCAACCGATACCGTGATTGTGACGGCCATTACCGTTGGCTGCAGTGGAACGCCAAATCCATCCCCGAAGACAACATCGTGTTCGCAGTCGCTCGCGTGATTGAGGCCCCCTTTTCCGCTTGATGTTGTAGCCACGCTCGATGCGAGCGTGGAGGGCGACGGGGAACCACCGTCTGGCGAAGGCAGTGGCGTCCGACCAACGATTAGCGATGATTCTTGTGCCAAATGCCGCTGTCCAGCTAGACTTGGGCCGCGGCAAGCAAAGGGTGCGCGGCAAATCCACGTCGTGCCCGCATTTGACACTCTTTGTGCATCGTTCAAATGCGGCCGTGGTTTATCTCGATGCCACCTCCAGTTGCGATCTCCATGGGTGAGTTTCATCTGCACATCACCAGCACCATCGGGCTGCTGCTGGGCGTTTGCCTGGCCGCCGGAGTGCTGGCCGACTTGGTTCACTTGCCCAAGGTGACGGCGTTCTTGTTGGTCGGATTGCTGGTCGGCCCGAGCGTCTTGGACTGGGTGCCGACCGAGCATGTCGAATTGTTCGAACCGTTGCTGAAACTGGCGATGGCATTGGTCCTGTTCAACTTGGGCTGTGAATTCACGTTTTCCAAGGTTCGACGGGTCGCCGCACATTGCCTGACGCTTTCGGTCGCCGAGATCAGCTTCACCGCCGTGCTGGTCTCGATCGGATTGGCCCTGTTCGGTTGTTCGGGCAGCATGGCGTTGCTGTTGGGGTGCCTGGCGGTGGCGACCGCGCCGGCGACGACCATCCTGGTGCTAAAGGAGTTTCGATCCGAAGGACCGGTGACCGAAAGCACGGGGTTTTTGGTCGCAATAAACAACTTTGCTTGCATCATCCTGTTCGAGTTCGCGTTTTTGGTGATCGAGTGGTTCCAGGGCAGTTTGCAAATTTCCTTCAGCCGCCAGATGTTAGGCGTGTTGCTCAACGTCGGCGGATCGATCGTCCTTGGCATCCTGGGCGGACTGGTGGTCAGCTACGGCTGTGGTTTTTTGAACATGAAACGTTGGCTGGTGCTATTGGTCGCCGCAGTCACGTTCCTGCTGGGTGTCGATGAATCGTTCGAGATCCCGTACATGCTGTCCTTCCTGATGATGGGCGTCACAGTCGCCAACACGTCCGACTACAAACAGAAAATCGTCGACGAACTGGACCACTTGTCGGGCCTGTTGGCGGTGCTGTTCTTTGTCGCCCACGGAACCGAGCTCGATGCCGGGGCGTTCATCGCGGCGGGAAAACTGGGATTGGTTTACATCGCGTTTCGCATCGTCGGCAAATGGCTGGGCGTTTACGTCGCGGCCAAAGCGACCCGTCAACCGCCGGAGGTGCGGAATTGGGGCGGCGCCTGTCTGTTCGCCCAAGCCGGGGCGGCGATCGCCTTGTCGACCATCGCGGTCAATCGAAATCCGGAGCTGGGCAAACCGATTCAAGACATCATCCTGGGTTCGGTCGTCTTGTTCGAAATCATCGGCCCACTGTTCATTCGCCACTCACTGATTCGAACCGGCGAAGTCCCGCTGGCCCAGGCGATCCATCACACCAGCCGAACGCCACTGGAACAGATGCGGGAAGTCGTCGACCGCTTTCGCGCCGCCCTCAACGGCACCGCGCCGGCGGCGTCCGCGATCGGTAAAGTGAAAGTCAGCGATTTGCTGCGCAAGACCAAGGGCATCCATCAATCGGCCGATTTCGACCAAGTCGTCGCCCACATCGAACACAGCCACGACAACACCTACCCGGTCGTCGATGACCGGATGAGTGTCGTCGGTGTGATCCGCTACCCGCTGCTCAGCGACGTCCTGTTCGACCACAGCGCCGCCAAACTGGTGCGTGCCGAGGACTTGGTGACCGAGATCGAATCCTGTCTGCACGAAGACGAACCGGCGGCGCGGGCATTCGAGTTGTTTCAGGGCGAGACCGACGACTGCATCCCGGTCGTCCAGCGCGCCAGCCCCCACGAATTGGTGGGAGTGGTTCGCCGCAGCGACGTCATGCACGCGCTGATCACCCAGCGGCGAAAGAACAAGTGACCCGGTCCATGTCTCTCCGAACAGCGCCACGTTGACGTAGCCACGCCCGATGCGAGCGTGGAAGGCGCCGGGGATCCACCTTCTGGCGAAGGTAGCTACGTTTGAACCGCGAATCTTCATGATCCTGAAACGACACGACGCCGTCCAGCGCGACGACCGCCGCAGTAGGGACGTCGATTGTATCGACTGATGGATCCCCCCCTTAACGACGTCCCACCTGCGCGGCTCAATACTCGCGCTCGACCGCATCCTCGGGAGCCCACCCTGCCTTGTCCCGCGCCCGTTTAACCGCCCAGGCTTCTTTGGCACTCTTCGCCTGGGCTTCGCTGCGCCCCTGCAGCGGCCAATTCGGATCCGGTCGGTGTGCCTCGGCCAAAATCGCTTCGGCTCGCGCCACCACTTGCGGATGGCTCGACGCGACGTCATTGCTTTCGCCGGCGTCGGTGCTCAAGTCATAGAGTTCGATCGGCTTGTCGATCCCGTTGCGGACCGCTTTCCAGTTCCCGAATCGGGCCGCCTGGATCGGCTTGCCGGGATGCAATTCCCAATAGAAATAGTCACGTTCGGGCGCCGTTCCGCCCTTGAGATAGTCGACCAATGACATCCCATCGGTTTCGTAGCCGGCCGGCGGCTCGGTACCGGCAAGTTCGGCAAAGGTGGGCATCAAGTCCCAAAACGCCCACGGTTGGTCGTCGACACGTCCGGCCGGAACCGTGCCGGGCCACCAAGCCAGTGCCGCCTGTCGCAACGCGCCTTCGTACATCCCCCGCTTGTAGCCACGCAATCCATTGCTCGCCTGGTTGAACAGACTTCCGATGTCGGACTGCGGGTCGAACGACGACCCGTTGTCACCGCTGAAGACGATCAATGTGTTTTCGGCGATGCCCAATTCACGGAGCGTGTCCATCAACTCGCCCATGTCCGAATCGACCCGTGTGACCTGGGCAGCGTACGATTTCTGTTTTTGGGTCCACGGCTTGTCGGCATAGATCCCCAAGTCATCGATTTCATGACGGCCGTGCGGCAACGTGATCGCATAGAACATGAAAAATGGTTTGTCGGCATTGTCACGCAACCACGCGATCATGTCGTTCTGGATCAGCGTTTGTGCATAGGTCTTACCGACCGTCCGGCCGTTGTTGCCCGGCAACAGGAATGCCTGTGCATCGTCATACAGGTAGGTCGGAAAATACGAGTGGGCGTGTCGCTGGCAGTTGTAGCCGAAAAAGTGGTCGACGCCCTGATTGAAGGGGCTGCCGGTGGTGTCAAAAAACCCCATGCCCCATTTTCCAAACGTCGCCGTCGCATACCCGGCCGACTTGGCCACCTCCGCGATCGTCACCGTCTCATCCGGCAACGGCAATTGCCCTTCCGGTGCCACTTCATAGTTGCCTCGCACCGGGCAGTGACCGGTGTGCAGCCCCGTAAAGAACGACGATCGGCTGGGAGCGCAAACGCTGGTCCCACAATACGCTTGCATGTAACGCGTGCCCTCGGCAGCCATCTGGTCCAACCGCGGCGTCTGGATCAGTTTCTGACCGTAACACCCCAAATCGCCCTGGGCGATGTCATCGCTGAGCACAAAGATGAAATTCGGCGGCGGCGAATCGGAAGTTTGAGCAAAGGAGTGTGGCGCGTCCAAGCCGAACCCCAACGTCACCAGCAGCAACAGTTTCAAGGAGGTCCAGAGTTTATGGCGTTCGATTCGTGGCATTTTCGATCCCAAAAGGAGTGGTCGTGATGTGAGTTGAGCTCATTCTACATGCGGCCGGCGGCTTCTCCCTCGCAGCGCTCGCCCCACACCGGCAGATTTACCAACAGAAAGGGTCCTCACGTCCGCCCAGCTTGTGAACGCAGATCCGCAGCATCTACTGGCCGGAGCCCCACAACGCCGGGGGAGAAGGGAGCCATCGTAAGTTTTTGAAGGCACTACCATTCTCGGAGGAGTTTTCGTCGTATCCCAGTGCCCCCGCCCCCATCATTCTGCCATCTTTTCGCTGCACCTCATCCCAGCACGGGCCGCTCGCTGACCGACCTGTTGATTTCATCAGCCGCACGGCACTAGCCTCGGTTTTCGCCGCCACAAAACCGGGGCCAACGCCCATCGGCTGATCGTTAGCTTGTTCATTTCGATTCAATCAACAGGCCGTGACGCTTCCCGCTGGCATATTTACCGCATCGTTTTGCCCCCATCGTTTTGCCCCCATTTTTTGACCACTCCTCTTCCCCCGCGTCCCTCTTTCCCGCTTTCCCACCCCATCAACAGTTGGCCAGCGGTTATACTGAGGGGCCCTCCCCTGCCCTTCCCTCCCCTACCCTGCCCGCCTTGTTGCCATGCCCGATCGCCTTGATCCGAGGTTGTCGATCCGCCACGTCGTTGTGTCGGTGCTGTTGACGATTGCACTGCAGTCGGTCACGTCTGCCGGCGATGCCGTCAGTTTTGAATTGGACGTGCAACCGATTTTGGCCGCCCACGGCTGCAATGCGGGAGCGTGTCACGGCAAGCAGCGTGGACAAAACGGATTCCAGCTCTCCTTGCTGGGCTTTGATTCCGACTTCGACCACGACGCGATCGCCCGTCAAGCGCGTGGCCGTCGGCTGAGCATCGCGGCGCCCGAGTCGAGTTTGCTGGTCCAGAAGGCGACGGCCGAAGTACCACACGGCGGCGGCCGAAAAATCGTCGTCGGTTCGGACGCCTACCAGACCCTGGTCACATGGATCCGCCAAGGCGCCCCACGTCGCCTAGCCGACGAACCCGTTCTGGAGTCGGTGCAGTTACAGCAGACCGAGTTTGCACTGGCCCCGTCGGAATCGGCAGCCCTGACCACCATCGCCCACTACAGCGATGGAACCACCCGCGACGTCACCGGCATGACCAGCTATCTGTCCAACGAGGCGGCGATCGTGCAAGTCGATTCGGCGGGACGCTTGACGGCCGGCCCGGTCCCCGGCGAGACCGCGGTGATGGCGCGGTACATGAATCACATCTGTGTCGCCAACGTCAGCATCCCCCGGACCGAAGCGTTACCGGAAGGCTTCTACGACGACCTACCTCGGGCGAACTTCATCGACGACTTGGTGTACGACAAATTGAATCAATTGCGGATCCGCGTTTCCGATCCGGCGGGCGACGCGGTCTTTCTGCGACGCGTCTACACCGACGTCATTGGTCGATTGCCGACGCCCGAGGAGGCAATGCAGTTCCTTGACAGTCAAGACAGTGAAAAGCGCGCCGCACTGGTCGACCGACTGCTCGACCAACCCGAATACATCGATCACTGGGCCAACCAGTGGGCGGACCTGTTGCGGCCGAACCCGTATCGGGTCGGCATCAAGGCGGTGTTGAACTATGACAACTGGATCCGCCAACAATTTCGCGAAAACGTCTCGCACGACGAGTTTGCGCGTCGATTGATCACCGCCAAAGGCAGCACGTGGCACAACGGCGCGACGACGTTGTTTCGCGACCGCCGCAGCCCGGATGAAGTCGCGACGTTGGTCAGCCAATTGTTTCTGGGTGTGCGGTTAGACTGCGCCAAGTGCCATCATCACCCGTTCGAAAAGTGGAGCCAACACGACTTCTATTCCTTCGCAGCTTTCTTCGGCAAAGTCGGCCGCAAGGGCACCGGGCTGTCGCCTCCCATCTCCGGCGGCGAAGAGATCGTTTACGTTTCCACCAAAGGCGACGTGCGGCATCCGGTGACCGAAGAGGTCCTGGCACCGGCCCCCTTGTTCGGCGACGTCGACCTGTCCGCAGACGACGACCCACGCGAGGCATTGGTCGATTGGATGGTCTCGCCGGAAAACGACTACTTTGCGAAAGTTCATGTGAACCGCGTCTGGGCGCAATTGATGGGACGCGGCATCGTCGATCCGGTCGATGATTTGCGCAGCACGAACCCACCCAGCAATCCCGCATTGCTGGACGCGTTGGCAAACCATTTTCAACAATCCGGCTACGATCAAAAGGACCTGATCAAAACGATCGTGCTGTCAAACGTTTACTCGACCAGTTCCACACCGAACGAAACCAACACGGGCGATCGATTGAACTATTCGCGTCACTATCGGCATCGTCTGCGTGCCGAGGTGTTGGCCGAAGCGGTGGCCGGCGTGACCGAGACGACCGAATCGTTCTCCGCACTCGCACCGGAATCCCGTTCCAATCAGGTGTGGACGCATCGGATCGGGTCCGTGTTCCTGGACACCTTTGGCCGGCCGGACCCGAACCAGGATCCGCCCTGCGAACGGGTCGCCGATTCGTCGGTTACCCAGACCTTGCACCTGATGAACTCACGCGAACTGGACCGGCGCGTTCGAAGCGATGACGGTCGCGCCGCACGATTGGCCGCCGGCAAGCAGTCGGCCGCAGAGGTCGTGACCGAGTTGTACCAGGCCGTGTTTTCTCGGCGGCCGACCGCGCAAGAACAACAGTACTGCGAAACACAGATCACATCGGCCGGTGAGAACCGCCGCGGTGCGATCGAAGATTTGATGTGGGCGATGATGAATGCACCCGAATTCGTTATTCAAAACTAGGTTGGAATCACGATGGCTAGATCTTGGACGAACTGCGAAGGCCTGACCCGACGCGACGGATTGAAGCTGGGATTGGGAGGACTGATTGCCGGCGGCCTGACCGGCGCATTAGCCTCGCGCGCCCGAGGCGCCGCGGCGACGGATGCCAAGCGGCGACCGGCCGAAGCCGATGCCTGCATTTTGGTTTGGCAGGACGGCGGGCCGAGTCACTACGAGACGTTCGACCCCAAGCCCGATGCGCCGGTCGAAATCCGCGGGTCCTACCAGCCGATCGCCACGCAAACCCCCGGCGTGCAGTTTGCCCAGCCGATGAAAAAGCTGGCCGCGATCAGCAACGATCTGGCGATCGTGCGTTCCATCCGCCATGACCAGGGCAACCATGGCGCGGGCAATCACTACATGATGACCGGCGCCCCGCCGCGGATCCCCGTCGGTTGTGGCGCCTTTGTCAGTTTCCATCCCAGTTTGGGAAGCGTGGTGGCCAAAGAAATCGGCGCGCCTCACGGCATTCCCGCCTACTTTTCCCTGCCCCGCATGTCGCGCTCCGGCGGCCCCAATTTTTTGGGCAGCAAGTACGCGCCGTTCGTCGTCCCCGACAGCCCCAACAGTTCCAGCTTTCGCGTCCGCGACGTCACCATCCCCAGCGGATTGACCGATGATCGTTTCGCGTCGCGACAACAGATCCGCAAACACATCGACACGATGCTGCGTTTCAACGACGCCTCGGTCGCCGACCCGACACTGGCGGTCGACGAATTCTATGGCCAGGGGATGCAGATCATCAGCAGCAAGGAGGCTCAAGACGCGTTCGACATTCACCAGGAAGCCGACGAGGTCCGTGATGCCTATGGCCGCAACACGTTCGGCCAGCAAGCCCTGTTGGCCCGCCGGCTGGTCGGTGCGGGCGTGCCCTTTGTGACGCTTTACCACGGCGGCTGGGACCATCACACCGATATCTTCAAAGCGTTGGATTCCAAACTGCCGCCGTTCGAAGCGACGATCGCCGCGCTGATCTCCGACTTGAAACAACAAGGCATGT
Source organism: Stieleria mannarensis (assembly GCF_014154935.1). Lineage (GTDB taxonomy): Bacteria > Planctomycetota > Planctomycetia > Pirellulales > Pirellulaceae > Stieleria > Stieleria mannarensis. The sequence goes on from NZ_JACEHH010000039.1 coordinate 73,359, forward strand.
TGGAGCGAACGCTGGTCGTCGTGTTGGGCGAATTCGGTCGCACGCCGAAAATCAACACCCGCGGCGGCCGCGACCACTGGTCCAACGCGATGAGCGTGATGTTCGCCGGCGGGAAGACGCCCGGCGGTCAAGTCGTCGGTGCCACGGACCGACAAGGCTATGCGGCGATCGAGCGGGTGCTGTCACCGGAGAACTTTGTTTCGACGATCTATCAGAAACTGGGAATCGATCCGGGACAGATGATGTACACACCCGAAGGCCGCCCGACCCACTTGGTCAGCGATGCCACGCCGATCGCTGAACTGATGGGGTAGTGATGGTTGGATTGTTTCAAGACCTATGGGCAAGCGTTGGCGTAGCGACGTTGGCCAAAGCGGGGTGGCGCGTCGCGAGGTCAAAGGCTGTGCGGGCTGCTCGCTTACCGGCCCGTCGATTTAATCAGTGTTTCAAGATCGCTGCGAACCTGCCAGCCCGAAGCGTGAGCGAGGGGCATTGCGTTGCCACGTGCGTGCGTGTGCGAGCTTGCATCGACAGGCCATTACGCGTCCCGCCGGCGGTGGTGACTCGGGCCGCTCGCTTACGCGTCCCGCTGGCAGGGGTGGTGGCTGTGTTTTGCGTCGGGGCATCGCAAAACGCTCAAGCACAACTCAAGCTCGATCGACTGTTCCCGCCGACGGTTGCGGCGGGAGGCGAATCCGAAATCAGCGCGGAGGGAAAATTCCCGAAGTGGCCTGCATCGGTCGACTGCGATCGAGCGGACGTTGAAATCACGGCGGCAAAGGATTCCGGCAAGTTCACCGTCAAGATCCCCGAAACGTCTCCGCCGGGCGTCGCCTGGGTCCGTTTCTACGATGACCAATCGGCCAGCCAGCTCTACCCGCTGGTCATCGCGACGGTCCCGGTCACTACCGAAACCGAACCGAACGACAATCGTGATGCGGCCAATGCGGTGTCGATGCCGGCCGTCGTCGTCGGGCGATTGGCCAAGGGCGGCGATAGCGATGCCTATCGCGTCTCGCTCAAGGCCGGCCAGCAACTGGTCGCTTCGGTCACCGCCAACCAGCTGCTTGCGTCCCCGATGGATGCGGTGCTGCAACTGACGGACCTGCGCGGCAACGTGCTGGCGCAGGTCGACGATGTCCGCGGTCTTGACCCACAACTGGTCTACCGCAGCGAGACCGATCAAGACGCCCTGGTCCGCATCTTTGCCTTTCCCGAAACACCCAACAGCACGATCGGATTTAGCGGATCGAGCAGCTATGTTTACCTGTGCGAACTCACCACGGGGCCGTTCCTGGATCATCTGGTCATCAGCGGCGCGAGCACCCTGCCCTTCGGCTACAACCTGCCCGAACCGTGTACCGTCGACGTCTTACCGGCCACGCGAATCGCACCGGCCAGCGGATCGATCCCCGGTGGACTCGGCTGGGCCTGGGATTCGCGTCCTGCTGAGACAGAGATTCAACTCCATCACGACGATTTTGATGGAACACTCCCTGCCGTCCTGACCGGGCACATCGCCGAGCCGAAGCAATCACACACGGTGTCATTTCCAGGCGTCAAAGGAACCAAATACCGTGCCGAAGTGCGTTCGAAAGCGGACGGGTACCTGCTGGATGCAAAGCTGACCGTCACGGAGCAAAAGTCCGGCAGCGTGTTGGCCAGCAACGATGACCTTTCGCGGGGCAACGTCGATTCCGGCGCCGACTTCACCGCCAAAGAAGACGGCATCATCGACGTGACGGTGTCCGACATGATCGACGGATACGGACCGCGGCATTTCTATCAATTGACCATTCGTGAAAGCCGGCCCGAATGTCGACTCACACTCGCCGAAGACCACTTCGTGCTGCCCCGCGACAAACCGCTGGAGATCCCTGTCACGGTCGAGCGGTCATCGGGTTTTAGCGACAAACTGCAAATCACGGCATCGGGACTGCCACCCGGAGTGGTCGTCGAAAACGTGATTTCGCAGCCCAAAGGCGACACGTCGAAGTCGGTCAAATTAAAGTTGACCGTTGGGGAAGGTGCCGCCGGAAACGCCAGGATCCAAATCATCGGCACGTCGCTGGATTCCGACGGCAAACCGACCGACCGAACCGTCACCGCAACGTTCCCGCTGCGTCCCTCCACCGCGCCCTCCGAAGTCTGGTTGACGATCCCGCCGGCACCGACCGACGGCAAATCATCCGATTAAGTTTCGCCCCACCGGCTACGCCATGATCCATCCTGCTACTTACTCCCGTCTGAATTTGCGCCTTGGTGTTTCAGCCACGTTCCTGTCGTCGCTGTTCCTGCTGTCGCTCTCGCCGGTGTGGATGTCGTCGGTGTCGGCCAATCCCCGCGAGATCGCAGAGTTGCCCGAAGACCGTGAGGTCGTGTTCAGCCGTGACGTCGCGCCGGTGCTGAAGAAGAATTGTGTCGCGTGTCACAACGCCAGCAGCGAAGAAGGCGGCGTCAACCTGGAATCCGTCGCCAAGATGAAAGCGTCCGACGTGGACGACGTTTTGGTGCCCGGCGATGCGTCGAAAAGCCGTTTGTTTCTTTTGGCATCTCACGCCGAAGATCCGCTGATGCCGCCGGAGGACAACGACGTCTCGGCCGCAGCACTTAACCCCATCGAACTCGCCCTGCTGCGCCGCTGGATCGACTCCGGCGCCGCGGTCGACCAGGCGGCAAGCAGCCCGACGCCGCGCCAGTGGCAACCGCTGCCGAATTCCCTGCAAACCGTTTTCGGATCCGCCATCACATCCGATGGGCGACTGGCCGCGGTCGGATTCGGAAACCAGATCCAAGTGTTCGGATCAATATCGTCCCAGCCGATCGATTCATTGCAGCGTGTCCAGGACGGCCAAGGCCGACCTCCCCATGACGACTTTGTTCAAGACCTGCGATTCGATTCCGCTGGTGGGCGAATCATCTCCACGGGATATCGGAACGTCAAACTCTGGTATTTGGCCCCGTTCGACTCCACGACGATCCCCACGATCGATCGCGACGACACCTTGGCAATCGCGATCAGCGAAAGCGGACGCCACGTCGCGGCGCTGTCTCGGCGGGGTGAATTGAGTGTGGGCGAAGTCGGCAAGAATCGATGGCAGTGGATGAAGGGTTTCGACCTGCCAACGGAAATTCAATCCGCGGCGTCCTCCGCATCGCCCCAGCATGTTCGCATCGCCGTCGGGCCCGACGGCCAGCGCGTCGCGATCGCTTGGGACAAAACGGTCCGCATCGACGGAATCGAACCGGAAACGATCCGTACGTCCGCTCCAACCACATCCATGATTTGGCTGGACCAAAACAACCTGGTCACCGGCCAGACGTCGGGCAACGTCAGCCGCCATCGCCGCGAAAACGAGACTTGGTCGAGCAATCCGTGGTCCGTTTCGGATCAGCCGATCACGTTCCTGGCCTCCGCGTCCGGCGACGACGCGGCGTTGGTCGCAGTGGACGCCGCAGGCAAGGTCGCACGACTGGATGTTTCTCAAAACAAGTTCGTCGAATTCGGCAAACTGCCCTCGCCCGCGGCCTCGGTCGCGTTGGCCGCGAATCAAAAAAAGCTGTGGGTAACAACGCCTTCCGGAGCGGTCGGGACCTTTGATCTGGCGGACAAGAAATACACCGAGGTCGCCAAATCCGATCCCCAGGCCGCTGCGACACATGCCTCGGACGAATGGGAGTCGTCGGTGGGCGAAAAACTGATCGCCGCCGATGACAAAGCGGTCAAGCAGGCCCAAACCAACGTGGACGCAGAAAAGAAAAGTCTGGAAAAGATCGCCGGCGACATCACCGCCAAAAAGACCGCGATCAGCGAAAAAGAAACGCAGGTCGCCGCCGCAAAGAAAGCCGCCGACGACGCCAAAACCAAACTGGCCCAAGCCAAAACCGACGAAGCATCGGCAACCAAGATGCGAACGGAATTGACCGCAACCGTGACGCAACTGGACAAGAAGATCACGGAACTCGCCGAACAACTCGATGCACTGAAAAAGCAAAAGACGGACGCCGAACAAAAGCTCGCCGCCGTTCCTGATCCGAAGAAACTTGCCGAGACGGTCAAGTCGCTGACCGAAACCTCGCAGAAAGCGGCGAAAGATCTCGAAGCAAAAGACAAACAACTCACCAGCGAACGAGCCGAATTGAAGTCGGCCGAAGAAACCGAGGCCCGTGGTAAGCGACGGCTTGAGGGACTGGAGGCGGAAGTGCAACGTCGTCAACAACGGTTGGAAAAGACCAAGGCGGAACAGGAAGCTCGAAAGGCTCAAGTCGCGAAGTCAAAGACGGCCGCCGAGCAATCACAAGCGACTGACCTGCCCATCGCCCTGATCGCCGGCGGATCTCGGTTTCTGACACGTTCAAAGCCGAGCGGCCAATGGAATCTCTGGTCCGCCGCGGGCGACTGGTTGGGCGGATTCCCCCAAATGCCGGTCGGTGGTCAATGGGTCGCCGCGGGCGACGACTGTGTCTTGATCCAAGATGCCGACGGACAACTGCACGCACTTGAACCCTCCCAGCACCTTTGGCAACTTCAGCAATCGATCGGTTCGGCCACCGGGGAAAGCCCCTTTGCCGACCGCGTGTTGAGTGTGGATGTCGATCCATCGGGGCGATTTCTTGCCACCGGCGGAGGCGAACCGTCTCGCAGCGGAGAGTTGATGATCTGGAACACATCCGATGGTTCACTAGTGCGTCGCATCGAGTCGCCGCACAGCGACACGGTGTTGTGCGTTCGTTTTTCGCCTGACGGGAAAACGTTGGCCAGCGGAGGCGCCGATCGGATGATCAAACTGTGGGACGTGGAGACGGGAACGCTGATCAAGACGCTCGAAGGCCACACGCATCACGTCAGCGCGCTAGCGTGGAACGTGAACCGCAGCGAGTTGGCAAGCGGTTCGGCCGACGAAACGGTCAAGATTTGGAACATCGAATCGGGGAAAGCAACTCGGACGATCAGCGGACTGAAATCCGAGGTCACTCGGTTGGTCTATGTGGGCCGCGACGACCGCATCGGCATCACCTGCGGCGACGGCTACTTCCGTGTCTACCGGACCGACAACGGTGGGCGCGAAACCAACGCCAAACTGCCCGGCGGATACCTGTACGCCCTGGACAGCAACCGCGACGGAACGCAGTTCATCGTCGGCGGCGCCGAAGGCGTCGCCACCCGAGTCGACAAGTCCGGAAAGCAGTTGCAGGAACTTGTCGCGGGTCAACCGATGCGGTGAATCACGCAGATCCCTAGGCGGCGAAGTGGCGCAGCCTGTGTGAGAGAAGATTGGATCACCGGTGTCAGAAACCCATCGCCCCCAACGCTCAAGCCGCGGCGGTGTCCGCCACCGCTGCGCCGGAGGAAAGTTGCTTCGAGCCGGCGGTGGGTCCAACCGCTGCGTGTAGAGAGCGACCGAGTGGGTTTGTTTTACGGCGACTTCTCTACCGTTAATATCCAGTGCTCGAACGGCGTCGTCGTGTCCGACGAAAATCCATCCGCCGATCTCCGAAAAACGCGGTGTTGAGCCCTATTCGGGCTCGGCGGAGCAGACCGAGGCTGGTGGATACATCATTTTCCGATCGATGTTGGCCTCGACAAATGAGAAACGTCACGTCCTCTTTTGGCGGTCTATCGACTCGTTGGCTTGTCCGTGCATGCCGATTCAGTGCGAAGTTTCAAATTTCGTGAGAAAAAGGCTGCCGATTTCACGCACGTTAGTATAGCGAGATTACGGCAAAACTCTGGAACGGGCTTATGACGGAAGAATCAATTTTTGCGAAAGCAATCGAGATCGAAGACGCGGACGAGCGTCAACGGTTTTTGAATGATGCCTGTAAGGGTGATCGCAAACTTCGTCACCGATTGGAAGCGCTGCTTTCGGCCAGAAAAGAACCGGACAGTCTGCTCGACCAGTCCATCAGCTTCGATGGTGATCTCACCGAGGAACTCACTTTCGAATCGAAAGAGGCCGAGCGTCAAATCGGCCCGTACAGGATTCTGCAGAAGATCGGCGAAGGTGGGTTTGGCCTCGTCTACATGGCCGAACGGAAGCAGCCCATGCGTCAAAGAGTGGCGCTGAAGGTCATTAAGCCCGGAATGGATTCGAAAGCGGTCGTCGCCCGATTCGAGGCGGAACGACAAGCGTTGGCCATGATGGATCACCCGAACATCGCGCGAATCTTGGACGGCGGGGTGACCGATTCCGGACGACCCTATTTTGTGATGGACTTAGTCAAAGGTGTTCCAATCACCGAATTCTGCAATGCAAACAGATTGACGACCGAACAACGCCTTGAGCTCTTTATTTCCGTTTGTCACGCGGTAAACCATGCTCATCAGAAAGGAATCATTCACCGAGATCTCAAGCCCTCGAACATCTTGGTGACACTCCATGACGGCAAGCCGTTACCCAAAGTCATCGATTTCGGTGTCGCCAAGGCCTTGAATCATGAGTTGACAGAGAAAACCTGCTTCACTCAATTCGGACAAATGATCGGCACACTTCAGTATATGAGCCCGGAGCAGGCCGAGATGAGCGCAATTGATATCGATACGAGAAGTGACATCTACTCGCTGGGCGTTGTGCTGTACGAATTACTGACCGGTGAGACACCCATTCCGGGAGAACGTTTACGGGCGACTGCTTATGCAGAGATTCAACGCATTCTTCGCGAAGAAGAACCGCCCAAACCGAGCCTCCGGTTGAGCACGATGGGGGCGAGCTTGACTATCGTTGCGAAACATCGCGGCACCGATGCAATTTCACTTTGCAAAAACATCTCCGGAGAGCTCGATTGGATCGTGATGAAGACGCTCGACAAGGACCGTAGCCGACGCTACGCCACTGCGAATGAACTATCAGCAGACGTTACAAACTTTTTGCAGCTACTGCCGGTCAACGCGCGCCCCCCTTCGCGCGGATATCTGTTTAGAAAATTTGCGGTCCGACACAAGGCCACGCTTGTCACCGTCATCTGTGTTTTTTGTCTCGTGGCGTTTGCTTCCGTCGGCGCCGTCATTGCAGCCGTCGTGGCGAATCATTATCGAGTCGTCGCCGAAAACAACGCGATTGCCGCGGAACAATTAGCGGAGCAGCGGGCTGCAGAAAGATGTGCATCAGATACGTTCGCCGCAGCGGCGGCACTTGAAGAGAACAGCACGCTCATCGCCGATCAGCTGCTGCTGCGAAATATTCCACCAGACGGGGCGAAGGAACATGATTATCGAGGAGTTGAATGGTACTTGACGTGGAACCTCGGCCGACCGATGAGGGAAGCCGAAACGATCCCTTGCGATGACTATGTCACTGCAGCAAGCGTGTCGCCCAGCGGACGGTATGTTGCATTGTCGTTTCGCGGCGCCCCGGCGAAGATTGTCGACCTGGTAACACGTCAATTCGACGAACTTCCGAATTCCTATCAGGCGTGGACCAATCGGATCCTATTCTGCAATTCCGATTTTGTCGTGCTCCACATGAGCGAGGACAGGCAGGCTGCGGTTCTCACGGATTGGAAAACGGGTGACTCGACACATCTGTCCCACCCATCTCTCATCGATATCGGGGATATCTGTGTTTCCCAAGATGGATCGATTGTTGCAGCGACCGGTAACGAGGCCACGGTCCTCTGGCAAATCAATGACCAGTCGAGCCCGATGGGTGAACCCAAAATTCTGTCGACCGACAAGGGATCTGTGATCGGTCTATCTCCCGACAATCGGTTCTTGGTCGTCTGTGAGGCGAAGAGGAATATGACCATCCATGATTTGAGCGAAGGAAAAATCCACAATCAGATTTCTGAAATTCATGATCAAAAGATTTACTCCCTCGATGTGTCGACGGATGGGAAGATCGCGACGGTGAGCATGGATCGCGCGATCAAGATTTGGAACATCGAAACCGGGACCAAGGAGATGACTCTGCGGGCGCACGATGACCG
>NZ_JACEHH010000004.1 GCF_014154935.1 Stieleria mannarensis
GGTTAGACTTGGACATCGTATGTTCCTTGTGGAAGGAGTGCGTGAAACGGTTCACCGTGAACCGCTCCTTCCATCAAGGTCCCATACCCACCAAATCTCCCGCCGCGCAGCGGCTTACTTGAACAATGCCGTGCACCGAAGGACGGCTTGCGCGGTTTTTGAAGGGAAGATCAATCGTCCGTCCTCGGTGACGGCCGCCGTTCGTATTTACTGACCCCCGTGGTCCCCTTCATTGAGGATGTGCGAAATGTACTGCGTTAGATTAAGGTTCGCCTTTGTTGCCGCAATCGCTTTGTTGTCCGTCGATGCTTCAGCGGACGACACAGCAGATAGACAACGTCTGAAAGGTGAATGGCGGGTAGTTGCGCTCCAGTCCAACGGAGAAGAGGACCTGGGTGCGAGCTTTAAGGGAATGATCTGGGATTTCGCCGACAAAGAATATACGTTGACACCCGGATCAACGACACCCGCCGGGCTTGCTGGGAAACGAGGTGTTAAAGTCGAGTACTCGCTTGACGGAAAACAAAACCCAAGACATTTCACCCAGAAATTGGGCAACCGTACGCTCCTGGGGATCTACCAGTTCGAGGATGACCAACTAAAGGTCTGTCTAGCAAGATTTGGGCATGACCGACCAACCAAATTTGACACGAAGGGCATGAATGACTGGCTTTGCTATAGACTGGAGCGATTCGAACGAAACGCCGAAACGTCAGGCTCCAAAGACTGACTCATCGCTGAATTCGACGAACCATGACATGCACCGAAGGACGCGAGCCGGGCGGTTTGCAATGGTTGAGTCTTTCGCGCGTCCTCGGTGATGTCTAACGCTCGTCGATTGATCGCCGCAGCTCGTGAGAGGGCGATGAATGTCCTACGATGCGACGATGGAAACCGTTTACCTCGAAACAACTGTCGTTGGCACGATTGCGTCACGCAATCATCCGGACCCCATCATGTTGGCTCGCCAACTGTCCACTCGTCGGTGGTGGTCAGATGCTTCTATGCGATTCGACCTCAAAATCTCCGATTTGGTGATCGCTCAATGTAGTGCTGGCGATCCGACGGCGGCATCCGAGCGATTGGCGGTTGTCGCCGGGATCGATGTGGTTACACCGCGAGAGGATGCCGAATCTCTTGCCGAGGCTCTCATGCTGGGCAAGGCCTTCCCCGGCCGGTCCCGATGGTGCCTCGCAGCAATTGACTCCAGCGGACAGCCCCGAAAGCTGGAATCGAATGAGCCCACCGATGGCAGTGCTTACCCGCGGATGTCAAGCATCAATGGATCCGTTCTAATTACACTCCGTTCAGTCGGCGTTGATTTCGTTGATTAGTTTTCGCAGCTTTCCCAGGCTGCGACGGTCGAAGTGGAACACCAGACGCGGCAATCCGGCCAGATCCGGCTCGCCGGCTTCCTCGGCCAGCGCCTTGCACTGTTTGAAACGTCCGTCGACCAGGATGTCGCTGTACTCGCTTTGGATCGTTTCCATCTTCTCATCCGACAGATTCTCTTTGAGCCGGAACACCAGTCGGTCGCGGACGTAACGCATGCTGTGATAGCGACGATAGAACCCGAGGATCTCTTCGATCGCCACGTCGACGTCGTTGGTGATCCGGTACAGCGAAACGTCGTCGGGGCTGATCATGCCGCCGCCGAGCAATTGTTTGTCAATGAACTTGCCCAGATCACTCCAATAGCTTCCTTGTGGGTTGTCCAGCAACACCAGCGGAAGCATCGTTTGCTTTCCGGTTTGCATCAGCGTTAATGTTTCGAGGGCTTCGTCCAGCGTGCCGAACCCACCGGCGCAACAGACCACGGAACTACATTCTTTGACGAACATCAGCTTTCGTGTGAAGAAGTACTTCATCGTCACGAGTTTCGGGTCGCCTTCGATCACGTGGTTGGCACCCTGCTCGAACGGCAGCATGATGTTCAACCCCATCGAGGCCTCTTTGCCGGCACCGACGTGACCGGCTTCCATGATCCCGCCGCCGGCACCGGTGATCACCATCCAGCCGTGCTCGGCCATCCGCCGTCCCAGCTCGGCGGCCGATTGATAGTCGGGATGATCCGGTTTGGTCCGCGCCGAACCGAAGATCGTGACCTTGCGACGACGTCGATAGGGGCGAAACACTTTGAACGCATAACGCAATTCGAGCAGCGTCCGCGAGAGGATCTTCAAATCGCCGCGGGACGTCCGGTCTTTTTCCAGCCGTGCGATCGTCGCACGCATCTCGTCAAATAGATCCGAGCTTTCGACCGCCGGCACCGTGGTGATCGGCTCGTCGGCCGGTTGTGGGCGTTCGAGTTCACATTCGCCGATCGCCTCGGGCGGCAAGTTTTCGGGATCTCGTTGATTGGCTGGCATGGGCTGTGATCCGCTGATCAGGTAGGGGGCAAAATTCCGGTGGGGTTTCGAGTCGAAGCCTACGCGGCGGTGTCACTTTGCGCCGGCGCGATTTCCGCTTCCTCTTCGTCATCGCCGGGACGCACCGAGAGCAGTTTGGCGATCAGGACGGCAAGCGGCGCGGCACCAAAGCTGAGCAACGCGCCCATCTTGACCGAGTCCTGGGTGGCGCCGGGAATTTTAAACGCGGCGACCGAGACGAACAGCGCGACGGTGAATCCGATTCCCGCGACCATTCCCAAGGTAACGACGTGGCGATAATCCATCCCGGCCGGTTTCTGCAACCGGAATCCTTTCTCGGCCAGCAAGGTCATCGCCGTGATCCCTACCGGTTTGCCGAGCAGCAGGCCGGCCAACACCAGCCAAGTCCCCGTCCCGACGCTGCTGAGCACGACGCCGGCGTTGGCAAGTCCGAACAAACCTAAAATGCACTCGACCGGGGTTTTCCAAAAGTGTTCGAACTCGTTCAACGTGTCGTCGCGATGCAATTCGTCGCGTGCGAAGATCCCCAGGTCCGACACCGCGCTGGGAAGCATCGGGATGATCGGCACCAGTCCCAAGGCCGGGTGGATGTGGGCCATGTAGAACGAAAACCAGGACAGGACGCCCGGGCCGAGCAAGTAGAACCAGTGGGAATGGATCTTTAACTTGCGCAGCAACCACGCAAACGCCATCGCCCCGGCGGTCAGCAGCAACCAAATCGGTTCGATCGGCGCCGAGGGGTAGAAGATCGCCAGGATCAGCAACCCGGCCGCGTCGTCGGCGATCGCCAAGAGCAGCAAGAACGCGATCGCCGGGTGGCCGGGGCCGAAAATCAGCCGGGCGACCAGATAGCTGAACGCGATGTCGGTCGCACACGGGACCGCCCAACCCTGTCCCAGTTCCGCCTGGGTTCCCGTTGCATAGGCACCGAGCAAATAGAACAGGGCCGGACCGACGATTCCGCCGAAGGTTGCCAGCAAGGGCGTCGCGGCCTTGCGCGGGTTCGAAAGCGCCCCGCCGGGCAGCAGCGATTCCCAAACCTCTTTGGCGGCGATGGCAAAGAACAATGCCATCAAAACATCGTTGATGATAAAGCTGAGCGAGTACCAATGGTGGCCTCCGTCGCCGTGGCCGTCCTCGCCATGTTCACCCTCACTGTGTTCGGGGTCACTGTGTTCGGCGTCACTGTGTTCGGCGTCGTTCTCAGCAGCGATGGCGACTGAGCCGTCGTCGACCGGAATCGGGGCACTTTCGTGATGTTCCCCGCCTCCCCACAGGTTTCGGACATCGTAGTGGATGAAATCGTGGTAGCTGGTACTGCCGCTGCGGTCGGCCAGATTAGCCCAAACGAGGGCCGCGACGGCCCCGATCACCAGCAGCAGGGAGTTGTCGATCAGGAATCGGGCGACGCCGCCCTTTGGAGTTTCGTGCCCGGACATGGACCGTGCGAGTCTCTGGTTTTGAGAGTGGGGGTGGTTTGCGACGGTTTTTCAGCCCGACGGCCTCCGACGCCAATCTGCGGAATGGTACCGGTTGAGTTTCTTTTTGGTGACCCCAGATGACCGGTAACATTTCGCCGCTCGCCCCGCTTCGTCTCCGGGAACGCGATTTTCGCGTCCAAAGTTTTGCAACAACGATTCGACCGAAATTCCCGCCGGAGCGACTGCCGTGAACGAAGATCAGCTTGAAAATCCTGTCCTGGGCTACGTTGTGATCGCCGTCGCCTTGGTGGTGGGCATGCTTTCGGCCACCGTTTTCGGCCAGGGGGCTGAGAGTCGGGAGCCTGAAAAACAACTCTCGATTCGCCCCGAGGCTTGCCGGCTGGAGCTGGCCGGCAATTCCCAGCGGGAATCCGCGTCGCAGAAACCCTTCTCTCCCGCGCGACGTTGGATTCTGGGGGTGCGTTGCAAGCCGACGACGGCCGGTTGCGTGGTCACCTCCGTCGTCCCTGGCAGTGCCGCCGAGCGGGCGGGACTGATCGCGGGAGACCGCATTTTGACCGTCGATGGCACCCAAGTCGGCTGGCACGGTGATCGTCTGACCCCGCTTCATCAAGCCGTCGACGCAGCTCCCTCGCGGCGAGTCCGGCTGTTGGTCCAGCGGGCCGAGTCGGGGCTGATCCGGCCGCTGCCTGCGACGTTGCATACGATGCTGGAGGCTCTGGGGCACTGACCCCATTCGGACTCGCACCGCTTCCCCGAACGTCATGCTGCGGCGAGTTTGTCGATTGGGGCAGCTTGTCGGGTACTGCCGTTCGTTTTGGTCCTGCGGGACGCATGCCTGGGCCACCCGCACTTTCGCGTCTTGCGGAGTGTGCCGATTAACCCCAACAGGCGGTTCGACCGATCCGAACGGTATAAGAGGCCGCTTCGGACCAACGTCGGCGGTCGCGCCAAGCCTGACGGTCCCGGTCAACGAGCCAGCCGATGCTGAAACTGAACCTACAACGCGCACGATTCGCCGATTCGTCCTCGTCGCCAGAGAGCGACGACGGCGGGCGGTCCGGACCGCCGGGAACCAGCGCTGGCAGATCCGTCAGTCGACCTGCGATGACAGCTCGATGGATCGCTGGGTTGCTGGTGGTTTGCCTGTGCGGCCATGCGTCGGCCGATCCGCCCCGCCGAACGGTCACAGGCTCGCTGAGCGCACAGCTCACCCGCTCGCAAATCGACACGGCGATCGCGCTGGGGAACCTGGACGCCTTGGGGCGAATCGACAAAGCAGCTCGTCTGGATTCGCTTTACACCGCCATGATCGAAACCGAGCGGGCCCGCATCGCCCTGCGTCGTTCGAATGCCCTGCAACCACCGGCAGCCCTGCAACCGAGGGGGGGGGCGGCCGTGACGATCAATCCGCCTGCGGCCGAAAACACCGCCACCGGTCACGAAATCCAGATCGCGGGTTACCAGGACGAAGGAGAAGATGCCCCGGAGGGTGCCGGACAAGTCGTCACGCTTTTGCGTCCCACGCGACACCGGCTGGCCCCGCCCAGTGAGCTGGCCCCGCCCAGTGAGCTGGCCCCGCCCAGTGAGATGGCCCCGCCCATTGAGATGGCCCCGCCCAGTGAGATGGCCAATGACGTCGCAGCGGCCCCCGCGATCAGCCCGGTGATGGCGACGCCGATCGTGCCGGTGGTGGTCGGCCAGCCGCTGATCCCCGGCCCGGCCGACGTCGGAGCCGACGCGAAGCTCTCGGACATGTTGCGGCAGGCGCCGCCGGCGGCTCCCCGTTCGCAGCCCGGTTCACGGGCCGCTTTGAAAGCGCCTCAGATGACGCCCTCTGTAACGGCGACGGCGGCGACCAGCGCGGTATCAACCGAACCCTCGCTGTCGGGCTCGGCTGCAGCGGAACCGGCAAAAGACCAGCACCAGCGGGCCGTCGACAAACCACAAAACACGGCGGTGTCATCAGCGGCTTCCGCCGTGCCCGACGCAGGGACAGACGCGCCCGAGCGTTCGGCAACGGCGCCCGAAGCATCGGACGCCATGGGGTGGCCGTTTGCGCTCGGTGGCGGCGAAACGTTGCCCACACCGCCGAGTGTCAGCGATGTAACCTTGAGCGTTGATGATGTGGATGTCCGCACGGTGTTGGAAATGCTGGCCAAGGGCTATGGGATGAACATTTTGGTGGCCCCGGATGTCGAGGGCACGGTCACGGCGAATGTCGCCGGACTGACGCCCGAGCAAACGCTGACCAGCGTCGCGCGAATGACCGGATTGGCGATCGAGCGTGAAGACAACGTGATCTTGATTTATCCCAAAGACAATCTTCCTCGCGAGTCTCGGCAGCTGCGAGTCTTTCCGTTGGACTTTGCCCGGTCGGAAGACGTGGAGCCGACGATCACGGGGCTGCTGTCGCCGATCGGCAGCGCGTACAGTTCGAAAGCCGACGAGCTGGACCATCGCAAGGGCCGCGAATCGATCGTCGTCGTCGACACCCCCAGCGTGCTCGCGCAAGTCGAGCAGTACCTCATGCAGGCCGACCAGGCCCCGCTGCAGGTGATGATCGAAGCGCGTGTGCTGGAAATCGAACTCAAGGACGACATGGAACACGGCGTCAATTTCGAAGCGATCTTCGGCGGCGACTTTCGCGTCGGCGGATTTCGGCTGACCGACAACATCGCCACATCGACCAATCCGTTTTACTTTGCCGAGATCAGCGGCACGGACTTGAAGGCCTTGTTGACGCTGTTGGAAACGACGACCGATGCCAAGACGCTTGCCACGCCACGGGTGATGGTGGTCAACGGGCAAAACGCGAAGATCCAAGTCGGCCAACAACTGGGTTTTGCCGTCGCCACGGTCACACAGACCTCGACGATCCAAGACGTGCGTTATTTGGACACCGGTGTCGTGCTGAACGTCACGCCGACGATCAGCCGCGACCATCGCGTTTTGCTTCAGGTCAAACCGAAGGTCAGCAGCGGGGAGATCAACCCGGACACGCTGTTGCCCGAAGAGACGACGCGTGAAGTCGAGACGTCGGTGATGCTGGACAACCACCAAGGGATGATCGTCGGTGGCTTGATTCAAGAGGAAGACCGGGTGGTGATCAAGAAACTGCCCTGGTTGGGCGATTTCAGGCACGTCGGAAAACTGTTCCAGCGTCGTGAAACCTCGCGGGCTCGGACCGAGATCATCGTCGCACTGATCCCCCACATCGTGGACCCCAATGTCGACGGGCAGTGCAGCATCGAGGATCCGATGCGAAATCAGATTGAGTGGCAACGGACGGAAAGTCGGCTGCTCGAAGGGCCGCTCAATCGCGAGTGCCGGCCGTGGGAAGCCCGGCTGCCCGACGTGACCGCCGAGGGCCCGATTCACCGCGATATCGATCGCCAGCGGAATCGCCACCCCTACTGCAAAGGCTGTGAGCCGATCAAAACAAGTCTTCAGCCGATCCATTGACAGTCTAATTGTCGATCCGGTCACGCCGGGGTAAACTCCTGCGGTGGACACACCCGGCCAATCGCATTGGCTAGCCCCCCCTATTGCCCTCGCCCCAATCGAGATTTCCCGGATCACGAGATGAGTTCAAGCGTTAATTTGGAAACCCAAGACGCCGGTAAGGTTCGCCTGATTTATGGTGACCAGGAAATTGAGCTCCCGGTCGTCGAAGGCAGCGAAGGGGAACGGGGAATCGACATCTCCGCACTTCGCGGTTCGACCGGGCTGGTGACGCTCGATGAAGGCTTTGTCAACACCGGCAGCACCCGCAGCGCGGTGACGTTTTTGGACGGTGAAAAGGGCGTCCTACGTTATCGCGGTTATCCGATCGAAGACCTGGCCGCCCACTGCGATTTTGTCGAAGTCGCTTACCTGCTGATCCACGGCGAATTGCCCAGCCCCGAAGAAGCGGCCAATTTCCGCAGCGGGATCCGCCACCACACCATGATCCACGAGGACATGCGGTCGTTCTACAACGGATTCCCGCGTGACGCCCACCCGATGGCGATCCTCAGCAGTGTCGTCGGGGCGCTGTCGACCTTCTATCAAGATTCCATGCAAGTCGACGATCCCGACCAGGTCGAGATCTCGATCTATCGACTGCTGGCGAAACTGCCGACGATCGCCGCCTATGCGTACAAGAAGTCGATCGGCCAGCCGTTCATGTATCCGAACAACGATTTGGATTACTGCGAAAACTTCTTGCACATGATGTTCGCAACGCCGGCTCACGACCACTTGGTCGACCCCGACTTTGCCGAAGCACTGAACCTGCTGTTGATCGTCCACGCCGATCACGAACAAAACTGCAGCACGTCGACGGTGCGAATGGTCGGCAGCAGCAACTCGAACCTGTTCGCGTCCATCTCTGCCGGAATCGGCGCCCTGTGGGGGCCGCTGCACGGCGGGGCAAACGAAGCCTGCGTCAACATGCTGGAGCAGATCGCGGCCGACGGCGGAAACGTCAAGAAGTACGTCGACATGGCCAAGGACAAAAACAGCAGCTTCCGCCTGATGGGATTCGGACACCGGGTCTACAAGAACTTTGACCCACGCGCCCAAATCATTCGCGCCTGCTGTGACAAACTGCTGGCCAAGCTGAATATCGACGACCCCCTGTTCCACGTCGCCCAGGAATTGCAGGACGTCGCTTTGGAAGACGAATACTTCGTCGAACGCAAGCTGTATCCGAACGTCGACTTCTATTCCGGCGTGATCTACCGGGCGATGGGCATTCCCGTCCAGATGTTTACCGTCCTGTTCTCGCTCGGTCGCCTGCCTGGCTGGATCGCCCACTGGAAAGAATTGCACGCCACGCCGGGCAAGCGGATTTATCGCCCCCGACAGATCTACACCGGGCAAAACCAACGGACCGTCGTGCCGATCGAGAACCGCTGATCGATGTCTTTGGATTACGCCGCCCTGTTCGAACAAGGGCTCGACTACAACGCGTTTTTGACCAAGTACGGCAACCCGGCCCAGCAGGACCGCTGGGCTGCGGTGCATCGTGAAGTCCGGCTCGATCCGGCTCAGCGTGAACTGCTGGCGGGATTCACCCGTGAAATGAAGGTCCTGGTCTCCGCCGGGGCCTGGTGCGGTGACTGCATCAACCAATGCCCCGTGTTCGATCATTTCGCCGGCGCCAACGAGAACATTCGCGTGCGGTTCTTTGATCGCGACGACCACAGCGAATTCGCCGCCGCCATCTCGACCTGTGGCGCTCATCGCGTCCCCTCGGTGCTGTTTCTCAGCGAAGACAACTTTGTTTGCGGACGTTACGGCGATCGGACGCTGGCGACGTACCGACACATGGCCGCCACCCAGCTGGGCCCCAGTTGCCCGACCGGCATCGGTGCGGTCAACGTCGACCTGCTGACCGCCGTGACCGCCGAATGGCTGGCAGAGTTTGAACGCATCCAGTTGATGCTGCGATTGTCAGGGCGGCTGCGAGAAAAGCACGGCGATTGAACGGTCAGGCAGCCCTATCTTCGGCAGAAAAGGTGCCCAGGCCAGAGGGTCTTGGGGGCGAAGAGTTTACCGGTCAAAAAATTTACTGGTCAAAAAAAATGGTGCACCGGACGTTCCGGCGACCACACCACGTCCACGCGCTTTCATTTTTTGACCAACCCATTTTTTGACCAACCTCGTTCGCGCCCCGCAATCTCTCTAACGCCCTCTGCGTTCCCGTCGCCACCACCCGGCTGTCAAACCTTTCCGGTTATTCGCCTGGAACCGTCTGTGGGCGTCTACTTGCCGCCGAAACCGGTCTCCGGCGGGTCTGAACGACTGAATATTGCCGGCTTAGAACTCCGATTTTCTTTTTCAGCCCCCTGTTTATCCACGTTTTACTGGAGCCTTCCAGTGCCGAAATTTCCGCGGCCGCCCCGTGTCTCGATTGTGATTCCACTGCAACGTGACGAGAAACTGTTCGAGGAAACGTTGCTCAGTGTCTTGGAAAACCAGACGGATGACTGTCAGATCGTTGCCGTACACAACGGGACCTATACCGATCCGTTTGAACTGAGTGATGAAGTCCACTTCGTCACCGCACGGTCGTCGAATCTGACCGACCTGGTGCGTGATGCGTTTGACGCCACCAGCGCCCCGATCATTCACGTGCTGGGCACGGGGATGAAAGCCCGCGCGGAATGGACCGATCGTGCGCTCGATCACTTCGACGCCCCGCACGTCGGTGCTGTCACGCCCGCGTTGGTCGATGACACCGGCCGGAGCGTCGATGGCGCTCACTGGTCCGATTCCGACGGACGGTTCTGCCAAAGCTTGCCTGCCGATGCGCCGCCAGAAGGCTTCGCGGGCTTTTTCATCAACGCGTTCTTCATTCGTCGCCACCTGCTCGGCAATCTGCTCGACGCGGTCGCGCCGGCGATGAGCGATCCGATCGCGGTCAGCTACGCGATGGGATGCCTGTTGAGACGGGCCGGATGGGAGACGGCATCGGCGGTGGATTGCTGCATCGAAGCAGACGGCGCATTGATGCCGACCGACGAATCCGATCTGGCTCGCGGTCAGGTCTTGGGCGCGATCCGCCATCGCGTCCTGCCCAACGAACCCGCCCCGGGAATGGTCGCGATGCTGCGACAGGCGTTGCTAGGCGGGGGCTCACTGGGCGAAATGATCGGGATGCTGCGGTACCGCAACAGCTTGTCAGCGGTACGTCGTGCGATCGATCTGGATTGCGTCGCATCGGTCGACCAGATCGCCGGCGTGATCAATCTGCCGACGGCCGCGCCACACCTGGGGCGCGAGGCGGCGTAGGGGAGCTCGCCAAGTGTTTCGCTAATCGGGACGTGGCCGAAAGCCTTGGCGGCTTCCGCGACGCGCAACGAAAAACCCCGCCGGTCGATGACCGGCGGGGTTTTGTAAGTTCAATTCAGGCGATTGCCTGTCGGATCAGTTGTCCGAATCGTCCTTGTTTTCTTCGCCCTGGCCGACCGCGGCGCTGACCGGTTGTTCCTTCTCTTCGGCGTGCCCTCGGGTTTCGCCGTGGAATTCCAGTCGGACGACTTTCACCTTCTTGCCGTCGGGGTCGATCATCTTGCCTTCGTCGGTGATCGTCATGTCGCTCGGATCGACCGAGTTGCCCTCGGAGTTTTCCAGGATCCCTTTGACGACGATCGTGTCCTTGCCTTCGAATGCACCGCGCAGCAATTCTTCGCTGAGCGGATCTTCGATACGTTGCTCGATCGCACGACGCAGCGGACGTGCCCCGTAATCCAGGTCGGTCCCGCGGCGGATCAGGAACTCTTTCGCTTCGTCTTGCAATTCCAGGGCCAGGCCACGGTCGAGCAACCGCTCGCGGACCTTGGACAGTTCGAAATCGATGACCAATTTCAAATCGTCGCGGGTCAGGTGACGGAAGATGATCGTGTCATCCAGCCGGTTCAGGAACTCGGGGCGGAAGACGCGTTCGATCTGCTCCATCACACGAGTCTTCATCGATTCGTAGCTGGCGTCGGTGTCGGATTTTTGGAACCCGAACGCGGACTCGTTCTTGATCGCTTCGGCACCGGCGTTGGTGGTCATGATCAGGATCGTGTTGCGGAAGTCCACGTTGCGGCCGAACGAATCGGTCAAGCGCCCTTCTTCCATCACCTGCAGCATCATGTTGAACACGTCGGGGTGAGCCTTTTCGATTTCGTCGAACAGCACCACGGCGTACGGTCGGCGGCGAATCTTCTCCGTCAACTGACCGCCTTCCTCGTAACCGACGAATCCGGGAGGCGCCCCGATCAGTCGGCTGACGTTGTGTTTCTCCATGTACTCGCTCATGTCGATGTGCACGAGCGCGTCGCTGTCGCCGAACATGTATTCGGCAAGCGCCTTGGCCAACAGCGTTTTACCGACACCGGTCGGACCGGCGAAGATGAACGACCCGGTGGGCCGTTTGGGATCCTTCAAACCGCTGCGGCTGCGTCGGACGGCTTTGGCGACGGCCGAAACCGCCAAGTCCTGGCTGACGACGCGTTTGTGCAGTTCTTCTTCCATCCGCATCAACCGCAGGCTGTCTTCGGTTGACAGACGCGTCAGCGGAATCCCGGTCATCTTGCTGACGACCTCCGCGATCACTTCTTCGTCGACGACGCCGTCGGTCTGCTGGCTCTTTTCGCGCCAGTCTTGGGTGATCTGGTCTTTCTTCTTGCGAAGCTTCTCGGCCTGGTCACGCAGGTTGGCGGCTTTTTCGAAGTCTTGGTTGGCGACCGCGTCTTCTTTTTCCTTGTTCAGCTGCTCGACTTCTTCGTCGATTTCTTTCAGATCCGGCGGACGGGTCATCGTTCGCAATCGTACGCGTGCACCGGCTTCGTCGATCACATCGATCGCCTTGTCGGGCAGACAGCGTGCGGTGATGTAGCGTTCGCTCATTTCGACGGCCGAAACCACTGCGTCGTCGGTGATCTGAACGCGGTGGTGTTCTTCGTAGCGTTCACGAAGCCCCTTGAGGATCTCGATCGTTTCTTCTTTGCCGGTCGGTTCGACGATGATCTCTTGGAAACGTCGTGCCAGTGCGTTGTCCTTTTCGATGTACTTGCGGTACTCGTCCAGCGTTGTTGCACCGATGCACTGGATCTCACCACGGGCCAAGGCCGGTTTGAGCACGTTGGCGGCATCGATCGCGCCTTCGGCACCACCGGCGCCGACCAGGGTGTGGAGTTCGTCGATGAACAGGATCGTGTTCTTCACACGGCGGACTTCGGTCATGACCGCTTTGATCCGTTCTTCGAATTGACCGCGGTACTTTGTTCCGGCGACCATCATCGCAAGGTCCAGGACGACGATTCGTTTTTCGGCCAAGATCTCGGGGACTTCGCCTTCGATCACTTTCTGGGCGAACCCTTCGACGATCGCCGTCTTGCCGACACCGGCTTCACCCAGCAGGACCGGGTTGTTCTTGGTGCGGCGGCAGAGGATTTGGATGGCACGTTCGATTTCGCGTTCGCGCCCGATGACCGGATCCAGTTCGCCTTTGCGAGCGAGTTCGGTCAGGTCGCGACCGAAGCTGTCCAGGGCCGGCGTCTTGCTCTTGCCGCTCTTGCCGGACGACCCGCTGGAACTGCCCTCTTCCGATCCACGTCCGCCACGCTCGCCGACTTCGGCGCCTTCGAGCCCATGGCCGAGCAGATTGAGCACTTCTTCGCGGACGTCTTCCAGTTTCAGCCCCAGGTTCATCAACACCTGAGCAGCGACGCCTTCTTGTTCCCGCAGCAGGCCCAGCAGAATGTGTTCGGTGCCGACGTAGCTGTGATTCAGATTTCGAGCTTCCTCCATCGAGTACTCGATCACCTTCTTGGCCCGCGGCGTTTGCGGCAGCTTGCCGACGGTCACCATCTCGGGACCGCTTTGGACCAGTTTCTCGACCTCCAACCGAATCTTGCGAAGATCGACGTCCAGGTTCTTCAAAACGTTCGCAGCCACACCACTGCCTTCTTTCACCAGCCCGAGCAAAATGTGCTCGGTGCCGATGTATTCGTGGTTAAAGCGCTGTGCTTCCTGGTTGGCCAGTTGCATCACTTTGCGAGCGCGGTCGGTAAATCGTTCGTACATAAGTTTGTCTCGTTACCCGGCGGGTTTTGCCAAGCGGGCACCCGCGGGGGGCACACACTCGGGTTGGTCCATTCAAATCAGACGCGGCCTCGGCCAAGGAAGCGAGTTCCCCGGCATCCAACCACGTCCGCCTTGCATTGTTCAAAACTCAGGTTGACAGTCGAACTGTCAACTTGGCGATTCGTTCGTCTCGATTCCTCGTCAGTCCCTTATCAGCAAACCGTACGCCATTGGAAGCGAAATCGAGTCACAACGACCGCTTGAGGACACAGCGGCGGTAGGGATCACCGGCAATCAACCGGCTGAATTCGATTCTATCGGTTTTGTAAATTTTGGGGGATAGGAGTCCCGGCGAAACAAGCCGACAGAAGCCTGATTTGAAGCAAAAATGCGGCTCAAATTTTTGCGATTCTCTTGTCCTAAAACGTCGTCACGTAGTCAGTTTCACGACGTGGCGAACAAAACGTTCGATTCCGCTGGGCAATCGGCTCGATGGTTCGCCCACACGCCCCGCTTAGGCCGCTGTCAAATCGGCAGCATTTCCATCTCCCCGCAACTCCGAGGCCGAATCGGTTTCTTGGCGATCCTCGCCCGCTTCGGTGTCGTCTTCGTCGCCGGATTCGCTTTGACGAGCGATCCGAGCCGCTTCGGCGTCGATTTCGATCTGCCAGCGGTCGGCGATCTCCAACCGCCGCATTTCGTCGAGCAACACCCGGGCGCTGCTGACCCGCCCTGTATGACGATAGACACTCGACAACATCAGCAATGCCGGGGGGTCTCGCGGTTCGATCGCCAGGATCCCCAACAATAACGGTTCGGTCGCCTCCCAGTCGCCGCGCAGGTAAGCCGCCTGGGCGTCGACAAATCGATCGGGTGTTTCGGTGACCGCTCGTGGATCGAGTAATGCTGGCAATTCACGAACACTTTTGACCGTCCAGCAGACCCAGACACAGACGCCGACCCACCAGGTACTTCGCACCAGCAACGGGTCCAGCCAGGTCGGATACAGGTATTTGAGAACCAACAGGGAATTCATGCCGATACCGAACCCGATCGCCAACGGCAACGCTGACAACCGACCACGCCACCAAAGCTCGCTGAGCCCCGGCCAGAGACAGGTCAGATAGTTGCGGAATTCCATTTCATTCTCAGAGAGTTCTCTGAACCGATCTAAGCGATCTGCCGCGGTCGACGCAAGTCGAGATTTTTCCGTTCAAACGTAGCTACCTTCGCCAGAAGGTGGACCTCTGTGATGTTCCACGCTCGCATCGAGCGTAGCTACGTCAAAGAAAACGCGAATGACCAGAGGGCTTGTAAGCCGGGTTCTGTACCGATCGGATCCGGCGGGCGGAACGGATTCCGGCCGCGGCGCCGATGGCAGCGATCATTTATCTGTGCACGACGATTGCTCGTCGCCTCCATTGCGACCTACCCGAGTGTCGATGGCGAAGCGGACCGCTTCTGCACCCTGTTTGGTCTAGCTCCGGATGGGGTTTACCGAGCCGATCGAGTCACCCCGATCGCTGGTGCGCTCTTACCGCACCGTTTCACCCTTACCACGCGTCCGTCGGGGCCGAGCCCCGGTGAACCGTTCGGCGGTCTGCTCTCTGTTGCACTTTCCCTGGCCTCGCGGCCGGTCGACGTTATCGACCATCCTGTCCTGCGGAGCCCGGACTTTCCTCCCGTCGGCAAACCACCGACGAGCGATCGCCCCGCCCTCTGGTCATTCGAATTGCCCAACATGATCGATCACGACTGACTTGCCAACCGATCCGCTGAATCGCGTGGCACGCCAAGCAGGGCTCAGCAAGCGTTGGTGTTCAGGCTTTAGCCGCCCTCGGTCGCTGCGAAGCAGCGATAGGGAATCGCCGAAAGGCTAACTGGACAGCGCCACTTTACGGCGACTTGCTCAAAAGATGCCGGAATCACCGTGGTAGATGGGATGAGTTTCACGCCAGTCGTACTCGTGCTCGTACTCAACAAAGTGGTACTCGTACTCCTACTCGATAGCTCGTGGGAAACTTGCGGATCGAGTAGGAGGCGGATCGAGTAGGAGTACGAGTACCGGCGAAACGTCTGAGTACGAGTACGATCAACTCTAACCCGCAAATCCTGGTGTTTCTGATTCAAACTGGCGCTGTCCAGCTAAACACCAGCGCTTCTGCCCGTGCCCGTTCGTTCCCGCCCCCTTTTCCGCTCGACGGTCACTTCCCAGGGACATACGCCAGCTGGATCTCGCACTCGGGCAGTTTGGGCTGCAATTGATCGACACCGGCTTGGGTCACCTCGGTTCGCGTCACGATCAATTTTTCCAGTTTTGCCAGTTCCGCCAGCGCCGGCAGTCCCGCGTCGGTGACCTTGGTGCTGCCCAGATGCAGGAACGTCAGCCCGGTCAATTGGCCCAGTTCCTGCAACGACGCATCGCCGACGTTGGTCTTGTCGACATTCAGCCACTTCAGCTGCTCCGCCCCGGAGAGCTGCCCCCAGGCTCCATCGCCGACCGAGGTGCTGTACAGGTTCAGCTTGGCAAGCTGCTTGAAACCGCCGAGGGTTGCCAACGCGTCGTTGTCGATTCCCTGGCACTCGCTGAGATCCAATTCGGTCACGTCGGAAAGCTCGGAAAGCTTGGCCAGCCCGTCGTTGCCGAATGCCGTCGACGCGATTCGCAGTTTTCGAAGCGCCGAGAATCCGGCGAGCGTGCTGGCTGCTTGATCGGTGACCCGGGTCCCGGCCAAGTAGAGTTCGACCAGTTCCGACAATCCGCCCAGCGCCGCGATCCCATCGTCGCTGATCGGCAGAAAGTCCGACGCGATCACTTTCAGCGTCTTGATCCCGCCGAGCGTCGTCATGGCCGCGTCGGTCACCGTGGTCGCGCCGTCTTTGCCGGAAAACTTGATCGCCTTGAGCCTTTTCAATCCGCCCAGATGCGCGATCCCGTCATCTCCGATCCCGCAGCCACGCAGGTCCAGGTTTTCCAGCGTCTGGATCTTGCCGACCTCGGCTAGATCCTGGTCGCTGATATCGGACCCGGCCAGCAACAGACTCCGCAACTTGGGCAGGACCGGTAGCTTGCCGATCACATCGCCGACCTCCGCATCGCGCAAGTCGACTTCGATCACCGCACCGTTTCCGTCGCGACGCGTTTTCGCCACCGCTTCGATGGCCTCCGCGACTTGATCTGCTTGAACTTGACCCGCTCGGTCGGCTTCGACCGTCGGTGCGGGATCGACCGACCGGTCCGGCGACGATTCGGCCGCCGGCTTGGAGGGGCAACCGAGATTCAAGCACAGCAATCCCGCGACGATTGTGGACACGTAGAGAGGTTTCACCGAAAGGATTCCCCAGGGGCGTATGGATTTTGGACCAGACGCAGTAGTCTAGCAGCAATCCGATCCGCCAGGCCCCCGTCAATCGCGTCCGCTCCGCATGCAACTTTGTTTCGTCTACACCAGCAACCCGTTAAACGACCGCAACCAGATCGATGCGGTCTTGGCGGCGTTTCCGATCGAGTGTCGGCGGCAACAGATCGCCGATGTCGGCCCGCAAATCGACGTGAATCACGCGGGGGAATTGACGGTCGAGATCGAAGTGGATTTGAATGCGACGAACGCGACTTCCGAATCGACTCGAATCGCAACCGCCGCGGTGGGTGTGGTTGCCGAATTGGCGACACAATTCAAACTGACATGGAACGTCGGTCACCAACATGAACCCTACCTGGGGACGGTCGAAGCCGCAGTGCCGCCCGACGACTTGCTCGACGAAGTGAAGACGGCGGTCAGCGTCGCGCGGTCGTTGGCCGAATTCAGCCTCGAAGACGAAGCCGATGAATTCGCCGAACCCGAGACGCTCGTGACGGATGCAGCGGACACCGATCAGGCAACCTGGGACGACCTGTTTCAACCACCCGACACCTTCATCCGGTTTCCCGAGTTCGAGGAGGAGTAACGGCGCTGGTGCCCCGGCTTTCGCCGCTCATCCTCGCTGCCTCAGGTACGATGGTCCTTCCGGGCCGTCGCGACTCGCTGTTTCGCAGCGAGCGGAAAATCGCCTCATGGCTGAACACCATCGTGCGCTCATTGCTTCTCAAACGCGAGCGTGGCCACCACATCCCCGTTGCTATTCTGCAACTGCCATCGAAACGCATCTGCCGAACTGCGTTGCAGCGTTCCGGCGAGTGTCCCTCCGGCCGATTCATTCAGCTCCAATCGCTCCGCGGTTGCGTTGTACTTCCCGCGTGACACCGAATTCTTTCCGTTCTTGGTATGAACCATCACAAAGCTGTCGTCGCCGGCGAATCGAACCGCCCACGCATCGCTGGCCGATGTTTTCGCCGACCAAGTACCGACCAACGTCGACAACGGTTGTGACGGTGGGGCGGTTTCCGTCGATGACTGGGCGACAGACCGTTTCACCATCACCGCAGAAACCATCGACGCCGTGTTCGCTGCGACCGACGTCAATCGCTTGGCGGCAACACGCAGTCGTTCGGGGGTGACGTCGTGATTGCCGAGCGACGACTGGAACGCCAACGTTTTTCCCGACGCGACCAATTGGACATGTGAATGGTTCTGCAATGCGGCCAACAACGCCATCAACGTTTCGCCATCAACGGTTGCACCGTCATCGCGTGCGCCGACAGTCAAACCCTCGATCGGCAACACCACGTCGATGCGTCCGGCCTCCGCGTCGATGCGGAATCTCAGATCGTTGCGTTTCACCGCATCCGATTCCGTCGGCAATAAACTCTCCAAGTCGACTCGAACCGCCTGTGACTCGACCTCGTTCGCAACGCCTGCTTCATCGAGCATCGCCGACAACGCTGCCGGCCCCAAAACGACAGCCGACACCTTGGCCGGCGAAGTGAGTTGCTGCGATGCGTCAATCACCGTATCGGACATCGAGATTTCGCTGAACAAATCACCATCCAGCGGAGCCTCCGCACGGACCGCCGGCGACTCAAACACGATGACCGCGAAGCACAGCAGCGCAGACGCCACGATTCGGCAACGAAACGAACGCGCGTAAAGATTCAATCGCCGCGCTGATGAGTCGGCGGTGTCGGAGGCATCGGTATTAGGCTCACTGATACTACGGCCGGCGGCACACCGGCGGTGGGCGGACTTCCTGCGAAGCTGGTTCATGGATCGGTCACTCGAACAGACAGGGGCTGGATCAGGGTCTATGCCACCAAGCGGAACGAAGGGCGAAATGTGAATGAAAAAACTGTCCCGCGCCGTTGAAACGGGACAATCGCCGTTTCGCGGAGAAAAAAACAGAACTTCGATGCCCGCCCCACGGGTGATCGATCGTGCCAGAAAATTCGGGCCGAACCGTGAAAAATGGAGTCACGTCGTCGGTGGGCACGCGCCGATCACCATGGTGTCGAGGACACAGTGCGCTTGCTGTTAGAAGCCGGCGCTCTACACTTACGCGGCGTGGTCTGAAAAAGACCCCGCCCGCTTCGATCCTCTTAATTCGGCAGAGGGATCATTTTTAGGGTTCGCCTAAGTCACACAATGGCTTGTGCAGTAGCACGCTTAGACTTACGCGTTTCTCCCAGCGGCTCCATTTTGCCGCCGACGGGTCGAAGCAACTGCCGGCTGACAGATCGCCAGATTTGTCAGCCGGCTTTTTTCATTCCTCGGCTCCACCACTGGCCCCTCCGAGCACTGGGCCCTCCGAATCGACGCGGCCCGTTCCTATGACCTCTTCTGCACCGTCCCCTGCAGATCCCAACCCCGCGGGCGACCATCCCCGCGTCGCTCCCACACGCCACCTTTCGTCGCGTGGCCTGTTCGTCGCGTTTTGCGTCATGATCGCGGTCGGGCTGGGGGTCTACGCCCTCTTCCCCGAAAGCATCGGCGGTCCGCCGCTGCCGGTCCGCGTTTCGCTCGATCGCGCCCCGCTGCCGACGACGGGGGGCAAGGTCGCCGTGCTGACCGACGTGGTCACCGTCACCAGCGAACTCGACCAGCCGATCGGGCATTTGACGATCATCCTCAACGGGCACTACGAAATCACTCAGGCCAGCCCCCTGCAGCCGGGGCAGAGTCTGACGCTGCCGCAAGCGATTTTTACCGACAAACGCAGCAATCGGCGATTCGAACCCGAAACGCAGCGGGTGACGGAAGTCCTGGTGCGAGGCCAACTGCCCAGTAAGTCGCGGGGGGTGTCCAAGTTCACCTTCGGCGGCGGCGAAGCGCAGTAGTGTGATGCGAGCGTGCTGGTGTCCAGGCTTTAGCCGCCCACAGTCTGAGCTTGGGGTGCGCTATCGCGACCCCAAGTTTTGTTGTGACACGCCGCTGGTGTGCAACCGCGACGCGGTTGTGTTGTCATTGCTTCACGCAGCGCAACGTGAAATTCACCCGCAATAGATTTCACGTCCCAAGCAGCGACGGGGGAATCGCCTGAAGGCTAAACACCAACGTGCGCAACCTTTTTTTCTCAATTGGCACAACAATCGCGTCTACCCTCACTCTTACCGGGGTTTGACTTGTCTTTCGTCCACTCCGGCTGATCGATTTTGCTACAGGTGTTGCAAAATGCAACACTTACAACCGGAAGGAGGATCAGATGGAGTGGGCGAAAGGCGGTTTTTTTCGTAGCGAGTTGAATTGAGCGGGAATAAACTCTGCCCATAGAGATTTCTCTCGATCAACTCATCCCTTTTCCCTAGACCACCCAGAATTCGTCATTTGCGTGTTTTTGAGTGGTTTGGCACCTAGCACACAGAACGGTCGTTCCGATGAAGACAGGCAGATCGCCGTTTTCAAGCACCGCGGAGAACATTCAGATGCGAGACGTCGCACGTCAATTTCAAACTTTGATCACGCCGGGGCGTTGGTTGCGTCCCCTTGCCGCCCTTGTGGCATTCACGATCCCGATGGCAGCGGTGTTGGCTGACGCGGCCGACAGTGTCGCGGCCAAGGACAGTGGTGCGCAGGTCCGCGTCGTCAGTTTCCCCGGCGACCAGGCGAGTGCTGACAGCGCGGCCTATTTCGCCGCTTCGATCCTGCCGTCGGCTGATGACGCGTTGCTGCAGGCCGTCGAGGCACCGGCAGCCGATGTGGTGGTCGTCGTCGACACCTCGGCCAGCCAATCGGGTGAGTTCCGTCGTGAATCACTCGCCGCGGCCGCCAAGACCGTCGCATCGCTTCGCCCCCAGGATCGCGTGCGAGTGTTCGCCGCCGATGTGGATGCGGTCGCACTGTCGGATGCCCTGACTCCCGCGGCCGATTCGAGTGTCACCGCGGCGCTCGAAGGACTGAAACGACGTTTGCCGCTGGGCAACACGAACATGGTGTCGGTCATCGATGCGGTCCGTGGCACGTTGTTGGCCGCCCCCCGCAGCCACACGCGTTCGATCGTTTACATCGGTGACGGAGCATCGATCGACGCGACGGGCAACCAAACGCGGTTTGCGGCCTTGATCGACGCACTGCGAGCCGACCATATCTCAGTTCACAGTGTCGCGATCGGCCCTTCCAAGAACGTTGAACTGATGGCGATTCTGGCCAATCACACCGGCGGCGTGTTGGGGATCGTCAGCGAAGCCGACGGCAACACTGCAACGGCGATGGCCGCCCGCGTGACCGAGTCGGCCGTGCGTTCACCGATCTGGATCGACGCTGCGGACTTGCCCCAAGCGGTGACGATCGCTCATGGCAAACGTCTTCCGCCGCTGCGTGTCGATCGCGATTCCATCCTGCTCGGTCAAATCGCCGGCGACATCGATTCGATGCAATTGGATCTGAAAGGAACGACGCCGACGGCCAACATTCGCGTCACCACCGCTGCGACGATCGAACACGGCAACCCCGATTTCGCCTTCCTGCCGGGGCTGGTCGACGGTGCCAAGAAAAACGCCGGTCTGACCCTGCCCACGGCCAGCAGCGTCATGCTTCGCGAAACCGCTCGCATCCTGGCGGCCAAGTCCGACGAACTGGTGCGGGCTGGCAAGTTGGCTTTGAAGCAAGGCAACAAGAAAGGCGCCAAAGCCGTCGCGGAAATGGCTCTGGAAGCTGACCCGAACAACGAAGACGCCAAGGCATTGGTGAAAGTCAGCGGCACCACGCTGATCATCCAAAACGAATCGCCGTTTGACGACCTGTTCGGCGACGAAGCCCAACCGGCCGACCCGGCACCTGCCGCGGACGATCTGTTCGGGACGGAAGAACCGGCAGCGCCGGCGGCCCCCGCCGCAGACGACTTGTTCGGCGACCCCGCACCGGCAGCAGCGGCCCAGCCAGCCCCCGCAGCACCTGCACCCGCCGCTCCCGCTCCGGCCGAAGCCGCCCCGGCGGCTGCCACACCGGCCCCGGCGGCTGCCACACCGGCCCCGGCGGCCCCCAGCGGCGGACGTCTGCCGATGGTCCCGCCCAGCCGCAGCATCGTCGGCGATGACGAGATTCTGGAACGCGGCGGCGACTTGCTCGATCGCATCGAAGCCGAACGCAGCGCCGCCAACGGACGTCTGCGTGCCGAAGTCAAAGCGGCCTTGCGTGCCGCCGAACGCGCCTTGAGGAAGGATCCGACCGGTGTCGCCGGCCAGCTGAAATCCGTGCTCGCCCGCGTGCAAACGCTGCCGGACATCGAACCCAAACTGCGTCAGGATCTGGAAAGCCAGTTGCAATCGGCGATCCAAGCGGCCAGCAGCGCCGAAGCACGTTTCGCGGCCCAACAAGCCAACATCGTCGCACAAGACGAAGCCTCGCGTGCGACCGCACGATTGTTGGAAGAAACCTTCCGCCGCGAAGCGACCCTGAAAACGCTTTCCCAACAAATGAACGCGTTGATCGACGAAGGCCGCTACACCGAAGCCGACGGCGCAGTGTCGTTGAAATTCGCCGAGATCTCCGGCGACTCGATCACCGAAGACTCGATCGCCGGTCGCCACTTCACCGATCAACCGTTGGCGCTGCAGACCTATGACCGCGACCGACGCTACAAGGAGATGCGTGAACGGAACTTCGTCGATGCGTTCTCGTTGGTGCTCAAGAGCAACATCCCGTTCGTCGATGAACCGCCGATTCTGTATCCCGATGCGGACGTCTGGCAAGCGCTCAGCCGTCGTCGTCTGGAACGTTACGGTTCGATCGAACTGGTCGGCGACAACGAAACCGAACGTAAGATCGAAGCATCGCTGTCGGACGAGACGACGCAAACGTTCATCGAAACCCCGCTCAGCGAGGCCATTCAAACGATCAGCGACACGCACGAAATTCCGATCGTGATCGACAACCGGGCACTCGAGGAAATCGGCCTGGATGCTGACGCTGGCGTCAACATCGACCTGAAGAACGTCACCTTGCGATCGTTCCTGCGACTGATGTTGCGTGACCTGGAACTGACCTATCTGATCAAAGACGAAGTGATGCAGATCACGACCGTCGAAGCAGCTGAAGACAACCTGGTGACCAAAGTCTACCCCGTCGGTGACCTCGTCGTGCCGATCGTTTCGCTCGGCGGCGGCGGCATGGGCGGCGGCATGGGCGGCGGCATGATGGGCGGCGGCATGATGGGCGGCGGCATGGGTGGCGGCATGGGCGGCGGCATGGGCGGCGGCATGGGCGGCGGCATGATGGGCGGCGGCATGGGCGGCGGCATGTTCGTCGTGCCCGATAACGTCAGCTTGGAATCCAAATCGGATTCCGCCCCGGCAGCCGACGACGCTAGCGCCACGCCGAGCGACACCGCCGCGGCAGTACTTTCCGAGGCTGACCAGCAGCTGATCCACCCGCTGAAAGTCACCCCCAAAGAAGGCCAAACACGCAGCGAAGCGTGGGAGCAGTTCTTTGCCGGACTGACCTTGGGCGACGTCCGCGAAATCACCATCCTGGACCAACAGATCCGTGCGACCGCGCGAAAGTACTCTGTCAGAGCCGCTGCGGCGGACGAACAGGGCGATCGCCAAGCGGCCGTCGAATGGTTCAGCCAATCGCGCGACATGATCAGCGAAGCGATTCGGGCCGGTCACGTTCAACCGTGGATGTACCAAGCCTATGCGATCGCCTTGACCGCCACCGCCGCGCCGAAATCCGAAGTCGAACGGGCACTGTTGTCCGCGGTCGATTTCGCCGAGACCCCGGCCGACATCTTGAATGTCGCCGCTCGGCTGGAGGATTTGGGCAGCGACGCCGCCTCGCTGCGACTGTGCAAGCGGGTCGCGGAATTGGATCCGAACCGGCGCGAAACCTACGTGATGGGGCTGCGACTGGCCGAACAACTCAACGACCCGGCCGCGATCGCTTGGGCCGCCAACGGTGTCCTGTCACAAGCGTGGCCGGCCGAATTCTCGCCCGTCGTCGACAAAGCGACCCTGTTGGCACGCAGCGCCTACGCCGAGCTGAAAGAGAAAGGACTGGACGAGGAAGCGGCCCAGTTTGCCAAAGCCCTCGACCAGGCCGCCGCACATGATGTGATCGTGCGGGTCTCGTGGACCGGCGATGCCGATATCGACTTGGCCGTGGAAGAACCCGGCGGGACCGTCTGTTCGCTGGAAAACCGCTCCAGCGCCAGCGGCGGCACGCTGCTCGGTGACTCCTATCCCGGTCAAGGCGAA
The DNA here is from genome assembly GCF_014154935.1 of Stieleria mannarensis. Lineage (GTDB taxonomy): Bacteria > Planctomycetota > Planctomycetia > Pirellulales > Pirellulaceae > Stieleria > Stieleria mannarensis. Next base: position 23,961 of record NZ_JACEHH010000004.1, read on the forward strand.
GACAACACCGGAACCGTCTCGGAAACCTACATCTGCCCGCGAGGTTTCAGCGGCCAATACCGTCTGCTGGTCCGCAAGGTCTGGGGCGAGGTTTCCACCGGACAGGTCACCGTCGAAATCGTCACCGATGCCAAACGACCGTCCCAGCGATTCATTCGCAAAGAGGTTCCGCTGACGGAAAAAGACGCCTTGTTCGTTTTTGAAGTCAAAGAAGGCAAGCGTCAGGAGAAACTCGGCGAAGCCCAATTGGCACACCTGCGAGACGTCCAACGTGATCTCAATGGCCAATTGCTCGGCCAATTCGCAAACCCCGGAAGCGATTCGGCGCAGGTGCTGCGAGACCTGTACCGCGACGCCCAAATCTTGACCGGTGGCGTCGGCGCGAATCCCTTCTTCGGCCGCAATGGTGCCGTCGGGTTCCAGCCCCAGATCACACAGTTGCCCGAAGGGGCATCGCTGTCGACCCTGGCGATCATTTCGGCCGACCGACGTTATGTGCGGATTTCGCCCGCACCGTTCTTCTCCCAAGTCGGTGACGTCAGCACGTTCAACTTCGTCGATGGTCAAACCGGAGGTGCCGGCGGCGGCGGTGCTGGCGGCGGCTTGGGCGGTGGAGCCGGCGGCGGCCTCGGTGGCGGAGGCCTCGGCGGAGGCGGCGGTTTCGGTAACTGATCCGAATTCCTGACGCAAACGGCTTTTGCTTGCAATTCAAAGGCGGTCACCCGTTTTCCGGGTGGCCGCCTTTCTTTTTTTCCCGCCCGGTGAAACCTCACCCGCGCTCGGCGGGTAGATCTTTGTGCGGGGAACCCTTCACACGGGGGGCGGACCGGCATTGGATTTGGAAGAGTTCGATCCGTTGCGGCGTCCCAAAGTTGTCAGGTTCCCGCCGAATTGGTAGACACTACGCTCGAATCTAACACCCCCATCTGTCACAAGGACAACAAACGATTATGGGTTTCATGACACATTGTCTCCGCCCCCGGCATGCCGTCCGATCCGTCGCGGCCGCCGCGGTTCTGGCAACCACGCTCTTGGCCGCCCCGGCGATGGCTCAAGATCGCCTCGCGCCGGCGGCCGACTCGTCGCGTGCGACACTCACCGATGGCACGCAACCGGTCGTCGTCGTCACGCTCGGTTCAGTCAAGAAGTTGATGGATGACGTCAGCTACCTGGCCGAAATCACCAGCCAGCCGCAATTGGCGATGTTCCCGATGTTGGCCGCCACGTTCACCCAAGGCATGGACATGGACCAGCCGATCGGGATGCTCGTTCCGCTGGTCGGGGGAACGCCGCAACCGATCGTCGTGTTGCCGACCAAGGACATCCGACCCATCTTGAAACGTCTGGAAGCCCAGACCGGTCCGGTCGATGAATTGGATGACGGAACGTTGGTGCTGACCGTCAACCAAAACATGCTGTACATCAAACAGAACGCGAACAACGCTGTCGCGGCACAAAACCAAGCCGCGCTCGCGTTAGCCCCGGAAGACGCCGGCGATCTGTTTCAAGGCATGGGCAACAACTACAACGTGGCGATCCGCTTGCAAGTCCAACAGGTCCCCGTCGAAATCCGCAACATCTTGATCGACCAGTTGCGTCAGGGATTCGAGCAGACGATGGCGCAACAACCCGACGCCGCATCGGGCCGAGAGGTTGCCGAGAACTCGATCGCACAACTGGAACGTTTGGTTCAAGAAGCGGACGAGCTGAACGTCGGATTGAACATCGACAAAGCCAACAAGCAAGTCGCGTTGGATTTCTCGTTCACCGCCGTCGGTGGAACGCAATTGGCCGCGGTTTACGGCGGTCAACAATCGATCCCCTCGCGTTTCGCGTCGGTCATCCGCGACGACGCGGCTGCCTATATTCATAGCGCCACGTCGATCAGCCCCGAAGCGATCACGCAAGCCAAAGAAGGCATCGCGTCCTCGTTGTCGATGATCAAGGGGGCCTTGGAAAACGAGGGCAACCTGACCGAAGATCAGGTCAACGAGATCGATCAGTACATCGACCGTCTCAGCGACATCGTCACCGAATCGCTGTCCGAAGGCAAAGCGGACATGGGCGCCTTGGTGATGGCCGGCCGCGACGAGTTCAAAGCCGTGATCGGAACCTTCGTCGCCGATGGCAACAAGGTCGCGGAGTTGGCAAAAGACCTGGCGACGAAGGTCCCCGACAGCCCCGATGCCCCCAAGTTTAAATTCGACAACGGAAACTTCGGCGGCGTGACGCTGCACCTGATCGAAGCCGATGTGCCGGCCAGCGAAGACGAAGTCCGCAAGCTGTTCGGTGACAAGATCCAGGTCCATATCGGGACCGCCCCCAAAGCGGTCTACGTCGCGGCAGGACGTGGCAGCGAAGAACTGCTGAAGGAATTCATCACGTCCGGTAGCAGCGACAACGGGGGCGATCGTCCGTTGGGTCAATTCAAGATGAAACTGTTGCCGTTCATGGAATTGGCACAGTCGGTCGAAGCCAACGACAACGTGGCGGCAATGATCAACGCCCTGACCAATTCGGAAGACAAGGGCGAAGTCAACGTCACCACCAAGTCGATCCCCAACGGCTCGGCGATGAAGCTGACCATCGGCGAAGGCCTGATCCGATCGATCGGTGCCGCCGCCATGGCCGGCCGCCAAGCCCAACAGCCGTTCTGATCCTCGAGGCCTAGCAGAACCGTCAATTCCTAGCCCCCGTCCCCGAATCTGTGGACGTCTGCACAACTACACCATGGCTCCCTTCTTCCCCGGCTTTGCGGGGGAGAAGGGCTGGGGATGAGGGGGCGAGGATCTCTGACGTTGCGATGCTCGCCAGAGCGTGCGACGCGGCCGGGATCCACTTTCTGGCGAAGGTAGCGACGTTCGACCATGTAAACGCCGACCGCTTGCAGGCCGTCAAGCCGCTCGTTTCGTGACCGTCGCCACGGCGGCCTGCCCAAAGGGCGATGCGACGTTCGGCGCGTTGCTCCCCTTTTCCTCTTCGGGCACTGGCTCTGCCGGTGCCACCAACCCCGTCGCCAGCAAGATGCGGTCGCTCCAGCGAATGAACATCATCTCCGTGCGTGAATCTTTGCCGCCATAGATCGGCAAACGACGACCCAGCCGCGAGGCAAAGTCACGGATCAGGAAGTGCGCCAACACGGGACGCCGGACCAGAATTTGGATCGGAAACGCCAGCGATCCCACCGTCGGCAGGACGCCCCACAGCAACGCTTCGGTATGCCGGACGCGGCGACCGGACGAGAACCAGCTCAGTAGCGTCACCAGCGTGCGGGCCAAAGGTAAAATCAACCACGGCAATAAAAACCAAACCTTGCCGGTCGCAATCGCAGCGAATAGGCCACCGTATTTCGCCGGCACCACCCACGGCGAACATGCCTTGACCGCCAAGTGCAGCGCCATCCCCCGCGCGTACGTAGCCACTTCCTGCGCATCGACCTGACGATTCAGTTCGGCCGCTTCGTCCGATCCGATCCGCTGTTCCCTTTCCCACCGCCGGATCGCATGCCGAATGTAGCGCAACCCCACGTAAGTTTGAAATCGCGGCCGCGAGAGCAGATGCCACGCCGCACGCGCCGAGCGAGCGACACGACGTCGAAGCTTGCCGGCGATTCGTTCCCAAGTGGCCAGTCGCAGCGGCGCCGGTTCGGCCGCTTTCCAACGCGACGTGTGATGGATCAATGCCTCCACGTCTGCCGTGGCCTCAAGCGTCTGTGACCGTAACCGGTCGGCATCGACGTCATCAAAGGGAGGAAAGGTTCGCTCGCTGGCGGCCAGCATCCAATACTTGGGGACCAAAACGGCGGGGATGCCGGATTCCAAATCGATGATCGTGTAACAATCGCCGCGGCGCAACAGGTTGGCCGACGAGACCATCGCTCGGGGATCGATCTGCCAACCGCTGCCGGTCAGCCCGCCGGCGATCAAAGCTCCACTGGCTTGCCGCATCACATCGACCAGCTGATCGATTTCGCCACGAGGCTCGCCCGGGGCGGCCGGCCGAACGCCGCGACCGTCGATGTGCTCGGCCGCCAACACCCAACCGGGCGCCGCGGCGTCGAAGCGGACATACAGTGGCTTCGCGACTCGTGGCATGGTGACGTCAGCGTCCAACTGATGCCGACGCAAAACCTCTGCCGCCACGCGGCGGCGAAAGAAGCACGCCAGGATCGCATCGCGATTGAATTGATAGGCAAACGGGGCGAAGAAGCACAGTCGGTAGATCGTCCGCGTTAACCGCCCCGGACAGAACACCTTTTCGACCACCCGCTGCGTCAAACCGTCGGCAAAGGTCGCGTCGACCAGCCGGGCCGTCGCCGCGCGCCCCTTTCCAAGTTTGCGGACTATCCGAACTTCAACAGGCGCGGATTCAATCGGATCGGGAAGCTTTGATTTCACAAGATCAATATTGCGGCAGGGAATCTCGATCCGCCTGTATCAGATTCGGCAACACCGCGGCAAGGCGGCTCCGCCCCCGAGCTGGCGATTACAAAAACCACCGCGCAGCGGTTCCCCACCGTCGCTACAATGCTTGCATTGCCGCACCGCCCACTCTCGGGGTCTGTCCCCATCGGCGCCCCCACTCTCGGGGTCTGTCCCCATCGGCGCCGTAATGCTTGCATTCGCCCATTCTCGGGGTCTGTCCCCATCGGCGCCTAATGCTTGCATTTGCAAAGGGCTTTGCTAGCGCGGGGAATTGTCGGCTCGATGAGATTTCGATGTTTTTTGGCTTGACTACGACGCTCCATCTGGGTGGAATGAAGGCAGTCAAGTGGAGTCGCACGGCGACTCGTTTTTTCGCTGCGAATGGTGGAGGAAGATCCTCATGCCCGCAGCAGAGTCCAGAAACGAGTTGGGGAGACTCTGCGATGGCGAGATCTAATCGCTCTGAAATCTTAGACCCGTACGAAGTTCAAGCGTTTCACGTCATGAGCCGAACCGTGCGAGGTTGCTGGCTCCTCGGCGACGACGCGGTTTCAGGCAAGAATTTCGATTACCGAAAGGACTGGATTGAGAACCAGCTTAGGCATTTTGCGGCGTTCTTCGGAATCGACTTGCCGTCCTTTGCCATTCTTTCAAACCACTTCCACCTTGTGCTACGGTCGCGCCCCGATGTCGTCGACACATGGGACGACACCGAAGTGGCACGTCGTTGGCTGATGATTTGCCCGGAACGAACCGACGCCAAGGGGGATCCGATGGCGCCGTCGCAAGCGGAGTTGGATGGCATTCGGAACGTCCCCCACAGGGTTGCCGAGATTCGGCTGCGACTGAGCAACATCTCGTGGTGGATGCGCCTGTTAAATCAACGCATCGCTCAGCGCGCCAACAACGAAGATGAAGTCGAGGGGCACTTCTTCCAGGGGCGTTTCAAAGCCGTCCCGTTGGTCGACGAAGAAGCCATTTTGGCTTGCTCTGTTTACGTTGATCTGAATCTGATCCGCGCATGCGTCGCCGAAACATTAGAAATGAGTGACCATACGTCGGCGCAGCGACGAATCGAGTCGGTCCGTGCGTCGAAGCAAACGTCGGAGGAACAGTCTTGCAATTCACTTGATCAGGAATCGATCGATACCCCGACGCCAACGACTTCGCCACAAACCCGCCGTCCGGATGCCTTTCTCTCGCCGGTGAACCTAAACGAAGCCATCGCCACGGCAGGGCCGCATCCGAGCGAGTCAGGAGAGCGATGTAGCGACAAGGGATTCGTGGCGATCAGCGAAGAAGCCTACCTGCAACTGTTGGACTGGACCGCTCGGCAATTAGCCTCCGAGAAACCTGGGAAGACGCCTTCCGACCTGCCGCCGATCCTGAAACGCCTCGGATTGTCCCCCACACTTTGGTTCACACTCGTCGCGAATTTCAGCGAAGTCTTTTCAACCATCGCCGGTCGTCCCGAGCACATCGATCACGAGCGGACGAAGCAGACTGGACGACGATTCTATATTCCCCGGCACACGCGCATGCTGTTCGGGCAGGCAGCGTAACCGTCGGCGTGCAAAACGGCCCGCAACTTCGGCTCGACTCTCTAATCCATCCCGGCAAAGCAAGCTCCCGCGACTTCGTTCACCGCGACGAGCAACGAACAATGCGTTTCGACCCTAGGAATCTTCTGACGGTCTAGATAAGCCGCCCCGTTTCGCGACTCAACGGCCACCACGCCCTGCTCGGGTCTGTCCCCGATCCACACGGGTCTGTCCCCGATCCACACGGGTCTGTCCCCGATCCACACGGGTCTGTCCCCGATCCACACGGGTCTGTCCCCGATCCACACGGGTCTGTCCCCGATCCACACACGGGTCTGTCCCCGATCTACTTTTCCAAGGGGTGGAACGGACTGGGTTTTCATGACTTTCCCCGGCCGCCTGAATCATAGGGAGGTCTGTCCCCGCCGATGCCAGTCCCCGCCGATGCCATCGGTGGGCTTTTTCAATTTCCCGAGCACTCCCCCCCCCCGAAAGCAAAATTAAAAAAACAGTCCTGGCAGAGAGAGTGAAACGCGTCACTGCCGGCTATCTCAGAGGTCTCGAACCGCGCGACCGGTGTTAACATGTCAGCTGGACGCGTCCCGCGGGCGCAGCAAGGCGTCGTGCGGTATGTCGAGTTTTTCTGGCGGACGGCCACGAGAAAACTTAATTGACACCTCGTGAGCTATCGATATATTGATCATTGGTTCGTGAGTAACCCCGCCCGTCCGCCTCCCTCTGGCCCAGCAACCCACGAAACCGAGGACAAAAAAAATGAAACGCAACGGTTGGCTTGGACTTTTTTCACTGGCGGTCTTTGCATTGATTCCGCAACCCGCGACGGCCCAGTTTGGCGGGTTATTCGGCGGCCCGAAGATCGAAACGATCAGCACCGACCAGTTGCAGTCGTTGCTTGAAAAACAACAGCAAGTCGTCGCCGACGCGAAGGCAGCGGGCAAAGAAACACCGGCGCCGGATTTCGTGGTCGTCGATGTCCGCTCGGACGCGGAGGTCAACGTCTCGATCATTCCCGGCGCGATCACAAAAAAACAGTTCGAAACCGACCGCGGGCAGTACCAGGGTCGCACCGTGATCCCCTACTGCACCGTCGGCGGACGCAGCGGCGCCTACGCCAAACAACTCGCCGCCAAGGGCGTCAAAGTGAAGAACTACAAGGGCAGCATTTTGAAATGGGTCGATGCCGAGTTGCCGCTGGTGACCCTGGACGGCAAGCCGACCAATCGCGTCCACACCTATAGCGATCGCTACAAGATTCCCTCGAAGTACGAACAGGTCACCAAGTGAACCCGCCGCCGGCCAATGTCGAGCAGAAAACCATCGTTCTGCTGGGCATCGGCCACACCAATGCCCATCTGGTCAAACGGTGGGCCGAGGACCCGATCCCCGGTTGCCGGTTGATTTGCATCAGCACGTTCCCGGCGGCGACGTACTCGGGGATGCTGCCCGGCACGCTGGGGCATCAGTTCCACGATGATGAAATGCGAATCGATCTGGCGGCGCTTGCCGACCAGGCCGGCGCCGAGCTGATCCTGGCCGACACCGACGGCATCGACCTGACCGAGGGGGAATTGCACTTTTGTGACCGCGCCCCGGTCCACTTTGACGTGCTCTCGATCGGCGTCGGATCGATGCCGGTCGGGTGGCAACAACATTCGGATTCGAAGTTGCTGGTCCCGATCAAACCGATGCAGACCTTTCTACAGCGACTCGAGACGCGATTGCAGGACGCGGCGGCGGTGACGACCGGGCCGCTGCGGGTGGCGGTCGTCGGTGGCGGTGTCGCGAGCGTTGAGATTGCGTTGTGTTTGCAACAGCAGTGGCAAACCGGCGATCGCGGGCGGCCGATCGAAATTGAAATCTTCACCAGCAGCGGTCATGTGGCCGATGGGATGCCCGGGCGCAGCGTGCGGATGATCGAGCGTCTGTTGCGGCGCCGCGAGATCGCGATTCATCGCGGCCATCGTGTCGTCGAGGTAACCGACACCGCCCTGCAAACCGATGACGAACGATGGTTTGACTGTGATGCCGTGATCTGGGCGACCGGTGCGTCGGCCCCACCGGTGCTCGATCGCCTCGGTCTGCAAACAGACGACCGAGGATTCATCGCCACATCGAAAACGTTGCAGTCGCTTTCGGACGAGCGGATTTTTGCCGTCGGCGACTCGGGCACGGTGGTCGATGCGCCCTCACCCAAGGCGGGCGTGTATGCCGTCCGGCAGTGTCCGATCCTGTGGCACAACGTCAACGCGTTTCTGAGCGGGGAAACGCTACAGCGATTCGAGCCACAACGCGATTTTCTAAAGCTACTGAACACCGGAGACGGGAAAGCGATCCTGCAATACGGCCCGTTCGCCGTTCACGCCCGTTGGTGTTGGTGGTTGAAGACCTGGATCGACAAACGGTTTGTCCGCCAGTATCAGTTCGCCCCCCAGCACCCAGGCCACACGCTTGTTGCGACCGAGGATGACCAATCAAGGGAGCCATTGTCATGCAGAGAGATGTGATTCGAAGGTGGCTAGCAAGTTTTGGCCGGATCGGAATGGTCGCCGGCGGGTTGTTGTTGTTGGTCGTGACCATCGCCTGGTTGTCCGGCATGTTCGAAGACAAGGTCCAACCAGGTTGGACCGGTCGCGGGATTCCCAAGCACACCGACCAGCCGACCGACATCGTTCATGAAATCGAAAAGTCGACCATCGAAGAGGCGATCGGGACGCTGAAGGCATCCAGCCGGACCGTCGTCGCGGCAAAACTGCTGGCGACGATTGCCGAGATCCGTGTCACCGCCGGCGACCAGGTCCAGCGGGGCCAAGAGCTGATCCGACTGGACAGCAAGGAATACGAAGCCCGGCTGGACCAAGCCAAACGGGCACTCGAAGCCGCCACCGCCAACCGCGAGCAAGCCGAAAAAGCGTTCGCAAGAGCAGAAACATTGCAGCGGCAGAATGCACTGTCGCGATCCGAATTCGATTTGGCCAAACGTGACTTGCAGGTCGCCAGTGCAAACGAATTACAAGCCACCCAGGCGGTCCAAGAAGCCGAAGCGTTGCTATCTTACACGGTGATCAAAGCCGCCAAGGATGGCCGGATCGTCGATCGCTCGGCCGAACCTGGTGACATCGCCCGACCCGGCGAGCCGATTTTGACCCTGTATGACGCGACCTCCTTGCGGCTGGAAGCCCCCGTGATGGAACACCTGGCCGTCAAGCTAAACGTCGATGATCACTTGGGGGTCTACGTCGACGCGCTCGATCGAGAATTCGACGCCACGATTGATGAAATCGTCCCCCAAGCCGACGCGCCCAGCCGGTCGTTTTTGGTCAAAGCCAGCTTGCCCAAATCCGACGAGCTTTACGAGGGGATGTTCGGACGACTGCGGATCCCCGCCGGCCAGCGGCGGCACCTGTGTTTGAACACCGACGCGTTGATCGAGGTCGGGCAATTGGAGTTTGTCGACGTCGTACTTGCCGACGGAAACATCGAGCGGCGGTTGGTCAAGATCGGGCAACTCGGCATGCCGGGCCGCCAGGAAGTGCTCAGTGGTGTCGAAGCGGGCGAGCGAGTGGTGTTGCACGTCGATGGCCCAGTGAAGGAGAGCCCAGTGAAGGAGAGCCCAGCCGATGACACCCTCTGATGATGACAACCAGGCGGTTGACGACACCGCCGACACGCCGTTGATGACGCGGATCGTCGAACTCTTTTTGCGTGGCGATGTCGCGATCTTGCTGGTGTTGGTTTCCCTGTTGCTGGGCACCGCCGCACTGTTTTTAACCCCGCGCGAAGAAGAACCCCAAATCGTCGTGCCGATGGCCGACGTGTTCGCCTCGGCACCGGGCCTGTCGGCCGAAGAGGTGGAGCGTCAGGTCACCGATCGCTTGGAAAAACTGCTGTACCAGATCGATGGCGTCGAATTCGTCTATTCGGTCTCGCGGCCCGGCGAGTGTGTGGTCACCGTGCGGTTCTACGTCGGCGAAGACCGCGAGGACTCGCTGGTCAAGATTTACAACAAGATCAACTCGTCGACCGACAAGATTCCGCCGGGCGTACAGTCCTGGGTCGTCAAACCGATCGAAGTGGATGATGTGCCGATCGTGATCGCGACGCTCTGGTCGGACCAGACCGACCGTTACGGGGATCATGAGCTGCGCCGGATCGCCGAAGAGGTTCAACACCAATTGCAGGCGATCCCCGATGCGAACCGCGTCGAAGTCGTGGGCGGGCGTCCGCGTCGAGTCTATGTCAATCTGGACGCCCAGCGATTGGCCGCCCACCGCACGTCCCCGTTGCAAGTCGCACGGGCGCTGCAGGTCAGCAACGTGACGGCGCGGAATGGAAGTTTCGAACAACAGAACACTCAGTTCAACGTCGAAACCGGCACCTTCATCCGCGACGTCGATCAATTGCAGAATATCGTCGTCAACGTCGCCGGCGGGCGTCCGGTGTATTTAAAAAATGTCGCATCGGTCATCGACGGACCGGCCGAAGCGGACAGTTACAGCTGGATCGGATTCGGCGCGGCCGACGACAAATATGCAGACCGAACGGACCTGTACCCCGCTGTCCACCTCTCCGTGGCCAAACGCAAAGGGGCCAACGCGGTTCGGGTGGCCGATGCCGTCCAGGCAAGACTTGAGGAGCTTCAAACGACGCATCTGCCCAGCGGAGTGCACTTTCGCGTCACCCGTGATTACGGTGAAACGGCCAACGAGAAGGTCAACGAACTGATCGAAGGCTTGGTCGTCGCGGTGCTGACCGTCGTCGGATTGATCGGATTGACGATGGGATGGCGGCCGGCACTGGTGATCGCGTTGGCGATCCCGGTCTGTTACAGCTTGACCTTGTTCATCAATCTGATGGTCGGCTATTCGATCAATCGTGTCACCATGTTCGCGTTGATCTTGGCGCTGGGATTGTTGGTCGACGACCCGATCACCGACGTGGAAAACATCGCGCGGTATTTCACGATGAAGATTTTTCCGCCCCGCAAATCGGTGCTGCGCGCGGTGCAGGAAGTCCGTCCGGCATTGATCCTGTCGACACTGGCCATCATCGTCAGCTTTTTACCGTTGGCGTTCATCACCGGCATGATGGGACCGTACATGGCGCCGATGGCGCTGAACGTTCCGCTGACCGTTACTGTTTCTACCGTCGTCGCGTTCTTGATCACGCCCTGGCTGGCGATGGTATCGCTCAAGCAGATCGACGATTCGAAAAACCCGGACCAGGCCTATGACCTGACGACCCGCCCGCTGTATCGGTTGTCTCGGCTGGTGCTGGCGCCGATTCTTTCCCGTCCCCTGTACGCCTGGGGTGTCTTGTTGGGGATTGCGGCGCTGTTTGCCATGGCGATGATTCCGCCCGTGTTCCGCTGGGTGCCCGTCAAGATGTTGCCCTATGACAACAAGAACGAATTTCAAATCGTCATCGACATGCCCGAAGGCACCACACTGGAACGGACCGACGTGGTTTCGCGGCGGATCGGACGGTTTATCGGGGGAATGGCCGAGGTCAGCGATTACGAACTGTTCGTCGGGACGGCATCGCCAATGGATTTTAACGGTCTGGTGCGGCACTACTTTCTGCGCCAAGGGCCAAACGTCGCCGACATCCGCGTCAATCTGCTGGCCAAAGAACAACGAGTCCAGCAATCACACGAGATCCTGCTCCGCATCCGTGATCAAGTCACCGAGTTGGCCCGGTCGATGGGCGCGAACATCAAATTGGTCGAGGTCCCGCCCGGCCCACCGGTGTTGTCCACGATCACGGCCGAAGTGTACGGGCCGCCCGAGGGAACCTACACGCGACAAATCGACGTTGCAAGGAACGTGATGGCGCGACTGAAGCAGGAACCCGGCGTGGTCGACTTGGATGTCAGCGCCGAAGACGACCAAATCCGATTCATATTCGAAACCGACAAACCCAAGGCTTCCCTGTCGGGGATCTCCACGCAAACGATCGCCGAGACGGTCGCGACGGTGCTGAGCGGCAACCGGGCGACGGTCTTGCATCTGCCCGATGAAGTGGATCCGTTGTGGATCGAGTTGAAGCTTCCCCGCGAGAGTCGTTCGGCGCTGGATGATTTGGAAGAGATCTACGTCCAGGGAGAGCAAGGGCAGATTGTCCAGCTCGGTTCCCTGGGCCGGTTCCGTGAAACGCTGGAAGATAAATCGATCCATCACAAGAACCTGAGACGGGTCGTGTACGTCTATGCCGAGGTTGCCGGGCGTCCGCCGGCCGACGCGATCATGGACGTCCAGTGGGATCGCCAGCCCGCGGGGAGCGAAACGCCCGCCGCTGACAATGCCGCTGCGACGCCGCGGCCGCTGCGCCGCCGGTCCTGGCTGTCACTCGGCGGTGGCGTGCCCTGGACGGTGCCCGATGGATACCAGGTCCAGTGGGCCGGTGAAGGCGAATGGGACATCACGCTGGATGTGTTTCGTGATCTGGGGTTGGCGTTCGGCGCGGCGTTGGTCGGGATCTTTGTCGTGTTGATGTTCCAAACCGGTTCACGGACGTTGCCGTTGTTGATCATGTCGGCGATTCCGTTGTCGATGATCGGCATCATGCCAGGATTTTGGGGGTTGAATCTGATCATGAACCAACCCGTCGGCGGGCACCCCAATCCGGTCTTCGTCACGGCGACGGCGATGATCGGGATGATCGCCTTGGCCGGGATTGTGGTCCGAAACTCGGTCGTTCTGATCGACTTCATTCATCTGGCCCAGGCCGAAGGGTTTGACTTGCAAGAGTCGATCATCCGCAGCGTGGCCGTCCGCACCCGGCCGATCCTGTTGACCGCGGGCACGACCTTGCTGGCCAACTGGGTGATCACCCTGGACCCGGTGTTTTCCGGTTTGGCATGGGCCATCATCTTTGGCATCCTGACATCCACCGTGTTCACCTTGATCGTCATCCCGGCCGCGTACTGGTTGATTTACCGCGCCGCGGCCGAGTCCACCTCTCCACCTTCCGCAGAAACTTGACATGCAATGGTTAATGCAACCTTGGCCCTGGTGGCTTTCGGGAATCCTGATCGGATTGACGGTCCCGCTGCTGTACCTGCTGGCGGGCAAAGCGTTTGGTATTTCGACCAGTCTGCAAGAGATCGGTGCGTTGTGTTCCCCCAACAGCAAACTGGATTATCTCGGCAAATTTGATCGCAAAGCCAATTTGTGGCTGGTGGTGTTCGTCGTCGGGATCGCGATCGGATCCTTCATCGCCACGCGGTTTCTGTCCCGGGATCCCAAACCCTTTTTGCCGGCTTCGATGGAAAGCGTCGGCGGCGCGATCAAATTGCTGTGCGGCGGGTTTTTGATCGGATTCGGGACCCGGTACGCCGGTGGTTGCACGTCGGGTCACAGCATCACGGGAATTTCGAATCTGAACTGGCCCAGCTTGTTGGCAACGGTGTGCTTCTTTGCCGGTGGCCTGGCCGTGACTTGGGGATTGGGAGGCTTGCTGTTCTAAACCGTTCGGTGAGACACGGCATTGAGAAACACCATGAACACAACACTTGATCCGGCGTCCCAACCGCAGGGCGACCAGCCAGAGCAACAGCCCCAGAAAACGACCTCTCCGCTCGCCTATACGATGGTGCTGCTGATGGGGGTGTACCTGGGGATTTTGTTTGTCAAAAGCGAAGTCGCCCGCTGGGAACGCATTCACGACATGTTTCTATTTCGTGAGCCGCACATGTATCTGATCATCACAACCGCCATCGTGGTCGCGATGGCGGCGATGTGGATGATCAAACGTCTAAAGATCAAATCGATCGAAGGAAAGCCGATCGAGTACACGCCCAAGCGGTACCACACCGGCGTGGTGATCGGCGGGACGTTGTTCGGCGCCGGTTGGGCGATCACCGGTGCCTGCCCCGGCCCGATCTATGCGCAAATCGGAGGCGGCCAGTGGATGGCGTTGTTTACGTTGGCCGGCGCCTTGCTGGGCATGTTCGCGTACGCGGCGCTGAAACCGAAGCTGCCGCACTGATCTGGCGACACCCGCAAGCGGGCTGTCGATTTAATCACAACCGAATCAATCGTGAGCCGATCTGGCGCACCGAATGTGCGAGGGTGCACGATCGAGCATTTCGATTCGGAAGGTTGGTCTGTAATGGGGGCTGCTTCGACGCCCTTGCCCTCTTTCTGGTCCGCTCCGGCACGATTGTCTATATTGAACCAGTTCGTTTGATCGCCCGCGCGGCTTCGCAATGGCAGACATCTTTTCTGGGGTTGGTTCGATGACTCAATGGCTTCGCTCGATCGCCGTGCTGGTCGTGTGGTTGACCGGTGGATGGGTGGGCTCGGTTTCCTGGGCGCAGTCCCGAGCCCAGACACCAGCCGCCGAATCTGATGGGCCGACCGCTTCAACCGCGACGCCGATCAGCGACGCGAAGACGCTTGGCGCGGCGATCGCAGAGCTTTCCCACGCAAGGTTCGCAAAGCGGCAAGCGGCCTATCGTTTTCTGATCGAATGTGGCAACGACGCGATCGCACACCTGGAGCGCACTGCCGGTGGTGGCGACCGGAACGTTGCCGAACGATGCGTGCGAGCGCTCGTCGAAATCACCCGTGACAGCGAGTGCACCGAGGCGGCGCTGGCGGCTCTGGATCGGCTGGCCAAGGATGCTGCGAATCCGGTCGCGGACTTGGCCGCGTCCGAATCACGCCGTTTGAAGATGTCCAAGGAGGAACATGCCATCGAGGCGTTGATCGCTGCCGGCGTGCAAGTCCATCGGTCCACCCGCGGAACGGTTTACACCATCCAAATCGCCAGAGACCAAGACCTGTTCTGGCTCAAGTTTTTGCCGCAACTTCGCCGGGTCCGCTTGTCCGGCAACGGCATTACCGACGCCGGATTAAAGCACCTGTTCGATTGCAACCGACTTTCCGATTTGTCGTTCAGTCGCACCGCCGTCACCGACGCGGGGCTGGGACAGCTTCGACACCTCCCCTCGCTGTCGGGGCTGCATCTCGGCGACGACTCCTTCACCGCCGACGGCATCCGAAAACTCAAATCAATCCCCGGCCTGACCTCGCTCTCCTGGTTTGCCTCGATCGATCCGGAACGATTGCAAGCCATCGGTGAACTTCAAAACCTGAGGAATTTCAGTTTTTCGACGCAACAAGTCACCGAACAAATGGTCCAGACCGTCAATCGATTGTCTCAATTGACCCATCTGCAGTTGACGGCAACCGGTGTGACGGATCTGCAATGCAAGTACCTGGAACGGATTCACCCCGCCATCAACCTGTCTTTGATGCGATCGCCCGATCTGACCCTGGTCGGCTGGGAACGACTGTGTCAGTTGGATTTACAAACGTTGTCGACCTATCAAACCCCGATCACCGACGAAGTGCTCAAGCGACTCGGCAACGTCACGTCGCTGAGGTACTTGACGGTGACCGAGGCGCCGATCAGCGACGACGGTTTGTTGCACCTGAAGCAACTCACCGAGCTGCGATACGTCAATCTGCGCCGCACGAATGTGACACAGGAGGGCGCCGATAAACTGAAAAAGCTGCTCCCCAAACTGCGAACCCTGCGGATCGATTCCCAGGGCTTCGCCGCCGCCGAGCCCTACAGCATCACCACCGCGGTCGGCAAAAAGAATGTCCATTTGCGGGTCGCATTGACCGACGCCACGCTCAAAACACTGGCCAAAGAAAAAGATGTTCACACCGTCTACATGACCCGCATCGGCAGCAACGATCAACAGGTCCGGATGATCGCCACGTTACCGATCAAGGGCCTGGTCATTGATTCCGATGCCATCACCGACCAGGGGCTTGCCGCGTTGAAGGAACATCCCCACCTTGAGTTGCTGACCGTCACTTCCAGCGGACTCACCGACGGCTGCAAAAACGCACTGCTTGCGATCCCCAAGCTGTCCAAACTCTGGATCCAGAAAGCCAAGCTGACCGACGCCGGAGTGGGAGCGTTGGTCCGAGGGTTTTCCGACAAGCAACAACTGACGTCGCTGACCTTGGGGAATTGCCCTCAGATTTCCAATAACGCCTTCGACGGTATCAAGACCCTGACCTCACTCAACTACCTCGCCTTGCGCGACAACCCGCGGCTCGATTCTGCCGTCTTTCAGCACGTTCGCGGGATGGAGGAACTGGTCGAAATCCGTCTGGAAGGAAACACCGTCCAGGCCGAAGACGTGAAGCACCTCGGTACAGTGCCTCTGGAACGATTGCATTTGAGCAACGCGATGATCGCCGACGATGCGATGGAAGCACTGGCCGAATCGAGCCCACAGATCCGGCAGTTGGGGTTGGCCAAATCGAATGTGGACGATGCCGCCATGGCCTCGATCGGCAAACTCAAACAACTCGAATGGTTGTGGTTGTACGGAACCTCCGTCAGCGACGATGGCTTGTCCGAACTGGACGACCTGAAGAAGTTAAAACACGTCTATGTTGACGCCGATCACGTCACTGCCAAGGGGCAACAGCGGTTTGAGCAACAACACCCCGATGCGGTGCTGCGACGCTACTAATCGTCCGTCTCGCCTTAGCATTCGGGTAGACGGTAGTGGACGAGGCGAGGAGTCCTCGCAGCTGGCAATCCGAATGGACTCGCCGTCTCGTCCACGACCCGAAAATCAAGCTGCGGCGGAAGACTTGCCGAGACAGTCGCTTGAGCCGAAAGGGTGATTTTTTCAAAAATGACAGTCGGCCCGCCGGTAAAGTTTGCCTACAGCGCGGAGGTTTTCTTCGTCCCGGGGCGCGTCGTTTCTAGGTGAATATTGAGCGGATAGCTTCCGATAGCAGACACTAACCCTCTGCTATCGATGGAGCCTGCTTGTGCCGACCCGCCTGACGAGACCTCAGCTGAACCCCACCCCCACCCACGTCAAACGGCGGCAGCTGCGCGCCACCGTCGCCGGGCTGACTGCCGGTCTGGTCCTCGGTTTGACCAGCGTTGCGGGGGCCGATGAGGCGATTCAGTTGACCGCGCCGTTGAATGCCGGGCCCACCGCCGCGGCCCAGGTCCGTCCGGCAGACACCGCGTGGACCCAGCGACCGTCGACCGACACCACGTCTGGAAAATCGACGTCCGGCAAATCGACCGCGGCAACCACCGTTTCAAGCCCCTTGGACCGGTTTCGCGGCGCGGTGCCGAAACTGCCGACAAAGAAACCGGCGACGGCGTCGGTCCCGACGCCCGGCGAAGTGGAACTGGACGGCGGACTCGACCGCGACCACGTGCCCGCGTTGCCGGCGGGCAGCGTTTGGCAGGATCGGGCCGCGGCGCATCGTTCCGGCGACTCCACCGCAAGTTCCCCCAACCCCGTGGCCGACCCGACACCGGTTGCCGTAAGCCCCGCTGCCTCAAGTCCAGCCGTATCAAACGCTGCCGTGGCCGAAGGAGGCTGGGTGGCACGCGACGCGATCAATCAAATCTCACCGCTGCGTGACCCGATCGGCGGTCAGCACGAGGCGCGTTCGAGCAAAACCGAGGCGGTGAACACCCAGGAAATCGATGCATCGACCGATGCTGCTGCGGCCAACAATGCACCGGCAAGCGAGTCGGTCGCCAGCGAAGTGATCGCGGGCGATGCGTTGTCTCAACCGCAGCGGCCTGCTGCAGATCCGGTGACCAGGGCGCCCAAGCGTCAATCGATGTCCTTGGACGAGGCCCGATCGGCGGCGACGAACACGGGTGATGCCGACCTCGATGAAACGCCGTTGCTGCCGCCACCCTCGACTCGCCAAACCGATCCCGCGGACATGGAACCGCTGGACCAGAATCAGCCGCAGCGCAGCCGCGCGACGGTCGATTCGCTGCCCAAACGCAAGCCGAAGTCCGAGATCGTCGAAAGTGCTTCGTCGAGCAAAATGACGGACTCGAAGAATCAACGGGGCGTCGACAAAGCATCTCCCGATGCCTCTCGTCCGGACAACGCCGCCGCGTCCGTCTCGATCGGCGACCTGCCGGCGACGGAGCAGGCACCGGCGCTCGACTACACCGGTCGTCCTGCCGCGGAAATCACCCCGACGCGGACGGTTACCAACCTGCGTCGTGGGATCGAACGCATCCTGACGTATTTCTATCAGCGGCCCGAGATCGCCAGCGGACGCAGCAATTGGGGCATGATGCACTCGATGATGGTGTTCGGTGCCGACACGCGGCTGGCCGTCGGACGTCAACACTACAGCACGATCGCCTGGATCGCCGGCAACAATAATTGTCGCGGGCAACGCCTGTTGACTCATGATGCCAACGGGATTCAGGCCAAAAGCGGCGTCGGGTTGCAAGGCCACCAAGGCCAATTCCTCGCCGTGTTGGGCATGTGCAACGTCCCCACGGAGTACCCGCTGTATGCCGGCAAAGTCAAATACGACGTCGCGGCGTTGATCGAGTCGGAGAAACAGAACTGCAAGGCGGGCGAAGAATTGACGTTCACCCTGATCGGGCTGTCACACTATCTGGACACCGACAGCCGTTGGGTCGCCGCCGACGGTACCCGCTGGGATTTCGAGCGATTGATCGAAGAAGAACTGAAACAACCGATCGTCGGCAGCGCTTGCGGCGGGACCCACCGATTGATGGGGTACTCCCACGCCCTGCGCAAACGACGCGCCGAAGGCAAGCCGATCACGGGACAGTGGAAACGCGCGGAGATCTTTACCGAGGATTTCATCGATTACGCCTACTCGCTGCAGAACCGCGACGGATCGATGAGCACGAATTGGTTGGAAGGCCGCGCGGACAACGGAAACGTCGATCGAAAGATTCAAACGACCGGACACATCGTCGAATGGTTGTTGACCGTCACACCGGATGACCAGTTGCAGGACCGACGTCTGGTCGCGGCGGTCGCGTTCTTGGTCCGTTCGATGGGTTCGGACCTGGATCATGATTGGAGCATCGGCCCCAAAGGCCACGCGCTGCGTTCTTTGGCGATGTACCACCAACGCGTCTACCGTGCCGGCACGCCCTGGGTCCCCGCCTCGGTGGCCGCATCGACGACCCGAGCCCAGGGCCGCCGCTAGGACGACGACGCGGTCGGCAGTGGGATTGCGGGCAGTGAGATCGTCGGTCACCGTAGCGACCTTCGCCAGAAGGTGGTACTCGCAGCCGGCAATCCGAATGGAGCTCGTCGCCTCGTCCACTACATGAAAACCGAGCTGGCAGAGCACGAGAAGCCTCTCTCACCCGAGGACAGGCGTCGCGTCAATTGATTTCGTATATTCTGTGCAACAGTGTCGCGACACTGCCGCGCCGAATCGACCGTCCACGGAATCAACGATGCAACGTCTCACGCTCGCCGTCTTCTGCCTTGTCACCGCGATCGCGTCGACGGATTCCCCTGCCGACCCGCCAGCAAAGGCCGAGCTTGCCCGCTACGCGATGACGCACGCCGGTGATGTCGCCCGCGGCAAAGAACTGTTCGACGACCAACGGATCACCCGCTGCCGGGCCTGTCATCGCGTCGGCAGCTCGGGAGGCCGGGTCGGCCCGGATCTGTCGAAGATCGGCGGCAAATTTGATCGGATTCACTTGATCGAATCCTTGCTGGAACCTTCGCGTCAGATCGTCCAAGGCTATGAAACCAGCGTCGTGTTGACCGCTGCCGGCGACGTCCGTTCCGGAGTGATCACCGGTGAAGACGCGCAACACGTGACGCTGGATGATTCCACCGGCAAACAATGGACGATCGCCCGCCGCGACATCGAATCAATCCGGCCGAGTTCGACGTCGACGATGCCGGACGATCTGGCCAAACAGTTGTCCAAGCAGCAGTTCACCGACTTGATCGCCTACCTGGAAAAACTTCGCACCGGCGTTGGCAACAAATTCGGTTCGGCGACCCGCGGCCCGATCCAACTCCGCGACGGTTTCCAGATCCAGACACTCGTCACCGGCCTCTCCGGCGCGACCGCGATGGAAGTGCTCGACGACGGGCGCGTGCTCGTCTGTGAACAAGACGGTCGCCTGCGGGTAGTCATGGACGGCAAGCTGCTGAGACAGCCGATGCTCGCCTTGGACGTCGAACACCACTGGGAACGTGGCCTGATCGGCGTGACCGTCCACCCGGACTTTCCGGCATCGAATTGGTTGTACGTTTGCTATGTCGTCAAACAACCCTACTCGCACCACCGCGTCAGCCGCTTTCGCGTTCACGGCGATGTCGCCGACCCCGCCAGCGAACAGATCCTGATCGCCGGCGACGACCAGAGCAAGTTCGGGGGAAACGTTCCGGCCGGTCATCAAGGCGGCGCGCTACACTTCGGCCCCGACGGCAAACTGTACATCGCGATCGGCGAACAGACGGCCAAGCGGCCTGCCCAGGACATGCACGCGCTGCAAGGCAAAATCCTGCGTTTGATGGACGACGGATCGATCCCGCCGGACAACCCCTTCGTCAACACCACTCGGGGCAAGTACCGATCGATCTGGGCACTCGGTTGTCGCAACCCGTTCACCTTTGCCATCGATCGCCAGACCGGACGCATGTTGATCAACGACGTCGGCGGGAAATTTGAAGAGGTCAATCCGGGGGTCGCCGGCACCAATTACGGATGGCCCGACTTTGATCACGGCCCGATCGATAAACAAGGTTACACCGGACCGATCCATCGCTACCCCGAAGCATCGATTTCCGGAGGCGACTTTGCCCCCGATGCGATGGGCGAAACGTTCGCCGGACGCTATTTCTTTGCCGACTTTGTGCACGGCTGGATCCACACCATCGACGCCGATGCAGGTGGTCAGGCCCAAACGTTTGCCAGCGGATTGCGGCGCCCGGTCGACCTGCGGTTTTCTGCCGACGGATCGCTGTACGTCTTGCTGCGCAACGCCTGGGTCGTCGATGACAAATTCCAACGCGACAGCGGTTCGCTGGTGCAAATCCGCCGCAAGTAGGGTCAGCGAGCGGAAAAGGGTCAAAAAATGGGGTGGTCAAAAAATGGGGTGGTCAAAAAATGGGGTGGTCAAAAAATGGGGTGGTCAAAAAATGGGGTGGTCAAAAAATGGGGTGGTCAAAAAATGGCGGGCAATCAATGCAAAACAGATCTGACGGTAGCACGTCCGCTTGCTCGATCGTGTCCGACCAGTCTCCCACATCCCTGCTTCCCATTTTTTGACCAACTCCTTGTCTGACCAACTCCTTGTCTGACCAACTCCTTGTCTGACCGGTCATTTACCTGAATCACTTCCACCCATGTCCCAGCTTCGCCTCGCCACCTACCATGCCGGATTGCAGATCAACGAGGTGTTCGTTGACGAGCCGGTCGTGATCGGTCGGAGGGATCCGCGGAAGGGCGACCCGCCGCCGGTTGCGCTACACCGCACGGCAAAGGAAACGCGACTCGTCGTGGCGGATTCGCGGCAAAAGGAAATGTCGCGGCGGTGGATCGAGGTGTCGCCGATCGAATGGTTTTCGTTCCAGCTGACAAACCTGCACGCTCACTGCCCGGTCGTGATCGCCGACGCGGAAGACATCTTGCCGGGACAAACACGTCGTTTCGACGATGAAGCGGTGATCGAACTCGGCGGGCGATTGACGCTGCGGATCGAGGCGGTCGATGCGTCGGGGTTGGGATCGGCCAGCTATCGCAGTCTGGAAAGCGTGCCGTTGGTTCCCGGGGCGCAAAGCTACGTGGAACACACCGTCGCAATCGGGCAGTTCGCCCAAACCGAGGGGCAGGAAGTCAACAAACTGTTGCAGTTGGCGTTGCAGGTCGTCCAGGAATCGGTCGGCAGCAACGCGTTCTTTCAAAAGTGCGCCAGCGCCGCGGCCGAGATGGTGGACTTGGATCGCACCGTGGTCCTGTTACGCGGCGAGACGGCGGACCAGGACCAGCTGCCGGTCGAGTCGGAATTGGAAGGCGGTTGGCTCCAGGTCGCACAGCACACGCGGGGCGACAACTTGCTGGGAGGGCATCGCGGACCGATCAGCACGACGTTGTTGAAACGCGTCAGCGAGACCTGTTTGACGGTCATCCATCAACCCAAGGCGGGATTGGCCGAGCGGGCGAACCCTGCCGGCGACGACGATCGTTTGGCGCCTTCGCTGCAAAGCGTGCAGTGCGCCGTCGCATCGCCCATCCTGAATGCCGACCATCAAGTGATCGGCGTCATCTACGGCGATCGCACCATTTGTGCGGCCGGCTCGTTCTCCAGTGGCATCAGTGACATGGAAGCGACGCTGATCGAGATCCTGGCCGGGGCGCTGGCGGGCGGCTTGGCACGCAGAAACCAAGAGCGGATCCGCAATTCGCTGGCCGAATTCTTCTCGCCCAAAGTCGCCGACCAACTCGTTTCCGACCCGCAATTGATGGAAGCGAAGGAAATTGATGTGACCGCGTTGTTCTGTGACATTCGAAAATTCAGCAGCGTGACGGAGAAACTGGGGCCACGCAAAGCGATCGAGTGGATCAATGACGTGATGACCGAGCTCAGCCAGTGCGTGATCGATTCGGACGGCGTGTTGGTCAACTACATGGGCGATGAAGTGTTTGCGATGTGGGGCGCGCCCGGCGACCAGCAAGACCACGCCCGACGCGCGATCGAGTGCGCCAAGCGGATGTTAGGCGCGATCGAACAGCTGCGGGGGCGATGGGGCAGCGTGTTGCCACAAAAGTTTGGCGCCGGTATCGGGATCAACACGGGACCGGCGTTGGTCGGCAATGTCGGATCGCGACAAAAGTTTCAATACGGCCCGCTGGGAAACACCGTCAATCTGAGTTCGCGGTTGCAGTCGGCGACCAAGCAACTCGGCGTGGCCTGTCTGGCGGGCGAATCCACCGTGCGGGCGGCCGGATGCACCGAGCAGTGCCGCCGACTGGCCAAGTTGTCGGTCGTCGGCATCGAACACTGCATCGACGTTTACGAAATCACGCTCCAAGCCGACGATCAATGGCAACAACTCAAGAGAGAGTACGAGCAAGCACTCGATGATTTCGAACACCGCCGACTGGCCGACTCGGCCGCGCGAATCGAATCCTTGGTCGCGGACTACCCGCAAGACGCCCCCAGTCGCGACTTGCAGCGGCGGGTTCGGGATGAGGTGGACCAACCGTCACGAGACTTCAGCGGGGTGTTGGAGTTGACGCAAAAGTAGGCCGTCGGATCCACTTGCGTTTCGCGAAAAGCTTAGGACTCTGGCGGGATGGAGGCTGGCTGAGGGGATTCCGCCGCAGCTTGGTTTTCGGGTCGTGGGCGAGCCAACGAGTCCGTTCGGCTTGCCAACTGCCAGGACTCCTCGCGTCGGCCACTATCGTCTACCGGAATGTTAAGGCGAGACGGAAGACGAGCCGTTTGGCTGTTGCCAACGAAGATCGACGATCGGATCGTTGATCGCATCGCGCGGCGGTTTCGTCGTCGCACCAAGCGGTGCCGCTTCGATCGGTTGGATGACGCAGCGTTGTTCACGCCGCCGGCGGGCTTCATCGACCGTCGCGGGAAGGCCGGCATAGGGCTCGCTTTCGGGATGCCACTCGTGCAGCGAGACGCGCCAGTGGCCATGGCGAGGATGCGAAATCGTTAGCTGCAGCGGCGTCTGGGCCCCGAGCGTCGGGTGCAGGCCGCGGTGCGGGACGAAGGTTCGGTAGCGCAGGCCGAGCAATGCGACCGAGCCATCTTCATCGGCGGTCTGGTGCCATGGGATCGACCAATCGCCCGCGACGAGTTTCCAGCCATCAAGCGTTTCATTCGGATCATTTGACCGCAATCGAATCTCCACCCGCGACGTGCTGGAATCGATCAGCCGCGAACCGCCGCGTTCTTGCGTGGCCACATCCCCGACCAGCGGCCAGAACTCCAACGCCTGACGGATCTCCAGTTGTGCCGATCCGAGCGTCCGCTGGGCCAGGATCAGGTCGCGATCCCGCAACAGTCGCTGGACCAACGGGGGACCGAGCGTCAGATCGTTGGCACGCAGATTCGCCAGCACTTCCTTCATGTCCCGATGCAAAAAGTACGGCAGTGAAAACCGTGCGTGCAAATCCGGCCCCCACGATACCAGCGGCTCTTCGAACCGGTGTTTGGCCAGCATCGTGACGACTGCACGCAACAGAGCCGCCAGCGCCGCGGTTGTCTCCGCGGAGGGCGCCATCCGAAAGGCGCGAAATTCCACCAGCCCGTTGCAACCGCGTCCGCCCAGGAACGGATTCCAGAGTTTCTCGATGTTGATCTCCGCGCGATGACTGTTTCCGGACGGGTCCGCCAAAAATGGCGCCAGGCTGGACCAAAGGGTCTCGGGCGTCGGGCTGTCGACTCGATGGAGCAGTTCCAACGCCAAAGCGAACTCCGACAGGTCATGATTGAGACTTTCGTCCACGCGAGGTGCCTGGCTGGACGGTCCGACCGAATCGGTGGCGTGCAGGTAGGATAGCGAAGGATGCCGGTTGAAATAACGCACGATTCCCGGCAACAAATGACCGGTGGTCAGAAAAGGGCTGACCGATGGCCGAGCGCCGCCGAGCGTGATATGACCGCCGCCACCGGAATCGCTTTCCACGCCGTTGTACTGCAACCGCAACGGAGCCAGCCCTTCCTCCTTTGCGGCGTTTTCCAATTGACGCAAGTGCTGCAACAGGTCGACCGTGCCGCCAACGGGTGCCATGTTGGCCTCGATCACCGCGGGGTCCGGCGTGATCGTCGTCCAGCTGACGGTGGAATCGACCGGGGGCGGGTACCCGCAAAGGATGATCGCGGGCAATTCCAGTTCGATCGCGGCGTTGGAAAGGGCGTCCAGTAGTCGTTCGAACAGCTTCACATCGGGGATTTTGGGGAGCTCCAGGGTCGCGATGCCGTCTTGTTCGCGACAGACGATCAGGTAGTTGCCCGCGTCGGCCAGCTCATCTTCCGGCTCCGCTCCGACGACGCGTTCGCTGTGAAATGACGTTCGGGCCAACGCCGGTTCTTCGCTGTCACAAACCGGTGGAGACGTCCCGTCGGTTCGGAACACCACTCGGTCCTGCAGCGGCGCGTGCACGGTTGCCGCACTCAAGCCGATCGACCGCAGGACGCGGGACAACGTGGCACAAAGGGTTGCCGGGAGCTGTGCTGCGTTTGCATCGTCGGCGGTCGTCGTCGCAACGGCTGCGACGGCGGGATCGGGCGGTCCGGACCAGACGCGTGAACCGTCGCGTCGGGCATAGATCCCGACGCACCAACGCGGGTGAGATTCACCGCCATACTGTCGGCCGACGCTGCGCAGGATCGCGGCACCCTTGTGATGGCGTCCCAGCCGCGCGAGCATCTTGAGCGCGCGGTCATATTTGTCGTCACCCAACGCATCGAAAAGCCACTCAGGAGTCTCGGAGAATCGATCGGTGTAGGTCGGTTCCGCACCGACCCAGACCGAGAGCCCGGCGTGGGTGACGCGCCGGTCGTGGTCCGCCAAGGCCTGCAGCACGTCGTCGTCAGGATCCATCTCGATTGATTCTCATTGGGCCATGCTTGATCAACGACGATCGTCTCCGTCTGATTGTCTTTCTTCGTAGGATGAATCCGGTCCGCAGACGCTTGTCCAGCGGCCGGTCGATTCGAATCTTCGCCTGATTTTAGGATTCCACCTCCCAGTGCTCAATCGTAGCGGTTGCCGGCGGTGGGTGTTAAGGTGGCTCGCACACGATTGCATTCCTTCCCCACGAGAGTTCGACGCGCCATGACCGAGAACATGAGACGAGCAAGTCAGGCCAATCGACCGCGACGACGTCAGGTTCTGACCGCCGCCGCTGCATCGGCCGGATGCCTTCTGCTGCCCGCTACGAAACGACTCAACGCGGCGTCCCGCTCGGTCGCCTCGACGGATCACTTCTGGTATCGCCTGGCTCCCGATGGGCCGTACATTGATTCGCAGCGTGGTCACCGAGCATTCGGCTTCGACGACACGGCAATCTATCTGTCACTGGACAACGGTGAAACATGGTCGCACCGATTCGAGTTCCCCGATGCCAACCGGATCACCTTTAGTTGCATCTTGAACAACGGCAACATCCTGTTTGCAACGCGGACGAAACTTTACCTGAGCACCGACAACCTTCGCTCGTGCGAGCAGATCATTGTCAAGGATCGTCAGGGCAACGACTATCTGCCGCACACGCCGTTGGACCTTGCCAACCCGGGGTGGTATTTTCATCCGCTGGACGGGGTTCATACCTGGGACGTCGACGGCAACGAGATGTTGGTGTGGGGCAACTACTGCAACGTCCTGGGCGGTGCCGCGCCGGTCAACATTTACTATTCCACCGATTCGGGGCGGACCGTCAAAATCGCGTTTTCGTTCGGGCAAAGTTCGACGTTCCAGCAGAAAGGTGCCGGGGCGAACCATTTGCTGGGTGACGCCGACGTGCCCATCGTGTGTCGCCACATTCATTCGGTCGCATACAACCCCGCCGAGAATGCGTTCTATGCGTGCACGGGGGATCACGACCGGTCCGCCGGGGCTCGGGGCGACGAGCACGAATGCCATTGGCTGCGCGGTACCTATGACGCCACCAACGACGCCTGGCAATGGAAAGTGTTGGTCTCGGTCAATTCGAACTCACGCTTCAAATCGGGCGGCATCAATTTCGTCGACGGCCGGTTGTATTGGGCCTCGGATGCCAACGGACGAAACGGCGTGATGCCGCACGACCGCGGCATCTTTTGCTGTGACCCCGGGGACCTTGCCGATGTCAGCAAGCACACGCTACTGTTCAATCCCGAATATGAATCTGCCAACATGATCATCCAAGACGGTGTGATCCTGTCGGCGCATTATGCCCCCGCGTCGCCCTACGACACCGGCATCATTATTTCACCGGACATGGGAAAAACCTGGGCGCAATACGACCTCAAAGAATTCGGCAAGCGATCCGCCGTTCGTTTCCAACAAAAGAATGCCGACGGTTGGTTCCGCGTCGATTTGCGAAAGGGATGGATCGAACGCGGTGAAGTGTTGTTGATCAAGCCGAAATGACGCGGGGGGGGGCATCGCTGAGTCGGGTTGACCCTCCCTTCCGAGGTCGTGCGGTTTTTGGATATCACCCTCCTGGCAGGAGGGTCGAGCGCAGCGAGGGGAGGTCGAACGGTGAATCAACGGACAAACGTTCGTCGTCGGGGCCCATCGAAGCGCGGGTCAACCCTCCCCGCTCCGAGCGTAAACTCCTCCGCGAACCTCCCAGAGGGAGGGTGAAGTGGAGCGCGGTGCTAGGCTTTGTCCCTCAACCCGTAGCGGAAGCCGCCAAGGCTTTCGACTCGCAGCAGTCCACACGGAAAAAGCCGAAATTCTTGGCGAATTCCGCTACCACATACGACCCTTGCCGGGTTTAGGGACAATGCCTAGGTGGTCGGATTGCTGACGGCGAATTCCCACGCCTGGCGATTCTCGAGCGTCTTGATCAATTGCGGCAACGTTTGGATCAAGCGGTTTTGATCGGCCGGATCGAGGTCGCCGGCGATCCGATCGAGCGTCAGTTCGGCACCGTCGTCCCAGCCGCCGGTGCAGACGAAGAACGCCACCGGCGGACTGGTCATCCACTCCGCAAAGTGATCGGCGACGCGCTGGGTTAGATTCGGGTGGGACCGCTGCATGCCGTCGTCGGCGACGAAGACGATCTGGCGCGGCTTCATCTGCCGCCCCCAAAGCCGATCGCAGCCGCGTTGCAACACGCCGGACAGGCGATGGCGGAGGTAACTGGTCTGTTCATCAAGCGTTTCGCCGACGACGGGTTCGAAATCCCCCGGCTCGGTGCACATCAGCGGTACACCCTGGTCGTCCGGAGTGATTCCGGAGACAGACCAGCGACGAGTTGCGGTTTCGACCAGCACGGTCAGTAGAACGGGGACTTTGTCGGTCATCGTTGCGATTGCAGTCGGCTCAAAAGTTGTGTCGCGTTTTCGGTGAATCGATTCAGCCCTTCGGCGTCAACGTCGGGGCTGGGGGCGAGCATGCGTTCGGCATAGCGTTGGCCTTGTTCGACATGTTCGTGCAGATCGGTCAACAGCTGTCGTCGCTCGACCAGACGGTCATACTCCGCGGCGGCTTCGCGGATCACGTCGACCAGTTCGTCGGGGTCCCAGGGTTTGGTGATGTAGCGAAACAGCCCACCTTTGTTGATCGCGTCGATGACGGCTTTGATGTCGGCATATCCGGTGAAGACCATTCGGATCGCATCGGGGTATTCGTTCTTCACTTTCCCCATCAACTCCACCCCGGTCATCTTGGGCATCCTTTGGTCGGTCATCACGACATGGATGGGATGTTGGTTGAGGATTTCTAACGCTTCGGCTCCGCTCTCGGCGGTATAAAGCTTGAACTCGCGACGCAACAAGCCCTTGATCGAAAACAGGATTTCGGGTTCGTCGTCAACGAGCAGAATCGAATGTTTCGGCTGCGTCTTTGCGGTCATCATCTCTCCCACGCCAAAGTTATTCGGGTTGGGGCCGCGGTGGCAGCGTCACCCGGAAGGTGCTGCCGCGACCCTTTTCGCTTTTCACGTCGATCGTCCCACCATGGTCACGGACGATTCCGTAGCTGATCGCCAGGCCCATCCCGGTTCCCCCGCCCACCGGTTGGGTCGTGAAAAATGGATCGAAAATGCGTGGCAGGTGCTCGGCGTCGATGCCGCTGCCATGATCTTGCACTTCGACGGTGATCGTTCCATCGTCGCCGGCCGACGTCCGCGCCTCAACGCGTCCGCCGGATTCGCTGGCTTGGATGCCGTTGAGTAATAGATTGTACAGTACCTGATGGATCTTGGCCGGGTGACACACCAGAAGCGGCAAATCGTCTTGCAGTGACAATTTCACCGTGACCTGGCCGGCTTGCATTTTATGGGCCAGTACCTCTCGGGTGGAGCGAAGTGAGGCGTTGATGTCCACCTGGTCAAGCTCGGCTTCATCCAGACGGGCGAAATCGCGAAGGTTTTTCACAATGTCACGCACCCGTTTCAGGCCGTCGGTGGAGCTTTCAAACAAATGCGGCAGGTTTTCTTGAACCCATTCCCAATCGCCGTCTTCGTCCAACTGTTCCAGCTCGCCGACCAAATCCGGACGTGAGGCCGCCAACGCGTCGCCCAGCGAGCGGTATTTCTCCAGCAACTCCATCAGCCCGGCGACCTCGCGGCGAAGCACGGCCAAATTGTTGGAAACGATGGAGATCGGGTTGTTGATTTCGTGCGCCATGCCGGCGGCCAATTGGCCCAGACCGGCCAGTTTTTCGCTTTGCACCAGCGCCGCCTGCGTCTCGCGGAGCTGTCGGTTTTGCTCGGCCAGCGATTGTTCCAGACGGATGATCCGTTCGCCCTCGCGGACGCGAACACGCAATTCCTCCGAATCACACGGTTTGATCAAAAAATCATCCGCCCCGGCTTCCATCGCGTGGACCAGGTCTTCTTTTTCGGATTTCGCCGTCAGCAAAATGATGTACGTGTACTCGGCCGACTGGCTGGCCCGGATCCGCGTGACCAGTTCCAACCCGTCCATCTCGGGCATCATCCAGTCGCTCAACACGAGCGGAAAATGTTCCTGCTGAAACCGCTGCCAGGCTTCGGCGCCATTCTCCGTTGCGACGATTTCATAGTCCCACTGCTTCAGCGATTCGACCAGCACATGCCGCATCATCGCCGAGTCGTCGGCAACCAGGATTTTCATGACCGGCGTTTCCTTGGCGAGGCTTCGAACTCCAATGCGTCCCACTTTACGGTATAGTTGGCAGGCTTTCATCACGCCAGCCGATTCTCACCAACCGTTTCTCCGGGTTCAGCCATGGCAATGCGCCAACGCATTCAAACCGCGAACGTGTTTTTCTCGTTGACCTGGATCGTTTTCGCAAGCGCCCTACCGGGGCAGGACGTTGTCACGCTGCAGTCCGTTCCCGCACAGCGCGAACCGATCACAGAGGACGAACCGCTGGCGGATCGATGGCATTGCCAGTGATGAAGAACGGGCCAACACCCTGAAACAATTGCTGGACCTGCAGCGCGACGACGGCGGGTGGTCGACGGCTAGTTTTTTGAGCGATTGGAAAGGACTGCAGCGCGATGATGGCGAGCCGTTGGATGTTCAAACCAGCGACGCCTACGGTACCGGTTTGGCGATCGTGATCAGCCGAGAACTCGGCGTGCCGGCGGACGATCCCCGTTTGCAACACGGCGTCCGATGGTTACAGGCCAATCAACGCAAGAGCGGGAAATGGTTCACACGCTCTCCGGTCAACGACGCCGGTAACCTGATCTCCAACACGGGAACCGCCTATGCCGTGCTCGCGCTCCAGGCCTGCGGAAAACTGCCCGGCTGGCCACTTTCGTCAGGTCGCTGAAACGCGGCACGCTCGATCGGTATCAATCTTTCAGGTCCTTAATCTTTGAAGTCCTTGTCCCCCGCTTGCATCCGATCGCCTTCGGCAATCGCCGCTTCATACGCTTCCATAGCCGCCTGGTCGGAGGTGTCGACGACGTTCCCTGAACCTGACGGTTTGCAACCGGCGAGAACGACGCACAGTAAGATCATCCAGTATTTCATTGAGGGTCCGGTAATACTCGAAAAGGTAGGAAACACCACAAACGCTCGACGCCGGTCTGCATCGAGCGTTTGTCGCGTGTGAAAGAGGTCGTGATCGGTCGAGCGGTTTATTGGTTGAGTTGCTCTTGAATCACTTCGCCACCGTCACGCGAGCCGAGCGCCCCCCACAGTCCGTACGGGCTGGAGCTTCCCGGCGGCGGCGAACCGGCCCGGTGCGAGACTTGGGGGGCATTGGGATTGCCGGCTTCGATTGAATCTGTGACGAAGATGACAGCGCCATCGCCCATCAGCACATGCACGCCACCCTGGTGACGGCTGGAAGGTGGAGACACAACATCGCGGTGGTCCCGGCCATCGGAACAGAGCAGTTTGTTCGGCGAAAGCACCGTCGTCATCTGCGAGTACGGTGGCATCATGTCATGCCAACGATAGCCTCGACCCCAAGTAATATTGCTGGTCAATCCGGTCGGCAACCAGTACTGTGGGCGATCCGGATCGAGGTACGGCACCGCGTAGGACGGATCCAAGCGGCACTGGTTCTTTTCCTGGGGGGCCGCGTGCGCACCGGTGTTGGTCGGAAGCGTGGTGCGGCTGTCATTGTCACCCAAATCCGTCGCGATCTCACCGCACATGATCGTGTTGGAAAGTCCATCCAGGACATCACGGAACTTCATTCCGCGATTGTTGACGAACATCCCCCGCTGTGAACCGTTGGACTGGTTGGCATGTCCGATGTCGGCCGTGTAAGGAAAGGTGACGGTCGGGTCTTCTGACTTTTCGTCGATGTTCAGGAACGGGTCGCGTGAGTGAACTGCCGAGTCGCCCGCGCAGGCGGCATAGTTGGTTCGCCCGAGTGCCGGAAGTCCGACGCCGGGGTCGCTGGGGCATCGGAACGTCGGGGTTTCGAATGCCCACGGCGGATACAGAACTCGGTCAGGGTGCGGTCCCATCGCTTGCCACGGCGGACTCTTGACCGTGCCGTCCAAGTTATAACCGTGAGGGTTCGCGATCATGTCCCACAATCCCTGCTGTTCCACAAAGGGCAAAGTCCCCACCATGTAGGACAGGCGATGATTTGATGAGATCTCCCGTCCGGGGTTCGTGTCCCAGATGTCTCGTCCGCCGGGGATGTAGGTTCCGGTTCCATGAATCGGAAGCTGTTTGTACGCCGAGTGGTAGTTGTGGATCGCAAGGCCGATCTGCTTGAAATTGTTGCTGCAACTCATGCGTCGCGCCGCTTCGCGTGCCGCTTGAACTGCCGGAAGCAGCAGACCGACGAGAATGCCAATGATGGCGATGACGACAAGCAGTTCCACCAGTGTGAATGCTCGTCGCCGGAGGGGGGAGTGGTTCATAGACGTCTTCATTGAATAAGGAAATCCCGACTCCGAACGCAAACAATCACGCTCGGATCACGCGGCTTGGCCAAACTCGTCAAGGCGTCGCGAACGCCGATGCGCGAGCAGTCCTTTTGCCTACGCTCAATAAACTCGCCCCGCAGAATCCGGTTCCGTGAATTGACCAAAAACGGTTGAAGATTTCCCGCGGCGAATAATGGGGTGAGCGGGGGCTGTGTCGCGCCCCGCATTGGGGCCTTGAGCTTAATGGTTCGGTCTGTCCCCTTAGGTTCAACTCCTACGAAGGAAGGGGCAAAGAAGAGGACGCTCGCGCTGGCGCGAAGCGGTTGATTTCAAATCATTCTCAGCCGTTTGACGCAAGCCGACGGGCCGTCGCATTACCATAGCGAATGTTCATAATCTCCCTCCCCACGAAAACGACAAATACACCATGATCAAGTCACCGAAACACGTTGCTTTTCTGCTCTGCTTTTCCGTTTGCTCGGTCGCAGCCAGCCTCCCTGCCGCCGACCGGGGCACCCTCCTGTTTTCCGATGACTTTCAACGCAACGAGTCCCAGGAGTTGAAAGATGAAGTCGGCAACGGCTGGGGGACCAACAGCGAGCGACGCGCCGGCGGCAATAAACAAGTCGACTTGCGGAACGGTGCGATGTACATCTACCTGCACAAGGAGGCCGACCACGGTGTCTCCGTCACCCATCCGGCCGAATTCCGAAACGGATCGGTCGAATTGAAGTTCATGCTGGAACACCCCAAAGACACGCTGGGGCTGAACTTTGCCGACCTCCAGTGCAAAGACGTCTGGGCGGGGCACTTGTTCAAAGTGGTCATCGGCGTCAAGCAAACCGAGCTGGCCGATCTGAAAACCGGGGTGATGGACCTGAAGACGCGCGAGGCTCGGAAGGCCGACACGCTCACGGCGGCCCAGAAAGCTGAGCTAAAGACGAAGTCAAAGAAGTTCAGCCACAAGCTGGAAACGGGAACTTGGTACACCGCCGTTGCCGACGTCGACGGCGACACCCTGAGCGTGTCGATCGACGGCAAGCACGTCGGTTCGTTCGCCTCGCCGGGCATCGCCCACCCCACCAAACGGATGCTCCGATTGGCCGTCCACCGCAACGTGGTCGTCGACGACCTGAAAATCTACTCACGCGATTGACGTGAAACATGAATCTTGACTCGCGACCGACAGGGCCCGTATCTACAGACTTGGCAAACTTCGCAATCCCCTTGGATTCACAATGTCTGGTCTGCGCCCCGCTCCTCGCTCTTTTTTTCGCGCCGCGTGTCTGATCGCGTGGACGTTCTGGACGACGTGCGCAGTCGGGCAAACACTGGGGCAACGTGCAGTGCCCCCGTTCACTGCGCCGCAAATCGCAGCGGCCCCACACGACGTCCGGTGGCCGCCGACGCTGGAGGTACCAACGCTGGGGCCGCCCGCCGGCGGCACGTCAGCTCAGCGACCGCTGTTGCAGATCCCCGAGAATGCTGGCAAAACGATTTCGACCGCCGATTCGCAGCGGAACCACTTCGTCGAAGGCCGCGGCGACGAGACGATTTCCCCCGAAATCGCCTCTCAAATCGCCCGCTGGAACCGTGAACTGGCCGCACGTTCCACTCCGCTGCTGGCCGGCATCGCCAACACCAACGCCGGACTCGCCGAGCAGCTCGCACAGCTTGGTCGGTCGGCCGTCGGGTTGAAGCAGCGGCTTGCGGCGGCCGAGCAGAAGTTGATTGAAATTCAATCGGATTATCAATCCGTCAGCGGGAAATTGTCGGAGTATGGATTGACGCCGACGATCGGGTTGCTGCTGCGACACCGCAAGGAACAGCTGGATTCCTGGCAGACCCAGGACAACGAAAACCATTTTGCCCGGGCCGAGCTTCAGCGCACCCAACAAGAAGCCTTGGAGTTGGATTTGATGCCGGTCGGCGAAGGCCAACTGCAGCAGCAGGCCGACCAGATGCTCGCTCAATCGACCGCGGCCGGTGGCCCCAAAGAGACGCCGTTGTTGCGTCAGCAAGTCATCGACCTGTTGTCACAGCAGACGCAATTGGTGACGGAGCTGAAATCGGGATATCGGATCTACCACCACGATTTGGACCGCCTCGATTCGACCGCGTCGGCGACGAGTGCGACGACGGCGGAATTCCGTAAGCTGATCAATCGTCATGCGACCTGGATCCGCAGCGGCGATCCGATCCGGATTCGAGATTTCGCCGACGCCAAGAGCGGGATGGCGGCGTTGTTGGAGTTTCGGCACACACGCCAATTGGGACGCGACCTTCAAGAAAAACTGTCCGACGACCAGATCTCGGGCATCCTGTTGTTGGTATTCATCGGCGTCCTGTTCGCGGTGCGGTGGCGGCTGAAGAGCTGGTTGGTGGCGATCGGCAGCCGGGCAAAGATGCGAACGGCCGGAAAGACGCGTGTCGTGGCGGCCGGCGTGTTGACGTTGGGTGTCGCCGCGGTGGTGCCACTTCAATTTTATGCGGTCGCGTGGTGGCTGAATCAAGGCATCGTGTCCGAGCTGATCTTGCAGGTCGCTGGTGGCTTCTTCGCGGCCAGCCTGATCGCGCTGTTGGTCGAATTGCCACGCCAGTTGTTGCGGCCGTTCGGATTGGTCGACAAACATTTGACGCAGAAGTTTACGACCCGCGCCGAGGCGTTTAAGGATTGGTCGATCGCCGGATTGATGTTGGTGCCCGGTGCCTTTGCCATCACGATGCTCGGTCAGATCGACCACGGCATCTGGCGAGATTCGTTGGGGCGGTTCGGTTTTCTGATGATGATGTTGGTGGTGGCCGGTTTGGCGCACTTCGCCCTGCGTCCGGGAAAAGGTTTTCTGTGTCCGGCGATTGAAGCGTTCGGCGGGCGATTGGCGACCGGGTTCGGGCACCTGTGGTACGCGATCGCATTGGGATTTCCGATCTTGATGGGCATCCTGTCCGCACTCGGTTATGGTTACACCGCCGGCGAACTGATCAAGCGAGCGACATGGTCGGCGATCATGGTGATGACCGCGGGCGTGGTGTGGAAGATCGGACAGTTGGGGTTTCAGCAGGTTTGGCGCAACCTGACCCAGCCCAAAGTCGAACCTCGCTATGACGAATACGGTTTGATCGAGGAACCCGAATCCGACGAAGAAGTCAACGAAACCCACGTCGTGCTGAAACACCAGATCGGGTTCTTGGGGCAGTGTGTCGCCGGCGTCGCGTTGATCTCCTGCCTCGTCGCGTTGTGGGTCGATGTGGTTCCCAACGTGAATCTGGCCAATCCGGTTTTGTGGACGGTCCAGGATACGGTGACCAGTTATGCCGAGAACACGCAGGGGCAATCGGTCGCCCAGTCGGTCGTTCAAGCGTCGCCGATCACACTGTTGAACGTGGTCTGGGCGGCCGCCATTTTGTTTGCCGCGATTCATGTTTCGCGTCTGTTGCCGAATCTGTTTGATGCCTTGGTGCTTCAGCGCGTCGATTATGATGAAGGCATGGAGCATCTGATCTTGGTGCTCGGTCGCGGCGTGTTGTTCGCGACCGGTTGCTTCGTGGCCTGTCGACTGATCGGTGTGCGCTGGGCGACGATCCAATGGTTGATGGTCGGGATCACGATCGGCATCGGATTCGGGCTTCAGGACATCGTGCGCAACGTGTTGGGCGGCTTGGTGGTCTTGTTCGCGCGACCGGTCAACGTCGGTGATCGGGTGACGGTCGGACGACTGACCGGGCGGATCGCCAGCCAGACGCTGCGGACGACGATTCTGGCCGATGATGAAGGCCGAGAGTTGCAGATCCCGAACCGAAAATTCCTCAGCGATGAAGTCACCAATTGGCGTGGCGCCGGAAAACTGACCACCGTCGCGATCGAGATTTCGGTCCGACGCGAAGAACGGCCGATCGACATCGGGCGGATGCTCGGCGAGTGGGCAGCGGCGGAGCGATATGTGTTGCAATCCCCGGGGCCTCAAGTCACCTTGGTCTGCATCGCCAAAAAGACACAGCGGTACGAATTGCACGTCTGGACCGAAGACCGTCACGACGCCCGACAGTTACAACTGGCGCTTTTGGAAACCATCCGCAGCAACCTTCGTGAGCGAAACCTGTTGGCGAAAACCCAGCCGACCCAACCAGCGATCCGCTACGCGGACGTCGAGCCCATCGCCGATACATCCCGCCCCAAACGACGCTCGGCGTGACCTTCAAGTCGTCGACCGCCGCTTCCCGTTTCGATCGCGCAAGACCGTCGCCGTGTTCTCCGAACTCGGCAAGAAACAGTCGCCGTGTTCTCCGAACGCGGCACAAAACAAAGCTTCGCTTTCGGTCCGCCGAGTTCGGAGAACACGGCGACGGTCCGAACACATCGCGAAGTACTTTCATGGGGTTGCGGTTGACGCCCTACGGCGTTGCCAGCTCGCCCAGGTTTTCCGGCCGCAACGCTTCGTCCTCCTCGGCCACCGTCAGATACAGTCCTCGCATCAGAACGAAAAGGTTGTGGTAGGCGAATTCACCGCCGGGGCTGGCCGGTGCGAACTCCACCCCGTTGCGATTCATGAAACAAAGCAAGCTGACCAGATCGCTGCCATCGGTGTCGGGAGAATAGCCGCTTTGGCCACGCAACGGGCGAATGTCGCCGGTCTTTTCCAGTTGAACGATTTCTCGATCGAGTTCCTGGAGGAACCGGTCGGCCGCATGAAACTGGGTGTATCGGCGGTGTTGCTTGACCCAATCGGCCACGTTCTTGGAACTGTGGAAGACGTTGGTCAGGGCGACCAAGCTTTGGTGCAACCCTTGGATTCCGGCGACCGATGCCTGGCCACGCTCGGTCGATTCGTTTACGACGCGGCCTCTCAGGCGTTCGAACGCTTGGCGGGCGTCGTCGAATTCATCCCAACGCAAGATGTAAGGCCACAGATGGATCGTCTCGTCGACGTTGTGGCCGGCGGAGAATTTGAACGGGCCTTGTTTCAGCGTGACGTTTGCCAGCAGACTCTTGTCCAGGCTTAACTGATCGATCGCACCATCGGAGAATCGACTGTTGGCGGGATCATAACGGTAGGGCAACGAGGTTGCGGCCAATCTGGCGAGCATGAAGTTCAACGCCGATCCGTTCTTGATTCGGCTGCTGCTCAATTCTGGATGATTCTTTAGGCGATCCCAAAACCGATTGTTCTGCCATTTCTGGTCGTTCAAGTATCTCATCCGTTTGATTTGACGCACGTGTTCCAATTCCAACTTCTTCTGCTCCGCCAGGGTCTTTCGGTCCCAATAAACTCGCAGTTCTTTGATCCAGTTGTCGAGTTCTTTGCTGTAGGCGTCGGCATGCAGATTACGGGCGTACCCGAAGCTGACCGCCGCGTCGCCCTGAGCCCGAATCAGGTCCGCTTGCGCGTAGATTCGTGACGTCACTGCAAAGTACGGGTCATATGCAGCCCAACGGATCCGGTAAGGGATTCGTGCGGGATAACCAGGTTGGACGATGACGTCTTGTGCGTTTGCTCGTGAATTCAACACGCCTGCACCGGTGATGCCCGCACTGAACACCAACATCGAAATCAGAAAACGCTGCATGGATCGGCTCCCAGCCGGACGTTGGTAGGACAGTTGCTTTGTCTTGGCCGGTGACCACGGATTACCGAATTGCGTCATCAAAATTCGCCTTCGTCAATGCGTTGAATCAATGCGGCGTCGAACAGCGACGTTGCCGATTCCCGGTCGCCGTTGTCCGACGGGGTGGGCCGAGAATACACGGCGATCACATCTCCTTGAGCGTTCATGACGGGGCTTCCCAGAAACGCATTCTCCAACGGCGTGCCCGTTGCCCTGCCCAGCAGTCGGTCGGCCGATCCGCCGGAGCCCGTCAACCGACGTTCAACTCGGCACGACAATTCAGAGACGACCAGCGGAAATACCGGATCGAAAAACGGGTCTTGGCCGTCAAAGGCATACCCGCTGACGGTCAGTTTTTGTTTGGGGCGTAAGGATGCGGAGGGTGCCGCCATGGAAAGCCATTGGTCGGTCGCCCGTTCGATCGTGATCACGCCGACGTCAAAGGCCGTCTTGCGGTCGATCGCCTTGATCGCTTTCATCCGGGCCTCGAGCAGACGTTCCTTTGCGGAATCAAACGCCTCCGGTTTCGGCGGGGTCGATTCAAATTGATCAAACAACTCGTCATGGGATTGCCGGGCAGTTCGCGCCTGTTCGTTCCATCGGGCGTACTGCGGGTGCAGCTTCATTGACACGATTCCTCACGTTTCTCCGGTGGCGGGTGAATACAATGACGAATTCGGGAATCCGGTGGCACTCAACTCCGCAATCGCGTCAATCACCGACGCACTGGTGGCGATGCGATTGGGACCGATTGCAAATCCGTTCCCGACCCGAAACGGGGTTTCGTTTTTCGGGTCCGAGCAAACGATCAGGAACAACGATCGGTCGACCGAATCACCTGGCGGTGTTGTTTCGACGCTGTCTGTATCAGCGGCGACATCGCGTGCTTCCGGAGTGCGCGTTTCCGTGCCTGGATCGGGCTGAATGGCGTTCCGATGGTCGTCTTCAGTTAGAGTGACCGGCTGGTCGGCCGCCGTCGGGCTCGTGTCCTTCGTTTCGTCGGTGGCGACACTCCTCCAGGCCAAAAAGAGCAGCGCCAGACATGACGCCAAAGCGACCGAGACCGCGGCGAATGTCAGACGACGGAACGCATCGCCAGCCTTGCCGCCAGGGTCGGACGATTTCGAGGCTGTCGACACCTGCGACGGCGGAGATGCAACGACAGGCTGGTTTGCCAATTTGATCAATCGATCGACTTGATACGGCGTCGAACCAAAAAAGACCGTGTCACTTGCTTCGACCTTGGCTCGACTGATCTTGTTTTCAACCTTTCCGACCGAGGTCCCGTTGGTGGAACCCAGGTCTTCGAGCACGATCTCGCCACCGTTGATGATCAGTCGAGCATGGTGACCGGAGATGTTCGCCTGATCCAACACAACCGTGTTGTCGGCGACTCGACCGATCGTGATTCGTTGCTCACTGGAAGATGATTGCGTCATGTTGCTTATCAATTCTCGGTTCGATCTTGATTCACGCCGGGTTGGAAGCGGAATCGTTGCTGTCCGAGTTGGAACTCCGTGGTTTTGTCCATCGCAAACTTCTTGACGCGGATCCAAACACCGTTGAGAGACTTTTGGTCTTCGATCATCCAGCGACCGGTTTCGTCCTTGTAGATCCGGGCGTGCTTCGGACTGATGAAAGGGTCATCATCGATGGCCGCCTGGCAACGCTCATCGGACCCGATCCAGGTTTCTTTCGCGGCGACTGAAAACACACGTTCTTGTTCACTCGACACCCCCACTTCGATCAGACGCGGGACAAATTGCTGCAACATTGTGCGAGAGGGCGCCTGGTAGGCTTGCGTCTGGAGGGCTTCGGTTTCGGTCGCTTCGGCCCCGGGTTCGGGTACCTGAAACAAGTAGCGTCGGCCGCCGAGGATCAGCTCGGACTCCCGAGACAGTGACGCACGAAACGCCCGCACAAAGGTTCCATTGGTACTTTTGCGATCGAGTAAAAACCAACGAAACCGGCCCTTTTGGCGTTGGCAGCGAAGTTCGGCGTGGCGCGTGGAAATGTCGCCGTCAAAGGGAATGGCGGTGTCACCCTTGTCGCGGCCGATGGTCCAGCGAGAATCGCGAATCCGGATCGCTTCACCTTGTTCGCGACAGCCATCGTCCAGAATGTGGAGCATTGCGAGCGGTTGCCGATGGGTCGGCCGAAATGCACGCACCTTTGCCGCCGCGGAACTTATTCCCTGTTCGGCGGGCTTTTTTGCGGCCGGTCCCCGGGACAACGCGGCTTTTTGCAAGTACTGCTGCATTGGTTCAGCGACGGTCTGGATGATCGGTTCATCACTGGTCTCGCCGGCGGATGCCTTATTCATGTCGTTTGATGGTAGCCGTAAGCTTATTGATGAAGTTCGCGGACGCGAATGTTGCGGAATCGGACCCGATCGCCGTACCACTGTAGTCCGATCGGGCCGCCACGGGTGTATTGGAATTTGCCGTTGATCTGCTGTTTCCAGGCATCCAGATCCGCATCGACGACCTTGACGCCGTTGACGTGCACGGTGATCTCGGATCCGACGGCACGGATTGAGATTTGATTCCACTGATTGATCGGCGTGCTGGCTCGGGGACGCGGTTCGACCACCCCGTAGATCGCACCGGTGAGTTGGGTGCCGTGGAGTTTTCCACGCAATTTTGGACTGTGATCGTCCAGCAACTGGATTTCCAATTGATCCGAACCCGTGGGTTTGTTTGCCGGCCCGGTCCGCAAAAACACACCGCTGTTTCCATCACGTTCAAGGTAGTATTCGAGTTCCAGTACGAAATCTTTGAACTGCCGTTCTGATTCCAGCCAGCCGCCCACCTTTTCACCGCGTCGCGACGCACGAGCGAAGATGTAACCTGAGTTCACCGACCAGGCACCAGTTCTTAGCCGTTGTTTCCATCCTGTCAGGTCGCTTCCGTTGAACAGAGAGATCCAGTCGGAAGTCTCATCAACGTCGGATGCTGAATCAAGTGACGATGACGTCTTGGCAAACTCCTTGATTCTGGCGTTTCGAAACCGCACGGTCATGTCACGGTTGTGGTGGAGTTGAAAGCCGATCAGGCCGCTCTTGGGCAGACCGAGAAAGTCCTCGTTGATCACTTCCACACCATTGATGGAGATGGCGACGTGGTCCCCGCGAACCGTTAGCCGATAAGCATTCCAATCGTCGCGACGAACGATGCGGGCGATCAGGTCTGCGTCGGCTGTCCCCATTTGGCCGGATGTTTTCTCGCCGTAGACGCCACCCCAATACCCGTCTCCGATGTCCGCTTGTGGCCCCGCGACGACATAATCATTGGCGTCGATCAATTGGCTGCGGAATTGGATGCCGCTGTTGGCCGGCCGATCGCCATGGCCCTCAACCCTAACGTCCACTCGCAAATCAAAATTCTGGTATTCACGATCACTGCACAGAGCCGTGTTGTAACGCAACGCAGAGTTGCCGCTGGTTTCTGACGCGATGAGTTCGCCGTCGCGGATCGTCCAGCGGCCGGGAATCCCACTCCATCCGCTTAGATCGTCGCCGGGGAACAGACTGACGAAGCCATCGTCGATTGGTTCGTTGGCAGAGAGATGTTTGATCGTGATCCGGCCGTCCAGGGACGTGCCCCCGAGAACAACGTGACCGTGGCGGCTGACAGCGACGCCGGGCGGAAAGTGGTTGCCCGATTTTTCAAACTGATCGAGCTTGCGGACGAGTTCGCCGCTGCGGGCATCCCAAATTGCAGCTCGACCGCTGTGGTCGGCCATCACGATTCGCCTTCCGTTGGGGGTGAAGGCCAGGCTGCATCCGTACTGATGGCCTTCGTTGTGCTGCCGTGCCGCGGCCGGATCAAGTCTTGTGACGACACGTCCGGTGAAGACGTCCAGGATCACGGCCATGCAATTGCCGTTCTTCAAGCTGCACGCGGCCAGTTTTCCGTCTGGTGAAAAAACCAGTCGCCCGCGGATTCGGCTGGTGTTTTCAAATTGCGTCGGTGTGGTCAATGAAATCTGTTTGCCATCGATAGCAAGTGTTCGACGGACATGATTGTGTTCCGATCCGAATGTTACGAATCGTTCATCCGGCGAGATTGCCGGGAAATTGTGATTTTGGTCCGGCGCCAATTCGTCATAAAATATCTCGCCGGACTTCCAGTCCCAGATCCTCAACCGCTGCGGGACTCCGGAGCGTTCTTTGCGGTGAACCGAATCGATCCGGTACAACGCCAGCGCCCAGGTTCGCTTGGGAAACACGACCAGTTTGGCCGGCGCGGGGAATTCATAGTTTGCTTCCGCCGCTCCATCGGTCGCAGAGATCACGTGGACTTGGTTTCCGGTGCAGTACAGCAGTGACTTCCCATCGGGTGAATACGAAAGCTGACTGGTATCGAGCCCCGGTCGTTCGGGGTCATCAAACTGCGTGATCTGGCGACCGGTTTGTGTTTCATGAATCGTGAAACGTCCTGGTGAGTCAACTCCGGTGACCGCGAACCTCTGGCCGTCGGGCGATATCGCGAGCTGACGGGCATCCCCACCGGTGCGGATGGTGATTCCGTCGGCTGCGACTGTTACCGAGCCACCGATTGGCGGTGATTGAATCGCCGCAGAGGCGTTTGCAGGGCTGTGGGGCCTTTGCCGTTTGCCGGCATCGGTCGGCGTTGCCGCATTCGGCGCAGTCGTGACGCGTTTGAGAGTCCCGTCGGGATTCGTTTCGATGACCGCGGCGGTACCGTCTTCGATCTTGAGCTTGCTGCCGTCGGCGAAGTAGATGATGACGCCGGCAAGAAACAGGACGCCGCCGAGTCCGGTCGCAATCCACTTTCCGCGTCTGCCACCGCGACCACGTCGTGAAGCCGCACGCGGTTGAGGGCGGACGACCAATTCGGGCGTTTGCGTCGGCAAGGATTCGACGACGGTGTTCGTCGGGTCTTGGGTCGCTTGAGCGGCAAAGAACGCGTTCAGTGCCCCCGTTTCCGTGATTCCGCTGGCCACCTCCGCCCCAGACGCTGTTGCCGACTCTTTGGGGTTTGTGTTTCGCGGTGGTTTGGGTTTGCTGTTGCCTTTCAGGTAATTCTTCACGTCCGACGCGACGGCGTCCATCGATCGATAGCGGTCACTCGTGTGTTTCGCCATCATCTTGGTGCAAATCGATTCGAGTTGCGGATCGATTTCCGGCCGTATCGAAGACGGGGTCGCTGGGGTTTCATGGACAACGCCGTAGACGACCTTGGCGATCGGTCCGCGAAACGGAAGTTGCCCGGTGAGTAGTTCATACAAAATCACACCGAGGGCGTAGATGTCGGCGGCCGCGCCCACTTCGTCCAGTTCTCCTCGGATCTGTTCGGGTGACATGTAGGCCGGCGTGCCGACCGCCATCCCGCTTTGCGTCACGCGACTTTCCACATCGGTCTGTCGCGCGAGTCCGAAATCCATCACGACCGGTTCCTTCTTGTGGTCGATCATGATGTTGGCGGGTTTCAAATCGCGGTGGATCACGTTGTGCCGGTGTGCCTCGGCCAGGGCGATTGCCAGGCGGTGAATCAGAATGGCGGATGTCCG
This sequence comes from Stieleria mannarensis, assembly GCF_014154935.1. Classification (GTDB taxonomy): domain Bacteria; phylum Planctomycetota; class Planctomycetia; order Pirellulales; family Pirellulaceae; genus Stieleria; species Stieleria mannarensis. The sequence goes on from NZ_JACEHH010000004.1 coordinate 66,912, forward strand.
TTGCGGCGGCAGCTTGTCGGGCCGGATCAGCTGTCTCATCGAGCGGCCTTTGACGAACGCCATCGAGATGAAATGACGTCCGTCGATCTCGCCGACGTCATAGACCGGGCAGAGGTTGCGGTGATGCAGTTTCGCCGCCGCCCGGGCCTCGCGGTAGAAACGCGTGACCAGCGATTCGTCGTCGTCGCAAGCGAAGCCGGGTGTCTTCAAGGCGACTTGGCGATCGAGTTGGTTGTCGTGAGCCAGGTAGACCTTGCCCATCGCGCCGGCCCCCAATTCGCGGATGATCCGATAGCGGCCGAATTCTGACGGCAGGTCGCCGACGTTTTGACGATTTGCCGTTCCCACCGCGGTGTCCCGGACTTGCTCGATGCGGCTGGTGTCGATCGAGGCCTGGGCGGGTTGTGCTGACGGACCATGGTCGGCGTGCGGCGTCAGCCGGGAATCGACAAGCTCGCTCACCAGACGCCGAACTCGGGCGAATTGATTCGGAAAACGTGACTCATAACTTGCCAAATCCACGTTCGATCCCGCCGACCGTCGTGCCTCGTATTCCGCCACGATCAGCTCGGCCGAAACCGTCTCGGTCGTTCCCAGGGTCGAGATTTGACGCACGTAATCCTCTAGCAGTGGTGTTCGCCCGACAGACCAACTGCGGTGCAGGTCGATTTTGACCAGTTCAGAAATCGCGATCTCTCGGTACGGGCTCGTCGATTCGGATCTCAACCGATCGCAGTAGGCGACGAGTGCGTCGGCTGACCACTCCAGATCGAAGGCCATCAACAGCGATTCGAGCGTGTTCCGCTGGTCGACTGCCAGCAGCGCGAGTCGTTGATCGGGCATTCTGATCGTTCGGGTTGGAAGGAGGTTCGTGGGGTGAGCGGATTTCGAAGATCGCTCGCCCAACAGGCAACATCGCGATTGGCCCGGGGACTGTCACATCGAATCGGAATTTTTTTCAGATCCTGCCGCGGTTTCGCCCGAAAACAAAGAGAATCGCCGCTCCAGACGCTCTTGAACCAGATGCAGGATGCGGTGGATGGTCTGTCGCGAAACCCCCAATTGTCCCGCGATCTCGCTTTTGCTTCGTCCTTCGAGACGCATCGCGATGATTTCGCCAGTTTTGGGCGGCAGCCCTTCGATCACCAAATCGATCTCCTCCCAAAGTGCCAGGGCGTCTTCGGCCGACGGCTGGTGGGAGAGCATATTCATGTCGTCGCTGATCGCTCGTTCCGCCTGGGCATCGCGCTGATCGGCGGTGTGCTTGCGGGCGTGCGAACGTGTTTTGCGAAGTGTCAGCGTGGCCAGCAGTTGCCACAATTGTTGCGAGTGCTGGATCTGGAAACCACCAGCTTCGTGACGGCGAAAAAACGTGCGAAAGACCGACTGGACAATATCTTCGCCGTCGAATCGCTTGAGCAACGCGGGGTGGATGTTTTTGCCCGCCAGGTAGATCAGCCGACGCGAATAGTCGTCAAACAGCTTCCGCACCGCATCGGCCTCGCCGCGCTGCAATCGACTCTGGAATGCGGCGAATTCAAGGGAACCCTGTGTCGGGATCGGGGATAATCCCTCCCGATGTTCTGACGCTCCCTTTTCGGACATGTTGATCTCTTTCAAGCGTGATGGAACTGCCCCGTCGATCGTAACGCGAGCTTTCACGACCACCCGCATGCGGCGATGCCCCAGTTTAATCACTTCCACCATCCCAGAGTGTTCACGGGGCTTTTGCCCCGAGCTAACGATGGCAGCCCCTTCGGGGCGGTTGCGCAAGATTGACGAAAAGCGGCACACACCCAACGCGATCTGTGCTATCCACTAAATCAGTGCCCGAGATGAGCGGATTGCACGTAGCGACACCCCCGCCCCTTAGAATGAATGGAGTCTGATTGATCTTCTCAACCACCCCAAAAGGTTCACGATGCGTTGGCAGCATCTTCGTCCTAGCACCTGGCTCATTGCACCTACCGTGTCTCTGCTGATTGCCGTTGCCGGCGGCTGCCGACGTGAGTTGCCGGCGCCCGGGACGCAGGCCGACGCGATCGAGCGTCCAACCCATCCGACGGCTTCTGCGAAACCGGCTGCGCAAGGATTCCTGACCAAGCACGCGGACGGATTTTTCGAAGCCACGTTCCTTTCCTCCCAAAACCTGGACGCGTTTGTTGCGGAAGTCAATGATCGCGATCTCCGCAAGCTGACACTGAAGCCCCATCCGCAGTTGCGTCGTCCCGGTCGATTGTCGGTCGCGGACCAGCTGACTTTGTTACCGAAAATCATCCGCGCCTGCCCAAACATCGAATCACTCCGGCTTCATCAATGGACTCTCAAAATCAGTGACCTCGCCGTCGCGGTCCAATCAGAGAACCTGCAAGAACTGGCGGTACTCTCCTGCATCGTCGTCAACGAACCCGTCGACGTCGAGATTTCGACCTCGTCCAACTTGCGAAAGCTGACGCTGACCAGCTGTCTCGGCGGCCGCCGGACCGAAACCAGCAACGGCGAGCTCGACGTGGCGTGGACGAAGACGATCGACCAATCATGGGCACAACTCCTTGCCTGGACACCGAAGCTGGAAGAGCTGCGTGTGAGGGCACACTTTCGCGATCAAGGCAGCATCATCGGAACCGACTGGCCGTTTGCCGACCTGCCAAATCTGCGGACCGTGCATTTGGGAGACTACACCCAGGACGCATTGGTCGAGAGCCTGTTAAATGAATTGCCGAGTTTGCAATCGCTGAGCCTATCGGGTGACCAATTGACCGGCGACGGATGGATGCCGAACAAGCTCTCGGCGGTTCGTGAGTTGGAACTGTATGGCTGTGAAGGCATCTCGCCGGAAAAACTTGAGGCCATCTTCCCCTCCACTCCACTGCTCGAATCATTCAGCTTGAGAATCTGGCGCGACTCGTTGACGGCCCATTTCGATTTTTCGGAATCCTATAGGCTTCAGGAACTCTCGATCGTGGTGCCCAACAGGAATTCACAACTGAGCTTCCAAGGACTCTCATCGGCGGCGAACCTGCATTCATTGACACTTCGAGGCGTTTCACCTGAAGCATTATCGTCCGTGAACTTATCGCAATTCAAGAAGTTGCGGGCGCTCGACGTTGCCAGTTACGGCGCGACCCAGACCGTGCTTGCTGGTCTACCCGGATCACTCGAATCGATCCGCTTGGCAAGTTTTTCGAAAACCAAGCCAGACACCGCAAACACGGACGTGAGCTTTGCACACCTCACTCAACTAACGTCGTTCACATTCGATGGCGGTTCGTTGGAAGCGGAACTGATCGAATCGTTGCCGAACCAACTCACATCTCTGGCATTGCATCATTGCGATATGCCTAACAGCACCGTCGCGGCGTTATTATCGCGACTCGACCGTCTGGAGACGCTCTGCCTGACTTGGCTGCACGGAGGACGAGGGTATGGCGACGATTCAGAAGCGATGACGGGAGAGGGTTGGGACTTTGCCTGTCGCGACCGATTGCGGACGCTCGACTTGAGCAAGTGTTTTTACCTGAACGATGAATTGATTCACCAGATCTCGGAGCAGCTGAAAGGTTTAGAATCATTAAAACTGGCTGAGCAACGTGATTTGACGGGTCGCCATTGGCAGCTGGACCGTCTACCGAAGCTCAACGACTTGGACCTGCGAGAGTTGCCCAAGCTGGGCAACAACCTGCTCCAACACCTGCCGGCGTCGCTCGAATCGTTACGGCTGGAGGACTGCGAACAGTTAACCGGCGAATCATGGCAGCTCGACACGCTTGGCAAGCTGGCCGAAGTGCGAATCGCGAAATGTGAGTCGCTGCGATCATTGGGCGGTCGACTGCCGGATTCACTGAAAAGGTTGGACGTCCGCTTTTGTCCGCAATTGCTGTGCTCTGACCTCGATTATTCCTCGTTCGCACAGTTGCAACATCTTTCACTGACAGACTGCTACCAATTCGATGTCAAACGCTTGTTCCAGGAGTTGCCACTACATGCGGATTCTCTTCGCACCCTAACATTAACGGGCTGTGAATCACTGCAGGACGCGGACTGGGACATGTCTGCATTGAACGACACGCTGCAGATCGTGATCTACAACGAAGCCGAGCCGGCCTACCGAGGTGGGCTCAAGCAAGAGCTCGGCGAGCAGTTGCAAAAACAACTACCGGACTGCGTGATCGTGTTGTAACACGCATCGGCGGTCCGTGACGCAAGGCTGAAACGCTCCCCGCAACCTTGCTGAGGAACACGCCACTTCTTGACGCCACCATTGATTCTTCCGGTCGTCGCGCGCCCCTGCCGTCTCACGTCACTTTTTCTTGCGTTTCGGTTTCGTCCGGTACGTGGCTCCCTTGTCGGCCGGGAGGGATTGATGCCAATGGATCAATGCGCGTGTTAACTCGGCCACCGTTTCGGGGTGTTGGGACGCGACGTTGTTTTTCTCTGCACGATCGGTTTCAAGGTTGTACAGCTGTGGATCCGATCCGTCGTACTCACAGAGCAGTTTCCACTTGCCCGACCGAACGGCCAGGTCTGGAAGATCGTCTTCGCCGTAGAACGCATCGCGATCCGGCGGCCGACGAAAGAAAATCGGCGCTTCGCGTGAGCCACCTTCACCGAGCAGCGTGTCGACGAGTGCCTCGCCGTCAAACGTGACGCCTTCCGGCTGTGGCGTGCCGGTCAAGGCCAACACGGTCGGGACAAGATCGATCGCCGCAAACACCGAGGTCGTGTCCACATGGTTTTGCTTGTGGAGAATCTTTGGCCCCCAGGCAACCAACGGCGATCGCACTCCGCCTTCGTACAAATGGGTCTTGTAACCTCGAAACGGCCCCGCTTCCCCCGCGCCCGGCTGAGGTCCGTTGTCCGAACAAATTAAAATCAATGTGTTGTCACGCAACGCCGGGTCATTTCGAATTCGGTCGAACAACGCTGCGAATTGTTTGTCCATGGCTTCGAGCACCGATAGGTAGAGCCGACGCATGGATCCGTCACCCCAAGTCTCGACCGGCGGCCAGAACGGCGCGTGCACGTCATCGGGCCAAACGTTGATGTAGAACGGTTTGTCGGCTGCGGTGGCCTGGTCGATAAAGGAAACCGCCGCATCGACGAAGCCCGACGTGATCTCCGAACGGAGCATCCATCGATACCCTTCGCCGAGGTTTTCGGCACGATCCCAAATCCGCCCCGGTTCTTTGTCGCCGGGCTTTAGCGTCAACGGCAGCAGCTTCGGCCCCATGCCTTCAAAATTGGTCAGCGACGCGTCAAATCCATAGTCGGTGATCGGGGGCGCATCGTTGACATCACGCTGGCCGCCCATGTGCCATTTTCCGAAATGCCCGGTCGCATAGCCGGCCTGATGCAACGACCGTGCCAACATCGGTGCTTGGGGATCTAACCACTGGGCCATGCCGCGTTCTTCGTTGCTGTTGCGGTTGTTCAAGTACGACGTGATCCGCCAGCGCTGGGGATATTGCCCGGTTGAAATCGCCACCCGCGAGGGAGAGCAAATCGGCGAGTTGACGTAGAACTGCTCGAATCGAATCCCTTCGGCAGCCAGTCGGTCGATGTTCGGCGTCACCGCATCCTGATTGCCAAAGCACGAGAAATCGCCCCAGCCCATGTCGTCGATGAAGACCAAGACGATGTTCGGCGGTGTCTCCGCGGCCTGGCATGACTTTTCCATGCCGACGGCACACGCAGCGACCGCCAGTAGCAAAATGCACTGTGCGAGCCAACGACAAACGGGAAATACAGTTCGCATCATGATTGATCCTATTTGTGGGAATTCTGATGTTGTTGTTGTCTCACGCGCACCGGCCCCGAACGATGGATGGACGTGGCCTGATTGACCGCGCCAGGCAGCTCGCCGCGTTCGGTTGCGACGTCGCGGCCTTCGTGGAGCGGTTGGCGATCGGGTGTCGGATCACGGGGAACACTGTCGCCGGTTTCCGCTTTCCATCGCTCAAGTAAAGCACGCATCCGAAATAGATGAAGTAGGTGTTTTCGGCGATCCCCTGACGCTTCAGTTCCTCGAACAATTCACCGACATAGTGATCCGTCCGAGAGACTTCGTGGTAATAATTTGCCAACTCCTGACGCGTCAACGGACCATCGGCCATCATCGGCGGCACGCGGATCGCTGCCGGATCGTACGTGGGGGCTTTGTCGTTGGGGGTGAACGGGTGATGGGCATCGTGCGAGGCGAACCAGGCGAAAAAAGGGCGATCCTGCGGCCGGTCGCGGAGATGGTCCACCCACTGTTCAGCCCCGGCCGGTTTGCTGTCGGAGCGGACCTCGAACCCGAGCCGATGCGTATTCGGCCCCATGTGATTCTTGCCCGACAGAATCGTGTGATAGCCCGCCTTGCGCAGCGAGTTCACAAACGTCGGTTGATCCGGCGGAAGCGGATTGTGCAATTCGGGCGCGCCGGTGTTGTGGGGATACCGGCCGGTGATAATCGAACACCGACTCGGCGAACACGAACTGGTCGTCAGGAACGCGTTGTCAAACACCAACGCGCGTTTTGCCAACGCGTCCAAGTTGGGTGTGTGGACGAAGTCGTTGCCGTAGATTCCCAGATCCCGTGGGCTGATGTCGTCGGTGATGAAGAAAACAAAGTTAGGCTTCCCTTTCAACCTCCCCTTTTCACTGGCACTCAGACGCTTCGGCTCGGGCGTGTTGAGTTTCGTGGCAAGAATGCCAACACACTTGTCCTTCATCGGCTCGATCGCCCCGAGCGGCAGTTCCGCATAGGGTTTTTTCACCAGTGGAGCACGGTTGAAGATCGGCGCGACCGCATCGGATTCCGCCTGCGCGAGTTCGCACGGAAAAAATGCCAGGGCGATCGGGATCAGCAGCAGTCCGGCGAGGTGCGAATGCTTCATGAAATTCGGGTACGGCCGTTGCGTCGGTGGCGGGGGGGCGAGAAACTGGCGAGGCAAGAGGTGGATCAATGTTTTCAGCTGCGGACAATTCCGCTGCCAAAGGCGGAATCCCGGTTTCGCAGGAGCATATTCTAGCCCGGTTCGCAGCAGGGCTGAATGAGATCATCCGTCGTGGCAATGAGGAATGTTGCCAAACGCAAGGATCGCGATTGCAGTATGATGCAACCGAGCAGCAGCGCAATTTATTTCGCCGAGCAACCATTTCGCCAAGGAAAATCGCGTGACGATGCAGTGGATCGACAAGCAACGATTGCGACACGAAGTCGTCGCGGGCACCTTTTTGAATTTGGGGTCGGCGACGGCTGTCGAAATCGCCGCCGGCGTGGGCTTTGATTGGCTGTTGATTGACCTGGAGCACGGCTCGGGTTCCTTGGCCGATCTGCGGTCGATGCTGTTGGCCTGTCGCGGCGGCAATGCCGCTGCCATCGTGCGTCTCCGTTCGGTCGACCCGGACACGGTCAAGTTTGTGATGGACAGTGGCGCCGCAGGGGTGATGTTTCCTTACGTCAGTTCGGTCGATGAGGCTCGCAACGCGGTTCGTTGCATGAAGTACCCACCGCAGGGCAGTCGTGGCGTGGCCGGTGTGATCCGAGCAACCGACTATGGGCGGAACTGGAAGCCGTACTTCGAAGAGGCGAACGAGAACAGTCTGGTCATCGTTCAAATCGAAACACCGGAGGCCGTCGCGGCGGCCGAGGAGATCGCTGCGGTCGACGGCGTGGACGTGTTGTTCGTCGGCCCGCTGGACCTGTCGGTCAACCTGGGACATCCCGGTGAATTCAGCCATCCGGAAGTCGAACAAGCGTTCCAACACGTCGTCGAGTGCTGCGAACGTCAGGGCAAATCGGCGGGAATCCTGACCAAAGACGGCCTGGTCAATCGGCACAAAGAACAAGGATTCCGTCTGCTCGCCTACGGATCCGACTCGGGCGCCATCATCAGCGGAATGCATGGCTATCTGGCCGCGCTACGCGAGTAATGACACACCGCCGTAGAACTGCCCACCGTAGCACGGCCGTTCCGGGCGGTCCCCCAAGGCCTCCGGCCGTGGCGTCCCATCGCGGCCGACTTCTGCCCTTCGCGGCTTACCGAAGCGATCGCCGATAGACGCGGGCATGATTGGATCGCAACCCGTCGGCACTCTGCTCACTGGCACGTTGACCTTCGACGCCGTGCGAGTCCATGGCCAAATCACCTTCGACGTCGATTTCAACCACATCGTCCGGTTCGGTTTGTGGCGAAAGGCGAACAGCAACCGTCAGCTGTTCGTTTTCGTCGGCGTATCGCAACACGTACAAATTGTTCTCTAGGTCCGACCGGACGGCCAAGTTGGCGTCGACCAGCAAGCCGCTTGCACGCGTCTGTTTACGCAGCCGGATCAGTTCACGGTACCACCGCAATGTCACTGCGTCGCCGTCAGCTTGGGTCCCGATCTTTGCCGATGTGAACGCCGCCGGGTCGGTCGGCAGAATGCCACCATCCCAATCGTGTTGCGGGTACTCTCGACGACGGCCTTGGACGACCGCGTCGCGCAGATGCTGGTCGGAAAAATCGACGAAGAACCGGAACGGATGTTCGCACGCGAACTCTTCGCCCATAAACAGCATCGGGATCGCCGGGACCAATATCATCAGCGCCGCGGCAGCCCGATGGGCGTCGGGCGATGTCAATTGATGCAAGCGGACGCCCAGCGGATGGTTGCCGATAAAGTCGTGGTTCTGGATCGAATACACCAAACCGCTGGAATCGACACGCCGATCCGGTGTGCTTCGGCGGCGTTCCTGTCGCAGCGTCCCTTCATAGACGTATCCGTGACGCAAGGTGTGGTCCAAGTCTGTCTTGGGATGGTACGTGCGATGGGAGAGTTGTTCGCCGGGCCGCAGGACGGAAAACGTGCTGTGCAAAAAATCATCGCACCACATCGCATCAAACCCGATCCCTCCACTTGTCCGCGGCAATGTCATTTCGGGGTCGTAAACATTGGATTCGGCGATCAGCATCACTTGGCGTTGGTTCTCACGCGCCCAGGCCGCGACTTCATCGCTGATCTCGGCGACCACGTGGGGCTCGCGGTCATCGGCCATGCAGTGAATCGCGTCGACACGCAGGCCATCGAGATGAAACTCATCCAACCAGTAAATCGCGTTGGCGGCAAAGAAACGCCGAACCGCATCACCGTGAAGGGGACAATCGAAATTCGGTGCATCTCCCCAAACGGTCCGGTGCTTGGACGACAGGTAGGGGCCGAATTCGGGCAGGTAGTTCCCCTCGGGGCCCAAGTGGTTGTAGACGACGTCCAAGAACACGGCCAAACCGGCGGCGTGGGCGGCATCGACAAATCGGCGGAAGTCGTCGGGGGGGCCGTAGGCGTCGGCCGGTGCGAACAGGGCGACGCCGTCATAGCCCCAGTTCCATCGGCCGGCCGATGCGGCAACCGGCATCAACTCGATCGCGGTGATTCCCAGTTCAACGAGTTCGCCGATCCGATCGATCGCTGCGGCAAACGTGCCCTCGGCGGTAAACGCTCCCAGATGCAACTCGTAAACGATCAACTCGTCTCGGCCGGGCGGGCGATAACGCTGGTCGGTCCATTCGAATTGCCGATCCACCACTTCGCTTGGTCCGTGCACCCCTTGCGGCTGATACCTCGATGCCGGATCGGGGCGTGGCGGCCCGCCATCGACACGATAATAGTACCGAGCCCCTGCCCCAACACCCGCGATCGTCGCACGATGATACCCGGCATCGTCCTTTTCCATTTTGATCGCTTGCGGTCCGTCGACCACGTCAACGAGGACTTGGTCGGCGAGTGGTGCCCAAACACAAAAGGTCGTCGAGCCATCGGGCGTCGGTCGGGCGCCCAGGTATTGATGCACCTCAATCGTGGGGCAATTATGAATCTCAATCATCGGTTCTGGTTAAACGTGACGGAAAACAAGTCAGCTGACTTAGCGTAAGGGAAAGTCCAGGGTAGGCTACCGGGCCAGCATCGACGAACAGCAGATTCCCCGAATCCGCGCTGCCCCTGCATGCCAAACCAAGAGTTGGCGGTTGCTTGGTTTTCGGGTAGCGGAACTCGCCAAGGATTTCGCACTGGCGCGGCGACGCCGCGCCGGGAGACCGAAAGCCTTGGCGGCTTTCGCTACCTCACGAACCCGAACTCTGGGCTGCGGCGGACTGCGATTGACGTTGCTTGGCGGCAGACAAACTTCGACACGGAAACCCAATGTATAAAAAGACGTCGTTGATTCGAATGACCCTCGCGCTGCTGATCGTATTCCTCCTGGTCACCAATGCGACTGCCCAGAAAACCATGCGGAACACCCTTCGGATCGCGACGTTCAATGTCTCGCTGTACGGAAAACAGCAAGGTCAAATCCGCGATCGCCTCTCCGGCCGCGAGGATCTGCAGGCCAAACGGATCGCGAGCATCGTGCAAACGGTTCGCCCGGACATCCTGCTGGTCAACGAACTCGATTACCAGCCCGATTCGGCACCGGCCAAGTTGCTGGCCGAAAACTACTTCGCCGTCCCGCAGGACTCGGTGACAGGCGATGAAAAACTTTGGCCGATCGAATATCCACATTGGTTTAGTGCGCCCAGCAATACCGGAATCGACTCAGCCTTGGATTTGAACAACGACGGAAAACTGGGGTCCGGTAGCGACGCCTGGGGCTATGGAATCTATCCCGGCCAGTACGCCATGACCGTCTACAGCCGCTATCCGATCGACACGAAATCGATACGCACGTTTCAAAACCTGCTCTGGATGAATCTGCCGGGCGCGATCAGGCCGCGGATCCCAGCGACCGGCCAGCCCTATTACGAAGATGCGACTTGGGCCAAGCTGCGTCTGAGCAGCAAGAATCATATCGACGTGCCGATTCAGGTCGGCGATCGAGTCATCCACGTCCTCGCCAGCCACCCGACTCCACCGGTGTTCGACGGCCCCGAAGACCGCAATGGCGCCCGAAACCACGACGAAATCCAGTTTTGGAATCACTATCTGGACGCCGACGACACGGCCCGCACATGGCTCGTCGACGATGACGGCCGCGCCGGTCCCCTTGATGCCGACGCCAGTTTCGTCGTGATCGGCGATTTGAACGCCGACCCGATCGACGGCAGCGGTCGCCGTGAAGCGATCATCCGATTGTTGAACCATCCCCGCACCCGAGACGTCCATCAAAGCAAGACCGCCGATTTCGGACGCAACGGACGGATGCGGGTCGACTACGTTCTTCCAAGTCGCGACCTCGACGTCGTTGACAGCGGCGTGTTCTGGCCCGACGACAGTGATCCACAGAGCACGTGGATCAAGGCCTCCGACCATCGCCTGGTCTGGATCGAAGTGAAACGATAAACGTGAAACAAGCATCTTGCTTGTCATTGCCGGGGGCATTCGTTCAACTGTCTGCCACGCCCGATCTTCTCTTTTGGATTGTCACCGCATGCCAGATCCGCGCAAACGAGTCTTGTTGATGGTCAGCTCGATGCGCGGCGGCGGCAGCGAACGGCAGGTGTTGTTGCTTTCGCAAACTTTGGACCGATCACGATTCGAACCACATCTTTATTTGACCGAAAGGGCCGGCGAATTCCTGGATCAGGTCCCTTCGGACGTTCCGATCCATTCGTTCGACACCTGCCAGGATTCCGGCGGCGTCTACATTCCCGGCCGACAACTTCGCCGGCAGACCGAGTTTCTGCGCAGTGTGATTCGCGACAACCGAATTGACGTTGTTTACGACCGCACCTTTCACATGACGTTGATAGCCGGTAAAGCGGCGGCGGGAATCCGCAGGATTTCCACGATCGTCAGCCCGCCGCACTTGGCGCTGCCGCTGGTCGAAAAACGTTTCGTCACGCTCAAACGTCGCCGGCTGGCGGCGGCGTACCGCAACTCCGACGTCGTCGTCGCCGTCAGCCGACAAGCCGCCGAGTCGGCCGAATCGTACTACGGTCTGCCCAAGGGCAGTGTTGTCGTCATCAAAAACCCGGTCGACGCGATGAGCCTGCGCAAGGCTGCCGGCACACCACCGCTTCGATCATCCGATCAAGCCGTGTTGGTTTGTGTCGGCCGGATGACCGAAGAGAAAGGGCATGCGGATTTGATCGATGCGCTGGCGATGCTGCAACCAAAGTGGCCCGAGACGCGTTCGGATTGGACGCTGCGGATGATCGGCGACGGGCCGTTGCGCGGCGGCCTACAGACGCGCGCCGAGTCACTCGGCTTGGCCGGCCGGATTCAATTTGTCGGCAGCCTGGCCAGTGCGGCCGCGGAGATCAACGCGGCCGACGCGTTGGTGTTGCCGTCCCGTTTCGAAGGCATGCCGAACGTGGTCTTGGAAGCGATGGCGCTCCTCACGCCGGTGATCGCCACGCGTGCCGGCGGAACGATCGAACTTGAGGGCGACGCGCCCACCGCCTTCTGGGCCGAACCCGGCAATCCCTCGTCGCTCGCCCAAGCGATCTTGCGGTTCGCAGCCAACCCCGATCAAGCCGCTGCGCAATGCCTTGCAGCACAGCAACGGATCGATTCGGACCACCATCCCGCCGCGGTCACCCGGCAGATCGAAGACCTGCTCTCCCCGGCCGCAAAAAGGGGACGGCCGCGAAAAAGGGGACGGGGGTAGTTTAGCTGTACTACGGCCCTTCCGGGCGGTCGCCACTCGCTGCCACGCAGCGACCGGGAATCGCCTCAAGGCTAAACACCGGCGGTTGCTAAGTTCGCAACGCCCTTTGACTTCCCATTGCCACTGGCAGAATTTTGCGACGAAATCTGCTAGGCTCAGGAGAGCTGAACCAGTGCCCCGCAACGTTGCGACGACGCGGGTCGGGCAAGCCAGATTCCGATGAAAAACAGACAACCCGTTGGTGTTTAAACGGTTCTATTTTGGCGAGAAAAAAGACGTCTACGAGCGTGCCGGCGTCGGCGTCGGCGAGTACTTGATCTATGAGAAGATCGAGGGGCATGTCCAATGGTAGCATCACGACGGTTCCACATTCATCGCAATCCGACACGAGACTGGTATTTTCAGAAGCCGGCTGATTCCCGGGCTTTGGCCTGACGTCGATGCGCTGCAAAAGGCAGATGCGAACCAGTTGTTCAAAACTTTGAAGTAAGGATGGAAAGAACCTTGAACGCCGCAACATCCAGCCTGGAAAGCAAGACGGACGCCGAACTGTTGGAAGATCTGAAAGGGACCCCCGTCCCGAATGGCACGGGTTTCAGCCAATACGCTGAGCCGTAGACGCTAGCCTCGGGCCTTACAAGTCTCGAAGGGCAATCCAAGGCCCGCGGCTAGCGCCGTCGGCTCACTAAGCCCATGCCATTCACCCCCGTCCCCTTAAGGAGATCGTCCTTGCGAACGTTGCAGATCTTCAGCAATGCCGTTGAAGCGGAGATTCTCCGCACGCGGTTGGACGCCGCCGGGATTCTGGCGGTCGTCAATGGAGGCGAAGTCGCAACGATGCTCAGCCACATCGGTTCTGCGGTCGTGCGGGTACGCCTGGAGGTGGCGCCGGAGGACTTCCAGCGGGCGAAAGAGATTTTGGAAGAGGACCAGATCGAACGCTACGAGCGAACGGCATGGCAGTGCAGCCGCTGTGACGAACGCAATGAACCGTTGTTCGATCTTTGCTGGAGCTGCGGAAAGCCGCGGGACGAGTCGGATCCTTCACGCCCCTTACTGGAGTTGGAATCGCCGGTCATCCGAGAGTCCGGCCCGATCGTCATTGCCGATCAGCCGCCGCGAAAACCGCCCAGTTCCAATCCCTACGCGCCGGTCGTGCCTGTCAACGACCATGGCGGCCGGCGAGCGGAACTGGAGGGAGCGGAGCAAGATTCGCGCGACGTCGAGCTGGTGGCACGCATTTTTCGTGGTGCGGTCAGCGGAATCTTAGTTCTGCCGCCGTTGCTGACCTTTTACGTGCTGTTCTTGTTAATCTTCGAAGTCCCCAAGGGGGCCTATCAAGACTCCCGATTTTTTTGGCGTTTACTGGCGTCGTGGTTCTGCTGCCTGATCGCAATCGTCTTCGCGGCGGTGGTCTGGTCGGGGTTGTTCTGAGCGGCGTTGGATACCAAGTGGAATCAGCAACCGTTGGTGTCTAGCCTTCAGGCGATTCCCCCTCGCTGCAAAGCAGGGACCCCGGGCGGCTAAAGCCCGCTACCCGCTAGGTTAGGCGTCGTATCCTCTGGGCGTTTCTCTACCGCACGCTCCACCGGATTTCGTGTGCTTCGTGTTTTTCGTGGTCAAAAATCCGCGTTTCTCCGGTTAAGCGAAAATCTCTTTCGCCACGACGCCTTCGACGTCGGTCAATCGAAAGTCACGCCCTGCGTAGCGGTAGGTCAAACGCTCGTGGTCCAGCCCCATCAGGTGCAGGATGGTCGCGTGCAGGTCGTGAACGTGCATCTTGTTTTCCACGGCGTAGTAACCGTAGTCGTCGGTCGCACCATAGGCGAAACCTCCCTTCACTCCGCCGCCGGCCATCCACATCGTGAACCCGTGCGGGTTGTGATCGCGACCGTTGCTGCCCTGGGCCGTCGGCGTGCGTCCGAATTCACCGCCCCATAAAACCAGCGTGTCGTCGAGCAGCCCCCGTGCCTTTAAATCCTGCAGGAAACCCGCGATCGGACGATCGACTTCGGCCGCGTTCTTGGTGTGGCCCTGGTACAGCCCCGAGTGCTGGTCCCACTGGACGACGCTGTCGCTGTGCGTGACCTGGACGAACCGGACGCCTTGTTCCAGAAACCGCCGCGCCATCAAACACTGTCGACCGAAATCTTCCGTGACCGGATCATCGATCCCATACAGACGCTGCGTCGCGGCAGACTCCGACGCAAGGTCCTGGATCTCGGGCATCGCGGTCTGCATGCGATACGCCAGTTCGAACGAATTCAATCGCCCCTCAAGCGCCTGGTCGCGACCGGCCAGCTCCAGGTGCGTGCGGTTCATCGACGCGATCAGATCCAGTTGCCGACGTTGTGACTCGGGATCGATCCGATCGTTGCGAATGTGTTTGACCTTGGCCGCGGTCGCCGGCAGACTGGCGTTGCCGATCGGCGTTCCCTGGCAGTGTGCCGGCAAAAACGCGGCTCCCCAGTTGTTGACTCCGCCGTGGGCCAGCGTCGGGCAGATCGTCACAAACGCCGGCAGGTTCTCATTTTCGGTTCCCAGTCCGTAAACCAACCAAGACCCCATGCTGGGCCGGACAAATTGATCGCTTCCGGTGTGAATCTTTAACAGTGCGCCGCCGTGCGCGGGATTGGTTCCATGCACCGATCGCAGCACGCACAGGTCATCGACATGGCGGGCGACGTTGGGGAACAACTCGCTGACCGGCAATCCGCTCTGGCCGTACTGCTTGAACTTCCACGGCGACTTCAGCAAGTTGCCTTGCTTGGCAAACGTCACGTCGGGCAAATCGAACGGCGGCGCCTTGCCGTGGTCTCGATCCAATTGCGGCTTGGGGTCGAACGTGTCGACGTGTGACGGGCCGCCTTTCATGAACAGGAACACGATCCGTTTGGCCCGTGCCGGAAAATGGGGGCCTTTGGGCGCCAGCGGATTGTCCGTCGCCATGGCTTCCTGGCCCAGCATGGCGGAAAACGCCAAGTGGCCGAATCCGATCGCCGAGGTTCGCAGAAGTTGTCGTCGGGACTGCATGGAGGATGCCTTTGAAATCGGGCGGAGAACCCGTGTGGGATTCTGAAGTGGGATAGGCTTCCAGCCTGTCAACGCGGCAACGACAGGCTGGAAGCCTATCCCACTTATCGAACATAAATAAATTCGTTGCTGGCCATCAGACTTTGGCAGAACAGCGACCAAGCCTGCTGCTGCCGATCGTCTACCGCGTCGCCACCGTCGGTCAACTGTGAAACAAACCGAATCGCACGTTCAATTTCATGCGGCGACGGTTCGCGTCCCACCGCGCGTCGATAGGCCTCGGCGACGCGATCGATATCATCTTTGGATTGCGCCAGCACCGACCCGGCCAACGCATCGGCCGATTCCATCACCAGGCTATCGTTCATCAACAGCAAGTTTTGGGGTGCGATCACGGTCGCGTTGCGCGAACCGGTGGGCATCGTCGGGTCGGGGTAATCGAATTGCGTGAAGAACGCGTACAAGTTGTTTCGAATCACCGGCAGGTACAACGCGCGTCGCACGCTGTCGTATTTCGTGTGGTCTTCGGAGGTGTGATTGAAGACGAATTGTCGGTTCCGCAGCGGCAGGGTCTTGCCGCCGATCTCGCGGTTCAAACGCCCCGAGACCGCCAGGATGGAATCGCGGATCTGTTCGGCTTCCAAACGCCGCAAGTTCGCTTTCCAAAGCAAGCGGTTTTCCGGGTCGATCGTCGCATAGCGTTGTTCGTCGGGATGCAATGACGCGAGACGGTAGGTGTTTGACCGCAGGATCATTCGGTGCAGGTCCTTGATCGACCATCCGCCGGCCATGAATCGTCTGGCCAGCCAGTCCAGCAGGTCCGGATGCGACGGCCGATCACCCAGCCGTCCAAAGTTTTCGGTCGTCCGCACCAACGCCTCACCGAAGTGCCATCCCCAAATCCGATTGACGATCACACGGGCGGTCAGCGGGTGCCGGGTGTCGGCCATCCAACGCGCCAATTGCAACCGACCGCTCTGCCCGCTGGGAAAGACGGGGCGCACGGTGGAGTGTCGCATCACTTTGGGGAACTCACGCGCGACCGGTTCCCCCAGGTTCTTGTAGCTGCCTCGAATATGAATCGGCAATCGCTCGACCACGTCGCCTTCGCTGACCCCCATCGCGGCGGTTTCGTCGGCCGCGACGCTTTCAAAGGCCCGTGCCTCGTCCATCAACCGGTAGTACTCCGCCAGCGTTTCGGGATCGAAGGCAAAGGATTCCTTGGCGGGAACGGCCAAAAAGCCGGCGTTGTCCAGCAAGGCCGCCCGGGCCGCTTGGAGCGTCGGATCATCCAGCGTGGTCGCTTTCGGGTTTTGCTTCTTTGCCGCGGCGAACGCCTGCTCGGCGCGCGCAAACAAATCGCCGTAGTGTCGCCGGATCGCATCGACGTCTCCTGCGTCGGCGAGTTGGTGCCAGGTGACCCACAGCGGATCATCGCGGTGAAAATCCAAGTGCATCCGGCAGTGGTGCAGGATTCGGGGGTGCAGCGAAAGTGGCTTGGCGATTTCGGCGACGGTCGTCAGCGGCATGGCGACGTCGAAGCGGGCTGCGGCGGCCAGGTAGTCGGCTGCGTTTTCGCGTGCCGCTTGGCGGATCTTTGCGATCGCCGCGTTTTTGAAACTCGCCGCCGCTTTCTTTTTGGCTGCGATCTGCGCATCGATCTCCTTCAGCCGCGCCGCTTCCTCCTCCGAGGAAAACGAATGTTCGTACCAGTGTTTGATCGCACCGGTATTGGAATCGCCCAGCGTCTTGGTGCTTTTGAAGATCGCGGCCAAGGCGTAGTAATCGGATTGCATGATCGGATCGAACTTGTGATCGTGGCACCGCACGCATCCGAAAGTCATTCCCAGAAAGGCTTTGCCGAGCGTGTCGAGCTGTTCATCGATGATGTCCATTTCCAGCTTTTGTCGATCGGGTTCGGCCAACACCTTGGCCCCCAGTGCCAGGAACCCGGTGGCGGTTTTGGTTTCACGGTTTGCTTCGGGCAGCAAGTCGCCGGCAATTTGTTCGATCAGAAATCGGTCGTACGGTTTGTCGTTGTTGAAGGCATCGACGACATAATCACGGTAGCGCCAGGCTTGGCCGTAACCCAAGTTTTCGTCCAGCCCGTTGGAATCGGCGTAGCGTGCCACGTCCAACCAATGCCTTCCCCAGCGGACTCCATAGTGCGGTGAATTCAGCAGGCGTTCGATCAATTTGTCATAAGCCGACGGCGACTGGTCGGCGACGAAGGCTTCGATCTGGTCGGGTGTCGGCGGTAATCCGATCAGGTCCTGTGTGATCCGGCGAATCAGCGTGACCTTGTCCGCCGGTGGTGCCGGTGACAGGCCGTTTTCCTGGAGCCGCGCCAGGACAAACGCGTCGATCGGGTTTTCCGTCCACTGCGAATCGTCGACCTGCGGAATCGCGGGATCTCTCACCGGACGGAATGCCCAAAACTGTCGCCCCTGGTCGATGCTCATGCCCGATGGACTGTGGTCGGCGGGAAGCTCTGGCGAATCGGGATCCGAGCTGGCGGGCACTCGCGGATCGGCCGCGCCCTCGGTGACCCATTTCTCCAACACCTTGATGGCGCGCTCGGGCAGCGGATTCCGGGGCGGCATCTGCAGGTCACGGTTCTGATACCGAATCGCCTGGATCATCAAACTCGCGTCGGCATCCCCGGCCACGATCGCCGGTCCGGAGTCGCCGCCTTCGGCCAGTCCCGCGCGAGTGTCCAGCCGCAGGCCTCCCCGGACGCTGCCTTCGGCCGAATGACAGTCGTAACAATGTTCGACCAACACCGGACGGACTTCCTTTTCAAAAAACGCGATCGCTTGTGGCGACGCTTCCTGGGCGAGTCCGGCCGACGCTGCGATCGTAAACGCAAACGCCGTCAGGCAACCAAGTAGACGCTGGGGGGTGTCCAGAAACAGACTGGGAACATGCATGGGGCGAATCAGCATGACAGGGGGGAAGGCGGGCGGGACGTTCATTGTAGCCGTTCGTTACACTGTCGTCAGCAAAATCAATCCCGGCGAATAGGACAGCCATGATTCCGCCCGTACGATGGCCCCTCCGGGCCGTCGATCGAGGGGATTCGACGACCTGAACGGCCGTTGTCCAACCGAAACGCCGTCGAACAACCGGCGACAAAAGCCTCTCTAACCAGCGATACTTCCCCATGCTGAACGAATCCTCGCGACAGCGCGATTTCCCAGCTCTCTCGGGCAAGGACTACTTCAACACGGCCGCCGAAGGGATTACCCCGACCGCCGTGCTCGATGCACTTCATCGATATGGTCAAGACAAACTGTTGGGCATGGACGGACGCGAGTTGCACGCCAAAGTTTGGGACAGTGCCAAACAACACATCGCCCGGTCGTACGGATTGACTGCCGACGAAGTCAGTTTGTGTTCGTGTTCGTCCGAGGCGTACAACTTGGCCGCGTTGGCACTGGGGCTGCGTGAAGGCGACGAGGTCGTGATCAACGACCTGGACTTTCCGGCCGGTGCGACGCCGTGGTTGCATGAGCAATGTCCGGCGACGGTCAAGGTCTGGCGGGCCCGCGAGTGGTCGCTCCGCATCGAAGACTTGATTCCATTGTTGGGCCCTCGGACGCGCCTGGTCACGACTTCATTGGTCAGTTTTTTTAACGGGCACAAAGTCAATCTGCCAGAAATGGTCGGCACGGTCCGGCGGCACTGCCCCGCGTTAATCTCGGTCGACGTCACCCAAGCACTCGGCCGCATCCCGCTCGATTTGCGCGACGTTGATCTGATCGTCAGTTCGACCCACAAATGGATCCTGGCTTCACACGGCGGCGGGTTGGTGGGCGTGCCGTCATCGAGTGCCGCGCGATTGACGGCACCGGCGGGCGGTTGGTTCCATTTGGAAAACGCATTCGATGCTGATCGATTCGAGCATGCCGTTGCCAAACAGGGCGCCGCCAGTTTTTCAGTCGGCATGCCCAACTATCCGGCCGTCTATGCCGTCGAGGCCGGTTTGCGGTACATCCAGTCGGTCGGCGTCGAAACCATCGACGCCCATTGCCGCCCCTTGGTTCGGATGTGCCTGGATGAACTGAAACGATTGCCCGTGGAATTGATCACGCCCGATCACCCGGATCATTTGGCGGGAATCGTGGCGTTCATGCACCCCGACGCACAGCGGATTTATGACGCGTTGCATCAACAGAACATTCACGTGATGTGCCACGCCGGACGTTTGCGAATTGCGATCCATGGATACAACGATCAAGCGTCCGTGGAGCGATTGATCGACGTGCTACGAAAGACGCTGTAGTGGACGAGGCTGCTCGGTGTTCGGGGTAGCGGAACTCGCCAAGAGTTTCGCACTGGTGTGGCAACACCGCACCAGGGGACCGAAAGCCTTGGCGGCTTCCGCTACCGGCCGATCGCCCCGAAGAACACCTTCTCGGCGGTCTTTCGCAGCATCCAACTGCGATCACGGTCGGTCAAAAAGTCCAACTTGTACCGAATCAAATCGATCGAGTCGTGATAGGTGTGCCCGCCTTGAACCTGGTAGGGGCAATCGGTCGCCCACATCAACCGATCGCTTCCGAACGCATGAGCCAATCGGTGAATCATCGGGCCCAGGTCGGTGTACGGCGCCGCTTTTTTTCCGAGTGCATAAAACGCGGACGTTTTGACATACGTTTGTTTGTGTTCGGCTAGACGGCACAGCGCGTCCAGATCTCGCTGGGAAATCGTGCCATCGATCCCGATCCTGGCGAAGTGATCGATCACGACAGGCGTCTGGGGAAACTGCCGGCACATCTTGTTGACCGACGGAAGGTATTCCGGGTTGATCAGCGGGCAGATTGCCAGGGATTCGTCGGCCGCACAGGCCCACATTTTTTTCATCCCGTCCCCGGACAACCAACGGTCCGGATCGCGTTTGCCCGACACGATGCGGAATCCCCGTACGCCTTTGGCTTTCAATGCTTTCATGGTCTCCGCCGGGCGGTCGTTCGGATCGATCACGGCCACACCGGAAAACCGCCCCGGGGCTTTTTCGATCACGTCCAGCATGTACGAATTGTCAAATCCGTAAAAACTCATTTGAATCAACACGATTCGGCTGACACCCGATGGCTCGGCCAGTCGCCACAATTGTTCGGGGGTAAAACTGGGCGGCTGCATTGCCGAGACGTCGTAGCGATCATCCAGCGGGTACGATTTCGTATCCGGCGTCCACACATGCACGTGCGCATCGATGTACCCTTTACCGGCAACGGACTGTGCGGCGTTGGACTGTGCGGCGTTGGACTGTGCGGCGTTGGACTGTGCGGCGTTGGACTGTGCGGTGACAGGTTTGTGTGTCATGCACGTCGCAGCGGCGGCCGCGGTGGCTGTCATCCATGCACGGCGCGTCAAACGGTTGCCTTGCCGAGCGTGAACTTGATCGATTTGACTCATTTGCCTGCGAGGCTCCCTTTTGATGGACGACGATTCACCGCTGGCGATCTTGAAGCAATTGATTCGGATTCCCAGCCAAAACCCGATGGGACATGACCATCGGGGGCCGGAGTGGTGCGAACAGGGCATGAGCGATTGGCTGTGCCGATTTTTCGCAAGGCACAACATACATCATCGGTACGACCAGATCGAACCGGGCCGTGGAAATGTGATCGCGAGACTGGATGGCGATCCCGACCGCCCCACGCTGTTGTTGGACGCCCATCAAGACACGGTCCCGGTGGCCGGCATGCCGATCGATCCGTACCAGCCCCTGGAGCGAGGCGGGCGGGTGCACGGGCGGGGAGCCTGTGACGTGAAAGGCCCGATGGCAGCGATGTTGTCCGCCGTCGCACGTCTTCGTCGCGAGGACCCACATTCACGCAACAATCTGATCGTCTCGTTGACCTGTGACGAAGAACTGGGGCAGATCGGCGCCAGCGATTTGGCTCGGCGGATCAACACCGGTGACGCGTTGCTTTCGCCGAAACCCGATCTGGCGATCGTCGCCGAACCGACGGATTTGAACGTCGTGGTCGCGCACAAGGGTGTCTTGCGATGGCGGATCCGCACCTCCGGCATCGCCGTGCACAGCAGCCGTCCGACGCTCGGTCGCAACGCGATCTATGGCATGGCGCGAGTGATCGGCGGTTTGGAACAACTGGCCGCCCAGTTGCAATCCGATTCACCCGAGCATCCACCCTCTGCCACGCATCCGCTATGCGGTCGCCCGTCGCTCAGCGTCGGGACGATTCGCGGGGGTGAAAGCGTGAACATTGTGCCGGAGTGGTGTGTCATTGAAATCGACCGCCGAGTGGTGCCGGGCGAATCCTTCGACACAATCCTGCGGCAAACGCAGCAGGCGTTAGCGGATGGTTGTGGCGTTGAATTCGAGATGCTGCCGCCGGACACCAGCTGTGAACCGCTGGTCGATGGTGACAACGGTGCCCTGGCCGATTCTTTGGTCGCGCTGACCAAACGCATCGCCGGCGCGTCGCAAGCGATCGGGGTCGGTTTCGCCACCCAGGCACCGAAGTTCGCCGCCGTCGGCATCCCCACCGTGGTTTTCGGCCCCGGATCGATCGACCAGGCCCATACCAAAGACGAATGGATCGAGGTCGACGCGTTGAACCAGGGGGCGGAAATTCTGTATCAGTTTGCCAAACAGCGGCGGTGGTCCAATGCACGGTGCGGTTTAGAATGAAGGCGATCGTCTTGTCGAATTTGCGGAGCCCTGCACCATGTTTACCGTCTCGTGCCAGTGTGGTCAGCAGGTCCAGGTTCGGCCATCCAAGGCAGGGACGACGATGCAGTGTCAATGTTGTGGCGGACGGTTCAACGTTCCCTCGCTGGGCGAGATGAAGCGCCGCCAACAACGCAACGAAACCATTGTCGGCCAACAGGTCGGTCCGGCGAAATCGGCCAGGGATGCCCAACTGTCCGAGATCCCGAGTTCTTTTTATGTGCATTTGTGTGGCGAAGTGGGATCGACGGCGCGCATCTCCACAACTGCCATCGAAAACTATTCCGGCGTCGTCGCCCACGCGGTCGACACGCTGATTGCCCAAGCCGACACGGACGACGGGTTTGAGCTGATGGTGTCGTTGGCGTTGTTGCCCGGCGCGACGCGGTTGATGCAGATCGAAACCGCCCCAAATGTCCCCGGCGACGGCCCCACCTGCGGGCGAGAGGGTTTGGTGGACCAGATCACTCGACGCATCGAATCGCTCGCGCTGCCCGATGTCGAGCACGGTCCGGTCGCGTTCTTGATGTATCGCCGGGTCAACCTCGATCCGGTCACCAAGCTCGGAATCAAACCGTTCAGCCGGTATCGCAGCGAGATCGAAACGTGCGGCATCGACGACGCATTGATGCGAGCCGCCGGCCTGATCGAACCAGCATCGGATCGAACCAACCCGCTGATGAAATGGTGGAACCAAGGCGTCAGTCGGTTGCGAGCGTTTGTTTCGAAACCGGCGGCTAAGGAAGATCCGACACCGACGCCGCAGCAGGTGTTCCAAGAAACCAGTGCGTGGATCGAATCGACCGAAGAACGGTACGCGGGCACGTCCGATGCGGAACTGCAACGTCTGCTGCGCCAAAGCCCCTCTGAACTAACGCTGCACGTCGCCTCGGCGGCGCGATTTGCCAACCGCGAAGAGTTTGAAAACGCGATTCAGGCGTATTCCGATGCGATCCAACTGGCCCCCCAGTGTGCGCCGCTGCTGGGCCGCCGCGGCTGGTACCATTACGTCGCCGGCAATCATCAGGCGGCGCTGATCGATCTGAATCGAGCGATCCAATTGGTCCCCTCGGCCGCCTGGTTCTACCTCCATCGCTCACAGATTTACTCGGGGCTGGAGGCTTGGGAGCAGGCGGAATCGGATTTGGGCACGGCGATCGGATTGGCCCCCCGCGAACCGGCGTTCCGGTTCCGCCGCGCGGAACTGCACCTCGGCCGAGATCAGCTGGCACCCGCGCTCGACGACCTGCTGCCGATCCTGCGGCTTGATCCCCACAACGGCGCCACCCATGCCATGTTGGGTTGGTTGTACCAGCAAGACGAACTGCACGATGAATCTTTGGCGATGGAGCATTTGACCCGTGCGATCGAATTGGTGCCCGATGCGATCGCGCCACGGCTGCATCGCAGCATGTTGTACCTGTCGCAGAACAAGTTCGAACTGGCGCGAGTCGATTGCGACAACGCGCTCGGCTTGCAACAGGACGAAGGCCAGGCTCACGCGCTTCGCGGTCGAATCCTGCAGATGCAAGGCGAGTTCGACGAGGCGATCCGATCGTGCGATCGCGCGATCGAATTGGGCGTCGAAACACCCGCCGTTTTCTTGACCCGCGGATTTTGTTACGCCGCGACCGAGCAACGCGATCTGGCCTTGGCGGATTGCCACGCCGTGTTGGATCTGGATCCGAAAAACCCGATCGCATTGCATTTGCTCGGGTCACTCAGTTTGCAACAAGGCGAATTGGACGCCGCGATGGAAGCCCTGACCGAAGCGAGTCGGTTGGCGCCCCAGTGGACCGAACCTCGCGAGCAAATCGCGTTGTTGCACCGCATGAACGAAAATCCCCAAGCGGCCATCGACGAACAGTCCGCGTTGATCGAACAACAACCCGCACAGCCCGCGCACTACGTCAATCGAGCGTTCGCGCACACGCAGGCCGGCAACCACGACGACGCCTTGAACGATTACCAGCGGGCGTGCGAGTTGGACCCGGAAAACGAACACATCTTTTTCCTCCGGGGATGCTTCTTGATGGACCGCCAGGAAGACGAACTGGCACTGGAAGACTTTAATCGGGCGCTGGAATTGTCGGGCGTGTACGACGGCGCGCGGTTACGACGGGCCGCCGTGCTGATGCGACTCAAACGCCACGATCAAGCTCTGGAGGACTACGAGAAACTGATTGAAAAGTATCCCGACGATCCGTACGCGTACTCCGGTCGCGCCTATGCCCATCAAATGCAAGGTGATGAATCGGCAGCCGAAGCCGACATCGATCGACTCGCCGAAATCGCGCCCGAGGACGCCCAGGAAGCGGCGCTCCAATCGTTGCAAGCCAAAGTCATTCGGCTCGAAGGCCTGGAACGCTATGACGACGCGATCGCGGTCGCCGAAGAAATCATCGAGATGGACCCCGACGCGGCGGTCGGGTATCGCTTGCGAGGATGGATCCGCTGGTACTCTGAACAGCATGTCGAAGCCGTTGACGATTACACGCGTCTGTTGGAACTGTCATCCGAGGATCCCGATCCAGAACTGTTAAGCTCGCGCGGCCAGATCTACGCGGAAATGGGTGAATGGGACAACGCGTTGGCGGACCTGGATGCCGCCGTCCGGCTCAGTCGAACCGCGGGATTGCACCAGTTGCTCGCGTTCGCACTCAACGGACGCGCCTTCGCCTTGGCGGGGCTGGAGCGAACGAGTGAATCCGAGCGTGATTTCGAAGAATCCATCCGACTGTGCCCCGGCAATGCCTGGGCACGCTACAACCGTGGCATCGTGTTCTACAAGCATGGCCAACACGATCAAGCCAAAACGATGCTCCTACAGGCGCTGCAATTGGACGGTCCCCCGCTGACCAAACGCAAACGCCAACGCGCCGAAGCGGTGCTCGAGCGTTTAGCAACCAGCCAGTCGTGAAGTCCAACGCCGGCCCCTCCGGGGCGAATGCGATGGTTTTCGCCACCGGTCTCGGGGCGGAAGCCCCGAGAACCCTAGCGTACAAGAGCTGCACGGATCGCGGAGAGCAGGTCGTCGGTGCTGCGATGCCATTGGACCGTTTCCGTTTTTCCATTGGCCCGCTCGATACGACGCACAACGGGCAATGCCTCGGCGACGATGTCGATCTGGCCAGGAACACACAGCGACAACAAACCGTCGACGCCCAGGTACTTGATCGCACCGGGCACAAACATCGGATCGTCCTGCCGATCGAGTGTGGAAAAGCGAAACCCGTCGGGATCAATAAAGGTCCGCGCAATCGCGTTGCCGGATTGGCTGCGTGCCGCTGCGGCGATCACGCCGGCCTGACGTCCGATCCCGACCAAATGAATCTCCCCGTCGGAATTTGATACGGCGTGTTTGATCACGGACAACACGTCATGGACTCGCTTCACGAACATCGAGTGGTTGTAGCCATAGGTGTATCCGGCAAAACGATGCCAGGCCAAATCGCCGTCGCGTTGGTACCACATCCGCTGTGCATCCAAGGGTTGGTCACCGGCAAGAAACTCGCCTTGGCCGAACAGGTCGGCGGAAATGACGGTGTATCCCGCGCGTGCGATTTCAGCAACGATCGGGTGGATCGAATCACCGTCCAACAGCCCCTGTTTGCCCTGATCGGTGATCCACACCACGGTTCCTTTTTTGCCGGAGCGATTGATCGTCATGACCGGTAATTGTTCGTCCGCGTGATCGACCAGCCCGAGCGTCACCGAATGGCCGTTCAGCTGCACTTCGTCGGTTTTGACGAACGACGTCGATTGAACCTGGTCCAACTGTCGCGCGAGAATCGTTTCCCAGGCGCCGCCGACGACGCGTCGATATTCGGCGAGTTGATCGTCCGTTGTCGGCATCAACGCTTCCATTTGCCGCTGGGAATCCTGAGTCGCGAGCTTCAGGATGCGGACTTCATGCGTATCACCGACGGCGTCCCCAGCAGGTGCCGGATGGTCGCCGGTCCACACGGTGGCTTCCGCACGAGACAGCGGGGCGTAATTGCGTTCCAAAATCGGTTCGCGGAATCCGAGTTGGAAGTGTCGATTGAAGAACCCGTACATGACCGCGCGATTGACGTGGTTGTAATTGTGTTTGAAGTGCACATTGAACACGGCCGTCAATCGATCGTGGTGCCCAAGATCGGCATACAACTTGCGCAAGTCCGGATAACCTTTGGTTTCCAATTCGACCGTCCAGTCATCGGCGGCGGTCAACCCCAGCGGTCGCGGCGCGATGGCTGCGGCAATGTCAATGTTTCCCTGGTCGATCCGCAGATAAGGCGCGTTCTCGCAGGTGCATCCGCCCTGCATTGAAGTGGACACCATCACGCACGGCATCGCCGCGGTGATCCGGTCATCGATCGCGCCTAGGATCATCGATTGCGTCCCTCCGCCGCTGGCCCCGGTCACACCGAGACGGCTCGGATCGGTGTCGTCCAAATCCAACAAGAAATCGACCGCGCGGATCGAGTTCCACGTTTGCAGCCCCATCATGTTCTGCAGTCGCAATTCTGCTTGGGCGCTAAAGAACCCCCAATCCGTCTTGCGATCCAGATGTGCGGCCTGATCCGGGCGATGGCCGATCTGGATCGAATCGGCGTTGCCGGTCATGTCATAGACGAACACCAAACACCCCATCCGCGCCAGTTGCACCGCACGGGCTTGGATCGGGTACCGTCCGCCGACTTCAAAACGTTCGGCGCCGCTGGCCAGGTCGGCGTGAATCTGGGCGTCACCGGCGTCGTAGAACCGGCCGTCTTTCCAATGGCCGTGCGGGGACAAGATGGCCGGAAACGGCCCCGATTTGCCTTTCGGACGATACAGGCTGCCGGTCACATAGTGTCCCGGTATCGATTCAAAGTACACGCGGTCCACCACGTAATCGTCTCGTTCGACGCGGCCGTGAACGACGGCGTTCAGCTCGCTCTTGGTCGGCATCGGCCACAACCCCTGGGACAGCAGGATCCGACGCCGGATTTCGGCCCGACGCATCGACCAGTCTTGCCCCTCTACGGTTTTCTTGAAGGGGAAATCGCTGTTCAAGGTACGCAGCTCTGCCCGTCGTCCGTCGGCCGGTTGCTGTCCCACGGGCAACGCCCGAAAATCAGCAGCGGATGCAGAGATAGCGCAGGCCAACCACAACAAACACAACAGGGCAGATCGCATGGTTCAGATTCACAAGCGGCGGGGAAAAGGGGCGGGGGAAACTGCACCCGCATCGTAGCGGATCGTCCGACGAAGATGGAAACACTTCAATCGTGATGGAAAGATTGAGTACAAAGTCCGCCCGTTGTTGGTCGAGCACTGCTGCGAGTCCCGTTCGGCCCAGCCCAAGACGCTGCACCTGGAGCATATTGCCGACGACTGCGGGAACAATTGTGGGAGTCCAAGAACCTGTATGACCAGCACCCGGACATCGTCCACCGGCTGACCCAAGAATTGAACCAAGCCCTGATGCGGTCGACCCGACTCGGCTCGCAGGCGGTGACGAGCCGATAGCGGAGAACCGAATTGCTGATGCCCTCGGCACGCCGACAGCTGGAGGTTTTCAACCGAACGCGAGAACGTGTAAACTGAACTGCAACAACCGATTCTGCTCGCCGCGTTCATTTGGGGCACCCTCTGCGGCGAGTCCGACGACACGATTTTGCAAAGGCTCAATTTCAATGGGACTCTTATCAGGCATGCTAGGGTCGGCTTCCGAGGCGAACCTGGATAAGGTGGAAAAGCAGATCGCGTCGATCGTCATTGATGACGAATCCGTGGAGAAAGCCTACCAATTGGTTCGCGACATGATCGTGTTGACCAACAAACGCATCATCGTGATCGACAAGCAAGGTATGACCGGACGAAAGACCGAATACCTTTCGATCCCCTATCGCAGCATCGTCCGCTACTCCATCGAAAGTGCCGGGCACTTCGATTTGGATTCGGACTTAAAACTTTGGCTTTCCAGCACGGCGGAGCCGTTGACGTTTGATTTCCGAAAGGCCGAAAACGTCGCCGACATCATTCAAGTGATCACGCGGCATACCTGTCGGTAGCTCACATCGGGGCGATTCGTCGCGATCCCATGTCGGTCGTCAGCACGACGTGGGCGTCGAACGCGTCATGGATCAGACTGTGTTTGATCGACTGGTGAACGGGATCATCCCACAGGTCATTGAACTCCCACGGATCGGTCTGCAGGTCATACAGTTCGCCGAGTCCTTTGTCGTGGTACAGGCACAGCTTGTACCGCGGGGTCCGGTACATCGTGCCGAACGTCCCGACGCCGCCGGTGAAGTGTGGATCGAGGGCGTCGAAATACTCGCTGCGGACGAAGTCGTGGTGTTGCGATGGATCAGATTGCCCACGCAGGATCGGCAGCAAACTCTTGCCCTGCATGTAGTCGGGGCACTCCAACCCACATAGTTCCATCAGGGTCGATGTCAGGTCGAGCAGTTCCACCAATCCGTCACAGACCAACCCGGATTGGAACTGCCCGGGCCAGGAAAAGATCAACGGGACCCGCACCAGGCCTTCGTAGAACCGGCATCCTTTGAACATCAGCCCGTGGTCACCGAGCGCTTCGCCGTGGTCACTGGTGAAAATGATCACCGTGTTGTCCCGCGCACCGGTGCGGTCGAGCGTCTGGAGGATCCGCGCGAACTGGTCGTCGATCTGGGCAATCATGGCGTAGTAGTCGGCTTGGACGCGTTTGGCGTTGTGTTGCTCGGGGGGGCGGATTTCGTCCTGAAAGTCCAGCGAGGCGAGTTTCTTTTGTTGCTCCAGATCCGAGTCTTGGAAGTGCGGCCCCGGCATGTCGGCCGCGTCGAACCGATCCGCGTAGGATTTGGGCGGGATGAATGGCGGGTGCGGGTCGTAGATGTTCAGATTCAACAGCCACGGTTGGGCCGACTGAGCGTGTTGGTTGATGAATTCGATCGCGCACTCGCTGGCCCAAGTCGTCTGGTGGAATTCCGTCGGGACATGCTCATCCGATTGCCTCATCGCGTCCAGATCGCCGCCTCGATCAGAGACCCACTGTGCGTAATCGTGGCCTTCGGACCAATCGTCTCGCGGCGCGTGGCTGAACTTCCAATAGGAGAAACCGTCGTCGATCCGCGGCTCGGTGCGATGACCCGCACTTTGCAAATGGAATTTGCCGACCAGCCCGCAATCGTAGCCCGAATCGGCGATTAATTTGGTGATCACCGGGGGAGACGCCGGAAACGATTCGTTGCCGTTGCGGGTGTTGTGCACGCGGGACGGATACATGCCCGTCATGAAACTGGACCGGCTGGGCGTACAGATCGGGCTTTGGCAATACGCATGGGTCATCGCGACGCCGTCGGCGACCAGTTGGTCAATTGTCGGTGTGACCACATGCGGGTTTCCCAACGCTCCGATGGTGTCGAAACGCTGTTGGTCGGTGCAATACCACAGGATGTTGGGACGCGCCATGGTCGTCGGTCAATGGTGTGAGGGAGCGAGTGACTCAAGTGTATGCATTTGGGGTAGCGGAATTCGCCAAGAATTTCGTTTTCTTCGGCGAATCGCCGATCGTCCTGCCATCATCTGCAACAGCTTCTATCCGGATGAATTACTCGGACGAATCGTCAGGCAAACGGATCGCTTTGCCGTCAGCGACCCGCCGCCATAGTGTCCACACCACCATCGCCAATGCAAGCAGACACAAGCCCAACGAGATCGGTTGGGTGAACATCGGCATCAAACTGCCGCCGCTTTTCATCAGCCCCGCCGTCAGGTGTTCTTCACCGATCGGCGCCAACACCAATCCGATCACCAGTGGCGCGATCGGGATGCTTTGCCGTTCCATCAGGTAGCCGACGACACCGAACGCTAGCATCACCCAGACGTCGAACATCCGATTGGCAAGCGCGTAGGAACCGATCACGCAAAAGATCATCACGATGGGGACCAGGACATAGCTGGGGACGCGTGCCGCCCGCACCATCACGCGCACCGAGGCCAACAAGAACAACAGCGTCAGCACGTTGGCGATCAACAGGGTTCCGACGATCGTTTGGACCGCCAGGGGATCGCTTTGAACCAGCATCGGTCCGGGTTGTAACCCGTGAATCACCAAGGCCCCCAATAAGATGGCGTCGATCACGCTGCCGGGGATGCCCATCGCGACCAGTGGGATCAGCGCGCCGCCGACGGTCGCGTTGTTGGCGGTTTCGGACGCGACGATGCCTTCTTCGCTGCCGCTGCCGAACTGTTCGGGGGTGCCCGACGCTCGGCGGGCGGCGGAGTAGGCGATGACCGACCCGACGTTGGCACCGATGCCGGGCAAGATTCCGATCCAGGTTCCGATCAGAGCCGAGCGGACGAGATTAACGCCGTGGGTCGCGAGGTCACGGGCGCGGAAATCCAGTTTGTCGCCATCGGACGCTTCGACGGTTTCGCCCGCGTCGCCGCCGTCCAGGACTTGGCGGATCACCTGGTTGACGGCGAACAGGCCGATCAGGACGGGCAACAGTTTGAACCCGTCGTCCAGTTCGTGGATGCCAAAGGTCCATCGCGTCGCTCCGGTCGCCGGCGACGAACCCGGCATGGCGATCATCACACCGAGCGCGCCCGAGAACAGGCCCAGGCTGAGCGATTTGCCGCCGACCGATGCGATCAAGACCATCGCCACGGCGACCAAGGCGAAGAATTCAAAGGGGCCGAACGTCAACGACCAGACCGCCATCGGTTGGGCCAAGCAGACCAGGAATCCCCAGGAGATCATCCCGCCCAGAAAGGACCCGCCGATCCCCAACGCCAAGGCGCGTCCGGATTGACCACGCCGGGCCATCGGGTAACCGTCCAGCGTGGTCATCATCGAGGCGGGTGTCCCAGGGATCCGCAACAAGGTCGCCGTCACCAGCCCACCGCTGACCGATCCGACATACATCGCCACAAGCAAGACGAGGGCGAGTTCACTGGGCATCGAGAAGGTCAGCGGCAACGTCAACGCGATCAACATCGCGCCGGTCAATCCCGGAATCGCTCCGACAAAGATGCCCAACAGCGACCCGATCGCCGCCATCAACAAGGCGGTCGGGGACAGCAAAAATTCGATCGCAACGCCGGGCTGGGTAAACAAAGCGAGAACTCTCCTGGAATGAACGCACGCCGTGGCGGAAGCCGCCAAGGCTTTTGCTACGGTAAATCCACGACCAACACTTCGGTAAACAGGTGATGCATCACGACGCTCATCATCACACTGACGATCAACAGCGTCAGCGTCGCCTTGATCGGGTTGGCCTGTCGTGACACAAGCAAGGGCCACAACAAGAGGCCTCCGCTAAGCAAGGCGTAGGCGGCTGTGGCCGACACGAAACCGGCCACGCCCAACTGCAGGCTGGTCACATAACCGATCGTCAGGCATCCGATCCCCGCCAATTGGATGCGGTTGGCCGGACGCACCTTTGGCGTGCCGTCGACCGCCTCATGTTGCGGGGGATCGCGGCGCATGGCGGTACGGCGGCGAAACGTTTGAAGCGATGCAGCGGCGGCGGTCAGGATCAAGCCGGCCAGCGCGTAATTGGCAAACGGCGGCAGTTGCACGTCGGACGTCGGGGCGGCGGCGGCGATCAAGCGGTCACGCTGGTCGAGTTCTGCCGCGAGCGACTCGTCTCGCATCATCGTCGGCGTGATCTTCATTTCGGCCAGTGTTTGGCGAACCTGGTCGGTTTGCATCGCCGCCTGCAACGCATCGGCAATCGTCTCGATTCGCTCAGCCGGCGTGCCGAGCGGCGCCCACCAGAACTGCATGTTCTCGTTGATGACGTCAATGCCCTGTTCGGTGGCGGTCGCCAGTTCCGGCAGATCGGGATGTCGCTGGGGACCGAGCAGCGCCAAGGCCCGGATCCCGCTGGGTTCAAATTGAATGTATTCCGCGATCGAGAATGAAGACACATCGACGTGGCCACCTTGCATCGCAGCGAAACGCTTCGCGCCGCCACCGGTTTGCGTGAAACGAAACTTGGCCCCGGGGTGTTTCGATTGCAACATCAACCCGGCGAAGTGGCTGGGCGCGCCCATGTTGGCTGCAAAGACAATCGAATCGGGGTGCTGTGTTGCGTCGCGCATCAACGCTGGCAAATCCGCATACGGTGAAGTGTCGTTGACGGCGATCACCTGGGACGCGTTTCCCGTGCCCGCGATCGGGGTGAACGCATCGGCGCCGTAGCTTGCACTGCCCGAATGGCGCGCGGTCAAAATGCCGTCGTGCAGCAGCAACAGCGTGTATCCGTCGGGACGCGCGTTCTTGACCCGTCGGCTGCCGATCGTCCCACCGGCTCCCGGCACGTTGATGATCACCATCCGCTGCGGCAGCAAACGATGGGTTTCGATGGCGTTTTGCAGCACACGCGCAAACGTGTCGCTGCCGCCGCCGGCCCCGAACGGGACGACCAACTTGATCGGCCGCCGCGGGTATGCGCCCGATTCCTGCGAGGAATGGTCGCAACCGCTCAACAACACGGGCAGAAAACAGCAGCCGATCAAACACCTCAGGCGATGCAGCGGTCGAATCTGGAGCCGATGCCGGGGGCGGTTTTGGCGGGAAAGGACCGGTAGATACAAAACGATACGGAGCGTCGGGGGGCGGGGAGTGCGCGGTAAGCTGCGGGAGAACGCCTTCAATATATGGAAAATTTGTTCGCCAGATTGCGTGCAATTGCTTGAAAAAAACTTTAGGGTGGATGCACAAGGCATTGCCTTTGGTGATTCTCATTTCCTTGCCGCTCGTTCAATTCTGGTGATCACGATGAAGCAAGCATGGACCAAATCTGCCGTTGCCCCCTTGATGATCGCGGCAATGGTGTTGACCGGCTGCGGTCCATCCAAGGAACCGACCGGTCCCGAGGAAGGGTCGATTCAGGCCTACCTGGATGCAAATCCTGAGGCGGCGGCCCGAATCGATGAAGATGACGAATCGGAAGAGGCTGACGGAACGGGCGAGTGAACAAATTGGTGATTCTTAAGTGGCAGATGACGCAGAAGCGTCTTTTTTTATACGGGGTGCGGCGGTAGACGCATCGACCGGTTTGTCGACGCGTGGACTTTTTCGCACCTTGGTTCTCATTCGTTTTCATTACGGGAGAGGTCAGATGCGAAAAGATTCGAGGCGGGCATTCACGCTCGTCGAACTGTTGGTGGTCATCGCGATCATCGGCATCTTGGTCGGGTTGCTGTTGCCGGCCGTTCAGGCGGCTCGGGAAGCGGCTCGCCGGATGAGTTGCAGTAACAATTTCAAACAGATCGGATTGGCGTTTCACAACTACCATTCGACGTACAAGAACCTGCCGAGAAACCGTGGGGGCACCTATCGTTTCGGCAACAACCTTCAAGCCAGGACGCCGGTTCCACCGGGATCCGCCTACGGTGGCAACAACTTTTTTAACCTGAGCGCCCTCGTCGGCATCTTGCCGTTCGTCGAGCAACAGGCGTTGTGGAATCAAATCAGCAATCCGTTTGCCGTCAAGGAACCCGCCTCCGCCCAGGGGCTTTTCTTCAGCGCGATGGGGCCGCAGGTGGCGATGAATTTGGCCCAGCATGGTCAATTCCAATACGACCCTTGGCTGACGAATATCCCGTCCTATCGCTGCCCCAGTGATCCCGGGATCGGCCTGCCCGCCCAAGGGCGGACGAATTATGGTGTCGCATTGGGGGATTCGATTCAGTTTCAAAACAACGGCGGCCGCAACCAAACCGGCGTGGTCGCGCGGACGCGAATGACTCGGATGCGGTCGACCACGCGAGGGATGTTTGTGCCTCGCGAAGAGACTCGATTTCGAGACGTCCTGGACGGGCTGTCCAACACGATCATGGGGGGAGAACTCAATACGGATCTGGGTGACAACAACATCACCACCCGCGTCGCCGAACGCTCCGGGATCTTGAACAACCCCAGTCTGTGTGCCGATCAAATCGATCCGGATCGTCCGAAGTTTTGGGCCCCCGGCACGGACTTTGCCAGCAACAATGTCGAGGTGCAGCGGGGCTTCAAATGGATGAACGGGATGGCGGTCAACGTCGGCATCACGTCGATCCTGCCACCGAACCGAGAGATCTGCAGCAACGGGAACAACACCTTCACGATCGGCATCTACGGACCGAGCAGCCGCCACCAGGGCGGTGCCCACATCCTGATGGGCGATGGAGCCGTGATCTTTATCACCGATTCGATTGAATCGGGAGACACGACGGCGGGGAACGTGAAGTGGAACGGCACCGGAGTTCAGGCACCGGGCATGTCCAGCCCCTACGGGTTGTGGGGGGCACTGGGAACCCGGGCCGGCGGCGAAACGATCGAAGAGCAGCTGAATCAATAGCTGCGAAACCTGCCACTTGTTCCCAGCCTCTGTCTGGGAACGAGGGGGGGCACGTTGCCGATCGCCTCCATCGGTACCAAGTTAAAACTTAAAGGCATCGAAGCAATGGAAGTCACCCTCCCGACCGAAGTTTTGCGGTTTTAACCTCTGAAATACCATGCGTTTATGCGTTTCACTCCCCCAGGCAGGACGACTAGAGAAAGTGACGAAAACCTGTGATGGTCAACGACTTAAAAACCGCACGGCCTCTGCCGCGGAGGGTGAATTCTTCATTTGGTGCGGATAACCCCTCGCTGCGCTGATCTGGCGTTTCTAGCAGACGTTGTTCCATCAAGGCAACGAAATCGGTGCGGTCGCCGGGCGAATAACAAGGCGCCCGTTGTTGGTTACACTAACACGGCAATCCAATCCGACATCACCAACACGCCACGGATTCCATTCGCCGATGCCCTCGACCCCTAAACTGCTTACCGCCCTGATCGGTTGCCTTGTCGCCACAGTGTTCCTGCCGAGCGGAACGGCGGATGCCAAATCCCCCAACGTCGTTTTCTTTTTGGTCGATGATTTGGGGTTCATGGATGTCGGCGTCAACAACCCCGACACGTTCTACGAAACCCCCAACATCGACCGGCTGGCCGAGCGGAGCACGAATTTCACCAACGGCTACGCGGCCAACCCGGTGTGTTCCCCGACGCGCTACAGCATCCTGACCGGGCGCTACCCCACACGTGTCGCCGCCACCAACTTCTTTTCCGGAAAACGCCCCGGCCGTTTTTTGCCCGCCGAGCTCATTGATCACATGCCGCTGAGCGAGGTGACGATGGCCGAAGCGTTTAAGCAGCACGGCTACCGCACCATGTTTGCGGGGAAATGGCATCTGGGGCCGAGCGAAGAGTTTTGGCCGACCAAGCAAGGGTTTGATTTGAATTTCGGCGGATTCAGCCGGGGCGGACCGTATGGCGGCAAACGCTATTTTTCTCCCTACGGTAATCCGCGACTGACCGACGGCCCCGATGGCGAGCACTTGCCGATCCGCTTGGCAAATGAAACCGCCGACTTCATCGCCGACAACTCGGCCGATCCGTTTTTCGCCTACCTCGCTTTCTATAGCGTCCACACCCCTTTGCTGGCCCCCAAACCGCTGATCGAAAAGTACGAACAGAAGGCAAGGGAGTTGGGGCTGGATACCCGAGACGCCTTTGCCGATGAAGAGCAGGTTTGGCCCAACGCGAAACAACCGCGTCGGGTTCGGACGCTGCAGGCACACGCGACGTACGCCGCGATGGTCGAATCGATGGACCGGGCCGTCGGGATCGTCATCGATCGGCTGGAAGCCCTGGACCTGATGGACGAAACCATCATTTGCTTCACCAGCGATAACGGTGGATTGTCCACTTCCGAAGGTTCGCCGACGAGCAACTTGCCGCTTAGAGGCGGCAAGGGGTGGGTGTACGAAGGCGGCATTCGCGAAGCGTTCATGATCCATGCGCCGATGATCCAGGACGTCCCTGATTCGTGTGACGTTCCCGTCGTCAGCACCGATTTCTATCCGACCTTGCTGGAACTTGCCGGTCTGCCTTTGCTGCCCGAGCAACACCTTGACGGTGTTTCTTTGGTGCCGTTGCTGAAGGGGAAAACCGAATCGGAGCGCGATGCGATTTACTGGCACTACCCGCACTACAGCAATCAAGGCGGGTTTCCGGGTGGGGCGATCCGAGTCGGTGACTGGAAATTGGTGGAGCGGTACGAGGACGGCGCCGTTCATTTGTACAATCTGGCCGATGACATCGGGGAGCGAGATGATCTGGCCGACCAGCATGCCGAACGAGTTGCGAAGATGCGTTCGATGCTCCATTCCTGGTATCAAGACGTGGACGCAAAATTCCTGCGTCCCAAGGAGAATGGCCCGATGCCCTGGCAGCCTTAACGTGCAGTCAATGTCGGCTGCATCGGGTAGCGGAACTCGCCAAGAGTTTCGGCGCCCTCGCCGCGCAAGCCGAAAGCCTCCGCGGGTTCCGCTACCGCCCCCGTTCAATCCTTCCCGTAGAGGAACTCGCCAAGAGTTTCGGTCCGTCCCCGTGTATCCTGCCGCCTTCCCCATTCCAACGGTAAACCGTCATGCCAACACGAACCCCGCTTGCCGCTTTCTTGATCGCGACTCTCGTTTCGATTCAATCCGGACATGCCGTCGAATCTCAGTTCGACATCCCGCCGCAAAACAGTCAACTGGTTGTCGACGAGACGTTTGACAAACCGTTGGACACGAAGTGGCATGTCAACACCGGAACTTGGAAGGTTGCCGATGGGGTGCTGCAGGCAAGCGAGGTGGCGGCGGACAATCACGCCGCGGCGGCACGTCGCACGGTGCAGACCGACAACGCGGTGTACCAGTTGCGTTTCAAAATCTCCGACGCCACCAAGGCCTTTCACTTCGGGTTCGATCCGGCCAAAGGCGAGCTGGACAAAAAGGGACACCTGTTTTCGGTCATCGTCACGCCGAAGGGTTGGCGGATCATGAAACATGTCGACAAGAACCGCCGCCAGGAGGACCCCAACGAAGTCCTGGCGTCCTCGGATACGGTTGTCGAGACAGGCCGTTGGCACGAGCTGCGGGTGACCACGTGGCAGAACTACGTCACCGCGACGATCGATCAAACCGAGCTCAAAGCCTCGCAT
Organism: Stieleria mannarensis; assembly: GCF_014154935.1. Lineage (GTDB taxonomy): Bacteria > Planctomycetota > Planctomycetia > Pirellulales > Pirellulaceae > Stieleria > Stieleria mannarensis. The sequence goes on from NZ_JACEHH010000004.1 coordinate 104,224, forward strand.
CCGACCTTTGGCGTGAAGAAACCGACGCTCGTCTTTCGCTGCGCTGGTGAAGGCGTCGAAATCGATGACGTCAAGGTTTGGAGCCAACGTCGCTAACGCCGCGCGGGGATCCGAAAGCCTTGGCGGCTTCCGCTACGGGTGGAACGCGCTGCTATAGTGCGGCTTTGGCCCTTCTCTTTATCACGATGCTTGGATCCCGATGACTCGACTTTTTGCCGGTACCCCGTTTGATATTCCGCCGCAGTGCGAGGACTGCGGAAAGCTGGAATCCGAATGCATTTGCACCACGGAAGAAAAAGCACAAGCCGAAGCGAAACGTCAACGCGAAGCCGATCGATTGCCGCCGGAGAAACAGACCGCGCGGATCAGCGTTCAAAAACGCAAGGGTGGCCGCAAGGCGACGGTCGTGGAGGGGCTGACGGCCAAGGCGAATGATCTGCCGGAACTGCTCACCAAACTGCAAGCCGCTTGCGGCAGCGGCGGAACGGTCAAACCGAAACAGGATCTGGTCGAGATCCAGGGCGACCACGCCGACACCGTCCGCGGCACGCTCGCGGGGCTGGGATTCAAAGTGAAACCGGTGCGGTAGCGAAGAAGGTCTGCTCGACGGCCCGGAAGGGCCATCCGACTGGAGCATCGTACAGGTGAGATCGCTCAACCGGCTCCTTCGGCCGGCGGAATGATTTTCACCGGTTGGGTTTCGCCGACGTCGTAGACTTCCAAGTCAAAAGCGGAATCGGGTTCGTCGATCTGGTCGACCGCTTCGTCGGTCATTTCGACGCGTAGCGTGACCACGCCGATTTTGACTTCGCTGCCCGGCAGCATCACCGCCTTGTCGACCCGCCGTTCGTCGACATACACGCCGTTTTTGGATCCCAGATCGCGGACCACAAGTGAGCCGTAGGGATCCAGTAGGAACTGACAGTGCTTGCGGCTGATCGAACCGTCGCTAAGGGTAATTTCCGCCGTCGGGCAGCGGCCGACGGTCACCGGAGGAATGAGGACCCATTGTTGTCGGTCAATCCCGCTGGAGGTGTCGACCCAAACAAACTTGTAATTCATCGTCAGCGTCCCAAGAAAGAGAAGATAAGAAGGACCCGCCTGAATGTTGTAGTAGCAAATTTACACCATGGCAGGCCCGGCGTCGAATCAAGCGGCCCGAAAACACTCTGCCGGAAGAATACCCTGTTCTCTGGCAAGCGAATCCGCCGCTCGTTCCGAACCGGGTTGCCCCTGGATCGCCACCGGTTTCGAAGTAGATTGGTCGTTCTTCCCCGCTCGCCGTCGATGGTCGTCATCACGCACCACCCTCCCTTCCGCGATTCCCTCTGCGATGAACTTTAAAACGCTCTACCAACGATCTGCGACACGTACCTCTTTCTCGATCCCTGTTTGGTGTGCGTTTTCGTTGGTGCTGCTGGCGAGCACCCCGCTGCCGGCAGATCGGCCGGTCACCGTGATCTTTGATACGGACATCAGCGGAGACGTGGACGATGTGCTGGCGCTTGCGATGTTGCACACGCTGGCTGATCGAGGCGAATGCGCGATCGCCGCTGTGACGGTTTCGAAGATCAACCCGCTGACTGCGCCCTTCGTCGATGCGGTCAACACGTTTTATGGGCGCGGCGACTTGCCCGTCGGTGTGACGCGTGACGCCCAGCGCCGCGACAGCAAGTATTTGAAACTGGTCGAAGAAAAAGACGGCGGGCAGTACCGCTATCCCCATGATTTGATCACCGCTGACGATGCCCCTGATGCAGTCACGGTGCTGCGCCAAACGCTGTCACAATCGGCCGACCACTCCGTCGTGTTGGTGCAGGTGGGATTGGCTGCGAATCTTGCCGATTTGATCGAGTCGCCGGCCGATGCGATTAGCCCCCTGTCGGGCGTCGAACTGGTGCGTCGCAAGGTGCGATTGGTGTCGGTGATGGCCGGCGCCTTTCGACCGGTCAGGGGCAACACGCATTTCCTGGAAGCGAACGTCCGCAACGGAATCGGTTCAATGCAGCGGTTTGCCGACCAGTGGCCTGTGGACGTGCCGGTCATCTGGAGTGACTTTTTGATCGGTATCGCTGCACCGTACCCGCGCGAAAGTATCGCACGCGACTTTCGCTATCGAGATCACCACATCGTTCCCGAGGCATATCTGTTGCACAGTGGTCCCGATCATGATCGGCCGACCTGGGACCTGACCAGCGTTTTGTATGCGGTGCGTCCCGAAGACGGCTACTTCGGCTTGTCGAAGCGCGGCATCGTCGCGGTCGATGACGACGGGTTCACCCGATTCACGCCCGATCCTGAAGGCCGTGATCGCTACTTGACCATGAACGCCATCCAAACGGCGCGCGTGGTCGAAGTTCAGCGGGCGCTGGTGAGTCAACCGCCACGAGGCGATTCGAGCGGCGACAAGTAGGAAGCCGGAAGGTCAACGATCTCGCGGTTCCTTCTGCGACGTCCGGTCCAGGTCGTCGCGGCGAGTCGATGACGCCGACGCCCCGAAAGGGACGCTGTTCCCGGAGTGGTGGTGGCCCGAGGTGGAAGCTTCTCTTTTAATCGGCCCACGGATGGCAGCGCGAACCCACGGATGGAATGCAGTCAGGGATGTCATGCAGTCAGGGATCCGTGGGTTCGCGCTGCTATCCGTGGGCCTTCGACGTTCCTGGGTACGGAATTCCGCTGAATCGGATTGATGGATGGACTGGCAGGCAGGACGATGTCAATCGAACAGACGTTGGGGATCAATCGTGAGTTGGCAGTCGGCCGTTGCCAGCGACAGGTCTAAGGCGCGGTCGAGGCGTGGGCGATCACTGCCGGCGTCGGTGACATGCTCGATGGTCTTGTCCGTCGGGTCGATGATCAGATAGTGCGGGACGTTGTTTTCACGGCACAGGGTGCGTTTTGCTGTCAAGTCGCGACCGCGAGTCGAATCCGAGAGCACTTCGACGACCAGATCGGGGGACCGCTGCAGATGTTTCTCCGGCTGGTCGCCACAAACCACCATCAGATCGGGGCGAATGACCGTGTCATCGGCGATGATCCAGTCGAGATTGGTGTACACCTCACACGGGCACCGGTGCTGTTGGATCTGAGTTTGGATTTGAAATGACAGCCGGGAGATGACGCGCTCGTGGGGGCCAAAGGGCGATGGCCCCATCGCGATCGCGACGCCGTCGATCAATTCCCAGTCGCCTTCCCATTGGGCGTAGTCTTCCAACGTGTAGTGGGGGATGTAGCGTGGCGCGGTACTCATCGAGGCTCGCTGTGCGGGCGGTTGTCGAGCGACGGGGGACTCGACTTCAGTGTAGCAGACGCTCGCGGGCCGAGAAATCGAAACCGAGATGACAGGTTGGAAGCCTCTCCCACGGGCGTCAGGCGGGAAGCCTGTCCCACAGGTGACGAGCCCCGCGGGTTCCCAGGTAGCGTGTTTTGGCGGTTCGGTGGTACGGTATGCAGATGGAATCCGTTTCTGCGATGCAGGTCTTCGAATGAATCTGACTGACACTTTGCGTTTCGCCCCCGGGCTGCTTGCCAGTTCTGTCGACGAGGCACCGATCGAGCCGGCGTCGGCCGGGGTGATGTTGCTGTTTGCGGCGGTCATGTGCGCGACTTACGTGGGGGTTGCGATCGAGCGGTTTCACAAAACGGTCGCGGCCCTGTGCGGTGCGGCGGTGCTGGTGACGCTGGGGTTGGCGCTGCACTTGTTCGAGTACCCCAAGCTGTACGAGTTTCTGAAGGAAGACCTGAATATATTCGGTGTGATCATCGGCACCGGCATCCTGGTCGACGTCGTCGGAAAGAGCGGTCTGTTTCATTTCCTGTCGATGTGGATCGTCCGCTTCACCGGTGGGTCGGCGTCCAAGTTATTTATGACGCTGTGCATCGTCACATTTTTGTTCGTCGCGGTGCTGACGATCGTTCCGGCGATGTTGATCCTGTCGTCGCTGGTATTGGTGATTTGCCGGTCGCTGAATTACAAACCGATGCCGTTGTTGTTGAGTGTCGCGATCTGTGCCAACAGCGGTGCGATCGCCACGTTTGCCAGTGGGTTGCCGAACATCATGATCGGGACGGCGGCGCAGATCCCGTACGTCCAGTTCCTGCAGGTCAGTCTGCCCTACGCGATCGTTTCGCTGGTGATCGCGATCGCGGCGCTGCGATTCTTTTTTCGCAACGACTTGCCATGGAAGCAGACGGCCGAGCAACGCGAGGCGTTGCGGGCACAGATCGAAACGTTTGATCCCTGGGCGATGGTCGAGGACAAGCGTGTGCTGCTTCGCAGCGGAACGATCCTGTTGCTGACCGTGATCGGGTTTGTGTTTGCCCAACAGTTGGGCGTGGGGATGGACTTCATCGCGATGGTGGGGGCCACGGCGGCTCTGTTGTTTGCCGGCAAGGGCGTTGAGGATGCGATCGGAAAAGTGAACTGGACGGTGATCCTGTTTTTCATGGGCTTGTTTGTGATCATCGGGTGTGTCAAACAAACCGGCGCGCTGGCCTGGGTGGCCGAGCAAGTGATCGAATTGTCGGGCAACGAATTGACGCTGTTGGTTCCGCTGTTGGGTGTGTTTTCTGCGGTGGCCAGCAGCATCGTCGACAACATTCCGGTCGCCGCGACGTTGATCCCGATCGTGAAAGACATCGCGGCCGATGGGACGGTTCCGATCGAACCGCTTTGGTGGACGCTGATCATCTGTTGCAACCTGGGCGGCAACGGGACGCCGATCGGATCGATCTCGTGCGTGATCGCGATCTATGCGCTCAAGAAAGAAGCCGGCGTCCACGTCGGCTGGGGGACATTCTTGAAGATCGGCGGTTTGATCATGCTACTGCAAGTCGCCGGTGCGATTGTTTACGTCTTGATTCACCACGGCAGTGGATGGACGCCGTCGTTGTGATGGTTTTCAGTTGTTACTGAATCCGTAGCCGACGGTGGTTTCTCGACCGAGCGGGTTGCTCGTGAAAGCTTCGAAGCAGTGTTCGCAAAGGTCGTATTGATCGGGACCATCGTCGATGTCTCGTCCACACACGACGTCATCGATTTCGTCCAGGTCGTCCTGCAACGACACACCCAGTTCCGCATTGAGCTCGCGCTGCAATTGGTCATGCAGTTCGGCGAGTTGGTCCAGATCTTCGGAGTGGTCACTTCTCGCCTCGGCGGCGCCGGCCATACGAACATCGATCTCGACGACAAACCTTGGTTCCGTTTCCGGATCGATCGTGCGTTTGCAGCGATCACAGGTGTAGTGGATCATGGGCGATTCTGACTCACGTAATGTTCGAAGGAAGCGGTCACTCTTTTACAAGCGTATTCCACGAATCAAAAGTGCCACGACTTTTGTTCTGCCGCTGCCCTCTATGGTAATGGCAGCGAATGGTCGGTCGCAAGCTTTTTGCGGCAACCCGCTAGCGGAGATCCGTTGCTGGTGGATCACCACTGCTAGCGTTTACTTTGGGGATTTGATTTCGCCCCAAACGAACTTCGATCAACATGCCGGGCAGGAAATCCCGCGGCAATTTTTCGACATCACGGTCGTCCAGGACCTTGGTTTGGTATCCACGGGCTTTCGCTTCGGATAACAGACGCGTGATCGCGGGGGCATGTCCGTATGCCAAAAGACAGCGACCACCGGGGGTGAGATGTTTCGGCAGGCCATCGAGCAGCGAATCCATCAGCGCGAAATCCGGATCGTAAAAGGCGTGATCGGCGGGTGCAGCGACCTTACCGTCCTCCCACGGCGGATTGGACAGGATTAAATCAAACCGTTCCTCGGGTTTGATCACCGCAAATGCCCCGGGTTCCGATGGGGCGACCTGTCGCACCTGAAACTGTGCGTCGCTTTGATGCATCGCGACGTTGTACCGCGCGTTGGCGACCGCGGCCGGATTGATGTCGGTGGCAACCACCGTTTGCGCTCCGTTGGACAGACACAACAGCGAAAGCAGCCCCGTTCCGGTACCGATTTCCAACACGTTGCGGCCGGCGGCGATTTGGTCTTCGACAATCAGTTTCCGCAGCGAAGTCGTGTCGTCGGGTTCCCAGAAAACGCTTTCGAATTGGACCAACGGTTGGCCGTCGATCTCATCGAGCTCCGGAAGCACAACGAATTGTTCGACATCATAGGAGTAATCCAGGTCGTCGCGATCGGGCGACGGGCATCCGGCACCGCCGACCAGCACCCACAGCATCACGGCGCACGCGGCAACCGATCGGCCGGCGGCGCCCCGACGTGCCGGCGAAAAGACGACATTGTTCATCAAACCAGTTCCCTCTCCAGTGCGGCTTCGATCGCCGTTTGGTATTCCTGTTCGGTCAATTCCAAAATATCACGCATCTCGGCCATGACCTTCAGTTGTGCCTGGTCCATTTTACCTTCCGCGGTCGCGGCCAAGAACATCGCCTGCAACGCTTCGGCCTTCTGTGCCTCGCTCCAGCGTCGGGAAACGGTCAAGACATAGTTGGCCGCGCGGATCTTGTTTTGCTGTGCGATCGAGCACAGTTCGCCCAGTTCCTCTCGATCGATCATCCGTCCGAGCAGTTGAGAGGCGATCTGTTGCAGCACATTGATTTCGGTGCCGCTGATCTGGTTGTCGGCCAGGACGACCAGGACGGCGCTGCGGAGTGCTTCGGATTGGAATTGTTCGGTTTGAATCTGCTCGTGTTCCTGTTGGTCCATCTGCAACACGGTGGGGTCCCATTTTTCGCGGCACCCGCGGCAATCGACGAACCATTCGGCTGCCCCGATCGGGACGACCGGGATGAAGTACAACGTCAGAAAGGGGCGTCGCGATCGCAGCCGGTACTCTTGAGCGCAGCGACACGTGGGGCAATAGAACTGCCCTGTTTCACGGGTCCGGGTCAGATTCATCGTGCCGATGAGGATCATGAAACGCTCTTGGGGAAAACCTTGGTTGGGAAACCGGTTTGGCGCCGATTTCGAGTTCTTGTCCGATTTTGTCGATTTCGCAAGGGGCTCCGCCGATAACGATAGTGTAGGAACATCCAATCTCTCCAGCGCCACCGAGCCATTCCGATGCGGATCGAAACTCAGCGTTTTGGCAACATTACGGTCGATCAAGACCAGCTCATTCTTTTTCCCGCAGGACTGATCGGGATGGAGACACTGCGTGATTGGGCGCTGTTGCCCGATTCGGAGAATCCTGCCGTCGCGTGGTTGCAATCGGCGTCGCGGGGTGACCGTGCACTACCGCTGATCAGCCCGCGGGCGTTCTTTCCGGATTATCGCGTGCAAGTTTCGCGTCGGGAACTGGCCGGCTTGCACATGCGTCCCGGGACTCAGCTATATGTTTTGACGACGGTGTCGGGACACAGTGGGAAACTGACCACGAATCTGCGCTCACCGATTCTGTTGAACCTGAGTCGTCGCTTGGGATGTCAGGTGATCACCGACAACGATCACCCGCTGCAACAAAGCGTCACGTCGTTGAAATCGGATCAGGTGATGATGCCGCTGGCCGGCCCGTCGGACTCGGCCGCCGATCCGGTCGCCGCGGCGACGTCGTCCAGCTTGGTTGGACAGATCAACCGCGCCGCGTGATTCTCGTCGGGACGGGCTCGCGCCCATCGGATTGGGAATTTCGTTCCAAACCGGCAGGCGCGATGAATCGGCATGACCGGTATCTGCCGACTTCCTGAGAAGGAGATCAAATGCCGGCGCTGCTGCGCCGATGAACAGGTTGTCAGGAGGCATGCCCACCGCGAGGCGAGGCTGGCCTACTGATCTTGAATCACCCTTCTCAGTCCATGGAACATCTGTCACTCGCCGCGATTCCAACGCAGCGAAGGGCGGTGCCGACTCGGGTGATTCAGCCGTGATCTAACCTCCTTCTGTTTCCTTTAGAATTCAATGATGTCGAGGCCAATATGCTGGTCCTATCCCGACACCGCGACGAAAGCATCATGATTGGCGACGATGTCGTTGTCACGATTGTCGATATCCGCGGCGATAAAGTCCGCTTGGGTATCGAAGCCCCACAGTCGATCCCGGTTCACCGACAAGAAGTCTACGACGCGATCCAACGTGAGAATCGACGCTCGTCACAGACAAGTGCCGCCGCGACCAAAGACGTCAAGCCGCCTCGCGATTAACGCCGCCGCGTTGATCCGGTAGGCTACTGATCGATGGTCGGATTGTCGTCCAAGTCACCTTCGGTGATGATCGTGAACCCTTTCTCGACCAACGTTTCCATCGCCATTTCGATGTTTTCCACCATGATCGCCACGGCCGGCTTGCCGAGCGGGCGAACGATCAACGGATACGTTTGAATGATGTTCAGCTCGGCCTGCAGCAACGCGGTGCAGACGCGGAGCAGCGGTTGAGGTCCTTCGGGCAGCTGCACGCCGATCAAATCGGTTTCGATCAATGCCAATCCGCTCCGTTCCAGGATCTCGCGTCCGCGATCGGCATCGTTGACCAAGAAACGGACGAACGCGCATTCGGCGGCGTCGTTGATCGACAGGGCGCAAATCCGAATCCCCGTCCCTTCGAATCGGCGGACGACTTCGAGCAGTTGACCGACACGATTCTCTAAGAAGATCGTGAATTGGCGGAGCGCTGGGTAATTGCGGCCCCGCATCGTGTCGAACTTGGTTGCCGCACCACTTCCGTCGTCAGATTCCATCACAGCCTCGTCGTGAATGCCGCCCTATCGTTCGCGTTGCAATCGACGTAGTGTACGCTTTTCGCCTCTGAAAGGTCAATTCGGCGATCCGCCCGGTATGGGGGGCTCCGGTGGGAAAGGCAATGCACCGTTCCCGCCGCCGAATCGAAACGCGTGATCCGCTTGTTGACGCGTTGGGAGTGTCGCCGTGTTCTCCGAACTCGGCCCCGGCGAAAAAGCGAAGCTTTGCGCCGCGCCGACCTCGGAGAGGACGGCGACTGTCCCGCCCAATCGAAAAAGAAGGCCACGTTAGAGCACTACCGCCGGACACGGACCAGCTTCATCAGCCGTCCCGAGATGTTCCAGTCCTGGACGTACAGGTTCCCATCTCGGTCCCAGTACGATCCGTGGGTGCCGCTGAAGACGCCTTCGACCCATTCGGATTGGGGGACCTTGAAACTGCGGCCCTTGGCCGGGTCGGGATTGTTGCCCAACACGGCGATGATGGTGTTGGTTTTGTTCAGGATCACCAACCGCCCGTGCAAGTCCGGCACCGAAACATAGTCGCCGTGGATCGCGACCGATGTCGGCATCCCCAGCCCCGTGATCACTTCTTCGATAAAGTTGCCCTCCAGGTCATAGTGCAGCAAGCGGCCCTTGGGTTGGTGATTGCGATCGCAGATCAGCAGGCGGTGGGGCTGGTAGCGGGTGTCCAACGTCATCCCGTGGGCGGTGTTGAATTCCTTCATTCCGTTGCCCTTGGTGCCGAAGTGACGCAAGTACTTTCCGGTCTTGTCGAACACGAAGATGTTGTTGCTGGCGTATCCGTCGGACAAATAAATGTCGCCGCCGGGGGCCACGGTGATCGCGGTCGGGCTGAACTTCTTCAGATCCAGTCCAGACTCTTCCGGGAACGGCAGTTTCAAAACGATGTCACCGCCGCGAACCCGAAATTTGATTCCTTCGGCATCCTTGTTTCGGGCCCCGTAAATGTACTCCTCGCCGTCTTCCTCGCGGATCTCCATGTCGTGGATGTTGGCGTACTCCGGGCCCAGGTAGGTGTGGATCACGGCACCTTCGGGCGAGAACACGAACACGCCCGCTTGGGCGCTGGTGTAGATGTTGCCCTGTTTGTCGATAACCACGCCACCATGTGTCGGCCCGAGCGGAGAATTCCCGTCGGCTCGAAGCCCCCAGCCGGGGACGGTGTCAAAGGTCATGTCGCCGCAGCCCATCCGAACGGGGTCGACGGACCAGGCGGAGGTTGCGGCGACAAACGCGACCGAAAATGTCGCCAGGAAGAAAATGCGGTTCATCAGTGTTCGGTGTCCCTGCCGTTGGGGCGGCGAAGAGGAGGGGGGGGAACTGAAAGAGGGGGGATGAGCTTCCGATTGTAACTCGGCGGCGGCACACAGTGGCCGGCTGGTACAGAGGGGGCTGATACAGAGGGGGCTGATACAGAGGGGGCTGATACAGAGGGGGCTGGTACAGAGGGGGCTGGTACAGAGGGGGCTGATACAGAGGGGGCTGATACAGAGGCTGCCTGATCGGGTATATGATGCACGGCTCGCCGACCCGCGATCCGATGACGATGGACCTTTCGCCCCCAGGCCGCCAGGATGCCCCACGACTCTCTGCTACGATACTCTCATGAATTCCGTGTCGCCTACCATCAAACCGATGGCCAGCGACGCGTGCACCACTCCAATTACCTGAACTTTTTCGAAGAAGCGCGGGTCGAAATGCTCCGCGCCGGTGGGGTGCGTTACAAGGACCTGGAAGATTCCGGGCGGTTGCTGGTGGTCACCGAGATGAATGTCCAATACCACGCGGCGGCCGAGTTCGACGATTACCTGCGTTTGGACGTCGCGGTGACCGAGATCCGCAAGGTGCGTTTGCGGCATCGCTATCAGGTTTTTCGCGACCAAACGCTGATTACCTCGGCCGATTCGACGATCGCCTGCGTTGATGCCGAGGGCCGCCCCAAAAAACTGCCTGCCAAGTTTTTGGAGCTGGCCACGCAGTTGGGGCAGTGAACGAGTGTGGCGGGTTTCCACGCTTCCGCAACCAGCCCGACGCACACGCGGTCTGTCGATTTAATCGCGACCGAAACAATCGTGAGCCGGTGACGCTAGCCACGGGCCTTGGATTGCCCTTCGAGACTTAGAAGGCCCTTAACAATTCTTAACGTGGTGCCGTTGGGGGCCAGCGTTGGTCGGGGCCAGGGTCTGTTGCGTCCTTTCGCCACCACCCACCATCAACAGCGGCTGGCAAGTTGCTAGAATGCGGCTTTAAGGGCCGCCTGAGTCGCCCTTGTCCTCTTCTCTAGTCGTTTGCGATGGACCAGCAATTACCCCGTGGACGCGAGTCGGCGACCGAGCCGGTGCTTCGCAGCCGCCTACTGCCGCGGATTTCGTTCCAATCACTGCTGGTGCTGACCGCGGTTTCGGCGGTCGTGATCGCGGTGGTGTACGCCGCCGACCAGGGCGGGGCGTATGCGACCGCGGCGGCAGTGGGGCTGTTCTTCACGCTCTGCATGTTCGTCTGCTCCGCACTGCTGTTCCTGCTGTCCTGGGCGGTCGCGTTTTTGCCCCGACCGGCCGGGGCGGTGGCCGTGGCCCTCGGCATCGTCTTTGGCGCAAGCCGCTTGCTGCAGGTCCCGCTGGGGGGATTGGCGTTCCTGCAGGAAACGATTTGGCTGATCAATTTTCAAGTGATCGGATGGTTCTTGCTGCTTTTCCCGATCGGTGTCGCCCCCGACAGCGACGCCGCCAGCCCCTTTGCCGACGACCAATTGCCGCCGCAGATTTTTGCACCGCGGGAGCCGTCGAATTGATCGCCGCATTCTTCCGATCCCGACGAAAGGCCGCGATGATGCCGGCCCGCAATTGCGTGCGGATCGACAGCCCGGTCCCCACGGTCGTCCTGGCCCTGATGATCGCCATCTCGATGGCGGCGGAGACCTCGGCTCAGTCCACCGTCCCCGACGTCCTCGCGACACACCGGGTCGAACTGCCGAGTGCCGCCCCGACAGGTTCGACCGGGGGGGGAAGCGGATTCAAGGCCGCGATCGAAGTGACCAATTTGATGGGCGTCGGCTACCTCGGAATCGACGCCACGCTGACGTCGACGCGAGGCCCGATGACGGCCGAACGTAACCTGTCGATCCGGCTGACCCCGATCGATCGCCACCTGCCGGCCGAGCGGGCGATCGCGACGACATTCCCGTTGACGTTTCCGCAGGGCCAAAGCCAGGTCGTGTTGTCGCGTTCCGGTCCCAAGTGGACGATCGGCAATTCCTATCGGATCGAGATCTTCGAGGACGGCGCGCCGCTATCACAGTACAGCGCCGAAGTCGGCAGCCGGTTCCCCGGCTACGCGATCCAATCGCCCGCGACCGTGCTGGCCAACGAATTGGCCTGTAACTTCATGTTCGTCGAAACGAAGCCGGTGCCGGTTGAGACGCTCGGCGAACTGATCCGGATCAATCTGCCCGCCCGCGTCACCAATCCGGCCAACCGACCGGTCGTGCAAACAACATCGCTCAGTCGCCTGCCGACCGATTGGCGCCGCTTACGCGACCTGGATTGCATCATTATCGAAAGCGACATTCTCGATGCGTTCGCGTCGGATCCCACCCCGACCACCCCGGATCGGCAACACCGAGCGATCCAAACGATCCGCGATTGGGTGTTGATGGGCGGAACCCTGGTCGTGCTCGAAGCCCCTGACGCGGCCCGGCTAGGGCAAACGCTGCGGTTGAAGCTTCTGCCGCAACCACAAGAGGACCAAACGTTTCGCGCATGGGTGGCCAACGTCGCTTCGGCCAAGACCGATGAATTGGAACGCTTTCGGTCTCTCTTTTCCAGTTGGGTGGAGCAGTCGGCCGATTCGCCAGCTCCCCCCAACCAGTTGCCTCCCAGCCAACCAGCCCCGCAGGCCGGCGGTGAAATCCTTGCCAGTTCCGGGAATGGAACTTCGACGGTCCAGCGGCCTACGCTGGCCCAACGCACCGCCCGGTTGCGCTGGATCGAGGACCGTGAAGCGCGAATCAAATCGTTTGCTTCCCAGTGGCCCCAAGGCTATCGACGGGACGCCGGTGGTGGTCAAGTGGTGGGGCTGCCCCTGGAAACCTTCGATCCACTGTTGGGCTTTGACCTGCTTGAACAACTGATCGGCTTTCGACGTTCGGCGATGCTGACCCGCGGTGTGGATCCGATGATGGGCGACTTTCGCAGTCGGCGATGGCTGATTCCGGGAGTCGCCGAGCCGCCGGTCTACACCTTCATGGGAATCTTGACGCTGTTCGTTCTGCTGGTCGGCCCGGTCGCGTATCGCTGGACGACGCGCGGGCACCGCTCGCACCTGATGTTCCTGATCGCACCGGCCCTGGCGCTGGTGACGACCGCCGCGATGTTTACCTACAGCATCGTGTCCGACGGTTTCGGGACGACGGTTCGCGTGCGACAACTGACGTGGATCGATGGGGCCAGCGGTGATGCGGTCGAACGAACTCGGTCGACGCTGTTTGCCGGCATCAGCCCACGCACGGGATTGCGATTCCCTGCCGATGCCGAAGTGATGGGCTATCCCAGCGGCGGCCAGCAGATGTGGCAGGACCTCCGTAGCGACCTGAACGAGGTGCGATTGCGTGTTGAGGTCGACCAGAGTGACCAACGGCTGGACCCTGCGTTTTTGCCTTCGCGCAGCCAAACCCAATTTGTCACCCATCGGGTCCGCCGCGACGTGGGAACGATTTCTTTCAGCGGGGTCACGCCATTCGATTCGGGCGGCTCGGTTCCCAATGCCACCGCGATCGAACTTTCCAGCTCGCTGCCGTTTCAGCTTCGTGACTTGGTCGTTTGCACCCCCGACGGCCGCTATTGGTCGACCGACACGATCGACGCCGGCTCGACCGCATCGGCCAAGTGGATCCCGCAGACCCAAGACGCTTCCAAGTTGCTGGGTAACCTTTACATCCGTTTCCGTCCGGTCGGGGCGGTGTCCCAATCGGGGCGGTCGACTCGCAGCCGGCGGATCCGCGACTTGCCACTGTTTATCAATCGAGAACTCAGCCGGGGCGGTGTCGTGGTGACCGACGGTGCCTTCGAACGCTGGCTCAATGACACGCTGTTCGTGCGAGGGGAATTGCCGCCGGGCACGTTCGTCGGCCTCAGTTCCCCCAGCAGCGATTCGGTCCCGATGGATGACGCCGAGCAAGTCGCCAGTGTCCGCTATGTGATGGGGACGCTGCAATGAACGACATCCAGCAAGATTCCGGCGGGCAAGATTCTGGAACCGAGGGCACCGCCGCGATGCAACCCGACGCACCGATCGCCTCCACAGCGACCGCCGGCGACACCGCGTCAGATCAAACCGCGCCACCCGGCGATGCATCGGAAAGCCGTCGCGAACCGACGGTCGGTGTTCACAGCGACCCGTCGGACTGTATCGAACTACGACGGCTGCACCGATTCTTTGGCGACACGCGGGCGGTCAACGACGTCACGTTCAGCGTCGGACGCGGCCAAGTGTTCGGGTACATCGGCCCCAACGGCGCCGGAAAAACCACGTCGATGCGGATCCTGGCGACGTTGGACCTGCCCAGCTACGGCGATGCCTTTGTCGACGGGTTTTCCGTGGTCAATGATCCCGAACTGGTCCGTAAACGCCTGGGGTTCATGCCCGACTCCTTCGGCACCTACCGCGACGTCAACTGCCGCGAATACCTGGACTTCTTCGCCCGCGCGTACGGTCTCGTGGGGCGCCAGCGGACGCGTCGTCTGCAGTGGGTGCTGGATTTCACCGGCACCAGCGGAATGGCCACCAAGCCGATTCGGGGTTTAAGCAAAGGGATGAAACAACGACTGTGCTTGGGACGGGCACTGGTCCATGACCCCGCCGTGATGATCCTGGACGAACCCGCCGCCGGGCTGGACCCACGGGCGCGGATCGAACTGCGCCGCATGATCCGCGAACTGGCCGATCGCGGCAAAACGATTCTGATCAGCAGCCACATCCTGACCGAACTGGCCGAAATGTGCGACGCAGTGGGGATCATCGAGCAAGGCCAGTTGCTGGCGACCGGCAGCGTGGACCAGATCCAATCGGACACACAAAACCGATCCGAGCTGACCCTGCGGATCCTCAATCGCCACGACGAAATCCTCACCTGCCTGTCCGGACTGGACGAAAACCTAACCATCGACAACCCGATCCTGGACGGCCAATTCGTCCGCTTCGGTTTCAGCGGCAACATGACCGACCAAGCCGCCATCGTCACCCACTTCGTCACCCAAGGGTTCCATGTCGCCGAAGTCAACGCCCACAAAAAGAGCCTGGAAGACCTCTTCCTACAAGTGACCGAAGGCCTCGTTCAGTAGTTTCAGGTTTCAGGTTTCAGGTTCTCAAGAGACTAACCAATTTTTCTCCCAACTCCCAACTCCCAACTCCCAACTCCCAACTCCCAACTCCCAACTCCCAACTCCCAACTCCCAACTCCCAACTCCCAACTCCCAACTCCCAACTCCCAACTCCCATGACAACCGTCGCCCCCACGATCGAGACCGAACCGGCGAGCGCCGACTCGAACTGGCTTGCCTGGCTGGACCGTTGGTGCGAGCGGGTGGGCGATGCGATCAATCCGATTTTGGTCAAGGAGACGCGGCAATCGCTCAAGAGCCGTCAGTTCGTCGTGACGTTTTCGATGATCTTGTTTGCCGCGTTGGCGTGGACGATCGCCGGCAGTCTGTCGTTGATGCCCCAAATCTACACGACGCCCTCGGCGCCGCGGATGATGATCGGCTACTACGCGGTGCTGGCGTTGCCGATGATGATGGTCGTCCCGCTGGCGGCCTATCGATCGCTGGAAAGTGAAATCGATGACGGGACGTTGGAGTTGTTGTCGATCACGACGCTGTCACCGTGGCAGATCGTGATGGGCAAACTGGCCAGCGCTTCGCTGCAAATGCTGCTCTACTTTGTCACCCTGTTTCCGTGTTTGGCCTATGCGTATTCGCTGCGCGGCGTGGACTTGCCGACGACACTGTTGGTTGTCGCGTCGCTGGCGGTGACCGGTTTGTTATTGACGGTGATCGGCCTGTTCTTTGCGCCGCTGGCGCGGGGGCGTTCCGGGCGCGTGGCGACGATGCTGGTGCTGATCTTTTTACTCGTGCTGGCCGAATACGGCATCAGCTCGATGGTCGTCGGAATGATCCTTTACGGCAACCCACTCTCCCCGCCGGAGTTGCTGTTCACCGTCCTGGCGACGCTCGCCCTGGCCGCCGCCCTGGGGCATCTGTTGCTGACCGCCACCGCGGCTCAATTGACTCCGGAAACCGAAAACCGCTCCACGTCGCTGCGTCTGTCGCTGTTGGTGCTGACGACGATCTGCGTCGCGACGATGGTGGCCGGGCTACTGGTGCTCGGCAATCGGGCGATCCCGGTCTACATCGGCGGCCTGGTGGTGATCGCCGGCTTGTGGACGTTTTGCGGCGCGTTGATGGTCGGCGAGCGTTCGACGATCACACCGCGGATTCGCCGCGAGCTGCCCAGCAGTTTCCTGGCTCGACTGTTTTTAACCTGGTTGACGCCCGGCCCGACGACCGGACTGGTGTTCGCCATCACGGGGATCACGATCCTGGCATCGATGCAATACGCGTCGATGGATTGGGTGATGCGCGCGGCCGATGTCAGTGGGGCCATGCGGCGACAGTTTCAACGCGTGGTGGGGCTGCCGGCCGTCCTGTTCTCGGCGTACCTGATTTGCTTTTTGGTCGCGGTGCGGGCGGTGATGTTCGTCGTTCGATTGCGAAACAACCCACGCGTCGAAGTCGGGGTGGCGGCGTTGGTCGTGGTCGCGGTGATGGCGGCGTTGGTCCCGTATTCGATGCAACTGCACTACAACGACTATCAACCGCTGACCTACGACCCGATCTGGCAGGTGACCAATTGGGTGTTCACGATGGGGACGGCGGTCGATCGCGGGCTGCCCGCGGGCGTGACCGAACGGATCGTCGGGGCCGCCGTCTGTCTGTCGCTGCTGTCCTGTTTCGCCGCCTGGCAGACGACGCGGCCCCGCCGCATCGCCACGCCCCGGCGGGTGCAGGAAGAACTTCGCCGTCGCTAGGCTTTGTCCCTAACCCGGCAAGGGGCGTATGTGGTAGCGGAATTCGCCAAGAATTTCGGCTCTCCCCGTGTGAACTGCTGCAAGACGAAAGCCTTGGCGGCTTCCGCTACGGGCTGGCTACGCCGTGTGCTGCCGCTGGGAGTTGACGCGCTGTGTTGGACAGATCTCGCGCAGCCGGTCCTGGAGGTCAGCCAATTGAAACGGCTTGGACAAGCACGCATCGGGCTTTCTGCCGGAAACCTGCTTCAGGTTTTCGATCTCGATCAGCAGCCCGCTACAAACAATGATCGGCAGATCCGGCTGGTGCGACTTTAGCCGGTCAAACGTTTCCGCTCCGGAAATACCCGGCATCATCAGGTCCAAAATGACCGCGTCGAACGATTCACCTTGTTCGACCCGTGCGATCGCCTCGTGGCCACCGGCGACGTCCGTCACCTGGTGCCCGATCGCTTCCAGGCTCAGCTTGGCAACCCGCCGCACCTCGTCGTCATCGTCGACCAGCAAGATCTTTAGCGGGGCATCCTCGGCGGGCGGCTTCACCGGAGCCTTGATCGAAGCCTTGATCGAGGACTGGCCGCGGTCGACGCGCAGACGATTGCCCGTGACCACCTCCTCGTGATCGTTGTCGGTGCCGGCGGTAACGGCGGCGCCGGCTTCGGTTCGTCGCGTCGTTTGGATGTCGATTTCGGTTTGGCCGGCGATCGATTCATCCGGTCCGATCGACACGCCGGGCAACAGGATGGTGAAGACACTTCCGACGCCGAGTTCGCTGTGACAGTCGATCGTTCCTCCGTGCTGGTTGATCACGCCATAGGAGAGTGCCAATCCCAACCCGGTTCCCTCGCCAACCTTCTTGGTGGTAAAGAACGGTTCAAAGACTCGGGCGCTGGTTTCATGATTCATTCCGTGTCCATCGTCACGGACCCGGATACGTGCCATCGAATTCCCATCGTCATCGACGATCGAATCGGTCTCCACCATGATCGTTCCCGCCTGCCGCCCCAACGCATCACGGGCGTTGAACATCAGGTTCAGAAAGACCTGTTCCAGTTGCGTTTGGTCGACGCGACACGGCGGCAGGTCGGGACTCAGCCGTAACTTGACGACGACGTCGGGCGGCAGGGAGGTTTTGGCCAACAACACTGCATCGTTGACCACGTCATTCAGATCGCCGACTTGCAAGTCGAGTTTGGTCTGGCGCGAGAAACCGAGCAAGGAACGCACCAGTTTGGTCGCCTGTGCGGTGCAGCGGCGCGCCGCGGCCAGGCATTGGTGGTGCTGCTGCTCGCCGGCCTGGGAATCGCCCCGATCGATCAGTTCCAAATTGGACGCGATCGCAGCGAGCAAATTGTTGAAGTCATGGGCGACACCACCGGCGAGCCGACCGAGCGCGTCCATTTTTCGGCTCTCAAGCAAATCCGACTCCAGCCGTCGGTTGGTCCGCACGGTCCGCTGTAGCCGCAACCACAGCGTGGCAAAGCAAAGCATGCCGGTCAAACAAACGACGGTGATCACCGCCAACACCGACAGCGCCAGCGAGGGTGAGAGTTGCCACCATCGCGAAACGACGCGCAGGTCATCGATGCTCGCCAATTCGACCATGAAGACGGGGGTAAATCCCTGTTCCGGTTCCGCCATCTCCGGTGCCGCCGCCAGCAGCATTCCTGTCACCGCGACACGTCGAGCGTTGTCCAGCGACGCCTCCTTCCAGTCATCATCGTCTGCCTCCAGGATCGCCGCGAACGACGTGTCGCCGTCGCGCAGCATGACGACTCGTCGTTCGCCCTGGCTGAGCGTCGCAATCAACTCCGCTTCCATTGTCGCGCGATAGGGAAACAACGAGACCTGCACCGATTCGGCCCTGTCCATCGGCGGCGGCGGGACGCTGCGAAAGGCTTTGGACCAAAGTGTGACGGCGCGAAACCGATCACTCGGGTCACGACGCACGGTCACTTCGACCACATGCCCCAGCGACGTCTCCTCCGCCAGTTCGGTGTGGACAAAGATCCCCGGGCCATCGGATTCGATCAAGTAACCTTCGTGTTGGCTGACCGATGTGATCTGCCCGCTTGTCCGATACAGTGTCCCCGGCACCGTGTTCGCCGTACGAAGCTGCTCGATCGTCCGGGACGGGGCATTCTGGGGCAGCGCTTCGTCGGCGTCGTCTTCTGCGTCGCCCGATCGCGGCGCTGCCCTCAGCGGGGGATCGAATTCATTCCTCTGCACGGCGTACCGAAACGGCTGGCCGTTGAAGTCAACGTTACAGATCAACGTCCCCTCGATCTCCACCGAACGCCCGATCCATTGTTGCCAATCAACCGAATCGTCCTCGTCGAATTGGTGGATCACAAACCTGGTGTCGCCCGAGGAGCACGACGCGACCCAAAGGTCACTGAACCGGGCGACTTCACGCAGCGTCCCCGACGTCCTCACTCGCTGGGCCCAACGATCCCCCAATGACAAGTCTTCGATCTGGGTCGTCTTGGGCGCGACGGGTTCGTCGACACCAGCGATTTCGATCGTTTCTGCCTGGACGAAGTAGCGTTCCAAGATCAGGTTGCCGATCACACGCACGTCGGTCCCCGGCCGAAGCCGTGGGTGGCGTTCGAAGTACTCAAACGGGATCGACAGATAGATCGCGCCGTGTTCGTCTTGGACAAACACCGCTTGGTCACGCGAATCCCAGTAGTTGACTCGAGCATGAAAATCGACCGGCAATGTCTCCACATCGGTCCGCCCGTAGTGCCGCGCGAGATCCGCAAGGCTGCCGATCGGTTCGTTGGCCGATGCGGCTTGGCGGTTGCCGTCGCCCGACTCAACCTCCAGTTCTGCAACCCGCTCGGCCACCGGTTCAACCGCCGTCAGCCGATCGTGACCGAACCCCAGCGGCAACAGCGCACCGGCCAGTGCCAGTGCGTAAGTAAAGGTGCGTCGATCCGTCAGGGCAAAGGACATGACCGGAGACTACTTCAGACAATCTCGGGCACTTCGTAACCCTTGCGGTACTGGCGACGCAGCAACCCATTGGCGACGTCCGAGCCGCTGCCGACAAACTGCTCGGTTTCGGAATCCAGGGACAGCATCGGACTGAGCTTGATGCCGGGGCCGTCGAGTTTCAAATCGTGTGCGGCCAGATGCTGGTCCATGTCGGCCAGCAACCCGTCCCACTCATCCAGCTTGACTTCGCTGGCGGCATCACGGCTGAAGTCGCTGCCGGCTTGAAAAGCGACGTTGGCCAGATTGCACCAGCCGGTGCTGTCGTTGCCCACGGCGACGTCGGCGTTGAGCAGGCCGGAGTCTTGGGCGCGAACCGCATCAATGAAGTTCTGTTGGTGGACGACATCGCCCCGATTGCCCTTGAACTCCTTGATCTTTTTGCCCTCGTTGTCGTACGCGGCGGCACGGCCCCGCTGGCCCTCGAATCGCCCTCCTTCGCAGTACGCCATGTAACCACTGGCCGGGCCCGGATGCGCGGGGCTCTTCTTTCCGCCCGGTTGGTCCGGCAGATTGCTCAATCCGATCACGACCGGGATCGATCCGGTATCAAAGTACGCGAAGTGCACGTTGGGGGTGTCGCCGGCGTCGTTCAGTACGACGCGGCCGCCCCCGCCCAGGACGCGTTGGGGCAACGCGACGCTGTCTTGGAAGATGTTGTTGCGGCAATCATCCAACACGTGCACACCCCAGTTGCCCATTTCGCCGCTGCCGGTGTTCCAATCCCAGTGCCAGTCGTAGTGCAGTTTTTCGCGGTAGATCGGTTCATCGGCGGCCGGACCGAGCCACAGGTCATAGGCGACATTCTTTTCGATTTCCAGCGGCGTGTCGCGTTTGCCGATCGACGGGCGGACGCCATAACGATTGACGCGGGCGGATTTGATTTCCCCGAGCGCCTTTTCCTCGTGCAGGAATTTCTTGATCTCGGCCTGCATCGGATCGCTCCGCTGCTGCGTACCGATCTGGCAAACCTTGTTGTACTTCCGCGCCGCGGCCACCGTCTGACGCCCTTCCCATTGGCTATGCGAGAGCGGTTTTTCGACGTACACGTCCTTGCCCGCTTCCATCGCCCAGATCGCGGCCAGGCAGTGCCAGTGGTTGCAGGTCGCGATCACGACGGCGTCGATCCCCGGCGCCTCGATCAATTCGCGCAGATCCGTCCAGGTTTGGGCTTTGGGGAATCGCTGCTTGGCCGCGCCGAGTCGGTTTTCGTCCACGTCGCACAACCCGGCGATGTTGATGCCGGCGACCTTTTCAAACTGGCCCATCAATTGGCCGGCCCGGCCACCACAGCTGATGAACCCCAAATTGATTTCGCTGTTGGCATCGGCGGCTCGCAAGGTGCGGCCGGGAAGCGAAGACGTCACCGCAAATGCGGCGGTAGCGGACGCGGTCGAACCGACAAACTGGCGGCGGGAAAGTCTGGTCATCGGAATATCACTCTGCAAATTCAAGAGGAGGAATCACGGTCGCGGGCACGGTGGCCGCGACCGTGATCAGGGGCGGATCGTCGTCACGACATGATAACCGCCGCGGCCGGGTCGCTGGCAGCTCCAGCCGACAAAACCCCGGTACGCCGCTCAAAATCGCCACCGCCACCGTGCGTCCTCGGTGGATTCCGCCGTTACCCGGGTAAGTCCTCGGTTCAAGAAGCCCGGTCACCCTCGCTCGCCGCCTCGATCGCTCTTGGGGGGCTTCGGACGAGATCCGCTCTTGTTCAGGAGATGGGGGGCGTGGCCGGGGAGGGTGTGTGATGCACAGCATCACCTACGGGGGCGGGCAAGGTGTCTGGGGAGGACCTTGCGATCCTGGCGGATGCTGGACGGTTTGCAAGGCAGCGAGGGGGCTTCATGCTGGTGGCATGAGCTGGATCCTATTGAGCATCGTCTCGGCAACCTTGCTGGGGGCGTACGACGCGGCGAAGAAGTGGTCGGTCCAGGGCAATGCCGTGCCGGTCGTGCTGCTCACCACGGTCTCGATCGGCGCGCTGCTGTATTCACCGTTGGTGATCTGGTCGACATTCTGGGCCGAAACGATCCCGTCGGATCGGCTGGTGGTCCGCTCGCTGAGCTGGCGGGAACACGGATTGATTGCTGCGAAAAGCGTGCTGGTCGGGGCGTCGTGGACGTTCGCGTTTTCGGCGCTGAAGCACTTGCCGCTTTCGATCGGGGCGCCGATTCGAGCAACCAGCCCATTTTGGACGATCCTGATCGCCATTGCGTTCTTCGGTGAACGCCCGACTCTGATGCAATGGCTGGGGATCGCCGTCGTGCTGATCGGATTCTGGCGATTCACTTTGGTGGGCCGGCGCGAGGGGATTCGGTTCACCCGAAACCGCTGGGTCGCCCTGATGGTAGCGGCGACATTGCTGGGGGCGTGCAGTTCGATCTACGACAAGTGGCTGTTGCAGCGTGCGGGATTCGATCCGGTCACGATGCAGGCTTGGTTCACAATTGATTTGGTGCCCGTGATGGTCCCGCTGGCGCTGTGGTGGTACCGCTTCGACGCGCCGCGGGGCTCGCTGTCTGCGGGTTCCGTGGGCGAAGCCGGTGGGCGTCCGGCACAGCCATTTCGGTGGCGTTGGAGCATCGCGATGGTCAGTCCGCTGCTGATTTTGGCCGACTGGTTCTATTTCGTGGCGCTCTCGGATCCGACAGCCCTGGTCTCAGTCGTCTCGGTCGTCCGCCGCAGCAGCGTGGTGATCGCGCTCGGATTCGGAGCCAAGGCGCTCAGCGAGGCCAATTTTCGGGCCAAATCTCTGTGTGTGGGCGTCATTTTGTTTGGCGTGGTCTTGCTGACCTGGCACAGCTGACCTGGTACAGGGAACGCGGTGACAGCGGCGCGGTGGTTTTCAGGCGTCGCCGGTGCACGTATGCTAGTGCAATTGTATTGGAACGACTTTTGCTGCGATTCTTCCAACGGGTTTGACCGAGGCGGGCGGTAGGACACCGTCGCAAACGTCCCATGAGCGAGTTTCTGCTTTATTACAAGCGGCCGGACCCGACGACCTGGGTCTACCTGTCATCGTTCCTGACGATCGGGCTGTACTTTGTCTTTCACCGGTTTTGGAGCATCCGCAACCTGGACATTGTGCTGCTGATCTTGCTGGCGCCGGGATTGTTGATGGTTCACGAGGGGCGTCGGCGTCACTTGCGGGAGATGGAATCGGGGGAGATCGCGACGCGGGGTCAAACCGATCCAGGTCTTGAGTCGGCCCGTCCCCGCCACATCGTCCCCTCGCCGCTGCGGGAACAGGAACCCTCCGATGCGGCAGACCGGTCGATCGGCGCGGATTCGGCATCGGTCTTGGTCACCGTCAACGTCATGCAGGAGGCCGACTCGGAATCCACAGGCCCGAGCAACAGTGGACCGCCGACGATTCAGGAAGAAACGAACCTGCCGTTGGTGACGGAACGTCATGCGCTCGACGAGCGGTTGGAGGCCACGTCGCTGGACCCCGATCAAACCGAATCCGATGCCGAGCAATCGGCCAAGTTACTTCAGCGACGCGGCTTCATCATGTTGTTTGCGGTCGAGATGCTGATCCTGATTCGATTGATGATCGATCCGTTGATGGTGCGGCGTCCACTGTTGGACCCCAACCTGACCGTCGGCGGTTTGTATTTCATCAGCATTTGTCTGTTCATTTTTATGATGGTGAACGTGGCCACCAGCACGCCGCGGATGAGCGTCTGGCAGGGACCGGAGCTGGGACCGGGTTACGCATTGATGCACCGTTTGCCGACGATCACGACCCGCCCGGTCAGCCAGGCACTCGGCGGGGAGGAGGAGCCGACGGCGGACGAGTTGGACCAGAGCAAGCGGAGCTGGACGATTCTGGCGAAGGTGCTGGCCATTTCGGCGCACTTGGCGATCATTGTCGGCGTGGTGTTGATCGGGAATCGACATTTCGGCAACCTGCGGAGCGGTGTCGGTTGTGCGCTGTTGTATTTGATTCTGCCGTACACGGCCCAGATGACCGGCCGCGTGGACCATGCGTTGCCGGCGGCGTTGTTGTTGTGGGCGGTGCTCAGTTACCGTCGTCCGGTGATCGCCGGCGTGTTCTTGGGGCTGGCGGCCGGATTGGTTTATTACCCGTTGTTTCTGCTGCCGCTGTGGTGCAGCTTTTACTGGCAGCGCGGGGTACGACGATTCGCCATCGGCGTGATCGTGACGCTGGCGATTCTGGGCGTGTTGCTGACGTTCGGGGGAACCGATTCGCTGGTGGATCACCTGCGTCGCATGTTCGGCCTGTTTTTGCCGACGAAGGAGCCGCGGGGCATTTGGGGGCTGGGCTGGGACCCGCGTTGGCGTCTGCCGGTGATCGTGGCCTTCGGAATCCTGTGCACGCTGTTTGCGGCCTGGCCCTCACCGAAAAACCTGGGCACCTTGATCGGGTGTTCGGCTGCGGTGATGGTCGCGGTACAGTTCTGGCACGGATACGGCGGGGGGCTGTACATCGCGTGGTTCCTGCCACTACTGTTGCTGACCATCTTCCGTCCCAATTTGCAGGATCGGGTGGCGTTGAAGGTCGTCCAGCGGGGGCGATCTGAATTGGCGCGACAAACGAACACGGGCGGCGGAATCCAGACGGTTTAGGAACAGCAAGCAGCGAACATGGTTGATTCTCCCTCAAGCCCGGCGGCGGCAGAGCCCGCCGCGGATCGCTACCAACAACTGCTCGACGCGGCGACGCAACGGATGGAGCAGCTGCATAGCCGGGACGCGGCCTTTGCGACGATCCGATTGGTGTTGTTCGGGGCCGCGGTGGCGGTGCTGGCGTTCACGTTTTTTGCCAAGCTGGGGACGGCGGGCGGGATCGTCGGTTTTTCATTGCTGGGCGGGTTCCTGGTCGCGGCGATCCTGAACGAACCGATTCGCGACGCGATGGCCGAGCAACAGCGGGCGCGGAAGGTCACCGAACGCCTGATGGCGCGGATTCGTCGAGACTGGGATGCGTTGGACTGGAAGACCTCGCGAGGGAAACTGAAAACCGTCCAGTTGGAAGAACACCAAAAGGATGTCGCCGACGACCTGGATCTGCTGGGCAAGAGTTCGCTGTTTCAGTTCGTTTCGATGGCGGGCACAACGATCGGCGTGCGCACGCTGGCCAACTGGTTGACCGGGGTGGCCGACGCCGATGTCGCACGCGGACGCAGCGATGCGGTGCGTCGGTTGGCACCGCGCCGCCAGGAACGCTTTCGATTTTATTCCCTGGCCGCGCACGTCGGCGACGGCAGCGGCGATCCCGACCAGTTCATTCGCTGGTCCCAGGGAGATTCCTGGCTGGAAAAAAACGGCTGGCTGTCGCTGTGGGCGAACGCGTCGGCCGTCCTCGCGACCCTATCGCTGGTCGTGCTGATTGCTTCACGGGTCGGCGTCGTGCCGACCAACGTTGCCCAGATCGCCTTGGGGCTGGCGGCTGCATTGGTGGTGATCAACGTCCTGATCACGACGGTGATGCTGGGGCCGGTGCATCAGATCTTTTCGGTCGCGATGGCCAGTCGCCAATCGGTCGACGAGTATCGCGAATTGTTTGCCGCCGCGGCGTGGCTGGAAAACGACGAACCGCGTCAAAGCGAGGACGCAGCGGCGGGCAACCGCCTGGACCATCTTCATCGCGTGCTGTTGGACGACCCGCAACAATCGGCACAGATCGGCATGAACGCCTTGGCGCGGGTCGCGTCGCTGGGGGCCCTGCGGTCTTCGGCCGCCACGTTTCTGTTGTACCTGCCGCTACAAGCGTTTGCGTTGTGGGACATTCGTGTCCTGAAAAAGTTGGAAGCCTGGCAGGATAATTATGCCGAATCTGTGCCGGGCTGGTTCGATGCCTTCGGCGAATTGGAAGCATTGATGTCGTTGGCGGCGGTCTGCGACGAGAACCCGTCTTGGGTCTTTCCGGATTGGATCGACACCGATGCCGATCCGAGTCATCCGGCAAGGTTCACGTCGGTCGCGTTGGGGCATCCGCTGCTGGGCGACGGTGACCGCGTCTGCAACGATGTGACGATCGGACCGGCCGGAACGGTGTTGCTGGTCACGGGCAGCAACATGTCGGGCAAGAGTACGATGCTGCGAAGTGTCGGGTTGAACGTGGCGTTGGCGGGGGCCGGGGCACCGGTTTGCGCGACCCGGCTGAGTTTGCCCTCGACGGAGTTGGCCACCAGCATTCGTGTCCGCGACAACTTGGCCGAAGGCGTCTCGTTCTACATGGCCGAGTTGCATCGGTTGAAAGGGGTGGTCGATCGGGCCCGCGCGATGGCGTCCAATCCGCGTTGTGTTTCGCTGTTTTTGCTGGATGAGATCTTGCAGGGCACCAATTCGCGTGAGCGGTTGATCGCGGTCACGCAAGTCTTGCGGCACTTGATCGAGTGTGGCGCGATCGGTGCGATCAGCACACACGACTTGGAGCTGGCCGATGAACCGGAGCTGCAGGCGGTGTCACAGATCGTCCACTTCCGCGAGACGATCACGCCCGACGCTTCGGGCAACGAGCAGATGACGTTCGACTACCAGATGCATGCCGGCGTCAGCCCGACGACCAACGCGCTGCGGTTGTTGGAGATTGTCGGGCTGGGTTGATCGCGCGGTTGGGTTGATCGCGCGGTTGGGGTGATCGCGCGGTTGGCGGCGCGGCACTGAATGGAAGCGTCGCGACCAATAGGACGAATGTGACAAATAGGACCTGTGTGCCCTGTTGATCCTCTCTGTCCTATCGGTCCCCTGAGGCGATTGCGGCTGACGAATCTGGCGTGGCTATCGGCGGGGCAAGCTTGGCCGATGCGAGGGCGCGGAAATCGGGCACCGACCGCCTATTCTCTCCGCAACTGTTTCGGACCGGGGTGAGCACGCCGCGCCCCGTCTCTTTCTAAGGGCATGCCAGGTTCCCGTGTCGGGCGTTCACGGCGTCGTCGGCTCCCCCGCTGGGCCGTGAGCTGAAAGGACAGGAATCCCGGTACGCGACGTGCGTGGTTGTTTCGGCGATGCGAAATGAGTCGTGTCCCGGTATTGATCGAATCGCGTTGAATCGCTCGTCGGCCACCCAGGCGAACCGTCTGTACAGCGTGCGTTGTTCGAAACTCATGGATGGCTGTTGGTTGATTTCCCCCATTTTTGCCGCGCCTGATGATCAAGGTTTTTCATGAGCACCGCATTCGCAACTCCCACCGACACCACACCCTCCAAAGGCGCGTCCGCGGGCAGCCCTGGTAACGGCGGCAGCACGACTCCACGGCGGACCGCCGTGGCATCGGTCATCAATCGGATTTCCAGTCCGCAAACGATCGATTTCGTCGATGTTCCGGCCCAGGATTACTACAGCACGAACGTGTTCACCAAGTCGGTGATGAAGGACCGATTGCCGAAGACGGTGTTCAAATCGCTGATCCGAACGATCGACGCGGGAGAGAAATTGGATCCGGAAATCGCCGACATCGTGGCATCGGCGATCAAGGATTGGGCGATGGAAAAAGGCGCGACGCACTACGCCCATGTCTTTTATCCGCTGACCGGTGCGACGGCCGAAAAGCACGACAGTTTTCTGTCGCCGACCTCCGACGGCGGCACGCTTTCTGAATTCAGCGGCAAGCAACTTTGCCAGGGTGAACCCGACGGATCGAGTTTCCCCAGCGGCGGGATTCGGGTCACGTCTCAGGCCCGCGGGTACACGATCTGGGACGTCACCAGCCCGGCGTACATTCTGGAGAACCCCAACGGGACGACGTTGTGTATTCCGACGGCGTTCGTGTCGTGGACCGGCGAAGCACTGGACAAGAAAACGCCGGTGTTGCGTTCGATGCAGGCGCTCAATAAACAGGCACAGCGAATCTTGAACATCTTCGGTCATGAGGACGGCGCGTTTGTGGCGTCGACCGCCGGACCGGAGCAGGAGTACTTCCTGGTCGACCGGAATTTCTACTACGCCCGTCCCGATTTGCTGACCGCCGGGCGAACGCTGTTCGGTGCCAAGCCGCCCAAGGGGCAAGAGTTTGACGACCACTACTTCGGTGCGATTCCCGAACGCGTGTTGGCGTTCATGTGCGAAGCCGAGCGAGAGTTGTTCAAGTTGGGGATTCCCGTCAAGACGCGTCACAACGAAGTCGCGCCGGGGCAGTTCGAAGTCGCGCCGGTGTTTGAATCGGCCAACGTCGCGGCCGACCACCAACAATTGATGATGTTGACGCTGCGGAAGACGGCCGAGAAATACGGCATGGCGTGCTTGATGCATGAAAAGCCGTTCGCGGGTGTGAACGGTTCAGGCAAACACGTCAATTGGTCGTTGGGCAGTTCCTCGCAAGGGAACCTGTTGGATCCCGGTGACACGCCGCACGAAAACGCCCAGTTCCTGGTGTTCTGTGCCGCCGTCATCCGCGCCGTCTACAAGCACCAGGGGCTGCTGCGAGCGGTTGTCGCCAGTGCCGGGAACGACCATCGCCTGGGTGCCAACGAAGCTCCACCGGCGATCATCTCGATCTTCCTGGGCGATCAGTTGACCGACGTGTTTGAACAGATCAAAGCCGGTGGTGCCAGCAGTTCACTGCCGTCGGGAACGTTGGAGGTGGGCGTGGACGTGTTGCCGCCGTTGCCAAAGGACGCCGGGGACCGCAACCGCACCAGCCCGTTCGCCTTTACCGGCAACCGGTTCGAGTTCCGGGCCGTCGGATCGAACCAATCGATTTCCGGCCCCCTGGTCGCGATGAACACGATCATCGCCGAATCGATCGACTACTGTGCGACAAAGATCGAAGAATCGATCGCGTCCAATCCGGACGGGCTGAACGCCGCCATCCAGTCGTTGCTTTCGGAGATCATCACCGAGTGTTCCGCGGTCATCTTTAACGGCGACGGATATTCCGAGGAGTGGCACAAGGAAGCCGAAAAGCGAGGGTTGTTGAATCTGAAGACGACCGCCGACGCACTGCCGCAACTGGCGACGCCGGAAACCATCGAGATGTTTTCCAACTATGGCGTGCTGTCCGAACGGGAGCTGGAAAGCCGATTGGAAACCTATCAAGAACAGTATTGCATGACGGTCGGCGTCGAAGCCAGCGTGGCCCTCTCGCTCGCCCGGACCATGATCTTCCCCGCGGCGATTCGGTATCAAAACGAATTGGCGTCGACCTGTGCCAACCTGAAAGCCGTCGGCTATGAGTTTGACACCGACACGTTGGATTCGATGACCGCCCTGGTCAAATCGCTGCAGGACGGAATCGCGACGCTGGAGCATGCGATCAACGACGTGTCGGCCACCACGCCGGACGAGGAGTGCCGGCATTGCTGTGACGCGATCCTGCCGTCGATGTTGGCCCTCCGCGAGACCGTCGACAAGCTGGAGGAGGTGGTCGCCGATGACATCTGGCCGCTGCCGACGTACCAGGAAATGCTGTTCATCAAGTGATGCACTTGGCAAGGTCGCCGGATAGCGGATCATCCGTAGTGTGGTACGGGGACATTCGCTATCCGGTCGGCCTGTCTTGACATTGGGGATAGGCTTCCACCCTGTCGGATTCGGGAACGACCGGGGCGGGAGCCTATCCTATTTTTATTCTCTCGGCGCTTCTTTGGCGCACCGTCTTTACATCTGGGAATCGTGACTAGGATAGGAGGTTGCCCGGGACCGGACGCCCAATGGCACCTACTTTATCAGCCGACGGCGCTAGCCGCGGGCCTTGGATTGCCCTTCGAGACTTGTAAGGCCCGAGACTAGCGCCTACGGCTCTGTTTGTGATCGAAAGTAGGTGGCATTGACCGGAGGTTGCCGAGCCCCACCCACATCACCCCCCGATGAAGCGAAAGACCGATGAGAACTACCGTTACCGCAACCCTCGCTCTAGCGACCCTGCTACTGATCCCAGACCCGTCGACCCGTTGTTTCGCAGGCAACTGCGGCGGCCCGCTCGCCCGCCTGTTGCACCGCCCGACCAAATCCGCTTGCGGCCCCGTTTCGCGATGCGGTACGGCGACGGATCAGCCCAGCCAGCTGAACATCATGCTAACCACCGAGCTGGTCGCACTGCGGGAGCAACTGGAAGAGATGGAAGCGGCAGCGGCTGAGAAAGACCAGGCACTCGAGGCGGCGGAGCAACAGGTCAAAGAGTTGCAAGCCACGTTGGCCGAACAAGAGACCAAGCTGGCCGAACAAGCAGAGCAGCTGACCAAGCAAACCAAGCGTGCCGACAAGGTCACCAAGGATCTGGCGAAGGTCCGCGACGAGGCGGCGAAAGCCAAGAAAGCCGCCGGCCAGGCCGCCGCGGAAGCGAAGCAGCAGATCGCACAGGCAGAAAAACAAAATGCGAATCTGAAAAAACGCGTGCAAACGGCCAACCGCCAGCTGAAGGCGGCCCAGGACGCGCTGGCACAAGAAAAGAAGGAGCGTGAAGAAGAGCGACGTCAGAACCAAGACAACGCGCCGGAGCCACAACCGGCAGCGGTCAAAGAGGAAACCACCGACGCGGCAACCCCCGAAGGCGATTCGACCGAGGAGTGAGTCGGCCGGTGAAGCCGTGCTAGGACGGGCATGAGTGTTTGGTGTCCAGGCTTTAGCCGCCCTCGGTCGCCGCAAGGCGGCGAGTGGATTTCCCAAGCACGACGGCCCTTCCGGGCGGTCGCCCCTCGCTGCGGTCGCAGCGAGGAAAATCGCCTAAAGGCTAAACACCAACGGTTGCTGAGGTCAGCTACGTCGGCAGCCCGAAGTAGGCCTTGGACTTGATCACAGCGGCGACCGACGTGGGCACCTTGTCTTCCCACGACGGGTCGCCTTTCTTGATCTGTGCCAGCACGTCGCGTGAAAAAATCTTTAAACACGCCGGATCGAAGTTGTCCAGATTGATGATGTCGCCGCGATTGCGGATGTACTCGTACAACTGCTGCAGTTCGGGTTTGGTTTTAAAATTCTCCGACGTCACCAGTTCGCCGGATTCGCGATCCTCGATCGGGTAACAGAAGATCTTCAGGTCGTTCTTGAACAGTCTGCCGAACGATTCAAGCACCCCGCCTTGCAGCTGGGTGTAATACTGGTCGTCGAACAGGTCCTTCATGCTGGACGCCCCCATCGTGATCGCGATCGGTTCTTTGGTGAATCCGCACAAGTAGGCCGCCAGGCGGTAGTATTGGAAGTAGTCGGAGATCAGCACGGGCATGCCACAGGCGGCGATGACATCGGCCCGGGCGAGGAAATCGCGGAGGTCGATTTCGCCGGAGGACTTCAGGTTGTTCATGGTGATTTCCATCACTTGGGCAATCTCCTTGCCCTCCACACTCGGCAGCGCCGAGAACTTTTCGTGGGCACAGCGCAGCATGTCCAGGTTGACGTTGCACACCGGCCGGAAGCTTCCCCGTTCGACCAGGATCGCTTTGCGATAGAAAAATTCGGACGGCTGCAGCACTTCGCCGTCGGCGGCAAACATCGCGGCACCGCTGAGCCCCAGTTCGACCAGTTTCAGACTCATCAAGCGATTGTCGACGTGTCGAAAGGCGATCCCGGAAAACTCGATCATGTCGATCTCGATCCGCGAGGTCGACAGTCCGTCCAGCAAGGAATCGACCAACAGTTCCGGTTCGTGGTTGAGCGCGGCGGCACCGTAGACCAGGTTGACGCCGACGATCCCGAGCGCTTCCTGCTGCAAGGCGGCTTCGTTGTCCAACATTCGAACGTGGATGATGATTTGGCTGTCTTCGTCACGCGGATGGGCCTGGAACTTGATCCCCATCCAGCCGTGGCATTGATTGGTGCCGTGGAAATTGCGGGCCGAAACCGTGTCGGCGAACGCGAAAAAGGCCGTCGTGTCGCCTCGTGTTTCACGCAATCGATCCAAGTTGAGCGCGTGTTCATAGTCCAACATCGCTTGCAATCGTTCGCGACAAACGTAGCGTGACGCCCGTCCATAGATCGCGTCGCTGACCTTCATGTCATAGGCCGACATGCTTTTGGCGATCGTCCCCGCGGCCGCCCCGACGCGAAAGAACCAACGGACGACTTCCTGGCCGGCACCGATCTCGGCAAACGTTCCGTAACGACGCGAATCCAGGTTCACGTCGAGCGCCTTCTGACGTGTGCTCAGGGTTTCCACCGAGGTCCGAGCGGGGTACGAGCGTGGCATGAATTCTTCTGGGCATCTGGAGGAGCGAACTTCGTGCATGTCGCCCGCAGTCTACTCAATTCGTCTTGCACGATTGGTCCGATCGCTGACGTTGGCCAATCGTGGACCGTTAGACGTGATTAAGGGAGGTGTTCGATCGAGTTGCGGGGTCTCGTGAGTGAAATCTCGGTCACGCGAAACCGGCAACGTGCAGCCATCGATGTTGCCCAGCAACAGATAGTCGAACAGACGCAGGTAGCTGTCGGTCTGGGCGATCGCCTGTTTCGTGGATTCATCATCCGGGCGGATCCGCGTGCCGGAGGGGAACAGGGCGCAGACCCAACCTTCGTGGCGCAATTGTGAAAGGGCGCGTTCGGCGGCGATGTTGATCTGCCGGGCCTGGTGAAGTTGGGCCTCGGTGCGATCACGTTGGAACCAACGGTAGGGTGTCACGATCAAGCGATTGAAACACTGCACCAACATTCGCGTGACCCCGGTGTCTTCTTCTAGTGTTCGACCGGCGACCCAGATCATCGAATCAAACAACTCGCCCTGGCCGTGATCGCTCAGCAGTGCGTCGAAGGTGGGGACATCCAGGTTGGATCGATGCTTGAGACAGAGCAGGCAGGCGTGTCCGTCTTTGGCGAGTTGGACCAATTGGCGGAAGTTTGAAAGCCCCGTGATCTTGCTGCCGGGCAACAGCAACCGTCGGCACAGGCCGGCGACCAAGGACCGATTATTGATTCCCCACCGCACCACGTTGTCAGGGGTCAGCGCCAGGTGGTCTTGTGCATTTACTTGATGTTGCAAGGCGGCCAGTTAGGCGGCAAAGACTTCGGCCGCGTCCCCTTCGGGTAGCGGTTCTTGATTGGATTCATACATGTCATTTCCTCCGATCAACTTCCCCAAACGATTCCCGTGTGACTTTGACGGTTCGAACCGAAGTTTCCGATGCTTCTTCGACTGTGAATCGGTAGCCGCCTTCGACGACGGAATCACCCGGTTTGGCCAGATGACGCAACCGAGCGACCACCATGCCACCGACGGTGTGGAATTCGGTGGCGGGCAGATCAAGCCCTAAGACATCGTTCACTTCGTGAATGGTGAGCCGGCCATCCATCAGGTAGGAGTCTTCGGACAGTTGCTGACATCTGCGGGCTTTTCGTGATGATGGTTCCGCGTAGTCGTTTCCGACTTCGATCTCTCCGACGACGGTCTCCACGACGTCTTCCAGGGTGATCATGCCGATCGTCGAACCGTACTCGTCGACCACGATCGCCATTTTGTCATCGCGATCGCGGAGCGTGGTCAGCATTTCCTCAAGCGGGTCGTGCGGGGAGACGTACTGGGCAGGTTTGATGTGGTCTGAAAGCGGTTTTGCCAGTGTGTCCGGATCGAGCAGGTCCCAGGCGGAAAGAGTCACGATTCCGACGACGTTGTTGGTGTCGCCCTGATAGGCCGGCAGCCGATGGAAGCCGCGGCGGCGGACCAGTTGGATGGCATCGGCAGTCGATTTTTCGTTGTCGATCGCCACCATGTCGGCCACGGGGATCATTTGCTGACCGACAGTTGTTTCGGAAAAGCGAATCGCGCGCTCGATTCGAAAACGGTCAAAGACGGTGGTGTCCGAGGCCCGGTCGGCCATTTCGATGACGCTGCGCAGTTGATCGCGTGTGATAAACAGATGGTGCGAGGTCGCGCCGCCGCCGGCAAGCCAAGCGGCAGCGCGTGCGATTTTCGAAAACACATAGACGATCGGCGCAAAGATCCAGGCAAACGCGTTGAGGGGAAAGACGACGACCGGCGCGATCCGGTCGGATTCCTGTTGATAAATACTCTTGGGGACGATCTCACCGAGGATCAGCAGCAGCGGCGTGAAGAACACGAACGCATACAGGTCCCCCCACCGATTGCCGAAAAAGTGGATGAACATCAACGTCCCCAGCGTGGTCAGCACGACCGTTGAGATGTTGGTCCCGATCAGCGTCGTCGTCAGTAGTTTTTCAGGCCGTTTGAACAATTGCACCACGCGGTGCGCGCCGCGGTTGCCCTGCTTGGCCCGGTGGGACAATTTGATCTTGTCGGCGTTGACCAGGGCGATTTCCGATCCAGAGAAAAACCCTTTCAGCAACAGCATCACGATCATCACCGGGATGATCCAGGCCAGGTCCAACGTGCTCATTCGGTTGCTCCTGTCGCCGGTACCTCGGGGGCCGCTTCGGAGCGGCAGACACGGACGCGGGCGATTCGGTGCGAGTCCATCTCCAGCACGTTGATGGCGACGCCATCAACGACCACCTGGTCGCCGACGCAGGGCAGTCGATCGATGTGTCGAAACGCGACACCGCCGATCGTGGTCATGCGGGGATCGTGCAGATCAAAGTTGGTCACGCGGTCAAGTTCACCTAGTTTTGTGTCACCGGGGCAATCGAAAGTCCCCGGGCCGATTGGGATGATTCGCTGCGGGGCGTGTGTCCGGTGCGTCAGTGAACCGAAAATGGAACGCAGCACGTCGTTGACAGTGATGAATCCGGCCACGCCACCGAACTCGTTCAACACCGCGGCGGCACTGGCTTTGCTTTTGACGAAGAAGTCGAACATTTCATCGACCGTCTTCGTCAAGGGCACGACGATCGGCGGTCGGACGATGTCCTCCAGCTTCAACGTCGAAAAATCGGCCCCGTCCAGATGCAGCCGAACCACATCCTCGTCGTGCAGGAACCCGATCAGATTGTCGCGGTGTTGGCGATACACCGGGACGCGGGAATGACGTTCCTGGCGAAATTGTTTGATCACCTCCGCCACCCCCAGATCGGCATTCAAGAAAAACGTGCTGGTGCGAGGCGTCATGATTTTGACGATCTCGGTGGCGCCGGCGGACAACAGGTTATTGACCAGTGTCCGCGCGGTGACGTTCAGCTTGCCCGTCTCGGCCACGTCTTCGATCACGCTGCGGAATTCATCGATCTGCAGGATGTTGGATGCTTCGCGTTGCGGTCCGACGATCCACGTCGTGATACGGTCGGAGATGATGCGCACCACCCAGCGGACCGGCCCGATCACCCGTACCCAGCGCCACAGCGGGCCGGCGATCAGCCCGGCACTGATCCGCCGCGGATTGGTCACGGCAATGGTTTTGGGCGTCACTTCGCCGACCAACAGCAACAACGGGAACATCACCAGCACGGAAATCCAGCCGGCTTTGGCTTGGCCGTAAAGGGCGACCAGAATCCCGGTCATGTTGGCCACGGCGGCGATGTTGACCAGTTCATTGCCGCACAGGATCGAAACGATCAAGCGTCGCGGTTCGTCCAGCAATGCTTGCAGTTTTTCGGCGTGCCGATGGCGTGTTTGACGCAGTTGCTGGAAATCCACGTGCGAGAGCGAAAACAACGCGGTCTCGGAACCGGAAAAGAAGGCGGAACCGCACAGCAATAGCAACTGAATCAGGTAGCGGAGCAGCATGTCCGTCTGGAAGACTTGCGCGGTGTCCACGGCGAAGTAGTCGACGATCGCGTGCCAAGCCGTGATGGCGGAGTTCAGTGCGAGCATGGTTTGGCGCCCTCGTCGGTCGCCGGAGTGCTACGAGGCGAGTTGTTCGCTGGACAGGAATTAAGACACCGCCGTGACTTTGCCCAGGGCGATCAACACGTCATCGGGCCGGAACACGGTCATGTACGACGAATCCAACAACGACCAACCCTGCACCAACCGGAACCATCCGACACCGACCAGCGTCAGAATCACGAGCACGGTGATGATCCGAGCCAGTCGATGCATCGATTCGGGATGGTGACGAGCACTTACTTCCAGACGGTGTGTCGGCGTTTCCTTCAGCATACGCTTTGACGCCGACGTTCGCTCAGAGGGCCTTGCGTATCCGTTTGAATCCTTCACGGATTTCGCCGCCGACCATCTTGAACGAATCCCAGACCTCTTCGGCGGTTTCTTCGACCGCATCCTTCAGCGGATCATAGCGATGGCTCAATTCATCGAGTTGATCAGCCAGTAGCTGCCATTCCTGTTGCAATTCCATCTTACCCAGATGGACCTTCAGCTTGAGTTCGTCCCGATCTTGTTTGAGCCCCTGGATCAACTGGGCAATGGCTTGGCTTTTCGGCGTGGACATTGTTTCTCTCGGGTTGAAAAGAAAGGGGGGAAGCGGCCATCGGACCGGCGCCCCTTCCAGCGTGCACGATTCATGCCAATGGTGATTCGTCGGCGGGCGCGAGCGCTGACTCGATCAATGCGTCGACTCCATCAACAAGTCGACTCCATCAACAGGCCGCTTGGTCGCCGGGAAAGCGTTTCCTCCAACTCCATTTGTGCAGTTCCATCACGGGAAGGATCGTCAGCGACAACAGGATCAGGATTCCCCACTGGTTTGCGTCGATCGGCTGGGCGCCCAAGACGTACCGGCCCAGCGGCGTGTGCATCGCAGCGAGGTGGATGCAGAAAGCCGTGATCGCGCCGGCCAACAAGATGGGGCTTCGCAGCGGTGACATCACCAGGGCCGATTTCGTTTCCGAACGGCAGTTGCCGATATGGACGTTTTCGAACAACACCATCAACAACAGCAACGTGTTTCGGGCCGCTGCGACGTCCGCCTCGGTCGCCGCGTCGGGCAGGAACCAGCGAAACGTACCGAATCCGATCACGCCCATCGTGACCGCCGCGATCGCCGTCCGTTCGATCATCAGCCGGTTAAAGATTCGCTCCTTGGGTGAACGGGGGTGTCGCGACAGCACGCCCCCTTCATTGGGCTCGAATGCCAAGGCGACGTCCTGAATGCCGTTGGTGACCAGATTCAACCACAGGATTTGGACCGGCATCAGCGGCAAGTACGGCGTGCCGGTGCCCACGGCCAAGGCCATCAGGACCAATTCGGCCGCACCGGTAGAGATCAGCAGATAGATCACCTTGCGGATGTTGTCGTAGGCGACGCGGCCCTCTTCGATGCCGGCAATGATGGTGGCGAAGTTGTCGTCGCTGATGACCAGTTCGCCGGCTTCACGGGCGACATCGGTGCCGCTTTTGCCCATCGCGACGCCGACGTTTGCCGCCTGGAGCGCGGGGGCGTCGTTGACACCGTCGCCGGTGACGGCGACGAAATGTCCCGCCCGGCGGGCGGCGTTGACGATCTCCAACTTTTGTCGCGGCGCGACTCGGGCAAAGACACGGATGTGACGAATGATCTCGGGCAGTTCGGCCGCCGTTTTTTCCTGCAATGCCCCTCCCGTGATCACTTGGTTTTCGTCGTCAGCCAACCCCAGGTCGCGGGCGATCGCCAACGCCGTCACGCGATGGTCGCCGGTGATCATCGCAACCGAAACACCGGCTCGGGCGCACGACCGCACCGCGTCTTTCACTCCCGACCGGAGCGGGTCGATCATGCCGACAAAGCCCAGGAAACGCAATTCAGATGGCGGCGAGGGGACCTGGTCGGAACCGATGGGCTGGTCCAATCGCTGATCCGCCAGGGCCAGCACGCGATAGCCCCTCGCCGCCATGCCGATCGCCGTTTGATCCCACCGATCGGGTGCGAATTCGCCGCAACTCGCTTCGCTGCACATCGCCAAGACACGTTCCGGAGCGCCCTTGATGAACACCCCGACGCCGCCATCGACACGGTTGAAGGACGCGGCAAATTGATACTCGGGTTCGAACGGAATCTGGTTGACTTGGGGATGGGAATCGAGCGTTGATTCGTGGTTCCAGCCGAGTTTGTGAGCAAAGGACAAGAACGCGACGTCGACCGCATCGCCATGCCACGTCCAAGATCCGTTGCGTTGATGCAGGTCTGCTTCGTTGCACAGGATTCCCGCTCGCGCCAACCATCCCAGCTGCTCGTGGCATCCCGGCTGAAGCGGTTTGCCGTCTTTCAGGATTTCGCCAACAGGCCGAAACCCTTCGCCGGTGACTTCAAAGGTTTCGCCATCGGGCAAGCAGACCTGGCGAACGGTCAACTCATTGCAGGTCAGCGTTCCGGTTTTGTCGGTGGCGATCAGCGTGCAGCTTCCCAGGCCCTCGACAGCGGTCAGCCGTCTGACGATCAACCCGCGACCGGCCATCCGCGTCGTCGCAATCGCGAGCGCGACGGTCATCGCCACCGGCAGCCCCTCGGGGATCGCCGAAACCGCCAGGGCGACGGCGAACATGAACATCGTCGTCGCCGAATAGCCGCCCAGGACGACCCCCAAGGCACCGATCACTGTCGCCGCGACCAGCACGGCGACGGCGATCACCCGCGTGAAGCGTTCCATCCGTTCCAACAACGGCGGACGCCCACCGCTTTCGCCCATCACGTCCATCGCCAGTTGGCCGACGCCGGTCGCCATCCCCGTCGCAACCACCAACCCCTTGGCACGCCCACGGGTGATCACCGAACCGGCGAAAACCATGTTCATCCGATCGGCCACCGGCGTCGCTTCGCCGCCGATCCAATCAGGGTCTTTCGCTACCGGCAACGACTCCCCGGTCAACAGCGACTCGTCCGATTCCAACCCGTGGGCCGAAACGAGTCGAATGTCCGCCGGAACTCGGTTGCCCGATTCCATCCAGACAATGTCACCCGGAACCACCTCCTCAGCGGGCACTTCGCGGACGTCGCCGTCGCGATGCACCGAGGCGCGAATCTGCAGCAACTTCTTCAGCGCCTGGCTACTCTGTTCGGCCTTCCATTCTTGAAACGAACCGATCACGGCATTGAGCACCAGCACGCCGGCAATGAACGCCGCGTCCTTGACGTCGCCCAGAGCCACCGAGACCAACGCTGCCAAGGCCAGGATGTAGATCAACGGGCTGCGGAACTGCCGTAAAATGATCGCCCACAACGGTGTCGGCGGACGCCGCGGAAGATCGTTCCGGCCGTACTCGACCAACCGCGCCGCCGCCTCGGTTTCACTCAGCCCGTGCACGCCGACGTCCAACTTCCGGGCGACCGAGTCCAAGTCCAGTGCGTGCCAATCCGCAGATGCCTGTGGGCGATGATCCATGGTTGCCGGCCAGCCGAACTCCTGAAGCGAGCGTCCCGTTTAGCGATCGAACGTCATTGTCGATCCGGCACCAGTCTACGCGAAACGCGGCATGCGGTTTGCCACAAATTGAAACCGGAGACGCCGGTGACACTGCGCCCAATCGCACATCTGAGCGGCGGCCGGCGGTGTGGCAGTCCGCCGCTGGGCGGATACGCACGCGGCACGTTCCATCACGGGAAACCTTCTAACACCGGCAGCGCTCTACGATCGCTCCACCGAGCGACAACGGCGGTACAGAAAACGAAGCTTCCGGCAAAACAGACTCATTGACACCTCGCGAGGTGACGATATATTGAAGTATCAGCTCGGCAGCGGAATGTTAGGCCGACGCCGCGTCGGGCGGCACAGGAACGCCCATGGCCGCAATGCCTGGTAAGCAATTGACTCGCCATCTCGCGAGCCGACGAAGTATTTATAACGAACGTCAAACCGACGGGAGAATCGAATGCAGAGCATCAACGTCAAGCGATTGGCCGAGTTGCGGCGTGGGGCGGAAATCGAGCTGATCGACGTCCGCATGCCGACCGAGTATCGTGAGGTCCACGCGGAGTGCGCCCGCAATGTTCCTCTGGAATCACTCGATCCGCAGCGTGTGATGGCGGAGCGCAACGGACAGGGCACCCAGCCGCTGTACGTCATCTGCCGCGGGGGGACACGTTCGTCACAGGCATGCCAGCGGTTCATTGACGCGGGGCATGAGAACGTGGTCAACGTCGAGGGCGGCACGCTGGCCTGGGACAAAGCGGGGTTGCCCGTCGTCCGCGGCAAGAAGTCGCTGTCGCTGCAACAACAGATGCAAATCACTGCGGGGACGTTGACGGTGCTGGGAGTCGTCTTGGCGCAGCTGGTTCACCCTTCCTTCATCGCGCTCTCGGGGTTCATCGGTGCGGGACTGATCTTTGCCGGTATCAGCGGATACTGCCCGATGTCATCGATGATCGCCCGGATGCCATGGAATCAGTGCGGCGACGGAGGTTGTGAAGGGTCATGTTCGGCCTAGCGGTCCTGTTTGGCTGTGTCGTCGGCTTTGCGTTGGGAATGACCGGTGGCGGCGGCGGCGTGTTCGCGGTGCCGCTGTTGGTCTACGGATTGGCGGTCCCGCCGCGTGAGGCGGTCGGGATTTCGCTGGCCGCGGTCGGCGGCACGGCGTTGTTTGGCGCGCTGCCGCGATTGATTCGCGGCGAGGTTGAATTGCGGACGGGGTTGTTATTTGCCATCGCCGGCATGCTGGGAGCCCCCGCGGGCGCCGCTCTGTCAAAGCGTGTCCCCGAGCAGGTGTTGTTGGTGATGTTTGCACTGCTGATGTTTGTCGTCGCGTTTCGGATGTGGACCAAAGCCAGGAACCCAAACGTTGCCAGCGGTGTTTGTGTGACGGAAAGCGAACCGGGGGCAGATCGAAGTGCGTGTCAGCGCGACGTCGACGGAAAACTGCGTTTGACGTCCCGGTGTGCGCGGTTGTTGGTGTTTGTGGGCATGGTCACGGGAGTGCTGTCGGGCATGTTCGGCGTCGGCGGCGGCTTTGTGATTGTCCCGGCGCTGGTGTTGTTTAGCTCAATGGCGATTCATCAAGCGGTGGGGACATCATTGTTCGTGATCGTCTTGGTCAGCATCAGCGGAGTGGCATCGCACTTGGCCGGCGGAAACGCTCTGTCGCCAAGCACGACGCTCCAGTTTTTTGCCGGAGGTGCCGTCGGCATGTGGTTGGGCGGCGTGGTCGCCGGACATCTGAAAGGCCCGACGCTTCAAAAACTATTTTCGATCGCGGTCGTGTTGGTCGCGGTCTTTGTGATCATTCAATCGGTGGTGTTGTAGTCCAATCCCGTCACGTTAGGGGAGAAAACGAACATGTTGCTCAAGTATTTTTACGACCAGAAACTTGCCCACGCGTCCTACTTGGTCGGCTGCCAGCGCGGCGGCGTCGCGGTGGTGATCGATCCGGGCCGCGACATCGACCAGTACCTGGCGGCGGCAGAACGAGACGGCGTCAAAGTGGCCGCGGTTGCCGAGACTCATATTCATGCCGACTACGTTTCCGGTGCCCGTGAGCTTGCCGATCGAGTGGGCGCCAAGCTCTACGTTTCCGATGAAGGTCCCGACGATTGGAAGTATCAGTACGTCGATGGATACGACAATCAGCGTTTGCATGACGGAGACCATTTCATGATCGGCAATGTCCGCTTCGACGTCATTCACACGCCCGGCCACACGCCCGAGAGCATCTCGTTCGTCTTGACCGACCAAGGGGGTGGCGCCGATCAACCGATGGGAATTTTCACCGGTGACTTTGTGTTCGTCGGTTCGATCGGTCGGCCCGACCTGCTCGAAGAAGCGGCAGGGATGATGGGGACGGCCCAAGCCGGTGCCCGCGATTTGTTCCATTCGGTCCAGCGGTTCAAGACACTGCCCGACTACTTACAAGTCTGGCCCGCTCACGGTGCCGGCAGTGCGTGCGGCAAGGGACTCGGCGCAATCCCATCGTCGACGGTGGGCTACGAAAAACGATTTAATCCCGCGCTTCAACACAACGACCCGGAACTGTTCGTCAAGTACATCTTGGCCGATCAGCCAGAGGCGCCCAAATACTTTGCCGTCATGAAACGGGTGAACAAAGAGGGGCCACGGATCCTGGGGGCGGGACATCGACACGCGATGCTCGACGTGGCGGGCCTGTCCGATGCGATCGGCTCGGGGACGGTCGTCGATCTGACGCCATCGCCGGAGTATGCCCAGGGACATGTGCCGGGGACGATCAACATCCCTCTTGAGATGCTGGCGACGTGGGCTGGCTGGCTGGTCGATTATGACCGCCCGACCTACCTGATTTGCCAGCCGGATCAATTAGAAGAAGCGGCACGCGTGTTGCAAAAGATCGGCGTCGACGACATCGCCGGCGGGTTTGACGCCGAATCGGTCAAAGCATCCGGCTCGGCGATCGAAACCTACGCCAACGGGTCGTCGGCCGATCTGGTCCACAGCATCGAAACGGGTGACGTGCAAGTGATCGACGTTCGATCCCAGGAGGAATGGAACGGCGGACACATCGAACACGCCAGACATCATTTCCTGGGACGTCTTCCAGAGACGGCAGAGCAACTGCCGCGCGACCAGACGCTGGTCATCCAGTGTCTCGCTGGTGCCCGATCGGCGATCGCGGCAAGTGTCCTGCAAGCGGCGGGTTGGAAAAATGTCATCAACCTTTCCGGCGGGTACAAGGCGTGGAAAGCGGACGGCTATCCAAGCGTGAAAGACGAACCGGCGACGGTCGGATAACAAAACATCCCCTTAAACGATGGAAAAACCACTGATGAATGTCACATCAAGGATTCAACGAATCGCGATTGCATGCGGGATCATGTTGGTAGGATCAGTGCGAGCGAATTCGCAAGACCTTCAACCGCTTCCGCCATCCGCCTCCGAGCATAGCGATTCGCCTGAAATGATCGAACTCGGGAAAAAGCTCTATTTTGATCCCCGGCTGTCGGCAACCGGGACGGTTTCGTGCAACACCTGTCACAATCTGATGGAAGGCGGCGACGACGGACGCCCGACGTCGATGGGAGTGGACGGTCTGACCGGGCCGCGTAATGCACCGACCGTTTGGAACTCGGTCTTCCAAGCGTCGCAGTTTTGGGACGGCCGTGCGGCAACGTTGGCAGACCAAGCCAAGGGGCCGATGGTCGCCGATGTCGAGATGGGGATGTCCGGTCATGATCAAGTGATCGATCGAATCAACACGATCCCCGGATACGTCCGCGAATTCGAGATCGTGTTCGGCTCAAACGAGGCGGTCACGATTGAACACGCGGTCAAGGCCATTGCGGCGTTTGAACGCACGCTGATCACACCGAATTCCGCGCTCGACCTGTACCTTTTGGGAAACAAAAATGCGATGAGCGATGTTCAAGTCCGCGGCATGGAACTGTTTGAGTCGATCGGATGCACCGAGTGTCATTCCGGCCCGGCGCTCAACGGGTGGCAGCCCGGCGGCGATGCGGATTTCGCCGAGTTTCCTCGCGTGACCGATTCGCCCTATGTGAAAAAACATGACTTGAGTTCTGATATCGGGCGATCCAACGCGACGGGGGATCGCAGACATGACCATTATTTCAAAACGCCGACTTTGCGGAACATCACACTGACGGCCCCCTATTTGCACAACGGACGTGTCGACTCCCTGTCGGAGGCGATTCGTGTGATGGCCGGTACCCAATTGGACATGGAATTGAGTGACGACGAAGTGAGCGAACTGGTAGCATTCATGACCGCATTGGAGGGCCAGTTTCCAGAGATCACTCTCCCACGCTTGCCCTCTCAATCTGGCGAATCGGTGCTGCGAAACCCGGAAGCCGGCACGGCCGAGGGCAGCGCGGCGGGGCACTGAACGCAAACGCCATTTTTTTATCAACTACCTTGAATTGGAGACAAAAGGATGACAACGACACAGACGATCGAAAACTTGCAAAAAGCTCTGTCGATGGAACTCACCGCAGTGCACCAATACCAGCTTCATGCCTGCGTCCTGGACGACTGGGGGATGGGGCTGTTGGC
The DNA here is from genome assembly GCF_014154935.1 of Stieleria mannarensis. Lineage (GTDB taxonomy): Bacteria > Planctomycetota > Planctomycetia > Pirellulales > Pirellulaceae > Stieleria > Stieleria mannarensis. The sequence goes on from NZ_JACEHH010000004.1 coordinate 147,627, forward strand.
GACGAAGATGCGAGAAGAGATGCAGGAGGAGCTCGGGCATTCACAGGAGTATCTGGAGCGGATCCTGTTTCTCAGCGGCGAGCCACGGCTGGAGCTTGAAAAACTGCCCGTTCGAGCAGGCTCATTGAAGGAGATGTTTGAAATGGATCTCGCCGACGAAAAGGAAGCGATCGAGTTCTACACGTCGGCATCGTTTCGCGCGATGGACGACCGCGACATCGGGACTCGCCAGCTGTTCGAAAAGATCGCTCTGGATGAAGAGGGGCACATGAGCTGGTTGGAGCTGCAATTGGACTTGCTCGATCGGATGGGCGAACCGGCGTTTATCGCCAAGTACATGGGCTGACAGGCGCTTGATTCGAGAATGATCGTGGATCGCTGTGCGAATGTAGCAACCTTCGCCAGAAGGTGGTTCCCCGGCATTTTCGACGCCGGCATCGAACGTTGCGACGTCAAAGTCCCCGACGAGGCGTCAGAGTGTACAATCGCGTTTTCCGATAGAGATGGATCCGATCATTCAGGAGCGCGATCGTGTTGCAGAGACTCGGTGATGTTTGTCGAACCGCGCGAGCTTGGTTGTGCCGCGTGCCTTCGGCGATTTTGTTTGCGTTTGTGTTGGTGCTGGTATCGAGCCCCACGTTCGGCGCTGATGTCGCGACGACGACCGACCCACTGACGGAGCGGTTACGGCCCTACTTGCAGGTGCTTTCAGGGCAGCAGCAGGAGTTCGAGATCCGCTGTCGGGCAGAGGTTCCGATCGATGGCAACGCCGAAACGATTCAAATTCGTTTGGCGCGTCATGACCGGGATTTATTTGACCTGGATCTGACGCACCGCGACTACGAAGCGCGGATTCGTCACCGCACGGAGGGGACGGCGTTGGCTCTTCCCAAGCACAATGTGGTCTTCGTCGGCCGCGGGCAGGCTGCGGCGGCGGATTCGCTTTCCCCGGCCGGTTTGACACAGCGATTGGTGTCAACGCGAACAACCGTCTCGACGTACCTGCCCCTGCTGGCCTACCCCGATGCATCTGCCGTCACGGCGGCACTGAAATCACTCGCCGGCATCACGTATGACGCGCAAGCGAGTCGGGGGCGTCTGGACGATTCGGCGACGTTCGCCTTTGAAGCCGATGGTTCGTTGGTCGTCCGAACCGACGAGGCGGTCGTCACGCTCGCGATTTCCACCGCAAACGCGACGCCGGCTGGGCTGGACGACTGGCCCGGCATGAAGCATTCGCACGTCCCGCGAGAAGAGTTGGAACGCACGTTGGTTCGTGGGGTCCGGCGGGCCCTGGAAATCTTGTCGCCGTCTAAGGTGTTAACCAGTCCCAGTCAACGTGAGCGGCAAACCGATCATGGGCGATTGCAATGGATCGACGGACATCGTGTCGTGTTGCTCTCCGGTTCGCCTGAGGAAATCGGACGCGCCCACGGCGAATTGCTGGCCGACGAGGCTCAGGCCTGTATCGATTCGGTGCTGCACACCTTCGGCACGGTCCAAACGATTCGCACCGGCCGATGGTTTCGTCATGATTTAGACGCGGCGTTTGCACGTTTGTCGCCACACATCCCGCAGCGCCATCGGATCGAGACGCGTGCGATGGCTCGTGCACTGGGGCTGGATGAAGACCTGATCGATTCGTTAAACGTCTTTCCCGAACTGTTCCACTGCAGCGGCTTTGCGGTCTTTGGCGATGCGACCCGCGATGGAAAGCTGTACCACGGCCGGGTGTTGGATTACATGACCACGATCGGACTGCAAGACGCGGCGACCACCTTCATCGTTGCCGCCGACGGCCAGATCTCCTTTGCCAACGTCGGTTACGCCGGGTTCATCGGCAGCGTCAGCGGCATGAATGCCGAAGCGATCTCGCTGGGTGAGATGGGCGGTGGCGGTGAAGGCCGATGGGACGGGGTGCCGATGGCGACGTTGATGCGACGGGCACTCGAAGAGTGCCGCACGCTGGATGAAGTGATGACGTTGTGGCGCGAGAGCTCACGAACATGTGAGTATTACTATGTGTTTGCCGACGGCAAAACGAATCGTGCGGTGGGCGTGGCCGCCGATCCCGATTCGATCGAGTTCATTCAGCCCGGTCAGGCTGATCCGCGATTGGGCGACGGCATCGGTGATGCTGTCGTGCTGTCGGCCGGGGAGCGTTTGAAAACCTTGCGCGAGCGAGTTCATCAGCAACACGGCCAGATCGATGCCGAGGTGGGCAAATGGCTGATGAGCCGGCCGGTCGCGATGCAGTCCAATCTGCACAACGTGTTGTTTGTTCCCGCCGATCAAGTGATGTACGTCGCCAACGCCGACCACCACCATCCCGCCGCGGATCGACCCTACGTGCGATTGGACCTGCGGGCATTGCTGCATTCGATCGGAGGCCACAATTGAATCCCAACAACCGACAGCGAGTGTGCTTTCAAGCGTGGCGACCCAGAGTCGAATCATGCCGATGAATGAACGAGTCGAGGGAATTGAACTGCCGCGGCCGCGGTCGGCGGAGACGCAAGCCGCCAAGTGGCAACGGGCGCGATCGCGTACCGACGCACACTATCAATCGCAATTGCTGGACAGCGTTCAGGAATCATTGATCGGCACCAACTTGGAGGGCGAGGTGACGTACTGGGGCCGGGGGGCCGAACAGTTGTACGGATATTCGGCCGAGGAGGTGATTGGCAAATCTGTCACCTTCATCGTTCAACCGGACGAGGAGCACGTCGAACGCGAACGCATGCGGCAGGTGTTCGAAACGGGGTCGTGGAAAGGCGTCTACCAGCAACGACGAAAAGACGGCACGATATTCTGGGCATCGACCATCATTTCGTTGGTCACCGATGAATCCGGCAAACCGACGGGGTTTATCGGAATCGATATCGACATCACCGATCAGAAACGGGCCCGCGAGGAACTGGATCAACTGAATCTGGCGATCGAAAATGCGATGCAAGGCATCTCGCGACTCGATCGCGAAGGGCGATTCGTCATGGTCAAACCGCAGTACGCCCAGATGCTGGGGTATCGGCCCGAAGAGCTGCTCGGCCAGTCGTGGACCGTGACGGTCCCGGCGGACAGCGAACCGCTCGCGCGCGAGGGTTACGAAGCAATGTTGCGTGACGGCCGTACGACACTCGAATGCGGTGCACTGCGGAAGGACGGATCGGTTTTCTTCAAACAGTTGCTGTTGGTCAAATCGTACGATGAACTCGGGCGGCACGACGGCCATTACTGTTTCATGAGCGATGTCACCAAACGCAAACAGGCGGAGATTCAGCTGAGAGAAAAAGAATCGCAACTCGCTCACATCTCTCGGCTCTCGACGATGGGTGAATTGGTCGCCGGGATCGCGCACGAGATCAATCAACCGCTATATTCGATCGCCAACTTTGCGGCGGTGGCCGAGAAGAAACTCGAGGCGTTTGACGACCAGTTGGGAGAAAGTTTACGCGAGCTGAATCAATTGATTGCCCAACAGGCGGTTCATGCCGGTGAGATTATCAAGCGACTCCGAGCGTTCGTCGGCAAGACGGACGGCGTGCGGTCACCGCTGGACATGAACGCGGTTGTCCGTGATGCCGTGGCGATTCTGGCTCCACTGGTGCACAGCACGAACGCCTCGATCGGGCTTGAATTGTCTTCGTCGCCCGTGGTGGTTCATGCCGATCGGGTGCAGCTGGAACAGGTGGTCGTCAATCTGGTGCGCAACGCTTTGGAAGCGGTCGCTGATCGTGAGCTTCGCTCGATCACGGTCCGAACCTCGCTGGCGGGATCGACGGTCCAGGTGGCGGTGGAAGACACGGGGACCGGGGTGTCGAAGGATGAGAAAGAAAAGCTGTTCGATGCGTTTTTCACGTCCAAATCAACCGGGCTGGGGATGGGACTGTCGGTCAGCCGAACGATCATCGAAGCTCACGGGGGCCGCATCTGGGCGACCGACCGTCCCGGCGGAGGTTTGATCTTGCAGTTCACGATGATGTCGAGCCTTTAGGCGATTTCCCTTTCGCTGCGAAGCAGCGACCCAAGCGGCTCAAGCCTGGACACCAGCGCCGAGACGCGCACGATGGTTTCCGGTGCAACTAGACCGGCGTCAGCCGCGCCGCCGGGGCGTCTCCGGCCAGCAGTTCAGCCAAGCGTTGCCCGAGCTGGTTCAGGTCACCGGCGGAATGGGCGGTTTGGTGCGTGGCGGCCATGGCTTGCCGGGTCGTTCGGTCGATCTGGTCCATCGAATCGGCGATCTGGTCCATGCTGGTGGCTTGTTGGCTGGAAGCGGTGACGATCCGCGCGGCGACGCGTGATGCTTGGCCGACCATGGTCACTAATTCTTCGATCGTTTGTTCCGCTTTGACGACGACATCGCTGGCATCGCCGACCGATTGGGTCCCCTGTTCGGTGGCCAACACGGCGTGATTGGTGGCATGCTGAATCTCGCTTAGGATTTCGCGGATCTGTCCGGTCGACTGTCGCGCTTGCTGGGCCAGCGATTTGACTTCCGCGGCGACGACCGAGAACCCTTTTCCGGCGTCGCCGGCGCGGGAGGCTTCGATGGCGGCGTTGAGGGCCAGCAGGTTGGTCTGATCGGCGATCTCGTTGACCGTCGTGATGATTTCGCCGATCGCTTGGGCACGTTCGGCCAGCATCAGGATACTGTCGGCGGTGGATTCGACGCGTTCGCGGACGTTGTTCATCGAAACTCGCGTGTCCTCGATCGCCTTCCGTCCCGAGCGTCCGACCTCGTCGGCACGTCGCGACGCCTCGGCGACTTCGTTGGCCAAATGCATGGATTCCTGGGCCGTGCGGGCAGCCTCCTCGACCGCCGCGGAGGTCTGTGTGACGGCGCTGGCCTGTTCTTCGATCCCGGTGGATTGTTGTTTCATTGTCGCGGAGATTTCAGAACTGGCGATCGAGAGGTGATTGACGGTTTCGCGGATCGCTGCGAACAAGCGCGCGCGTTCCTGTTCGTCCTGCTTGCGCCGCGCGATGTCTTGCAAGGTCGCGATGAAGATCGTTTCGCCGGAAAATTCCATCTGCGTCACCCGCAGCGCGATCGGGACGTGGCGGCCCTGTTTGTCCATCCCGTAGGCTTCGCTTTCAGTTCCCGAATGATCCGATCGTGTCTCCCCGGCAGCGCCGGATTCCGGGCCGCGGCCGCGCAGTTGAAAGTTCGGAATGATCGATTTGACGGGTTGTCCACGCAATTCCGATGCCCGGTATTTCAGCAACGATTCACACGCGGCGTTTAGGGATTGGATCCTGCCATCGGCATCGATCGTCAAGATCCCATCGGCGGTCGAGTTGAGGATCGCTTGGGTGCGTTTTTCGGCGACGTCCAGTTTGTCCATCGCCGCGTGCATGTTCCCGATCATGGTGTTAAACGCGAGGGCCAATGCGCCCAATTCGTCTTTGGAATGGACTTCGATGCGTTCATCAAGTGCCTGGCCGATGCTCGCGCTGGAGGCGTGGGCGGCGATTTTGGAGGCCGTGTTTTTAAGTGATTCGATCGGGCCGACGATCATGCGGGTGGTGATGAATCCGAATCCGCCGATCAGCACCGTCGCAATCACGATGGTCAGCGTGAACACCAGGAACGCGTTGTCGGCCAACTGCCCGGCGGCCTGATTGACGGCGTCGGCATCGGCGATGATTGCTTGTTGCCACTGTTGCACCTGGTCGTTGACCACTTGGAACTGATCGCTTTCGGCTCGGATCGCGTTGATAAACGCTTCCTCCCGATACCCGCCCATGACCTTGCCCACCGTGGCGTCTTTGAGGGTGCGGTAGTCTTCCCAGCCGGCACGCAAGTTTTGAAACGCCTCCCGTTCGCGCCTGCTGTTGGTCGAAAGATTCCATCGGGCAAACGTTTGGTCCAACTGTTCGGTCAGCAACCGCTGCTCTTGGTTGAGTTGCTCTTGCAGTTCACGATTGGGCGCCATCACCATCGTCAGCGTCAATTGCCTCAGTTCGCTGAGGGGGTCGGTGATGTTGAGTGCCCCCGTTTGAAATTGCTCGGCCGTCAATCGGACGCGATCGACCGCACCATGGATTTGCTTGTTGGTCAGGATTCCGAAGATGCCCACGGCACAGAAGGCGATCACGGAGATCCCCACCAGCAGCAGGAGTTTGCCCAGTACGCCTCGATTTTTCATGGACTCTCTCCGGCATCGAATTGAATGCGGGTCACCTTCATGGGTGCTTTTCTGGATTGCGGATAGGGGCCGCGTCGTACCGACCAATGTTGGTCCGTCACCTGGATTTTCCAAAGCGGATAACAGGCCATCCGGTACGGTTTGAATCCGACCTCCTTGTTGACGGCAAAGACGTTGTTGGGCGTCGGCACAAACAACATGTAGGCCTGGTCATAGACGTGTTTGACGATTCGGAATGTGATTTCGTCAAACTGGGGATCTTCGACACTGGCCTGAAACATCTGTTCGATGTAACCGTCCAGCACGGGATCGGGGAAAATGGTGCTCCAAACATTGTGCGTCCGATAGACCAGGAACGCGGTGAACGGATGATTGAAGAACCAGTCGTCATTGCCCCAGATCAACAGATCCCACTGGACTTCATTTTGATCCTGGTTGGTGGTCAACAACGGATCAAAGATCTCCTTTTCGCTTTTGACCTCCTCGATGTCTAATTGGACGCCGACGTAACCGAGTTGTGTTTCGATGCCGCGCCACAGGTCCATGTAACGGTTTTGCGTCAGGACTTTCAGACGGAGCCCGTCCAGGAGGCTCTTTAACTGGGCCCGCTTGGCCGGCTGGTAGGGATCCTGCAATTCGGAGTAGGGTTTGATCAGCTGCGTGACCTTGTTCATGCCGGGGAAGTAGGGGGAGGCCTGGGTCGGTGACAGCGTGGCTTCGCGATCGAAGACAAAGTGCCAGAGGTTGCGTTGGTGCAAGGCTTCATTGAGCGCCCGACGCACCTGGACGTCCAACAGTTTCGGGTTCCCGTTGATCAGATTCATGTGAATCGCGATGTTGTTGGTCGTCGGGGAGGTGACGAGTTTGGCGTAGGGCGACAAGATCGTGTCGACTTTGTATTCCGGCGGGATGAAGGCGATGTCCAGATCGCCCTCGGTCTCCAGCACCCGGTCCTTGGCTTGTCGGCTGTCCAGTTCCGTAAAGACGGTGATCGTTTCGACCTTGGGATAACGCGTGTCCCAATAGTACGGGTTGGCTTTCAGCACGGCCTTGGGAGTTTGCCGATCGCCTTCGACGTAGCCTTCGGTCAAGACGTAGGGCCCCAGACCGTACGGTCCGGGCGCGGACAGGTTGGGGCAGGTCGCTTTTCCGTTCCAGCCTTTGATCTTCAAATAGTCATCGCTGTAGAACTGCATCCAAATCAGATCGTTCATGAAACAGCCATACTTTTCGGTCAGGAAAAAGCGGACCGTAAACGGATCGACTTTTTCGCAGCGGTCGAACACCTTGTCGATCTTGCTGTACAGCGTGGGGGCCTTTTTGAACGCATCCATGTTCCTCACCACGGCGTCGGCATCAAACGGCGTTCCGTCCTGGAATTTCACGCCTCGGCGGAGTTTGAATTCGTAGGTGGTGTCGTCGATCTGCGTGTGCGACGTCGCCATGTCGTACTCCCATCCCCGGGCGTTGTCGCTGGGTTTGATCATCGCGCCGTTGATGGCGTGCGAGATGTAGATGTAGGGCAGACTGGGGATAAAGACCTTGACGTGCGAGCCGGGGACCAGCCGGTCGACGAATCGCCGCTCGGCGTCGTCCTCTCGGAGCTGGACCGGGCGAAGGCGTGCAGGGTCGCCGGAATGACGAACGTCTTGGCGGTTCGCCTGGCCGTTGGCGGGAACAATCGGCCCGGCGGTCGCGATCGCCGCGATCAGAATGCACAGTCCTCCCAGACGATTCTCCAACGTTGGGGACCTCATTGGAACACCTTCGGCTCGTGGGACACGCGGCGGCACTCTCTTCATGATAGCTACTGCCCGGGTGGGAGGAGCAAAATCCATCCGGCGGGGGCGTGGATTCAGTGGGGCCCGCGCCGCGGTGGGCTTGTGAAAGGGATTCTTGGGGATCTATGCTTTGACCGCAGCCAAATTTGTGCTCCCTCGATCTCTTTTTCCTCGTTGACGCCCCCCACGTCAGGACCGCACGCCATGCATCTCGTTCGGACAACCTTGCTCGGCTTTCTCTCCTTGACGCTCTGCTTGGCGACCGGATGCTCCGGATTGATGCCCGGCCCTGGGGCTGCTGACGCAGATGCACCGACGGAGTTCACCGAGACGAAATCGGGGCTGAAATACCGCGTGCTGCGAAAGTCCGACGGCAAGAAAGCCAACGCCCACGGTCACGTTCGGCTGCACTATATCGGAAAATTGGATGACGGAACTGTGTTTGACAGCTCTTACGCCCGAGGCGAGCCGGCCATTTTCTCGCTCGATCAAGTCGTTCCCGGATTCACCGAAGGATTGCAGTTGGTCGGTGAGGGGGGCATGATTGAACTGCAAATCCCGCCTGAATTGGGGTATGGCGACGACGGACGTGCCCCCATGATTCCACCCAACGCCACGCTGAATTTCGTCGTGGAAGTGATTCGGGTTTTCTGAGTTCACCTTTGGGGGCGGCCAAGATTTTGCGCATCGAACCGTTCGCCACGGGCTCTCCGCTACCGTAGGCTGAACTGTCGCGAAGTTTTGTTTTCTTGGTGTCATCGGTCGGGAACGGGGATCTGGGCGTTGATCGCCCGCTCGCGATCCGATCGGCATCGCATCCCAAGGATCGCCCGTCATGTGCCTTTCAAAACTCAAGTCCCGGCCGATCGGAAGTCGATGGCTGGCCTGTCTGATCTCGCTGGCGTGTCTGATTTCGCTGCCCTGTCTGGTCGTTTCTGTCCGGGCGGACACCGTTGTCAGCCAGACGTCACACTGCCGCATCGCCGACGGGCCACTGCACGCGTCTGTCGGAACGGTTGCGTTGCCTGCCGATGGGTTGTGGCGAATCCGTGCACCCCAGTCGCCGGATTCCGTCGGCGAACTGTATCTGATGCCGACCGAGCCGTCGCGTTTGCGGCAGTTGGGCAAACGGATGTACGCGGCACTGGAGGAACGCCAAATCCAAAACGGTCGTTGGCAGGTGCAAATGGGATTTGAGGCGTGTCGTCAATTTGCACAAGACGGACAGGGCGTCGGTCCGAAAGCGATCTCGGACTTGGACCAAGACAAACGCTGGGAGTATGTCGCCCAGCATTGGGACAGCGCGAGTTGGCGGCTTAACCGTTGGCGCGACTTCGTCGACACCAAACCGATCGAGGGCCCGTTCCTTCATCTGATTCCCGAAGCGCGATTTCGGTTCGCCCCGCCCAATCAGACCACGCGTCGCGAAGCTGGAACGGCGGTCCAGGCCGGTACAGCAACGAACGCGAAAACTCGCTGGACGGTTCCCAAGAAAAACCGTGAGGTTCTGGCATTTGAACTCCGCCCCTTCATCGACGACGGACAGCACTGGGTGCTGTACACCGACGGCGATTGCCAACGCGTTGACATCGATCGTCAATTGATTCAATCGCAAGCGGTGAAGATCCGTCCGATCGTCACGCAAAAGAACGCCCAGGGCGACGACGAAGAGCCCAACCTGGAGTATCGGTTGGTCATGGTGCGCGAACAATCTTTCACCGGTTCGCTCGAATTGCGGGCCGAAAACCATGTGCTCGATCAGGAGCGGACGATTCGGTGGAACGCGGCCAGCGGATCGGACGTGCCGTATCAAGAGCTTCGCGACACAATCACCGAAGCGAGACGATTCGCCTGGGGGCCCTACTCGCTGGCGGCCGACGGCGGCGTGTTGAAGGTCTGGGATCTGGCCGGGGAAACACCCCGGCCCGACGTCAACCCACGGCGCAGCCTGACGATGTTCTCGGTTCTGGGAGGCCGCGCGGCGGTCGAAGAAACGCTGCAATTGCAAGATCTACGAGCCATCGATTCCGATCTGCACGCGGCGACGATCGACGTCGATTCATTGTCCGGGGTGGAGGTCAAATCGCACCCGTTTGAGGAAATGCTGGGCGACCAGGACGGCGGCCGCCTGGACATCGCCCACTGTGTTCCGCCAGATCGTTTCTTTGTCTATATCGGCAAACCGGAATCGATCCCGGCCTTGCTGGATACCGGCGCCCCGTTCATCGCCGGCATGGGGACGGCGCTGACGGGCAATTGTCTTCATTACAACCTCCAATCACGCTACCTGGCCCGGTTGGGCATGACACGCGATTGGGTGGATGCGGTGTTGACCAGTGGGCTGACCAGCGAGCTGGCCTTTTTCACCCCCGACCTGTTCTTCATCGACGGGACGGATGTGACGGTCGTGGCGAGGTTGAGACAGCCGCAACTGCTGCGTCAATTGCTCGGGATGCTCGGTGCGTCAGACCTGGGAACCGAGTCCGTCTTGGAGTTGCCGACTTCGTCCGGTGGCCCCGCGTACATGGCGCTGCGTGGTGATCTGTTGTTCGCCAGCACGCATCGCGGGGAACTGCAGCAAGCCGTGGATCTGCACGGCCGGCAAGGAAGCGACAGCCTGGGCGAAAGTGCAGAGTTTCGTTATATGCTGACACAGTTACCGGTCAACGAAGACACGCGATTGTACGCGTATCTGTCGGATCCGTTTGTGCGAAAGTTGGTCGGGCCGCGGACGAAGATCGGACAGCGACGCCGGATACTGGCCAAAGCCAAGATGGAAGCGATCACGGCCCAGGCGATGCTCGCTCGGTTGGACGGGGCTGTCAGTTTCGATTCGACGGCGGATTTAATTCGCAGCGGGCATCTTCCCCAAGGCTGGCAAAGCGAAGGGATCTCGATCGATGCCAGCGGCTTGGTCCGAAGTCACCACTACGACACGTTGCCCCGCATGCGGACCTTGCCCGAAGTCCCCTTGGATAAAGTGACGCCGGCCGAAGCGGAAGCCTACCGCCGCTACGTCGAAAACTACTCCAGGTATTGGCGTCGTTTTTTTGACCCGATCGCGATTCGATTGGATGACGTCGGCGGCGACCAATTGGAGTTGTCCACGTTCATTCTGCCATTGGTGGACAATTCGATCTACAACACGTTGAAGATGTTTCTGGCGCATCAAGATGACCAGACGACGCTCTCGGTCCCGATCGTCGAACCGACTCCCGTCGTGCAGTTTTCGGCGAATTTGAAAGACATGGCGTGGCAGGCGGTGGCGGGGAATTTTTCAGAGTTCTTCACACGCTACTCCGGGGCCAGTCCGGCGATGCTGGACGATCTCGGCCCCAGCGTTCACGTCGCCGTCTTTGATGCCGACCCGATCATCGCCATCGGAAGCGGTGACGTCTTCGGCGCCTTCGGCGGCAACGTGTTGCGTGGGGGCGGCAACGAGATGCTGATGATTCCGGTCGCACTTTCGATGCTGACGCGTCCTTGCAGTATCATGGTCGAGACGAAATCGCCCGAACGGACGTCACAATACCTGCGTCAAGCCGCCTTGGCGGGGATGTCGCATCAACGCCGGGACCGCGATTTCAACGTCTCGTTCTACCAGGTGGGAGATCGTGACGAATGGGTCTGGACGATGGATGTGTTTGGCGTCGTCAAATTGCGTTACGGTGTCGAGGTGGTCGACAAGTACTTGGTGATTCGCAACATCCCTTGGTCGAGCGATGATCGCGTGGTCAGCGTCGCACCGGCAGATCTGAATGCCGCCCTGTTGCAAGCGTCTCCCTCGGCGTGCAAAGAACAGCTTCCTGGGCTGTTCGCCGCCGCATCGGACGCCAATCGGCGAGCGGTCATGTCGGGACTGGGACGGCTCTACCCCTTCATGCTCAGCGGGGCAAAGAGTGTGGACCAGGCGGCGGCCGAACACCAGCGGTTGTACGGGTTTTATCCCCGGCAACTGGACGGCGATCGGTGGCGTTGGACGGATTTTCGAATGATCAGCGATCGCTACGGCGAACCGACTCGCCAGCGCCAACCGGCATTTGATCCCGACCAACCGTTTGGGATGATGAACCGAATCGATTCGATCCAGTTGAACATGCAATTCGAATCCGACGGGTTGCGTAGTAGCGTGCGTTGGCGATTGCGATAGCGCGGCGTCAGTTGGAGGGGCGGCTCAAATCGGCCATCGCCTCGGCGAACCCTTTGCCGATCTGCGCCATGATCTTTGCCGACCCGTTGTAGTGGTACGCCGCATTGGAGCTGCCTTTGAGGACCTCCAGCTCGTGTGGCGTGTACAGTTCGGCGCGGAACTTGGCCAGAGCCTCCTCACGCTGCTGGCGACTGAGGCTGGCGTCCTTATTGAGTTCCTGGGACTTGGTTTTGATCTCGGCACCACGTTCCTTTAACTCGTCCAATTCGGCATCCCAATAGTTTTCGGTCAGCACGGCCGCGACGGTCCCTTGGAATTCGGGCATCGACGCCGGCGCGGCCATCGCCTTTCGAAAACCGTCGTGGGTGCTCTTGTAACGTTGTTGTGACGGACCGTATTGATCGACCGGGCCTCCGACGCCCATGACGCCGATCACAAACGGCAAGTTCGGTGTGGACAGATCGTCGCGAACGTCGCGGATGAATTGGGCTAGCAGCCGGGAATAAAGGTCGTACCCGCCGGGCTTGTCACGGTTGGGGTACACGTCTCGGGCGACCATGTCGTTCCAACCTTGGAACCAGACAAAGCCGGCGATCTCGTAACCCGCTTCGGGGTCGTAATCCGGATAGACGCGCTTCAGGTCGCCGACGACTTTGTTGACATGATCGATCATCAGCCGGTAGTAATGCCCGGTCGCCTGCACGCGGTCTGCCTTGATCTGTTCGACGTCTTTGCCCTGTTTTTCGAGATTGGCCAGTTGTTGTTCGCTGAATTCGTAGGGGCCGGCGCCGGGAGGACGAAAATCCGTGTGCAATGATTTGCCGCCCCAGGCCGTTTTGATGATCAGAATCGGTTCCTCGAGTTGCTTGTGCATGTAGATCCCGAACGTGAACTCGGGGCCGATCTTTGTCCCACGACCATGTGCCCCGTAGCCGGCGGTCAATCGACCGTGATGCTCTTGCTCGCTGCCGTCGTTGCCGATCGAGGAGATCCAGACCTGGTCACAGACGCGGGGCGATCCGTCCGCGCCGCGCATCTCGGCCAAAATCGGCGCCGTCGCCGGATCCATGCCGACGTGATCAAACGTGGTGATTTGGGCGTGCCCCTGCATGTTCGACTGGCCGGCGAGCACGAAGATTTTTAAAGGGCCTTTGGCGGCGAGCTGCCCCGCCAGCAACAGGCAAAGCGTGACGAAGACGATCGATCGCATTCTCATCGGTAAAACCTTTTTCCTTCGGAAGACATTTCGCGCGTGCGTGGTGACGATTGTACTTTGAATCAGTCCACTTGTCGGTGCACTTCGTCGACGATGTGGCGTTCGATTTCGGGGGACCAGTGAGCAGGCAGGCCGTAGTAGACCATCGATGTGCCGCCTTCGTAGCCGCCCTCACGCAACACCCGCCGGGAGGGGATGTAGGCCATCACGTCATTGGCATAGCCGGCGATCCAAGACTGTGTGCCCCGCAATTCGCTCTTCAACCGCAGCGCATAGTCGACGACGACTTCGCCACCGAGAAAGACCATGTCGACCTGGTCGCCCATTTTCCAGCTTCCGACGGCGTACGGATAGGTCTGCGGAAGCGCTTGGCCGCGATCGAGTTGGTCCAGCAACATCGTGGCCCGGGCGACCTCCCATTGGTTGGTCGACCGTGAATTCGCTTCGATCTCGTCGCGCAACGGAAGCGTTGCCAGCGGCAAGTCGATCTCGCGAAACCGTGTCGTCAACGTGGGAGTGACAGCTTGCATCTGGACCGTCATCAGTACGGCATCGACGGCGGATGCCAAGCGTTGTCCATAATGTTTGGCAAGTTCAACGGTTCGCCGCGGAAGCGGGTTTTGATCGGCACCACAGCCCGCCCAGAACATGGCGATCGCGTCGGGGTGTGATGCTTCCAACGCCGCACAGGCGAAACCGGGGTAATCGCCCGACCAGGAATAAATCCCCAGCACGGTCGCGTGACACGCGTACCCAAAGACGACACCGACCAGCTGGTCCTTCGAGTCACGCACCGCCAGAACGGGGACGTCGTGATCGACCGGGCCTTTCAGCTTGTCTTCGCGGCGCCACTGGGGGACATTGCCTTCGGGCCGATTCTCGCGACGGTTTGTGGCGAAGGTCGCCTTGCCGCTGCCCCAGGAAAGTTTGGCCGGCTGCTGATCAGCAAACGCGCTGTCGACCGCATCAATCACACTGGCCTGTAGTTGCTGCTGGTACGTTTCGATCTTCCGCTGTTGTTCCGGGGCGACGATCAGATAGTGCAGCGGAGCGAGATTGTTTTTTAGGGCCGGTCCGGTATGCGTGTGCGAACAACAAATGGCAATCTGCGATCGATCCAGCTGGTGTTTGGCTTGGATCTGATCGCTGATCGCGGTGGCAAGCTCACGATCGATTCCGACCAGGTCCAACGTGATCAGGACGGCGTGCTTGCCCGCGGCATCACGCAACACCAGTGCTTTGGCCCACAGGTCGGTCAACTTTCCCTGCGAGGGATGGTCGCGACTGCCGTAACCGGCCATCCACATCGATTCGCTGGGCGTGATGTTCCGCTTCGCAATCCCCGCTTGCCATCCCTCGTCGGCTCGGGTGGGAACAGCAATCAGCAGCAGGAGTGTTGTTGAAAGAAGGTAACATCGAAGCATCGTTGAACGGTTCCACGGTGGCGTTGGATTGTTGATTCAAAAGCGGAGAACCCGACGGAGTCGATCGGGGTGACGCCAATTTACCCAAAAAGATCGTGAATCACTCGTTAAACGTAGCTACCTTCGCCAGAAGGTGGATCCCTGGGGCTTCCACGCTCTGGCGAGCGTAGCCACGTCGAAGTGCCACTGTCCCGCTAGGCTTGCCGCAGCGCGGTCACGATCGAAACGCTGGCCGCCTGAACCGCCGGTGCGATTCCCGCGGCGACCCCCACGACCAGCGAAACCAGGACGCCGGTGACGGCCAATCCGAGCGACGGTTGGAAGGAGATCGTCGCACCTTCGGCACCGATGGCAAATCCGCCAGTCCCCAGAACCGCCAGCGCCAGCAGCGTCCCGCCAGAACCGCCCAGGACACACAGCAACGTGCTCTCGGCCAACACCAACCGCAACGCCCGCATCGGCCGCACGCCGATCGTCTGTAACACCGCGTACTCCTTGATCCGGTCCTGGACACTCATCACCGTGGTGGTGGCGACCAAGGACAAGACGAGAGCGACACAGGCGTAGCCGAGCCAATGGGCGAGCCCGATCAAGTCGACCAGGTCCGAGAGCGTGTTGGCCTGGAACGCACCCTTGCGCCGCGTCCGCGTCGCGACCGAACCGGATCGCAGTTCGGCATCGATTTCCGCGGCGACACGATCCGGATCGGCGTCTTCGGTCAACAGCACCTCGTGTTGCGTGACCAATCCTGCCGCGTCCAAGCCACGTGTGTATTGCAAGAAGGCCAGACTGGTGTAGATCAGGTTTTCTTCCGCCGGAACCGTCGATTCAAAGATGCCGGTGACTTTCACGGAAATCTCTCCGATCGAAAACTGGTCCCCCTGTTTCAGCCCCCGCCGGCGGGCGACGTTGCGACCGACGATCGCCGCATCGCGTCGGGATGAAAACGTCTGCCAATCGCCGCTGGTCAGCTTGATGGGGCGGGTGCGTCGGATTTGATCCGGGTCGGCCCCGTTGAAGACGATGATGTCCAAACTGGCGCGACAGTTGTTCGTCCAGACCTGGATCGGCATCACCTCCCGCACACCGGGAACGGCTTTGATTTTGCGTGCATAGTCCTCCGGCAGCCGGCTGCTGGTCGGACAGAACCGACTTTCTTGAAACACGATCAAGCTGCGATCGGCGTCCGCCCCGGTGGTCAATCGGTGCAGACCTTCCTGGACCGACCCGACAAAGCAAAACACAAACATCGCCACTGCCGCACCGGTCACGGTCAACAGTGTCCGCGTGCGGTGGCGCCATAGGGTTTTTAAAACGTAGGTAGTCATGGATACGCGTATTTCAGTTGGGAACGTTAACAGTTTTAGTTCCTTCGCTTCTCAAGCCCATCCGATCGGCGACTGACCACGGACACCCTATCATTCTGCCCCGGATCATTCTGCCATCTATCCCTTGATTCTTGCTGACTTGACAGGCCACCGTGACTCGGTGAAGGGGTAGGAAGATTTTGGAGGTAGGAAAATTTGGCCGGATCGAATTGATGGTGTGTCTCGTCATTTTCTTACCTCCAAAATCTTCTTACCCAGCTGCTACAACAGCATCGCGCTGCAAGAACTTTCCGTGATCGAGCACCAATTGCCGAGTCGCGATCGCAGCGACATCGCTGTCGTGGGTGACCATCAGCAGCGTGATTTCGAGCTCTTTGTTCAGCCGTTGCAGCAGGGTCTGCACTTGCTCGCTGGTTTCCGCGTCCAGGCTGCCGGTCGGTTCATCGGCGACGACGACTTGGGGGTGGGCCACAATTGCCCGGGCAATGCCGACGCGTTGTTCTTGCCCGCCGGAAAGCTGCCGCGGATAGTGGTCGGCACGATCGCTTAACCCGACCGCCTCGAGCGCCAATTCGACGCGTTGCCTGCGCTGGGCCGAGGTCAGTTTCAATAGTAGCGTCGGAAGTTCAACGTTCTCATACGCCGTCAAAACGGGGATCAGGTTGTGGGTCTGGAAGATGTAGCCCAGATTCGCCGCGCGCCAATCGGCCAACTTGCTTCGCGACAGTGCGGTCACTTCCGTTCCGCCGACGATGATCGTGCCGTCATCGGGTCGATCGATCCCGCTGACCAGATTCAGCAGCGTGCTCTTTCCGGTCCCACTGGGTCCCATCAGGGAGACGAACTCACCTCGCGCGATACTTAAATCGACGTGGTCCAGTGGTGTGATCGTTTCGTCGCCTTTGCGAAAGCTTTTACTGACGCCACGTAGTTCGACCAATGTCATTTTTCGATTCCTAGGGTTTGATCGTCGCCGCTGACTTGAACGGGGCTGCCGTGTTCCAGCCCAGCGGTGTCACTGGCGATCAGTTTGTCAGTCAGCTTCACTCCGGACGTGATCTCGACCAGTCCATCTCCGCTTGATCCGCCGAGGTCCACCGAGCGTCGCTGCGCGATTTCGTCAGCGTCGACGACCCACACAGACGCCCCCGATTGATCGGACTGAACAAGTTCGCGGGGGACAAACAGGCGTTGGGTTTCCGTCGATTCGCTGCTCGGATTCGCAACCGCCGGCGCCAAGAAGGTCGCCGTGACCAGCATTTCGGGACTGACCGTTGGCGGCGGCTGAATCAATTCGACCTTCACCTCCAGCGTGTTCTTTTGGATGTTCGCCGAACTGGTCGTCTGCAGCACGCGGCCCTCGATGACGTCCGCCGACGACGCCGTTTCGATCTGAACCGGTTGGCCCCGCGTGACCATCGGGACATCTTCCAAACGGACGTCGGCCCGCACTTGCAAGCGTTCGGGATCGTACATTTCGATCACTGTGCTGGAGCGATGGCCGGCATTTGAATCCAGTCCCATCACACGACTCCCCGGCGCCGCGACCAGACGCAGCACACGCCCATCCATCGGAGCGCGAATGACGGTTCGGCGGAGTGTCAGTTCCGCCTGCCGCACTTGCAACTCGGCTTCACCACGCAACGCTTCTGCCGATTGAACCTTCGCTTCAGCCTCTTCCAGTTGGCGTGTTTCCTCGACCAGCAGTTCCAATTGTCGCTTTAGCGCGGTGGCCTTTTCACCGAGCGCATCGGATTCACGTTGCAGGTTGGGCCTGCGTTCGCGGAGTTCTTTGAGGTTCGCCACTGACACTGCATAATCGCTTTCGGCGCGGTCGATGATGCGGCCGGAGATGGCGCCCTTGGCCGATCGTTTCCCTTCCATGCTGCTGCGTGCGTAGTCCACGTTCGCCTGGGCAGCCTGGATCAGAAACGGCAGCTTGGCCAGTTCCGTCTGCGCCTTGGCCAGCATGCTTTGTGCATCGGCCAACTGGACTTGCAGGTGCACCGGGTTTTCCAGACGGATTCTGGCGGCGTCGCGTTCGGCGATCGCCCGCTTGAGTTCTCCCTCTCGAATCGCCAGCTGATTTTTTGCCCGTTGGACATCTAGTTCGGCGTCGATCGAGATCAGTTTGGCGATCGCCTCTTCTTTCTGGACGTACTGTCCCGCGACGACCAGCAATTCTTCGATCACCCCCGGCGCGAGCGCGGCCACACTGATTGCCGTGGGCCGCGGTTCGATCCAACCGGGGGCCTGGAACAGTGTCGTTCCGGCTTGCTGCACCTCCGCCCGCTTGACGACCACCGGCACCACCGTCACCGAGGGGCGCGGCAGCAACTGTCGTCCCGTCGCGGCAACCAACAGGGCGATGAAGCCACACAGGATGCCGATCGGCAGCACGTACCGCGTCAACCAGCGCTTGCGGCGCGGTTGGGTCGGCGTCGCGTCTTCACGAGGCGATCGGTCGAGTGCCAGTTGGCTCAGATCGAGCGGAGTGTTCGCCATGATTACTTGCCCGGACGTACAAAGACTTGGTTGGCCGCGACCGTCAGATTGCCTTGGTCGTCACGTTTGGCTTTGCCGCTGACGACGACGGTGGACAGTTCTTTGACGCCGAGAATCTCCCGGGCATCTTGGCCGACGGGGTTGCCGGATTCGTCAACAACTTTCACCGTCGCGATGTTGTCCTTGACCGCATCGGTTTCGCAGCAGTAATCCCACGGCGTCGGACAGCCTTCATCGGCTGCGCAGTGGGGTACTTTGGGGTCAACGATGGTGAACGCTGCCAGGCCATCGACGAACGGTTCGCTCGATCCGCCGATCAAGCCGACCAGGGTGACTTCTTGGCCGTCTTCGGTTGATTCACGTGCTTCGCCCACCGGTAACGCCCCTGCGGGCTCACTTTCGGCCAGATAGGCTGACGTTTCTGCACTCGAGTCGGCCGCGTTTGGGCCGGTCTGTGATGCGACGTCCGATTGACTGCCGCAACCGGTCGCGATCAAGAACAATGCCGCCAAACCGAAACTAAAAAACATCTTCATTCTAAAACTCCTTGTTAAATCTCAAACTGCTTTCAAACTGGTTGCGACTTGCGATCGCAACGCTTTCAGCGCCGGGGGCAACGCGCCCAAGACGCCCAATGACAAACCGACGCCGCATCCGATCAGGATGGCGACGCCGTCGATGCGCAACGTGAACGCGCCCATCGTGAAACGCACCGCCATCCCGTTCAGCACCGTCAATGCGATCACGCCGGACAGCAACGATCCGGCCGCGGCCAACAGGACCGCCTCCTGAATCAAACTGACCAGGATCGCACGGCGACGAAATCCGATCGCCTGCAACGTCGCGATCTCGCGGACTCGTCCGGCCACGGCGCCGTACATCATGTTCAATCCCGCAAACACTCCGGCACCGGACACCAAAACGACAACGAACCACGCCAACAACCGCACGGGTTTGTAGTGTTGTTGCAAGGCCGCGTAGTAATCGGTTTCGCGATTGGCGCGGAGCTCCAGGTCGGTGCGTTCCTTGCAAAACAGTGCGACCTCGGCGGGCGAGTTGCCTGGGGAGAGCAGCATCGCCGCCAGCGACAAATCCTGTCGTTTGGTGGCCGTCTGCAAATCACCGAGGTTGCACCAAATTTCTGATTCATAGGCCGCGCCGCCGGCGGCAAAGCGGCCGCTAATCGTCCACGACCGGCCTTCCATTTCAATCGTCTTTCCGGTCACCATCGCCGCGTCCGAGCTGCCCAGTTTTGCCGCCGCCAACCGACCGACCATCACTTCGCCCGCGCCGGGCCAATCGCCGTCGGTCAACTTGACCGACCGGCGAACCAGCGGCGCGGCCGGCGTGACGCCGCGAACCAAACCTAATCCCTCACCGGACGCGCCGGTCTTTACACGCGTGCCGAGATACAGCTCCGGCGAGACGTGTGTCACGCCGAACCGTTTCACCGTGCCGTCCAGGCTGGCGGCGAGCAACGCGGGTGCGTTGGCGGCGATTGACGAGTTCTCGATGTTCTCCTCGGAATTCACCGAATAGATCAAGACGACGTTCGGATCACCGCTGACGGACAACGATTGTTCCAATCCGCGGATGAACCCGACGACGACGAACACCAGCATCACGACCGTCGCCAGCGCGACGAGCGTCAATGCCGTGCGCACCGGCCGCCGGGCCAGATTGCGAACACCGTATTCCCAGGGAAGCAACATCAGTCTTGATCTCTTTCGCGATCCAACGGGGCGTTAACGCTTCGGCTTGTCCGTGAACGTGCCTTCCGGAGTGACCATCTTTTTCGGAGTCTTACCGATCTCGGCCATGATCTCCCACATCGTTTTCGGACTCAGCCGCACATCCGGCTTGGGGATCAGCGTCACCGACTTTTTCTCGATGCTGCACTCGACCTTGGCAACCTCGCCAACGCTGTCAAAACGTTTCGTGATCTTCTTCACACATCCGCCACACATTTCGCCGACCGTGACGACGACATTCGATTTTTTCGCCTCGGCAGCCGGGGCGCTCGTGGGGCTCAGCAGTGCGGCGAGCACAACCACGCTCGCAACCACAGCGGTTTTCGGGAACCAATTCAACATGCCAAAACTCCTTTGGGTCAGGCACACGCAACAGGAAAGTCCGCGCGCGACCATCGCGCGCAGCACCAAACAACGACACCCCATCAACGACAGACCGATCGCGAGAGGAGGATCACAGCAAAAAACGAAACGACAGGCAGGCAATCGTCAGAACGCGACGGGGACGTTTCGTTGAAGCGGCTGGATCAAATCAGCCAAGACTGGTGCGCGACGCGCACATCGCGACCACAGAGAAGTTGCCGATCCAGGCAATACGGATGCCCGTGAACAATGGCATTTTTCCCGACAACGCGAGCGGCCGTCGGTTCAATGGGGATTTCCCAGCTGACGATCCATTCCGCCCCGGGCAGTTCAACTTCCGCCTGAATGATGGCCCCTTCACAGAGACAGCTTTGGCAACTGCAATCATCACCACAGGGGGCAGGCAGTTCCGAGAGGGGCAGCTCCGAGAGGGGGGCCGCATCGCCGTGCGAACAGCAGGAACAAGTCTCCACCGCGCGGTCCTCGCCCACCGTCGCCGTCGACTCACACGACAGGCAACGCACTGGACACGCCAACAAGTTGACGATCAACAGCAGGGCAAACAGGGGCGATTTCATACGTCTGATTCTAGCTCTCGATCCACTTCCCGGCAAGCTCGAGGCAATAGCCCACAGATCGGCAAACACGCGAAAACAGCCTCACTCGGCAAATCGAAGTGTCTGTTTCGAATCACCTGTTTGCTGCGCCATGGGCGACAGGTCGACATTCTCGTCCGCAGTGAACCGCGACATCCGTCACATTCCAAAGAACAGCGACAAACGCTACGGGGTGTTCTGGGTGGGGGGCTAAACCGCCCTCAGGAGTTTTGCATTGTTGCGTAACCATCCTACGGTTGGTGCGTTCCACTTCGTTGCGGTAGCCACACTTGCTACGAGTGGCAATCGATGTCTGAGAGAGGCCGGTCAATGCGATACCGTCGTCTGGCCAGGGCTACAACAACCGATTCGGACTGCAATCTCCATTACCCGCTCATGGCTGAATACCTTAGAGAGACCCCGATGAACACGATGCGAAGCTCGGCATACTTCATGGTTCTAGCAGGCCTGTTCTCAATAGCAACATCGCCGGTAAACGCGGTGGGATTTGGCCATTTTCACCCGTACTATGATCAGCATTTCAACCCGGACTCGACTCGGAGGACCACTCTTGTTTATCCATCCCATGCATGGGTTTCTGAAACGGCAAGTGGTCACTGTTCCCCGGTCGGTTCTCACAGCGGCGGCTGCCCTCCCGTCGACAACGCGCTGCTAAGATTACATGTTCGCGACGACGTTCAGGTAGAGATCAATGGGTATCAGACTAAACCGCAGACGCTCGCCGGAATCCATCGCAATAGCCGATTCTATAGTTTGACGGGGCTTCGTCCCGACCGCATCCTGCCGTGTGACATCGTGGTGATCAAAACCGATATGCACGGCAATCAACGCCATTACCACCACGCCTTCGGCGCCCGAGCTGGACAGGTGTACGATATCCGATTTCCCCAGGACTTCAGATTTCACCAAACGGTTTTCGCGCCTGTCTACAGTGAAGCCCCCACCGCCCCGATCGTTCCAGTTGACGAGGTGTTGCCGGAATCGGTGATTCAGTCTCCACAGAGCGCACTTGCCCCGCCTCAGCGGCCCGCTGAATGATATCCCAGGTGACGTGCTGCTGAGTTCCATGGGATAAACCGCGAATCGAATTGCTTGACTGCCCGCCGGGGTCGCCGTAGCCTAGGCCTTCGATCAAGTTTCAGACCAATTCGGAACGAGGGGGAGACGAGACGTGGCGACATCGTTTTGGACAGGCAAGAATCTTTCATTAAGCTTGGGGATCACGCTTTGTTTCGGAACTTGGCTCTGGAGTAAGAGTGCTGCCGCGACAGGCCTGCCGTGTCACCCCCCCGCTCCGCCTAGCTGCGTGAACGAACAAACGGCGGTTCCGTTGACCCGCGACACCGTAATTGTGCGTGTGACGTCGCAACTCGGCGGTCGCGCTGTGTTCAACCGGCACCAGACTAGCCCCATCATCCCGCCAGGAGCGACCAGAGACTACGCACTACCCGGGCTCACGCCGGGGAAGACAACCAAGCTCTACGTCGCACTGGCTAGTGACGACCAATCGACACTGGTTGAAATTACACTCGAAGTTAAAGGGGGGCAGATCTATCCGGTCGCATTCACAGCGGTGGAAGCAGTGGCACACGAAGGAGAAACGGAACTGCCCAGTCCATAGCGTTGGACATAGACGCGGATCCGCGCGCTCGGTAAGCCACCCAACGACTGTTAGCGCCTACGACGCCGGGACACCACTCCCAGCGTACAAATTGCCCAGAGGGCCATCGACGATGGTTCAGGGACCGTCGCCGTCTGGACCTGGACTCCGATTTCAAATTCTCTCACTGCGATAAAGCCTTGTTCATCGCGACCACCGGGGATATCGGACCTTCCTCCCCCGTATCCGACCAAGCGGATTCCATCGATTCCATTCTGAGTGGAGAAGTTGAACGTGACCGGCGGCGGCTGGCTACTGTTTTCCGCAAGAACAACGGGTTGAATCACACTCACATAGTTGTCGCTGGCACTGATCGACGTCCAGGTTGAACCGCCATCAATCGTGATCTGCACCGTCGGGGCAGCGACGTCTGCGGCGTCCGCCTGATTTGCCGACAGCGAATTGGGTGGAAAGCTGTTGAGGGAATTCAGGTCTCCCACGGCTGTCCCAAACCATCCCCCATCGAAGAACAGCGCGTGGTGCAGCCGGATCGAAGTGATGCTGTTCTGAGGCGTGTTCCAGAGGACTCCCACGAAATCGAGTGGAGCGGTGTTGTTTCCCGTGGCCGGGGCGATTTCGGTTCCGCTGTAGGTGTTGCCGTAGGTAGCAAGATCTCCGTCAATGATGTTGCTGACGTTAAAACGATCGAGAGGGATGTCGGGGTGCACGTACTGCGTTCCTGCCAGCGACGGATCGTCCACCGCGATATACCCCATCAGTGGCGAAGCCCCCGTGGGCGATTGGTAAATCACACCGGCAGGAAGCGTGCTCGTTCCAAGGGTCAACAACATGGCCCAGAGCATGATAAACAGTTGAATCGCTCTCATCGCATCACTCATCACTAGCCTTTGGTGAACAAACCACTCCAAAGGAGCTATTGAAATTAGCCGAAAAATGCGACGCAACCCAAAACCTGAAAAACATGACAAGAACCATCGATCCAGCGACACCTCGCGCGATGGGGTTTCAGGCCATCCTCCGACGATCTTCGTCCGTGACAATGGCCGTCTGAAAAACCGTCAAACCACGGACGGCGCTGCCCAAGATGAAGTGCATGGTGATGCGAACGCCGCTGGCGACCGACGCCAAGAATGTCATGCGTTCAGCGAGGGGCAGATCTTTCCGAGAAGCCGCTTCTTCACGACATCGAACTCGTCGTCGGTCAGGACACCCATCTCGCGAAGTTTTTGAAACTTCATGATTTCGTCGGCGATCCCGATCATCGAGTCCGCAACCACGACGTTGGTGGCGTTCGGCGTCGGTGTTACCGTTTCAGGGCCGTCCACCCTGACAATAGCGGCCGGTGTGGGCTCCGTTGAATGCCGACATTCGATGCCGTCCGCGGAAGGATCCGCGTCGATCTCGGGTATTTTCAGCCAGATTCCACGACGCCCTGGGGGAGGCATGCGACGAATCGCAGCGCGTTTTGGTGGATTGTCGAGCAGTTTTTTATAACCCACAAGAAGGTCGCTGACGGCGCGTTCGACACAATCCTCGTTGTCAGTCTCGCTGCTCAGCGCATCAAACACGAATCCCGTCAATTGGCTCTTGGTCAATCCGACATTATTGGATGCCGGTTCGGAATCGAAGGCACAGCCTTTCTTCTCCAATTCGTCCTTCATCACTTGGATGACGCGTTCACCGGTGACAGCCATCTCTCTTGCCTCGTTAGTCGTGACGTTGCTGCTGATCAAACCTGATCGCCGATCCCTCCAAAGAAGTGTAAGCACCCAGTCCCCGTGTTCAAGCAATGGTTCGGAGAAACATCAAATCGATATCGGGCTTGGGTCTTCAGTTATCGCCTAGCGTCGAGTTCATCTGATGCATCGCCGGTCGACCAAACGAGTTCCATTTTGACGTTGATGCGTTCGAGCGATCCGCGGAAGCTTGAAAACCTGCTTGGATGACCGAATTGCGCTGGACAGGTGTGCTGATCTGGTCCGTCGTCGAAGGCAGATGGCGAACGACCGCGACCGGTCGGGCAAGCTGGATCGATCCGCTGGTGCGACCGAGTTGCCCGAGATCGGGTTGAACACCACGCTCCCTCCTCAGCAGTGACTCAAATTCGCTGTCGACCGGCCCGCCGCTGGGTTCGATCGGTGGGGTGAGTGGCGCCGGAAGCAAAGAGTCGTCACGCCGTGGCGGGATCGGTTCAGGGATCACGCCCGGGCCAATTTGTTCCGGGTGCACCGGCCGATGTCGATAGCGATCGTACGGCGGATCTTGCATTTCCGGCGGGCGGCGGTCGTGGCGTTCGTAGTTATTGCCCGTCGGATCAGTCGCCGGATTGGCAAGCGTGTATCCGCGCGGATGATAGGGCGATGTCATCGTCTGTTCATGATAAAGATCCGGTCGGAAGTTGCGTGCCGATTTATTGCGGACATCTAAAAAGTCGTCAACTCGCTCGGAGGCCTGCCCGAAGACGAAGTCACGCATCGCTTTCTGACGACCGCGAATGACGTGCTCGGACTCGATCAAGCTGAGATGATCCAGATCGACGACCTGCTGTGCCCAGCGCAGCCCCATCAGATCGAACAGTGTCGGGTACAGGTTGGTTTGTCCAAAAATGACATTCTGCTGCAACGAAGAATCGTCACTGGGGGCCGGACGGAACACGACGCCGACGACCGGAATGTCTTCCAACAACGGAACGCCCTTGCTAGTACGCGAAACCTTAAGCGCAACTTGATAACGACTGATCTCACGGAGTTCAAAATTGCCGGTTTGGACGGCGGTGTGGACAAAGTGTCGCCTGACGCGACCGATATGTTTTTCATCGGCCCGCACCGGTTCGCGAATGTTGGTCGTGTACATGTAATCAAAGTCGTACACGGCCGAGTCGCCATCGGGTTGCATGACCGGGCGGATTTGAAATCCGGTTCCGGTTTCCAGTTTGAAGATCGAGGGTTCCGGGACCAGACTTTGCAGTGCCGAGCCCGGCGTATTTTGCGGAGGTTGTGGCGGGACCAACCCCATGATGTGCTGATCCGTACTCATCGATTGGCCGGGAACAAGATTCTTGACGGTTGCCGGTTGGGTACTGCCCCCCATCATTTGAAACGCGGACAAAAACGTCGGGTCATTGATCAGTGCGCCGGTGTCTTCGACGAGTGCTTTCGCGGCGTCAAAGGCTTCTTTGATGGCGATCTGCCGTTTGGGAAGATCAAACTCCATCGTCGCCTGCGGGTCGACTTTGGCGAAGTCGCGGTTGTTGGTCAGGATGGTCGTGCGTTCGACCTGGCTGAGCGTAACCGGCAAGCCACGTGCGGCTTCGCGGATTCGCACGAAGGCCGGATCGTAGAACTGGATTTTGAAATCGTCTTCGAGTGCGATCGACAACCGCTTGAGGTATTGATCGATGACCGCGATGTGCGATCGTGTGCCCTCGACCAGTTCGATAAACTTATCTTCTTGCTCATCAATCATGTAGTTGAGCAACTTGCGATGGTCGAGGTCGACGCGTGTTTCTTTTTGTAGCTGTTCGACAAATTTTAGCCGTGCTGGGTACGATCGGGTATTCATCAGCGATCGATACGACGACGTTACCAGCCCGATGATCTTCTGTGAGTGCTGCGAACCCTCCAGTTCCTTCAGCAACAGGGTCAGTTGATGATATACACTGCTCACAACGTCCGCCGCCGTGGACGGATCTTCAGCGGCGGCTTGGTACTTGAGGAACAATTGTTCGACTTCAAGCCACCGTGTGTAATCATCGTTGAGTGTTGCCACGGCGAGATCGTTGATCCGGTCGGTTTCCGAACTTGGATAGAGCCGGCGGTTTATTTCGTCCAGCGGCCCCGTCAGCGACCTTTTGACCTGCTCGACCTGTTGTCTGCCGGACTGCTTGGTCCAGGCTTCACTGCCCGCCGGGAGACTTTCGATAGCTGTTATCGCTTTCGAAAGTTCCATTCCCAATTCGTCGATCACTTGCCGCGCTGACTTGGTCAAAGACGTTCTGTTTTTTAAGTCGTTCAACTGCGGAAGGTATGATTGAAACGTTGGCAGTAACTCCTGACGCATCGTGTCAACGAACGCTTTTGCAACATCCTTATTGGTCTCGATTTCCGTGCTTGTGTAGTTGTCATCGAGTCCCGCAAATTCGTTCGAAGCAGCGCCCCAAATCTCACGCGCCTGCTCGACCATTTTTTGAAATAGTCTTGACATTTCAATTGCTTCCGCCACTGCCTCATGAATCTGCTCGGCAGTTGCAACGTTCTTTCGAAACGCGTCAACACGTTGTTCCTGGATCTCGGCTTGGAGTTGGAGGGATGCCTGGAATATCGGTTGAAAGAGTTCGAACTTGTATTCGTCCGTGTTCGATCGGTCCTCGATCATTCCGCGTTCCATGACACGTTGTTTGAGTTCGATTTCGGCAACGAGCCTGGCTTTGAAGATCTGTGCCAAGCGGATGAACTCGCGTTGCATCGGGTTCATCGTGTCGGGGCTGGTGAATCCGGTGTCGAAGAAGGCGTTGACGTTGCGGAAGTGATAACGCTGCAGCGCGTTGCGATGGACGGCTTCGTAGATCTCCGCTTCTTTCTTGTAGTGATTGGTAACGGGTAGCCGCGAACGGTTCCAGAACGGGAAGTGCTTTTGCGACTTGTGCGGCCGCAACTCACTCGACCGACGGAAGTCGTATTCGGCGTCAGGCAAGTCGGACTTGGCCGATTCCAGGAACCGAGCGACAATCCGCTCGCGGACGTCGTTCTTAGCTAACGCCAAAATGAAAAGCGCCCGATTGAGGCTGATGGTATCCATCGCGTGCAAGGACAGCACCTTGTTCTCGGTAAACAAAAACTCCGAATTCATCTCGTAGAGTTCGTCGATGAAGTCGCGTCCGAAGAACGAGTAGAGGTAACGTCGGTCGCGATCGACTTGGTAATGCCCCTCGTGCTGACATTGCTCGGCAAGCATTGCGGCCTCGCTTTGAATCGCTTTTCTGAGCAGATTCAACGATTGATTCACCAAAAATCGCGACAGGTCGACGTAGCTTTCGACATCTCCGACCACCTTCTCCATTTTGGCGCCGTCTTCCCCATTGACTTGCACGGTGAACACGCCGATCTTGATTTGACCGACCGGCGAGTCGATTTGGTTGATCATGGTGCGGATCTTGTTGATCCCCTTGATCGGCCCGCGGATCTGGATCAACCCCTCGCCAATAACGCTGATCGAGCATTGGGTAACCGGATCGACCGAGTGCATGTCACCCGCGACATAGGTGTCCGGATCCGTCTCCGCCGCTGTCACTTCGTTGCGGAACTGCTTTTGCTTGGCGCGTTCTTCCTCTGCTTGAGCCTGATTCCATTCGCTGCGAAGACTCAGTTCGCGTTCTCTGAGATTTGCGACGGACTGCTGCATGGCGGGAATGCGACCGGCGATTTCCGAGACGTCGCCGATCTGATTCAGCGATGCTTGGTTTTGCACCACTCGATTATCCAGGATAGCGATCTGATTGATCAACACTGTCCGCTGTGCCACGACCGCGGGGTCGCTTGAGTCCGCGGGCAACGCATCGAGTTGTGTTTGCAGACTTGCCCGCTGAGCCTTGTCGGCGGTGATGGAATTGGTGAGTTGCTGATTATCGGCAACGATCTGCTGTGCCTGGGCGAGTTGCTGTTCGGCCGCACGAGCTTGATCAGCGGCTTCGGACGCTTCACGTTCCTTCTGTCGTCGTCGGTCGGTTGCTGCGTCCGCATCCTCTCGTGCACTTTCGGCGCGTCGTTCGGCCTGGGTCACCGCGGCTTGGTTGAATGAACGAATGTTTCGATTGATGATTTGTGCGACACGATGAGCGTCACGATAGTAAAACAGTCGGGCGACACGGGTTTCGACGTAGTCGCCCGGATTGAAGCCTTCGTCGGGAATCGCTTGCTTCTTCGGCGGGGCGTAGGGCGGAAACTCCACGTGCTGGCCGAAATTGCGTTCGGCCGCAATGGTGAAGTGGACGACTTGGTTTTGACCGTTTCCGGCAGGGTTTCCGGCGCTGTCGGTAATGGTCTGTCCGCTTCCAAGCACCACCAGCTGGTATTCCCCGGGGAGCAATTGATCGATCTCTAGTCGGAGCTTGTCGTTTCCGTCTCTCACCGGAGCGTCCACGGTGATGGACGTTCCAAACGAATTGGCGGAGTCTCTCGATCGGATTTGCATCGGTCGTGCGGTCACAACCCCCGGCAACGTCAAATCATTGCTGTCGAACGTCGCCACCAGGACCTTCTTCGTGCCTGTGCGATCAGGAACATCAATCACTTCGGCGTGCAACAGGCGCGGACCGATCGAGTCTTTTAGAATGTTGATCTGATGGGATTGCCCGACGCTATTGCCGCTACCGTCGAAGAAGACAACTTGCACGGTGTTGTTACCCTCTCGCGTCAACCCAACGTCCAAGAACGATGCAATGTCTTTACGTGACTGTGTTTGCCCATTAACTCGGGCCGCCATCTTTCCACCGGGAATCAACGGAGTTTTCGGAAGCGACACGCGGACGTCATCTGATCGCGTGACCCACAAACCGGTTCGGTCGGCGCGCGACCTTGTTTCGGCACTTTCGACAACGGTGATCACCGGCGTATCGGCGAGCGGGTAGGACACGATAAACGTCGCCTTGGTCTCTGGGGCGGCGATGGGGTTCTTAACGGAATCGCTGATGTGGGATGAGCCATCTTCTGCGAATGAAACCTGATATTCGCCTTGAGCAAGGGGAGGATCGAACTCTAAAATCAACTTGCGATCGCGATGCTCCTTCTTGGTGAAGCCGATCGGGTTGCTATAAGGATTCTGACCGGCGAGTTTTTGTTGCACGAGTAATCGGCTGGACGTGACCGTACTGAGATCCAGATCCGAATCCGCAAAGGTGAACTCCAACTTCTGACCAAACTCGATCGATTGAACGGTTCGAAGCACGGGACCGATGGTGTCAATCACGACGTTGATCGCGATAGGAAGCGATGGATTTCCGCCGGTCGGATGATAAGTGAATACAATCGGATAGTGACCTTCGACCAGTTCGACACCGTCCAAGTCGGCGAGAGAGACGATGGCCCTCTTTTCGTCGTCAAGATCAGCTTGCTTTTTGACAGCGGGCTGGTTCCCGATTTTGATCTCAAGCTTTCCCGTTTGATCGTCGGTTCCGCCGAACTCAATTTGGACCGCGGGTGCTGTCGGTTTTGCAACCGTGACTTGACCACTGGTGAAGCCCAGTGGCGTTTTCCCATCCGGCAGGAACGCGATGACGCGAAGTTCCCCCGGGGCCGTCGTCTCCTCGGCGATCGAATAACCGACCAGGAACAGGACGGGAATCAGGAGCAGACCTGCCAAAGACAGTTGGGGCAGTTTGGCTTTCATCGTTGTTCGGTCCAAAGATATTGGATGCGAAATTCGTTGTGGGGATTTGGAATCAATCGAAGGCGGCTATCGGTTTGTTCTCACAAACGGGATTTCCTGACGCTCCGCTTTGGTTGCCGCACGCTCGATCACGCTTTCGTATTCCTGTTGGGGACGCTGTTCACTCAGGCTTTTCAGGTAGGTGACCCCGGGGATCAAGCTGGAGAGCGTCTTGATGCTGTCGGCCCCCGTCACCGCAATTTCGCCGACTGCGGTCTTTGCCCCTTGAACCAAATCCGCCCCCCCGGACGCAGTTTCCTTGACCGAATTGACCAACGGAGAGTTCCGCATCGTCTCCGAGACATGCTCTCGAAGATTCACATGAGCGTCGCGGACGCTTCGAACCATCCCTTTTCCCGAATGGTGTTTCACGATGGCGACGCAGGGGTCGTGGGGAAATCCTCGAAACTGGATTTCAACCCTGCGGTCGGTGTACACGTAGGTGATCGATGCTTTCGTGTACGCGATTCGGGGAGCACCCGGTGGCAGGACGGCGTTGATATACATCCGCTCGCCAGTCTTTGGATGACTGGCAACGACCATGGTCGGTCCACCCTGAAGTATCGGCCCTTGGAAGACCTTGTCACCGCTGTAGTAATAACGATGAACATGCACCTTCGGTGGAATGTCGATCTGTTGACCGCCCTCGATCGCTTCGAGCACCACCGCGGGCAGGCCTCGTTCGTGCTTGCCGGGATCAAGAATCACCAAGTCATTCAGGCCGGCTTCGGTCGTTTCTTGGGCACCGATGACCGGTGATAGCATCAAACATAGCCACCCCACGGCCAACCTTGAGGGCCATGTTGGTCCCAATCGCGCCATTGCATTGCTTCCCTGCTAAGAGGAGCAATCGACCGGTAAGGCGGCTAAGGTGTCGTCAGGTCGATTGCGGATCGTTGACAGAATCGTCACTACCCGCGTTATCGGTCTCTGCGGTGCCCTAGCTCTACCTCAAGATGGGTAATCAAATCGAAATAATTGGCAAGCTTTAACACGGCATCGCCGCTCATGGGAGCCGCCTGAAGTTCGACCGTTTGTTCACCGTTCCGCGAGAGCCAAAAGGTGTGCTCGCCCTGCCAGACCATGACGGCGTCGGCCGGAAGACGTGTGACCTGATTCGGGCTTGCCGTGACGGTCGATCCCACGGCCGTCACTGGCGAAGTCACCGACCGATCCCGATCATTCAGCATCGCGTTGTGCGACACATAGGCCCGCATCTTAACCACTACATTACTGCCGATCAGACCACCATCGCCTCCGCTATGGCGAATGCTGCCGGTCGCCAGCAATGGCTCGCCGTCCCTCTGCAGCGCCAAACCCACGCGATCGAGTGTCAAGGGGCCGACGGTTAGCGAGACCTCGCGAAAATGAAACGGGCGAAAACCACTTCGGGGGCGCGTCGGATCCGTCGCTGCCACCGCAATCGCTGATTTGCGAGCGATGTCGGGAG
The DNA here is from genome assembly GCF_014154935.1 of Stieleria mannarensis. Lineage (GTDB taxonomy): Bacteria > Planctomycetota > Planctomycetia > Pirellulales > Pirellulaceae > Stieleria > Stieleria mannarensis. The sequence goes on from NZ_JACEHH010000004.1 coordinate 179,404, forward strand.
CCGTAAACGGAAACGAGTTATGCTGGTAGTTGTGACCGGGAATGCAACACTGCGTATTGACACGCTGTCGATTTAAAAAAAAGTCGCCTGCGGATGTTGAACCGATCGCGCCCAAACTGGTCGCCGCGACCAATGCCAGCTGCCCAGCTCCTGTCTGTCGTCTCGATCGTGACATGGTAAATTGCTTTGATTGGCTGAAATATGTCCTTGTTCAATAATTCGGCAGTCATATTCGTGGCGAAATAGCGCAATTTTCAAGGATTGTTGGATTGTTTGGCGTGCAGATCACCGACGTTATCTGCGCTGTTGTTTCCCAATGTTTCACGAGCCGCAATCAAGGTCGTCCGCCAAGGAGATACGTAACAACGGAATCAATGATGTTATCGCAGAACACCAGAGGATTTGACCGAAGACGCCTGCTCGCAATGCTCTTCGCAGGGACAGCTTGCAAGATCGTGTCCGGCACCGAAACAGACGCGCCCAAGCACATCCTGCTACGGTCGTCGTGGCAGACGGTCAACATCGGCGATATCGCGCACACGCCTGGTGTCTTGCGGATCCTGGAACGCCATCTTCCCGACGTGAAAGTCACGTTGTGGCCGAGCAAGGTCGACAATGGCGTTGAAGAGTTGCTTCGGACACGATTCCCGAAACTACGAATCGCCAAGGGGGCTGATGAATTAAGGGTCGCTTTCGACGAGTGTGATTTTCTGCTGCACGGATCGGGTGCGTCGCTGGTCGCCCAGCGCGATGTCGTGCGTTGGGCGGAAGCGACCGGTAAGCCGTACGGCATCTACGGGATCACGCTGCCGCCGAAGAAATCCAGTTCAACAACCGCGACCTCGGCGGAGGCGATGGCCGAGACGATCCGCGTGCTCGGCGGCGCGTCGTTCGTGTTTTTTCGCGATTCTCACTCGCTGGCACTGGCCAAAGAGAAGGGTTGCACGGCGCCGATCATGCAGTTCGGCCCCGACGGTGCGTTCGGGTGCGACTTGCGCGACGACGAGAGAGCGAATGCGTTTCTGGAAAAACACGGCTTGGAAACCGGCAAATTCCTGTGCTGCATCCCCCGGCTACGTTACACGCCCTATTGGTTGATCAAAGATCGGCCGTTTGATCCGGTCAAGCACGCCCGTAACGAGGAGATGAAGGAACACGATCACGCGCAATTGCGTGCGGCGATCATCGAGATCGCCAGGACGACTGATTTGAAGGTGTTACTGTGTCCGGAAGACCAGACACAGATGCAGGTTGGCAAAGAAGTGATCCTGAATCACTTGCCGGCCGATGTCCGCGACCGCGTGGTTTGGCGGCCGAACTATTGGCTGACCGGTGAAGCGATCAGTGTTTACATCCGCAGCGCGGGGTTGTTCGGCAACGAAATGCACTCGCCGATCATGTGCATCGGCCACGGCGTCCCCGCAATCGTCTGTCGCTGGGCCGAACAGACGTCCAAGGGGTATATGTGGGAGGACATCGGTTTAGGCGACTGGCTATTCAACCTGGACAACCCTGCCGACGTACCGAAAATCGCCCCGGCAATACTGGAAATGGCCCGCAACCCGGCGGCAGCGAAACAAACCGCATTAGCCGCGAAAAAACGAGTCGAACGCGATCAAGCCGAAACCATGGCGGTGCTGAGAGACGCACTCACATACGGTCCAGCGTTTTGAGTTGCGTTAGCCTACTCGTCTGCTGTCGCTTCGCCACGCTTTCGATCCCGCTCGACCGCCTGGGTCCAGGATTCCAGCGACTGGTTCATCCGCTGGACTCGCTCGGGATGTTCGCCCGCCAGGTCACGTGATTCGCTGGGGTCGGATGACAGATCGTACAGCGCCGGCGGAAGCGTCGAGTCGTTCTTGGGAACGTTGCGGGTCACGAAGGGCCGCACGAGTTTCCAATCGCCCTCGCGGATCGCGGCGTTGTGCGAATAGCGTGGCCGGGTACGGTTCCATTGCCAAAAACGTTGCTCGGGTAGCTCTGTGTCGCCGGCCTTTCCCGTTAGCAGCCCCATCAATGAAACGCCGTCCAGTTCAAGCGTCTCGGGCAGGTCGAAACCGCACAATTCCATCAGCGTCGGCAGCACGTCGGTGAAGTGAACGGTTTCGCTCCGCTGCTTGGGAGTCAACTTGCCGGGCCAATTCACCAAAAACGGCACCCGCACCCCGCCGTCATAAACCGTGTACTTGGTGCCACGAAGATCGTGATTGAATCGTCGCCCAACGATCGGATCCGGCCCGTTATCGCTGGCAAACACCACGATCGTCCGCTCGCGAATCCCTAGCCGATCCAGTTCTGCCAACAACTCGCCGATCCCCTGGTCCATGATCTCGATCATCGCGTACACCGTCGCGGTCTGCTCATCGAGTCCTCGCTGAACGTAAGGTTCAATCCACTCGGCCGGGGCCTCGATCGGGCGGTGCGGTGCATAGTGTGCCAGGTGCAAAAAGAATGGTTCGTCCCGATGCCGCCGCACATATTCGAGCGCACGGGCGGAAAGATCGGTCGTCAGGTATTGATCCTTCGCCGCGACCGTTTGACCCGCCACTTGCAAGCGATAATCGTTGTAATGGCGGACGTCGGTGTGATTGAGAAAGCCTTCGAATTCGTCAAAACCATGGTCGGTCGGTTCATGCCCTTGACCATTGCCGCAATGCCATTTGCCGATCAGCCCGGTCGTGTAACCGTGGTCCCGCAACAGTTCTGCGATCGTCGTCTCATCGCGTCTGAGCCGGGTTAGCGATGGATAGGTCAGTTGGTTCAACGTCACCACGCCGGTGCGATGCGGGTAGCGACCGGTCAGGATCGACGCCCGCGCAGGCGCGCACACCGGGGCGGCCGAGTAAGCCTGTGAAAACCAGACGCTTTCGTTTTTCAGCCGATCCAGATTGGGCGTCCGGCTGCGGCCGCCGTTCAGGCTGGAGAGGTCTCCCAGGGCCATGTCGTCGGCCAGAATCAAGATCACGTTGGGCGACGAATCGGTGTTCGAACGTGGCGTCGGCGGCTCGCCGGCGGCGTGGGAAAGCAGCAAGCCCGACGCAAAAAACAGCACCAGCACGAGTATCCATTTGTCATTCATCAGCAAAGCCAACCCTCAAGCAATTAATTCGGTGTTCATGTGATTTGGCTTCTGAAATATAACGCGATGAGCCCTCGTGAGTTCCGGTCAGGTATCGCTAGCTTCGCCAGAAGATGGATCCCCGCCATTTTCCACGCCCTGGTGAGGGTCGCGAGGTAAAACGACGCTGTCCAGGCGGTGACGGGCTACAATACCGGCGGAATTTCAACGGAGCCGAATGGCTCGTCATCCTTTGGCTCGACCGTGATTAATGATGTACGTCGTTCGAACGTTTTTGCTGCTCGAATTGCTCTTCTTCGCCGGGACTTCCGCCGCGGACCAGAATTCGCTTCCCAAATTCGATGGACTCGTTTTGCATTTGGATGCGAGTCAACTGGCGGCGACACAGCAGACCGGGCCGGTACCGACATGGAGCAACCTTGCCGGTGACTTAGGCAATTTTTTACAATCATCGTCGGATCAACAACCCTCGTTGGTTGAAATCGGCGACACCCACGTCGTGCGATTTTCCGGATCGCACTTGCGGAGTGTCGGCAACGACATCTCAACCGAATCGATCAGCGTCTTCGTCGTCGTCGCGCCCCACGCGAACCCCGGCGACTTTCGCGGTTGGATCTCATCCAATGCGCCAGGAAGACGCGACTATGAAACCGGTTTCAATCTCGACCTGGGGCCCGGGCCAACGCGAAAGCTGGACGTGATCAATGCGGAAGGGCGCGGATTCGGGGGGTTTCGGGACCTTTTCGACGGCGAATTCAACTTCGGGACCTTGCATCATGTCACCCTTCACGCCGATGCCGCCTCACGAACCATTTCGTTACGAGTGGATGGACAAGATGCGGGGAAACGCCCCTATGTGGCGTCAACGATTTCGCTCGCGGAGATGACGTTGGGGGCTCGCTATTATCGCAACGGACAAGGTGAAATGCGCGTGGCCGGTCCGCTGACCTGTGACATTGCCGAAGTATTGATCTATGACCGGACGCTCTCGGATCACGAAACGGATGCCGTCGAGCGTTACTTGACGGCGAAGCACGCGACGCTCGCCGAAGCATTGCCGGGTGCGCTGCGATTGGAAAGCGACTCGGCCGAACTGCTGAAAGTTAAAAATCCCCCGGCGATCCAAATGCTGGTGCCGGGATTCGAAGTTCATGAAATCCCGGTCGAACTTACCAACGTGAACAACGTGCGATTTCGCGATGACGGGACACTGGTCACGCTCGGCTACAACGGCGACGTCCACCTGCTGCGTGACAGCGACGGCGACTCGTTGGAGGACACCGCCGAACTGTTTTGGAAGAATGAAGGATCGTTGCGGGGGCCGATCGGAATGTTGGTCACCCCGAAAGATTATCCGCACGGGCAAGGCATTTTTACGCCCAGCAAGGGCAAGGTGTCATTGATCGTCGACAAAGACGGCGACGACAAAGCCGACGAAGAAATCGTCGTGGCGACCGGTTGGCAGGAGATCCCACAGAATGTCGACGCGACCGGCATCGCCATGGCAGCCGACGGGTCACTGTATTTCGGGCTGGGGACGGCGAACTATGCCAACGCCTATCTGATCGACCAGCAAGGTGTCGCACACTATGACCTGCAAAGTGATCGCGGAACCGTGCAACGTGTCTCGCCGGACTTTAAGACACGTGAAACCGTTTGCACCGGCATCCGATTCCCGATCGCGTTCGCCTTCAACCGGCACGGTGATTTGTTTTGTGCCGAACAGGAAGGCGCGACTTGGTTGCCTAACGGAAACCCGTTCGATGAATTGCTTCATGTCGTACCGGATCGACATTATGGTTTTCCGCCCCGGCATCCGCGACACAATCCCGATGTGATCGATGAACCGTCTGTGTTCGACTACGCACCGCAACACCAATCAACCTGTGGGATGGTCTTCAACGGCGACGGTCAATCCACACCGATCTTCGGGCCCGGTGGATGGGCCGGAAACGCGATCGTTTGCGGTGAATCGCGCGGAAAGATCTGGCGAACGCAACTGGTCAAAACGGACTCCGGCTATGTCGCATCGACGCAATTGTTGGCGTGTTTGCAGATGCTGACCGTCGACGCCTGTGTCGCCCCCAACGGCGACTTGGTGGTCGCGTGCCACAGCGGCCCGCCGGACTGGGGCACGGGGCCGACCGGCATGGGCAAGTTGTTTCGCATCCGGATGTCACGCCCCCACGCCGCTCGACCAGTCAACGCGTGGGCAAACTCGCCGCGTGAAATCCAGGTCGCGTTTGATCGACCGCTGGATCCCGCCGTGCTGAGAAACGTCGCCGATCGGATCGTCGTTCAGCATGGCGACTTCGTTCGTGCGGGGGACCAATTCGAAACCCTCGTGCCACCCTATGCCGTGGTCCAACGTCAATTGGCGACCCCACGTCGGAATCTCGCCGTTCGCGGCATGGCATTGTCGAAGGATCGTCGCAGTGTGCTTTTGCAAACCGACCCGATGCGGGCACGCGATCACTACGCCGTTTCCATTCCCTATCAATCATCCGTCGAATCATCAACGACAGATGGAATCGGACAAATCGCATCGATCGATGTTGATCTGACGCTGGGCGGCGTGCAAGCGATGTTCACCCGCCACAACGATGACGTGACGACGAAGCCGGAATGGACGGGTTGGTTGCCGCACGTCGACTGGCAGGTCAATGATCAATTCACTCGGCAGAGTGCGGTTCACGACAGTCTGCGTCGGCTGATTTCCAGCGGCGGAATGCTCACCATGCAGACTCGGTTGGACGTCAGCGATCTGCTGCGACCCAAAGTCCAGCCGGGATCGACGATCGATTATCAGTGGCCCGACGAATTCGTCACATTGATCGCTCGATCGTCCCAGTCGTTCCAACTGGACGTCGCGGGCCGACAGATCGATGCGAACCGAAGCGATGACGGAACGTTCAACGCGACGATCGAGATTGATCCCGAAACGGCGGCCAATGTTCCACTGACCGTGCGTGCCTCCATCGCCGCAAACAGCACTCCCGATTGGTCGCTCTCGGCGTCAACCAACGAGGATTCGCGATTGCGAGCGCTACCGCTGCGTCGGTTCCGCTTGCCCTGGACCAGTGGTGCCGATCAAGACACGTCGCCGATGGATGCGATCGAAATCGCAGAGATTCAGGGCGGGAATTGGGGACGGGGGCGACGAGTGTTTCACAGTGACGCCGCTGGCTGTTTCAAGTGTCACGCGATCCACGGCCCAGGCGCCAGTCTAGCTGGCTCCAACATCGGTCCCGACCTGAGCAATCTGGTGCATCGTGATTACGCCTCGGTGGAGCGTGATATCAAACACCCCAGCTTTGCGATCAACCCGGATTATCTGGGGAACACCGTGTTGTTGCACGACGGTCGTGTGTTGACTGGAACGCTGCAAACCGTGGACGGTCAGCTGATCTTGGGAGACGCCGACGGCAAGACCACGCGATTGGAAAGAGCACAGATTGACACGATCAAGCCGGCGGAAGTGTCGGTGATGCCCAAGGGCATCGACGAAAAACTGACTGCGGACCAATTCCGCGACTTGATGACGTTCCTGCTGACTCCGCCGCCGCACATGCCACTGGATTCGCCGCTGGAAGCTCCGCCGGTTCGCACCCAGGCCGAGGTGGCGGCGGTATTGGCCGGGGCAGAGTCGATGCCGAGCGAGCTGGCCCCGGTCAACGTGGTGTTGGTGGCGGGCAAGAAAGATCACGGTCCGGGCGAACACGACTACCCCGCGTGGCAGATTCAGTGGGGGCAATTGCTGGCCGCCGCCGAAGCGGTTCACGTCGACGCCGCCTGGGACTTTCCGGATGTTCAACAACTCGCCGACGCCGATGTCTTGGTGTTCTTTCAAAAGGGCGACTGGGACGATCAGCGTCAATCCAAGATGGACCGGTATTTTGATTCCGGCGGCGGCGCGGTCTACATCCACTGGGCCGTCAACGGAAACGACCGCGCCGATGATTTCTCACGCCGGATCGGTCTGGCATCCAAGGGGGGAAGCATCGGTTACCGGCATGGACCACTCGCCTTGAACGTGCACAACACCGACCATCCGATCATGCGGAACATCGAACCGCTGCAACTGTACGACGAAAGCTATTGGCGGCTGACCGGCCAGCCGGAAAACGTCACCTTGTTTGCAACGAGTATCGAAGACGGTGCCGCGCGGCCACAAATGTGGGCTTACCAGCGATCGGCGGGACGCGTCTTTGTCAGTATTCCCGGCCACTACAGTTGGACGTTTGACGATCCGATCTTCCGGACGATCCTGTTGCGTGCGATGGCCTGGACGGCAAACCAACCGATCGACCGCTTCAACGAACTCGTCCCCCTTGGCGCGCGGATGGCGAAGTAGTGGTAAGTTGTGGGATAGGCTTCCAGCCTGTCAGTTGGTTCCTGTCGTTTCTCTCCCTGTTGTCAGTTTCATGAAGCCACATTCACTCTCCGCGTCCTGGCTGTCGCTCCTTGTCACCGCCGCGATCATTTGGACGACCAAGCCCCTGACGGCCGCCGATCCGGTTGCCGCGGCCAAACCCAACATTGTCCTGTTCCTGGTCGACGACATGGGCTGGATGGACAGTACGCCGTATGGTTCGCAATACTATGAAACACCGAACATGCAGCGGTTGCGGCGGCAATCGATGCGGTTCACCGATGCCTACGCCGTGCCGTTGTGTTCGCCGACGCGGGCATCGATCTTGAGCGGCCAGTACTCGTCGCGTCATCGCGTGACATCCGCGTCGGGGCACCAGCCGGCGGCTCACGCGGATGCTTCGCCCTACCCGGCAAGAGCACCGGCCCAGCGGCCGCTGATCTATGCAAACAGCAAGAACTATCTGGAACCCGATCTGGACAGCTTGGCCGAAGTGCTGCGTGATGGTGGTTATCGGACGGGGCATTTCGGCAAATGGCACTTGGGATTGAGCCAACAGCATTGGCCGGAGCGGCACGGTTTCGAAGTCGCCTTTCACGCCCAGCCGAGTCCCGGACCGGCCAACTATTTCTCGCCCTACGGCGTCCATCGCACCGGCCAGCCGTCGGGAAAACATCACGTCGGAACGATCACCGACGGACCGGCCGGCGAGTACATCACCGATCGATTGACCGATGAAGCGATTCGATTCGTCGAAGCCCACCGCAACGAACCCTTCTTTCTGAACTTCTGGCACTACGCCGTCCACGGCCCTTGGGGACACAAGGAAGCATACACCAAACAATTTGCCGACAAGACCGACCCTCGAGAGCGGCAGAACAATCCGATCATGGCGTCGATGCTGAAAAGCGTCGATGAGAGTCTTGGCCGCATGCTCGACAAGTTGGATGAGCTCGGATTGACTGACAACACGCTGTTCATCTTCTACAGCGACAACGGAGGAAACACGCACAGCAACGTGCCCGGCAGCCGACAGATGAAAAACATCAAGCCGGGCCATCCGAAATGGGGCTTTGTGCAAGACTGGAAAAAGTGGGCGGGAGATCAACCGCCGACCAACAATGCCCCGCTGCGTGAAGGCAAAGGCCGAATTTACGAAGGCGGACAACGGGTGCCGCTGATGGTCCGATGGCCCGGACGGATCAAACCCGGGTCGACCTGTGACGCCATCGTCGGACCGATCGATCTGTACCCGACCATCCTGCAGGTCGCTCACCTGGAGCAACCCGACGGACACATCGTCGATGGGGAGTCGTTGGTTCCCGTTTTGAAACAGACCGGCGGGCTGAAACGCCAAGCCTACTTCACCTGGTTTCCACACTTGATCCCCGCGGTTTCCGTCCGTCAAGGAGACTGGAAATTGATTCGACGGTTTGAGCCGCATCCTCAATATCCCGAAACACGCGAACTGTACAACTTGAAGGACGACATCGGTGAAACCCGAAACCTGGCGTCCATGCTGCCTAATCGGGTGGCGGAATTGGACGAGAGGATCGACCAGTTCATTCGGGACACCGGGGCGCTTTATCCAAAGCCAAACCCGGACTACAAGGCCGACGCCACGGCGACGACCGCGTCCAACAATGGCACCGACGGACTGGTGCCGCGGATGTGCCAACTGGTCAAATCCGACGGTGCGATTCGAGTCGTCATCGAAGGACGCACGCCGTTTCTGGGCACGGCCCAAGTCAAGGCAACCGGTCCGCTGACCCTGACGCTCCGCGCTCGTGCGCCGTCGGGCGGTCAAGGGAAAGTGCAATGGAAAACCGCGGGACAGACGACGTTCCCCGAATCGGGGCAAGTCGTCGAATATCAACTCACGCCCACATCGCAATGGCAAAACGTCAACGTTGAATTGCCCGTCCAAGGCAGAAGCAGCGTGATTCGGTTGTATTTGCCTGCCGAGACGCCGGAGTTGGAAATCCAATCGATTCGCTATCGAGGCGCCGACAGACGCGCAACGCGGTGGGACTTTTCCGGCGTCTCGCCTTAGCCGAAGACGGCGCAATAAAAATCCCCGTCGATCCTCGTGCCGCCTCTCGCCAGGCGGTACGCTCATCAACGGGGGATCATCGGACGTGCACCATCAGGATGCACGTCGGGAGCTTGTCTTCGACCGCTGTCCGGTCAGCCGATGGATCAGTTATTCAGAGGGTTGTCCACCGAAGCGTCCGTCGACGCAGATCCGTCGGCGTTGGCGTCCAGACCGGAATCAAGCGAAGCGTCCGTGTCGATCGATCCGGAGGCTGCCGCGGAGGTGCCGTCGGTCGAAGCGTCCAAGTCGGCCGAACCGTCCACGTTCAGATCGGCGCCGTTCAGATCGGCGCCGTTTTGTGTCGCACGGTTTTGCGTGCCCGCCGATGCGGCCTGATCGCGATCGTCGTTGTTACGCAGTTCGTCAATCGTCGCTCTCAACTGCTGCACTTCGTCTTCCAACGCCTTGATGCGTGCTTCGTAGTGCGTCGACGCGTTTGCCGAACCGTCCAGTGCGGGCTTTTGTGCCGTGTAGCGGTCATTTTGATTTTGCCGCGCGGCCAGGGTTGCGGTCACCGATTGTTGTTGGCCGTTTCGCAACACGTTCAGATTCAATTGCGCGTTCGAATCGGCGTTGCGGACGATTCGTGCCAATTGATCGGTCGACGTGATCGCTTGACCGTTCGCATTGACCACCACGTCACCGGCTTGCAGTCCGGCTTGTGCGGCGGCACTCCCTTGGTTGACGTTGGTAATTCGGATGCCTTGATCGGTGTTCTGCAAACCGATCCCCAGCCGTGCCCGTTGTCGCGTGCGGGCGTTCACATTGGGCAACACCTGTCCGGTGGCTTGGTCGACGCCTTGACGGATCGCTTGCCGCGTTCCCTCTCCGATCGATCCGCGAATCGAATCGCCTCGGCGGACCTGATCGGTGGCGGCATCAATTCCCGATCGGACCGCATTGCCGACGCTCTCTCCGACGCGATTCTGCAGCGTCGCATTGGCGCCCGCATTGAGACCGGCGCCGGCATCGATTTGGCCCGAACCCAATTGACCCGCACCTAATTGGTTCGTGATCGCTTGGCCGATTCCTTGTGCGGTTGAATGGTTCGCGGGAACAGCCAGTGACGTTCCGGCCATGGCCGCGACACAGAGAATACTTTTAATACGCATCAACATCTCCTTCGATTGGTTGTGGGGAATTCGCCGGGTAAGGGATAGTTGTTGATCCCTGCCCCGAACCGGTCGTTGACCGACCGCTGGGGCGTCCGTCCCGGACGCGGAAGCATCACCTCGATGCCTTCACGTCGGCGTTGCGGGAGAAGCAGACCGCGTACCAATTGCTTCAGAACATGCTCACCCATTAACAATGACGATGGTTTGATCGAAGGCCGTTCAATGGACGTTCGCAAAGCGGCCAAGTTGATCGGCGACAAACATCGCGTCCGCCCGGATCAGCACCCCGTAGGACGGCCCTTCCGGGCGGTCGCTGCATAGCGGCCTTCACGCCGGCCTTACGCCGATGTGCGACGGTACAACCGTTCAGTTGCTCGCGTTGATCGAAACCAGGGAATCGTGAATTCAGAGGGTTCTCCTGTTGAAATCGCAATGCCGCGACCTTAGAGTGGAAGGAGACGCTGCTGGGGGGGTTGTGGATCCGACAACGTAAGGAAGCATCAACCCCGAATTGATTGAGACTGGGGCATGGCGATGAATCATCTCTTGCTGCACGTTGACAACGTGCCACATCGTGTTCGTTCTGCTTTTCGTCCGCTTCTGACCGCCATTGATTATGCGTGTCAATCCAATTGCGACCGTTGGGAATTCGCGGTGGAGATGGAGCAATTGACGGCGTTGGGATTGGCGCCCAATGATTTCCGCTGGCTGGTGCGTCACGGACTGGTCCACCATCAGCGTGAAGTGACGCTGGAAAGTGACGATGGGCGCGCCTTCTTGCCGACGGGTGATTTGATCTTTCCCGATCGGACCTGTTTCGTCCTGACCGACCGAGGCATCCAGCTTGCCCAAGCCTTGCTAGCAAATCACCAAACGGTTGTCCCCGACGTTCTGCGTGCGGCCGAGGTTCCGCGGGGCATCGAGGCCGCGGAGGCATTCGAGTCGCTCGAGACGGCCTCGGGCGCCAACGGGCGTCATCACCAGGACGCCCGGCGACCGCGCTGGGATTCGGAGCGGCGCGTATTGGGCGTCAACGGGATGATCGTCAAGTGTTTCAAGTGGGTGGCCGTCAATCAGCAAGCGATCCTGTGTGCGTTTGAAGAAGAAGGTTGGCCGCCACGAATTGACGATCCGTTGCCGCCGCAGCCGGATCAGGACGCCAAACGCCGGCTGAGCGACACGATCAAGTGTCTGAATCGAAAGCAGACCAACCCGCTGGTGCATTTCCGTGGCGACGGCACCGGCGAAGGCGTGGTTTGGGAGTTCGTATCCAGCTCGGAACCCGTCCCGTGGGATGATCACTAAGGTTGCACCTGGTTCCCCTGAGGCGGCCTTGGCCGTCGCGACGAATTAGGGATCGTTTACAATGTCGATCCTTCCCCCGTCGCGTGGCAGCTGTCCCTTTCATGATCGATCTTTCCACTTCCAATCTGACCGCGTTCGGTGCCACCGTCTTTGTTTTTGTGGTGCTCGGCATCCTGTCAGCGGTGCAGGCGGTGTTGTCGACACGGACGTCCCAAGGGGCCGTCGCCTGGGCGATCACGTTGGTCACGTGGCCGTTTATCGCCGTCCCCGCCTACTGGATTTTCGGTCGCAACAAATTCCAAGGGTATGTCAATCTGCGGCGAGACCGCACCAGCGATGCGATCGACAACTTGGACCGGGTTCGCGACAGGATGACGCCGTACATCGTCGACTTGGGATCGCGTTTCGGTGAAGCACGGGCGCTCGAGCAACTCGCCTGGATGCGATTCACCAGGAACAACGACACGCGTCTGTTGGTCAACGGCCAAGCCACCTTCGACGCGATCTTTCGGGAAATTGACGCGGCCACGACCTACATCTTGGTCCAGTTTTTCATCATCCATGACGACTCGCTGGGCAGACAGCTCAAGGACCGGTTGATCGCCAAGGCGAAGCAGGGCCTGTCCGTCTATCTGCTTTATGACGACATCGGTTCCAGCGGCATCCCCAAAGCCTTCGTCAACGAACTGACCGCCGCCGGGGTGCGCGTCACGGGGATGCGAACGACGCGGGGATGGCGGAACCGATTTCAAATTAACTTTCGCAACCATCGCAAGATCGTCGTGGTCGACGGCCGCATCGCGTTTGTCGGTGGGCACAACGTCGGTGACGAATACATCGGCCGGCACCCCCGATTGTCCCCCTGGCGCGACACCCACATCTCGATCAGCGGCCCGGCCGTGTTGGCGACACAGATGGCGTTCGTCGAAGACTGGTACTGGGCAACCGAATCAATGCCCACCGTCTCCTGGGAACCGCAACCGTCGGACGAGGACGACAAAATCGTTTTCGTGCTGCCCAGCGGCCCGGCCGATGACTATGAAACCTGTGGGCTGTTCTTCACCCACGCGATCAATTCGGCGGACGAACGCATTTGGATCGCCACTCCCTACTTCGTCCCCGACGAAGGCGTGATCACGGCGCTGCAATTGGCGGCCCTGCGAGGCGTCGACGTGCGTGTTCTGATCCCCGGAATCCCCGACAAACCATGGATCAAGTTGGCCGCCATGTCCTACGTCCGCCAAGTCATCGAAGCCGGCGTCAAGGTGTACGAATACGGCGACGGTTTCCTGCACCAGAAAGTCCTGTTGGTCGACGGCTACGCCTCGGCGATCGGGACCGCCAATTTTGACAACCGTTCGTTCCGATTGAATTTTGAAATCACCGTGCTGACGATCGACGACGACTTCACCCGCGAAGTCGAACAGATGCTGCTGACCGACTTCGAAAACTCGACCGAAATCACCGCCGAGCAACTCGCCGCTCGGCGCTGGTGGTCGGTCGCAGGCTCCCAAATCGCCCGCCTGTTCGCCCCGATCCTCTGAACCTTTCTACCCCCAACCTCGCTTCACGACGCCTCCCAACGCGGGATCTCCTTTTCCGCTTCCAGTTCATTCATCGCGTCACAAATCGCTTGCATGAACGCGTCTTTCTTCCCCGGCCAACGGATCGCCTGGCCGATGAACACGTCACAGAAAAACGGCACCAAGATCCCTTCGCCCTTGGGCAATGACCGCCCCAATCCGTGCATGAAGACGGGTGTGAACGGCACTTCGGGATAACGCTTTGCGATGTGGGCGATTCCTGTTTTGAATTCCTCACGCACCTCCGGCGTCCCGCGACTCCCTTCGGGGAACAGGATCAGAATCTTGCCCTCCTCGAGCGCCTGACAAATCCCGGCCAGCGGGTCGCGACGGACGCCTTTGACCTCGCGTTCCAGTGGAATGATGCCGATGATTTTGGTCGAAAACCAAGCCATCAGCCGGTTCCGCAAGAAGTGATCGGCCGCCGCGACCGGATGGACGTCTTTCAATCGCCGCATCCCGAACAGAGTCATCAACACCATCGTGTCCAAGTGACTGTTGTGGTTGGCGACGACCACGGCGGGACCCTGGTCCGGTAACAGGTTCGCCCTCCGCACGTTCAAACCGATCACAACCAGGATCACCGGACGCACGATCAACAGAAAGTACAGGTACCGCAAGACGTCCGTCATCGATCAACCGTAGCAGTAGTAGATGAAGTGAAAGAACAACGGTGCGGTGTAGGTCAGACTGTCGACGCGATCCAAGACACCTCCGTGGCCGGGCAGCGTACTGCCGGAATCTTTGACGCCTAAATCACGTTTGAGGGCGGAGATGGAAACATCGCCGGCGAACCCGGATAAGCCGATGATCAGACCAGCCATCAGCGATCGAGGCAGGTCAAGAAACGTCAACCAGGGACCGACAAACCCTGCCAGTGCGACCGTGGACGCGACACCGCCGATCAGTCCGCCGACCGTTTTGCCCGGACTGACCTTTGGGATCACCTTGCGTTTTCCGACCGTTTTTCCCCAGCAAAACTGCGCCACGTCATTGAACTGCGTCAACAGGACCAGAAACACCAGCAACGCCGCGCCGGGGGATGTTTTCGCTGATTCGTCCGCCCAAACCGCCGCGACCCGTGCCGACGTCTCGGGCTGAATGAACAGCAGCATCGCGGCGTGCGAGAGGCTGAAGACGGTGGTCATCAATCCCCATTGCACCGTCCCGATCGCCCGCAAAAATCCTTTCGTCTCGCCGATCAACACCATCCTGGTGGGCAGCCAGATGAACATGTACACGGGAATAAAAATGATGAACATCCCGAACCAGGCCGTTCCCACCCAGATGTATTGCAACGGGATTGCCAAATACGCCCAGAACAGGACGCGGTGATCGGCCCGCCGCGTCGGAATCAGCGACAAGAATTCCTTGAAAGCGAGAAAGCTGACAAAGCCGAAGAAGACAACTGCCGTGGTCCGCGAAACAGCCAGCACGGCCGCAAAACTGGCAACGATGACCCACCACGTCCGAACGCGAAGTGCCAATTCGGTGTCGTCTCGATCGGGAACCGAGCGTTGACGCAAGAACAGAATCGCGTTGGCCAACAGCAACAATACGGCGATCGCCGCGAACGTCAGATGGATCTCCGTCGAGAGGTGACTGAACAATCTTATTCTTCCTCGGGATCTTTAACGGCGGACGTCTGGGAGCCGGACGCCGAATCGCTTCGCAGCGCGATGTGCAAGGTCTCCGAGATGATTCGCAGGCGGCGGAAGGCCGTGATGGCGCCGCCCACGATGATCAATCCCAGCACCGTTCCCATGATGTGCGATTGCCAGCGCCCCGAGAGGCCGGCACTGGACAGCGAAACGAGGCAACACAAGACACTTCCCAGCGTCATCAATGCCATTCGCTGTGGCTTGGCCATCGGACCGGCAAAGACTCCGCCCGCACCGACGCTCGAACCGATCGCGCGGACGTATGCGACAAACACGGCGACAACGGCCGCCATCAGCCCCAACTCTGGGCGAGAAGCCAACGAATACCCTGCACCGATCAGAATCACCGCATCGGAAACGCGATCGGGGACCTCGTTGTACAACGCTCCGACCGGAGAACGTTTTCCGCCCTCGACGGCCACCATGCCGTCGAGCAGGTTGGCGATCAACCTCAACTGCATGCAGACGGCAGCCAGGAAGTACAGCCCGGCCAAGATGCCGGACGACTGAGCGACCGACGTACCGGCCAGTGCCAGCCCGGCGACGACCGCGAACCCGATGCTGGACGCGCTGATCATGTTCGGTGTCACCGCCGTCTGGGCCAGCCACGCCGCGAAACGCTGAAAGATTCGCCAATCACGCGTCTTCAGCGGACGTCTTCCCTCGATTTCGTTCATCGCAAACAACCCGTGATGGATCGAGCAGCTCGGCCAATCAATGCACTGCCGATTGTAGCGGAAGACTACAACAGCGTTTGCCCGCCATCGATGCTCAAAATCTGTCCCGTCGCCATCGAGGTCCCGGTGGCAAAGAACAGCACCGCGTCGGCGATGTCGTCCGGCTGAGAGGCCTTGGGGATCGGATAGCCGGCGACCATCGCGTCCAAGTCCCACTTGGGATTGCCCTCCTTGATCCAACGGCTGTCGATCGGGCCGGGACAAACCGCGTTGACACGAACGTCGGGTGCCAAAACACGGGCGAGCGATTTGGTCATCGTGTTCAAGCCCGCTTTGCTCGCGCAGTACGCGATCGACGAACCGCTGCCGGTGATCCCCGCGACCGAACTGACGTTGACAACGCTGCCCGATCCGCCGTGTCGCAACAGATCGGCCGCCGCCCGGGTGACGAAGAAGACGCCTTTCAAGTTGACCGCCAGCATCCGATCCCACATCGCTTCGGTCAGACCTTCCAAGTCGCCGTGCTCGATGAACGACGTCGTCGCGGCGTTGTTGACCAAAACGTCCAACCGCCCGAAGGTTTCTCCGACCTTGAGCACCATTTTGCGGACACGCGCATCGTCGGACACGTCACAGCCTTCCACCAGAACCTTGGCCCCCAACGCCTTGGCATCCGACGCGGTCTGCAACGCCTCGCTTTCGCTGCGCGAGTAATTGACAACGACGTCGTAGCCGCGGCGGGCGAACTGCAGGACACAGGCGCGGCCGACGCCGGTCGCCGAACCGGTCACGAGGGCAACGGGGCGTGATTCAGACATGGAAAGGAATCTAAAAAAGGAAAGAGAATTGGATGATCAAAACCGCCACACGCAAAGGACTTCTCGCAGGCGAGAGTCTCGCGCCGAAAGCGGGGCGACGCACTAAGTTACGAGAAACCCTCCCAAGAAGGGAGGGGCGAGCGCAGCGAGGGGGTTTCCTTCTTGAGTGGTTGTGTTGGAGAGGGAGGTCGGGAGGAGTCGAAAGAGCCCACGGATGGCAGCGCGAACCCACGGATCCCCAACCGCATCACATCCGTGGGTTCGGGCTGCCATCGGTGGGTAATGACAGTCCTTGCGGTCCTGGGAGAGCGGGGGGAGAGCGACGAAACCCCTTCGCTAACAACGACTCAAAAACCTCATGACCTCTGGAAGGGCGAGTGTCTCCCACTGTTTGACGGCACCCAGCCTTGACTCAATGCGTCTGGGGACGATCCCTCAAGGCGAGACACCAACGCTGGACATTCCAGGTCTGCACCCGCGACCGGGCTGAACCTGATACCATAGCGACGAACAGGGGGAAAGAGGCTTAGGAATGGAGAACTTGGACACCACTCGTCGACTGGGATCTCCCGCCGTCATTGCCATTTCGCTGCTCTTCGGCTGGCGTCAGCGATGTCGTCCAACTGCGAACGCACAGCCAACGTCTTGCACACCAATGTCGCATCACCAATTGTTGGTTCGAACAGACGGCGGATTCGGACGTCGGGATCGAGTCTCACTGGCTCTCGATTTATGGAACCGACAACCGCGTCGACCATTGCTATTTCGTTGGAAAGAGGAATCAAGGGACGACGCTGGTCGTTTGGGTCACCGACACGCCGGAGAAGCACCGCATCGACCACAATCACTTCGGACCGCGGCCCAGACTCGGTCGTAACGGCGGCGAAACGATTCGTATCGGGACCAGTGATGTATCCGAACTCTCCGGTGCGACCGTCGTGGAAGACAACTACTTCGAATCCTTGCGTGGCGACGCCGAGCGGGCGGCCCTTTGTTTGATGAACGGCGTCAACGATGGACCGCTTAACGGCTACTCACCGGTTGATGGGGCTGTCGTGGCCAACAACACTTTGATTGACTGCAAGGTGTCGATCGAAATCGGAGTCGGTGCTGGGGAGACACAAGCCGCAGCGCCAACCGATTGTCGGTTCGTGGGAAACGTGTCTGTTCCCATGAAATGGCAACTCTTTCGTGTTCACGCCGTACCAATCAACTTCGTATGTCAAGGAAACTTACAGCAGCGTGCCGACGAGGATCATAACACGCCGATTCAATTCCGACGTGCCGATCTGTCCCAGATACGAGCGGCGACGGACTGCTACGGCCGGATGACGCAAGGACGTTCCGGAACCATTTCCCAGTCGCGGTGGAAAATGACATCGACGGATTCCCACGCATCGAGCGGTCGCTGGCCGGGTGCGATGATCCCGGCACCGCCCGTCGCGTGTGGCCCGGTGCGGACAACACCGGACCGGCGTGGCGGCATCAGCATCACGATTGACACGCCCCCGATTAACTCCACGACAGGTCGTGATCGCGGAGCGGGAGATCGCGGATTCGTTTTCCTGTCGCGGCAAAGATCGCGTTGCAGAGCGCCGGGGCGAACGACGGAACGGTCGTTTCGCCGACACCCGCCGGCGCGGCTTGGCTGTCGACCAAATCGACAATGATTTCACGCGGCGCGTCGCTCATCGTGACCATCGGGTAATCATCGTAATTGCTTTGCTGTGCCCGTCCGTTCTTGAACGTGATCTTCCCGTAACGTGCTTGGGTCGTGGCCATGACCGCCGCGCCTTCGACTTGCGCCCGCACACGATCGGGGCTAACGATCAGCCCCGCGTCCAGCGAAACCCAAACCTTGGGGATCCGCAGTTTTCCATCTTTGGAAATGTCGACTTCGATGACATGGGCGGTGTAACCCAAAAAAGCGCGGCAACATGCAATCCCCAGGCCTCGCCCCTTGGGCAAATCCTTTCCTCGTTGCCAATCGGCACGTTCCGCGACGCGACGCGTGACCGCTTTCAGCCGTCCGATGTCGTAGGGATAGTCCGTCGCCGACGCACCACGGTTGGACAACCCGGCGGCCTCCAGATCCAAATGACGATCTTCGCCCAATAACTCCAGCAAGTACTCATACGGATCGCGGTCGGCGCGATGAGCCAATTCGTCGGCGAAAGACCCGACCGCAAAGTTTTGCTGGATGTGTGCGACCGAACGCAGCCAACCGATCCGCGTGTGCGCGACTGCTTGTCCAACTTCCACGCGCAAGTTGGGGATCTGGTACGGGCAATCGGTCAGCCCCATCTCGACTTCGAACCCGGCTGGTTCCTTGGCCGACGGGTTGAACGTCGAACCGATGGTCGGATAGGCCGCACGGGCCAACCACGCGGTCGGCTTGCCTTTCTCGTCCACGGCGGCTTCCAGATGCAGATGCGACATCGTGTGGAAATAATCGTTGTGAATGTCGTCTTCACGCGTCCAGGTGACGTGCACGGGGCGGCCGAGTTTGCGAGACAACATTGCCGCTTCGACGCAGTAGTCCGGTTTGCTTTTGCGGCCGAACCCGGAACCGAGCAGTGTGACGTTGACGATCACGTCTTCCGGTTTCATGCCCATGGCCGGCCCGACGGCTTGCTGAACCGCTTGGGGGTTCTGGGTGGCCGCGGTGACGACGCACGAAACGACTTTGTCGCCCTCGGTCTTCACATCCGCGACCGCACAAGGCGTCTCCATCGGGGCGTGTGACAAGTGCGGCACGGTGTAGTCGGCGCGGTGCACGTTGTCGCTTTCAGCAATCACCTTGCCCACGTCGCCGTGGTTGCGGACCGCTTTGCCGGGTCGATTGGCCGATTCGGCAAGCGTCTTGGCAAACTGGTCGGTGTCGTAGTTCGCATTTGGCCCCTCCTCCCACTCGATATCAATCGCATCGCGTCCCTGCCAAGCCGCCCAAGTGCTCTGGGCGCAAACGGCGATGCCGCCGAGCGGCTGAAACAGCGGAGCACCGTCGAACTTGGGGATCTCCACCACGTCCACGACGCCGGGAATCTCCATCGCGTCGGCCGCGTCGTATGACTTCACCGCAGCACCGACCACCGGCGGTCGAGCGATGACGGCATAGAGTTGGTTTTCCATCCGGGCATCGATCCCATAGATCGCTTTGCCCGTCAGAATCGCGTCCATGTCCGTGATCGGCGCGTCCTTGCCGATGTAGCGAAATTTCGAGGCCGGTTTCAGTTTCAGTTCATCGGCCGCGGGAACGTCCAGTGTCTTGGCGATCGAAACCAACTCTCCGTATCCGATCGCGCGGTCGCTGCCGGAGTGAACGACGCGGTGGTTGTCACCATGGCATTGGTCGGCGGCGACGTCCCATTGCTGTGCCGCGGCGCGTTCCAACATCGTCCGCGCAGTCGCGCCGGCGATTCGCATCCGGTCAAAAAAGAAACGAATGCTGTTAGAACCATCGGTGTTTTGGTCGCCGAGTCGTTTGTCGCCGATCGCCTGAACGATTTCGACCCGCGCCCAGTCGGCTTCCAATTCGTCGGCGACAATCCGGGGCAAACTGGTCCGGATCCCGGTCCCCATTTCACTGCGGTGAGCCAGGATCGAGACGACTCCGTCGGGCGCGATGGAGACGAACAAGTCGGGATCGAACGATTCGAGGTTCGCTTTGGTGGCCCCGACCACAACCACGTCTTGGCCGTCAGTGACCTTGGCCATCAAGACCAAGGACCCGGCCGAGGCGGCGGCGAGGAAACCGCGACGCGAAATGCCATTGCGAGTTTTGCTGGGAGCATTCATCGGGTCTGCATCTCCTTGGCCGCGGTCTTGATCGCTGCGCGAATACGCGGGTACGTGCCGCAACGACAGATGTTCCACATCTCGCTGTCGATGTCATCGTCGCTGGGATCGTGATTGGATTCCAACATCGCGGCGGCCATCATCATCTGGCCGACCTGGCAATAGCCGCATTGCGGAACGCCGTGTTCCTTCCACGCCTTTTGGACCGGATGCGAACCGTCCTCGGAAAGCCCTTCGATGGTCGTGACTTTCGAATCACCGACCTCGCTGAGCTGAGTGATACAGGACTGGACCGCGACGCCGTCCAGGTGCACGGTGCAGATGCCACACTCGGCGATTCCACAACCGTACTTGGTACCGGTCAATCCGAGCTGGTCACGCAGGACCCACAACAAGGGCGTGTCGTCGGGCACGTCTCCCAGATCGTGGACTTTGCCATTCACGTTGATCGATGTCATGGGGTCCCTTTTGCACTCGCCGAGACAGAACAGGAGAATCAGAGGTCGCCGCGGTTCAGTCTACCAGACCCGACGGGCGCAAGACGACAACGTACAGCACCTGACGACAAGGCACGGCGCCGATTCCCGTCACTGCCTGATTCGATGCGAACTATCCCGTTTCGCGGCTGTTTCTGCGCAGCCGCTCGTACTGTTCGGGTGTGTCGACATCCGTCACCCGCTGGCCGGCTGGAAACGACACGCTCCATTTGGGGTGCCGCTTCACCACTTGATCCACCCCCTCGCCTGCCCGAAGCTGAAACACCGCCGCCATCAGCGGCCACGGCAACAGCACCGGATGCCCCTGTCGATCCCCAAATCGCGGGACCACAATGGTCGACGCATCCGATTCGGTCTCGATCAGCCGGTCGATGATTTCACACGACAGGTTCGGCAGATCCGCCGGCGCGATGAAACAGCGATCTCGGTCGCTCGGGTCGAACAGCGTCTCGATTTCGCGAAGGCCCCATTGCACCGAAGCCTTCATGTCCTGCGGATCGACCTTCGGGTGGACCAGACGCACCGGATGACGATGACACGCATCGCTCAATTCCCGATCCTCCTTCCGCACGACGACAACGATCTCGTCCACCTCGCTGTCGGCCCAGACGCCGAGCACCTGGTCGATCAGCAAACCGTCGCCCCAAGGCAACAGCAATTTCGCGCTGCCCATCCGCATGCTTCTTCCTGCGGCAGGAACGATCGCATAACATTTTGGTGGCGGGTGGTTCACTGTGGGGCCAAGATACTGTGGGGCGGAGACACTGTGGGGCGGAGAATTGGAGCGGTTGCGATATGACCTATGATGTCGTGCAACATCATCAGAAACTGACGTCGCTTCTGCAATCGGAAACACCGTTTGCGACCGTCACGCTGATCGACATCCGCGGCAGCGCCCCTCAGATCACCGGCGCCAAGGCGATCGTGACAACCGCCGGAATCGAATCCGGCACGATCGGCGGCGGCAAGATCGAAGCCGCCGCGATCACACACGCCCAGCGATTGTTGACGGCCACGGAAGGAACCGGTTGCGACTTCGTGGTCTGGAATTTGCAAACCGACATCGGCATGACCTGTGGCGGCGAGGTGAAACTGTTCTTCGAAGTCCACGGCAAAGTCGATTGGCCGATCGCCGTATTCGGAGCCGGACACGTGGCACAGGTGCTCGTTCCGATGCTGTGTCAGTTGCACTGCCGCGTCACCTGCATCGATCCGCGACCGAATTGGTTGGCAAAAATCCCCGAGCATCCCAAGCTGACCAAACGCTGCGTCGAACATCCAAACGAATTGGTCGCCGAGCAGTCGGCAGGGACGTTTTTTGTCTTGATCAGCAAGGGCCACGCAACCGACTTGCCGGTTCTTGCGGAACTTCTGTCGACCCGAGACGCGCCGTACATCGGCGTGATCGGCAGTCCCCAAAAGGCGAGTGTGCTGAAACGCGAATTGAAACAGCGAAACGTCCCGGTGGAAAAACTGAACTCCTACTTCTGCCCCATCGGCATTCCGCTGGGCAACAACACTCCGGCTGAAATCTCGATCAGCATCGTCGCGCAATTGATCCAGCAACGCGACGAACTCGGCGTGCTCGATCACAAGGTCAAGCGGTTTTAGCGTTCTACCGCCATTTCTGATCTACCTTGCCGTCCAGCCGCCGTCGACGACCAGCATGCTGCCGGTCGTGTAACTCGACGCGGGGCTGGCCAGATAGATTGCAGCGCCCTGGATCTCTTCCATCCGCCCCCAGCGATTCAGCGCGACCGCACCGACAATAAACTTCTTGGCTTCTTCGCTATCGGCGATCGGTTCGTTCATCGGCGTCAGAAACGGTCCGGGACAGATGGCATTGACGGTGATGCCGTCGTCGGCGAGTTCGAGTGCCAACGCCCGCGTCATCTGGACGATCGCCCCCTTGCTGGTCGCATAAGGCGTGCGATTGGCCAGTCCCACCAGCCCCAACGTACTGGCCAGGTTGATGATCCGCCCGCGACCACGTCGCTTCATGATCGGAATCACCGCCTTGCAGACCGACCAGACCCCGTCCACGTTGATCTGTTGGACCTTGCGAAAATCGTCGAAAGAAAGATCATCGATCGCACCGCGGATGTTGATGCCCGCATTATTGACCAGGATGTCGACACCGCCGAAATCGTGTTCCACCTTGGAAACCAATGCTTCAATCTGCTGCGGATCGGTCACGTCGGCTTGGATGCCAACCGTTCGCACACCGAAGTGGTCACCAATCTGCCTGGCCGCTTGCTCCGCTTCGTCCGCGTTACGGCTGCAAAGTGCAATGCTGGCGCCGGCCGACGCCAGCCCCGACGCCATCGCATACCCCAATCCCTTGGATCCTCCGGTCACGATGGCAACCTGATTGGTCAGGTCAAACAGTTTGATTCCTGGCAGAACGGCGGTCTCTGACATGTGCTCAACTCCGTGTTGTGTTCGTAAACCGAATGGACTCGTCACCTCGTCCACGACCCAAAAACCGAGCAGCGGCGGAATGCTAGGTTTTGTCCCTAAACCCGGCAAGGGGCGTATGTCGTAGCGGAATTCGCCAAGAATTTCGGCTCTTCTCGTGTGAATTTCTGCGAGGCGAAAGCCTTGGCGGCTTCCGCTACGGGTTTTGTCCCTAAACCCGGCAAGGGGCGTATGTCGTAGCGGAATTCGCCAAGAATTTCGGCTCTTCCCGTGTGAATTTCTGCGCGGCGAAAGCCTTGGCGGCTTCCGCTACGGGTTTTGTCCCTAAACCCGGCAAGGGGCGTATGTTGTAGCGGAATTCGCCAAGAATTTCGGCTCTTCCCGTGTGAATTTCTGCGAGGCGAAAGCCTTGGCGGCTTCCGCTACGGGTTTAGGGACAAAGCCTCGTTGGCCAGAACGTCACGCCCGACTTGCCCCGGCAAGATGACCTTGATGGGGAACTCGATTTTATACCGTTCCCGCAACCGATCGATCGCCTCCAGGATTTGGTGGTCATGGTAACGTGTCGAAAAGTGTCCCAGGATCAGTGTCCCGATCCGGCTGTTGGATGCCATTTCCATCACCTGATCGAGCGCGCTGTGCCGGATCAGACAAGGGTCATCGGCAGCGATCTCGTCGCTGGACAGAAACGTCGATTCGTGAATCAAGACTTCGGCGTCATCATACCGGCCGTCTGTTTCGATCGGCGTGTCACCCGAAAATGCCAACTTGATCCGCCGGTGCTCGTCCGTGATCGCCCGTTCGCCCTTTTGACTGCGAAGCGCGGCGATCTCTTTGCCCGGTTTGCCACGATACTCCGGTTTCAGTTTTCTGCTGACTTCTTCGACGAAGTAGCTGAGACTTTTCGAGTGGCTCGGGACGGTTTCGATGTGACGATTGGCGACGGCGCGGACGACCAAATCGGCTCGCAGTTGGACCTCATCGCCCGGATCCAACGGCAACCACTTGGTCCCCGACACCTGGGGATCGAATTTTCCCGAGAATGCAGCCAATGCCGGAAATGATCCGCAGTGCCGCGGGTAGTGGATCGACAATTCCGGACGCGCGTTGAGCTGGTTGAACTGCAGCAGCCCGGCCAAGTGGTCCCGGTCGGCGTGCGAGAGGAAGACGTGCCGAATCTTTCTCGCTTTTTGCAGCAACCCGGCGGACATCCCATCGCCGCAATCGAACAGGCAGGCGAGTTCGTCGACGAAGTACCAAGTCGAAAACAGCGCCGTGGAATATCCCGTGATCGTCAGTGGTTTGGTCGGACTCATGGGGCGGCTCCTGGTTTCGTTCCGATAACGTCGTGCACCTCTTGCGCGGTTCGCCAGCGGCAATCAACATCATAGCCTAGCATGACTCCCTTGCTTCCCCCGTCCTGCGCATCGAGAAGGGCTGGGGACGTGGGAGCTGCCTGCGGAAATCGGGTAAGAAAATTTCGGGGGTAAGAAAATGACGAAATGCACCCTCCCTTCGATTCAGGCCATTTTCTTACCCTCCAAATCTTCCTGCCTTTCCACCTAACCACAACGTCCTGCGGAGCCGGCGAAAAGGAGGAGAGGGATGGCAGAATGATTCGGGGCAGAATGATGGTGCAATGCCTCCGGACTGCCGTCGGAGGGTTGATCTCAAGAGCGGACCGTGCGCTAATCCCGGCCGCGGATTTCGTCGATCGCTTTCTCGTAAGCCCGTTTCATCCCCCGACTGTCCGTTTCCTTCAACAGACGCTCCAAAATTGGGATCGCCTCGGTCGCCCGTGGACGCACTTTGCCCAGCATGTACAACGAATAGTATTGCTGACGCCGATCGTTGGATTCGATGCCGGCCAGCAACACCGGAACGGCTTCGGGGCCCGCGGTGTTGATCGCCCGCAGCGCGGTCTTCGCAAAGTTCGTGTCTTCCGGAACCGGCAAAAGTCGGAACAACGCCGGCACGGCGGATTTGGCATCGGCCCCCAGTTCACCGAGCGACTCGCCGGCATCGCGTCGGACCGCCCAGTCCGGGTCAGCGAGCCCTTGGATCAACAGCGGCACCGATTTCTGACGGTCGGTTTCGATCTTCGCCAAGCACGCATAGGCGGCCGCACGCAGATCGGCTCGGTCATGGTCGGTCAGCGTGATCACCTGATCGGACAACGAAACGGCTCGGCCCGCCAACGTCGTGACCGATCGCAATGACGCAAGTACGACCGCGTCCTCGGCATCGGCAAGGCCATCGCCAAGGACCACAATCAGGTCCTCGCTGGGGGCGGCGGTCGTCGCCAGAGCGGACGCCGCGGCGGAACGCACCGAGCTGTCTTCGTCACCGACCAATTGCATCAGTCGCGGCGCGCTTCGCCTGGCAGCTTCGCCCACCGCTTCGATCGCCAGTGCCGCCTCACGACGCACCCTCGCGTCGGAATCGTCCAGCCCGAGGATCAACGCGTCGATCACATCGCCGGACGCCGTTTCCATTCTCGCCAAACCGCCGATCGCGTTGCGACGCACCTCGGCGGCGTCATCGTCGAGCGCTTCGAGCATTTGTTTCGTGACCCGCGAGGGGGCGTCGTCGACGTTGGCGACCGCCGACACCGCCGCGGCACGCACTTCGGGTTGCTGGTCCTGGCAGAGCGTTCGGAGCTGCGAGACCACATGGTCGTCCAGTTGCGGGTACCGCCCCAACGCCGCCGCTGCCGAAGCACGCAGACGCGGATCCGCATCATCCAAACAGGCTGCCAAGGGGCCGACCGCAGACGCCGGCACCGTACGCATTTTTCCAATCGCCTGGGCTGCGATCGTTTTGGATCCTCCGGTTTCCGTTCGCAACGCCTTGATCAGCGGTTCCGTCGCGACCGGACCGATTTGTGCAAGCGCCTTGGCCAGACGGGATCGTGAGTGGTCCGCGTCCGAAGCGGCGTCCAAAAGTGCCGGCACCGATGCCGCTCCGATCCGGCGCAGCGCATCGTCGATCGGAGACGGTTGGTCTGCGCCCGTGTCACTGTCATCTTTTGATTCGTTGTCCTGTTTTAGTGACGCGATCAGAGGACCGATCGCCTTGGCACCGCGAGGGCCCAACGTGCCGAGTGCGAACGCGGCGGCATCGCGATGCTGGCTATCGTCGCTTTGCAGAAATTCGATCAGTCGGTCGACCGCGCGATCCGCTGCGTCACCCAGGTTGCGAAGCGCGATCACGCCCCCGCTGCGAACTTGAACGTCCCGATCGACCACGGCATCGATGATCCACTCGATCAACTGATCGTCGGGCTGTGACGCGACCGAAACTGCGACGACCGCGGCCGCTCGCACCGCCGAATCGGGGTCGTGTAACAATTCGATCAAGCGTTCTCGGTAGGGGGCCGCGTGTTGTTTCGTCTTTGCCAACCCCTCGGCCGCGATGCCGCGCACCGCCGCGTCTTCGCTACCCAGTGCAGCGCCCAGCGAGTCCGCCGCCGCCGGTCCCAGCCGAGACAGCGAGGCGGCCGCTTGCCGCCGCACGTCGGGATCGTCGTCACGCACCGCATCGTTCAAGTGTTCCAGCAAACGATCGGCATCGCCGTCCATCCATCCCATCGCATCGAGGGCTGCAATTCGGCGTCGTGTCGAATCGTCCTTCGCCGCGTCGACCAACGCCGGGACCGCCGCTGATCCGATTTTTGAAAGCACCCATCCGGATCGATAACGCCGTTGTTGATCATCATCACCCAAGCTTTGGACCAGCGCCTCGATGGCCGGTTCTGCCTCGGGGCCGATTCTTGCCACCGCCATCGCCGACTGCATCCAAACCTGATCGTCGCGATCGCCCAACCCCTTGATCAACGCATCGATCGCCGGCAACGCATCTTGGCCGATCCGCGCCAGCGAATACGCTGCGTCCCGCCGCTCGTCCATTTCGACACTCGTCAGCGCCGCGGCCCACTCGTCGACCTTCGATGCTTCGTCGTCGCCACGCGGACTGTCACCGGGCGGATCGGCGGCAGGCGAGCTGACGCCACACGCCAGCACCAATGCGACCGTCAACCATCGTTGCCGCGTGACGTTCAAAGTTGCAGCTCCGAAAGGCGTCCGGTGCTGTCACCGACGAAATCGACGGGCGTTCCGAATCGGTCCAGCATCGACAGGAACAAATTGCACATCGGCGTTTCGGGAGCGACACGGACGTGGCGTCCCAAGTCGATCTGGCGGCCGCCGGCCAACAGAATGGGCAGGTTTTCGTTGTTATGCCGATCGCCGTCGCTGATCGCACTGCCGTAGCAGACCGAGGTGTGGTCGAGCAACGAGCCTTGTTGGCCGTCGGGCGTCGATTTCAGTTTCTGCAACAAGTAAGACAACTGAGCGACGTGAAATTGATTGATCCTTCGCAGCTTGTCGTGCTTTTCGGAATCACCGCCGTGGTGCGACAGGTTGTGGTGCCCCTCGCCGACGCCGATGTGTCGATAGCTTCGATTGCTGCCGGCATCGGCAAACATGAACGTGGCGATTCGCGTCCGGTCGGTTTGGAACGCCAACACCATCATGTCGCACATCAATCGAATGTGTTCGCCGTAATCCTTGGGCGTCCCCGCGGGGATCGGATAGTCGACGTCTTCGGAAACATCGAAGTCATCGTCGGTGCGTTCCATCCGCTTTTCAACATTGCGAACGCCATCCAAGTATTCGTCCAGCTTCCGCCGGTCGTTGCGTCCGAGTTTGGATTGCAATCGCTTGGCGTCATTGGCGACGAAGTCCAGGATGCTTTTGCGAAGGGCTTCGCGGCGCATCGCGTTCTGATCGTGCTCGACCGGCGTCCCATCACCGAACAATCGCTGGAACACCAATCGCGGGTTGATCTCCTTGCTGACCGGCGTTGATTCGGATGACCAGGCGATGTTGGATGAATAGGCACAGCTGTATCCGCTGTCGCAATTCCCCGCGCTGCGTCCCGGTTCGATCCCCAGTTCGATCGAGGGGAATCGTGTGGCGTGACCGGCGGCTTGTGCGGCGACTTGATCGACCGAAACCCCCGAACGCAATCCGCCTTCCTTTCGCGGCTGGGCGCCGGTCAAAAACACCGACGCGCTGCGGGCATGGTCACCGGGCCCATCGCCGTTGGCACGACCTTTGTCGTGTGTCAGTCCGCTGATCACCAACACGTCGTCTTGAACCGGTGCCAGGGGCGACAGGGTGAACGGCAGGTCATAGCCGTAGCCTTCTAGTTGCGGCGTCCAGTCCGGCAGATGCACGCCGTTGGGCACAAAGATGAACGCCATCCGGTCGGGCGAGGTGGACGATGCGGCGACGGCTTTCGGGGCCGTTGATTCCATCCACGGCAGCGCGAGCGAAACCCCCAACCCTCGCAGGATCGTTCGTCGTGACAGTCGGCTCGTTTGAATACTCATTGATCTCGCTTCCTCTCCCGCATCATAAAGGGATCACTGGTGACGATTGCCGTCACAAGCGAACTGAATCGATAGCCGTCGTTTTCAAGTGCTGCCACCACGGACTTGACCGTGCATCGGTCGTAGGAGGTTAAACCCCGCCCCAACGCATAAGTTAGCAATTTACCGGCCAAGCACTTGCAGAATTGCTCGCTTTTTTCCTGAACCAGGATCTGCATCAGCTCCTCGGCCCCGTCAAAGGCGACTCCACCGGGCAACTCGCCGGAGGCGTCAATCTCGAATGCACCGTCGCGCTGGCGATATGCCCCCACGGCGTCAAAGTTTTCCATCCCGAACCCCAACGCATCCATCTTGCGATGACAGACCGCACAGGACTCGTTGGCGCGGTGTTCTTCCATCTGCTCACGCAGCGACCCCAGCACCACGCCGCCTTCCTCCAGCTCCGGCACATCCGCGGGTGGCGGTGGTGGCGGTTCAGCCAGGATGTTCTCCAAAATCCATTTCCCGCGTTTGACCGGTGACGTCCGCGTCGGGTTGGACGTCAGCATCAAAATACTCGAATGGGTCAACACGCCGCGTCGACCGGCCGGCAACGAAACTTTCTGAAACGAATCGCCGTGGATCGAATCGATGCCGTAATGTCGCGCCAGACGTTCGTTGACGTAGGTGTAATCCGCGTTCAAGAATTCCAAGATGCTGTGGTCCTCGCGAACCACTTGCTCAAAGAACGTCTCCGTCTCACGCCGCATCGATCGGCGGAGCGATTCGTCAACGTCGGGAAAACGAACCGGGTCGGGCATCAACGACGACACATCGCGAAGCTGCAGCCACTGACCGGCGAAGTTGTCGACCAACGCTTGCGACTTGGGGTCGGCCAACATCCGTTTCGCCTCGGCCGCCAACACGTCCCTGTTGGTCAGTTCGCCCGACCCAGCCAACTCGAACAGCCGCTCGTCCGGCATGCTGCTCCACAGGAAGTACGACAACCGTGTGGCGAGTTCGTAGCCGTCCAGCGAGCGAATCCCGTCTTCATCGTCGGGTTCCGGATCACGTTCGACGCGGAACAAAAAGTTCGGGTGGATCAGGATCGCCGTAACGACGGTCTGAAAGATTTCGTCTTTCTCCGCACCACGCTCAAACGCGCCGCGCATGATCGCAAACAGACGGTCGGATTCGTCATCGGTGATCGGTCTGCGGAAGGCTCGGGACGCAAACTGCCGAATGTTCTCACGCGCGACCGCGACCTGTTCCTCTTCATTGGCCGCTTCGCGAGGCAGTACGCGTTTCTTCGCTTGCTCGTCCGCCAACGCCTTTTCGGCGATCGTCGCGGCGGCTTGCAAGTACTTTTCGAATAAGATCGGTGGGATCGTCAACACTTCGCCCACGTTGTCAAACCCGTGGGCGACGTCGTCGGACGGGAAGTCATCGGCCAGGTTTAGGTCCAGCCCGAAAAGGTCACGGATCGTGTTGTTGTATTCGGCTTTATTCAGGCGACGAATGGTGACGCGGCCCGGGTGTTTGGCCGAACTGCAATCGAACGACGAAAACTCAGCCTCGATCGCCGCGGCCAGCGACGCGATCTCGTCGGTCGTCGGTTGCGAATGATCGGCCGGCGGCATTTGGTGTTCCTCGACTAGCCGCAGCACTTTTTCCCAGAACTCGTAGTTCTCTTGGATGTTGGCCGAATCTTCGAAGCGGTCAAAGCTGACTTCGCCCTCGAAATCATCGCCGCTGTGACAGACGACGCAGTGCGTCTGGAGAAACGGAGCGATGTTGGTCGAATAGTTCGTCGCCTGGACGTCATCGACAGGCAATTCGTCCGCCGAGACGATCCCGGTGCTCTGGCAGATCACGCTGATCCAGACCATCCAGGCGAAGCGGGTCAAACAGAACTTGCGTTGAATTGCAGGCATTGGCGGGGCGATGGATGGTCGGCGGGGCACCGTCGGCTCTGGCTCGGCAACGTGTTGCAAACCAAACGCCTCCGGAGAGTTCGCCGGCGGCGCGGCGAGGGGGGCACGCCGGCAGGCCACCGGCATCGCGCATTATCACCTGTCGACCAGCGAAACGCAAATTTCACCGGCATTCCAATTCGTGGGATAGGCTTCCAGCCTGTCATCCCACGTCCCTTGCTTGACGGATGCCCTCGGCGAGCACCTTCAGAAGCGCTTTGCCGTCGCCAGAATGGATCGCCGATTGATCGAGCCAAAGCCCCGGAAACAGACCGCTCTTGAAAATACCATCGGCCGGTGGCAAATCGACATGCACTCCATTGTCCAAACCCCACCAAAACATTCAGGGAAATCCGCTGCCATCCTAGCACGCCAACACCACCCGGACCAAAAAAAGCTTGACATCCGGCCGCGACAATAATCTAATTTCTTCGACAATCGAATTCCTTCGACATTCAAGGCTGGAGCGATAGATGTCGCGTCGCGTTTCGAAACATCCGACCGAATTAGAACTTGAGATCCTGCGGGTGCTATGGCAAACCGGCCCGCTCACCGGACAGGCGATCCGGGCGGCGCTTGAGCCCGATCGTTCGCTGACCTATCAGTCGGTGATGACCGTCCTGGGGATCATGGAGGAGAAACGCTATGTGACTCGCAAGAAATCCGACGGCCGCTATGAGTATCGCGCCCGGGTTTCGAAGGCGGCGACCGCCAAGCGGATGATGCGTGATCTGGTCGATCGATTATTCGATGGTTCCGCAGCGTCGGCGATGATCAACTTGCTCGAATCGTCGGATCTAAGTGATGAAGAGCTGAAGGAACTCCGTGCGGAAATGAACCGTCCCCCAAAGAAAGGCAATC
This sequence comes from Stieleria mannarensis, assembly GCF_014154935.1. GTDB lineage: Bacteria > Planctomycetota > Planctomycetia > Pirellulales > Pirellulaceae > Stieleria > Stieleria mannarensis. The sequence goes on from NZ_JACEHH010000004.1 coordinate 211,030, forward strand.
GGTGAACCAAAATGTTATTTTTTGACCACGATCTTCAGCTCCGCCTGGGGCTTGCATTGGTCCACTTCCTCTGGATCGCCTGCATCCCCGCGGCGTTGTTCGCACTCACGGTTCGCTTGATCGACGTGAACTCGGTGGACGCCCGTTACCGCTGCAGCATCCTGACGCTCGGCTGCCTGTTGCCGCTGTTCGGCGTCGCGTTCTGGCTGGCCGGCACACGTCAAACCGCACCAAACACCTCGGCGGCTGAATCCGGCGTCCATTCCCCGCAATTCGTTGTCGGTTCAATGGTCAATGTGCCCACGGACACCGCCACCGAGCCAGCGGTTGAGGTTTCAGCGTCAAACGTACCAGCGAGCGTGGCGGCAAGCATGCCGGATCGAATGCCCGGTCCAACCATTGCCCACGCCCAGGATTCAGAGATCCACGTCGCGGATTCTTGGGCGACGTACGTGACGATGGCCTATTTGTTCGGTGTGCTAGCGTTCACGTTGCGGCTGACCCGAGGCTACTGGCTGTGCCGGCGAATGCGGCGGCGTGCGTCTGCTGTGACCGATCCGGCCATGCTGCAACTGGTCGACCGCATTGCCGGACAAATGGTGTTGCGGACACCACCGATGGTGATGTGGTGCCGACAAACCATGGTGCCAACCGTCGTGGGGATCGTGCGCCCGGTGGTATTGCTGCCCGTTGCCCTCACCAATGGAGTCTCGATCGAGCAGATCGAACATGTCTTACGGCACGAGTTCATTCACCTGCGCCGCGGCGATGCGCTGGTCAACTTTTTGCAAGGCGTCGTTGAAACCCTGCTTTTCTTTCATCCCTTGGTCTGGTGGATCTCGCGTCAGGTGCGTTTGTATCGCGAGTTGTCTTGTGACGTTGCGGTCGTCAGCGACGGTATCGATCCGACGCAATACGCCGGAACGTTGATTGATGTCGCAACGATTAGCCGTGCGGCACTGGGGCACCGTCGACCGCCTGCGCTCGCTGCGGTTTCATCAATTTCATCACGATCGCATCTGCGAACTCGGCTTGAGCGGTTACTCGGTCGCTCCACCGCTCCCCCAACCCGATCGACACGTTTGGCCGATGGAGCGAGCTTGATGGCCGTGTTGCTGCTCGTCGCTGCGCCGCTTGCCAGTGCGTTGCTTGTCAGTGGGCTGTTCGGTCCAACGCGGGACGCCGTCCTCGCCTCCCCTCAAGTTCCAAACACGTCGACGCCGACACTTCCAGACGACGTGCCCCGTGCAATGCCTCGGGATATCCAACCGACGGAGTTGGCCGGGATCGTTGTCGACGCCGAAGGCAACCCGTTGCCGGGGGTGACCGTCGATGCCTGGAGCTGGCACCCCGGCGACGAGACCACGACGAATGAGAACGGAGTGTTTCGATTTCGACCGGAAAGTGAGAACGGACGCTCGAAGGTCGAAGTGCGTTGGATGAAACCTGGGTATTCACCCCACTACGTCGCCCAGCAACCTGTCGGTGTCAGTGACCTGGTGATCACGCTGGATAAGACGACCTTCATCGAAGGCAGCGTCACCGCTGCTGATGGATCTCCGGCAGCCGGTGTGACCGTTCGTGCTGTGCAAAAGGATATCAAGGGCGACGGCGTGCTGATCGGCGAAGTCCCCACGGAAACCACCACGGACGAATCCGGCAAGTATCGCTTGTACGTGCATCCCGATCATTACGAGATTTCCGTCGCCAGCCCGCTCGGGGTTGCTAGAACAGAAGCCTTCAACGTCCTTCGCGGCCAGGCACTGAAAAAATCCATTCAACTTGCCCCCGGAGTTCGCTTCGAAGCGATCGTTAAAGATGCCGTCAGCGGTGAGCCGTTTAGCGGGCTGGTTCTTTGGAATTTTCCGCAAAGACAATTTCAAGGCACATCTGATGACGACGGACGACTCGTGATCGAAGGGCTGTTGCCCGGTGAATTCGAATTCTCTGTCGGCGCCGGGGACCCGATCGAGTATCGCGGAATGAAGTTTCACGGCAACGGTCCGCTTGGGCGTTGGTGGTCGCCGCAAGCCAAACATCCATGGCAGCAACACGACCTGACGCCGGAGCAGTTTCAACGGAACTTTGACGACCTGACCTTTGACCTCTCACCTGACATGGCTCCGGTGGAGATTTTTGTCGAGGCGGGGGTCAAATTTCGTGGTCACGTCTATGCCCCGGACGGAACCCCGCGTGCCGGCGCGACCGTGGCGCCGGCCAAGACCGGCAGCGGTAATTCCTTGACCGGCGACACGCGTTTCAGTGCAACGACCGAAGCGGATGGTTCCTACAAAGTCGTGATGCCGGCAGGCAACGCGTTCAAATACAACCTGATGGCGTTTGACGGCGAATACAGCAAGTGGCGAAAGTGGGGCGCGGTCGCCCGCAAGCCGCTGACCACCCGGCCGGGACAAACGATCGCGGACTATGATTTCACGCTCACTCGCGGTGCCACCGTTCGGGGCAAAGTCACATCGATCGACGACGAGGCGCCGCCACGCAAAGTCCGCGCCCACGCCGCCGATCTGCGCGGCAATCGCTACTACGATCCGACGGTCGAAGTCCGCCCCGATGGAACGTTCGAACTTGGCGGCCTGCGCCCCGGCAAGCACTACATCCAGGTCTCACCCTTCTGGCTGGCCGCAGCGGATGCGGAAAACGGTTCCTCTGTCGTCGTCGACGTCGCCGAGGGCGAGGTCCGTGAGGGGGTTGAGTTGCAGGCCGTCACGCCAAAGGAAACCACGTTCGATCCGCGGAACAAGCCGAATCAACCGGTTGACACTCCGGCGGCGACCAGCGTGATTGCCCCCACCGCGGGTGGTGCCATCTTCATGGCCAAAGACAAAATATTCTCGACTCCCTGCTTTGATGAAGCATCCATGTACTTCGGCGCGTGCGACGGTAATTTTTACTGTCTCGACAAAGTGACCGGAGAATTGAAGTGGAAAGTCGAAGGCCTGCAACGTGTCGATTCCAATCCCGTTCTCTATGAGGACAAGGTGTTTTTTACGAGTTATGCCAAGGCAGGGCACCGATGCTATGCCGTGCAAGCGAAAACCGGGAAGCCGGTTTGGGAAAAGCCGGTCAAAGGATGTGGATTCAATCATCCGTTGATCCATCAGGGAAACCTTTTGATCGCCGGGACGAATCGGTTGTTCAGCCTTGATCCGGATACCGGACGCGAAATCATCGCGTATCCGATCAACTTCAACGGCGACGCGATCAACACAGTGATCGCTACCAAAGCCAATCAGATTCTTGCGCTCGTTACGACGGACTACCAGGCAAACGACTCTACGGGCATCGCTTCCCTGATGTGTTTCCGTTCCGGAGTTCAAACTCCGGAATGGACGCTGCCATTGGGCGGTTGCAACTTCGGCGGGCTTCGCTGCGACGAACAACGATGCTACTTTGGGACGCGCGACGGCCGGTTCAACGCGGTCGATTTAATGACGGGGAAGCCGGCTTGGCGATATGATTGTTCTGCTGACTTCGTCGACCGCGAGCATGTTTGGCCCCATGATGTGATCGACAACAATGACAGTCTTGTCGTTGTGTGTTCGCATCAAAATCTGGACGATCCCGATGCGATGATTTGCGTCGACAAGGCAACCGGCACGAAACGCTGGTCGCTCGTCCACTCCACCGGACTCGCGAAGGCAAACGCCGTGACCGGCGACGCGATCATCACTGTCGGGCTCGATTACAAGTTGATGCGAATCGACCGTGCCACCGGTAACGTGCAATTCGCCGGTGCTCTGCCGACTCGTGATCGTTATCCAAACGGCGAGTTCTACGCCGTTGCCGTGGACGACGGCTTCGCATTCATTGTCGATGCGGCAAAGCAGGTCTGGCGATATGATGTGAGCAAGTTGAAATGACTTGACCGCCGAAAATGCCGTTTCGCAGCCCCCCGTGATGGAAGAAGACAGCCCCCGACCACACGTCGATTTTCATCAGGGGACGGTGCGGCTGTTCGGTTTGTCGCGGCGGTTCGTCGAGAAAGCACTGGCCGACATCCCGCTCGCATGGGACGAACGCGATGACTGCTTTCGAACCGACGCGATGCATGCCGATGCGATCCGGCAGGGGCTGGAACACTCGTTGGCCGGCCGGCTGGACTGGCAGGTCGGACGCGATGCGGGGGCGGCGGAGTTTCGCCCGCTGGCGATCAACGATCTGCGTCAGGTAACGCTCCGCGGCGATCAAGAGCAAGCGGTCAAGGCATTCGAGACCGGCGGTCGCCGCGGGTTGGTCGTGATGCCCACCGGCACCGGCAAGACGGTCGTGGCGATCGAACTGATGATCCGCTACCGATGCAGCACGCTGGTCGTCGTTCCCGTCCGCGACCTGATGTACCAGTGGCACGCCAAGATCCTGGAAGCGACGGGCATCGACGCCGGGCTGATCGGTGACGGTGTGCACCGCGTCAGCCCGATCAGCGTGACGACCTATGACAGCGCCGCGATCCACATGCCGCGGATCGGCGACCGTTTCCAAATGATCATCTTTGACGAAGTCCACCATCTGGCCGGGCCCTGGCGCAGTGACGCGGCTCGGATGTCGATCGCAGCGATCCGCCTGGGACTGACCGCGACACTTCCAGGCGACGACCAGCGCACCGAGCGATTGCACCATCTGGTCGGCCCGACGCTGTACCGACAATCGATCGCCGAAGCGTCTGGAAAATCGTTGGCCGATTACAGCGTGCACCGCATCGCCGTCCGTTTGACCGATGACGAACAACAACGCTACCGAGACTATTCGCTGCAGATCCAAACATTCGTTTACCAGCAGCGGCAGATCGACCCAAAGTTCAAATGGGACGACACCTACGCCCTTTCCGCCGCGACGAAGCAAGAACCCGACCGCGCCCGCGACGCCGTCATCGCGATGCGGGCCTTTCGGCTGAAACGTCAAATCGAAGAGCACGCCGACGCGAAACTGCGGATGCTGGAAGATCTGTTTCGACTACACTGCGACGAATCGATCATCGTCTTCACTGGATCCAACGTGATGGCCCGCAAAATCTCGACGCGGTTCCTGGTGCCATGCTTGCTTTCCCACTGCGGAAAGAAAGAACGCCGGGAGTGGTTGGCGGGTTTTGCCGAGGGGCGTTACCGTGTGCTGGTGGCCAATCGCGTGTTGGACGAAGGCGTTGATTTACCGGAAGTCAAAACGGCGATCGTATTGGGCGGGCTGTCCAGCCAACGCCAGGCGATCCAGCGACTCGGTCGCGTGTTGCGCAAGGGTGCCGGCGGCCGGCGCGCCAGACTGTACGAAGTCGTCGTCGAAGACACGCGTGAAGTCACCCGCAGCCGTGATCGCCGTCGCAACGAAGCCTATCGGCCAACGCGATGATCCGCAGCGAACACAGTATCGTCCAGTACGACTTCCAACGGATGGTCGTCCGCCCCGATCGGCTGCATCGCAGCACCGACGCCGACTATTTGCCGGCCGCAAAACAAATGCTTCGCATTTATCGCGACGGGATCGGCAGCGCGCGACAGGCGCTGCACGGACGGATCGAGAGCTGTTTGAATCGGTTGTCCGGATGTCCACCACGACGCATCGCCGCGTTTTGCAAGTTGCTGGACGATCAATCCGAGTACCACTCCGACCGTAAAGCCGTCTTACAACTCAGGCGCCAGGTATTCGACTTCGCCGCCGACCGGCATCCGATCGTCGAGCACCGCGAAGGGATCTTTGACAACGAAATCCAACAGGTCCGCAGCGAACTCGCCGCAGCTCTCGGGCGACCCTGGCCGGAAATCGAAGCCGATCTGTTCAGAGACGTGTTGGAATTGCAGCGTCTTGAGAAGTTCGATTCTTCGCTGACACCGGCTCAATTGTTGGCCGCCTACAACGTCGCCCAAACTCAAGCGGCGCTGTATCGCGCGACACGCGTCCGCATCGACGCAAGCGAAGATTTTAAGACGATCATCCGTCATGCGAAATTGGCCGGATTGATGCATCGGATCGATCTGGTTTCCTCGGCCAAGCATCCCCGCTACCGATTCATCTTTGACGGACCGCAAACGGTACTCCGTCAATCGACTCGCTACGGCATTCGGTTCGCGGCTCTGGCTGCCAAGCTACTCGCCTTGAAAGGCTGGCACCTGACAGCGGAAGTCCTGGGGCCGAGGAAACAACGGTTCCGAATGGACCTGTCGCCGGCCGATGGTTTGACCAGCACGCTCAACGCCCCGGACGCATTCGATTCATCCTTGGAAGCAGAGGTCGACGCCGCCTGGCAAAAAGCACCGATCGAAGGTTGGATTTGGCAACGCGAATCGCAGTTGCTCGTCCGAGGCCAATCCGTGATGACGCCCGACTTTTCGCTGTACAATCAGCAACGCAATCTGCTGGTCTACGTCGAAGTCATCGGCTTTTGGACACCGGAGTACTTGGAGGAGAAGAGTCGCCGGCTGAAGGAGTTCGCCACCCTGCTACCCACAGGTTCACGCCCTGTCGAGACGCCCCGATGGTTGCTGATCGTCGCAAAACAGCAGGAAGCTGATCTGCAGCAACGCTTCGCCGACTTGCAGCTTCCGATCATCGGCTTCGACAAAAAAACAAAACCAAAATCCTGGATCGACGCGATCGACGGATGACACAGCCTTCCTCCATCGTCTTGCCCCATCATTCTGCCTCCCCTCCCACAAATCCCATCGGCCCGACCGAGCACGTCGAACCGATGAAGGGGTAGGAAGATTTTGAAGGTAGGAAAATTGGTGCATTCGACTGGATAGAACATAACGTCATTTTCTTACCTTCCAAATCTTCTTACCTATCATTAGCTGCATCGGACGTCCCATCCATGCCCCCATTTTTTGACCACTCCATTTTTTGACCACCAACTCTCCCGTCCCTCCCCCGCCACCCCACGAGTCCCATTGATGCATCTTCGTCTTGCCATCGCCGTCCTCACCTGGTGCATCCCCGCCGGCCTGGTCCCCACCGCGGGCCTGGTCCCCGCCGCCGACTTGGTCCTGCGCGGCGGCAAGATCGTGACCGTCGATCCGCAGTTCCGCATCGTCCAGGCGATGGCGGTCCACGAGGGGCGGGTCGTCGCCCTGGGAACCGACGAACAGATCGCGTCGCAGATCGACGAACAAACGCAAATCGTCGACCTGGGCGGCCGCATGGTCTTGCCCGGCCTGATCGACTCACACGTCCATCCGACCGGTGCCAGCCAATACGAAGCGGACCACGAGATCCCGCCGATGGAAACGATCGACGACGTCTTGAACTATGTCCGTGGCCGAGCCGCCGTGGTTCCCAAAGGCGAGTGGATTGTGCTGCAGCAAGTCTTCATCACCCGTTTGCGAGAACAGCGTTTCCCCACCCGCGCGGAACTTGATTCGGTCGCCCCCGATCATCCCGTCTGGTTTCGCACCGGGCCCGACGGCAGCGCCAACTCGCTGGCGCTATCGGAGAACGGGATCGACAAAGCCTTTGCCGCCAAGTATCCCGATCAAGTCGCCGTCGACCCCTCCACCGGCGCGCCGACCGGCGTGATCCGGCGATCCTCCTCGATCTTGAAAACACGTCCGGACAAAAGTCGAAAGTCGTTGTCGCAAGACGAGCGTGATGATCGACTGGTCGAACTACTCAAGGACTACAACCGCTGGGGGATCACCGGAATCATCGATCGCAACTGCAGCGATTCGGCCCGCGCCCAGTACGCCAGACTGTTGCAATCGGATCGCTTAACGACTCGAGTGCGACTGTCACGTTCGCTTTCCCCAAATGCGGAGCTTTCGCAAATCGATCAACGCCTGGACGAGATCGCATCCGACCCGCTGTTCAAACAACCCGACCCGCGACTCGCCGTGATCGGCGTGAAGGTCTTCGAAGATGGTGGCATGCTGACCGGCAGCGCCTATTTCACGCGACCCTGGGGAACCAGCACGATCTACGGGATCGTCGATCCGCGGTACCGAGGCATGCAGTTCATCGATGATGACCGGCTGGAACAACTCGTGCGGATGTGCGCCAGCCATGGGTTGGCGTTCACGGCCCATTGCCAGGGCGATGCCGCCGTCGAAGCACTGGTGGAGGCCTACGGACGGGTTGATCACGACATCCCGATCGCACCGACACGTTCGTCGATCACGCACAGCAGTTTCATGAGTCCTAGAGCGATCGCTGGTGCGGCGAAGCTGGGGGTGGGAGTGGACCTGCAACCGGCATGGTTGTACCTGGATGCCCGAACCTTGGTCGCCCAGTTCGGCAGCGAGCGTTTGACACACTTCGTTCCGCTACGCAGTCTATTGGAGGCCGGTGTGGTGGCCGGGGGCGGCAGCGATCACATGCAAAAGATCGGCTCGCTGCGTAGCGTGAACCCCTACAATCCCTTTCTGGGCATGTGGGTCGCCGTCACGCGGACGGCTCGTTGGCACGACGAACCGATCCACCGCGAGCAAGCCCTGACGCGTGAGCAGATGATTCGCTTTTACACGATCAACAACGCGTGGTTGATGCGAGCCGAAGATGAGATCGGGTCGTTGGAAGTCGGCAAGCGAGCGGACATTGTGGTGATCGACCGCGACCTGCTGACGTGCAGTGACGACGAAATCCGGGACACGCTGGTCGAGTCCACGTGGCTGGACGGCCGGCCGGTCTATCAATCACAACCCTAATCCCCCCGACCTTCAACCGCAGTCGAAGAGGTCACCAATGGTCATTTCGATGTGGCTGGCAAAGACGATTGCTTGGGGGGGCCAAACGATTCAGTGGTCAAATAAATCACAACCAACCGGCATCATCATTTGCCCCCGATTTTTCGACCCCCGTCCCCACCAATCCCGTCCCCACCAATCCCCATTCCCCCGACACCGACGCTCCAAATTTGACCGCACCACCGTCATGCCTTGCCATCAGGTAACGCCAACTGCCCAGCGGGTCGACACAAGTTCCAGTGGCGCGACCGCGGCATTGATGTCGCTGAGGACCAGTTTCGGTTCCACCGAATCATCGGCTTCGTTTGCCGCATCGTCGCCGGGCAAGCCGATAACGGCGACGATCCCTTTGGCAATCTGCATCCGCCGCAAATCCTCGTCGGCCTGGCCGCCGAAGATCGTCTGAACGCTGCAAAGTGTCATCGCGGCGAAGGTGACCGGAAATGCGGATCGAAGCACCATCGGTGCGTCCCGTTGTGAGGGGGGGGACTGCACTGGCGTATTGGCACTGGCGCATCGGACCGACAAGTTGGCATCTCGGGCTGCAAGCGGTTAGAATCGCACGTGTGGAGGGCCGGCCGATGATTGATGTTTGGGCGGCATCCACTCCCGCCCCCGGCCGCTCTCGGCCCTCTCCTTGCACTTGCGGAATCAGCCGGTGAGCTCGAACCACGCATTTCAGAAATGGTCGGCAATCGTGATTGCCACCTCGGTCCTGCTGCTGGGCAGCGTTCCACAATCGTGCCCGGCGAATGAAACCGATGCGTTTGCCGAGATCATCGCGCCGGCACTGAAGGCCCATTGCATCAAGTGCCATGGTGAGGACGGCCAACGGGAGGGCGACGTCGATCTGTCGGCAGTGTGGGACGAAGGATTGACGGACAACACGGAATTGGTCCGCGGACTGGTCGATGTGTTGGACTTGGAAGCGATGCCGCCGGAGGACGAACCGCCATTGGATCCACAGCTGCGTCGCAAGCTGGTCAAGGAACTGAAAGGGATCTTGCAAACGGCCATCGCCCAGAAAAAGGCCTTCGCGCACGCTCCGATTCGCCGCATGAATCGTTTTCAATACAACAATGCGGTCGTTGACCTGTTCGATTTGAACTGCATCGTCTTCACGTTGCCCGAACGGATGATGCGTGAGCACCGGGGGTACTTCAAGCCGGAAACCGGTCGGATGGACGATGTGGTTTGGGTGGGAAGTCGTCCGCTGGGCAAGTCACAATTGATCGAGCGGCGGTTGGCGGGCGTTGCAGCGTTTCCACAGGACTTGCGTGCCGAACACGGATTCGACAATCGGGGCGATCACCTGTCTTTGTCGCCGCTGTTGATGGAATCGTTTCTGTCGCTGGGCCAGTCGATCACCGACAGCCCCGACTTTGTTCCGCAGAACGTCGGGATCTGGCAGGCGTTCTTTGCGGCGCCGGATGAAGCGGCGGACTTGGATGCAGAAGTACGACGTCGTCTCGAACGCTTTTTGACGCGGGCGTTTCGACGCCCCGTCAACGCTGCCGATCTGGAGCGATACGTCCACTACACCTTGCGGCAACTCGCCGCCGGCGTCGAATTTGTCGACGCCATGAAATCGATCGCCGCCGCGGCGATTTCGTCGCCCAAGTTTCTGTATCGCTATGACAAGTCCAGCGAGTCCGCAACGGCGGCACCCGTGGATGACCTGGAACTCGCGTCGCGATTGTCGTTTTTTCTGTGGGGCAGCATCCCCGATCGCGAGCTGCTGGATCTGGCCATCGCGGGGCAATTGAAACGGCCGGTCACCTTGGACGCTCAGATCACTCGGATGCTGAGCGACAAAAAGCTGAAACGATTTTGCGATTCGTTTCCGGCACAGTGGCTTCAACTGGAACGGATCATTTCCTCGGTCCCCGACCCAAAGAAGTATCCCGGTTTCTACTTTGCCAAATACCGCGACAGCATGCACATGATGATCGAGCCGCTGCTGTTGTTCGAAACGGTGTTGATCGAAAACCATCCCATTACGCAGCTGATCGATTCTGATTTCACCTATCGTTCGGTGCTGTTGGAAGACGCCTACGGGGAGCTTCGCAGCGAGCCGTCGGACGTCAAAAAGGCCGGAGGGGGCGCGGTGACGGCGTTGCCGTTTTATCGCGTGTCGGTGTCGGATCGACGAAGCGGCGGGGTGATCACCAATGCGGCGGTGATGACGATGACCTCCGGTCCCGAGCGGACGCAGCCGATCACGCGCGGCGCCTGGATCGCCACGGTGATTTTCAACAACCCGCCCGAGCCACCGCCGGCCGATGTGCCGCCGCTGGGGGAAAAGCCGGCTGCCGGCGAAGAACAGTTGACGCTTCGCGAACGGCTTTCACTGCACCGCGAGCGAAGTGATTGCAAGGGCTGCCACGAGCAGATCGACCCGCTGGGGTTTGCCCTGGAAAACTATGACCCGGTTGGACGGTGGCGTGCGGAGTATGAAAACGGACGCTCGGTCGATGTCTCGGGAACGCTGTTTCGCAAGCACGCGTTTGACGACGTGGTCGAGTTTAAAGACGCGATCCTGGCCGAAAAAGACCGTTTTGCCCGCGGGCTGGCCGGACACCTGCTGTCCTTCGCTCTGGCCCGTGAACTGACCGCCGCCGACCAGATCGCACTCGACCAAATCACTTCGGCCACCGCCGCCGACGGCTACAAGATCCAGACCCTGATCCGCAACGTGATCCTGAGTGATCCCTTTCAAAGCAAGACAAACCCAAAAGCCCAATGATCCCCAAAGCCCAATGACGATTCAGCCCACTTCACGACGGACGTTTCTGCGCGGACTCGGCGGCGCAGCACTCTCGCTGCCTTGGATGGAGAGTTTGGTTTCGGCCGGCGATGCGATCGGCGTGCCCAAGCGGATGGCCCATTTCTACGTGCCGATCGGTGTCGTCCGACGCGGGTTCTTTCCCGGCGAGGCCAACGATGTGATTCCCAAAGGGAACCTCGGCAACGTGATGGCATCGCTGGGCAAACAGGATCCGTACTTCAGCGTCAAACCGCTTGGCGAGTTGACGCCCACGATGCAGCCGCTGGAACCGTACAAGAACAAGATTAATTTGATCACCGGAATGGACCGGACGTTCCAGCAAGGTACCGACGTGCACGCCCAGTGCGCCTCGTGCTACTTGAGCAGCGCGCAACCCTACACGATCAAAGGCACCGCGTGGCCGTTGGACCGGACCTTGGATCATCTGGTCGCCGATCAGGTCGGCCAAACGACACCCTTCCCGACGCTTGAGTTCAGCTGCAACAGCCACCGCGACAACAAAGAATCGATCTACTTTGACAACATCTCCTGGTACGGCACGGGGCACTTGGCTCCGTCGATCCGCGATCCACGCAAGATGTACCACCGGTTGTTTTCGACCCAGGAAATCGATCGCTACCGAGACGTGACCGACTTGGTTTTGGAAGACGCCCGATCACTGCAACGCGACCTGGGGTACACCGATCGCGTCAAGTTTGACGAGTACTTTGATTCGATTCGCACGATCGAAACCCAGATGGATCGATTGGAGGGGATGAAGGCGGAACTGGCGAACGTTGATTTTGAAGAACCGCCCGAAGCCTATCTGCCTCGCGGAGAGTACATCCGATTGATGGGTGATCTGATGGTGGTCGCCCTTCAAACCGGGCTGACGAATGTCACGACGTTCATGGTCGGGCCGGAGCGTTGGGACACGCCGTTCCTGTTTGAAAGCCTGTTCGATTCACCGCGAAGTCATCACCAGATGTCGCACAACCAAACCAAGATGATTGACGATCTGTTGAAAGTCGATCGTTTTCACATGGAACAATACGCCTACTTGATCGACAAGATGGATCGTGTGGAAGAGTCTGATGGGACATCGTTGTTGGACAACACCCTGTTCACCTATGGGTCGGGACTCGGCGACGGTTCGACGCACCAGTACAACGACTTGCCGATCATTGTCGCCGGGGGCGGAAACAGCGTTCAATCCGGCCAGCACATCAACCTGCCCGAAGGCACGCCGCTGGCAAATTTGTGGCTGACCCAGGCTCGTCTGATGGGGTTGGACATGAAACGTTTCGCCGACAGCACCGGCACCGTCGACCCGCTGTTGGCCGAGCGGTAGGGGATGACAGGCCACTGCCTTACCGGCCCGTTGATTTAGTCGAAATGAACAAGCAAACGATCAGCCGATGGGCGCTAGCCCCGGTTTTGTGGCGGCGAGAACCGCGGCTAGTGCCGTGCGGCTGATCAAATCAACAGGCCGGTCAGCGATCGGCGCATGACACACCCCGACGGACCATCCTCTTCGACCTCTCTTGAGAAAGCCATGAAATCACTTAACCCTGACCTGCGATCCGCGGCGTTACTCGTCTTCCTGCTGCTCGCCTCGATAGCCGACGCGGCCGACAAACCCAACATTCTGGTCCTGTTTACAGACGATCAAGGCTATGGCGACCTGGGGTGTTACGGAAGCGAAACCAACAAGACGCCGCGTTTGGACCAACTGGCCGCCGAGGGGACTCGGTTCACTTCGTTCTACTCCCAGACCGTTTGTGGGCCGTCGCGATCGGCGCTGCTGACCGGGCGTCACCCGCTGCGCAGCAAGGGCTGGGGCATGCCGGCTTCGGAAATCACCTTTGCCGAATTAATTCGTCCGGCGGGATACCAGACCGCGTGCATCGGCAAGTGGGATGTGTCCAATCGAAAGGCGATCCTGGATCGGATGCCGCTTGCACAGGGATTTGACTACTACTTCGGGACGCTGGGGGCCAACGACGGCGGCAAGGTTCGATTTCATGAGAACAACGAACCGGCCGGGGCGACCGACGACATGGGCAGTCTGACCACGCTGTACACCGACAAAGCGATCGACTTTCTGCGAGAGAAACGCGATCCGGAAAAGCCATTCGTGTTGTATGTCGCCCACACGATGATGCATACGATCATCGACGCGTCAGATCGCTTTCGTGGCAAATCGGATGGCGGGCTCTATGGTGACGTGGTCGAAGAATTTGATCATGAAACGGGGCGTTTGCTTGACGTCCTTAATGAATTGGAACTGAGCGAAAACACGCTGGTGATCTACACCAGTGACAATGGGCCTTGGAATCAACCGAAATACACCAGCCGGAAAAAAGGACATCCCAAGGGTTCGATTTTCTGGGGCGATTCAGGACCGCTACGCAACGGCAAGGGGTCGCCGTATGAGGGCGGTTATCGGTTGCCCTGCATCGTGCGCTGGCCTGGAAAAGTGCCGGCCGGACGGGTTTCGGACGCGATGTTTGCCACCATCGACTTCATGCCGACCTTTGCGAATTTGGCCGGATTTGAAGTCCCGACCGACCGGCGGATCGACGGCATCGATCAAACGGACTTGCTGCTGGGAAAACGCGACACCGGACGCGAGCATTTCTACTTCAACAACGCCGGCGTGCGTCTGGGCAACTGGAAATACCTCAAGCCCGACGCCTACTTTCACGGCTACGCGATCGAAGACGACCGGCCCAAGGTCGACGAACTCTACAATCTGGAATCCGATCTCGGCGAGCAAACCAACCTGGCCACCACGTATCCCGAGAAGGTGACGGAGTTAAGGGCATTGATGAAGTCGATCGAAGGCGACGACCCGCCGGAAACGTCACCGATTCAGATCCAGTAGTACTTCGCGGGACAAAGGTGTCCTGGTGTGGGACGTGCTCACGTGGTGCCTATGCCCCTCGCTGCGCTCGACCGTCCTGCCAGACATTGGTGTCTACACAAGTCGGCTCGCAATCTAGGACAGGGCTCCCCTCTCCCCCGCAAAGCCGGGGGAGAAGGGAGCCATGGTAAATTGTGGAGACACCAATGCCTGCCAAGGAGGGTTAATTTGAAAAACCGCACCACCTTCTGGCGAAGGTAGCTACGTGTTGCCGGAGATTCACGATGGATTGCGATTCACAAAGGCCGCGAGTTCGGTGTCCAGTCGGGCGACTTGTTGCTTGAGTGATTCGAGCAGGTCGGGGACGGGGGCCAGGTTGTCGTCTTTGCCGAGGGTTTCGATTTGTTCGGCGAGTCGGACGACGGGCTTGGCGCCGAAATTTCCCGCGGCACCTTTCAGGGTGTGGGCGCCGCGGGCGACGACCTTGGCGTCTGCGGCGGCAAGCGCCGTTTCGATTTCCGAGACACGCTGGGCCGCTTCTTCGCGCAGGACTTTGGCGATCTCTGTCAAAAAGGCGTCGTTGCAGCCTCTCATCCGGTCGCGGGCGTGTTGGACATTGATGACTTCGTAGCGTTCTTCTCCGCCTCGGGGCGGCTCGGGTTCATCGACCGGTCGATCCGTCGCGGGCGGGCGCTCGGCCGACGGGGGCTCGGCCGACGGGGGCTCGGCCGAGGGGGGCTCGGGAACGTTTCGTTTCAGGACCATTGCCAATTCCTCGGGATCAACGGGTTTGCTGATGTAATCATCCATTCCGGCTTGGAGGCATCGTTCCCGGTCACCTTTCATCGCCGCGGCGGTCATGGCGACGATCGGGATGTGATTTCCGGTGCTCGCTTCTTCGGCACGAATCAACTCGGTGGCTTCTTTTCCGTCCATGACGGGCATCTGCCAGTCCATCAGGATGACGTCAAAGTCTCCGTTTCGCCAAGCCTCGACTCCCTGGCTTCCGTCGCCGGCGACGTGAACCTCGTGGCCCATCCGCTCGAGCAGGCCGGTGGCGACACGTTGGTTGACATAGCCGTCTTCGACCATCAACACGCGTAGCGGAACATCGGCTTTTTCGATCTGCTCCTCGCGATCATCAGCGTCGATTGCATCGGGCGACACCATGACGCCCAGGATCGTTTCCAGAAATTCCGATTGCACGACGGGCTTGGTGACGTAGCGAGCGACGCCCAAGTCGCGACACCTCTGTTTATCCTCGCTGACGGCCGAGGAGATGATGATGATTTTGGTGTCGCGCAGCTGGTCGTCCTCCATCATCGTGGTTGCCACGTCGTAGCCGTTCATGTTCGGCATCACGCAGTCCAACAAAATCAGATGGTACGGTGCCTTGTCCGCAGCCGCTCGCCGCAGTTCCTCCAGCGCGCCCGGTCCGTCGGGCACACATTTGGGTGCCAGCCCCCAAGATTGGAGCATTTCGTCAAAGATCCGGCGGTTGGTCTGATTGTCGTCGACGACCAGCACCGGCAATCCGGCCAGATCCGCCAGTGCGGCCGGCGGCGACGTTTCAAGCGGCTGGCCGAGTTCCAGGGGGATGCTGAAATGGAACGTCGTTCCGTCGCCCAACTCGCTTTCCACCCAGATCCGGCCGCCCATCATCGCGACCAATTGACCGGAGATCGTCAGCCCCAGTCCGGTGCCGCCGTACTGCCGCGTGGTCGACGCGTCGACTTGTGAGAACGACTCGAAAATCGTGTCCTGTTTTTCCTCCGGGATGCCGATTCCGGTGTCGCGAACCGAGAAATGAAGCTGGGCGGTCTGTCCGTCAGGGTGTTCCGATTCGACGGCGACAACGATCTCGCCCGTTTCGGTAAACTTCATCGCGTTGCCGACCAGGTTCACGATGATCTGACGCAACCGCCCGGGGTCGCCGACAACCACTTGCGGGGCTTCCGGATCGACGCGGCAGGCCAATTCCAGACCTTTCTCTGCGGCGCGATGGCCGAGTGATCGGACCGTCCGTTCGACCACGTCACGGAGGTCAAAGGCGATCGATTCCAGTTCCAATTTTCCGGCTTCGATCTTGGAAAAGTCCAGGATGTCGTTCAGCAAACGCAACAGCGAATCGGCCGAACCACGGACCATGCCCAGGTACTCGCGTTGTTCGGGCTTCAGCGGCGTCCCTTCGAGCAATTCGGACATCCCGATGATCCCGTTCATCGGCGTGCGAATCTCATGGCTCATATTGGCCAGGAATTCGCTTTTCGCCCGATTCGCCTGCTCTGCTTCTACGCGGGCCTGTTGCAGATGAAGATTGGACTGGGCGAGATCTCGGGTGCGCTGGTCGACTCGATCTTCCAGCGTGACTTGGGCACGCACCAGTTCGTCGGTCATGTGATTGAATGACGTGGCCAATTGTCCGAGTTCATCATCGGATGCGATGGCGACGCGAGCATAACGGTCTCCGCCGGCGATCCTGTCGGCGGTCTGGGCGAGTTGTGAGATCGGGGCGGTAAATCGCTTTGCCAAGGCAAACGCGGCCAGCACGCTTAGCAACACCAGTGCCGCTTCGAGCAGCCATTGAGTGTTGCGCAGTTTGACGATCGGCGCGAACGCTTCCTCGCGGTCCATTTTGACGACCATGCCCCAACGATCGAATTCGGGGTCTTGAAACTTGATCGGTCGCCAGGCGCACAGAACATCGACCCCGGCGTAGCGGCTGATGTCCTGGTCGTGATCGCCGTTGATCGCCTGGCTCATCACTTCGGCATCAGTGCTGGCCAGAGAATCTTCGTTGCGTTTTGCTGAGGGGATCAAATAGTGCAACTGTTCGCCTCGTCTGGCGGCGATCAGCACTTCACCGGACGCTCCCAACCCGGTCGTGTCGTGCAGGATGTTGGCCAAGCGATCGACGTCCAGCCGTACCACCACCACCCCCAGAAAATCTCCGTCGTTGGTTTTCGCCGGAGCCGTCAACCAGGCCACAAATTTCCCCGCATCGTCGCGAAACGGAGTCCCCAGATGGGTACCGGAGCGACCTTGTCGGTAATCAGGGTGATCGGAGAGGTCTTGGCCAAGCTCGCCGGAGTCGGTGGAGGTGATCACGCGGCCCTGGAGGTCGGTGATCGAGATGGCGAGAAACTCCTCGGTGCTGGACTTGGCGTCGCGGAGGATTCGTTCGGCCCCCTGCCGGAACTTTTCCTCGTCGATTTCGTCGTGAATCCGCTCGTCCAGATAGCCGCGCAGACGCGTCCGACTGGCGACTAACGCCACGCGTTCCTTCTGTTGATTGACGTACGCCAAGACACGCTGCTGGCGATCGTGTGCGACGGTCTTCAGTCGCGCGTGAATCTGCGTGGTCACACCGCGTTTGGCGAATTGGTAATTCGTCAGATTCGCCAACGTCGCGGTGAAGAACACGACCAGCGCAACGAAAATCGTCAGTTTGGTTTGAAGGTTTAGCTGCATCCCGATGATTGTACGTAGGCAGTGCGATTAGAGATCGCGCAGAATGATCCCCGCCGCGTTTCGTCCACAGGCGCCCATCACGCCACCCCCGGGATGTGACGCCGCGCCGCACAGATACAGTCCGTTGACCGGGGTGCGGTGATCTGACCAACCGATCAGCGGGCGAGACGGCCCGAGTTGGTGGAGGTGCATCGCCCCCTGCATAATATTGCCACCGGTCAACCCATAGGTCCGTTCCAGGTCCAGCGGCGTCATCGCATGCGTGAATAGGATCTTGTCTCGGATATCGGGCGCAAACGCCTGCAAGGTGTCGATGCAGTTTTCGACCCACGCATCTTTTTCCCGATCCCAGTGCCGGTCGCCGGACAGTTGGTAGGGAGCGTATTGGACGAACATCGACAAGACATGTTTCCCCGGCGGGGCCAGCGTGTCGTCGACGTTGGACGGGATCGTCATCTCCAAGACCGGTCGGCTGCTGAAATCTCCCGCCAGAGCTTCCTGGTATCCGCGTTCGATGTATTGCATGTTTGGCGTGGTGTGAATCGTCCCACGCAGCAATTGTGGATCGACGCCGAAATCGGGCAGGGCGTCCAGGGCAAGGTTGATTTTGCCGCTGGCCGAGGAGTAATCGATATTCCGGACTTGCGCGATGAATCCCTCGGGCAGGTGCCGCGAGTCCAGCAGTCGAAGTAGGGTGCGGTTGGCATCGACTCCCGAGGCGACGGATTTGCCAAGGAACTCGCCCTCGGACGTCGACACGCCGCGCACGGCACCGTTTTCCACCAGGATCTCAGTGACTTCGATGTCGGTTTTGATATCGACCCGCAAATCGCGACAGGCCTGTTGGAGGGCAGCGGCCAGCCCGCCCATGCCGCCCTTGATGTAGCCCCAAACGCCGCGTGCCCCTCCGGCGTCGCCCATCACATGGTGCAGCAACACGTAGGCGCTGCCGGGTGAGGATGGCCCGTGAAAGGCACCGATGATCGCATCGGTCGCCAACGTGCCCTTGAGCAGGTCGGATTCAAACCAGCGGTTCAAAATGCGATCGGCCGCACCGGTCAACACCTCCATCGCGCCGGGATTCTCATACAGCAACCGCTTCATCAGCAAACCGTGCTTCATCCCGCCGACCAGATTCTTGGTCTTGTCCACCCAGCCCATCGTTCGATGACGGGTGGGCAATTGGGGCGGCACGGTTTTCAACAGCGGTTCCAACCGCTCGGCGATCTCGGTCAGCATCGTTTCGTACGCCGGGAACGCTTCGGCGTCCTTTTTGCTAAATTCCGAGATCGATTCGTAATTGCGTTGGGCGTCGTGTCCCAGGACCAGGTGCCGGCCCTGACCGTCGAAGGTGATCGACGACGGGTCGCGTCGCAGCACCTGGTACCCGTACTCTTTCAACCGCAGTTCGGCGATGACTTCCGGCAGCAGCAAACTGACGACATAGGCGGCGGGGGAAAACCGAAAGCCCGGATACAGTTCTTCGGTCGTCGCACACCCGCCCAGGGTCCCACGTCGCTCCAGCACACAGACATTCTTGCCGGCCTTGGCCAGGTAGGCGGCTGTGATTAATCCGTTGTGGCCACCGCCGATGATGATTGTGTCGTACATATGGGATGATAGCGAGCGTCGCTACGACGAAGTCGGCTGTTCAGTTAAACCGGGTCGACTTCCCAGCCTTTGCGGAAATGCGACATCAAGTATTGTTCGACGTTGTCATTGCCGCTGGCTTTGAAGGCTTTGGCGTCCCAGTCAAACCCGCCGCCGGCGCGATAGGCGGTGTTGGCCAGCAAGACCGCTTCGGCCAACGGACCGGTGTAATCGACGAAGTCACAGGTCGACCTCGGCCCGCCCTTACAGGCATCGATCCATTCCTGGTGGAATCCCGGTGACTTGGGAATTGTTTTTTCGGGAGCCTCGGGGTGGCCGCCGTCTTGGAGCGTGACCTTGTATCCGTTGAAACCTGCGTCGATCGTCCCCTTGGTGCCGACGAACAGAGTGTTACTGCCCTTTTGGGGGACCGTCTTGTGTCGCTTGAACACTTCGCTAAGCGATCCGTGCCACCAGTGCAACGTCAACGCTCCGTGACCTTGTTCGGCGGGGAACTCCAGCCGGGTCTTCATCGACTTGGGTGTCCGCAGGGGATCGATTTGGTCGGCACTGGGGACTTCATCCAGATCGACACGGTCGGGGTACTTCAGTTGCAACGCCCAGAAGGGGATGTCCAGGATGTGGCAACCCCAGTTGCCGGTTTCGCCGGTGCCGTAGTCCCACCAGAAACGCCATTTGTACGGGCAGTACTCGGGTGAATAGGGGCGTTCTTGGGCCGGCCCCTGCCACAGATCCCAGTTCAGATGGCTGGGGACCGGGGGAAACTCTGTCGGCATGTCCGGCATGCCACGTGAGCCGCCGATCGCGCAGTACACCTCGGTGACATCGCCGATCATTCCCGATCGGACCGCTTCGACGGTGCGGGCCATGCCTTCGTTGGCGTGCCGTTGGTTGCCGAGCTGGGTGGCGACGTTCATCTTCTTGGCGATCTTGGTCAGCTCGCGCGCTTCCCAGACCGTGTGGGCGAGCGGCTTTTCACAATACACGTGCTTGCCCATCAGCATCGCCTGGCGGGCCGGGTGAAAATGGGTGTGATCGGGCGTGCTGATGACGACGGCGTCGATTTGCTTGTCCATTTGATCCAGCATCACGCGGAAATCTTGGAACTTGCGCGCCTTGTCGAATTCTTGAAAACGCTTGCCCGCTTTGACCTCGTCAACGTCGCACATCGCAACGATGTTTTCACCGTCAACGCCGCTGACGTTTGCCGACCCGCGTCCGCCGACCCCAATGCAGGCGACGTTCAGTTTGTCATTGGGCGATGCCGCACGGGCCGTCGCAGAGGAGCCCAGCCAGTAGCCGCCGGAAAGGACAGCGGAGGTTTTCAGAAAGTTCCGTCGCGAATCGGAAGGGCGTTTCATGGTTGAATCCGGATGAAATGCGAGGGGGAATGAATCAGGTGGGTGCGGATACTATAGTCTACGGCCTGTCCGACGATCCTGCACGTGTGGTGCGGCTTCCGAACTCGGTTTGTCACCAACGGCGCTGGTGTGCAGGCTTTAGCCGCCCGGGTCGCTGCTTCGCAGCGAGGGGAATCTTCTGAAGGCTAGCTAGACACCAACGTGCGTTGCTGGGCGATGCAGCAAGATGAGGTCGGCGGCCAGGGTGACGGTCATGGCGGTCAACGTTTCGGCACGGGTTTGCTGGCTGTGCCTGACCGCGCGGTAGGTCATTGCCAATGCGTCGGCGATCGCGTCGGGTTGCAGCTCCACTCGTTGCTGCCAAAGCTTGTGCCGGGCAAGCTCCAGCCCCGCGGCGGTCAGTTCGTCCACGACCGCCTCCCAGCGACTGCGCCGTCGCCCCTCTTGTTGGACGCTCTCACGCAATTCGATCAGGTCGTCTTCGCCGGGAACGGCAATGATGCACGCTCCGCCTGGAACCAGCACTCGCGCGATCTCTTCGGCCGGACGGCGCCCGAACAGCGAAATCACTTGATCCACACTGGCGTCCGCCGCCGGTAGCGTCCGGTCTGCATTGGCCAACACCCACGTCGCCTCGGGCCAACCGCGGGCGGCAAGTCGGATCGCTCGCTTGGAAAGGTCAATCCCGCAATAGCTGCTGGGGTTGTCCGAAAATAACGCCGGCCCGAAGGAGCCTTCGCCACAGCCGAGGTCAAGCGTCCTGATCGATGACGACTCGTCCCCAGGTTTCGGTGACTTGATCCAAGGCCGAAGCGTTTCGACAAGCCCCGCAGCAAGTCCCCGACTGAGCCAGCGGTGACGTGCCAGGACCGCATCGTCCGAGTCGCCTGCCTTGGTCGACCTTCGGTCTTGTGGTTGCAGCAGACTCCAATAGCCCGCTTTGGCGCGATCGAAATGGTGCCCGGAATCGCAACGCAACGCGTTGTCGCGCAAACGGAGTGGTTGACAACAATTCCGGACGGTGCAGCGCAGTTCAAACATCAATCAAAACTACTTCAGCAACGTGTCGGCAAAGTCCAGGAACAGACCCCAGTCCAGTTCGCCCAGGCCGTGTCCGCCGCTGCGGATGTGATAACCGGTTTGGCCCTTGATCCGTTGCTGTCCCAGCGGCGGCATGCGAGGGGATTCAATCGACCGTTTGCCCAGCAGCTCGAAGACCGGAGCGGCCGCGACGAGCGATGCGTACTCGCCTTTCGGATCGGCCCAAAGGTCTTCGTCGGCACTGGCCACATAAACGCCTCGCGGCGCGATCAATGCGATGACCTCGTGCTGATCAATGGGCAGTTCGTGTTCACGCCCGGCGTAATTCGAGAACGGCTTGCAGAACCAGTGTGGGAAAGAACTTGTGATTCGTCCGACCGTTTCCCCATAAGCACGACGTGACAGCGCGGCCCCGCCACAACCCGAGTTGTTGCTATAGGCGATGGCGAAACGTTCGTCTTCGCACGCCGCCCACAGAGATGTCTTGCCGCCGCGGGAATGGCCCGACACGGCGACACGCGCGGCATCAATCGAATCAATCGTTTCCAAATGGTCCAGCACCCGGCTGGCCGCCCAGCCCCAGGCAGACAGGCTTCGCCACGCGGTGTCGCTGGGTGGGTCACCGCCGGCGAAAAATGCTCGAATCCCGTCCGCATAGCCGTCTTTCTTGTCGGGGTCGACGTGGGACGTATGGAAGGATGCGGTGGCGTAGCCGCGGTCGATGAGCATTTTCACCGGCCAAAACGGATCCGGTTTTTCCAGGGCGGTCGCCAGCGGAACAAAGTAGCGGTTGTTGATGTGGACCACGGCCGGCGTCGGCCGCGACGCGTTGTTGGGCAGAAAAACAACGAACGGAAACGAAAAACTGCGCTCGCCGATTTCAACGATCGCTTTCATTTCCCGCCCCGTCGCGGCGCCGTCAAACGCTTGCGTCACTTCGGCCGTTTGTTCGAATCGCAACGAGTACTCCGTGTCGGGACGACGTCCATAGACCTGATCGCGAAACAGATCCAGCAACTCACCACGGCGGCCGTCATGCCACTCCTTCGGCGAACCGACGTGCTGGCCGGTGCGGGTCACCAGCGGATCGGGCAACGTGTACGTCGGGACCTTGGATTCGACGTAATTAAACTCGCGACGTTGCCGGGTCAGTTTTTCGACCAAGTCGGGGTCGGCTTGCCAGGAGCTTGACGCGTCTTGGCTGATGGAGGCTCGCGCCGTGAACATCATCGTGGCGATAGTCAGGACGATGGGAATAAGCAAAAGATTTCGTTGCATGTTGTCGCAGGCGGTGGTGGGGTTCGCTTGGTGGAGGGGAACTATCGAACACGCGACGTTACCGTCCCTTCCAGTGCGTTGGTGTCTAGACAAATCGGTCCGCAATTTAGAGCATGGCTCCCCTTCTCCCCCACAAAGCCGGGGGAGAAGGGAGCCATTGTACGTTGTGTTGACATCAATGCTTCCAGAGTCGGTTTCGTCTTAACTTGATGCCTTTGAGGTCGGCATGAGACGAACAAGTCTACTTCGACGAAAAACAAAACAGGTGTTTTTCACCGCGGACAAACAAGTGATCTTGGATCGGAACGGGCGATCCGATCACGGACTCCTCCAGATCGTTTTCGGAAAGCAATCGGAAGTCATTGTCGGCCACATCGGCAACGTAGACGACACCATCTTCGCGCGGTGCGTAAAGTTTTCCGGCCGCGATGGTCGGTGACGCGTAGTACGAGTTGCGGTTTTTGGGCAACGCGTCGCTCCAAACCGTTTTTCCGCTGGCCGGATCGATGCACTCGACTTCCCCGCGATCGCGGACCAAGTACACGTTTCCGTTGTAAGCCGCCGGCGAAGGGACGAACGTCGAGATGTCATCACGAAACCAGTTGTGGTTCGATTCCGTAACATCCCCGCTACCGTCCATGCGGATCCCGTACAACAACGGCGAGCCTTTGTCGTTGCGTCCAAAAGCGACGACGGCCATGTCATCGACCACGACCGGTGATGCGACGACCGGCCAGAGTTGGTTGCCGTCAGGATTGAAACCACCGCAGGTCCACGTCACGCGCCCGTCCTTGGCGTCGTGGATCGTCAGATGCTGCGCGCCCCAGACCAGCAATGACTCCCTGCCCTGATGCTCGATCACCAACGGCGTCGAATAGCCGTGATCGCACTCGCGAGGCGTTTCGTAGTTTCTCGCGACCTTCCATGCGATCTTGCCGGTGTGTTTGTCAAACGCCGCCAACCAGGATTCTCCGTTGTGCATCCGGGCAAAGACGACGTGCCGCTGTGTCAACACGGGTGAGGTGCCGTGATCCCAATACAGGGTGTCTTTGCCGAACCGATCGACGAGGTTCGTTTGCCAGCGCACGGTACCGTCGGGCTCCACTGCGGCCAGCGTCCCGCTTTTGAAGTACACGAACACCGCTTCACCGTCGCTGACCGGGGACGCGTTGCTGCCGGATCCGTTACGATGTTTGCCCTTTGCTTCGGGGCCGAACTGCGTGTTCCATTTCCGGGTTCCCGACCAATCAAACGCCAACAACGAATCGACGCCGTCGGTCGGCGCGGTCACGTAGATGGTTTGATCGACCACGATCGGCGTGGAACACCCCTTGCCGGGCAGCGGTGCTTTCCATCGCAGGGTTTGTGAGTTCAGTTCGGATGGGTAGTCACCCGAGTTGACGCTGCCGATATCCTTGGGCCCACGCCAGCGAGGCCAGTCCGCATCGGCATTGGACGGGACGAGCGTGATCGCCAAAACAAGTGTCAGCAGGATGTAGCAATTGCGATTCATGATTGGTTTCTATATTGTTTCTCGGTCTTGAATGTCAGACATCGGACAGACATTCGACAATGGCACTTCGTCGTGGCAACGCGCGCCAGAGCGTGGAGAGTTCCAGGGCTGCACCTTCTGGCGAAGCTCGCTACGTTTGATCTGCGATTCACAATGATTGAATTTCAATGTGGACTTGCCCTTCACATTAGACCACGTCGGGAACCGTAAACGCACCGCGGGGCGGACGGGTGAGCAACTGATCCGCCTGGGCGTCGTCTTTGAACGTTTCACTCTGACCGTCAAAGTGCAGTGTGCGGTCGACGCGGTAAGCGATGTTGGCCAAGTGGCACAGTGCGGCCGAATAATGGCCTTGTTCGATTTCCGCCGACAGAAACTCCTGCTTGCGGGCACGGACGGCCAGGGCCCAGTTGCGGAAGTGCGGCAGGTTGGAAATCGGGCTGCCCTCTTCAAACGCACTCGGTCCAGGTTCGCGATTGCGTCCCAGGAACGTGTAATAGCTGGAGTAATCGGGGATGATCATCGTGCCTTCGGTGCCCAGGAAGATCGTTCCGACGGGGAAGTCCTTTTGCACGAAGGGGTATTTGTCGCGAAATCCGGCTTCGGCGTTCGTGTACCAATCCCGCACCGCGAACTCGATCATCTTTCCGTCGGCCCACTTCATCGACGTGGACAAGACGCCCGGCGTTTCGGCGCTGCTTTGATGGACCTTTTCTTGCATGTAGTTGGATCCGATCGACGAGATCTGCATCGGGTGGCTGTCCAACTTCAACCCCCAGCGCAGGATGTCCATTTGGTGGACGCCTTGATTGCCGATTTCTCCGTTGCCGTAATCCCAGATCCAATGCCAGCGACGGTGTTGAAAGTTACTGAACGGGTGCACGGCCGCCGGACCACACCAAGCATTCCAATCGAGTCCATCGGGAACCGGGCGTGGTGCGTGTTTGCCCAGGTCACCGCGGATTTTGTAGGCGATGCCGCGGGCAAAGTAGACTTTGCCGATCACCCCCTGATGCAGTTTGTCGATACCTTCGACGATGTTCGGTGACGACCGGCATTGGGTGCCGTGCTGGACGATCCGGTTGTACTTGCGTGCGGCCTGGACCATCTTTCGGCCTTCGAAGATGTTGTGCGATCCGGGCTTTTCGACATACACATCCTTGCCGGCCTGGCAGCCCCAAATCACGTTCAGCGAGTGCCAGTGGTTGGGGGTGGCGAAGGTGACCGCGTCGATGGACGGATCATCCAACACCCGTCGCATGTCATCGTAGGTGTCGATCTTGTGGCCGCTGCGTTCAGTCCAAACCGTTTCGGCGGACTTGAGTTTGTTTTCGTCGCAATCGCACAGACCGGCCAGCGTGACGCCGGCGGTCGATTCGTTTTCCAGTTCGACCAGGCTTTCCGCGTGGGCTTTGGCGCGTCCCCCCATCCCCACGATCGCGACGCGAATCTTGTCGTTCAAGTTTTGTCCGCGGACGATCGCCGGGGCGGCGAACAGGCTGGCCGCGCCCGCGGCGGCGGTTCGAATGGATTGGCGACGGTTGATCCGCGAAGGCGTCTCGGTCATGTCTGTCTCGCTCGATCGGGGAAACGGGAGGCGGCGTCTCTCGCCGCTGAGGATGCCTGGGATTGTAGCATGAAACGACCACAGTCTCTTATGCTCGGTCTGTGGTACGACGTCCCTTCTGGGGCGTCGCAGTGACGGTGTACGACGTCGTTTCTAGGTCGTCGTGCAGAGCCCCGCGGGCGACCGCCCGGAAGGACCGTCGTACTTGGGGGCTCGCTGCGCAGCAAGGGGAATCGCCTGAAGGCTAGACACCAGCGTGGAATCTCGGTTGCCGCGTTACTGGACGGTCAGCTTGCGGCGGTAAATGGTCGAGCCGTTGGTGATGTACAATTCATCGCGATTCGTTCCGGCCAGCGTGCAGCTGGTCAACGGCTGAGTCGGATCGGGGGTTGGCAGGACGCCGCAGGGTCGGCCGGTGGGATCAAAGATCTGCACTCCGACCGCACTGGTGACGTAGAAACGTCCGGCCGCGTCGACGGCCATGCCATCGCCTCGTGAGGCGGTCTTGTACGACGGCGGCTCATTGAATTTGAACTCGCCCTCCTCATCGATCGCCAATCGCATCGGCATCGTTGGCATCTTGGCGTCCAAACTGCCATCGGGGTTCACCCGGAACGTCCACGTGTTCTGGCCACCGGAATCAGAAACCGCAAGCGTGCCGCCGTCACCTGAAAGCGCGATTCCGTTCGGCCGCGTGATCCCGGTGTCGACCACTGTCGTCGCGCCGGTCTTCGGGTCGATTCGTGTGACCTGTTTGGCTCGGGTTTCAGTGATGTAAATCATGCCGTCAGCGGTGATGGCCAAGTCATTCGGTTTGACGCCGGTGGCAACCACGTTGACCGCACCGGATTCGGGATCGATGGAGATCACGCGACTTTGCGCCCCCTGACACCCATACAGCAATCCGTCGGGTCCGAGCATCAGCCCGCTGACCGATTCCTTGGCGATCAACGTTTGTTTTCCATCGGCGGCATCGACGCGGTAGACCGCCGGCGCCTTCATGTCGCTGAAAATGAAGTTTCCTTCGTCGTCGCAGCACGGCGCATCGGCAAACCCCAGGTCCGACGCGACGACTTCCCACGACTGGCCGGGGATCAGCAAATTCACCAGCGTCAGATCGCCGCGCAGATCATCGCTCGTGTCTACCTCTGGGGTGTGCGTCTCGCCGCGCCACAGCCACTTCATCGCGTCGGGAAACCGCGCACTGCCGAAATCGGCGTTGTGCGCATAACCCTCGGCCCAATCAAAACGGATGTCGTATCCCATGTACTTCAGTGCCGACGCCATCCGCTGATTTGCCCACGGCCAGCTTCCGAACGCGTTGTCGACGTCGCCGCTGGTGTCGGACATGTAAACGCGAATCGGCTTGGGTTCGGTTTTTCGCACCAGCGCCGGGTAGACGTTGCCGCCGCGCAAATTGGTAAAGCTGCCGACGTTCGAATAGACCTTGCCGAACTGGTCGGGGCGTTGCCAGGCGACGGTGAAGGCGCAAATCGCCCCGGAGCTGGATCCGCCGATGGCCCGCATCGCCGGATCGGACGAAATTTTGTATCGCTGTTGAACTTGGGGCAGGATCTCTTCCAGCAAAAACCGCGTGTAACGGTCGCCCAAACTGTCGTATTCGAAGCCGCGATTGGATGATTTTTTACCGCGGCGCGGCTTGGATTTATCGTGCCCCGGGTTGAGGAACACGGCGATCGTCGGAGGCATCTCGCCCCGAGCGATCAGGTTGTCCAACACGGTCGGGATTCGCCATCGGCCCTTGACGTCGCGCATCCGCTCGCCGTCCTGAAACACCATCAACGCCGCCGGTTGCTCGTTTTTGTACTGGGCCGGGACATAGATCGCCCAGTCGCGGACGGTGCCGGCAAAGATGTCTGATTCCCACGGCTCCATCTGCTCGACCGTGCCTTGGGGAACCGAGTCGTTGGCGATGGCATCAGGGTGCGGTTGCCACTCGGGCTTGGTTTGCGTTTCGGGAATCACGGTCGGCTGGGAATCGTCCGACCACAGCCAACGCAGCGCGTCGGGAAGGACCTCGCCGCCCCATTTGGCACTATGACCGCCTTCGGTCATGACCAGTTTGTAGTGGTAACCGGCGAACTGCAACGCGGCTGCCATGTCACGGTTCCCCAGCGGCCAGTTGCCGTGCAGGTTATCGAGGTCGTCTTTGCCTTCCTGCAGATAGACCTTGATCGGCTTAGGATTGTCCTTGGTCTTGCGGACCAATCCGGGATAAGCCCATCCGCCGCGGATGTTGGTGAAGCTTCCGATGTGGCTGAGCACTTTGCCGAACTGTTGCGGCTTTTCCCAAGCGACGGTGAACGCGCAAATCCCACCGGAGGAAATCCCGCACACCGCTCGACGATCGGCGTCCTGAGAAACGTTCAAGCCTTTCAATGCGACGGGCAAAAACTCATCAACCAGGAACGTTGCGTAGCGGTCGCCTAACGAATCGTATTCCAGCGAACGGTTACTGCGATCTTTCGCACCGGGTTTGGTGGCGGGAATCGTTCCCGGGTTGACGAACACGGCGATCGTGACCGGCATCGCTTGCTGGTCGATCAAGTTGTCAAACACCTCGGGCACGCGAAAGGCACCGCCCGGTCGGGCATAGTTCTTGCCGTCCATGAACACCATCAAGTTGGCCGGTTCGTCGGCGTTGTACTGCGCCGGAACGTAGACGCTGTATTGACGCGTTGTGCCGGGGAAGGTGCGACTGTCGGCAAAAACGCCTTCGGTGATCGTCCCCGTGGGGACGTCGGCGGCATTGACAGGGCTGATCGCCAGAAGGATGGCGAGCGGAAGCAAGGCGAGTGACTTCATGACGGTTTGGCGGGGCGGAAGGCGGGGAGATGCATCGCTCGAAGAACGAGAATGCGGTTACACATCATCGTTCGCCGATCTCCGCGAAGCAAGTGCCGCAAGTGATCCGGCGCCGCAGGATTGATGGTAGACTGATCAGCGGGCGGAAAATCGGTGGGATAGGCTTCCAGCCTGTCGATCCAGGGATCGACAGGCTGGAAGCCTATCCCACAAGAAATTCGACGATTGCTTTCCACCCGATCGCCGTTGACGCCTTCGCCCCGTTCCCCACGCATCCCACTTGAGCCATAACTGATGAGTTCATCCGCCCGGTATCACCCGCACTACACGATCGAAGACTATCGTCATTGGGAGGGGGACTGGGAATTGTGGCACGGAACGGCCATCGCGATGACCCCCAGCCCATTTGGCCGGCACGGTGGCCTGCTGGCCAAACTGTGTACCGTGCTGACCATTGCGATCGACCAAGCCGGCTGCGATGCGTCGGTGCTTGCGGAAGTGGATTGGATCGTTGCCGACGACACGGTCCTTCGTCCGGATGTGAGCGTGGTGTGCGGTGATCCGCCCGAGGGACACATCGAATCGACACCGGCCATGGTTGCCGAAGTGCTTTCCGATTCAACACGAGATCGTGACTTGATCCACAAGCGCGCGCTGTATCAAGAGAATTGTGTTCCGTGGTACCTGATCGCCGATCCGCTTGACAGTTCAGTTCAACTGCTCCGCCTCGGTGAAAATCAGGAATACATACACGTTGCGATCGATCCGGAGGTGGAGTTGACGATCTGCGAGACGTGTCGGTTGTTGCTGGATCTGCGTTGGTTGTCGCGCTAGTGCCGGCGGGGTCGATTGACAAACATTTTGCCGCATGAATCCGTCTCAGCTACACTGTCTGGGGAGACACTGTCTGGACACGGAACGTTGGGGGTGGGACACCAGCGTTCCCGTGTGATTCGGCGTGCCCCAAACCGTACCCTCCTTTTTATGGTGTGCAGATGTTTCGTGCGATGAACCTGACCCTGGTTGTCGGCATCCTCGTCTTGGGTGTTGGAAAATCGCCCTCAGGAACTTGTCAGGCGGCAATCACTCAGCAGATCTCCTTTACGTTTGATCCCACGCCTGACGATCTCTTTAACAACGACGATGTACGTGGCGGCGACTTTATTTCTGGCAATACACCGACAGATATCAATCGCTCGCTGATCGCGGGGCTCAATGATAACGGGGTCTCGGCGAGCGGTTCGGTCGGTGAATTCGGAAATTATGGGCTTCAGGCGAGCACCTCGCGGACAGGCGAACTGCGTGCCCAAGTGGTGATTGAAGCCGATGTCCAGGCCCCGCCGATCGGAGGTTCGCCGCGAGAAGCGTTCGCGAATTTCATCATCGACGGCGGCCAGTTTGTGTTCGTAGCCGGTGAAAACTCGACGCTCGAATTCATTCTGACGCTGTCGGCCGATCGCAGTGCAGTCTTCCAAAGCGCATTGGAGATGACGGGGTCGCCCGGTGGCAACACGCCCACGCTTACTCAGTTTGGCGCCGACATCGGCGCCGAACAAAATGGGTCGACAGTCGACATTCCGTTCAGCTTCCAGAATGTCAGCCTTGGTGTCCTGAATCCCGGCCAATCCATCCTCTTGGAATATCAGCTTGACATCATCGCTGACATTCAAGATTTCAGCGAAGTCACGATCTTCGAGTTCCAAGACCCGCTATCGGTCGAACCGCCGCTTGCGACGATTGACCAGTTGCGCCCGACGATCTCATTTGTCAGCGCCGTGCCCGAGCCTTCGTTTGCGATGATCGGTCTGGTCGCTTGCGGTATCGTCATGGTTTCACGCAAGCGGCCCGGAAGGGCGCGGAAGTGAATCTCACTCTGTGTGAAGCGTTCTGCTATTTGCGTCGCATCGCGATGACGGAAAACTTGGGGACGTTCAGATAGAGTTTGCCATCGGCTTGGACCGTTGGTTCGTAGAACGCATTTCCGGCGCCGTCCCAGCCGCCGAACCGCGCGTCTTGGCTGCACAAGACCTGCGTCCACTGGCCGTCAAGCCCCGCGCGGACTCCGTAGCTGTGATTGGTGAAGTTGGTGGGGCTGAAATTGACCACCACCAGGATGTGGTCATCGCCCCAATCGCGGCGGAAGGCGATCACTTTGTTGTTGGTGTCTTCATGAGTCCACTCCAATGATCCGCGGCGGATCGCGTCGCTGTCCCAACGCAGTTGGATCGTGTGCTTGTACAACTCCTTCATCTTCCAGCCGTCGGAATCGCGTTCGTATTTCCAATCGACGGCGTGATCGTAGTTGTCGTCAAACCAACCGTCCTGGGCAAACTCTTCGCCTTGCCAAATCATCGGGATCCCGGGCGAGAGCAGACTGATTGCCGCCGATGCCCGTGACTTGGCGTGGGCATGCCAGCTACCGCGTCCGCCGAACTCGGAAATCAGGTACGAGCCGCCGTTACGACACTCGTCGTGCGACATCGCAAAAATCACACGCTGGGTCGGGTCTGCGTAGTCGCCACCGTTGATGCCGTTGCGGACGTCGTTCAAATTTGCATTCGCCTCATCCTTGAAAGCTTTTTCGATTTGATGATGTAAATTAACCCACCACCCGGAATGAAAATTCCCCGATCGCACCATTTCACTTTCATAGGGCAGGTTCTCGCAAATCATAATCTTGCTGGGGAATTCCTGACGCATGCTCCAAACGATGTCGCGCATCGCGTCCCAGCCACCGGGTTTGTTCTTGATCTCCGTTGTCGCATCCCAGCGCAATCCGTCCAAGTGAAACTCGTTCAACCAGTACTGACAATTCTTTTTGATGTAGTCCCGTACTTCGTTTCGATCCCAGTCCGGAGCGATTCCCCATTGGGTGTGCTGGTTGTCGAAGTAGATCCCGCCATCGTTTCCTTCGCTGTCACCGTCGTAGTCCCAATACCAATTGTCGCGTCCGCCGTTGGTGCTGAAGTGGTTGTAAACCACATCCATGATGACGCCCAATCCTTTGGAATGGGCGGCATCCACGACCGCTTTCAGTTCCTGGTAGGACGGCGCGTTGCGACTGGAGTAGCTTGATTCGACCGCAAACAACCCCGTCGGGGCATAGCCCAGGTAAGGCGTCGGATTGGGATGGTCGGGACCTGGCGTTTCGTGGACCGGCAGGAGTTCGATCATGTTGGCGCCAAGGCCTTTGATGTAGTCCAGCTTGGTCAACAGGTTTTGAAAGCTGCCCGGATAGTTTTGGCCGTCGTTCTTGCCCACAAACGTCCCGACATGAAGCTCATAGATGATCATGTTCTCAAACCGAGGCGTTTTCCATTGGCCGTCGGTCCAATTGAACATGTCCGTTGACACGATGATCGAGGCGCCGGCGGAATGTTCCATCTGTCGGCCATAGGGATCGGGGCGATCGATCGTTCCGTTGATCGCGTACTTGTACTTGTGCCCCATGTTGGCCTCCGGTTCAAACCCGAACCACCAACCGCCGGCGTTCCATAGCAGGTGATCGCTGCGATCCCATTGATTGAAATCACCGATCAGTGCGACTTTGTTTGCGTGCGGTGCCCAAACCTTGAAGAACGCTCCGTTGTCGCTGAGCGTGCCGCCCGGCGGCTGGAAGCTGTGCTTGGGTTTGCGGACGTCAATCGCCGCGGCGGTCTCGTTTCCGGCGGTGTCTTTCGCGACGATCTTGATCTGGTAGGTTTGATCGGGCGTATCGGCGTTGAAGTCGAACCCGGCCGAGAAGGGGCTTTCCGTGTCGGATTTGATCAGCGTGTCGTCTTTGTAAAACGTCACCTCGGCCACCGCGACGTTGTCACTGGCGTCGGCCGCGATGTCGACCTTTCCCCCGACGGCGTCCTGGTCCTTCAAGGACGTGATCGTGACCACCGGAGCCTCGGTGTCGTGCGTCGTGTCCTCTGCCCATCCACACGCCGGCACCATCAGCAACAGCAGACTGATTGTTCTTGCACGCCACATGATCTTCGCCCCCATTACGATCGGTTGGGTGGAACGGAACCGATGCGCTTTTTAACAGGTGGGGACGCGGTCCGCAGTAGAAAAGTTTCAAGAAGAACGATTCATGGTTGCAGGCAAGTGAACAAAAAACACTTGCCGGTGAGTATGCCGGGAGAAATGGCGGAATGATTCGGGGCAGAATGATGGGGCGCGTGGGCTGGTGCGAAACGATTGATTTCAAACGGGGTGAACGGAATTGCCTCTCTCACTTTCCGCTAGCGCGGCATCATTTCGAAATGACTGGCAGTCGCCCAGCGGCCGGAGTCTTCTTCGCCTTGATAGAATTGCAGGCTGACCTGTGGCGATTGGGAAACTTCGTCGGGCAAAGTGGTCTTGCCGACGGCGATCCAATCCGGTTCACCGGGAATGCGATAGAACCCCTGCAAATCGTGGCCTTCCACCACGATCCGCA
This sequence comes from Stieleria mannarensis, assembly GCF_014154935.1. Classification (GTDB taxonomy): domain Bacteria; phylum Planctomycetota; class Planctomycetia; order Pirellulales; family Pirellulaceae; genus Stieleria; species Stieleria mannarensis. The sequence continues at coordinate 244,444 of NZ_JACEHH010000004.1, forward strand.
ACTCGACCGATTCGGCCGGATAGGGAATGATCGCGATGGTCCGCGTGCGGTCGTTTTCTTCGCGGCCCATCACGATGTTGGTCACCCCGTGTTCGATTTCCAGCCCGATTTTGACCATCGTCGAATCGCTGTAGTACCAGACCAGATTGGTTTGTTCCCAGCGTTTCCTGGGGTGTTGCTCTAGCTGAACGCGGACGTCCACCGAATCCTGCCAAGCGGCGGGCACGGGATGAAGCAACACGTTCTTCGCATCATTGGCTCTACCCCACATGTTTCCCGGCTCGACCAAGACCTTCAGCCCGGAATCGGTCAATTTCCATCCGGCTTGATTCTCGCGCAGCCACCGCCACTCATCTCGCATCGAACCGTGAAAGGAGTCGGTGATCGCTTGCGTCGGATCGTCCGATGAATCCTGGGGCCGTTCGGTTTGGCCGATGACAAGAGTTGGCAATCCGAGGATCAAAACCGCGGTCGCCCAAGTTTGTCGAAGTGAAGGTCGTTGCATGATGATTGAACCCTTGTGGATGGAGATTCCCCCGTGGACGCTTACGAGTTGGTTTTGGAGGTGGCGGTGTTCCACGTCAATTCGTGGGGCATGATGCCTTGGTCGATCGATGCGGCGGCGGCTTTGCCGGCGGCTTCGCCCATCGGGACGGCGTTGCCGGTGACTCGGTAACTGGCGTGGGCGAAGAAGTCGCCGCTGATGCAGCGTCCCGCCATCAGCAAACCGTCCACGTCGGCGGCGACCAGTGCCGGATAGGGGATGTCGTATTGCCGAACGCCGCGTGCCCGCAGCGCTTCAATACTCTCGGGGTTTCCGGCGATTTCCAGCGAGTGCACGTCGATCGAAAACTTCGACCGGCAGACGGCTTGGGGATGCTTCAACCCGGTCGTGATGTCGTCACTGGTGATCGTGTAACGCCCTTTGATGCGGCGACCTTCGCGAATGCCGATCTGTTCTGCCGTTGCGACCACCGCCAAGTCTTTCCAAACGCCGCCCAAGTCTCGCAGCCCACGCACGATCTCGTGGACTTCGCGTCGGCCTTCGATGGTGGCTTTGGTGATCGCGCCGGCATCGAAGGCAGAGACGCCGTATTGGTGGTTGGTCATGATCGAATAGATGCCGCTGTGCAGATGCCGCAGCGTGGGCGCTCGATAGGACGGATTGATCCCGGCGTCTTGCATGAATTTGTAGAGTCTCGCTTTGGCCTCGCGTCCGGTTTCGCGGATGAATTCTTGCACGTCTTCCGGACGCGGGCCGGTGACCAGCGCCATCATCGACATCGGCTGGCAAGTACAGTCCTCGCCGAACCCGAGGTCAAAGCGGCAGCCGGCCTGGGCCGCGAGATCGCCGTCGCCGGTGCAGTCGATGAACCGATCGGCGGTCCACCCCTGGCGTCCCGACTTTGATTCGGTGATCACCGCGACCAGACGATTGCTTTCGTCGGTCACGGCGCCGACCACCATGGTGTGCAACTGGATCTTGACCCCGGCTTCGACACACATTTCTTCCAAAACGACTTTCGCCAGTTCGGGGTCATAAACGGTACCCGCGGAGCGTTTGGCGACGTCGCTGCCCCTGGCCGCCAACGCTGCGAGCACTTCCTGCATGATGCCGGATTTTCCCGAGACATCCAGGATCTTCGTCAGCATTCCGGCCGTCCAGACGCCTCCCAAGCAGCCGGCCAATTCGAGCAATTGGACCGTCGCGCCGCTGCGGGCGGCCGCCAATGCCGCCGCAATCCCGGCCGGCCCGCCACCACAAACCAACACTTGGCTGTGTCCGGCAACGGGGAGGTGCCTGCTGTTTTCTTGCAGCTCCGAATCCGACTCGGTCAGCTGACCGCTGGTTCGGAGCACATGGCCCCGGGCGGCATCGGGAACCGAACCGATCGGTTTTTCGTTGTCGCTGGCAATGGCGTTTCGATTCACCAACAATCCCGCCGGCCCCAGCACGGCTGCGGTCTTCAGAAACTGTCTTCGCTTCGATTCGGTCATGGTGATCCTTGAGGTGTGGCCTGGAACAGACGCGGTGCATTGATCGATCGGTCAAGTCTGCCTCGCGCGGGCGCATCTACTACAATCTCGATCGGTGAGTCGTGTCTTAAGTTTTTTGCGTGTTTTCGATCATAGCCGATGGTAACATCATTTTCCGGCTGTTCGAGAGGTTGAATGTTGTGCCCCGGATCATCTTTTTCATCTTCGTCACCTGTTGTTTGCCGCTGCTCGCGACGATTGCCCGTGCCGGGCGGCCCAACGTCTTATTCATCGCGATCGATGACCTGCGCGTCGAACTCGGCTGTTACGGCCAAACGTGGGTGAAGTCGCCGCACATCGACCGGTTTGCTTCACGAGGTATGCTGTTCGAGCGCGCGTATTGTCAACAAACCGTTTGCAATCCGTCGCGAGCTTCGCTGTTGACGGGGATGCGACCGGACACGCTTCGGGTCTGGGACTTGCCGACCCATTTTCGCCAGAACGTGCCCGATGCGGTCACCTTGCCAGAGCTGTTCAAGACCAGTGGCTATCACACCCAATGCGTCGGCAAGATCTTTCATAACTGGCGGCAAGACGATTGGAAGGGCGATCCGCAGTCTTGGAGCGTCCCATCGGTGCTGCATTACAACAGCCACTCCAATGACAAGCCGCTGGTCGACGGTGTCGTGCCGCCGAATTTGGCGTCCGGCAGAGGCGGCATCGAATGTCGTGAGGTTCCCGATGAAGCCTACTTTGACGGGCGAGTTGCCAACACCGCGGTCGCGACGATGCGGGAGTTGAGTCGCGGTGATCAGCCGTTTTTCCTGGCCGTCGGATTTTGGAAGCCACACACGCCTTTCAACGCTCCCAAAAAGTACTGGGATCTGTACGATCGCGAGGAGGTGCCGATTCCCAACGACGTGCAGCCACCCAAAGACGTTCCCGACCTTGCGTTGACCAGCGCGCGATTCACCGACGGGGCAGCGTCGGATGCATTGCGCGAGATGCATCACGGGCACCTGGCGGCAATCAGCTACTTGGATGCCCAAGTGGGACGCGTGCTAGATGAACTGGATGCACTCGGCTTGCGAGACGACACGATCGTGGTGCTATGGTCGGACCACGGGCTGCATCTGGGCGAACACGGATTGACGCGAAAGACGACCGCGTTTGAACTCGACGCGCGGATTCCCTTGATCATCGACGCACCGAAGCATCCGGCGTCGGGACGCACCAAAGCGTTGGTTGAATTATTGGACCTGTATCCGACACTCGCCGAACTCGCCGGTCTGCAAGCCCCCGAGGACGTCGAAGGCGTCTCGTTGGTGCCGCTGCTGGACGATCCCTCGAACCGCCACCATGATGTCGCGCTGACGCAAACACCGCGTCCGAATTATCCGCGCGGCAAACGACCCGAGGTGATGGGGTATTCGATTCGCAGCCAGCGGTTTCGCTACACCGAGTGGCGGGACTTCCAGACCAAACGTGTGCTGGCCAAGGAACTTTACGACCATCGCACCGACCCGCACGAGAGCGTCAACGTGGCCGAGCGGGATGAGCACCAAACCACCATCGCCGAACTCGCGGAAAAGCTGTCGGAAAAGCTGGCCGTGCGGCCGACGGTAGCCGCCTCACACCGTGACGAATCTCCGCACCCGGTGACGAATCCGACCAGCCCACACATGTTGGACTTGGTGACCACCGGTTCGGATCCGTCGCAAATCGATTTTGCAAATCTGCCCCGCATTGCTTCGCAGCATGCTGTGATCAGCGACGTCCGAGAACGAGCCGGGACCTGGGTTCACCAACACGCATATCTGGCACACTTCGACGACAAGTACTGGGCGATGTGGAGCGATGGTCCGGGGGTGCCGAAACGGGGACTGACGCCGCAGCAGCATCGCAACGTGGTCCCGGGGCATGACCGACCGGGGACGCGTGTTTCTTACGCCACCAGTGAAGACGGACTGCATTGGAGCGCGCCGGCGGATCTGTCGGGGCCGCCGCGACGTGAGGGATTCGGCTGGATCGCGCGTGGGTTGTGGGTCCGCGAGGGTGACTTGCTTGCGTTGGCAAGTCACTTCAACGCACCGGGCTATCCCGGCAAAGGGCTGCGGCTGGAAGCGTTTCGCTGGGATGCGTCCGAGGCGACATGGAAGGATCACGGCACCGTCTTGGACGACACGTTGAACAACTTTCCGCCCAAGCGATTGCCGCAGGGCGAGTTCATGATGACTCGCCGCGACCACCGCCAACAGGTTTCCGTGATGATCGGCGGCGACACCGCGTATGACGACTGGAACATCCATCCGCTGGCAAGCTACGACGCAAACGGTCGCCCGGAAGAACCGTATTGGTATGTGCTGCCGGATGGAAAGAACCTTGTCGGACTGATTCGCGACAACGGACGCTCGGGCCGATTGCTGCGAACGTTCTCGTGCGACAACGGGCGGACGTGGAGCCCGATCGTGAAGACTAACTTCCCGGACGCGACCAGTAAATTTTTCGTACTGCGAACTTCGCGGGGCTACTATGCAATGGTCTCCAATGCCAACCCCAAACGACGTGATCCGTTGACACTCGCCATCAGTGCCGACGGATTGGTCTTCACGCGCCTGTTTCAGCTCGTCGGCGGTCGGCACGTCGACTATCCGCACCTGATTGAACACGACGGGCACTTGCTGATCGCATTTTCCGGTGCGAAGCAGACGATGGAGGTCCTGAAGGTTTCACTGGACGATGTCGACGCGGCGATCGGTTCGCCCTAAGTGGGATAGGCTTCCAGGTGTGTCAATGCTGAATGACAGGCTGGAAGCCTATCCCACTGCGATCAGCCGAATTGCGTTTGCATGGCATCGAGGAAGGCTTGCAGTTGGTCACCGGGTAGCTCGTTGATCCCGGCGGCCGCTTTACGCCCGCCACCGGTCGGGAATTGACGGCACAGTTCATCGGCACCGGTCTTGGTTGCCAACGGGGCGCGGACACTGACCAAGTAGTCGCCCGAGGGTAACAGGCTGGCCAAGGCGTGGGCTCGATCGGGGTTGTCGCGGGCGAGTTGATTGCTGTAGACGCCGCTGACGCGCCGCGAGAAGGAATCGTTGGGAAACACAAATGCCGCACAGGCGTCGGTTTTCAAAACCGGATCGATCGACGCCGCATGATTCATGTCGCTGTCGTATCCGTCGCGAAGCGTTTGGAACGTGGTGTCGGTGGCGATGAATTCGAACGGGTCGGCATAGGGCTGGATTTTTTGATAAAGCTGGTCCGGCGGGAAATACAGATCGTCCAGTGTGCTGCCATACCCGTTGTAATTGAGCAGCGTGCCGAGTGTTTCGAGTTGATCGAGTTGCGACTCGCTGAGGTCGAGCGGTTGTGCGGCACTGCGAGCGGCGTCGTGCAAGTTGTCGCCGAACAGCGCGGTCACCGCCCAGGGCAAAAACGCGCCGTCGAGATGTTGATTGACCAGCCATCCCGTGCAAACGTCTCCGGCCGTGTCGATTTGCACGCTCAGGTTTTTCGACTCGGGGATCTCGCCGGCGAAGTGGTGGTCGAAATAGCTGACCTGGACGCCACCGTCGAGCAGTCGCACCAGGTCGTCGCGGTTCTTGTCCAGCGAGATGTCCAGGACAGTCACGCTGTCGCCGGACTGAGCCTGGACGCGCCGGAGCAGGCTGATGTCGCGTTTGACGCCCGTCACCAAGGTGCTCTCACGCGGCTCGGCCAAGCGAAGTTGATGCAAGGCACAAATACCGTCCGCATCGCCGTTGAACACATCGAAATGGGGCACGTCAATCTCCTGGACTGGAAGGAAAACGTGGAATTTAGCGAGACAGCACGGATTCGAAAACCGAGGAGGCGGTCTGCCATTGGATGGAATCAATTTTCCTGCCTCCAAAATCTTCCTACCGCTTGACCGCGATTCGGTGTCCGGTCGTGTCGGCGGGAATCAAGAGACGGATGGCAGAATGACTCGGGCAGAATGATGAGAGGCGTGTGAGCTGTCGCCAAACCGGTGCCCCAACGGAGGACCTAGCGATCGGCCGCAGCGAAGGCGTCAGGTAGCGGAACTCGCCAAGAGTTTCGCATGCGTGGTTGCCCATTTCGGGCTCGCCGTTTCGGGTGAAGTCTGCTTGATCGTTTGATGTGTTTTTGGCGACGCTTTGATAGTTCGGCCGGGAATTACGGGCCTGACGCCATGAATTGAGATCTCGGCGGGCAGTGGGCGGGGCAGCACGAGGTGATCGGGGCGGCTAGACTGGATGTTCCCACACGGATGACTTCCGCATCCATCCCCACCCGATCGACCCGCCGACGGATTCCCTGCCATGATTGCACGATTGATTTTCGCGACTTGCGGTTTCGTGTGCCTGTTTTTATTGACCACCGCCCGAGCGGACTGGCCGGTCTATCTGAACGGGAACGACCGGGCCGGTTTCACGTCCCAAACCCTGGACCCTTCGCTGCGACTGGCCTGGACCTACAACTCTCCGGCCAAACCGATCAAGGCCTGGTCGGGACCGCGTGAGACGCCGATCGAAGGTCACGTGATGAAGCACCGCGTCGATTTTGATGACGCATTGCAGGTCGTGATCGGCGATGGCCGCGTCTACTTTGGCAGCACGGTGGATCATCGCCTTCACTGCGTCGACGCAAAATCGGGCCGACCGATCTGGGACTTCTACACCGAGGGGCCGATTCGTCTGGCGCCGACGCTGGCTCACGGCAACGTCTACTTCGGATCCGACGACGGCCTGGTTTATTGCTTGCGTGCGACCGATGGCCAAGTCGTCTGGGAAATGCGTGTCGGTCCCAAGGATGATCGCTTGCTCAGCCGCGGCGAAATGATCTCGCGTTGGCCGGTGCGAACGGGCGTGTTGATCGACGGCGATGTGGCTTATTTCGGTGCCGGCGTTTTTCCGCATGAAACGGTTTACTTGTGCGCCGTCAACGCCGTCGACGGTTCGGTGATCTGGCGCAACGACACGATCAGTGATCAGAACGCCGGCCGCAACGACCTATCACCGCAAGGCTATCTGTTGGCCAACGACAATTACTTGTATGTGCCCTCGGGGCGATCGTTGCCGGTGGCCGTTGACAAAGAAACCGGAAAGATCGTCTTTCAACGCACCCACTCGTGGCGCACCGATGCCGGTGGTGTGGTCGGCGGGACAAAAGCACTGCTCGGCGACGGTCAGGTCTATGCCGGCGGACCCCACCACTTTTTGGCGATGAACCAGAAAACCGGCGACGTCGGCGAGTCTTGGATCAACGGCCGGCAAATGGTCTTGGCCGGCGAACTGGCTTACTTGATGGACGGCGAGAAGATCTTTTGCGTCAATCGCAGCGAGCATGCCCGCGCCAGCCAAGAGAAACAGAAGTGGTTTTTGAAACTCCGCGAGCGGCCGACGACGCCAGAGAAACTGGCCCACGCCAAGCAGATGATGAAGGAGGCCATGAAGGGCGGCATCATCTGGGAACACGCCAGCGATTTTGACGGCGTGCTGGTCGCTTCGAACAATGCCGTGATCGCCGGCGGCATGAACGAGGTTGTAATGCTTGATCGCGAGAGCGGCGAAGTCCTGTGGCGAGCCGAGGTCGACGGCAATGTCCGGGGACTGGCGATCGATAGCCATGTTTTGACCGTCAGCACCGACAGCGGAAATGTCTATGCGTTTCGAAGCGATGTGTCCGGCGAGCAAACCGCGACGTGGCCGGGTCCGGCGGAGACGCCGTTTCCCGTCGATGATCAGACCGAATTCTACCAGGCGGCGGCTCGCGAAATCCTCCAGCGCAGCGGTCATCAGACCGGATACTGTCTGGTCGTCGGCAGCGGCCAAGGACGGCTGGCGTACGAGTTGGCACAGCAGAGTGGCTTGACGATCTATGCGGTCGAGCCCGATGCGGCCAAGGCGACGGCTTCGCGCCAGGCACTCGAGCGAGCCGGCATTCACGCCACCCGCATCACGGTGGTCAACACGTCCATCGACGCCATGCCGTTTTCCAACTACTTCGCCAACTTGATCGTGTCCGAGTCGATGTTGCTGTCGGGGCGTTTGCCGGGTGACCCGGAGAAGATCGCGCGGCATCTAAAACCCTGTGGCGGCGTCGTGATCCTGGGGCGTCCCGCAGCCGCGGCGGACCTGCCAGAGATGGCGTCGGCGGAGGAGACGACGGCGTGGCTGACGCAGTTTTATCGGCAGGAGGAAGGCGAGGTCGTCACCGGACCGGATTGGCAACTGCTGCGTCGCGGCAAATTGCCAGGGGCCGGCAACTGGTCCCATCAATACGGCAACGTCGCCAACACGTCTTACAGCGACGACCACCGCATCCGCGATGGGCTGGGCGTGTTGTGGTACGGCGACCCGGGACCGAGTGCGATGATCAACCGTCACGAAGCGGCCGGCGCACCGCTGTCGACCAACGGGCGGATGTTCATCCAGGGGACCGACCGGCTGATGGCCTATGACGCCTACAACGGCAACTTTTTGTGGGAGTTTGAGAATCCCGGCGCGATCCGCACCGGCGTGTTCAACAACCGCGAAACGCACAATTTGGCCGCCAGCGATGATGCACTTTATGTCGCGATCAACAATCAATGCCTGGCACTTGATGCCGCCACGGGCACGGTCAATGCGACCTACCAAACCCCGGAATCACCCGACGGCGTGCAGCGGGCATGGGCCTATCTGGCCTATGACAACGGCCAGGTGTTCGGCACCAGCACGATTCGCGAGGAGTTGGAGCAGCGGATGCGCAGGCGTGGATTGACCGTCAAAAGTCAAACCGATGCGGTGTTTGCGGTCGATACCGAAACCGGCGAGCGGATGTGGACCTACCGCGGCAGCAACATCTTGCACACCACGATCGCGATCGGCCCCGAGCGAATTTATTTCATCGACAGTTCGATCACGCCCGAGGAACGCCAGCAGTTGTATTTGAAGGACAAGGGCGACTTGAAACAGTTGACCGGCGAAGCGGCCGAGCAGGCCGAAGCGGCGATGAAGGACTACGACGTGCGGTTGGCCGTCGCATTGGACCGTCGCACGGGCGAAAAGCTGTGGGAGAAAGCGGTCAACGTCACCGACACCACCAATGTCAGCGCCGGCGGCGGCAGTTTGACGTTGATGGTTGCCGACGGGCGAGTGGTCTTGTGCGGTGCGAACGCCAACGGCCACTACTGGAAACAATTCCTCTCGGGCCAATTCGATCGACGTAAATTGCTGGTGCTCGACGCGGCCGACGGCACCGAGCTGTGGTCCAAGAACGCCAACTACATGAACCGACCGGCGGTCGTCGGCGACGTGATCTATGCCGAGCCCTGGGCGTTCAACTTGCACAGCGGCCAGCCGAAAACGCGGCAACACCCGTTGACCGGCGCCGAAAGCCAGTGGCGTTTCAGCCGTCCGGGGCATCATTGCGGCGTGATCACCGCGACGCCGAACATGATGTTCTTTCGATCTGGCTTCATCGGCTATTACGACCTGTACGAGGACAGCGGGACGCGTCACTTCGCCGGCCAGCGACTCGGGTGCTGGGTCAACGCCATCCCCGGAAATGGTCTCGTGATGATCCCTGAAGCCAGTGCGGGGTGCGTGTGTCAGTTTTCGATCGCGTCGACCGTGGTGATGGAACCGAAATCCGAAAACAAGTCTTGGGGAATCTTCAGCGCCGTCGGCCCGACCACGCCGGTCAAACGGATCGGAATCAACTTCGGCGCCCCCGGCGATCGCAAAGAGATCGCCGGCCACGAATGGTTCGGCTATCCAAGGCCCAGCAGTCGCGGACGGTTGGAGTTCGTGTTTGATTTGAAACCACAACTCGCCAGCGGTGGCGGGTGGTACAGCCGCAATCTGGAATCGGTCGACCTGGACGGATCGGATAAGCCCTGGGTCTATGCTTCGGGGGCGCGGGGGTTGAAGCAATTTGAAATCCCGCTGTTGGGAAAAAACGATCCGGCGGCTCGGTATGACGTCAAACTCTTGTTCGCCAATTTGGACGAAACCGACTCGGGACCGTTTGCGATCAAGTTACAATCGGAAGCCGTCAAATCGGGAATCGTGATCCAGGCCACACCGGGAGAGCCTGCGGAAACGAAGTCCATCGAATTTTCCGACATCGTCGTGGACGACTCATTATTGGTTGAACTGGTTCCCGAAGATCCATCACGGTTGCCGATCCTGTCGGGAATCGAGGTCACACGAAAGGAAGAGCGATGAATCGAATGCGACAACCGCTGCTTATCATCTCAACCTTACTGATGTCGATCGGACTGGTCGCGATCACCACGCCGCCGGCCGACGCCTGCCAGGTGCCGGTGTTTCGTTATGCGCTGGAACGATGGCCTGCAGACAATTACGAACTGGTCGTCTTGCACGACGGACCGCTCGGTGATGCGGAATCGAAACTCATCGAGGCCCTGCGCGATTCCGGCCACCAGGGGGAGGGAGCAGCCAATAGCGGTGTGAAGGTGATCGAAGCGGGCAAGGTGCAAGACGAACTGTTGCGATCGGTCTGGGCACAGCACGGCCGACCAGGGCAAGCGGTGCTGGCGTCCCTGTATCCGATCACGGCACAAGAAGTCCCGGACCGCTTGATCGACGCCGGCCCACTCGATGCCGACATGGTTGCGCATCTGGTCGACTCGCCGATTCGCCAAGAGATCGCGAAACGGTTGGTCGCCGGCGAGTCGGCGGTGTGGATCTTTGTGCCTTGTGGCGACCCCAAGCAGGACGAAGTCGCGTTGAACAATCTGACACGTTTCGTGCAGCAGAACGAGACGTCGTTGGAGCTGCCCGAGCAGGAGGAGATTGAGGACGAACAAGCGTTGTTGGAGCAGTTGGCGATCGAGTTGCGGTTGGATTTTTCGATTCTGACACTGCATCGCGATGACCCTCGCGAACAGTTTTTGCTAAAGATGCTGTTGGCCAGCGAGCCGGACCTGGAGGAATTGGACCAACCGATGGCGTTTCCGGTGCTGGGGCGTGGCCGGGTGTTGTACGGGTTGGTCGGCAAGGGGATTTCGGAATTGACGATCGGATTGGCGTCACGATTCATCATCGGCCCGTGTTCCTGTCAGGTGAAAAACCAGAACCCGGGGTTTGATTTGCTGATGGCGGTCGATTGGGAAAAAAAGATCGGCACGGCGAAGTTAAGCGACCCGTTGCCCGAGACGACCGAGGCGCCGGTGCTGCTGACGATCCCGCCGGGGCGAAAAGCGAAGTCGTCCGGCAACTGATCGACGAGTGACCTGGTTGGTCGCTTGTCGCGCCGAATCGTCGGTTTTTATCGTACTTTTGGCGGAAAAGGCACGTCGTGTTGGCGGCCGATGGCGGGGCATCACCACCTGCCTGAGCCCCCGACCGGGTCAAACCCGCGTCGATACGGTATCATCAAAGGCTTGTCCTGTTTGCCCCCCGGGACCTTCTCTTTGATTCAGCCAAGGTTGACTTCCATGACCACCGTCCTGATCGTCGATGATTCCGCCGTCTGCCAGCGTGTCGCTGGCGCCTGTGTCCAGGCAGCCGGATGCGACGTACGCTATGCCGCCGATGGCTGTGAAGCCCTCGAATCAGTCAACGCGGACAAGCCGGACATCGTCCTGACGGATTTGCAGATGCCCAAGATGGACGGGTTGGAGCTGGTCGAACGGCTTCGCGACGTCTATCCCCAATTGCCGGTGATCCTGATGACGGGATTCGGCAGCGAAGATGTGGCCGCGCGTGCGCTGCGGGCCGGGGCATCCAGCTACGTCCCCAAGGAAAACCTCAGCAAGGGCCTCAGCGAAGCCCTCCGCACGGTCATGTCGGTCGTGCACGCCATCCAGGAACGCGAGAAAGTCCTCGCTTTTTTGGAGGAAAGCGAGTCGCGATTCGTGTTGGGGTATGAACCGGGAGGGATCCAGGCCTTGGTCGGCTACCTGCACGAACAATTAAAGCTGCTGAACTACTTTGACGAGTCGACATTGGTGCAATTGACGACCGCGCTGAGCGAATCGATGACCAACGCGATCGACCACGGCAATCTGGAATTGGATTCCGACTTGCGGGAAGAGGACGACGGATCCTACCGAGCACTCGCCGAACAGCGGATCCAAGAGCCGCCGTATTGCGATCGCCGCGTGACCATCAATGCGACGTTGACGCAGTCCGAGGTCAAGTTTGTCATCACCGATGAAGGGCCGGGGTTCGATCCGACCTCGCTGCCCGATCCGACCGATCCGGAAAACCTGCTCAAGGCCAGCGGCCGCGGCATCATGTTGATTCGCACGTTCTTGGACGAAGTCACGTTCAGCGAAAAAGGCAACGAGGTGACGCTGATCAAACGCCGCCAGACGCCGGAAAACGGTGACGACGACTCCGAGTCCTGACCGCCCCCGAAAGCACGACGTCCCTTCCAATGTGCGATGCCCCTTCCGATGGACGCTGCCCCTTCCGATGGACGCTGCCCCCTTCCGGGCCGTCGCGATTCGCTGCGAAGCAGCGAGGGGGGAATCGCCTAAGAGGTTCGACACCGACGTGCGCTGCACGCGAGACGTGATTCGACTAGGCTCTCCTTGACCTCCGTCTTCCGCGATGGCGACGATCAGGATCACTCGACCGAATTCAGGCACCAAGATGCATCCCCACGACCGTAGACCCGAACGCCGTTTTCCGTCGCGATGGATTGAGCGTCTTGAAACCCGATCGCTGCTGTCAGCCGATCTGGGCGCCCCCGTCGGTGACTTTGCCCCCGGCTTCGGCTCCGAACACTCGCATGACGAACCGGCGTGGTCCGGAGACGTGCTGTCGGGCGATGGCGACGTGCACACCGTTTATCAACAAAATCCCCCGCCGGGACCGGCGTGGTTGGCCAACTCGTCCTCGCCGAACTTGCGTCTGATCGCGGGCTACGTTCGCGACGGTCAAGGCAACCCGATCGAATCGCCGTTTTTGGGCCAACGGCTGGCGATTCAGGTGCAGTTTGAAACAACGAACCTGCCGTTCGGGGCGGCCCATGCGTTCCACTTCACCGTCGACGGAGTCACTCTGGGCAGCGGCGTGCTGAACACCGGTGCGGGGCAATCGGCCTACACCGGGTTTCGGTGGCGAGCCGGATGGTTCGCGACGCCGGGAACGCATCAAGTTGTTGTGACCGCGGATGCGTTCAATACGGTTGCCGAAAGCGACGAAACGGACAACTCGATCAGTTTCACCTTCACGACCGGACAGACCACATTTGCCCAGCCGCTGATCTGGCCCGTCGAAGGCACACCGTTTGTCGACCACGCGTTCCTGAACTATGTCGATGTCGATCCGACCGGGGGAATCGAAGACTTTCGTGGTGGCGGATATGCATATGACGGCCACTCCGCGTGGGACATCGCCGTTCGTGGTTATGACGAACAAGATGCCGGGATCGAGATCTATGCCGCCGCGGACGGAACTGTGGTCGACACCCATGACGGGGAATTTGATCGACAAACCAACCTCGGGTCCACCTTCCCGCCGGTCAACTATGTCGTCGTCGATCACGGTGACGGGTGGACGACACGCTACGTCCATCTGCGACGTGATTCGGTCCAAGTTTCTGTGGGCGACGTCGTTTCCGCCGGCGACAAACTCGGTTACATGGCCAGCTCCGGTTGGTCCGATATCACTCACCTCCACTTTGCACTGGAGCACTACGGGTTTTCCGTCGAACCCTGGTACGATCCATCAACGTTCTTGCACGGCTCGGTCGCGGCGCTCGAGTACATCGGCGAAAGCCAGGCCGTGCTCAGTAACGGGATTTCCAACGTTCCCGTCGCAGCACACGTCCGTGAAGGGACGTCGCAGATCAACGTCTTTGAGCAGAAACCGGGGCAACTGGTTTACACCTGGAATTGGTTCTCCGGCGTCGAACAAGGCGATGAGATCCATCTGGATTGGCGTCGCCCCGACGGATCGGTGTTTCGAGTCAATCATGTCACCGCGGGCAACGATTGGGCGCACCAGTGGCGCTGGTATTCGTACTTTCTTCCCGACCAGCCCGACCTGGGGACTTGGACCATCGACGTTCTGGTCAATGGAGTCAAACTCGCCGAACAGTCCTTCGTCGTCGCTTCCCAAGGGGTCCCCGAAGCACGTGTGCTACAAAACGGCGCGCTGATCGTCGATGACCGTGTCACCCCGATCGACTTCGGCACGATTCCGCAGTCGTCGTTTCCGCCATCACGTAGCTTTGTGCTGGAGAACCACGGCGAGGCGGTGCTGAATCTCGGCGACGTCGCGGTCCCGTCGGGGTTCACCGTCACCGACCCGTTGCCCGCTTCCCTGGCCCCCGGACAATCGGACACGTTGACGGTGCAGTTGTCGACAATGGTGCCAGGTCAATTCGCGGGCCAAGTGAGAATCGAAACCGACGACGCGGATGAAGGCGTCTACGAGTTTTCAGTGGAAGGAATCGTCACGTCGACCACTGCCCCGCAACAATTGATTTTGGGCCTGAGCGAACGCAAGACACCGGAGGGAACAACCCTGATTGGAAACGTACGACGCAGTGATGACGGCGCGGGGACATCGGGCCCTTTGGTGGTGAACCTGGCGTCGGATTCCTCGCGGGTCACGATCCCCGCTTCGGTCACAATTCCGGCGGGCAGTGATCGCGTCCTGTTTCGGATCCAGACCGCCGTGGATTCCAGCAGTTCGTCCGATGATGTCGTGCAGTTTTCTGCGACGTCGGCGGTGACGCCCGCGGCCCAAAACGAACTGCTGCTAGTCGACCTGCCGGTGGCGCCGACGGTCGTCGACGTTGACGTTAATGGTGGCGATCCGTCAAGGTCATCGCTTGAATCAATCACTGTCCGATTCGACCAGCAAGTGGCCATTGATTTATCCGGCCCCGAGACCGCGGTTGAAGTGGTCAACCGGGACTCGGGTGCGGCGGTGCCGATCGATCTGGCCGCCTCGGTCGCCGATGACGGATCCGTCTTGGAAATCACATTCCCCAGCCCGACGGAGTTGGCCGATGGAAACTATCTCTTGATCCTCAATGCGCCGCTGATCACAGCATCCGGTTTACCACTGGACGGAAACGGCAACGGAATCGCGGACTCCGAGGACGACTACCTGTTCGGTAATCAATCAACCGATGCGTTCTTCAGGTTCTACGGCGACACCGACGGGGATCGCGATGTCGATGGCCAGGACTATGGTCGCTTCGGTCGAAGCTTCTTGAAATCGGTCGGCCAAGAGGGGTTTGACGCTCGCTTGGACTCCGATTTTGACGGGGACGTCGATGGGCAAGACTATGGCCGATTCGGGATCCGGTTCTTGCGGACCTTGCCGGAGTGACGCTTGCGTTGTGAGTTTTTTGCCGGCTTTTTGAGTCCTTTGTGACGGGGACGCACGTTTGGATTTGGGGGGGGCGTTGGGTGATCAACGGTGCGTCGGGTGATGTGGTTCGCCGGGGGCGATTGCGGACGCGGTTTCGTGGGGCCGCTCGCTTACGCTTCCCGCTGGCATTGGGTTGCGTGGGGGCGTGTTGTTACTTTTCTTGAGGTGATTCGTGTCTGATCTTGTGACCGTGTCCAACGGCAAACGGTTCTTTCGAATCCCGACGGGCCAACTGCCACAAGCTCAGCGTGGGGGATACTACCGTCCCGGGGTAATGGGGCGGACCATTGTTTCCGACGGAACCCAGATCTTTGAAATTCCGCTGGAAGATCTGCCGGCGGCGACCGCCGATGGGTACCGCGACGTGCTGGCGATCGAGCGACCGTCGATCGTCTGTGATGCGGCCGATCCCCCTGGCAAATCCTCGGAGGACACATCAGCCCCGCAGGCATCTGCACAGACGGTTTCCGCGTATCGCCGCGCGGAACTGGAGCACGAGGCCTTACACGAACAGCTTCACGGTGCGTATGAGGAGGCTTCGCTGCTCTGGAAACCGCTGGCGTGGAGTCGACTGTGGTGGTTCGAGCATCGCGAGGGGCTGTTGGATCAATTGCGAACCAGCGGCTTGAGCATCGCGTTGCACGTGGCGCTGCTGTTGCTGCTGTCGACGATCTTCCTGGTCGAAGAACGGATCTCCAACCCGGACATCATCACCGTTTCGACCGCGATCGAGGAATCGATCCAGGAGGTCGTGATCGAACAGGTGGAGGTCGAAGTCACCGAACCGGTTGAAGAGGTCGTCGAGGAAGTCACCGAATCGATCGACGTGACGTCGGAGGTGACCGAGCAATTCGTGTCGGTCGATCTGAGCGATTCTTTTGACGGCAGTCTGCTGGCGCCACCGGCCGGCGAGGGTGATGGCGAAGCGATGGCAACGCCGGCCAAGGCCAAGGTGCAGTTTTTCGGTTCGCAAACCGAGGCGGTCGATTTTGTTTTCGTGATCGACAACTCCAACAGCATGACGCAGGGACGGTTCGAAACCGCGCTCAATGAATTGATCAAAGCGGTCGGCAAACTCAACAAACGCCAGAAGTTCTACGTGATCTTCTACAGCGACACCGCCTATCCGCTGTTCCATCCCTATTCCCCGAAAACGCTGGTCCCCGCCACAGCCAAGAACAAGCAGATGCTGGTCCAGTGGTTGCAAACGGTGCCGCTGTGTTTGAGAACCGACGGCAAGGAAGCCCTGCAGCTGGGATTCAACCTTGAGCCGGACGTCATGTTCGTGCTCGGTGACGGTGCCTTCACCGACGGCGCCTCCCGCTACTTTAGCCAGCGACCGAACAAGAACGTCGTCGTTCACACCCTGGGGATGGAGGTGAATGCCAAGAACGCCGCGACCTTCAAACAACTGGCCAACAAGCACGGGGGGACCTATCAAGACGTCGGCGTCCACCCGCAAGCCGCCGTGGTCGCAAAGCAGTTTCCCCGTCCGAAGAACAGGACGCGAAACGGCTATTGGGGACTCAAGCTGCCGGCCAACAACAACAAGATGAAATAAGATCGGACATGGACGGCCAATGACGGACTCTCAATCCTGGCGCTCGCGTGCGAAGGCTTTGTCGCCGGGCTCAGCATCCAACAAGCCGGCATCCAACAAGCCGGCATCCAACAAGCCAGCTCCTAACAAACCGGCGTCAAAACAAGCCGCGCCCGCAACGGTCGGCGATACAGAAGCCCCGACGGTCGAACCGGCGTCCAAACGCGATACACCTCAACGCGATGCACCCGACGGTTGGCAGTCGCTCGATGCGGCAACGGCCATGCAATTGCTGTCTGTGCAGGCGGACAATCCGAGCGATGTCGCCGACGCCGATGCCGACCTGACGGATGAAACGCCGCGGCCGGGCCGCCGTCGGCTTTCCTGGGTGGAATGGATCGGCATCGTCGCCCTGCTGGGGCTGTTGATCGCCACGGTGCTGTTGTACCTCCAGCGACCACAGACCCCGATGCCGATGGACCCGACTCCGGCCGCCGCACCATCAGCCAGTCGTGTGCTCCCACCCCCGTCTCTGACCGCTCCTGGTCGGTCGGTCGCAGCGAACGACAGCCCCAGGCCGGGAACGCGACCGGCGACCGATCAACCGCTTGGAGCCTCAGCAAACGCCATTGCGGAAACGGTGTTGTCCGATGCCGGTGACGGTTCGTTTGCACTGCAGCCGTCGGACGGCGTGCCGGCTCCGAAAAAGCCCGACGGTAAAGGAGCCGACTCCTCCCGAAATCCATCACCGTCCACGAAGGCTGCTCCGCCGGAGTCGGCCAAGAGGCGGCGGCCCGCGCCTCGAGCTCCCGATCCAAGTTCGATTGTTCCGGTCCAGCGAAAGCCGGTCGAGCATGCTGCGGAAAAGCCGATGCGAGAATCGGTCCCGCTGCCGCCGCGATCGCCCGCCTTCGTCTCCTTTGACCGAGTCTATGCCGTCGCGTTTGAAAAGCACCAAGCGTACTCGGCTGAGAAAGCGTCCAACCCCGCGTCGGAATCGGCGAAAGCGTTGTTGGTGGAGTGCGTGACATTGTTCGAGCAGTGTTTGGGGCGGCCGAAAAGTGAATCGACGCCCGAACAGCGTTTTCAGATCGCATCCACGCTTGCCATGCTCTACCTCGACGCCGGGCACCTGTACCACGCCGCCGTTTATGGGGGCTTCGTCACGCGACTGGCCGACCCAGGGCAACCGATCACTCAGGCCGCCGCGACGCTCACGTTCGCCGCCTTGCAAGAAGCTCATCAAGTCCACTACACCGGCGCGGATCGTTCGGGTGACCTGCATCAGTTAGAAAAACTGTGTGACCTGATCGTCCGCCGCGGCATCAAGCACCCACAGTTGGACACGATGCGTTTCGCAACGGCCCAGTTGTACGAACGAGACGGATTTCATCTGACCGCGGCGCAGAACTACGTCCAAATTCCCAACCGCTCGCCCCTGTATGCCAAAGCCCAGTTGGCCGCGGGGCGACAGTTTTGGGCGGAGGCGAATCGCCGCGAAAGGGACGGAATCAAGAACCAGCACGACGCAATCGTCAGCTGTGCGGCCAAGTACCTGCGCACCGCGATCGAACTGGCCGACGCCGATCAAACGCCGACATCGCCACAGCTGGCGGGCATGTTTTCGCTTGCCGAGATCTCACTGTTGCGTGGTGATCCACAGCAAGCGATCGAATTGCTGGACGGTGATCGTGGTGTGATTCGTCAAGCCAAAAAGGCGAAGCTGTCCGACGCGTTTGTCACCGCTGCCCAGGAGTGTCTGTTTCAATCCTATTCGCAATCGGCTGACTTGCAGGGAATCCAGGCGTCGCTCGCGGCTCTTTCCAAACGCTACGGCGCGAGCGGTCGCGACCGGATCGCAGGTTTGCAAACCAAAGTCGCGAAGGATTACCTGGCCGATCTGGATCCCGATCAACCGGTTTCGATGGAACAAGCCCGGCAATTCGACGCGTTGTTGGAGACCATTTTGGATCCGAAGCGGAATCCGTCGGTCGGCGTGATATTGTGGGCCGTCCAGGCTTGGTCGGACCTGGAGACTCGGGCGGAAGACCCCCGGGTCCGAACGTTGTGTCGGTCGCGATCGGACCAGTTGCTTCAAAAGGCAGCCGATTCGAAGGAGCTGAGTGAGGCCGAAAAGATGGCGTTGCGGCTGAAGCGAATCGATTTGGCGCAGCGATCCGGTGATGCGACGCAGGCTCTCACGCTGCTTTCCGAAATCCTCCGTCAATCACCCGCCGCGATCGATCTTCAAATCAAAGCGGCCGAGATGTTGCTGGCCGATGCCCAGGCAACCGGCGACGCGGGGCGATTCGCCGAGGCGGTGGGGGGACGCGGCGACGACGGGATTTGGGGCTGGGCAAAACTGACCACCAATCTGGCACGCATGCACTTCGACAGCGATGACAAAACGCGATACCTGGACCGGTTGCTCCTGGCCGGATTTCATCTCAACGAGACGCGCATCCTGCAGGCTCGCGCGACGACGTCGCCCGATGAGCGACGACGCCTGCTGGATGATTCAAAGCGACATCTGCGACAGTTGATCGCAACGTTCGCCCACTCCTCCGACAAGTGGACGACGAAACTGCAAACGCTTGAAGCGATGATCGATGGCTTCGAATGACACGTTCGGCGACAACAAACTTGTACTAACCGCCTCGGAAGTCATCGGGGTTCTCGATGCAGGGGTCGGAGCCTCCCCATCCACACGCGGTGATACCGAACAGGTAATACAAGCTACGAGCACTCCGCTGCCGCCGACCGATCCAGGCATGCACATCCGGGCCGGCAACGACTTCGATCCGGGTGGATTCCGCCGAATGGATCCTGTGAAGCTCATCAAATCCGGCTTGCACCGCGGGGCGGACCGCTTCGAATTCGCGGCGAAATTGCCGGTAGCTTCCGATCGTTCTGGCCCTTGCCCGGCCGACGATGTCATAGACGTCCGAGGCCCCGCGTTCGATCGACGATTGGGTACAGGTGCTGTCATGACAATGGCTTCGGACCTGACCGGAGGTGAGGTATTTGCCGTCGAGACGCCGCATCGAATCGCTTTCAAGCATCATCTGTGCCATGCGTCGCACGGTGGGATCGACCGATTCGTCTTCAGCGAGCCGGGGGAGCCAGCCGACGATTTCGTCCAGCCCCGGTGGACTGGGTGGGACGGGCAATGGTGCCGGGTAACGCGACTGGTCAATCTCGATCCGATCAACGTGCGGTCGTCCGCCGGCGTCCAATGCGACTTCGCGATCTCCGGGCCCGGTCATCATGTGAATGAAACGGATCGGAATCCACAATTCCATCGGTCGGCCCATCGCCAAGGCGTGGGGATTGTCGCGACTCCACGCGACACGTTCCCGTTGCAGGTGCGTGTGCAATTCGCCCCGAAATGGCATGCTTCGAACAAGTCCCGGCGCTCGATCGGATTGTTGGCTCGTCACCAACGATCGCAGCGCGACGATGATGCGTTCTTCGATCGCGTCGTCCGTGGCGGCGTGCGGAACCATCACTTCAATGTCAACCACGCTCGGTGCCCTGCCGCCAGGGATGGTGATCCAACGAAACACCGTCACATGCAACCCGTGCTCGATCTGCCTTCTCCGGTTGGCGTAGATGGTTGAGGGAGAGGCGTGAGCACGCGGCAGCCGAATCGGTTGTCCCGACACCAAGGCGTCGCTGATTTCATCTGCCTCTTGCTCTTCGTCGCAATTCGCTCGGCCGATATTGTTGGGGGCCAACGATGCTATCCTGCCCTGGTGCGGCTGCTGCAGGACATGAACCAACTCGTGGGCAACCAATCGCATGTCTGGGTTCGCGTCACCGAACACGACATGACGGCCGAATGTGAATGCTTCGGCGCCCAGCATTGCCGCCGCCCTGCTTGCGATGCTGCCGAAAAACACTCGCACGTGATCCAAATTGGCTCCGAACCGCTCTTGCAGCTCGCGCTGGTACGGGATCGGAACACTTGGCGAATTCATCAGCCGAAGGATCAACGCGGCCAGTCGTGGTTGGATCGATTGACTCTCGATGTGCTGGTCTGGATGAGCACGCATGACATCCCTCACGGATTTGGGGACCACGTTCTCGTTGTTCGATGCGAGCGGTCTTACAGAGACCCTCGCTTGACCACGAACGCTCACAAGTGTTGTTCATCCCGGTACCGTGCACGTTGCATACCATTGCGCGTCACTCGCGCTCGCGCCGCGAATAGCGGATCGATTGCGCGAACCCGCGCATCATTCGTGCGGATTCGCACCTCGCGAACCTCGCCGTCCCCCGTGCGAGGCGGCCGGGACCCTGAACCGAATCACCTTCGGCCCGGAATCACTCGGCCTTCCCGTCGTGATGTCGTTCCCGGTCTGTCCTCACGGAATCAACTTCATCGTTTTCATCCAACTCGCCGCTTGTTCGGGCCAGCGGGTGACGGGTTGGTCGGTGACGCGCAGACCGTATCCGTGGCCTCCGGTCGCATAGACGTGTAGCTCGGCCGGGACTCCGGCTTCTTTGAGTGCTCCGGCCAAGGTCAGACAGTTGTGCGCGGAGACGCGATCGTCGAAGGCATGTGCAAAGAACATCGGCGGCGTGTCCTGGTTGATCGTGATGTAGTCGTGAAGCTGCGTCGTGCCCTTTTCCACCATGCCGGCGGCGTAGATCAGCAGCGCAAAGTTCGGCCGGATGGAGACCTGGTCGACTTTGTCCACCGCTTCGTATCGACGATCTTCCTGGAAGATGGCGGTCAAGCCGGCGGTCTCCCCCCCGGCGGAAAAGCCCAAGATCCCAATTTTTTCCGGATCGATCTTCCACTCGTCGGCACGGGATCGCACCAGACTCATCGCCCGCTGGGCGTCTTGCACGGCGGCCCGCCAACGGCGTTCCGGGTCGCGCGCCGGTACGCGGTACTTCAGCACGATCGCGGTCACGCCAAGTTTGTTGAGCCACTCGGCCACCTCGGTGCCTTCCAAGTCATAGGCCAGGATGTGGTGTCCGCCGCCGGGGCAGATCACCACGGCGGTGCCGTTGCTTTGTTCGGCCGGCGGTCGATACACCGCGATCTGGGGCGTGGAAACGTTACCCAACTTGATGATCCGGCGTCCGGCGATCAGGCGGTCCTCCGGTTTCGTCTGATCCGCTTCGGCGGGCAACGTTTTGGTTTCCCCCGGCGGCGTCCCCGGCCAAACGTTCATGACGATCGGGTCGCCGGCGGAAACGTGGGGTGATGTGGCGAAAACAGAACTGACAAGTAGGAGGATCGACAGGGTGGATTTCATGCGATGTTCCAAGGGATTACGGATAGAAGGTGGGCTATTCTAACTTCGGTGGCCAGACGGTGCGGCTAGCTCATCGGCACGTTGATCCCCGAGCAATGGGAGAATGATTCGGGGCAGAATGTTGGGGGACAGTAGGCTGATCCCAGGAAGACTGAGTGGCACTCGCTGGTGGCATCGGGATATGCTGCAGGCCCCGACGGTGACTCGCCGCGTTCCTTCCGCCCTGGCAGCATCCTCATTGCGATCTCCACTGACATGCCATCGCCCAGATCCATCTGCATCACATCCATCTTCGTCACGCTGTTGATCGGCCTTTCCGCCCGGGCGCACGACTACTTCACGATCCAAGTCGTGGACGACGTGACCGGGCGAGGGGTTCCGATGGTCGAACTCAAGACGGTCAACGACGTTTGTTATCACACCGATTCGGCCGGGATCGTTGCCTTGGACGAACCCGGTCTGATGGGGCAAACCGTGTTCTTTCATGTCAGCAGTCACGGTTACGAGTTTCCCAAGGACGGCTTCGGTTTTCGCGGCACACGATTGAAGGTTCAGTCCGGTGGAACGGCGACGGTAAAGATCAAGCGGTTGAACATCGCCGAGCGTCTTTATCGAATCACGGGCGCTGGGATCTATCGTGACAGCCTCCTGGTCGGGCGTCCCGTGCCGATCGAGCAGCCCGTGTTGAACGGGCAAGTCTTCGGATCCGACAGCGTCGTCAATGCCGTCTACAACGGAAAACTGTACTGGTTCTGGGGTGACACGAACCGGCCGTCTTACCCGTTGGGCAATTTCCATGTGCCCGGTGCGGTATCACGATTGCCGAGTGACGGTGGGCTGGCCCCCGACGTCGGTGTCGACTTGGAATACTTTGTCGACCAAAACGGCTTTGCCAAACCGATGGCCAAGCTTCCCGGCGCCGGCCCAACCTGGATCAATGGCCTGATCACGCTGAGAGACGATGGCAACAAGGGACGCGAGCGGATGTTTGCCGCCTACGTCAAAATCAAACCGCCGCTGACCGTTTATCAACGAGGATTGGCGGAGTTTGATGACGGAGCCAACCGATTCGAAAAACGACTCTCGTTCGCGGTCGATGCACCGCTGTATCCATTCGGGCATCCCTTTGTGCATGAAGACGACGGCGTCGACTATGTGTATTTCGCCGATCCGTTTCCCATCGTCCGCGTCCCCGCGACGGTCGATGCGTTGATGGACTTGGCTCAGTACCAAGCTTACACGTGCTTAACGCAGGGCAGTCGCGGCGATGCCTTCGAAGTGGAACGGAGCGATGGTGAGCCCGTGTTCGGTTGGAAACCGGACACGATCCCGTTCACGCCCCAGCTTCAGAATCGACTGGTCAAAGCCGGGTATCTTGATTCGGACCAAGGACTGTTCCAATTGATGAACGAACAAGACCAACCGGTCACGATGCACCGCGGGTCGGTGGCCTGGAACGCATATCGAAACCGCTGGGTGATGATCGGGGTCCAGCACGCGGGAACATCGATGCTGGGGGAAGTCTGGTACGCGGAATCCGAGCGACTGACCGGCCCCTGGACCCACGCCCGCAAGATCGTCAGCCATCGGCGGTACAGTTTCTACAACCCGAAACAGCACCCCGTTTTCGCTAGAGACAACGGACGGGTGATCTTTTTCGAGGGCACGTACACGGCGACGTTTTCGGGCAACGACGATCCGACGCCTCGCTACGATTACAACCAAATCATGTACAAACTGGACCTTTCCGATCCCCGGCTGGGTTTGGCGGATGGGAAGCACTAAGGGACGCATCTTTTCGCTCACGTTGTCGCGGAAAATGGGTTATGATGGTTGGCCGTCCTCTCGATCGTTTGAGACCCCGTCCCACCCCAAACCCCGCATCCGCATGGAGCCTTTTCCGATGAAACAGATTACCCGCCGCCAGTTCAACGCCGCATCGGCCGCCTCGCTCGCCGGGCTGGCGACCGCCGTCCACACCAGTTCGGCCGCCAAGGCGGCTGACAGCCCCAACGAAAAACTGGGCGTCGTGGTCGCAGGGGTAAATGGACGCGGCCAGTCGCACGTCGCGGGTTTTGGCAACGATCCGCGTGCGGAAGTACGCGCCATCGTCGAGGTCGATTCCAAGGTCGCCGAGCAGCGTGCCGGATCGATCGAAAAACGCACCGGAAAGAAGCCGACGGTGTACCGCGACATCCGCGAAGCGCTCGAGAATGACGATCTGCAAATCGTCACCTGCGCCACGCCGAACCACTGGCACGCCCTGATCGGTGTGTGGGCGATGCAAGCGGGCAAAGATGTTTACCTGGAAAAACCGATCAGCCACAACGTCAACGAAGGGCGCGCGCTGGTCGCGGCGGCCAAGAAGTACGGCCGCATGTTCCAAACCGGAACGCAGTGCCGCAGCAGCAACGGCGTGATCGACTTGGTCGACTTCATCCAAAGCGGCGGGATCGGCGAAGTTAAATTGGCTCGCGGGCTTTGCTACAAACGCCGCAAATCGATCGGGCCGCTGGGCGATTACCCCGTCCCCGATTCGGTCGATTTCAACCTCTGGAGCGGGCCGGCCACCTACACCGACCCCAAAGTGACACGCCAACGATTCCATTATGATTGGCACTGGCAACGTCACTACGGCAACGGCGATTCGGGCAACCAAGGCCCGCACCAAACCGACGTCTCGCGTTGGGGGCTGGGACTGGAACGTCACCCCAACTCGATCCTGACCTACGCCGGACGTTTGGGGTACCAGGCCGAACGCAAAGATCCCAACTACGTCGACGCCGGGGACACCGCCAACACGCAAGTGTCGATCTACGATTATGGCGACAAGACCATCGTGTTTGAAACGCGCGGGTTGAGTGTCGACAACAGTGCCGACGATGAAATCAACGAGTTGTTCGGCAGCACCCGAGGCAACAAGATCGGAGTCGTTTTCTACGGCAGCGAAGGCTATGCGATCCAAGGTCCGAATTACGAGAATGGACGGGTCTTTGACCTGAACAAGAAGCCCGTGCGTGATTTCAAACACAATACCAAAGAAGACGGTCAACTCAACGAGTTGCACATGAGCAACTTCATCGATGCCGTGGTCTCGCGTGATGGTTCCAAGTTGAACGCCGATGCGACGTGCGGACACCTGTCCGCCTCGATCGCGCACCTGGGCAATATTTCCTATTACGTCGGACAGGAAAACCGCGTCAGCCCCGACGACATCGCCGCTGCCGTCGAAGCCTTCGGTTCCTCCGACGACGACTCGGAAACGCTGCAGCGAACCCTGCGACATCTCCGCGACAACGGTGTCAAACCCGAAGTCGAACAACTGTCGCTCGGACCGGTGTTAAAATTCGACCCCGTCGCCGAACGTTTCGCCGACAACGATGCCGCCAATGCGATGTTGACACGTCAGTATCGCGACGGATTCGTCGTCCCGGATCCCGACAACGTCTGATCGGCGGGTTTGGAAAACCTGTGGGATAGCCTAGCGAGGTGAATTTTGATTCTCTCTCTCTCTGGGAGAGACGGCGTTTGCACAGCAAGCAAACGCCAGAGAGGGGCCTCGGCTTGAGAAAGTCTTGGCGACTTCCGCCACGATCAATTCGGTCACTTCTACATTCGACCCCATAGGAATCAAGTTAAGCGGACGATCCATCGCTGAGTCGAATTCACTCTCCCTCTGTGAGGGTCGCGGAGGAGTGAGCGACGACGCGGGGAGGGTTGCCTGTGGCTCGAAGGCACTTAAACACCGCGAATCGACCCTCCCCTCGCTGCGCTCGACCCTCCCTGCCAGGGAGGGTGATTTCCAAAAACCGCACGACCTCTGGCTAAGAGGCGTTTCGATTGGGCCAGCCGTCGATTTCAGTTACTCCCTCGCTGCAAGATTCTCCGTAACAACCTCGCCCCCGGTCCGCTTGGTCCATCGTACGGGAGCGTCTTTCGACGCTCATTGGTCCAAAAACCGACGATTGCAGGCCCGGCGATATGGTCATTCTCGAACAAGGCAACGAGCCGATTCCGGGCTACTTCTTGGCCGAAAAGCTCGGCGAAGGGTCGTTCGGAGTCGTCTGGTCGGCCGACGGACCGGGCGAGACCAGGGTCGCACTCAAGTTTCTGGATCTACATCAGGCCGGGGGAGCGAAGGAGTTGGAGTCGATCTCGGCGATCAAGAACATTCGACACCCCAACTTGCTGCCGATCACGGGGTTTTGGTTGCTGGATCGATCCGGAAAACCGATCCGCGACGGCCGTGCGAATCGGTTTCGTCTGACATCCAGCGAGCCGGCTACCCTGGTCATCGCGATGGTGGTCGGCGAGAAAAGCTTGGACGACGTGTTGCAAGACTATCGCTCGCGCGGCCGGTCGGGGATTCCCTTGCCCGAGCTGCTGGACTATGTCGAAGACGCCGCCCGGGGATTGGACTTTCTCAATGCACCGCGGCACGACCTCGGTGACGGGCGGCGGGTCTCCATCGCCCA
Source organism: Stieleria mannarensis (assembly GCF_014154935.1). Taxonomy (GTDB): domain Bacteria; phylum Planctomycetota; class Planctomycetia; order Pirellulales; family Pirellulaceae; genus Stieleria; species Stieleria mannarensis. The sequence continues at coordinate 271,058 of NZ_JACEHH010000004.1, forward strand.
TCGCGACATCAAACCCGACAACATCTTGCTGGTCGGCGATGCCGCGGTGCTATGTGATTTTGGAGTCGCCCGCCCTTGCTATGCCGAATCGATTCGCTCGACCGGGATGATCGGTTCCCCCGCGTTCATCTCGCCGGAAAGCATTTCAGGAAACGCCGCCGGCGGTGCCAGTGACCAGTATTCACTGGCGTTGACGTACTACTACCTGCGCACCGGTGACCATGCGATTCGGGCGACCGATCAAGCGGCGGCGCTGCATTGTCACGTCAGCGGCGAACTGGATTTTTCCAAGGTCGGCCCGGCCGAACAACGCGTGCTCCAGCGGGCCACGCGACTGGAGACGAACGAGCGTTTCGAGTCCTGCCGGCGAATGACGCGTGCGCTCCATCGCGCCGTCGCTCTGTCGTCCCAGGCGGTGTCGCTGGATCCGTCGATCAGGCAGCTCAATGCCGACGTGACCGAGACCGCGATCGACCCCCGATTCGATTCCACAACGGCGGCCGCGGGAGCAACCGCCGCGGTGCCGCGCCCGGCGTCCATCGTCGGCAGGACAGGATCCTGGCGGAAACGAGCCCCCGGTCGCCCCCGCCCGATCCGCCGGGCGATCGTTTCAGTCGCGATGGTCACACTCGCAGCCATCGCGGTGCAATTCGTCTCGCCTGGTCCTCGGGCCCAAATCGGCAAACGGGATCACATCGCAGAACAACGGCCCGAAGGCTTGCGCCGATCGAATGAGCCTCGCTTGACGTCCGACGGCCCGGGGCAGCGCTCGGCCCCGTCGCCGATCGGCGCGGTCAACGCGGTCAACGCGCTGGGCTTGCGGCAAACGGTTGAAGTCCCACGGAGATCGGCCTCCGAACACCACTCCCTTGCGCCCGATGCTGAACCCGCTGCGATGGTCGTCGAACCGGACACAGCCGACACCACCGACGTGAACAAGGATTCGACCTCATCCAACGCCGGCGCGGAATCCGCAATCGAATCGGTCGCTGACGAGGCCATCGCGGGGGAATCCGTCGCGCCCGAAACCACGGACCAGGCCCCCGCCTCCTCGCCCGCCAGCACCGAGACGATTAACGGGGAAGACCTGACGATCGCCGTCTTCGCCAAACTTGGTGGCGCACTCAGTCATGACCAGACGGAACTGGACCTGTCGGGGACCAAGGTGACGGTGGAGGATCTTTCGCGGTTGCGTTTCCTGCCATCGCTTGTTTCTTTGTCGGTGGAGAACACACCGATCGACGATGAAGGGTTGGCTGAAATCGTTCGCCGGCAGCCGAAGTTGCAATCACTGTACCTTGCCAAAACCAAAGTCACCGATGCGGGACTGAAGCACTTGCGAGAGCTACGTGAATTGGTCCGTGTGGATCTGGCATCGTGCAAGGTCCGCGACGAAGGGTTGGTGCATTTGCACGCGCTGGAGAACCTGCAAGCGGTCGGATTGAGTTCGACGGCGGTATCGCCAGCCGGGATGGAAACACTGAGCGAAGTCCTGGCACACCGGGCCGTGATCCAAGGCCCCGAATTCAGCCTGTTGGGCGGCAAACGATTCGACGTGATGCATTGAGGATCGTGAGCATTCTGGATGGTCGCGGGAGCAGCCGGTCGCAGCAGTCGATCCGCTTTCCACCATTCTGCCCCGAATCATTCTGCCATCGTTCCCCCTGATTACCACCGACGTGACAGGGCACGGTGGGTGGAGAGGTAGGAAAATTTAGGAGGTAAGAAAATTCGCTCCATCGATCGATGGTGGTGCCCTTCATCATTTTCTTACCTCCAAAATTTTCTCACCCCAGCTTCCGCAGCGCCTCTTGACTTCACACCAAGCGCGGCCCAAGCGTGTATCCTGTGGGCCCCTCCAAACGTTTCGTCACGGTAGGCCCGATCGGCATCGCGTCCTGACCGACCGTGAAAGACTTGGAACGCGCCCCCGTGAGACCGAGCTGATGACCTGGATCGATTACGTCGTTGTTGCTGTTTACTTCATCGTGATGATCGCCATCGGATTGTGGGCGATGGGGCGTGTCAAAGGCCAAGAAGATTACTTCATGGGTGGGCGTGGTTTCGGCAAACTGCTGCAAACCTTTGCCGCCTTCGGCGCCGGAACCGGGGCACACGAACCGATCCAGGTCGGCCGCACGGGTTGGACCAGCGGGCTAAGCGGTGTGTGGTCGGCGTTGATGTGGCTGTTCGTCACGCCGGTGTATTGGATCACCGCGGTGTGGTATCGGCGGATGCGCCACCTGACGCTCGGGGATTGGTTCGTCGAACGTTACGATTCCAAAGCCCTGGGGGCGGCCTACGCCGTTTTTGCGATCATCTTCTACATGTTTTATCTGTCGACAATGTTGTCGGCGATCGCCAAGTTCGCGGTGCCGTTGATGGGCATCGATCAAATCGCGGGGTTGGACCTGAAGTACGTCTTGATTCCGGGATTGGCGGGAATCGTGATCGTCTACGGCGTGCTGGGAGGGCTGACCGCGGCCTACTGGACCGACTTGATTCAGGGGATTTTCATCATCCTGTTGAGCGTCCTGCTGATTCCCTATGGGCTTTGGGCGTTGGTCAAAGAGTTCGGCGATCCGGCGACTCAGGGGTTCATGGACGGATTCAAGATCATGCACGAGCGTGTTTCGCCGGACTACTTCAGCCTGTTTGCCGGGCCCAGTGCGGGCGAGTTTCCGCTCCAGTACATCGTCGCGCTGACCTTATTGGCATTGGTCGGGATTGTCGTCCAGCCACACTTCATCGCGACCGGCGGTGGTTCGGCAAAAAGCGAAAATGAAGCTCGGATCGGCTTGGTCGTCGGCAACTTTTTAAAGCGGCTGTGCACGGTCGGCTGGGCGATCACGGCGTTAATCGCGTTGGCGCTGTTGGCCAGTCGTCCGGAATTGGCGGTCGACCCGGATTTGGTTTGGGGAATCGCGGCACGCGAGATCCTCGGGCCGCTGAACTTGGGGCTGGTCGGTCTGATGCTGGCCTGCTTGATGGCCGCGATGATGAGTTCGGCCGACACGTACATGATCGTCAGTTCGGCGCTGATCACCCGAAACCTGTATGCGGCCTTTGTCAACCCGACGGCGACGGACCGCCAGAGTGTCAAAGTGGCGCGATTGACCGGGTTGGCGATCATCCTGGGCGCGTCGGTCGTGGCGATCACCATGGCCGACGTGTTCGCGCAGTTCACGTTTGCGATCGAATTGCCGATCCTGTTTGCCGCCCCGTTCTGGATCGGAATGTTTTGGCGGCGTGCCAATCGCACCGCGGTGTGGATCACGATCGCGTTCTCGGCGTTGTTCTTTTTTATTCTGCCGGTCGCCATCCCGACGCTCGCCCCCGGCATGCGACTGGACCCACAGTGGACGACGACCACCAACCGCATCACCAAGTCCATCATGCGCTCCGCCACGCCGGCTGATGTCGCCCGGCATGAAGCCTGGGTCGAAGCGATGGAGCAAGCCGAGGGTGACCAGGCGATGCGTGACAAGATCGGTGCAGAACCGCCCCGCTGCCAAGTCGGAGATCAAATCGAAGTGATCCTGGTATCCGGCGACAAGTCGATTTTTTGGACCGGCGGCGTTGAACCCGTCGGTGAAGACTCGCTGGAAATGATCAGCACGGTGCGCGAGGGGGCGACATCGATCCTGACCCAGCGACGCGTCGGACAGTTACGGGGCGAAGGGCAATTGAAACTCGATTTCCTGCTTTACCATTACCTCGGAGTCGATCTGGCCAACGTCTCCAAGGCGACCCTGGAAACGTTGCGTTTGCCGACACGGGTGATGTTGCCGTTTTTGGTTCTGATCGTTGCCAGTTATCTGACGCCACGCACCAGAGAGTCAGTTTTGGATCGCTATTATGCCAAGATGAAAACGGAGGTCGATCCGGACCCGGAAACGGACCGGCGAAATCTGGAAGCGTCGTACAGCGATCCGAAACGGTTCGAAGACCGTCGGCTGTTCCCCGGCACGGACATCGAAGCCTTGCGCCCACGCACGTCCGATGTCGTCGGCTTTGCCATCTCCGTCGCAGTTTGCTTCGTCGTGATCGCCCTGCTCGTGTGGCTGGCCGGCATCGGCGCCGCAGGGTAGGCGTCTGCTTCTCCTAACTCGTTCCAAGGCTCGGGACGTGAAATGTATTGCTGATTCATGACGATGCGTTCCCACTTCCAAATGGCTCCCCTCTCCCCCGGAAAACCTGACTCGCTGAAGCTCGCCAGGTTTTCCGGGGGAGAGTGGAGCCAGAATCATCAATATTGTCTTGCTCCCAAGGGTATTGGTCAGCAATGAATTTCATGTTCTCCGCCGTGGAATGCGATGGAAGGGGGGCTCCGCCTTGCAAGTGATCAGGCGGAGCCTGAGAACAAGGAAAGTACGATGGCCCTTCCGGACCGTCGTCCTTCGTACATCGTACATCGGTGCGACGACCTCGAAAGGACGTCGTGCTGGCAATCCCAAAATCCAATCGGAACAGTGCACTCGACGCCGATGCGAAACTCTAGGCGAGTTCCGCTACCCAAACACCTCACCAACCGCTTGGCCGCCGAAGACCGTGGGGACTTCGTCGCGGCCGTGGTGGTTGTAGGTCAGGCGATTGGCGTCGATCCCCAGGGCGTGCAGGAGGGTGGCGTGGAAATCGTGCGGCGACACCGGTCGCTCGGTCGCCACGTACCCCAGCGGATCGGTTGCACCGATGATCTGACCGCCGCGAACCCCGCCGCCGGCCATCCACACCGAGTATCCCGCCGGTGAATGATCACGTCCCTTGCCCCGGCCTTCCATCGTCGGTGTTCGGCCGAACTCGCCGGCCCAAACCACCAGCGTCGTTTGCAGCAGACCGCGCTGTTTCAAATCCGCCAGCAAACCCGCGATCGGGACATCCGTCCGGGCGGCCATCTTGGTGTGGTTGCCTTGGATGTTGCCGTGCGCGTCCCAGCCCCCGACACGGACTTGCACGAATCGCACGCCGCGTTGCACCATCCGCCGAGCCAATAGACACGCCCGGCCGACCGTTTTCGCTTGCGGTTGATCGAGTCCGTACATCGATCGCGTCTGCTTTGATTCATCCGCGATGTCGAATAACTCCGGCGCCGACGTCTGCATTTGAAACGCGGTTTCATAGGACTCTAATCGCGCCCGCAATTCACTTTGTCCTTGAGCGTTCTGACCACCGAATTGTTCTAGATGCCGCCTGTTGAACCAGCGGATCAGTTCCAGTTGATCACGGCGCTGCCGAGCGTTGGTCTGCGGCGGCATCGCGACGTGCCGAATCCCTTGCGCCGGATCGACGATCGTGCCTTGAAGCCCCGAGGGTAAAAAACCGGAGCCCCAGCCGGCCGCTTGTGGAAACTGCATTCCATCGGTGTGCAGGTTCATGCCGACAAACGCGGGCAAGCTTTCGTTGGCCGTTCCCAAACCGTACAGCGACCAACTGCCGATACTGGGGCGATCTCCCGCCGCGGTTCCTGTCAGGGCGACACACTCGCCCGGACCGTGGACCGGATTGTTGTGTTGCATCGATCGAATCACGCACAGATCGTCGACGTGCCGGGCTGTTTGGGGAAACAAAGTTGAAACCGGGATGCCGCTTTCACCGTGCCGGTCGAAGGTCCAGGGTGATCCCATCAGGTTCTTTAGCCCGGCGCGTTTGATCTTGGGGACCGTGCGGGCAATGCTTTCGGGCACGTCCTTGCCGGCCAGGCGTTCGAGTTCCGGTTTGGGGTCAAAGGTATCGACCTGGCTGGGGCCGCCGGACATGAACAATAAAATCACACTCGATGCCGTCGCGGCGTGGTGTGTCGGGTGTGCCCCAGTCGCTTCGGCGTGACGCAACAGGTCAAACGTCATCGCACCGGCACCGAGTCCGCCGCCATACAGGAACCGTCTGCGGTTGATCCAGTCGTGTTGTGACATGCGTTGACTCTAATTGACGTATAAGAATTCGCTCAAGTTCAAGATGACCAAACACAGCGATTGGAGCGAATGGTCTTGCAGATAATGTTGCATTCGGTCCGCTTCTTCACCGGACGGCTGCCGACCGGTCGCCAGACGAAAGGCGACTTCGGCGTGCCGGTCTTCGCCGGCGGTCTGACGAACACGCTCGGCAAACCGTTGACTGATCGATTGCATGAAATCACTGTTCATCAAATACAGCGGCTGCAACGAGACGGTGGAAACGCGTCGCCGGGAGCAAGTCGTCACCGCAGCAGGACTGTCAAACAGCGTCAGTGATTCTGCGATCCGGTCGCGTTGTTGTTGCAGATAAACGCTGCGACGATGGCTGGAATTGGAAAGGTCGTCGCGGACGCTCGGACCTCCCATCGTGTCATCCAGGCTGTCCGCGACGGACAGCACACAATCGCGAATCGCTTCGGATTCCAGCCGTCGCGGGATCCAGCGCCAAAGGCTGTGACATTCGGGGTCGGCGTCTTGGTTGGACGGTGAAACCGCCGCGGATTGCCGGTAGGTTTGCGAACGCAAGATCAGCTGATGGATGTGCCGCGTGCTCCAGCCGCTGGCGATCAGTTCATCGGCCAACCAGTCCAACAATTCAGGATGCGTCGGCGCGGTCCCCTGCGTCCCGAAATCGCCCGAGGTCGCGACCAGCCCGGTGCCGAAATGCCATTGCCAGATTCGGTTGACCCAGACCCGCGCCGTCAACGGATTCTGTGGTGATGCGATCCAGTCGGCCAAATCGGTTCGCGAATCGACGTGATCGGGTGTCGGTCCGAAAACCGCCGGCCAGCCTGCGCGGACTTCCGGGCCGGCCGACTTCGGATCGCCGCGCAACCGCAAATAGGTCTTTAGTTCGGCGACCGACTTTAAATCCCGCGTCAACGGCCAACGCATTTCGTGGGGCGCGACGATCGTTTCCGAATCCGCATCGCTCCAGCCCCAAACCTGCGGGATCGACGCGATCGCCGCATCAAGCGCCTTGAACGCCTTTCGCTCTTGGGCGTTCATCCCCGCCACGACGGACTTGGGGATCACCAACACCGGTTCGGGGACACCCGCGGCGCGTTTCCGGTCGACCAGCCGCGCGTGAACCGTATCAAAGACCTGCCATCGCGTCTTGATCCATGAGGACGCTTGATCGGGGACACCGCCGAGCAACAGGTTGCCGGGCTGCCCGTTCGTAAAAAACGCTTGCAGCCGGTAATAGTCGCGGATCGTCAGCGGGTCGAACTTGTGCGTGTGACACTGCGCGCATTCGAGTGTGATTCCCAGAAACGTTTTGGCGGTGGTGTTGACGACATCGACCAGAATGTCGTGACGTTGAATCTCTTTGTCCAACTCATTGCCGCTGTAACGTGCCGCGGCCAGGAAACCGGTCGCTTCCAAACACCGCGAATCGGCCGGCAATTCATCGCCGGCGATTTGCTCGCGGATGAACTGGTCATACGGTTTGTCGTTCTGAAAACTCTCGATCACATAGTCGCGGTATCGCCACGCGTGTCGTCGTGGCCGGTTGTGTTGGTGCCCGTTGCTCTCGGCCCATCGAGCCAGGTCCAGCCAATGCCTTCCCCACCGCTGGGCGTAGGCCGGCGAGCACAACAGTTGGTCGATCCAGTGATCGAGTGCTTCGTGACTGGTCGCTTGCTCGAGACCGGGGAAGGCCGACGCGGGCAACCCCGTCAGGTCCAATGCGATTCGTTGTTGAAGCGTGGGCCAGGATGCGGTGTCGGCGGGTGTCGTGCCGAATTCCTGTTGCTTTTGTGCGATGAACGCATCGACGGGTGTTCGCATTCGGTCGGTCGGAATCCCGGTGGGGATCGGCGGGCGACGAGGGGGCTCCAATGCCCAGTGATCCGATTCCAGCGTTGGCGTCGGCAGCAAATGATGGTCCCAGCAGACGCCTTCGTCGATCCACGTCCGCAGCACGCGGATTTCGTCGCTGGTCAGCCGCCCCGCGTCGTCATCGGGCGGCGGCATCTGCTCCGCCGGGTCAGATGATGCGACCAACGCGATCAGGTGACTCGCATCGGCGTCACGGGGAGACAATTGATTTAAAAGGTCGTCGTAACAGTCCAACCGCAATCCCGACTCCGGCGCTTCACCGCTGTGACACTGGAAACAATGTTTGTGCAAGACGGGATAGACATCGTCGGCAAAACTGACCGTTGCGGCTGTCGTCGGCACGGGCGGCGGCGGTTTAACTACCGGAGCAGTCGGCGCGGCAATTCCGAACGCTTCGGTCCAACTGGTTGCCAGCGAAAGATCCGACACCGAGATTCGGTCGTCGGGTTCCGTCTTCATCCCCGTGGCAAATCCGATCCAACCGATCGACCGAATCGCTTTGCTTGAAGCAACCGTGATCGCGGGAGATTCCGCGTCGGTGATTTCCGGGTCGATCCAGACGCTCAACCGATCGTAGGGCTGATCGCCGCCCGATTGCGACCGGGCGATTTTGGCGAGGACGGTGTAGACGCGATCGCCTTGCAGTTGGATATCACTAAAGTGCTGAGACGACGAGGCGTAACGTGCCATGAACACGTTTGCGTCGCCGTCCACATGCAGCCCGATGTTGGGGACGCCGCCGTTGTGCCCGGCCGTATCGCCCCCATCTTGTTCATCCAACCACAGCACCAAAAATTCTCCGTTGCCGTTCTTCGGCGTGTCGATGCTGGATGCGTCATACCGTAGCTCGAACCGCACATACAGCTGATCGCCGTCGAAGGGCTTGGCCAACGGTCGGCGGAGCGGGTTGTTTCGCCCGCCCGTTCCGTGGATTTCAAACCACTGAGCGACACCGCCGGACCGCGACCGCGTCCAGTCCCCTGACCAATCGACCGGATTGTCCGCTGCGTCCAATGGCTGCAACGCGGTGCACGTGACGACGAAGAAGACGATGACGATGGCCAGAAAACGCATCATGCCGGTCGGGTGGTGGGCGATTGGCTTGGAGGGGATCGGTTAGTATAGCCCAATCGCGACCGCCGTGGTTTGTTCCGCACCCTCTGTCTTTCCGAGCCGAGATTCGTATGCGATTCCCCGCCGCAATTTGTCCCCGATTGAAACGTCACCAGCATACGCGCTGGTGTGCAGGCTTTAGCCGCCCAATGTCGCTGCGACACAGCGCCCCGGAATCGCCTGAAGGCGATACACCAACGGTTGTTGAACTCCTCTTTACTTATGCTCGTCGCCTTTTCCTGGTCCTGTTCATCACATTGGCCGGCGGATCGCTGGCTTCCCCTGCCAGCGCCGAGGACGCTCGAATCGTCAAGCGTCTGAGTTTCAGCCAGGCCGCTGCCGCACTGACACTGGATCTGTACCTTCCCAACCAGACCACCGATCCGGTTCCCTGCGTGATCACGATTCAAGGCGGCGGGTTTCGCCCCCAGAACGGACAGCGATTCAAACCGTTTGCCGAACATTTGGCCAGGAACGGTTTTGCCGCGGCATTGATTTCCTATCGCGGCAGCCCCGAACACCGGCACCCCGACACGCTGGCCGATGTCAAAGCGTCGGTCCGGTACATCCGCAGCGTCGCCGACCGCTACGGAATCGATGCCGACCGGATCGGCGCCATGGGCCGCTCGGCCGGCGGCACGCTCGCGGCGCTATTGGCGGTCACCGGAACATCGGATGATCCTGATAGCCAGATCCAAGCCGCGGTCTGTTTCGCCGGCGTGTTCGATTTTGTCGGGCGTTTCACCAGGCAGGAACAATTGGCGATGCAGCCGAATTCCCAGACCAAGATCAAGACCAACGGCCAATGGATCGGCACCGCGTTTTCGCCGCGGGATCCGCAGTGGTTGGCCGCTTCGGCGATCACGCACGTCGATCCCGGCGATCCGCCGATCCTGTTTTTACACTCCCGCAACGATTCCACCGTGCCCTGGTTTCAATCGCGAGACATGCACCGTGCGATGACCGCTGCCGGCGTTGACGCCGAGATCCTCCTCTATGAAACCGGAGGCCACGGCGTGTCACCCAAGCACAGGAATTCGCTCGACGACATGGTCGCATTCTTTCACAAGCATCTTTAAAGACGCCGGCAATGCCAGCGGCATGCGTCAGCGAGCGGCCACTCGTTGCGACCACGCGGGCGTCGACCGAACGTCACCGCCCGCCACTGGCTGACGCCACGTGCTGGCAACTGCCAGCGAGCAGCACATGATACTTACCCCTCCCGCAAGCTGGCCACTCGGAGATCCGAGCGACAGATTTGGGGTAGAATGGGGAGGCACATTTTGCGTCTCAACGTCCCTCCGCCCCCCAATCTCGATGACCAAACGAGAAAAGAACACCCTCCTGACCGTTGTCGCCGTCGTCTTGATTCACGCCTGCATCATTTCATCGCCCGCCAGCGGCGACGAGGTCACCGAAGGCGAAAAACTGTTCGCGTTGAAAGTCAAACCGTTGATTGCCGAGAAATGCTTGGCCTGTCACGGGGGCGAACCCGACGACATCCAGGGCGGGCTGGATTTGCGGACACGCGAGACGTTGTCCGCCGGCGGAGATTGGTTCGAAGACGAAGTGCTGGTTCCCGGCAACGGCGAACAGAGCTATTTGTACCGGACCGCCAGCCGATCGGAGGAAGGCTATGAAATGCCGCCCAAAGAGGCGGACAAACTGACCGAAACACAGACGTGGTGGATTCGGGATTGGATCGATGCGGGCGCACCATGGCCCGACGAAGACCGCATCGCATGGATCCAGGAACGACACGCCGAAGGCGAGCAGGTCGCGACTTCGAAAGCACTTTCGGACGACTGGCAGAATCGCCGCTATGAACCCGAAAAACTGTGGGCCTATCGGCCGCTGAAACAAACCGAGGTTCCCGATGGATCGCATCCGGTGGACTGGTTCATCGACAGGCAGTTGGCGGCGACCGACCTGCCCCCGGCGCCACCGGCCGAGGCCGGTGAGCTGATCCGCCGAATGAGTTTCGGTTTGACGGGGCTGCCCCCGGAACCGCAGGATGTCCGCCGATTTAAGACAGCCTATGCAAAGCATCGTGATACCGCGGTGCGTGAACTGGCGATGGAATTGATGGCGTCGCCGCACTACGGCGAACACTTCGGACTCCGTTGGTTGGACGTTGTGCGATACGCCGACACCGCCGGATTCGCCAACGATTACAGCCGTCCCAACGCGTGGCGCTACCGCGACTATGTCGTCCGCGCCTTCAACGACGACAAGCCGTACGACATTTTCATCAAACAGCAAATCGCCGGAGATGAAATCGATGCCGACGACCCCGAGCATCTGATCGCGACAGGTTTCTTGCGAATGGGGCCGTGGGAGCAGACCGGCATGAGTGTGTTCAAAGAAACGCGTCAGCAATGGCTGGACGACATCACCGATTCGGTCGGTCAAACCTTTCTCGGTCACGCCTTGCAGTGCGCCAAGTGCCACGATCACAAATTTGATCCCGTGCCGACGCGTGATTATTACAGCATGATGGCGGTTTTCTCAACGACCCAATTTGCCGAACGAGACGTGCCGTTTTTAGACACCGAAAACACCAACGGGTTCGAAGCCTCTGACGCCTGGGTTCACGCCAAGGTGGCCGCGTACCAGGATCAGCGAAAGGAACTCAGCCAAAAGGTCGCCAAAGCGAGGAAGCAGGAAACCGGTGACGCGAAGGTCGGTGACAACGGGCTGGATCCCGGTGACGAAGCCTCCTTGGCCCGGATGTCCAAGAACATCGCCCGTCACACGTGGGAACTCGATCGCACCCGGCCGATCGGCTTTTCCGTGTACACGGGCAAGACGATCCAACGCAACAATGTCGGCAACCGAATCAACTTGCCGGCCAACCCCTGGGGCAAGGGGCAAATGGAGTCCGACACGATTCTGGCCGGCGGCAACGTTTATTCACCGACCGACCCGGTCCAACCGGGGCCGCTCAGCGCCGCAGTCTCGCTGGGGCAGATGCAAACGCCGTCCTTTCCGGCCGGCAAGGGCAAGCGTCGATTGGCGTTGGCCGATTGGATCGCCGATGCCGATAACCCGTTGACCGCTCGCGTGATGGTCAACCGCGTCTGGTCCTGGCATTTCGGCAAGGGGCTGGCCGGCAATCCGAACAATTTTGGCGGCACGGGAGCCTTGCCGACGCACCCGGAACTGTTGGACTTTCTGGCACGCTGGTTTGTCGATCACCGTTGGAGCATCAAAGAACTGAACCGATTGATCGTCACCTCCCAAGCCTACCGTCGCAGCACCCGGCATCCGCAACCGGAACGGCAAGCCGCCGCCGACCCCAAGCGGGAACTGTACGCCACGTTCTTGCCGCGTCGATTGACGGCGGAAGAAATCCGCGACGCCATGCTGGCGGCAAGTGGGGAACTCAATCGCAGCGTCGGTGGAATCCCGGCCCGTCCGGACATCAACTTGGAAGTCGCTTTCCAACCGCGACAGATCATGGGCGGAACGGCGTCGGTTTACGAACCCGATCCGACACCGGAGCAGCGTAACCGTCGCAGTCTATATGCCGAAAAGATCCGTGGGCTACGGGATCCGTTCCTGGAAACGTTCAACCAACCGGGGCCGGACAAGTCGTGTGAACTTCGCGAGACGTCGACGGTCGCGCCCCAAGCGTTGACGCTGCTCAATTCCGAAGAAGTTTTTGACCGGTCGCTCGGCTTTGCCAAACGCCTCGTCGACGAAAACGTCAACGATGGTGCGACGATCGACCGTGCGTTTCAACTGGCATTGGGGCGGTTGCCGACGGCCGATGAACGTTCGCTCTGTCTGGAGCAATGGAACGATGCGACCGCCGATGAAGCGGCGCGGCCCCACCCTGCCAAGGTCTGGCCGGACCAGATCGAGCGAACGGTGATGGCCGAAAAGACCGGACAGCCCTACGACTTCATCGAGTCCATGCCAGCCTACACCCATTACCAGAGTGATCTTCAACCCGCCGACGTCGACGCGAAAACCCGCGGACTGGCTCACGTCTGCCTGGTGATTTTCAACCTGAACGAATTCGCTTACCTGGATTGAACATGAGTGGCAAGTCTTCCAACCGATTCGCATTGCCAACGCGGCGAGAGGCTCTGTATGGTCTTGGTGCCGGACTCGGTTCGGTCGCGTTGACGTCGTTGCTGCACGCCGAACAGGGGCAAAGGACGCACCATCAGGCCAAAGCCAAACGTTGCATTTTCTTGATGATGGAAGGCGGTCCGTCACATCTGGACACCTTTGATCCCAAACCCGAGTTGACCAAACAGCATCTCAAGGCGTTCACCCGCAGCGGCGAAATGGAAAGTGCGATGTCGTCGGGGAAACGCTACTTTGTCAAGAGCCCATTCCAGTTCACCAAAGCGGGCGAGTGCGGCGCGGACATCTGCACCGAGTGGAAACAGCTGCGCGAGATGGTCGATGAGATTTGTTTCTATCGCGGGGCACAGGTCGAATCGGTCAATCATCCGACGGCCTGCTATCAACTCAATACCGGCAACCAATTCGGCGGCGATCCCGCGATGGGCGCCTGGGTGACGTATGGTCTGGGCACGATGAACGAGAACCTGCCCGGGTTCGTCGTGTTGCCGCGGTCGAGTTATCCTCAGGGCGGTGCGGGAAATTGGTCCAACGGGTTTCTGCCGGCTGAGTTTCAAGGCACACCGCTGCGGCCCACGGGAAGTCCGATTCTGAATTTGAATCCGCCCGACGCCATTTCGCCGTTGCAGCAACGCAAAAACCTGGATCTGCTGGGGCAGCTTAATCGCCGGCACCTTGAATCACGCCCCGGTCGTGGCGAATTGGAAGCACGCATCTCCAGTTATGAACTCGCCTACCGGATGCAGACCGAGGTGCCCGGTGTTCTGGACTTGGACGGCGAGTCCCAGGCGACGCTGGATGCCTACGGTGTGGGAGAGGCGGCGACGGATGCGTTTGCACGCAAGTGTCTGTTGGCGCGGCGGTTGGTCGAAAGCGGAGTGCGTTTCGTGCAAGCCTATGCCGGAAACTGGGACAGCCACGATTACATCGAAAAGGCACACGGGGCGTTGATCCGATCGGTCGACAAACCCATCGCGGCGTTGCTTCGCGATTTGAAACAACGCGACATGCTGAAGGACACGCTTGTGATATGGTGCGGCGAATTCGGCCGCACCCCCGACAACGGGCTGCGCGGCGGCGGGCAGTCCTATGGGCGTGATCACAACGCCAAGGCGATGGCGATGTGGTTCGCCGGCGGCGGGACCAATGCCGGGCACACCATCGGGGCGACCGATGAGATCGGTGCAAACGCGGTCGAATGCGTGCATCATCTTCGCGACGTCCACGTCACGCTGCTGCACCTGCTGGGGCTGGACGACAACCGGCTGACCTACTTCCACGCCGGCCGCCACAAACAGCTCTCCCAATTCGGCGGCCAGGTCATCAAGGAATTGCTGGGTTAGCCGGGACGGCCAACGAATGCAGTGCGGCAGAACAGTGTTCCGGAGAACAAAGGTGCGAAACGGCAGGGGCCAATCACTGTGCCAATCACTGGGGCGATCACTGGGGCGATCACTGGGGCGATCATCGAAGATTCTTTGTCGCTTTTTCGATGCGTTCTCGTTGCTTTCCGCTTAGCCCCTGCTTGTAGTGAAACTCTGGGGAATGGTCCAGGTGATGCCCCTTCATCTCCGGGTCATTGACGCTGCGACTCAAATCGCAATCAAAACGCGTCAAGATCGAGTGATTCCGGCTCCAATCGCCCCCGGCATTGGTGAAGTGGGAAATGCCCCAGGTGATCCCTTGGCCGTCTTTCGTGTCGGTAAACGCGTCGGGAATGAACGGTCCACCGGCGGTCGGCATCAATTCGACGATCGATGCGATCTCAAAATTCACCCAATCCTCGGCATACTGAATCGTGTTGTGTTCCATGCCGTCCCGGATGACCAACGCGGCGACGCCTTGCTTGAACGGAAACAATGTCGTCTCGTGTCCCGAGTTGATCACGGGGTTGAGCGGATGTTTTTTGAAGGGGCCGAGCGGATGCTCGGCGATCGCCAATCCTTGCATCCGGATTTTGGCGGGATTCAACTCGGGACGTTCGTCAAAATCCGACTTGTAGTAAAGGTATATCTTTCCATCGTGGACCAAAGGGTAGGGATCATGAATCGAGAATTGATCCCACTCGCCCTCGGCACCATTGGGAACCACCACCTTGTTAGCCGGCGTCCAGGGGCCATCCGGAGAATCCGCATAGGAGACCGCCACAGGACAGTCGTCGCCTCGAAGTCCACTGGCTTCGTTGAACGCTTGATAGTACAGATAGTACTTGCCTTTCCAAACCAGGATGTCCGCCGTCGCCACGCTGCGCCAGCCAGGATGGGGTTTGGGCGGTCGAGCCACCGCGATGCCCTGTTCTTCCCAGATAAATCCATCCTTGGAGGTCGCGTAATAGATATCCGCCAGGTCCCAGTCGGATGAAGGAATCGCATCGGTCGTCTCAGCGGCTCGCGACAATCCCACCGGCTTCACTGGCGTTTTGCGACCGGTGTACCACACGTAGTACTTTCCGTTGGCGTAAATCACCTTGGAGGGGTCACGGCGCGTGATCGTGCCATCGCCGCCGTTGTAATCAAAACCTGCGAGCTTCGTGTATTTGAATTGGGTGTACAGTTCATTCTGTTCCGGGCGTATCGAAGGATAGGCATCGTAGTTGCGTTGCATTGCCGCACTCAACGGCCGGTTCGGCTTGTCGGCTGGCACATGAAACGGGAAAGCGGTCGGCGGTGTATCGCCTTCGTCCCCTAAGACGCTCAATCGTTCCGCATGAACAAAGTAGGCCCCGCGAACCTTGTCCTGTGGATCGGTCAGGAATGTCGAGAGGATTGCCGGCCCCTGAGGCAACTCGACCTCAAACGTCACGGAGGTTTCGTCTCCGCCGAGTCGCTTCGACCACTGTTTGTCTCCGATCTTCAGCACCGCCAGTTTGGCATCCATCGGCGCCGGTGCATCGTCGGGGAATCTGGACAGTCGAATCGCGTATCGGCCAGCCGCGACGACATCGATTGCCCAAAAGCCGTTGATCGCCAGTGCGTCGTCGCCGAGTTGGTCTTGTTTCCAAATCACGTTTCCGTTCGTCGGGTGCCAATCGCGTACGGTCAGCAGCGTCGGGTTTTCTTCGGCCGCGCCGATCTTGAACCGTGTGTACGCGGCGCCATCGGCAAACACATCGGCGAAATGCCGCTCGTACCGTGACCGTAGTTGGCGAACCACTTGGGGATGCTTCGCGGCCACGTCGGTCGTCTGACTGGGATCCTTGTTGATGTCATAGAGTTCATCGCCGACCAAACGCCATTGCTGGGTCAGTACTGCGTAGCGGGATCGACCTTGGTTCACGCTGACCAACCGGGGGCGGTCGGGTTGGCGTTGAATAAACAGGGTTCGTTCGGGCCAGGAATCAGCGTCGCCACGGATCAACGGCTGCAGGCTTCGGCCGTCAAACGCGACGCCCTTCGGCTTGGAAAGACCGCACCAATCGATCAACGTCGGCAACCAGTCGCGGCAGCAGGTCAGTTCGCGGATCCGCCGGCCGGCATTCAACTCGGCAGGCCAGCGAACAAAGCAGGCGACGCGATGGCCGCCTTCGTACACCGAACCTTTCTTGCCACGCATTGCCGCGTTAAACCCGTTCGCACCCTCTCGATCGATTCCTTCGGCGGTGCCGTTGTCGCCCATGAAAATCACAATCGTGTTGTCGGCAAGGTCACGGGAGTCGAGCAGTTCGAGCAACCGCCCCAGGTTTTCGTCAAAGTTGACAATTTGCCCGAAGAACTTTGCGCGTTTTTCATCATGCCCATCCGCCAGAAAGGGCTGGTAGTACCTTTCCGCCACCGTGTGCGGACTGTGCATCGCGTTGAGCGGCAGGTAGACGAAGAACGGGGCCGCGGACGACTGTCCGATGAATCGATTGCACTGGTCAAAAAACACGTCGGTGCAATAGCCCTGGATCGTTTCCCGCGTTCCGTTTCGGTAGTAGGTGTCGTCGAAATAGTCATTTCCGATCGGGTTGCCGATCTCGTCGATGCCGCCGGCCAGATGCCGGACGACTTGCTGAAAGCCACGATACCGCGGCGCGTACGGCCAAGTGTCGCCGAGGTGCCACTTGCCGAACATCGCGGTGCGATAACCCGCCGCGGAGAACACGTCCGCCATGGTCGCTTCATCGGGGGCCAGAAGTTGCCGCCCCTGCACGACATCCCAGGCTCCGGCGCGTGTCGAGTATCGCCCGGTCATCAGCGCGGCGCGGGTCGGCGTGCAGACCGGATCGACGTGATAGTTCTCCAACCGCACGCTCTGCCCGGCAAGCCGGTCCAGGTTGGGTGTTTGCAAGAACGGGTTTGAGTGACACGACATGTCACCGTAGCCCTGGTCATCGGTGACGATCAGAATCACGTTGGGCCGATCGTTGGCCAGTCCGATGGTGGCCCATCCGATCGTGGCTATCAGCAGCATCAGTGAGGTCGCCAGCCAGTTGGATCGTTTCGTTTCCAACACCGTTGCAAAATTCGCAAAACACAAGACCAGATGAAGACGTTTCATAATTCTGCGTTGCCGCCGCGGGATAGTGCGGACCCTGTTTCGTCATTGAAGGATGCGTCGGTGTGTCTCCCGGAGACTAGGCTCAGAAGGATCAGCGTCACGAAGCTGGAGCCGATCAAGATGAACTTGACCCATGCCGCATAAAACGTCAACTCGGTCCAAGGCGTTTCAGGCGATGCGATAAGCTGTTGCAGCAAACCGAAATTTTCCAACAAATCTGCTGCCCCCGCGATCCAGGCACTCCATGCAACGACTTGGCAAACCGGCAACCAAATCGGGTGCTTCACCCTAAGTCGACCGGCGAGCGAAAGTGCCCATGCGGCAAAACCGACGCTGTAGAGCAGAATGAGTGGGAAATCCAGGCCGAGCGCCGGTCCGGGTAGGAATCGCGGCTGACATCGCCACCGGGTGATCACGTCTGTTGCGGGTTCCGGAGATCCGGTCAAAGACAATTTGATCGGCCCCGAACAGCAAAACGGACCGATACGGAGGGATTCAATCGGTGGAGCCAATAGATTGATGGCCACCAACAAAAACACCGCCCCGCTCATTGCCCACCAGGCCAATTTGCATCGTTTCTTTTGGGGCAACAATTCCAGCGGATGACGCATCGAGATGAACCTCCGTATTGGTCGGATAGCCGAAACCTGCGACGTGTACAACGGATGAAAGATATCGAGGAATCCACGGTGCTAAAACGGACAGGGTTTTCGCGCCTAAAACGACTTCTGAGTTGCCTTCACTGGCCGGGATCATGAAGTCTGGCACGAGGATTGCATCATTTGAAGTTTGTAAACGTTTTTAAACCAATTTAGCCATTTTTGATCGAGGTATAGCGATGCAGACGCTAATTCAAACAAACCACGGTATTTCCTACCCCGTTGTCGGCCCGAACCGGATTCCGCAGGAGGATCTGATTCAAGATGACGAAGTTCCTGACGGCAAAGCCGCAAAACAATCGAGCACCACGGACCCGATGGGAACATAATTCTAACGAGGTTTTCGCTCCGAGTAGTGGTGGGGCCTTGCCCAGCGGACCGAGCAGCCGACTGGCAGAGGACTCAGGCAATCGATGGCGACACGGATCAGATTCGTGTCGCCATTTTTTTATAGTCGAGCTGGTACTCCGCCGCAGATTGGCTTTCAGGTAGAAGGCCAGGCGACGAGTCCATTCGGATTGTTGGCTGTGAGGACTCCTCGCGCCGCCCACTACCGTCTGCCCGGATGTCAAGGTGAGACGGAACACGAGTGGTGCATCATGGCAATCGTAAGCCCTGCCTACCGGTTGGTTTTCAATCGCGTTGGGCTAACTTCGATCACGCGCCGACCTCGATTTCTGGGTCCCATGGTTCGCCTCAAGCGGTTCGTGCCTTGTCGGAGTGACATCACCAGGGTGCTCGACATAGACTTTTTCGCCGCAGTAAGGGCAAGCTGGTGCGCGGTCGTCGACTGGTTTGCCACACTGCGTGCAGGTCGTTTCATTCAGCGGTGCAGTGTCTTTCTTTGGTTGTGTCATCGGTCAAACGTTTAGCGTTGCGGGATTCGATTGTCGGAAAGCTACCTCAAGCAATTCGCAAGCCAATTCGTAGACGGCATTGGGTTTGGCCCGGTGTTTGCGAGTTCATGACGGCCGAACCGATGGCAATTCGTCGCCGATCAAACAAGGACACCATATGAACACCGAAAAAAAACTGCTCGACCTGATCCATGGCTTCGACAACGCGATGCTAGTAACGAAAACCCCAAGCGGGGCGCTCGACGCGCGCCCGATGGCGGTTGCCCAGGCGACCGACGATGGCCGGTTGTGGTTTGTTACCGATCGCAACTCAGGAAAGATTGCCGACTTGATGAGTGATCAAGACGTCGCAGTGACGATGCAAAATGCTCGGAAATTTGTCGCGATTTCCGGCACCTGCCGCGTCGTCGATGATCGTGCAAAGATCGAAGAGGTCTGGAAGGAGATTTGGAAGGTTTGGTTTCCGGGTGGTCAATCCGACCCCTCGATTGTTCTGTTGAAGGTGGATCCTCAACGCGGGGAGTACTGGGACAACAGTGGTGTGGCCGGGATCAAGTACCTGATCAAGGCAGGGAAGGCGTACCTGCAGGGCGAGCGAGCCGAAACCGATGCAAGTGTCAACGCTTCGGTTGTGCTGTAGTCGACTTGGCCAGAGTTTCTTCAACACGTCAATCGGAATCAATCGCGTCGTCAGCGCGACCATGCCCACTACGCTCTGTCTGGGTGGTCGGTCGAATCTGCAGCATGGAACCGGTGCTGACCGGCAACGGCAAATCCGTGACCTGATCCTTGCCGTCCAAAACGTGATTGCAGAAACGGTACCCGTGGCTTCCGTTGCCGCATCGGAGGCATGTTGATCGCCAAATGATCGCTAACGTCGAGCCGTGCGGTCAACAACTTGTGCGAGTTTGAGATGTGACTGGCATGGCTTTTGCATCCGTTCAAATCTACTGCGAGCGTTGTTGCTCGCCCTTCGCATGTCACCAGATGGAGAAAGCAAAACTATGAGTTTGGAAACCAAAACTGATCTGAATCAAACCACAATCGACAAGATTCAAAAGTTGATTCGCGCAAACATCGACTCGTACAACGGGTTTCATGAATCGGCCGAAGAGTTGAACGACGCCGAACTAACGGCGCTGTTTAAAAAGCTTGGCGATCAGCGATCCGCCATGGCGACGCAATTGCAAGAGTTCGTCGAATTCAACGGCAAGGAAGCGGAGGACGATGGCAGTGTCGCGGCCAAAACGCACCGCATCTGGATCAACATCCGTGGCAAGCTCAATGGCGGCGATCCCCATGTGATCCTGATTGAAGCGGAGCGCGGCGAAGATCACATCAAGGAAGCTTATGAGGAGGTGTTGAAGGAGACTGCAGGCAGTGCCATCAACGATGTCCTGACCAAGCAATATGCCGAGGTTAAGGCCGGGCACGACAAGATTCGGGATCTTCGAGACGCATACAAGAATCGTTAATGTCCCCTGTCCAATTCGAAGGAGCGCGCCGCTAGATCAGCGGATTGATCGCTGATCTTGTGGCGGCGAACTTGAATGAGCGATGCAGGTCGAGGTGAGAGAATAAGGGGTCACTTTACCATGGCAACCACCCCAGGATCGGCATGGCAGCGTGAACTGAAGTCCTGGTTGACGCGTGCGGCGTCGGCGGCCGACGACTTGGCCGATGCCGGGATTCGTCGGCTGCGAAAACGTTTCGGTTTGGCGGGGATCGCCAAGATCCAGCCTTATATGGGCTATGCTTCCACCGATACGGTCTATTTGCACGGTCGTGTCCTGACGAATCCTCCCATCGATCCGGATTATCATCGCGATCAATGGTGGGAGAATTTAAGTCACACCGTCCAGCGATTTGCGACCAACGAAGTTCCCGGAGTAGAGATCGAGGCGTGTTTCAACGGTCGGCATGGGACCGCAGTCAGCGATGACGAAGGTTATTTCCACCTGACACTGCCGCGACCTCAGGACGGAGACGACGTTTTTTGGGACTTCGCCAGTTTTCGAATTCTCAATCCTGCAGGTGCAGCGCGGCAACCGAGTCGCGCCACGTGTGGTGTGATGACCGTGCCCGATGATGCCGCGTTTGGGGTCCTCAGTGATGTCGACGACACGATTTTACATACCGGGGCGACGGACATCGCCACCATGGCCAAACTGACCTTCTTCGGCAATGCCCGCACCCGGGCTCCATTGCACGGCGTTGCGGAACTCTACGAGCGATTGCAGAACGGCGGTGTTGAATGTCCCGCCAATCCGATCTTCTACGTGTCCAGTTCTCCCTGGAATCTCTACGATTTGCTGGAAGATTTTCTGGAATTGAACGCGATCCCTCGTGGTCCATTGCTGCTGCGAGATCTCGGGTTTGACGAAAATAAATTTCTGAAATCCGGCCATGACCACAAACTCGACAAGGCGCGGCGATTGATCAACACGTTCGATCATCTGCCGTTCCTACTGTTCGGTGATTCCGGACAAGAGGACGCTCGACTGTATGCAGCGGCCGCAAGCGAGTTTCCGGATCGCATCGCGGGGATCTTTATTCGTGACATCAATCCCGACGTTGTGAGTGACCACAATGAAAAAGTCGACCGATACGTCCGCCAAGCCGCCGAAGTCGGCGTGCCGATGTACTTGGTCGGTGACAGTGTCGAAGCTGCCGAAATCGCGATCGAGCACGGCTGGCTACCCAGGAGCAGCCTAGCCCCGATCGCTCAAGCAACTCGGCGTGACGTAAAACGATCAGCAGGTGCGATGCAGCCCTAGACTACCGAGGCGGCGCACAAAGTTCTCCCTAACGCCCGTCAATTTCCGGGCCGCTTGGCCGCGATACCGTCTGAGTCACGGGGTGGTCTTTAAACCTTCGGCGTCGATGACTAGGCTTGTCGCTTTCTGTAGCGAAACCGTTTGCTGTCCAGAATCCGTCGCGATCGTTGTCGGAAAACAACGTTTCATGCGAACGATGCCTCTCGGTGGTAGTTCAAATTCATCCTGACTCCCATTTGCTTCGACAATGATGGTCTGGGGTTGATCGGAGCGGTTGGCCACTTCCACTACGAATGCAGCGGATTTCGGACGTCCAAATAGCTGCACAGCGTAGTAAGTCACTCCGTCACTCGATGCAACTCCGACGCCTGTTTGTGTCACATAGTCGGCAAGCATATTTTCGCGGTGAGACGGCGAATCGATCCAACCCTGCACGAAGACCTCGACCAAACTCTCTGCGGTGATGTCTCCCGTATTGGTTCGGTAGGCAATATTCTCTCGCACGACGCAGTACTCGTATCCCGCGGCTTTCGCCCGCTGGGCCGGTGTTTGCCCATCGGCTCGGTGCCCATAATCGCCGGTGTCGGCCATGTATTGAGCAAACTTCTTAGCCGCCGATGTCAGCTCTTCGTCGCCGGAAACCGACGCCAACTCATTTTTTTTGCGGAAGTCGTTCGTCTGCGAAACGATGGCCGATTCGACACGATCGGCAAAGCCGTTCTTTGGGGACGATTCTTGAGCGACGGCGACGCTCGCAACAAGGAAACAAAGTGGAAAATGAAGGGTGAAACGCATCGCTTCGACTCCGATGTGAGGTTGAGGCTATCCACTCGACATTCAGGTGACACGGCTCGTCGGTGCCGTCACCTTGAAACCAATGCGTTGACAGCGTGCTCTAGGGACGGCCGACCACCGAGCTGATGTGTAGGACAGCAGGGGCATAGAAATTCGATGCAGCATTGTCGGTGACAAAGCCCACGTGATGCTCGTTTTGGAACGCAAATTGCGTGCCGTCATCAATCGTATCCCAACCAACTCCACCACAACGACGCACACATGACCAACCACGGTGCCACCCCCAGAGAAACGCCGGGCCATCTGCAACACCAATGGGTGGTGGCTGGCATCGTCTCGGCATCGGCACGTTTCATTCCCGTTCCTTTCGTCGACGATTTGGTGCAAGGGCAATGCCGCCGGTTTGTGGTTGCGAAAACCCTTGCGAGCCACGACACGCATCTGACAACTTCGCAGCTGAAACCATACTACTCAACCGGCGGCGGTTGTCTTTCTGGTTGCTTGGGGCTATTGGCCAAGGCTCCGCTAAAATTGCTGTTGTTTCCGGTCCGAAAGATCGTCGCGGTCATCACATCGGCCCGAGGCGTTCCCGTCGAAATCATGCGGATGGTCTTGCTCGGACGCATGCTCGATCGTTACTTGGAGATGGGACGCGTGCATCCGGAAGCGGACGATGCGACGAAGATGAGGCTGGCGTTTGAAGAATCGTTTGCACGGATGGATTTGCGTGTCGTCAAAGCTGCTGTCGCCGATGCATTGGCCAGTGTGAGCGGATGGAAAAAAGCCGCGACCGACACAGCACAGGAGGTCGCAGGACCGCGAGATCCGGCAAGCGACGACTTCAAGCCGCCGAAGGACGTAGAAGCGGGAGCTGAAAAAGTCGAAGAGGTCTTGAGACGCCCGGAAACCCTTTCCCTCTTCGCCGACTTCGACAAAGCCTTTGACTCGGCTTTCGAGCGACTGGGTTAGTGCCGCGCCAACCCTAACCAAATAGTCGCTCACTGCCGATGACATCGCGAAAGATGCGTTGGTCAAGAGAGACGTCGTCATCGGCGGTATGGATCACCGAGACGTCGCCGGTGGTTTCGAACACCACCGCCTTGACCTGGTCGAAGTTCATGGCGTTGGATTCACGCAGCTTTCCGTATAGGTCTTCTTCGGTAATATTCGCCTGTCGCATGTTTTCGTGCAGAATTTCCCGGCCTGCCATCAACAGCATTGGTTGATTATCGACCGCTTTGGCGAGTGAGCTGGAATTCATTCGCAACTTGGCAACCGTCCACTGCCCCATGAAGACACAGAAGATGGCGAACATCCCCATGAAAAGCGTGGGTGACGGTGACGAGATCGTGGATCCGAACAACGATCCGGTCGCGATCGTCATCGCAAAGTCAGCAGCCGACATCTTGGAAAAACTACGTAGCCCGACGATCCGAGTGTAAGTCAAAATCGCGGTGTACACGACGACTGCGGAAACCAGGATCATCGCGAGCTGGCTGAACGAAACGGTGATCCATTTTTCTGATAACGTGGTTGCAATCATGACGGCAGAGTGCTTGGCGGTCGACAATGCTCAACTCAACGACCGTCTCGATTTCAAAACTGGTTTCACACCGGCCGCAAGATGTTTGCCGAGACAGCCGATGCAAGAAGGCGAATTTTGTGATCGATGATGGATCGTTGGGCGGAATCCTTTTTTGTGGTGGGATCATGAGCAAAGCCCGTACCGGATCGTTCACAAAACACGTTGCATGGATCGAAGACGACGGTCACAGTCGTTCGTCATCGTGTCGCCCGCACAACAGGTTGGCAGCCAGTTTTGACCGGGGGGGATGTACCAGAGCCTGACAGGCAAGCCGGCGAATCGACACGAATCGGCCATTCGCTTGCTCGGCGATGGGCAGCCTATTAGGATGTCTGGCAAGCAGGCTGGTTCGGCAGGACCGTTCGCTTGCATCATGACATCCGGCGCGACAATGCCCTACCTCCAAGAATCATCGCTTTTCCGACTGCTCTTTCTCATTGGTCTTTGTTGTGCCGGTGCAGTCTGCCGAGCGGAACCATTCGAAGTGTTTCTACAGAGGCATTGTATCCGCTGTCATGGCCCTGAAACGCAGGAAGGCGACCTTCAGATCGATCAGCTTTCGCGAGACTTCAACGCTGGGGTGGACACACACCAGTGGGCGGAGGCACTGGAGAAGGTTAACAGCGGCGAGATGCCGCCGACGGAAGAACCGCAGCCGACGGAGGACGAGATTGCGACCTTCGTGGTGAATCTTGACGCCCGGATCCAGGACGGACGCGCGGCGCGGATGGCGGCGCGGCCGGCGGTGGCGCACTATCGGCTTAGTCGCGAAGAATATCAGAACACGGTCTATGACCTGTTGGGCGTGCGTTACGATCCTGCCGAGCCGGGCCAGCTGAACGAGGACACGCTGTGGCATGGATTCGAACGCATCGGGTCGCAACTGTCACTGTCGCCCTCGCACGTCGATCGCTATTACCGCGCCGCCGACATCGTGCTGGCCCGAGCGTTCCCCGCTGCGCAGGGCGAAGCTCGCAGTGTCCGCAAAACGGCGGCGGAGTTGCGCTACGGCGGCGGGAAGAGTCAACAGGAGGCGTTGGACAGATTCGGCATCAAACGGCCACTTCGCTACCTGCTATTCCCCGGTCGAGTCCAAAGCGCGCTATCGCCGCACTGGTTTGGAAAAACCGGCCCCGAACACAGCGGGCTGTACAAGGTTCGCCTGCAGGCCAGCGGGATCCGTCCGCCCGGCGGCCAACCCGCCCACCTGAGCATCGGGAAACAGACCAGTGAGGAGACGGTCGACGCGATCGTGGAATTTGACGTCACGGCGCCGGAGGACCATCCCCGGGTTTATGAGTTCGAAGTGTTTCTCGAAATGCCGGTCAACTTGCATTTCTGTGTGGTCGCCACCGACGTGGTCGACAGGAGGGCCGGCGCCGCGTTCCGCAATGCACTCGCCAGCAGGGGCGGTCATATCTTCACCCACAGCAGCGAAACGCTGCTGCTGAATCCGAACGCCCCGCAGATGTTCGATGACCAAGGGAACGGGATCTTTTCAACGGTCATCCTCGATTGGATCCAGTGGGAAGGGCCGTTGGTCTCGGAGGCAGAAGCATCGCGACGCAACGGTGTGATCCCTCCCGACGACGCAACGTCCGAGGTGGTCGCCGAGCATCTCCGAAGCTTCGCCGAGCGTGCCTGGCGACGTCCGGTGAAGAAGGAGGAACTGGAAAACTACCTGCAGTCCTACCGTGAGGAACGCGAGGCGGGTGAATCGCCGGCCGATGCGTTTCGAATCGCGATGCACGGCGTGCTGACGTCCAGAAACTTCATTTATCTGGTCGAAGGCGATCCGGCCGCTCGCGAATATCTGACCGACTGGGAACTCGCGTCACGGCTCTCCTATTTCCTGTTCAGTTCCATGCCCGATGATCCGCTGTTCGCTGCGGCCAAGGCCGGCAACCTGAACGGCGAGGGGCTGGAAAGTGAAGTGGATCGAATGTTGACCGATGGTCGGATCGATCGCTTCGTCGACGACTTCTCCCGCCAGTGGCTGCAGCTGCACCGCGTCGGCATGTTCCCGCCAGACAAGACGTTGTATCCCGGCTACGACGATTGGCTGGAAGCGAGTATGCGGGCCGAACCGGTCGAATACTTCCGAGAGGTGTTCACAAGAAATTTGTCGCTCGATGAATTCCTGGATTCTGATTGGACCATGGCCAACGCTCGTCTGTGCGATTTTTATGGGTTGCCGGAACCGACGTCGAGCCGCTTTAAACGTGTCGCGCTCAAACCGGACGACCATCGTGGTGGTCTGCTCACGATGGGCGCGGTGCTCGGATTGACCTCCGATGGAACACGTCACCGCCCGGTGCACCGCGGCGTCTGGCTCAGCGAAACGATCTTCAACAAGACGCCGCCGCCACCTCCGGCCAACGTCGATCCGATCGAGCCCGTTCCGCCCAAGGGCACCAAGGTGACCATCCGCCAAAGAATTGATGCCCACGCCAAGAATCCCAGTTGTGCCGCCTGCCACCGCAATCTCGATCCGCTGGGGCTGGCGTTTGACCACTATGACGCCATCGGCCAGTGGCGGACTCGCGAAAGAGTGCCAACGGGAATCGGTGACGACCCGCTGGTCGATGCCTCCGGCGTGATGCCCGACGGCCGCCCGTTCTCCGATGCCGTCGATTTCAAACGCCTGTTAATGGAGGACCGTGACAAGGTCGCCCAGGCCTTCATCGAACACCTCTGCACCTACGCCCTCCGCCGAGTCCTGACCGTCGACGACCAAGACGACCTGAAATTGATCGAAGAACAGGCGAAAAGGAGGGGCTACCGTGTCAAGGACATCGTCCGCGCCGTGGCGTTGTCGGATCTGATGAGGAAGCGGTAGTTTTTGTTCTTTGTTCTTTGTTCTTTGTTTGCACCTTGCCGCAACTCGTGGAATTGACACCACGCACCAATAACCAATAACCAACAATGTCGATACGACGCTTCGAAGAGATTGAAGGATGGCAGTTGGCGCGGGAGTTGACGAATCAGGTTTACGCGGTGGCGAGCCGCGGAGCGTTTGCGAGGGACTTTGGACTCAGGGATCAGATCACGCGAGCGTCAGGATCGGTGATGCACAACATCGCGGAAGGGTTCGACGGGGGAAGCAATGCTGGATTTGTCAAATTCCTGCGTTACTCACAGCGTTCATGCTCGGAGGTCCAAAGTCAGCTCTACGTTGCATTGGACCAGTCCTACATTTCCCAAGGTGAGTTCGACGCCATCTATAAACAGGCGGCTAAGACACACGCGAAAGTCGGCGGGTTCATCCGCTATCTCTTGAGAACCAAGAACCAAGAACCAAGAACCAAGAACCAAGAACCAAGAACCAAGAACCAAGAACCAAGAACCAAGAACCAAGAACCAAGAACTAAGAACTAAGAACTAAGAACTGCCCCCCAAAACCATGCCCTACCTCTCCCAATCCTGGCTGATCGACCGTCGTCATGCGCTCCGCGCCCTGGGGACTTGCATCTCGCTGCCCATGCTCGAATGCATGATCCCACTCGGGGCCGCCGAGCAACCGTCTGCGGCGCCCCGGCGCAGCGCGTTCATCTACCTTGCCAACGGTGTTCATTCGCTGAACTATCAGATCACCACGCCGGGCAAGGATTACGAGTTTTCCCGGTCGCTGAAACCCTTGGAGCCGCACCGCCAGGTCATCACTCCGATCAGCGGTCTGCATCATCCGGGGAGCCTCGGCCATCACCACAACTGCATCAAGATCTGGTTGACCGGCGGAAAGCTCGGCCCGTCGGACCGCAACACGATTTCCGTCGATCAGAAGATGGCCGAGGTCACCGCGCCGCACACGCGTTACCCGTCGATGGAGATCGCTATCACGCAGGAGTCGCTCGCCTGGACGGCCGATGGCGTTCCGCTGCCACCGTTGCGACGCTGCAGTGAGATCTTTGCGTCGCTGTTCGAGGAACCCAAGGGCGGCATCGAAGCTCAGCGAAGGGCCTTGCGCCGCAAAGCGAGCGTCCTGGACGACAACCTTGCCGAAGTGCGTCGGTTGGAACAGAAGATGGGAGCGGCCGACAAAGGACGCCTGGACCAATACCTGGCCTCGGTCCGCGAAGCAGAGATCCGCACGCGGCGCGCCGATGCGTGGCTGGACACGCCGCTGCCGGTGATTTCCGAGAGCGATCGCAAACGCACCAACCGCGACATTCCACAGACCCAAGCGGGCGATTACTTCCGAACCGTCTATGACCTGATGGTGCTGGCTTTCCAGACTGATGTGACACGCGTCGCCACGTTCAGCTTGGGCGGCGAGGGCCAGGCGATCGCCATTCCGGAAATCGGAATCACCGAGTCACGCCATCAGCTCAGTCATCACGGCGGGGACGCCGACTACATCGAGAAACTCACCAACTACGACACGTTCGCCATCGAGCAGTTCAGCTACTTCCTCTCGCGGCTTGAAGAGACCCAAGACGTCAATGGGCGACCGCTGCTGGGTTCCACGATGGCGCTGTTCGGCAGCGGGATGTGCTACGGCCACAGCCACGGCAACGCCAACCTGCCACTGGTTTTGGCCGGCGGTTCAGACCTCGGTCTGAAACACGGCCACCATCTCGACTTCAACCAGGGCCACTTCGACGGATACCGGCTCGATCAGCCCGGGGAACATTACGCACTTTGCAGTCGCCCCGCAAACCCGAACGCGCACATGAGCAACCTGTTGTTGATGATGGCACAAAAGATGGGCGTGGAGACCGACCAGTTCGGAGACAGCAATTCCGTGATTGATGCCGTTTAGGTCAATCGCGTCACCTGAACGTCGCTACGCTCGCCAGAGCGTGGAAACCCTGGTTTACGGGCAGCGGACGAGGTGACGAGGCCATTCGGATTCCCAACTCCCAACTCCCAACTCCCATGCTCTCCCCGCATCCTCTCCCGTTCTCCTTCACCGCAGCATTCTGCCTGGGCATCTTTCTATTGACAGTCCCCGCGGTGGTTGCCGAGCAGCCGTATCGGCCTGAGGTGGGGCGGTTTCCTGCGTTGGAAAAGTCGCACTCCTATCGGGGCGAATTGGTGTTTGTCGATCACGTCAACCGCCGAGGCAGCCTGCGGGTGGAAGGAAAGGGCACGTATTTTCGAAACGCCCCGCACCCCTTCGCCATGCTGCCCTACGGCATCGTGCGTTACCACGGGGCGCCGGCGGATCTGAGGGACATCCCGCTGGGTACGGTGATGCACGCCCGAGCCTTTTTGCCGCCCGACCCGACGATCTCCGCGGTACCCGTGTTGCCGGTCGACAACCGAAAGAAAACGGCCGGCTACAGCGGCGCCGGGATTGCCCCTGCGGAGAACCATGTTCTGTTGCTGGAAGACGAACCGAGCCACTGTCTTCGCACGGGAATGGGCTGGAAACTGAAGGAGCTGGAGATCGACAACAACCAAGGGATCATCGTCGCCAGCCGCGAGCCGCGGGAAGGAACCGCTGGCGAGGCTGGCGAGGCTCGCGAGGAACCGATGACGCTTGACGCCGCAACACGCATCTGGCGCGGCCGCGAATGCCTTGGTGTCGAGGACCTGATCGCCGAAGGCATCTGGCCGGCCGTTGGGAAGAAATCTCTTGAAGGCCAATCCGTTCAGCTCGGGGTCACCTGGAAACCCACACCCAGCGGCGTCTTCACCCGGTTCCACATCTCGGACATCTGGTTGGACGAAACGGCGATCGAGCGCGCCGCCGATCAGCAGACCGAGACGCACAAGGCGTTTATCCGCAGCCGCTGGATGCCCGCCTGGATCGACGACGTCCAGTATGGAAAGTTCGGTCGCGCGACCGTGACCGCCACCTTGTTTGGCGGCATGGACGCCTCGCTCTACGCCGATTTTCAACCGGGAATCCAGGCCGCCATGAACGCATCGGAGAACACGCTGAAGCACGCCGGCGGTAACTATGGCCCGGCGCACATGGCGTCCAAAGGCACCCTCCTGGACGTCACGAGGGCGTCCGGCGAAGTCCCGCTGGGCAGCAGCGGCATTCAAATCCGCTTTGAGACCGACCTGATCATCGAAGGCATCCGTCCCGGCCGAGTCGTGCGCGTGCGTCCGGCAGGTTGGCCCCAAGTGAATGTCCCACGTGAAGAATTCCTAGGCGATGGAGGCTTCAGCCACGAAGACCGCTTCCCGACCCCGGCCATCTTTCCGAAATACTGACCGTGATTAGACGGTCCGGGTCCGATCGCAGGCAGCAAGATCCGGTGATGTCGGGAGGGGCAAAACAATGGGGGTAAAACAATTCCAGTCAGCGATCAATCTGCCCCCATCGTTTTGCCCCCATCGTTTTGCCCCCATCGTTTTGCCCCCATCGTTTTGCCAGTGCCCGCACTTCACCTGCTGCATGCGTCCCCCCGTTTCCTGCCCCATAACCTTCTCACCCACGAGTGCATCAACCGAACCGCAACGGAATGCTGAGGATCTGAAGAGGGCCAGCCAACGCTACTTCTGTGACTCCCACGGCAGTAGTTGAAGGTCACTGCAGAACGGCGAGGCCGGCAGGCCCGTCCGACTGTACAGGTTCGCGTTCTGGGGGGCGCCGCTGCAGGCATAGCGAACCGCCTGCGGATCCCGAACACGCGGGTTTCGGACGACGACTTCGGCACCCTCGATCATCGCCTGGGCGGGATACCAATTGCCGTCTTGATCTGCCAGCTCGAAGTGTGCCAGCGGCGTGTCGGGCGTCGGTTTGGGCGCGGCGATTCCTTCTTTGCGTGCCACCATCAATCCCGAATCCGCGTGCTCGAATTGCACACGCATCGAATCACCGTCCCCGTTCGCTGACAAAAACAACGGCCCGCTGAATGGAATGTTCTTTCCGTACGTCTTTGCCAAAGCCCAATTGGCCAGGCGTTTGCCCACATCAAGTTTATTGGCCGGGTGAATGTCGTCATCACGAAGATCGATCGCAACGGCCATCCCGGTCTGCTTGATGTCCAGGCTTCGTCGCTGTTCTTCACGCAGGCGTACCCACCCCGTTGCCTCGTTATTGAACGCCGGCAGCTGCACAAAATAGATTGGAAGTTCCGGCTGTCCCCAGGCCTGTCGCCAGCCTTCGACGAGCGCCCGCATCTTGATCCGATAGTGGCGAGGGTCTTCGCCGCGGCCCGCGTTGGATTCCCCTTGGTACCACAGGAATCCGCGTACCGCGTAAGGAGTAATCGGAGCCACGCGGGCGTTGAAGATGCGGCCCGGCATTCCGGCGGTGTTGCGAACGACGACGCCGCCTTCCAACGCGGCCAATGCACCAAGTCGATCCTGCTCGGCGAGCGAAAGGATCGCTCGCAACGGTTCCTGTTGCTCGAACTGGAACCGGGGAATGAAGCCTTCGATGGGTTTGCCGCCCCAGGATCCCTCGATGATGCCGATCGGAACATCAAGCGTTTTGTGAAGCTCGCGAGCAAAGAAATATGCCACCGCAGAGACCTTGCGCCGGTTGTCAGGATGATCGAGTTGCCAGGGGGTTGCAGTTTGTCGACGAGCAAGCGGTTGTGGAGAATCGGGTTCGTCGATCCGCAGCCAGCGCAAATGGTCCGTTGGGCCGGCGTCGACGGATTCGCCAATCGCAGG
The DNA here is from genome assembly GCF_014154935.1 of Stieleria mannarensis. Classification (GTDB taxonomy): domain Bacteria; phylum Planctomycetota; class Planctomycetia; order Pirellulales; family Pirellulaceae; genus Stieleria; species Stieleria mannarensis. Next base: position 302,795 of record NZ_JACEHH010000004.1, read on the forward strand.
AAGCTTGCGGGCACAGGCGTCGAGTGTCATTTGCATGTTCGATTGCCCGCTGGCGTACCACACCTCGCCGACCAGCAGATTGCGAAACTCCTGGCGATCCTCCCCCGATTCCACAACCATGGTCGCCCCCGTGCCGTCGGCTTTTAGAGGCGAAAGTTCAACCCGCCATGCCCCATCGTCCGTTGCACGCGCCGTCTTGGTCTGCCCCGCAAACCGGACTGAGACATTCTCGCGGGCAGTTGTCGTTCCCCAAACCGGCAACGGAACGCCTTGTTGCAACACAGCGTTGTCAGTCAAGACATCAGCGACGTGAAGCTCAGCTGCCGAAATCAAGCTGGGTAGCAGAATGCTTAATAGGACTGCACGTGGCAATTGTGTCAGATTCACCAGGGACCTCTCGTTTCACGTGTTAGTGGTTGCGTCCTGCATCTGTACCGCATCGATCAGACTCCGCCGACAATTGTCCAAACGCAGGGCATGGGAGCGTAAATCATCTCAAGCCACCGACAGTGTATCGCGATCGATGGTACGACGTACGCGGATCCTGGCCCACTGCGGAGAAATCCGGTGCGATATGAGCGAGGTGAGATGAGCGGGTGGAAGAGGTCCTGTGGCGCCCCAAAACACTTTCCCAGTGCGCTGCCTTCGCAGCACTAGGTGCTTTCCAATTCCGTTTCGCTCTTGAGCACCTGATCGCCATCTTCTTGCTCAATCAGATACGCCGGTTCGTCCTCGATTGCATGGCGGGTCACTTGGTTGCCTTGAAGCGTTCGAGTGACTTTCTCTTTGAAGGCTTCCTTGATCAGGCCCTTCGCGGTTCCGCTTGCGTCGTTCCACTCTCGATCGTTATTTCACAGCGACTGTGAGCGACACAGCGCGGGCTCCTTACAGCAGACTCATCTTCCCAGCGGTACCCCGCTGCCGTGCAGTTGCTCGCTCAAGCAGCAACGTGACTGATCGTTGACCAGCATTTCCCCTTGGGTTTGGTAGCGGTACGCAAATCACGCGTGAATTTGCATCCGAGCGTTTGGAATCTTCGTTTTGGAACGGCGAATGCATTGAAGACCCCATCAGTTAACCGGTGAGTAACGTTTCCCTTTCCCGCTTGTGGGTGTTGCCGGTCGCCGACGAGTGATTTTAAAAGGTCGTACGATGCTTTACTGGGCAGCTGTTTTCTTTCTGATCGCGTTGGTCGCCGCCGTTTTCGGTTTTGGCGGGATCGCTGGCGGAGCCGCCTCAATCGCGCAGGTTCTGTTTGTCGTGTTCCTGGTGCTGTTTGTTCTCAGCCTGATCTTCGGGCGTCGTGGACCGGTGGCTTGATTATGCCGACCACACTCATCACGGGCGCTTCGTCCGGTATCGGTCTTGAGTTTGCCAGGCTGTTTGCCGCCGACGGCGAGAACGTCGTTTTGGTTGCTCGCAGCGAAGACAAGCTGGAACAGTTGTCGAGGCAGCTTCGTTTCACCCACGCGATCGAGGCGACCGCGATCGCGACCGATCTTTCCCGGCCGACCGCCGTCGACGAACTTTGCAGTGAATTGTCACGGCGTTCGCTCCGGGTCGATACACTCGTCAACAACGCCGGCTTCGGTGCGCTGGGGAAATTTGTGGACCTGGAGGCTGAACGACAAAGAGACATGTTGATGGTCAACGTGATGGCTCTCACCGGGCTGACGCGTCAATTATTGCCCGGCATGATCGAGCGCGGCAGCGGCGGCATCCTGAACGTCGGCAGCACGGCAGCCTACCAGGCCGGCCCCAACATGTCCGTCTACTACGCGACCAAGGCCTACGTCCTGTCCTTCACCGAAGGGTTGCGCGAAGAGCTCGCAGGCACCGGCGTGTCCGCAACACTCCTCGCCCCCGGACCGACCGAAACCGGTTTCGGCGAAGATTCGGGGATGGGCAAGTTCGATTTTTTCCAGAAAGCCGCCATGTCAGCCAAGTCAGTGGCCGAAGCCGGCTATGAAGGTTATCGCAAGAACGAAGACGTCGTCATTCCCGGCTGGCGAAACCGTTTGATGGTCACCGGCGTCGGATTTCTCCCTCGCGTTGCGACTCGGAAAATGGTCGCGAAGATTCAGAGCGCGTGATTGAAATGGAATGACTGGACACCTACAGCATCAATGGGGCGTCGCAGGCATCGTGTCGGCATCGGCACGCTTCATTCCAATTCCGTTCGTCGACGACTTGGTGCAGAGTCAATGTCGGCGGTTAGCGAAAGATCGTTACGGTCATCACCTCGGTCCGAGGCGTCCCGATAGGAATCATGCGAATGGTTTTGCTTGGACGCACGCTCGATCGATCCATCCCCTTCGCTCGGCATCCGAACAATCTTGCAGGGCTGCTGACCAGGTTACCCGTGGTCATCAAACAGGTTGACTGTCAGGCACCGGCCTTGTCCGAATTGGCACCGGCGAGTTTCGAGCAAGATCCAAGGCGTACGCAAAAAGACTGGCGGATGTGACAAAATATCGTAAGTCGTGGACGCTGTGATTCATGGTGCTGTGAAGGTTCGGCGGTATGATTGAGAGACTGAAGCTGAGTCTCTTTTTTGTGCTTTCCATGAATGAAGGTTGCAGAACTGCCATTGGTATCGGCGCTGGATCTGGAATCGGCGCTGGAATCAGTGCAAAGAACCTTGTCAAAGGCTAATAAGGGGTTTTGCTCGCCGCGTTCTCTGAGATTCCCGCGCCGCTGATTCTGGTGCTGCCGGGAACGCGGCTGCTTACTTGGTGATCTCCGCCGTAGACCGCCGGGGTTCAGTCTGAAACCTATCAATCACGAACTATCCTCAAATTTGGGCTGAAGTGATGAGATGCCCTTTCGTGCAGGCGGACAGCCAGCGACGAATTCTTGCGATCGTTGGTTGTGTCATGGCGCTGTCGCAGGCTGACAGCCTGTGCTACGCAAGCGAACAGGACGAGCAGGCTGCGCGGCCCAACATGGTCGTTTTTCTGTCGGACGATCACACGTGGCGAGACTCTTCTGTGTATGGATCGCCGGACATCAAGACGCCGAACATGCAGCGGCTGGCTAATGCGGGGATGACGTTTGACAACGCGTTCGTCGCTTCGCCGTCGTGTGCTCCCAGCCGAGCGGCTTTGTTGACGGGCATGTACCCGGCCAGAAACGGGGCTGAGCCGAATCACTCGCGGCCTCACGCAGATTTGAAGAAGCTACCAGCCTACCTGCAGGAGCTCGGTTACGAAGTGGTCTCGTTCGGCAAGGTCGGTCACTATCGACAAACGGCTGAGTATGGTTTCGATATTGCGAAGCATTTTGGCTACCACGATGACGTCGCGGTCGATGAAGCGATCAAGTGGCTGCGTAATCGGGGATCCGATAAGCCGCTTTGTCTGTTCGTCGGCACGAACTGGCCGCACGTGCCGTGGCCGGAGGATGTGAGCGGCATTGATCCGGACAAGTTGGTGGTGCCGCCGAATCACGTTGATACGCCAACGTCGCGCCAGTGGCGAGCGAAGTACGTAGCCGCGATCCGTACGATGGACAACGAACTGGGCAAGGTCTACGACGCAGCCCGCGAAGTGCTCGGCGACGACACGTTCTTCCTTCACACCAGCGATCACGGGGCGCAGTGGCCGTTTGGCAAATGGAACCTGTACGACGACGGCATCCGCACGCCGATGATCGTTTCGTGGCCGGGGAAAATCGCAGCAGGAAAACGCTGTGCCGCGATGGTGTCGTGGATCGACGTGCTGCCAACGCTGCTGGAAGTCGCGGAAGAGACGCCGCCCAAGAACATCGATGGCAGGTCGTTCCTGCCGGTGCTAACAGGCAAAGCGGCCACGCATCGCGATGTGATTTTTACCACCCACAGTGGCGACGGGAACCACAATGTCTTTCCGATTCGTGCGGCTTATACATCGGATGGCTGGAAGTACATTCGCAATTTGCATCCGGAGTTTCTTTTTCGCAGCCATGTCACCAATACGATCAAGGACAATGGCTATTGGCCGAGCTGGGTGGATGCGGCGACACGCGACGATCATGCGAAGCGATTGGTAAGGAACTACCAGAACAGGCCCACCGAAGAACTCTATAACACGACAGCCGATCCGTGGGAGCAACAGAATTTGATCGCGGATCGAGACCTGCAACCACGAGTGTCGGAGCTGAGAAGTCGACTTGATGCTTGGATGAAGCAGACTGGAGATACGCAAACCGTTTTTGGCGAGCCCAAGCTGGCACCGTCCGACACACTGCCGAATGTGATCACCGTCGTCATCGACGACATGGGCTGGTCAGATCTATCGTGCTACGGCGGCAAACGGACAACCACCGAGAATATCGACCGTCTGGCCAGCGAAGGCCTACGGTTCACGAACTTCTACGTCAACTCTCCGATCTGTTCGCCATCGCGTGTTGCATTGTCCACTGGCCAATACCCTCATCGACATCGGATCACTTCGTACCTTGATAATCGCCAGCATAATAATCGACGCGGTATGGCCCAGTGGCTCAACAAGGATGCTCCAATGCTGTCGCGCGGGTTGCAGCGCGCAGGCTATGCCACGGGGCATTTCGGCAAGTGGCACATGGGCGGGCAGCGCGATGTCGGCAACGCGCCGTTGATCCGCGAGTACGGGTTTGACAGCAGCTTGACGAACTTCGAGGGGCTCGGCCCACGCGTCTTGCCGCTCAAGGACGCTTATGATGGCAAGCCACCCAAGAAGCATGACCTAGGCTCGGCCAATCTCGGCAAAGGCCCGATTCGCTGGGAGGATCGCAGTCAGGTGACTGCCGCCTTTGTGGACGGGGCACTCGAGTTCATCGACCAGTCGCAAGCGACGGAGCAGCCATTCTTTATCAACGTCTGGCCAGACGACGTGCACTCACCGTTCTTCCCGCCCGAGGTGCTGCGCGATGAAACCGACGGTAGCAAACGTCAGCTTTACTATGCCGTGCTGGACGCCATGGACCAGCAGCTTGGAAAACTGTTTGACCGCGTGCGCAACGATCCGAAGCTAAGGGACAACACGCTAATTCTGGTGATGAGTGACAACGGGCACGAACAAGGCGCTGGCGCATCCGATCCATTTCGTGGGGCGAAAACTTGGCTTTACGAAGGCGGCATTCGTTCGCCGCTGATTGTTTGGGGGCCGACGTTCGTTTCCCCCAAGGTTGTCGGGACGACCAACGAAGATTCGGTGTTGTGTGCGCTCGACGTGAATCGTTCGCTGTATCGCTTCGCAGGCATCTCACCCGACGAAGAAAATTCACTGGACGGCGAAGACATTATGCCAACGTTGCTTGGTCAGTCGATGCAAGGCCGCAAGGCTCCAATTTTCTGGCGACGACCGCCCGATCGCCCCGGACGTCCTGAGGAAGACAATCCCGATCTAGCCGTACGGGACGGCAAGTGGAAATACCTTGTCAATTACGACGGCAGCCAGCCACAGCTCTACGATCTTGTCACCGATCCGTCGGAGTCGCAGAACCTAGCTGAGAATCAACCCGCAATCGTTCGGCGTCTGCACACAGCGATCATGCAGTGGAACAAAGATCTACCCAAGGATGCCGGCGATCCGACTTGGAAAAACCAACGCCGCGTCGGTTCCTTGAAACCAAACGAGTTTGTCAATCCGATCGGTGAAGGTGCCGACCCGTGGGTGATTCGTGATCCGAATTCGCCCCGGTACTTGTGGTGCATGTCCGAAGGCAATCGAGCGATCGCGATTCATACCTCCAGCAGCGTGACCTCAATGGGGCGCAAGCACATCGTCTGGCAAGCTCCGGAAAGCGGTCCGGTATCCCATGAAGTGTGGGCTCCAGAACTCCATTGTCTCGACGGCCGCTGGCACATCTACTTTGCCGCTTCAGACGGTAAGAACGAGAACCATCTCGCCTATGCCCTGAAATCGATAACTGCGGATCCGCTGGGTGCGTACGAACTGCACGGCCCGCTGGCGACCGGCGACGGCGAAGACGGAAAATCTCCGAATGTTTGGGCCATCGACATGACGGTGCTGGAGCATCAGGGCCGGCGTTATGCTCTTTGGTCTGGCTGGGATAAGCCGGGTTCGGATCAGCAGTATCTCTACATCGCCCCGATGGCATCGCCCACGAAGCTGGCCGGACCGCGGGTGCGGATTTGCGACAACGACGATTTCCTCTGGGAGCGCATCGAGCCGAATGAATCGAAACGCGGACTGCATGAAGCTCCGCAAGTGTTTCAATCGGATCGGCAGACGGCCGTCGTTTACTCGTGCGGTGCCTCGTGGCTGCCCACGTACAAGCTGGGTTTGCTGGAACTGGTCGGCAACGATCCGCTGCAACCATCTTCTTGGAGGAAACGCCCAAAACCCGTGTTTGACGGTACGCCAACAACGTACGGCGTCGGGCACTCGTGCTTTGTCAAATCGCTCGATGAAAAGCAGTGGTGGCATGTTTTTCACGCCAAACGCGATCGCGAACCCGGCTGGCGTCGAGCCGTTTTTGTGCAGCCGATGCGTGTCGGCAAAAAGGGCTTTCCGCTGTTCGGCAAACCAACGCAGCCCGGCGTCGTATTGGAAAAACCGTCCGGCGACGTGATCGCGAACGCCGCGTTCTCGCCAGAGTCCTTTGAGTATTTCGGGCACCACCAGTACCTTGCGGTCGAGAACGAAGTGATTCGTCTGGGCAAGACTCCCGACAAGCCGATTAACGATTACCGGTCGGGCGAGAAGGTGATCTTTGTCGGATCAGTCCCGGATGATGTGAAAGCAGAAGCCATGATCGATTTTCATGGCGACGCACAAGCACGCGACGCCGGAATCCTGTTTCGTACGACAGGAGCCGCGATCGGCTACGACGCTCAACGTGGCTACTTCGCCGGCCTCATCCCCCGCACGCAACTGGTGATCCTTGGCCGCACCGACGGAAGCAAATGGCAGGAACTCGCCCGCGCCAAAGCGACCATCGATACCACGCGTCCCCAGCAACTCACGGTGCAAATGCAGGGAGACCGCATTACCGTTTGGCACAACGGCGAGCAAAAGATCCAGCACACCGACAGCACTTACGGTCATGGCGCAATTGGCATACGCGTCGTGAACACAGACGCTGGCTTTTCTGACATCAAACTTTCCGGGGTTGCACCAGAAGGCCAAATGAATGAGCACGGCAATCCGGCGGTCAAGAAGTTCCACGAATCGCAGGGGTTCAGCAGGGAACTGCTGTTTGCTCAGCCGCGTCCCGGATCAAAGCCGCAACGATCAGGAGCACAAAGATGACGAGTCTAAGGCAATTGCCAGTCCAAATCGCGGCAACATGGTAGTGCTGCTTATTCGCCGGTTCGCTCGCCGCCGCGGCAACGAAGGCGACGGCAGCTCGTCCGAACATTGTGCTGATACGGTGTTCCATCTTTATGATGGCCTTTGGGAACCGACAACGGGTCAGCGAGGCTTATTTGCATCGGCTCTGACACGTCGCAGGATGAACGGCTTCGGATTGAACGCTTTTTCGGCGTGGTTGATCACTGCCTTCTGAAGTTCCTTCGTCGACATCGTGAAAACTGTCAATTCAACGAAGTCGGATGGTTCGTAGCTCATGTGTCGAAACTTCGCCTGATCGGCAAGTGAAGCGCAGTTCACGTCGTTGAGCCCGAAGTACTTGATTGTGTTCGCTTCCAATTCGATGCGACCAAACACGTAAACCGGTATCCCATGAACGAGTGGTGGGCCGATCGGCAGATCTCTTGGAATCATTTGCGCGAAAAGATGCTCCTCGACTTGGCCGACTTGCAAGGTCCAGGCATCGGGCCACTCGGTTCGGTCGTCGTTTTCTTGCTTTTCAGAAGCGTCATCTTGGGAACGCAAATAGACGTCGTACGTCGATGTATCGTATTTTTCGAATTCCAAAAGAACTCGCTGCTTTTTCGTGTCTTGCCCAGTAAGTAACAGCTCCCACGTTCCACTTAAATCAGCCTGTTCCACGAGTTCCTTTTCCGTCAGGAGGGGGTGAACCGAGGCAGTGCAGCCAGACAACAAACAAGCCAACACCAAGAGCGCCGAGGTGTTTGCCCTCAGTGAGCGTCGGCCGTCGCATTTGGCTTCATATTGATCCATCTTCATTGAACTGGTCCTCTTGAAAA
>NZ_JACEHH010000040.1 GCF_014154935.1 Stieleria mannarensis
GAATCCAACGGACCGGCTGGCGGAACGATGTGTCTGAGGCCCGGAGGGCCGGCAGAGTGTCTGCCGGTGGTGTCAGCCACCCGGGATGGATTCCTTGCAATGCTCAAGGCCCAGCGGGCCGACACAATAACCCGTGCTTCGATCGCTCCGGTGACCGCCAAGAGAATGATTGTGCCGGCCCTTCAGGCCTTGGTGGTCGATTACACTGGATCCCGGTGGTTGACACCACCGGCAAGCACTGTGCCAGCCCTCCGGGCTTCATCGTGTCTGTCCATTGAAGAACGCGGTGACAGAGAAGTGAAATCTCCCGCGGCCCATTCAATCGAGTACATTGGCCATCAGCGGCGATGGCTCAGGCCGTCGTCGTGCCGACTGCGCGAACCAGGTGGTGCACCGCAGTCGGCGAGTCGAGTTTGTTTTTGAGTTGCGGTCGATCGCGCCGACGCGGTGACCACAGGCCGTTACCCGATGATACAATACTCGAATGGATACCGTGTACATCGAAACGACCGTCGTTGGTAGCATCGCTGGTCGGATGCACCCAAATCCGCTGATCGCAGCGCGGCAGACAACGTCGCGTGTTTGGTGGTCGGACGCACGAACCAAATATCGGCTATTCGTGTCTCAACTCGTGATTGACGAATGTCTCGCTGGCGATCCCGATGCTGCAACAGAACGTGTTGATGAATTGACTGCGATTCCTCGGCTGCAAATCACGGACGCTGCAAGTAATTTGGCCGAGGCGTTGATGGATGGGAAAGCCATCCCAGAATCAGAACCGCGTGACGCGCTTCACATTGGAATTGCTGCCGTGCACGGGATACAATATTTGGTGACCTGGAACTTCAAGCACATTGCAAACGCGACGCTTCGCGACCGCATCAACAGTGTTTGCCGTGATTCCGGCCATGAGCCTCCTGTAATTTGCACTCCCGAAGAGATAGCGGGGATGAGCGATGACGCCCTTGACACCGACTGAAGACATACGTGCCGCTCGGCATAGACTCGCCGCAAAATTTGACAACGATCTTGATCGTATTGTTGCTGATCTCCGCTGCCAAGAAGCTGAATCAAGCGCGGAGTTTGTAACACTTGCCAGCCGTCAACCCAAACGTAGGGCGAACCATGCCGTGCACCGGAGCGGCGGTGGTGACGTTGTTGACAATGGTGGCTCTACTCCCGCCGCCAGGTGACGGCGGCCGTTCGCCGATAGAATTATTCACTGTTTGCCGATGGACGATCAAGCAGCACTACGTGACCGCCTTAGCGAATGCATCCCTGACGAACTGTATGAACTCTGGCGCAAGGGGCCATTACGACTCGCCAGCCGAGACGACCTTCCTATCGTCGAACTGACTGGACGACAATTGTCACTTCACTGGGGTTCAACCAGGATTGTCGCTGATGCCGCCGACTGTCACTTCCGGGTCGGGCGAAGTGCGCCCACCGGATTTCATCACAGCTCTGTTTCCTGTGATTCGCTCCTGATGTCTTCGTTCGATTGGTGCGCGGTCGACTCGGCTGAGGAACACAAACCGACGCCTGAAACGGTGACAGTATCTTGTTGCCGGATCCAACAAGACCGACGGATCGCATTTCGCTGGTCGGCCGACGTGTCTTAGGCCCGGAGGGTCGGTAGAGTGTCTGCCGGTGGTGTCAGCCACCGGGGATGGATTCGTAGCAAGGCTCAAGGCCCAGCGGTCCGACACAATCATCGGTTACCACCGCTTCCAGGGAGACCAGAGAACGCATCATTGGTGTCTCGTGGTCGACCACCGTGATGTTCTTGGGCAATTGACTTCCGGGGGGCACTCCCAAAGTCGCGATCAGATTGCCCCACGGAGGACGAGCTGCCAGGGATCTGTGGCGTCGCACGCTGCCATCGGTGGGTGTCGATTTTGAACCGCAGAGTCGTCGAGGACACAGACTGAGGCAATGGAGTGCCTCATCCTCTGCGCCTCTGTGTTTCCGTCCCCCCTGTTTCCGTCCCCCCTGTCTCCGTCCCCCCTGTCTCCGTCCACGGCGCGTTGATCTAAAGCCCCCTTTGCAGTGTGCCCCATTCAGTGCTTTGGTTGCGGCTTTGACGTCTCGAAACAACGTGAGTATTACTGCTTTTGATCACGCCCCGGGGTGTGCTGCGCGACCCGGGCTGTGTGGGGGCACCGCTCTGCGGTGTAGTGACAAACCGTCGTGGACAGGAGGGTTTTCAATTCAGGCGCAGTGGAAAACCGACGGTTGCGATATAGTTTGGCGATTCGAAATTGATCCCGTCGCCGAACCCTTTCACCGCCATGCGAATTCGTCCGCTTTCCTTTCATCGGGGCAACCTGACCGCCGTTGCCTATTTGTCCCTTTTCCTGTGCGCTGTGAGCTGTTTGTACGTCTCGGGCTGCTCACAGAGTGATCCCGACGCGGCGTCAAGCCCTCCGGCCGGGGGTGACGGGACGGAGAATGGCGGTCCGGTTGGCGGGACCGGTGAACATGTGCCCGTCGGCGGCGAAGGCACCGTCGGCGCCGACTCCGCTGCTGCCCAAACGACACCGCCGCCGGCCATGGCAGAACGTGAGGATTTGGCCGGCCCGCGGATCGCGACCGCCACCGAACGTCCAGGCCCCAGCTCAAACGCCCCCAAGGCCACTCCGCCCGGTTTCGAATTGGCCGATTCGAACACCATCCCCGCGGGGGGCCCCGAGATGATCGCAGCCGATGGCGCAACCGCTGTCGCAGCCGAACGTGAACTGCGCGGGGATTTGACGGCGGACGAGTTGATGACGTTTCTGGAAGAGTCCGACCGGGACATGGAATTGCTGGCCCGCCAACGCAATCAATTGCAAGCCCCCGATCAAGCCAGCGAGATGATGCAGCAGTTGGTCAAAGGCAAGCTGCAGGCCGCCATTCGGCTCCAGGAGCATCCCGATGCCAGCGATGAGCAGCGCATCGCGGGTCTGCGCGGTCATCTGCAGGCCCTGTCGCATCTGTCGGCGATGGGCGACATCCAGTCGGCCAAGGCGCTCGAAGCGTTGGCCCAACAGAACCTGTCTTCGCCTGTAACGACGATCGCCAGTGATAGCCGGATCGTGTTGATCGGATTCGCCATCGACGGTTTGCGGGCCGGTCGCGAATCGGCGGCCCAAGAAATCGTTTCGCTGATCCAAGGAATGACGGCCAGTGCCACCCCGGATATCCCGGCCGTGCTGATGATGGCCGAAGCCAGACAGGTGTTGGCCGATTACGGAATGGTGGACCAATCGGCCAAAGTGCGGGAAAAGATTTTGGAACTGTACGGCAACTCGCCCGACAAGATGATCGCACAAGTCGCCGCCGACGCCGCCGGGACGGCCAAATATGATTCGGCCACACGGTTGGTCGGTGAGATTTTGGAAAACGAGAACGTGGCGCTTGAGCGTTGGACCGAGGTCGTGACGACGTTGGCCAGTGACGCCCCCGACATGAACACCGTCGAGTTTTTGGGCACGTCGGCGCTGCAATTTGAAGCCGCCGGGCGTGACGCGTTTGTCCAGGAAACGTTTCGCATCCTGAGCGATCAATTCGCGGACGCCGACTCGGCGACCGCCGGCGAAATCGCGACCGCCAAAGCCGCGATGGAAGCCCGCCGCGACGTCATCGGGACCTCGCTGGACGCGCTGGCACACCTGCCCACCCTGGACGGAAACAGCATTGCGTCGACCGAGACCAAGGGCAAGGTTGTGCTGATGCCGTTTTGGGCCGTGTCGATCCCGCCTTCGCTGCAAATCATTCCGATGCTCAAAGAGATCCAATCCCGGCACCGAGACAAAATCGCGATCGTGGGGATGAACCTGGATGGCGAACAAGCACCGTTGGGAGAGTTCCTGGCGAAGAATGATCTGGGATTCCCCAGTTACCGCAGCGTTTCGTCGGCCACGTCGGACCAGGGCAACCCGATCGCGTCCAAGTTCGGTTTGGTGTCGTTACCGTTCGTCGCGATCTTCAACCAACAGGGGCGGGTCGAAGCGTTGGATTTCACCGGGATGCAACTCGAATCGGTCGTTGAATCGTTGATCGACACGGAAAGCGAATAGTCCAACGCAGCTGGTTTTCGCGTCGTCCACTACCCGTTACCGGACCTTAGGACGAGACGGAACACCGTGCTGCGTTCCAAACCGGAACACGTGGCGCGTTCCGCTACGGCACGAACCTTCAAATCTTGACCAGGCATAGCGCAAAGCACTGCGATGACGATCAACTTGAAACACAACCCCGCGACCGATCCCGCTCTGCTGTTGCGTTTTCGCGATCGGCAGTACGCGCCGGACATGCTTGCCGTAGCGATCGGCAAACTGAATCTGTTCACGTGGATCCACTCGCGGGGCGATGCCGAGACGGAGGCGATCGCCAACCACTTCTCGCTCGCATCGCGTCCCTTGGATGTGTTGCTGACGCTGTGTCGGGCCAGCGGGCTGATCGAAAGCGCCGGCGATCGACACAGTCTGACGGACCTGGGACGCGAACATCTGGTCGACACCTCGCCCTGGTTTCTCGGTCCCTACTACGCACCGATCGTCGATTCGCCGATTGCCCAGGGCTGCTTGCAAGTCTTACAGCACGATCGTCCGGCCAATTGGCAGGCCGACGAAGACGGCAGCGACTGGCACGCGTCGATGATGGACGAGGAGTTTGCCAAAGGCTTTACCGCGTTGATGAACTGTCGTGGCATCGCCATGGGGCAGGTGCTCGCCGACAAAGTGGGCAGCTTCGTCGCCGATTGCAACCATGTGTTGGATGTCGGCGGCGGATCGGCGATCTACTCGTCCACGCTTGTCGCCAAACACGATCACTTGCGGGCGACCGTGCTGGAACAATCACCGGTCGATCGGTTGGCACGCCAGGAGGTGCTGCGACACGGGCTGCAAGATCGGATCACGGTCGCCCAAGGCAACATGTTCACCGATCCTTGGCCGTCCGGAGCGGATTGCGTGTTGCTGTCCAACGTGCTGCACGATTGGGACTTTCCCGAGATCCGGACGCTGATTCAAAAGACGTGCCAGGCGTTGCCGTCCGGCGGTCGTGTGATCATCCACGAAGCGTTTTTAAACGACGACAAAACGGGCCCGTTGGCGGTCGCCGAGTACTCGGTGCTGTTGGTCAACATCACCCAAGGCAAGTGCTATTCGCCGGCCGAATACGGCGCGATCCTGTCGGATCACGGATTCGAGGTCGGTCCCTATCAAGACACGATCGCCGACCGCGGTTTCCTCACCGCGATCAAACGTTAGTGCATGCTTGTGGCGCGGTTTTCGGTGGGACCGGACAGTCGCCGTCCTCGCCGAGGTTGGCGCAGGCAAAGCTTCGCTTGGGTGGCCGCCGATTTCGGAGAACACGGCGACACTTGACGAGCCGGAAGCCTAACCCACGCCCAGTGTGATTGCTTTTCGGATCGCTTTGGACGTCGCCTGGCAGGCGGCGTCGTTGTCCATCTTGTTGAGTGCTTGGTTGAACGGTTCGGCGCGGACCGGGCCGTCGTAGCCGACATCAATCAGTGCCTGCAGGAAGGACTTCACGTCGATCACGCCTGTCGCCGCGGGGAGTTCGCGGCGGTTGTCGATCTGCTGGTCGACCGGGACGTCCTTGGGGGCGTCGTTCAAATCGCACCCGACGATTTGGTTCGCACTTAGGGAGCGGATGTCGTCGGCCGTTTCGCCGGCTGTGTACCAGTGCCAGGAATCGAGCACGAAGCCCATGTTGTCGACGCCGATGGCCGAATGCAGTTCGGCCGTCTCGCGCATCGTGTGAATGAACGGGAATCGTTTCGAATTGCGCAGGGTCGCCGTACCGACGTATTCCAGCCCCAAGCGGAGGTCATGGTCCTTCAAGATTTTGGCGCATTGCCGCAGCCGATCGGCATGTTGCTTGAAGTTGGCCACGTAAGTCAGTTCGTCGTGACAGGGCCGGATCCAGGTTCCCATTCGGTCCACACCGGCCCGGCGCAATGCGGCCGCTTGAGAGGGTAGCGCGGCCAGCCCCTGTTTGAAAGTCTCGGTGTCCTTGCGAAAATCGACGGGCAGGCCCGAGGAGCCCCAGACAAGGCCTTTCTCCTTCAGGCTCGCGACCAACGCCTGGCTTTGGGCATCGGACAGTTTGGCCAATTCCTGAGGCGATGCGGCGACCGACTCGAACCCGTGGCTGGCCGCCAATTCGATCGCTTCATTCTGATTCGCCTTGACACCGATGCTGCCCCAGCGGAGATCGATGGTGAATTTGCGTTTCGCTTCGGACGAAGCAAACGCGGCCGGACAGGCCGCCAACGAGAAAAGTCCGGCCGAAGCCGCCATGACGTCACGTCGAGAAAGTTTCATAAAGGTTCCGCGTGTGGGGGGCGTGCAAAAGCGATCGGCACCCAGTTTAACATCGATCGACCGGATGCGCGGGACGGGTACCGAATCGGTCGAGGGGGGCGAGTGCTTCGTCAGCCTTTTTTAGGTTGACGCTACGTTTCTGAACTAAGGTTTTTCCAATTGGCATTGTCTGCGATACTTCCCTGGAAGTCGCATTCGGGAGACTTTCAGACCGGTCTCATTCGGGCACTCCCAAATTGCGATGATGATCGTTGAATTCGTCCATTACAAATTTACCCGCTTCCTGTCGTGAACGCCCCCGCCCCACTCCATGGAGATGCGCCCATCCGGCCGGATGAAGAGTGGGCCAATGCGCTCACGCACGGCGTGGCGGCATTGTCATCGCTGGTGCTGGGCGGTTGGCTGGTGCTCGATGCATTGCCCGATCATCCGGGGTTGGCGTTGGCATGTGTGGCGTACATCGCATCGGTGTTTGCGACGTTTTCGTTTTCGGCGCTCTCGCACACAATTCTGCAACAACCGTTATTGGACACCTTGCGGGCGTGGGACCAGGCGATGATCTATGCGATGATTTCCGGCACGTACACGCCGATCATTTATCGCCATGCCCCGGACACGGTCCGAGTGCCGTTGTTGACCGCGATCTGGGTCGCCGCGTTTGCCGGGATCGCGGGCAAGCTGTTGCTGAGACATCGCGTCAACAACATCGCGACGGTCAGCTATCTGCTGCTGGGTTGGTTACCGGCGATTCCCTTGTATTCCAACGTCCCCTCTGGTCTGGGCTGGGGGATGTTACTCGGCGGCGTGCTGTACACCTTGGGCGTGATCGTGCTGCTGAACGATTCCAAGCTCAAGTACTTGCACGTCGTCTGGCACCTGTTTGTCATTTCGGCCGCCTTGTGTCACTTCATGGCGATCTGGTGGTATGTCGTGGGGTAGTGGAGCGCGGCCCGGGGTGTACTTCGCGACCCGGCGCTGTGTTGTGGCACCGCTGGGCGGTGTAGCACCGGAGCATCTCCCGACGACGCGACTCGAATTCGTCTGGGACGATGAATTCGCATTCGTTTTGCGGATCAAATGGTGGCGAAGTAACGGCATCGGTGTCATCGGCAATCGAGCATTCACATCTCGGAGCTTTCCGAATCAGTGCGTGATGCGGCCGGTTTTCGCGCATCGCGGACGACGGCGACGGCGAGTGTGATGGCGGTCGGTGGGATCACGAAGGTGAGCATGACGAATTCATACGTTCGATTGAACTGCGGCACGGTCGCCGCGGTGACCAAATACGCCGTGTAGGCGCCGTAGTAGGCCAGAAACAGAACGCCTTCCCAGCGCGCGATCAGGTGACCGGTGAAGAAGATCGGTAGGCAGGCGAAAGCGACGGCGACCATCACGGGGATGTCCAGCTGCAACGCGGTGTCCGTGACGGTGACCCCTTGGGCGGAAACCAGGCCCGAGAGGCCCAGCACGCCCATGATGTTGAATAGGTTGCTGCCGACCACGTTTCCCACTGCAATGTCACGTTCCCCGCGAATCGCCGCGAGGATCGACGTCGCGACTTCCGGAAGCGAAGTCCCGGCGGCGACAATCGTCAGCCCGATCACCAGCTCGGACATCCCCAATTGCCGGGCCAACACGATCGCCGCATCGACAAACCAACGTGCCCCGAGCACCAACAACGCCAGCCCGACGACCAAGAGGAGCAGGTTGAGCACCATCCCGCCGATCGAAATGGTTGACGTCGCTCCGTATTCGCTTTCATATTCCGCGTTGACCGCAGCTTGCTCTTTTCGACTCTTCCACACCGCCAACGTTAAATACCCGACTAGCCCGGTCACCAACAACGCTCCGTCGATGCGACCGAGACGCCCGTCCCAGGCAAAGCCCCAAACCAGGGCCGATAATCCGATCATCAGCGGGACATCAAAACGGATCAGTTGCTGAGAAACACGCAGCGGAATGATCAGTGCCGAGATTCCGAGAATCAACAACACGTTGAAGATGTTGCTGCCCACGACGTTGCCCATCGCCACGTCGGGTTGTCCACGCCAAGTCGATTGAACACTGACGACCAACTCCGGCGCGCTTGTTCCGATCGCGACCACCGTCAACCCGACCACCAATGGCGAAATCCCCGCCGCGACCGCCAACTTGGATGCACTCCGCACCAACAACTCCGCCCCAATCGTCAGGACGACCAACCCCAGAACGAGTGTGAGAATGACCAACCGCACGCCCTTTGCTTCGAACCGATCGGAAAACGAATCGACACTGATTTACAGAGAACAGAATCGGATCGTTCCTGCAAGCGGAAAGTGGCACGTGGGCGTGTCGATGTCGGGCCAGCGATCGACCACGTCATGAGCTGTCGGTTTGTGCACGCGGCCCCGCTTCGGGGAAAATGGCGTTAACTTAGCGGTACTCGGTTTTGATCGGCCCAACGTCGGCCCCGGATATCGTGCTTGGAAGGAGTGAATTGTGAAACGCTGCTGTCGATTCGGATCTCTGTTGGTCTTGGTGTGGTGCTCGTTCTACGGCGGGCACGTCGCGGCGCAGTCTCGCGACAAGTCGCCCCATCGCGATGCGGAAAGCCGAGACGGGATGGTCGTCGCCGTCTCGCCCGATGCGGCGGCGGTCGGAGCGAAGGTTCTTGGCCGGGGCGGC
Source organism: Stieleria mannarensis (assembly GCF_014154935.1). Taxonomy (GTDB): domain Bacteria; phylum Planctomycetota; class Planctomycetia; order Pirellulales; family Pirellulaceae; genus Stieleria; species Stieleria mannarensis. The sequence goes on from NZ_JACEHH010000040.1 coordinate 9,000, forward strand.
ACGGCGGTCGATTCGGCGATCGCCACCGCGTTTGCGCTGGCGGTCACCCATCCGGCGGCCGGCAATATCGGTGGCGGCGGGTTCATGCTGGTTCACCCCGGTGACGGCAGCCCCGCGGTGGTGATCGATTATCGCGAAAAAGCCCCCTTGGCGGCCACGCGGACGATGTTCGTCGACAACAACGACGCGCGGACCCACCCGTATGTCGGCGTCCCCGGAACGGTCCGCGGATTGAAGCTGGCCCACGAGTTGTACGGTTCACTTGCTTGGAGCGACTTGGTCGAACCGGCCGTGGCACTCGCTCGGGACGGGTTCATCCTGCATGAAGGCTTGGCCGGCGACCTGAACCGTCAACTTTCCCGCTCCTCCAACGACGAATTTCGACGTGTCTACGGCAAGCCCGATGGCACGACATGGGTCGCGGGCGACCGCATCGTGCTCTCGGATTTGGCCGCGACACTCGGGCGGATTGCCGACAACGGACCTGCCGGATTCTATGCCGGTCGGACTGCCGAATTGATCACCGCCGAGATGCAAGCCGGCGGCGGTTTGATTTCGGCCGAGGACCTGCTTCGCTACCGCGCGCGAATCCGAGCACCGATTCGAAGTCACTTTCGTGGCTATGAAGTCCTCGGGCCCCCTCCGCCCAGCAGTGGCGGGATCACGCTGGCCCAGATGCTCGGCATCGCCGAACAGTTTGACCTTCGTCGCTGGGGGCGATGGTCGGTCCAGACCAACCACGTGATGATCGAAGCGATGCGCCGCGCGTATGCCAACCGTGCGATGTACCTGGGTGATCCCGACTTTGTCACCATCCCCAAACATTTAGCCAGCAGTGATTTTGCGAAGTACATGGCCGGCACCATCGACCTGGACCAGGCCACGCCCAGTGCACTGCTGGGACCGCCGATCACCGAACCGGCGGAAAGTCCCCAAACGACGCACTTTTCGGTGATCGACCGCAACGGGATGGCCGTCTCCAACACCTACACCCTGGAAGCCAGCTATGGCAGCGGCATCGTCGTCCGCGGCGCTGGATTTTTATTGAACAACGAAATGGGTGATTTCAACCGTCGACCGGGCGTGACCAACTCACAAGGATCGATCGGGACGGAGGCCAATGAAGTTCGTCCCGAAAAACGCATGCTCAGCTCGATGACGCCGACGATTGTGCTGAAAGACGATCAGCCGTACTTGATCACAGGCAGCCCCGGTGGGCGCACGATCATCAACACGGTGTTCTGCGTCACGCTGAACGTTCTTCAGTTCGACATGACCGCCCGCCAAGCCGTGGACGCTCCTCGCACCGACCACGAGTGGTTTCCCGATCGCGTTCGCTTTATGGGGGCCGACGATCCCGAGCACACCGAGATGGTCAAACAACTTCAACGGCTCGGTCACACCGTCGTCGACACCAACAGCCAAGGCGACGCCAACACGATCCTGGTCTCCGAAGGTGTGTTTATCGGAGCGGCCGACTCCCGGTTCGGGGCCGCCGTCGCAGCGACGGAAAGTGACCGGTAGGGATCAATCGTTCTGATCCGACCGATCGGGCAATCGGTGATCGGGCAATCGGTGATCGGCGGGGTGTACGACGTCCTTTCCAGGTCGTCGTGTAGAGCCCCACGGGCGACAGCCCGGAAGGGCCATCGGACAAAGAAAACCGGCCGACTTGAGCGGGGAAGTCCCTTGACGTGACGCTTGGTCACTGCCAGGGAATTTGCGCGTTAGACCAGACAGGCAACGGTGGTCATCGTCGCCGCCGGTGCGGGAACGGCCGGCTCGATGCTCTGCATCGGCATCGGCATGATGACTTCCGCCGCCGGGACCAGTCGCACGGCTTCGCATCGCGACAGATAGAACTGACGCGGTTCTTCGCGGCACAGGCACAGCGCCAGGAAACGGTCGTCGCCGACAAAACGAATCGGGCTGACGATCCGGCGGGTGCGGTTGCCTTTGGAATCCGAATAGACCATTTCGACGACGAAGGTTTCCGAGTCCAGCATGGCGCGGCGTAGTACGTTTTTCATGGCGTGTCCCCCTGAAGGATGGTAATCACTTCGGACGCGGCAATTTGGGTCGGCCGATTCGTCCGTTGCGGGCAGGTTTCTGCTTGCCTGGAGAAGTATCAGGGGGCCACGGACACATTCGGTCACGCCAACAGCGCCGCAATCGGATCGCCGTTGCCGCCGATCTTAAACGGCCGTCCGTTGGGGGCAAATTGCTCCTTTTCCAGCGGCAATCCGGCCGCCGCGGCGATGGTTTTGTTGAAATCACTGACCGACACATGGTCCTTGTCGACCGAGAACCCTCGTTTGTCGCTCGCCCCGTACACTTGGCCGCCCTTGATGCCGGCGCCCATCAACAGCGAGCAGAACGCGCCGGGGTGGTGGTCCCTTCCCCCGTTGGCATTGATCGACGGTTTGCGGCCGAATTCGGTCGTCAGCACGACCAGGGTTTCATCCAGCAATCCGGTGCGGTGCAGATCCTTGAGCAAGATCCCCAGTGCGGTATCCAGATGCCCGGCCCGGTCATTGAGCCGCGTGTAGATGTCTTGGTGCATGTCCCAGCCCCCGTAGGAGACTTCGACAAAGCGGGCGCCGCCTTGAACCAAACGCCGCGCCAACAAGCAACCCTGGCCCAGCGTGTTGTTGCCATAGGCATCGCGAACGGCTTGGGGTTCTTGCTTGATATCGAACACCTTCAATTGGTCACTGCCCATCAAATTGCGGGCTTCATGGTACAGCTGGTTGTAGGCTTCGATCTTGGTGTTGCCGCGGTGGGAGGTTTGGAACTTGGTGTCGAAGCGTTCGGCCAGCATCAGCCGGCGGGCGAACAATTCGTCCGGCAGGTACTTGGGCAGTTTGATGTTCTGGATGCCGGCGCTGGGGCTGGCGACGGGAACCGGTGACAGCGACGGTTCCAGGAATCCCGAACCGGGATGCCGATTGGCCGACCCGATCACGTAGTTGCCCGGCAGCTCACGATTCAGTCGACCCTGTTCGGCCAACATCCAGCCTCCCATCGCGGGGTGTTGGATACTATTGATTTTTTTGTAGGACGTCCGCATCAAGTACTGGCCTTTTTCGTGAGCGCCGGTCTCGGTGCTCAGCGATCGGACGACGGCGATTGCACCGGCCAGATAGGCGAGTTTCGGAAAACGGTCGCCAAAGGAGATGCCGGGAACGCGGGTTTGGATGGGTTTGGTTTCGCCCGCTTCGGGCACACCCGTCTTGGGGTCAAAGGTGTCCAGGTGCGTCATCGCACCTTCCATGAACAGATAGATGATGTGCTTGGCTTTGCCCGCCGGTGTGCCGGCCGCCCGGGCTTCACCGAGGGACGCCATCGCACCGGAACCGACGGCACCGGCAAACGAGACTCCCAAGCATTGATTGGCGACGCTGCGCATGAAGTCGCGGCGACACGGGTGGGTTACTTCTGGTGCAGGCATGATCGAGAGTAGGCCGAAACGGATAGGATTCAGGTGAAGGTCGACGTCGCGTCGAGCGATGGATGTGGGATCGGCTTCCAGCCTGTCGATTCCGGGATGACAGGCTGGAAGCCGATCCCACAGTCTCCGGACGGGTTATTGAACGAACAGGAATTCACGGGTGTTGAGCAACGCCCAGATGATGTTTCCATAGCCGACGTTGTCGTTGGGCGTGCGCGAGAGTTCTTTGGCGACAAACAGTCGATCTTTGGTAGCCGGGCGTCGTGCCAACACGCTCATGAAGATGGCGTCGATGCGGTCGCGGGTGTCGCGGATCGCCAGGACGTCGTCGACGATCGCGGATCCGCGTTCAAGCATGACGTGGGTGATCGGGCCGTTGAACATGGCCAGAATCTGCGGCACCGTGGCTTCCTTGGCCGCACCGTCGATCGTTTCTCGATCGCTTTGGCCGAATTGACGCAAGAAGTGATCGGCGCGTTGGGGCGACGGCAACTCACTGGCGCGGCACAGGATGTTTCCTTGATAAGCGTGCTTGTTCAGCTCGCGTTTGTAGGCGGAAAGAAAATACGTCTTGGCGAACCGTTCCGACTGGGCCTTGGCTTGTTGGAACGTCAAGTTGGAAAAGTCGACGTCGACATACGGTTTCAGCTCTTCGGCCCCCGGACGCTGAAATGGCATCGGATTGCGCACGGCCAACGTCAGCATCGAATCCCAAACCTGTTCGGCCGTCATCCGGCGAATTGTCGGACCGGGAAAGTAAAAGGCCTGGCCGCTGGTGACGTCATAGTCCGACGCGGCTCGTTGGTAGGTTCGCGAGTACAGAATGATGCGAACCAAATCCTTGAGGTCGAATCCCGAACGCACCAGTTCCTTGCCCAGGTACTCCATCGCCGGTTCGTTGACGCAGGGATGCTCATCGCGAAAATCGTCGATCGGTTCGACGAAGCCGACGCCCATGAACCGTTGCCACAGCCGATTGACGATCATGTTTTGGAATTGCTGGTTGTCCGGGCTGGTCACCCAAGCGGCGAATTGGTGTCGTGGCGAGGCGTTCTTGGCCTTGGAAGGGATTTCCCCCCACAGCACGGCCGGCTCCACGACCGACTTGGGTTTGGCGTCCAGGTAGGCGTAGTCGTGTGGCAATCGCAGCGTCGCTTTGACCTCGGACACGCTGTACGTGTTAGCGCGAATCATGCGTTGGAACGCACCGGGGACGCGCCCCTTGTCGTAGTGCTTGCGGGCTTCGCTGATCATCGCGTTGGCGGGATTCGTTTTTTCATAGCCCGGGTCGCCGCGTTTGATTCGCGTTCGAGTCCCGGCGGTCAACGCCGCCAATTCGTAAAACTGGTACTGGGTCCATTGATCGAAGGGGTGGTCGTGGCATTGGGCACAGCCGATTTGGGTGCCCAAGAAGACGCGAACCGTGTTGTCGATGTACGGCAACGGCATCCCGTCGTCACGCAACTGATAGCCGACCGCGGGGTTCTCCCACACCTTGCCGTCGGCGGTCAGCATTTCATAAACCCACTGGTCGTACGGCTTGTTGGTGCGGATCGCATCTTTGACATACGCCAAGAACGGTTCGGCGATGATGTTCGGCTGGGGGCGTTCGCGCAGCCGCAGCGTGTCGGCCCAGAAGTTGTACGTGTGACTGACGTAGTCGGGACTGCTGAGCAGCGTGTCGATCAATTCGATGCGTTTGTCCGGGTCGCTGGAATCCAGAAAGGCTTGGGCTTCGGCCAGCGTCGGAATTCGTCCGGCGACGTCCAAATAGATCCGTCGCAGAAACACTTCGTCTTCGACCGGCGGGTTCGGCGACAACCCCTGTTCGGTCAGCTTGTCTTCGATCAGCGAGTCGAGCTGGGAGGCGGCGAGTTCCAATTCCGTCCGACGCTCGCGCGAGGCCGGTTCGACGTCCATCAGATGCGACGGACGGGTGCGAACACTCTCGGGTAGCCGGATTTTTGGCGGTGCGGGTTTCTTCTTTGCCGGCGGCTTTTTCTGGGCCGTCGCGACGGCCGGGGACAGGGCCAACAGGGCGGGGGCCAGCAGAGCCCCAACCAGAACGGCCAGGGGGAGCGTACGGCCAAAAAGCGTGGAAAACAGGGCGGCAGGGGACATCGAGACTCGCGATCGCATGAAAAACAACACCTGGTATTCTGCCACAGCTTGGTTTTCCGTCTCCCCGAATTGTCAGGGCGGGACGGAATACGAAAGGTGTCGAGAAGGGGGATCCGTCAGCCGTTGAACGCGCCGACTGAGGTTTTGTACCCCAATTTTAACTTGCGATCTGGCAAATGCGGCATGCAATGTGCGGGATGTGCGACGTGCGGGATGTGCGGTCCAGAAACGCATCTTTCGACCGCTCCCCCCGCTGTGCTACAACCGATGTCATGTTGGGTGAAATCAAAGTTGGCCGATGTAGCCGCCAGTGCTACCGCGAAAAGCGACCGCTGAAAGAAGGCGAGTGGTACTACAGCGTCGTGCTTACCAATGACGACGACGAATACGAGCGCCGTGATTACAGTGCCGACGGGTGGGAAGGCCCACCGGAGGGGACACTGGGGCATTGGAAATGCCGGATGCCGGTCGCCGGCGAGAAGAAGTTGGTGCTGGCGCCGCGGGCCGTGCTGATCGGGCTGTTGCGGCAGATGGAGGACATGCCCGAGCAGGCGAAAACACGTTACCTGCTGGCGCTGATCCTGCTGCGTCGACGATTTGTCCGCGTCATCGCCAGCCCACACGCTGCGGCGAAGAATCCCAACCAAGCGGACGCGGCGACGTCCGGCCCCCCGATGATGCACTTGGAAGTCGTCGACGACGGATCGACGATCGACGTGGCCGAGTGCCAAATCGCCAAGAGCGAAGCGGAATCGTTGAGCGAGGCGCTGAGCGAGTTGCTATATTGCGAAGCGAGTGAAATTCAACAGGAATGATCGATGGTACGGTTTGACGCAAGGATGCGCGCCCTGACCTGGCTACTCGTGCTCGGGGTCGGTTTTGTTTCCGGCGGAGCGACGTGCGCGCGACGCGACACGACTTTCCAAATGCCTCCCCCACCACCCGTACTGCCCCAAAACCCGACGTTGGAGCAGGTCGCCGCGGCGGTCAATCGCACGTCCTCGATCGGGGAACTGTCCACCAACACCGCATCGGTCGATGTGCTGACCATGCCCGCGCTGGCCGAGTTGTCGGCGACGATCAATTTGCGCAAAGAGCGTGATTTTCGGCTCAAGGCCAGTTTGCCCGTCGTGATGGTATCGGGGTTGGACATGGGCAGCAACAATTCGCTGTTTTGGTTCGAAGTCCCCGAGGGGTTGAGCCGCACGTTGTACTTTGCCCGGCATGACCAATATCGCCGGCAACTCGACCGCGCGGTGCTGCCGGTCGACCCGACCTGGGTCAGCGACGCGCTCGGTCTGGTCCAAATCGACCCCAATCAAGTGGTCGCCGGTCCGGTCATGCGGCCCGACGGAAAGTTGGAAATCCGATCGGCTTTGCCGTTGCCCGCCGGAACCTTTCAGCGTGTTTGTTACATCGATGCCGCCGCGGGGCATGTCACCGACCAACTGTTGTACGCGCCCACCGGCGGCCCGCCGATCGCCGAAAGCCACGCTTCGAACCACCAATTCTACGTCGATCACAATTGTTCGCTGCCGCATACCGTCCAGCTGTCGCTGCGGCCGCGCGCGGGAGAACCGTTGGAGATGGTGATTGACGTGGGCGTTTACGCGGTCAACCAGATTCTAAGCGGTGATCCCAATCTGTTTGTGATGCCGCAAGGGGCCAGTCAGTCGATCGATTTGACCACGTTATCACCGGCCGGCGGCGGCATGGTCGCGCCGACCAGTTACCAGCTTCCCGCCAGCTATCAATCCGACTCGGTCGGTCCGATGCCCTACCGCGGCTTGGTCCGGTAGGAACCTGTTTGATGCTGCCCTATACTCTAGTTGGCGGCAATTGTGAGAGCCGCTTCCGCCGGGTATCACAGCAAACCATTCGAGACATCTGCATGTCGACACTCCATGTGCCGAACGACCGCGACATCGTGTTGGTCGATGACGACGAGCTCGAAATCAAATTGTTCGCCCGCTTCATGACGCTCTCCCTGCTGAACAATGCGTTGCAATCGTTCACCACGGGCGAGGAATTCCTGAGCTTCATGAACGAAGTCGACCAGGAGAAACGCCCCGTTCCGGCGATTGCGATGATCGACGTTCGGATGCCGGTGATGAACGGATTTGAAGTGGTTCAAGCCGTTCGCGCGAACCCGTCGTTCTCGGAAATCCCGATGGTCGTGATGTTTTCAAATTCCGATGCGCCGGTCGATGAGCAGAAGGCGCGTGACGCCGGAGCCGATGCCTACATCGTCAAACCGCAGGGATTTCAAGGTTACCTGCAGATCCTGAACATGCTGGCGACCGGTCAAGAAATCGAAGGTGATTCCCCGGTGACGTACTTCAAGTGATCTCGGTCCCATTGGGATCCGAAAGGGTGAATTTGATGTGTGTGAAATCGTCCCCTGATTCCGCGTAGATCACTCCGGAGTGCTTGTCCACGATCCGTTTGCACAGGCTGAGTCCGACGCCTGTTCCGGAGTGGGCTGATCCGCCTATTGTGCGGTACATTTTGAACACCTCGTCGAGCTGGTCCTGCGGGATGGAGGAACCGGTGTTTTTCACCCCGAAAATCCACGTGTCCCCGGGCTCATCGGCGGTGAAGTGCAGTGTGAAATCGTCACCGCTTGCGTGGGCCAGTGCATTGGACACCAAGTTGCGATAAAGCAACTCCAGGTACGATTGGTAACCCAACAGATCACGGGGGTGGACGTCCTTTTGCACGACCACCTGACGGGCAAAAAGGGTGGTTTCAAACTCTTGAAGCAGTGTGTCGATGATTCGATCAAAGTCGATCGGCTGGCGCTCGCCTTGCTCCTCGGAAACCCGCGTCAGCGTTCGAAAGTCTTGGACCATCGCCAACATTTGATCCGAGCAGCGTGATGCATCGGCAATCAATAAATGCAACTCGTCATCCTCAATTTCCCGCAAGTGGTGCGCGACGAGCCCCATCAAATTGGACTGCATCCGCGCCGGTTCACGTAAATCGTGTGCCGCCAGGTGCGTGAAGTGTTCCAGGTCGCTGTTGGTGATTTGCAGACGCCGGTTGGCGCCCACCAGTTCCGATTCTTTGTCCTTGATCGTGACGGCCATCTCCTCAAAGGCCGTGGCCAAAACGCCGATTTCGTCGGTCCTGTCCTTGGGCAATTCAATGACCGGACCGCCTTCTTTGATTCGGTTTGCCGCCTGAGTGATCGCGTAAAGCGGACGGGTCAATACCGAACTGGCCAGGTAGCCGGTGAACATCGCCAACAGGATCAAGGTAAATGTCACGGCCACGGCCCATCGCACGATGTCGTTTTGCGATTCGTGCAGATTCACGTTGGTCGCGATGACACCAATCCCGATCACATTTTCGTGGCGCGAGGAAAACATGTCCGACTTGCCGAACACAATTTGTCGTTTCCCGTCGGCGATCTCGCGCAACGAGGGTGACAGCGGTCCGGCCAAAAACGCGGCAAGCGATGGGTGGTCGGTGGCGATCGTACGCCCGTGCGGCAATTCGAATCCGAACGTGCGTTCCGGGTCATTGTGATAGAGATAGTAACCTTCTTGGTTCGTGGCGATGTACTGAAAACTCTCCGAATCCGGCAGCAACAGCGGACGAAAGAGCATGTCGAAGCGGACGTTCAGGACGACAATGCCGCACTGTTGACCGCGATCATCGTAAACGCCGGCGACAAAACGGACGGTCGGCTGGTAAGGAACTTGGATCTGACCGTTTTCTCGGTTCAGGTTGATTTTGGAAACGTAAACCTCGTGATTCTGCAGCTGCCGGGACGCGATGAAGTAGTCTCGGCCGGATTTTTGTTGCAGTCGATCATCGGGGATGACCGTTGTCTCGCCATCGAGTTGCTCGACACGCACCATTTCTTGACCGTTCTCGTCCAGCCGGATCAGCCGGACTTGGCTGTAGAATGGTTTTGACGATGCGATTTCGGTGAAAACTCGTTGCAGCTCCGTTTTGGCGAAGACAAAATCGTCCGTATCACGTTCACGCTCGGCCTGTGCGACGGTCCGCACGATAGGCAACTGCGCCAATAGCCGCACGTTGTGTTTGATGTTGTCGACTTCCTGTTCCAAACTGCGGATGTCCGAAACAAGGATTTGACGCAGAGAGTCGAATTGCTGCATCTGGGCGATCTGCACATAGCCGATGTAGACGGTCGATCCGATCAGGGCTGCGGTCACTAGGATCAAGGTCACTGACAGCCAGCGCAACTGGATCGCAATTCTCATGGGGCCTCTCGGGTGCGGTCGTCGTGAAGGTTGATGGTTATTATGTCGTGCTGCGGAGTGATCCGCATGCGCTGGTGTCCAACATGCACTTCTGCAGACGGAAAGATGATCGATCGAAACGGGCAATTGGGATTAACACAACTTACCTTGGTTGCGGCAATCAGTTTACTCGTTGCCAAACCGGACGGTTTCGCTCAAACGCCCGGGCGCGTCCAAGACCTCCGGACGCCGGCGGTGACCGCCGGAGAACCTGCGGCGGGCAAACGCGTCCGGCAGGTTCTGCCTGCCTACCAGGGATCCAATGTCTATCACCTGCTTTACCTTCCGACCGATTGGCAACCCGATCAAAAGTATCCGGTGATCGTCGAATACGCGGGCAACCAATACCAAACCAGCCCCGGCACGGTCGAGGGCAGCAACTTGGGATACGGCCTGTCCGGGGGCAAGGGGGCGATCTGGGTTTGCATGCCCTACGTCAATACCCAGCAGCAGCGAAATCAGCAGCGTTGGTGGGGCGATATCGATGCGACCGTGGCGTATTGCAAACAGACCGTAAGGACGGTTTGTCAGCGTTACGGCGGTGACCCCGAAAACCTGTTCATCGCCGGTTTTTCCCGTGGGGCGATCGCCTGCAATTTCATCGGACTCTACGACGATGAAATCGCGGCGCTTTGGCGCGGATTCATCTGCCACAGCCACTACGACGGGGTGAAACAATGGCCCTATGCCGGCAGTGACCGCCGGTCGGCCGCGAATCGATTGAGGCGACTTGGGGATCGGCCGCAATTCATCAGTCACGAAAAATCCGTCGCCGCAACGCGCGACTATTTGGCTGAAGTCATGCCGGATGGAAACTTCACCTTTCAAACCCTGGCGGGCTGGGACCATACCGACACTTGGGTTCTGTACGACATTCCCCAGCGGACCACACTGAGAGAATGGTTCAACGCCACGTGTCAGGAAACTCGCTGATCTGGATCCCCCAGACGATCGGCAGCACCCAATAAACAAACGCGGTCAGCAACAGGATCGAAATCACGTTTAACCAAATTCCTGCGCGCACCATATCCGGAATCCTCAAGTGCCCCGATCCGAACACCACGGCATTGGGCGGCGTCGCGACCGGCAGCATGAACGCGCAAGACGCCGCCACCGTCGCGCCGACCATCAACAGGAACGGGTGCACGTTCATCGCAACGGCCATGGAGGCCAGGATCGGCAACAGCATCGAGGTCGTGGCCAGATTCGACGTGATCTCGGTCAGGAAGTTGACCGCCGCGACCAGGATCAACACCAGCAGCAACATCGACACCGACTCCAGCAGCGTGGTTTGGGAACCGATCCAAACCGCCAACCCGCTGGACGTGAACCCCTCGGCGAGCGCCATCCCGCCGCCAAATAACAGCACGATCCCCCACGGCAGGTTTTTTGTGTCTTCCCAAACCAACAGCGGCAACCGTTTCCCGTCCTGGTTGAAATTGCCACTGGGGATCAAAAACAGGCATAGCCCACCGGTCATGGCGATGATTGTGTCGTCCAGTCGCGGGAACAATCCCAGTTGCTGCTGCAGAAACGATCGGCTGATCCATGCGGCTGCGGTCAACGAGAACACGCCGAGCAGCAGTTTTTCTTCCAGTGAAAACGCCTTTAACGCCTGGAGTTGTTTTTGAATCTCCTGACGCCCGCCGGGAAAACTCTTCTGTCGAAACTGAAACGCGAATCGCGTCAGGTAAACCCAACACAGGGCCAGCAAAATCAGCGAGATCGGCAGTCCAAACTTGAACCACTGCAGGAAGCTGATTTCCACACCGTAGACTTCTTGAACGACCCCGGCCAGCACCAGGTTGGGCGGCGTGCCGATCAGGGTGGCGATGCCGCCGATCGATGCGCTGTAGGCGATCGCCAGCATCAACGCCTTGCCAAACGTCTCATTCTCGCCGGCTTCGGTTTGCGGATTGTCGCGCAACTGGGTCACGATGGCCATCCCGATCGGCAGCATCATGACCGCGGTCGCGGTGTTGGAAATCCACATCGACAACCCCGCGGTGGCGACCATGAACCCGAGAATGATTCGGGTGATGTTGGTGCCGATCAGGTTGATGATGTTCAGCGCGATCCGCCGGTGCAGTCCCCATTTTTCGATCGCAATCGCGATCAAAAACCCCCCGATGTACAGAAAGATGTAGCGGTGGCCGTACTGGGATGTGGTCGCTTGCAAGTCGACGGCGCCGGTCAACGAAAACAGCACGATCGGCAACAGCGCCGTCGCGGCAATCGGGATCGCTTCGGTCACCCACCAGACGGCGATCCAAGCCGTCGACGCCAACACCGCGTTGGCCTCCGGGCTCAAACCGGGCGGATGAACGAACATCAAGATCAGGGCAAACAGGATCGGCCCGGCGATCCGTCCGACAAACTTGGCAGAGAAGGTCATGGTGTGCGTGGTCATTCAACGGGCGTCGTCCGTGGAAGAGGGGGGGGAGAAGATTTTGGAGGTAGGAAGATTTTGGAGGGAAGTGTCTGCGGAAAGGAAACGGAGTCAGAGTCGCCGGTCGGCACGCAATTTTCTTACCTCCTAAATCTTCCTACCCACACTTCAACGCTTACTGTTCCCGTCTCGATCAAGGGGACCGTTTTGACGATCGGCTGACCAATCTAGCAGATCTCATTCGCAGCGAGAGACGGCGGCGCGATCGTTCCCCCCTGCCAGGCGAACACGCGAAAACCGCCGCAGCCGATTGCCGCATTGGTGATCTTGACCGACTCGGATTCTCCATGATCGAGTATCCTATGGATTGACCGATCGGTCCGTTCCCTTCCCTCCTGCGACTTTCCCCACCTTTGATCCGCCGATGAATCCTTCCTGCTCCGCTCTGTGGCGCGCGTTCTTGTTCGTGTCTGTTTCCGTCTTGCTGCCGAGATTCCTGTCGGCCCAATCAGAGACGTCTCGATTCCAAAAAATCGTTCTCAGTGAATCGTTTCACAGCGAAGGGGCCGACGTGGCGGACATCGATGGTGACGGGCACAACGACATCGTTTCCGGGCCGTATTGGTACCAAGGGCCGGACTTCCGCACGCGACACACTTACGCCGAGGTCAAAAACTACTCGATCAAGGCCTACTCCGATCACTTCTTTTCCTTCGCACGCGACTTCAACGGCGATGGGCACATCGATGTGTTCTGCGTCCCGATGCCCGGCACGGCGGGCGTGTGGTACGAAAATCCCGGAACCGCGGATCGATCATCGACCTGGAACCGCCACACCGCGCTGTCGAGTGTCGACAACGAGTCGCCGACGTTTTCGGACATTGACGGAGACGGTGTGGAGGAACTGGTTTGCATCCACAAAGGATGCTACGGCTATGCCCGGCCCGATGCCACTGATCCAACCGCGCCGTGGTCATTCACCCCCATCAGCGACGACCGTGGCTACGGGCGATTCACGCACGGGTTGGGCGTCGGCGACGTGGACGGCGACGGGCGTGCCGATCTGCTAGAAAAAGACGGCTGGTGGAAACAGCCTGAAACGAGCGGCGAAACGTTTAAGTTTCACCCGGTGAAATTCGCCGCTTCGGGTGGATCCCAAATGTTCGCCTATGACTTTGACGGCGACGGCGACAACGACGTGCTATCGGTCAAAAATGCGCACGGGTATGGATTGAGCTGGTTCGAGCGACGCGGCAGCGGTGAGGAGTATCTGTTCGTCGAACGTCTGATCCTGGGCAGCAAGCCGTCGGACAATCCCTACGGACTGGCGATCTCCCAAATGCACGCGGTCGCACTGGCCGACATCGACGGCGATGGCATCAAAGACATCGTGACGGGAAAACGATTCTGGGCCCACGGCGGGAATGATCCGGGCGCGTCCGAGTTGCCGGTGTTGTACTGGCTGCGTACCGTCCGCTCCGAATACGGCGTCAATTTTCAGCCGCATCTGATCGACCAGCGTGTCGGCGTAGGAACTCAGTTGACCACCGCGGACGTCGACCGCAACGGACACGTCGATGTCATTGTCGGAAACAAGCTGGGGACCTATGTGTTGCTCAACAGCGGAAACGCTGAACCGGCCCCCGAACCGTCGTCCGACGCGGCACATCCCGTCGGCAGCGACGAATTTAAAACCGCCGTCAGGACCACCGAACCGCTGACGCCTGAACAGGAGCGTGAGTCGTTTGTTCTGCCGGCAGGGTTCAAAGTACAGCTCGTCGCCGCCGAACCCGAAATTGCCAAGCCGATGAACTTGGCCTTTGACGCCAAGGGGCGGTTGTGGGTCAGCAGCAGCGTCGAGTACCCGTTCCCCGCTGCCGAAGGCGAAGGACGCGATACGATCAAGATCCTCGAAGACACCGACGACGACGGTCGCGCCGATAAAATCACCACGTTCGCCGACGGGCTGAACATCCCGATCGGATTGTATCCCTATCGTGACGGCGTGATCTGTTACAGCATCCCCAACATCTGGTTCTTGCGTGACACCGACGGCGACGATCGATGCGACACACGCGAGATCCTGTACGGGCCCTTCGACTACTCACGCGACACCCACGGCATGTGCAACGGATTCACCCGTGGGTACGACGGCTGGCTGTACGCCTGCCATGGGTTCAACAATCAATCCTCGGTCACCGGCGGCGACGGTCACACGGTCACGATGCACTCGGGCAACACGTTCCGGATTCGCACCGACGGATCGCGGATCGAACATTTCACCGACGGCCAAGTCAATCCGTTCGGCATGGCGATCGATCCCGACGGAGACTTGTTTACCGCCGACTGTCACACCAAACCGGTCACCTTGCTGATGCGGGGTGGCGTGTATCAGGGGTTCGGTAAGCCTCACGATGGCTTGGGGTTTGTCCCCAATGTAATGGAACACTTGCACGGCAGCACGGCCATCGGCGGGATTGCTCTGTACCACGACAACGCGTTCCCGCCGGTCTATCACGGCAACTCCTTCGGTGGCAACGTGATGACCAGCCGGATCAATCGCAATTCGATTCAACGCAACGGATCGACGGTTTCGGCACGCGAAGAATCCGATTTCTTGATTTCCGGCGATCCCTGGTTTCGACCGGTCGATTTGCAGGTCGGTCCCGATGGCGCCTTGTACGTCGCCGACTTTTACAACCGCATCATCGGGCACTACGAAGTCGGGCTCGATCACCCCGGTCGCGATCGTCACCGCGGACGGATCTGGCGGATCGTCTTTGACGACCCGGCGGACGTGCGTCGGGACATGCCCGAGGTGACATCGAATCGAAGCTCGTTTGATGCGAACGATGACCAGATCTCTCGGGCGATCGGCCAGTTGGATTCAGCCAACCTGACCCGACGTGCCCTCGCGGCAGATCGGCTGGCCGATCAGTTCGGTGCCGCCGCGGTCGAACCGATTCGCGGGGCGTTTGCCGAAAGCCCCAGCGCCGACGCGAAAGTTCAGATGCTGTGGGTTCTGCACCGGTTGGGCGCGATCACCGATTCTGAGATCCAGGCCGCGGCGCAGGACGAATCTGCCAGGGTCCGCGTTCACGCGATGCAATTGATCGGAGCCAGAGACGGTGCCGATGAAGTGTTATCGGCGTTGTTGCTCGCGGGATTGCAGGATCCCGATGCGATGGTGCGGCGCTGTGCGGCGATCGCCGCGGCGACATCTCCTTCGATGCCGCTGACCGTCCAGTTGATGAAAACACTTCATCAAACTCCGGCGTCGGATGTCCACCTGATCCACGCGATCCGCATGTCACTGCGCGACCACCTTCGCGACGCCGATCGTTTTCGCGTCTTCACCGATTCCCTTACTACGCAAGACATGCGGGCTGTGATCGACCTCTGCTTGGGCATCCGGACCGCATTTGCCGGCGAGTTTCTGGCTGCCCACGTGTCACAGCTTCAGGATTTACAGCCGGAACAACTGTCGACCTATCTGGCTTTCGCCGCTCGCTATGCTTCACCGCAGCACTTGGATTCGATCGCCCGGATGGCCGAAGACCGTTTCGAAGACAACGTCGCATTTCAAGAAGACTTGCTGCGTTCGATCCGCAACGGACTCGGCCAACGCGGCATCGAAAACCCCACGGTAGTAACCGACTGGGCGACGCGTCTGGCACGTCGCTACCTTGGTCTGCGTGAGGGTGATGCGTTGTTGCCCGAGAGTCCGCGGCAAATCGGTTGGACCTACTTGCCGTACCCCGGCACGCCGGACCACGGTAATCCCTGGGTGTTGTCGACCAACCGCAATTCAGCTGACGGTCAACCGGCGTCCAGACTGCACAGCAGTTTCCCGCTCGGCGAGTCCCGGACCGGAATTTATCGCAGCGATTCATTCCCGTTGCCCGAGCAGCTGACGTTTTTTGTGGCCGGACACGACGGCTTTCCCGACAAACCGCTCCAGAATTTGAACGTGGTGCGTGTTCGCGACGCGGTGTCCCAAGCGGTGCTGCAGACCTGGAGCCCGCCGCGGAATGACACCGCACAAAAAGTGACTTGGCGATCCGGTGACGCGGCCGGTCGCGACGTGTTTGTCGAACTGGTCGACGGGGATACCGCCGGGGCGTTCGCGTGGATGGCGGTGGGACGTTTTTCGATCGAAGGATTGAATCCCAGCAACCAGGCGAGCGAATTTAGCAAGGCCGCTCGATTGATCGGCGACTTCGAACTGAACGGGCTCGCCGGCGTGGCGACGCAGGTGCTTCGTGACGGTGACATCGGCCGTCAACTTGCCGCCGACTTTGCGACGGCCATTGCGGCATTGAACTCCAGCTCGCATTCCTCGGCGCTCGCCCAGTCCATCGCCGTCGTTGGCGTTGATCCGGCATTGCGCGGCGAACTGACCGACCTGTTGTTGAACCCCGACAACGACCAGATCGTCCCCGTGATGGGCAAGGTCACCAAGCTGGCCACGGCGGCCGAACAGTTGCGGATCGCGGGAAAACTTTCGTCGGATCAATCCGGTGTGCAAACGCTGTTGGCACTCGTCGAAGCCGGCCAAGCGTCGCCGCGATTGTTGGTCGATCCGGCCATCAGCGGCAAACTGGACAGTTTGGCGACCGAGGAGCAGTCGCATCGGATCTCAAAACTGACCGGAGATCTGCCGAGCGAGGACCAAGCGTTGGTCGCGGCAATGAACGCGCGGAAAGCGGCCTATGTGCGTGACGGAGGCGACGCCGGCGCCGGGGCCGCGTTGTTTACCAAGCAGTGTGCCGTCTGCCATCAAATCGCCGGCAAGGGAGTGGCCGTCGGTCCGAACCTGGACGGGGTGGGCAATCGCGGACTGGAGCGGTTGATCGAAGACGTGCTGACCCCGAACCGCAACATCGACGCCGCGTTCCGTGCCAGCGTCGTGTTGACCGATGACGGTCAGGTGTACAGTGGTTTGATCAAGCGGACCGATGGCGAACAATTGGTGATCGTCGATCAGACGGGCAAAGAAATCAACGTCCCCGTTGACGAGATCGTGCGTCAAAAAATCGTGGGCAATTCCCCCATGCCGGCAAACTTTCATGAGACGCTGAGCGAGGAACAAACCAAAGACTTGTTGGCGTACCTGTTGTCGTTGGTGCACTAATGATTCGCAACGCGATGTTCCATCGGGTACGATGAACGATTGACGGACTCTTTCACAGGGACTTGGGAATCAGGGGAGCACGGTGATGATCAATCGGCCAGCAACAACAAGTGGTCGTCGGCGTTTCATGGGCGTTTGCGGAGGTGTCACGGCCGCCGTTGCCTTGGGGGAACTGGAGTTCATCAACCGATTGCCGCGGGTCAGTGCGGCCGAGGCGACGCTGGATCAACAGTCCGTCCGCTTCAGTGACGACATCGAGCCGCTGGTGCGATTGTTGGAAGACACCCCACGCAACCGCGTGGTGGAAGTGTTTGCCGACAAGGTGCGCAGCGGCACGTCCTATCGAGAAGTCCTGACCGCGCTGTTGTTGGCCGGCGTCCGCAACGTCCAGCCGCGGCCGAGTGTGGGATTCAAATTCCATGCGGTGTTGGTGGTCAATTCGGCGCATTTGGCCAGCCTTGCTTCACCGGACCAGGATCGTTGGCTGCCGATCTTTTGGGCGCTGGATTACTTTAAATCTTCTCAGGCCCGTGACGTCCGCGAGGGCAACTGGACGATGGCGGCGGTCGACGAAGCCTCCGTGCCCGCACCCCACTTGGCCCGCCAAGCGTTCATCGATGCGATGGACCGCTGGGATGTCGATGCTGCCGACGTCGCGATCGCGGGATTGGCCCGGTCGGCCGGTGTGAACGAGGTGTTTGAGCTGATGGCCCATTACGGATGTCGAGATTTCCGCAGCATCGGACACAAGGCGATCTTTGTGGCGAACAGCTTTCGAACCTTGCAATGCATCGGCTGGCGCTACTCCGAGCCGGTGCTGCGTTCGTTGACCTACGCACTGTTGAACCACAACGGCGAACCCAACCCTGCCGACAGCGACTTGACCCCCGATGCGGCTTGCCGAGTGACCGAGGAATTGATCGATGGATTCGACGACCGTTGGAACAGCGGCAACATGGATCCGGCAACGTCCTTGGCGCACCTGGATACACTCCGTGAAGCGTCACCACAGCAGGCCGTGCGTGAGACGGCCAAATTGATTCAATCTGGGATTCACCCCCAATCGATCGCCGATGCGTTATTCCTATCGGCCGGTGAAATGCTGATGCAACAACCGGGCATCATCTCGTTGCATTCCTCCACGACCACCAACGCGATGCAGTACGCCTATCGGACCGCCCGCGATCCCAAGACCCGGTTGCGTCTGTTGTTGCAAAACGCGGCCTTCATTCCCCACTTCCGGTCCTCCATGCAGTCGCGCGGCAAGGTGGCAAACAAACGGATTAACGAGTTGCAACAAATGGACGCCACCGCCACGACGATGGCGCCGACCAAAATCTTTGAAACCGCCGGTCAAGACCGATCCGGGGCGTCACAAGCCGCGATGCAATTCCTCTCCGGCGGCGGCCAGGCCGAGCAGATGATCCAGACCGCCCGCCAATTGGTATTTCTAAAAGGCAACGACTCGCACGACTACAAGTTCAGCTCGGCGGTGCTGGAAGATTTTTATGCCGTCTCACCGGATTTCCGCAACAGCTACCTGGCCGCATCAACCTACCTGTTGCCCGCAAGCGGAGACCGCGACAACGGACTGGTCGATCGAATTCGCTCGGCGATCGGGTAGCGGGCGAGTTTCAGGTTTCAAAGTTGCCTGAAATCTTCGCCTCCCCCCATTTTTCTGCCCCTAATTTTTCTGTCCCCTATTCTCACCCTACTGCCTACTGCCTACTGCCTACTGCCTACTGCGGCTCGCGTGATGGTTCGCGGTTGAGCAGTCGATTGACTTGTTCGGAGAACACTTGTAGATCGAGCGGTTTGACGAGCACACAGTCGGGGCCGTCGTCGGTTTGGTCACTGCGTTGGGCGTCGATGCTTCCGGTGATGACGATGACGGGGGTGTTCGGTGCGATGGTTTTGACTTCTTGGGTCAGTCGCAGCCCGTTCATGCCGGGCATGTTCATGTCGGTCAAAACCAGGTCAAATTTTTCTTGGCGGACCATTTCCAAGCCAGCCGTCGCGCTTTCGGCGGATTCGATTTGATAGCCCAAGGTTTGCATCAAAACCGTCAGCGACTTCAGTCCGAGGACATCGTCGTCGATGTACAGTAATTTGACCGCACCGTGTCGGTTCATCAATTCAGCCGAATTCGCCACCCCAACCTCCTGTATCGGATCGGTCCGTTCCAATTCGGTGAATCAACCGGACCACATACTAGTGCTGTCGATTCAACCCCACGCATTGAAAAGAGGGTCGCACCGATTGACCGATCATAACGGTTTCTTCGCACACGAGTGACAGATTTTAGGGTTTGGGAGAGGTGGCGTCGAGTTGCGGTATCGCTGTGAATCGATCCCCCGCGGCCGGCAATCGCTACCGATCGGCGTCCTTGTTCGTCCTTCTCGATTCCGAGTACGATGGATGCCGCAGGCCGGCCGACGCTTCGCCACCGGCAACTTTTTCGTCCCCCGTACTGTACGCGGTTGACCCGGTGCGATCATCGAATCAAGCAGGACAACGATGAGTGGAACTGAATCGTCCAACGGGTACTTCGTTTCCGATTTGCATCTTTTTTCCAGTCGTTCGACGGGGGATATGATTCTGCCGGAGTTGCGACAAAAAGCGCGTCAAACGCACACGGTGGTGCTGGGCGGTGACATTTTCGATTTCAAGTGGAGCACGCACGAGAGCGACGAGAAATCGGTGGAAAAGGCGATCGAGTGGATCGAGGATTTAGTGGAGCAAAATGAAAACTGCGAGTACCACTACATTTTGGGCAACCACGATTCGCGGCCGGAGTTTGTCGAACAGTTAGCTGCGTTGGCGTCGCGTCATCCCAGTTTCACCTGGCATCGCTACTTTGCCCGACTGGACAATTGTTTGTTTTTGCACGGCGATGTCGCCGACGGACCGCTCGATCACGCGCGGCTGGATTCACGGCGGCAGAAATTCGAGCGGAAGAAGAAAAAGACGGGGTTGTGGCACGTCGCCTATGACATGGCGATTCATGCTCGACTCCATCGTTTGGTGGTGTTGTCGATCCGCGAAATGGTGGTGCTGCGACGAGTCAAAGAGTACGTCGAAAGCATCGGACACGGTCTCTCCGAGGGCGTGACAGATGTTTACTTCGGACACACGCACGTCGAACTCGATGGCATCCAGTATCAAGGGCTGTGCTTTCACAACGGCGGCGCGGCCATCCGCGGCATGAAGTTTCGGATCGTGGAAACGACTCTCCGCGCGCCGGCCAGCTTCCGCGCATGAAATCACAACTCTTTCAGGCGTCCGAACAAAAGGTTCGCCAATGAACGCTTCGATCAGGTATAGAATAAAGGGGCATCCGATTCGCTGAAATCATTCCGCTGTCCCGTGAGCGTCCGATGGCTGCTGGCAATGCGATTGACTGTGACACGCGGTTTCACCCCAATCACGAACTCGCCGCCCAGGTGCTTGATTCGTTGACGGCCGAGGTGGCGGTGGTCAACACGACCGGGGCGATTCTGGCCACGAATCAGGCGTGGGAGGACTTCGCGGTCCAGAACGGAGGCTGCCCCTCGCTGACCGGCGTGGGCGCCAATTATTTTGACGTCTGTCGCTCAGCCCGCGGCGATGAACTGTACTATGCCGAACAAGCGTACCAGGGCATCAGCGACGTGCTCGCGGGCAAACGCCATGTGTTCACTTTGGAATACCCGTGCCACTGCGCGACCGAAAAGCGTTGGTTCCTGCTGCACGTCTCGCCCCTGAAAGGAGACGCGTCCAAAGCCGTGACCGCCCACGTGTCGATCACGGATCGAAAGATTATTGAACATCAATTGGTTGAAACCACGAGACTGGCGGCGATCGGCGATGCGATGCAAGGATTGAGCCACAAGGGGCGAAATTCGCTACAACAAGCCCAAGGCTTTATCGATTTGCTGCGCTATTGGATCGCTGATGACGCCGACGCGCGCAAGTTGCTCGATCGAATCGAGCTGGCGCAGCAACGGCTAGTTTGTCTGTACGAAGAAGTGTTGCACTATGCCGAACCGATGCACCTGAATTGCTCGGTCGGTCGCTTGGACGACGTCGTCGAGGAGGCCTGGGCGTCGGTGCTGCCCGTCGACGATCAATTGACGCTGCAACACCCCACGCAAGGAATGGACCTGTCGTGTGAAATGGACCGCGACGCGATCTGGCAGGTGATGAAGATCTTGTTTGACAATGCCGCCGAAACCGGATCCAAAACGACTCGGATCGATGTGTCCTATCAAACGGGAGTGCTGAATCATCGTCCCGCGATCACCATGGTCGTCAGCGACAACGGACCAGGAATCGCTGCGGCAGATCACGAACGTGTCTTCGAGCCCTTCTTTACGACCAAGACGATCGGCACCGGACTGGGGTTGGCCCGGGCACGGCGGATCGTCGAACTGCACGGCGGCCAAATGCAATTGGGGGCATCGGTGCTGGGCGGTGCATCGTTCTACCTGACCCTGCCACGTCAACCGATCGCGCGCTAGGGGCGGCTGTTTCGATTCGCTCACCACGCCGATGGTCAGAAATGTCGGTTTCGGGTCGCTGGTGCGCGGGCGTCGGCGGCGTGTAAACTAACTGCCGCGCAAACGTAGCTACCTTCGCCAGAAGGTGGATCCTCGGCGCCTACCATGCTGGAATCGTGCATTGCCACTTCGAAGTGGCGTTGTCCAGTTGCGCGCCGCGTTTGACGCATCATGATCCCCTCCCACCTCCCTTCCCCGATTGGCATCACGTTTATGAACTCTGGATTTCGACGCTGCGGTTTTCTCTTCGCTCTTCTTTTCGTCTCGGTTTCGGTTTGCCCAGCGGCGGAACCGACGACGATGCCGCTTTGGCCCGACCTGCCGCCCGGAACGACGCTCCGCGGTGAAGGCGATCTTCCTGAATTGATTGTCACACGTGTCGAATCCAAATCGCCGACCGCGGCGGTCGTGATTTTGCCGGGCGGCGGATATGGCGGCCACGCGATGGATCACGAAGGCCACCAATTTGCGGCTTGGTTCGAATCGCTGGGCGTGACCTCGGCGATTTGCACCTATCGTTTGCGGGGCAAAGGCAACGATGGGAAAGGCTACGGGCATCCGGCCCCGATGGTGGACGCCCAGCGCGCGATTCAAACGCTGCGCGCCCGAGCCGAACAATGGAACATCGATCCCGATCGGATCGGCGTGATCGGGTTCTCCGCCGGAGGCCACTTGTGCTCCACCGTCTCGACGCACTTTGTCGACGGCGACCCGGCGTCGGAGGATCCGATCGCACGCGTTTCCTCACGACCGGATTTCAGCATCCTGTGCTACCCCGTGATCGCATTCGGCCAGCCCCACACGCACAAGGGCAGCCAACGAAACCTGATCGGTGCGGACCCCGACGAGGCGCTGCTGCAATCGCTGTCCAATGAAAAGCAGGTCAGCGACAAGACACCGCCGGCGTTTCTGTTCCACACCGGCGCCGACACCGCCGTGCCCGTGCAAAACAGCATCGATTACTACCTGGCATGTGTGCGGCACGGCGTCGCCGCGGAGCTGCACGTGTTCCCCAAAGGACGGCATGGCCTGGGGCTCGCCCAAAGCCTGCCGGGCGCCAAGCAGTGGCCCGACCTGTGTGCCGATTGGCTGCGACGCCTGGGCGTTGTGACAACGCCGTAACCGTCGCGGTCTGTTGATTTCGTCAGCCTACACACAACATCATTCTGCCCCGAATCATTCTGCCAACCCTCTCCCGGCTCCGATGCCCGTGACAGGACACCGTCGTTGGCTGGAGGGGCAGGAAAATTTTGGAGGTAGGAAAATAAGCACCATCGAATGGATGGGATGCTTCAGAATTGTCTTGCCCCCGAAATCTTCTTACCCGAATTGCCCAAAAATGGAGTCGGCTTGCACAAGCCCACGGATCGCAGTTGTGCCGTCCCGCGCCTACGCCGACGCGGCGGTGGCAAACCCGAGTTCGGCCAGGTGATGTGCCGTGCGTTCCACGGCAAAACGGATTTGCTGTTCGGAATGTTCGCTGGTCAGAAAGAATCTCAGTCTGGCGGCGGATTCGTCCACGGCCGGATACAGGATCGGTTGGACGTTGATCCCGTCGCCCTTGAGTCGATTGGACAATCTCAAGGCGACCATCGAATTGCCGGTGATCACGGGGACCACGGGGGTGCCAGCGCTGGCACCGGTGTCCAATCCGGCGTCTTTGCAAAGCTGTAAGAACAGTTCGCTGCGTTGCCGAAGCCGCTCGACACGCTCGGGTTCTTTTTCCAGGGTTTCGATCGCCGCCAGTGCCGCGGCGACTTGGGCCGGCGGCATGCCGACACTGAAAACGAATCCCGGTGCGGTGTAACGCAGCAATTCCACCAGTGCATTGGAACCGGCGATGTAGCCGCCGCAGGAGGCCGCCGATTTGGAAAGCGTTCCCATCCAAATATCGACGTCGCGGGCATCGATGCCATAGTGCTCGGCCATGCCGCGGCCGTGTTTTCCCATGGTGCCGAAACTATGGGCTTCATCGACCATCAACATCGCACGGTGTCGCTTTTTGACGGCGATGAATTCGGGGACGTTGCAAAAGTCGCCGTCCATGCTGTAGACGCCTTCGACGATGATCAGCACCCGACGATAATTCGAACGGATTTCCGTCAGGGTTCGATCCAGGGCGGCGTAGTCGTTGTGCGGGAACGGTCTGCGGCGTGCGCCCGAGAGCAACGCACCTTGAACGATGCTGTTGTGGGCCAGCGCATCGTGCAAGATCAAGTCGCCTTCGCCGACCAAGTGGCCGATGGTGGTTTCGTTGGTTGCGTGACCGCCGACCATCAGAATCGAGTTGTCGACACCGATGAATTCGGCGAGTTTTCGTTCCAGTTGACCGTGGATCGGTTTTTCACCGGAGACCAGTCGGCTGGCCGAGACGCTGGTGCCGTAACGCTGGACCGCATCGGCGGCGGCCTTGGAAACGTCCGGATGGCCGCTCATCCCCAGGTAGTTGTAACTGGCAAAACTGATCAGTTCCTTTCCGTTGACGACGGTGGTGTCGGCGACGATGCTTTCGTGGACCGTGAAATAGGGATTGGGAACCCCGGTCATCTGCATCTGTTCCATCGTCGCTTTCAGCCGTCGGTACTCGGCGAACTGTTCGACCTGATCCTCCGGTTCCACGGCCGGCTCTTCGGCGACCGGTCGGGTGTCGGCGACCGTGCTGGCATCGGCGCTGACCGTGACGGTTTGATGGGCGGCGTCGGCGGTTCCGGTCAGCATCGCTTCGGCACGTGCGTCGGCCCCGGGCGGCAGATAGCGTTGGATGGCCAAGGCGGTTTGGCCGATCGTTTCGATTTCGTCGAGCACCTGTTCGGGGAACCGTCCGCCGAAGGTCCGTTCCAGGTTGCGGGCGATCTCCAGCCGTTCCAAGCTGTCCAGCCCCAGATCCAGGACGATGTTGGTGTCCAATCGCAGCGACGTGGCGCGCTCGCCGGCCACGGTTCGCACGTGGTACTGAACCGCGGCAACGACCAGCGGGTTGACGTCGGCCTCGTCGACGGATTCGCCGCGCCCGCTTGCCGCGGCGGCCTGCATCATCGGCATTGCATCGCCCACAGCGGTGGTTCCGGCGACTTCTTCCCAGCGGACCCATTTGGCGATCAACTTCAATTCGTTGTCGCGAACGGCGTGCAGGCAGGCGTGGCGTTGGATCTTTCCGCTGCTGGTTTTCGGGACGCTGCTGTTGCGAACCAGATAGACCGCATCGGGGGGCAGATCGTGTTCATCGGTGACGGCGCGTCGAATGGCTTGGATTTGGGCGTCCCAATCGACATCGCGGACGCGGGCCGCTTCGGCAACGACCGTCAATTGCTCGCGACCGTCGTGTTCCATCGCAAACGCCGCGACCGCACCGGCCTGGACGATCGAACTGGCGCGTTCGACCGTTTCTTCGACGTCCTGCGGATAGCGGTTGACCCCGCGGACGATGATCATGTCCTTCAAGCGGCCGGAAACATATAGTTGGCCTTCAAACAGAAACCCCAGGTCACCGGTCCGCAAGAACGGCCCGCGACCGTCCTCGGTCATCGCCTTGAACGTCCGCTCGGTCGCCTCCTTGCGTTGATAATAGCCCGCACCGACCGAGGGGCTGTCGACCCAGATCTCGCCGATCTGGTCGTCGGCCAAGACCCTGCGGGTTTCCGGATCGACGATCAACACCGTTTCGTTGGGAAGCACCGCGCCACAACCGACCAACTTGCGGGCCGCGGGATCGTCGTCCTCACGCGGGACGACGTGTTTCTTGTCCAGTTCAAAGCGGTCAAACGATTGCAGCACCGGACGCGTTTCGCTGGGGCCGCCGGTAACGATCAATGTTGTTTCGGCCATCCCGTAGCAGGGCAGACTGGCCGAGCCGCGAAATCCGTACGGTTCAAACTTTTGACGAAACGCTTCGAGCGTGTTGGCGCGAATCGGTTCGGCACCGTTAAACGCGATCGCCACGGTGCTCAGGTCCAGCCCTTCCATCTCGGATTCGGCGATCTTGTCGACACACAATTGATACGAAAAATTGGGGCCGCCGGTCACGGTCACGCCATACTTGGTGATCGCGCGCAACCATCGCACCGGACGCTGCAAGAACGTCATCGGGCTCATCAACACGTTCGTGCAGCCGACGAACAAGGGCATCAAGATCCCACCGACCAGCCCCATGTCGTGGTAGGTCGGCAACCAGGACAGTCCGATGGTTTGTGGACTCGGTTCGAACGCGTGCCAGATCAATTCGGCGTTGGCGACCAGATTCCGCTGAGTCAACATCACGCCCTTGGGCGATCCGGTCGACCCCGAGGTGTATTGCAGCACGCCCAGCGTGTCACCGTCGATCACCGGCTCGCGATAACGGTCGATGTCGCGGCAATTGGGACAATCGGTGCCCAACACCTGAACGCCGACCAAATCCTCATGCCACGTTTGACCGGTCAGTCGTTCGGCAACCGCCCGCGTGGTGAGGGCCCACTTGGCGTCGGCGTCGACGACGATCGAACGGATCCGCGACGCCTTTCGATTCGAACGCGGCGGGAACGCCGGGACCGCGATCGCTCCGGCGGCATGACAGGCAAAGAATCCGACGATGAAGTCCAGTCCGGGCGGATACAACAGCAAGACGCGATCCCCGGGCCGAATCCGACATTTGCCTTGCAGGTATCCCGCCAGCGCACGGACTTCCCGCCACAGCTCGTCATAGGTAAGCGATGTGTCGTGCGTCTCGACGTCTGTAAAGCGGAACGCCGCCGAATCGCCGCGATGCTCGGCCCAATGCCGCAGGATCGCAACGTAATGATCTCGGGGGGGAGCGACGTCGCCAAAAAATTGCTTAAAATCCACGAACCCAACCAACGCGTAATGACGTTTTGTCCTGCGGCCTCGGGTCTCCGTCCCGTTTCGCCGCCCCGGCAGCCGACTGGGCTGCCCGGTGGCGATCCCGATCCTTCGGGACGATCGATGAAACGATCGGTTGACCGTCGGCCTCCATCGGACTCCGGACCCCCGGTCGACCAGAATCAATGGGCAACACGCGGGATGCGGATGGCGGATGGATCCGAAAATGACAGTGAAACCGGTCCTAACACTCGCGCTACAGGATACCTTGTCCCCGCCACCCTTTACGACGCCCCAAATCCACTAAATCTGGTGTCCCAGGGCCGCTTTGCCACGTTCGCCGGCAAATATCGGGGGGCAAGCCCCATCAAACCGCCGTTTCAGCCCAGTCGGATGCGTGAAGTGGTGCATTCGCTCTGCCATCCGCAACGATTTCAGTGAGCCCGAGCGATGCAAAACCCTTTCCGACCACCGCGTTGGACGATCGGCACCCCTGCCGATGCCCCCCCAAGCAGCAGTGCTGGCCCCAACAGGACCGCGTTTTTTGCGTGGTACTTTGCCGCGTTCATCGTCGCGGAGGTGATGTGGCGATTGTCAGGATACGTTCGCGCCATCGACCTATTGGAATTGCCGTTGGCGTCGTTCCATTTTCCGCTTGCCGGATTCGTCGATCCACACGACTCAATGGTCCGAAGCGAAGGAACGTTTTTCTGCGCGATTGTCTTTTGGACCGCCGTCATTCCGGTCGCCTTTCGAATCGCGCCGCGGAAGGTCGGTCCGCTGCTGACCGCGCTGGCGATCATCGCCTTCTGTGCGGTTGCAGCAAC
Organism: Stieleria mannarensis; assembly: GCF_014154935.1. Classification (GTDB taxonomy): domain Bacteria; phylum Planctomycetota; class Planctomycetia; order Pirellulales; family Pirellulaceae; genus Stieleria; species Stieleria mannarensis. The sequence goes on from NZ_JACEHH010000040.1 coordinate 36,549, forward strand.
CGTTTACACGTTCCTCTATCATTGGCTGGGACTGGGGCAGATTGCCGGTGTCGATTTCACAACTTGAACCACAACCTCTTCGCGATATGAAACCCTTTTTAATACTCGGCGTGTTCTTTGTTGCTTTCCCCGGTGCGGTGCGCGCCCAAGGGCAAACCGATGGACTGGACCAAAAAATGGGACAAGCCTGGGAGGTCGTCTGGGGACGCTTCTTTCATCCGGATTCGCAAACGTTCATGGACTACTTGAGCAGTTACGAACCCGGCAAGGAGTTGGCACACTTGCCGACCGCCGAGGAGGTCGGCCGGCAGTATCCCAATCCCTGCGGGTACAGCACCGGGATGGAAGACGGCATGATCCTGGGCGGTGCGATGCTGAGTACGCTTTGTGACCGATTTGCGGTCACCGGTGAAACGCAATTGCGAACCGATGCCGCGCGGGTGTTCGCCGGAATGCGACGCTGTGCGACCGTCCATGGGGTGCCAGGATTTATCGCCCGAAATGTCTGTGTCGAAGACGGCCAAAGCGTCTACATCAATTCCTCTCGAGACCAATACACGCACTTCGTCCACGGACTTTGGAAATACTATCGCAGTCCCCTGCCTGACGAAGCGACGAAAACGGAGATCGCCGGCATCCTGGCCGATGTCGCCGATCGGATGATCGAGTTCGTGACGCCGGAAAACAATTATGACTTTTGTCGCGCCGATGGCACACGTTGCCCGCTGGGGATCTGCCGGATGTGGAACGTCCAGGCACACGAAGCGGCGCGGTTGCCGATGATCTATGCGGCGGCCTGGGAAACGACCGGCCAGGATCGCTATCGACAACGGTGGCGCAAGTATGTCGCCCAGGCCGTCGCGCAGTCGGCGTCGCCTTCCAAACACAGCCCCGCCTATGCCTTGCTGCAGATGCAGTGTTCGCTGGAAGTGCTGTATGAACTGGAGACCGACGAAGAACTGAAAGACAAACTGTTGCAAACCATGCGGCACGTCAGTTCGCTCGCGGCACCTCGGCTGGAACACGTCTTGAAAGCCCTCGCCGGTAAGAGCGACGAACAATTGCAAATGCTGGGGCCCGACTGGCGAAAGGTCAACGATTGGATCAACCAGGCCGGCTACAAGAACCCCCAGTGGGGGCCGTATCGCGAGATCTGGCATCTGGTTCGTGAGGCAGGGGAATCGGCGTTGATCCCGATGATGGCCCAGGGGGCTGTGGTCGATGAGCGTCAAATGGCCCAACTGAACGACATCGCCTCACGAATCGATTACCGACGCAATTCCAGCTGCGGCATCGTGTATCACCTGGCCGCCTATTGGAAAGCACGCCGCTTGGTCCAACCTTAGCGGCTAAGGGCCCGGAATTGATAGGACCAATAGGACGGATGGGACCTATGAGTCCTAGATGTCCTATGGGGCCCATTGCACGATCGTTCCTCCACCGGAGGAGGGGCAAAACGATGGGGGCTGGCGGCCAGAGCGAAAGACGAAAACCTGACGCCTCCCGGTCCCGCGGCCGGCTGTGGGATTCGAGAACACGGTAGGCCGGTACAATGCATCGGTCGCCGCCGCTAAATTGCACCCCGTGCCCGCCTGCGCTGACAAATCCCTTTGCGGACGCCACATTTGGGTGTGATTCGGTGTTTTGCCGATTGACTCGTGTCCGATCATGGGCGGATTGATGGAACTTTGGACAATTCTTCGCGACATCGTGGTGCTGTTGGGAGCCTCGCTGTTGGTCGGCGGCGTGTTCTCGCGGTTCGGGCAAAGTCCGATCGTCGGCTATCTGTTTGCCGGCATGATTCTGGGCGGCCCGGGGAGCATCCACGCGGTCGGATCGGAACATGAGATCGAGGCGATTGCGGAGTTGGGCGTCGCATTGCTGCTGTTCAGCTTGGGGCTGGAGTTCTCGGTCCAGCGGTTGAAAAAGTTGGGCGCCAAGCCGCTGCTGGGCGGTGCGTTGCAAGTCGTCTTTACGATCATTTTGGCTTTCGCGGGTGCCAGTCTGTTCGGGTTGGGCGTCAAGGAATCCGTGGCCTTTGGCGCGATGGTCGCGCTCAGCAGTACCGCGGTGGTGTTGCGAATCTTGGCCGAACGCGGCGAAGTGGAAATGCCGCATGGTCGCAACAGTTTGGGGGTGCTGTTGACCCAGGACATCGCGGTGGTGCCGTTGGCGTTGTTGATGACCATTCTGGGTGGCGAAGGCAGTGCCGGCGAGATGCTTTGGAATGTCGGTCGGTTGCTGTTGATGGCGAGCGGTCTGATCCTGGGCTTGTTGCTGTTGACCAAGATCGCGGTGTTGACGTTGGGCACGTTGACATTGCATCGCAACCGCGAGTTGACGGTGATCTTTGCCGTGGTCACGGGCCTGGGCGCGGCCTGGGCCTCGCATGCGGTCGGGATCTCGCCGGCAATGGGGGCGTTCTTGGCGGGCATGCTGCTGGGCAGCTCGGCGTTCGCGACCCAGATCCGCGCCGACATCTCGCCCTTGCAAGTCGTCTTGCTGACCTTGTTCTTTGGCGCCGCGGGGATGGTGGCCGACCCGATTTGGATCATCAAACACGGCCACATCGTGGGGATCGTCGTCGCCGCGTTGATCGCCGGAAAGCTGTTGGTGATCTGGGTGATCTTTGCCATGCTCGGACAAACCACTCGGGTGTCGGTCGCGACCGGGTTGTGTTTGGCCCAGGTCGGCGAGTTCGCCTTTGTGCTCGGAAGCATCGGACGAACCAGCGGAGTGGTCAGTGAGAACACCTACGCATTGGTCGTCTCGGCGGCCATCGTGTCGTTTTTCCTGAGCGCCTTCCTGGTGCCCGCCGCACCGCGGCTGGGAAACTGGGTGGCCGCCCTGTCGGGAACGCAAGCAACGACGATCGACGACACCGACCCGCTCTCGCCGCCACCGGATGTCGCCATCATCGGATTCGGACCGGCCGGCCAGATCGCCGCGCGTCCCCTGGTCGACAAAGGACTACGCGTGACCATCATCGAACTCAATCAAGTCGGCGTCCGCAAAGCCAAACAGCTGGGCTTTCATGCGGAGATCGGGGACGCCACCCAGAGCGACGTGCTGGAGCATGCGCGGCTGAATGAATGCAAGGCGATCGTGATCACTGTGCCGCATCACCAGTCGGCGATGACCATTTTAAAGCATGTTCGTCGCAACGCCCCATACGTTCACACGATCGTCCGTTCCCGCTATGAACTCCACACCGACGATTTTGTTTCTGCCGGAGCCCATGTGGTGACCGGCGACGAACAACAAGTCGGTGAAAGCCTGGCCGACCATCTCAACGAGTGGCTGGACACGCAGGATTCCAACTACGAACAATCCAGCGGTGGTTCATTGTCTGCCTGATTGCAGTTGTCGATCGAACTGCACGCGAACACGTCGGCTGCCCGCCGGGATCGCTCCCGCAGCCTCGATCCGCTCGCGCAGCCGTGCGGCCAGTTGCTGTCGCTGCGCCGCATAGGCCGGATCGTCGGCCAGGTTGTGCATTTCCTCGGGGTCCTTGGACACATCGTACAACTCCACGCCCTCGCTGCCCTCGGTTCCCCAGCTGGTGTAGCGAAACCCCGGCGTCCGCAGGCTGTATCCCCGATCGTACTGGGTGAACGCGGAATCGCGCACGCTTGCGGAGGGATCTTTCAATGCGGGCACCAGACTGACGCCGGAAACCGACTGGGGAATCGGCAATCCGGCCAGCTGCGACAGCGTCGGGTAAAAGTCGACCATTTCCGCCATCGTCGCGGCGACTGAGCCGGCAGAAACTCCCGGGCCGGCGATCACCAACGGAACGTGGGTTGCGTTTTCGAACAGCGTTGTTTTCTGATAGTGACCATGCTCGCCCATGTGATAACCGTGGTCGGACGTGAACAGCACGATGGTGTTGTCGTCCAGTCCCGTTTGGCGAAGTGCGTCCAGGATGACGCCCAGTTGTGCGTCGGCAAACGAGATCGATGCGTAGTAGGCTTGGATGGCTCGCTTGGCCAATTCGGGATCCAAGTTGACCTGTTCTTTTTTACGAGTCAGCGATTTTGCCGCGGGTGGGGGGATCGTGTCCAGGTACCCCGTCGGCACGCTCGGCACCTTGATCCGATCGAGCGGATACAGATCGAAATACTTCTTCGGCGCGACGTAGGGAGTGTGGGGGCGATAGAGTCCGACGGCCAGAAAGAAGTTTTCGCCGGACTGCGAAAAACGCTTCAGTTGTTTGACGGTTTCCGCGGCGGCGATGCCATCGGTTTGTTCGGCGTCGGTTCCGTCGGCGGCCAGCCAACTGAGAGTCCCGCCGTATTGTCCGGCACGCAGCGTGAGCACCTGGTCTTGATCGATCACGTCGCGGCCGCGCGGGTTGAAGGTTTGATTCCAAGAATAGGGATCGTCGTGGCCGCCGGTTCCGATGTGCAGCGGGACGTTGTAGTGATAAATCTTTCCGATCCGCGAGGCGAAGTAGCCGGCGTCGCGAAAGTGTTGTGACAACGTGTTCACCTTCGGCGCCCGCTCGCGCAGATGGATGGCGTTGCGATGGATCAGCGTTTGATCCGGGTACCAGCCCGTCATGAACGAGGCTCGACTGGGCCCGCACAACGGATACTGGCAATGGGCGTTGGCAAAGCGGACGCCGCGCCCGGCCAACGCATCGATGTGGGGCGTTTTGACTTGTTCGTGACCGTAACATCCGATGTCACAATTCAAGTCATCGCAGATCAGGAACAAGACATTGGGACGCTCGGCCGCGGTGCAGGTTGCAGAAAACGCGATGCCGTATGTCAAGCAGGTGAGCGCCGTGATCAAGGCGACGGGGATCAGAACGCTGGGGAATCGTAATCGACGCATGGTGGGGTGGACTTAACGGGGAGGAAAGCTCGATGGGCGGGAAGCGAGGTGGCGAGTTCGCAAACCAATTATTGCAGAAGTCGTGCTATGATGCGGGCATCACTCCAACCTACAAAACCCTCCCTTACGGAGGTCGTGCGGTTTTTAACCTTTGAATCAACAGGCGTTTACGACTTCACACGCCCTCTGGGAGGGTCGCAGAGGGGTATACGACGACGCGGGGAGGGTTGATCCACGATTTAATGCGACCGGTGGACGAATGCTTGTCTGGCGATTCACCTTTCGACCTCCCCTCGCTGCGCTCGACCCTCCTGCCAGGAGGGTTGATTTGAAAAACCGCACGACCTCTAAAGCGAGGAGAGGGTTTGAAGGAGTTGGATGCGCTTCCCAAACCTCACTCAACAAGGAAAACACTCATGTGGAAACCTTCGCTCGTGATCCTGTGCGTGCTCGCGTCGCCGGCGTTTGCCGATCCGGTTCCGGAATTCGCTTGGAAAGCGGTGGAAGTCGACCAGATCCAGATCGGCTATGGCATTCAATTGGCCGACGTCGACGGTGATGGCAAAACCGACATCGTGCTGGCCGACAAGAGCACGATCCAGTGGTATCAAAACCCGAGTTGGACCAAACATGTGATCGCCCGTGACCTGACGCAGCGCGACAACGTCTGTGTGACGGCGCGCGACATTGACGGCGACGGCACGTGCGAGATCGCGGTCGGCGGCCAATGGAACTATCGCGAAAGTGTCAAAGACGGAGCGGTTTTCTACCTCGATCCGCCGGCGGACCGTACCAAACCGTGGCGGGCGATCCGGCTGTACAACGAACCGAGCACGCACCGCATGCACTGGGTCCGTGTGGGCCAGGACGACTATCAATTGGTGGTCAAACCCTTGCGTGGCAAAGGCAGCGTGGACGGCGACGGACCGGGGTTGAAGGTGCTGGCGTATTCCAAGCCCGACGATCCCGAACAACCCTGGCCCTACGACGTCGTCTGCGATTTTCTGCACCTTTCACACAACTTTCACCCGGTCAATTGGGACGAGGATGTGGAAGAGGAATTGATCATCGCGGCCAAAGAAGGCGTTTGGCACTTCGACCGGCAACGCGACGGTTGGAAATCGACTCAGTTGACCCAGCCCTTTGCCGGCGAGATCCGCGACGGCCGACTGCCCGGCGGTAAACGCTTCATCGCCACGGTCGAACCCAAACACGGCCAACGCTGTGCCGCCTATCGCGAGGGAGATCAAAAAGGCGAACTCTGGACGCCACTGCCCGTGCTGAGCGACGCCCTGAAGGACGGACATGCGCTGGCCGTCGCCGACTTTCTGGGCGTCGGATCCGATCAGATCATCGTCGGCTGGCGCGCGATGAACGAACCGGGCGTTCCAGGGATCACCATGTTTACGCCGATGGACGATGAGGGCACCGAGTGGCGGGAAACACGGATCTCCGGAGAACGGGTCGCGGTGGAGGATCTAAAAGCCGGTGATTTGAACGGCGACGGCAAAGTCGATCTGGTCGCCGCCGCCCGTCAGACCAAGAACCTGGTGATCTTTTTTAACGATACGGAATGAAGTTGTGACGAATCCGACCTTTCCGCGTGCTCCGAAGTAGCTACGCTCGCCAGAGCGTGGACAACATTCCGGAAACCACCTTCTGGCGAAGGTAGCTACGACGGACTGAGAATTCCCGACACTGGGTTTGCGAAGTCACGCCGCCCGACCGCCTGGGTGGACCGTTTGCCGTAAAGGGTTTGGAAACTTCCCAGGAAACGGATATGCTTGCCACACATCCTTCCGCCGACAGAATCGAAACATCGGTCGGAGGAAGCCTACTCTAAAATCACGGCGGCAATCCGCGGCACGCCTGTGTCCGCTCGATGCCGCGAAATTGGCCTCGCAGACGGATGACCGCAGTGGTGAAGTATCGTATCGGGATTGATGTTGGCGGAACGACCACGACGATCGCTATCGGAAACGACGCGCGCGAAGTCGTCCAGGTTTCCGAGCAGTTTGAATCACGGACGGCCGATGGTCCCCAAAGCACCGCCCAGGCCATTCTGGACCAAATCGAAACACATCTCGGCGCCCTGCGCGGATCGACCGACCAGATCGTCGATGTGGGGTTGGCGACGCCCGGGCCGGCGACGCTGGACGGTGTGCTGCTGAACACGCCAAACCTGCCGGCGGCGCTGTGGGACAATTTCCCCTTTCGCGCCACCCTGGAAGAAAAAATTCGCTCCTGGTCGCCGCGGGCCTCGGTCCATTACATCGGCGATGGCCAAGCGGCTGCGTACGGCGAGTATTCGATTCGCAGCGGCGCGGTCACTTGGGATCGCGTCGGACCGATGGCGTCCGGCCCCAAGCAGCTTTCGTCGCTGTTCATGCTGATCGTCGGCACCGGACTCGGTGGCGGACAAGTCCAAGACGGCCGCGTGGTGCGTGGAAAAGAGGGGCGTGCCGGACATGCCGGACACCTGCTGCTGCCCCCGTATGCGTTTCGCTACGAACATGACCAACAACTGCGCGTGGGCAACGCGATGTGCACCGCCGAGTCGGCGATCTCGTTGACCGGACTGACGCACCAATTGGAATATCGGTTGACGTTGCCGCAATGGAGTGACCATCCGTTGAACGCGACCGAAGGTTCCACCCGCGACAAAGCCAAGACGCTGCGTGGGCTGGCGGCCAAAGGCGACCCGTTGGCACTGGAGCTGTTTGATGACCAAGCCCGCGCGCTGGGGATCACGCTGTTGGACCTCAACTACATCGGCGACTTCGATCTGCTGATCATCGGCGGCGGCGTCTGCGACCTGTCCGCCGATGTGAAAGCGCGTTACAAGCGGATCGTTGAAGAGGCGTATCGCGAGCACGCACTCGACGGATTCCGGAATCTCGATTGCCTTGAATTTTCAAGCTGCGGTGACGAGTCCCCCGTGATCGGTGCGCTCGCGTTCGCTTACACGTCGGCGCTGTGATGTCGCTGAATAACGCATCGTTTTCCTCAACTTCCGGCCCCGCAGGCTAACGCCAGACGGCTGATCTCCGTTGACATCAGCCGGTTCGCGCGAGCGTCCGGGCACCTCCACTGAGCTTGGCGATTACTCAAGTTTGTCTTCCGGGACGATCTTCTTGTTTTCCCAGTAGAACCCGTCGGCGCGCTTTTCAAGGATGCGTGCCGCGCTGTTGGGGGCCAACGGGGCTTCTTCCTTCGGCAGATAAGCACTCAGGCGGTCGATCACTTTGCGATACTGCGCCGATTGCTGATCGCTGATGTCGTCTTGAGCCAATAGGTTCGTGTGTTCGAACGGGTCGGCCACGGTATCGTACAACTCTTCGGCACCGTCGGCGTAGACCACGTAGCGCCAGCGGGTGTCGCAAACGGAGTGGTTGCCGGCGTTGTGCGTGCAGATCGCGGGACGTTCGCGAGGTTGCTCGGGATCGACCAGTTGTGGCACCAAGCTGAGCCCCTGTTGGCCTTCCGGGATCGGCAATCCGGTCAATTGCGAAAGCGTCGCGTACAGGTCCAACAGTTCGGCGGGCTGATTGCACTTGGCCGCTGCCGGGACCTTAAACTCCGTCAGCCCCTCGGGGACGGAGATGATCAGCGGAACACGGGTGCTGTGCCGCCATAGGCTGTTCTTGCCGGAGATCGCCTTTTCGCCCATGTGATAGCCGTGGTCGCTCCACAGGACAACGATCGTGTTGTCGGCCAAACCCGATGCGTCCAACTGGTCCAAGATGCGCCCGACTTGGCTGTCGACGAAACTGACCGACGCCAAATAGGACCGCGTCAGGTTCTTCAGTTGGTTGTTCTCTCGCAACCAGCTCGTTCGTGGTTCGGGCAGGTACCAGTGGATGTACCAGGACGATTCCGAGGTGTCGTCACGATCGCCTTCCAAGATCGGTGGCATGATCAGTGTTTCTTCCGGGTACATGTCGTACCACTTTTGCGTCACGTAACAGGGCACGTGGGGCAAGAAGAAACCGGCGGCCAGGAAGAAAGGTTGGTCGGGGCTTTTGGACAGCTCTGCGAGTTGATCGACCGCCCAGCTGGCGACCTCCCAATCGCCCTTGTCTTGATCCTTGTGCGGGAATGTTCCCCAGTCCATCAGCGGGTTGTTACCGCCGGGGGTCGGCCCGATCAACTTTTGCTTTGGCCGGGCGCCCACCCGCGCCGGAGGCCCCCACACGTCGGCTTCCTGGGCCGGTTTGTGGCGACGCCCGTTGGCACCGTGGTGGATCTTGCCCCCGATCAGGCTTTTGTATCCATGGGCGCTAAAGTGTTGAGGCATTGTGACCAGGTCGGACAGTGCGTCCACGTTACGAATCCATGGCTGCAATCCATAGACTCCGGTCGTGGTCGGGCGGCGCGCGGTCATGATCGCCGTCCGGCTAGGGTTGCACAGCGGCGCCTGACAGTGAGCGTTGGTGAACGTCATGCCGCGAGAAGCCAGACGAGCCATCGCGGGCGTTTTAACTTGGGGATGACCGCCGAGCGGTTCGACCCAATCGTTCAAGTCGTCGATGGCGATCATCAACACGTTGGGACGCTTGGAGGCAGTGTCGTCGCCGACGGCGGTGGCTGAAAAGAAAACGCCGATGCCGATCAAAGCGATGCAGGCCAACGGCAATGACTTAGCAAATTGCGATCGAGAAAAATTCACGGTGGATCGGGAGGGGCTGGTTGGGGGAAGCGTACTGGATGGGAACAGGGGACGACGAAACGTTCCCGGTGGCTCATATTGTACAAGCTGGACGAAGGCACTGGTTTCCTGGCGTCTGTTTTCTAAATCATCTGCCCACCCGTTTGACTCACCACTGTAGGGGATGCCCCGGCCTTGGATACTCCACTGATCGAAATCGACGACGTGTCTGTCTTTCGAGAACAAACGCAAATTCTGCGAGAGGTTTCGGTGCGGATCCCCCGCAAACGTCACACCGCAGTTCTGGGGCCGAACGGGTCGGGCAAGAGTTCGTTGCTGAAATTGTTGACGCGTGACTTCTACCCTTCGGTGGAAAAACGCGGTCACCAGGGCACGGTCAAAATCTTAGGGGAATCCGAGTGGGAGGTCAGCAAGCTGCGTCGCCAGATGGGGATCGTGACACCGGCATTGGACTACGAATTCAGCTTCGGTCGAACCGGTCGCATGGCCGTGTCCGAGGCGGTCGCCAGTGGATTCACGGCCACACGTTTGAAAGAATTCGGCCCCAGCGTGGATCAGGCCATGGCCGATGCCATCGATCATGCCATCGAAACGGTGCAAATGTCCGATATGAGGCAACGGACGCTCGACACACTGTCCACCGGTGAACGGCGGCGTGTGATGATCGCACGTGCCATCGTGCACCAGCCCAAGATCTTTGTGCTCGACGAGCCGACCAACGGATTGGACATGACCGCCCGGGCCATGTTTTTAAAGATCCTGGAATCGATCACGCGGCAGGACGCCATGACGATGGTCTTGGTCACTCATCACCTGGACGAGATCCCGCCGGCGATGAATCACGTCGTCCTGCTGGACAGTGGTCGGATCGCGTTCGACGGGCCGAAGTCAGAGGGATTGACAGCGACAAGAATCTCGTCGTTGTTTCGTGCCCGCGCCGAGGTGGAGAGGCGAGCCGACGGCTGGTACCGCGCGGAGGTGGCAAGGGGGTAGCCGCGCAGGTGTCCAGGCTTTAGCTGTCCAGCCGCGTTTCAAGGCTCGGAACGTGAAATGTATTTCTGATTCATAGCGATGTGCTCCCTCTCCCAAATGGCTCCCCTCTCCCCAAAACAGATCGCGCAAATAATAGTGATGAAAGAGTGATATTGACCGCGATCTGTTTTGGGGAGAGGGGCTGGGGGTGAGGGGAGCCAGAATCATCAATACCGTCATGCGAAGAGACGAGCCTACCAACCTTTGTCTGGCAACATTGCCTTGCTCGCACGAGTATTGGTCAGCGTAAAATTTCACGTCCCCCGCCTTGAAACGCATTGCCGATGTGGCTCCCGCCACACCGAGTCGCACAACGGGAGGCGGAGCCTCCAGAAATCCCCGTTCCCAGGTGGAGCCCGGGAACGAGGCGAACGCGGCGAACCGCTGGCGGCACTACAGCGACTTGATCTTCAAATTGCGCCAGCGGACCTCATAGGTTTCTTTCTTCTTGCCGATGCCGTGGACTTGCAACCCGATCATGCCTTTGGGGTGCGTCTTGTAGATCTCTTCGTCGGTCAAATCGGCAATCATCTCGCCGTTGATCCAGACCTTGATGTTCGGACCTTTGGCGACGACGCGGTATTGATTCCACTGGCCGTTTTTGAAGTGGTCGTGTTGGTTGACCGACTTATCTTTCGACTGGGGTTCGGGCGACAACCATCCGCGTCCGGTCGCTTCGCCGTAAATGTAACCGGCTTGTCCCGGTCCCGATTCGATTTCGACTTGGGGACCATACAGACGTCCGCCGTGGGAGTTTTCGGCATCGACGTTTTTCAGCAGCGATCGGATTTGGACCCCGGAGTTCAGTCCGTCGTCGACTTTGACTTCGAACATCAATTCGAAATCACCGAACTGTTGGTCGCTGGTCAAGAACGTGTTGGGGCTGCCGGCGGCCGTTTTTCCGGCGATCACGCCGCCGTCTTCGACCTTGTAGGTCGCGAATCCGCTTTTGACGGACCAGCCGTCCAGCGTTTGACCATCGAACAGGGGTGTCCAGCCGTCAGCGGCACCGGAAACACTGATCGAAAGGACCGAGAAAGAAAGAACAGTCAGCAACGTTGCGAAAGATCTGCGGAGCATGGAGGGGTCTCAAAAAAGGTGGGTAAATGGGGAGCGACAGATTATAGATCAATTGGTCGCGGCGGGGTCAAAACTTTCGGGTCAATGAGATGCGTTTTCGTGCGACGTCGACCTCCAACACCTTGACCTTGACGACGTCGCCGACCGAGACGATGGCGTTGGGATCGGAAACAAATTGATCGGAAAGCTGGGAGATGTGAATCAAGCCGTCCTGGTGCACGCCCAAGTCGACGAACGCGCCGAAATGGGTCACATTGGTGACCACGCCTTCGAGCACCATGTTGGGTTTCACGTCACCGATTTCGTTGATGGCGTCATCGAACTTCACCGCCCGAAACTCGCTGCGTGGATCCCGCCCCGGTTTGGCAAGCTCCGCCAGGATGTCCTGGACCGTGACGACGCCGAAGGTTTGATCGGCAAAGTCCTCGGGGCGGACTTTCTGGCAGAGTTGTGGATTCCCGATGATCGCCGACACATCGGATTTCAGGTGCTTGGCGATCCGCCGGACCAACGGATAGCTTTCCGGGTGCACGGCGGATTGGTCCAACGGTTGGTCACCGCCGCGGATCCGTAAGAACCCCGCCGCCTGCTGGAATGCTTTTTTCCCCAATTTGGGAACCGCGGTCAGCTCACTTCGGTTGGCGAATCGCCCGTGGTTGTCGCGGTAATCCACGATCCGCTCGGCCAATTTGGGGCCGATCCCGGCGACATGCGACAACAGCGAGACGCTGGCCATGTTCAAATCGACGCCGACTTGATTGACACAGGATTCGACCGTGCGGTCCAGGCACTTGCGGAGCTGGGTTTGATTGACGTCATGCTGGTACTGGCCGACGCCGATGGATTTCGGATCGGTTTTCACAAGCTCCGCCAGCGGGTCCTGCAACCGTCGGGCGATGCTGATCGCGCCGCGGACGGTGATGTCCAAATCCGGAAATTCTTTGATGGCCACGTCGCTGGCGGAATAAATCGATGCGCCCGATTCGCTGACGGTCGCCTTGGTGATGTTCAACTTGTGATCGCGGATCAAGGCGGAAACGAAGGCGTCGGTTTCGCGCGACGCCGTCCCGTTGCCGATCGCGATCAGTTCGACATTGTGCTTTCGGATCAACGCCAGCAAGGTGTCCGCGGCCGCCTTGGTGTCGCTTTTGGGCGGGGTGGGATAAACCGTCGCGTGCTGCAGAAACTTCCCCGTGCCGTCGACCACCGCGACCTTGCATCCGGTTCGGAATCCGGGGTCGATTCCGATCGTGACCCGCGGTCCGGCCGGCGGTGCCATCAACAATTCGTGCAGGTTTTTGCCGAACACTTCGATCGCCTCCGCGTCGGCGCGTTCTTTCAGTTCCGCCAACACGGACGATTCGGTCGCCGGCATCAACAGCCGTTGGTAGCAGTCTTCGACACAACCTTCCAGTTCGCCAGCGAATTCAAAGTCTCGGTTGTGCAACAGTTTGCGTTTCAGATCCCGCAACTCACGATCCCCTTCGATCTCCACTCCCAGACGCAGCACGCCTTCGGCCGACCCCCGCAACATCGCCAACAACCGGTGTCCGGGAATCCGCTTGACCGATTCTTGCCGCTCAAAGTACTGGTCGAACTTCTCCGCACCTTCGACGTTCTTCTTGCCGCGTTTGACGACCGAGATGACCTTGCCGAACTTGGTGGCTTGGTCGGCCAGCCAGGTGCGTGTCTGGGGATCTTCCGACCACTGTTCGGCGACGATGTCCAATGCTCCGGCGAGTGCGGATTGGCCGTCGGGGACTTCTTTATCGGCGTCAATGAACGCGGCCAGGACGTCCTGTTTGGATCGCCCGAGTTTGCGTTGGCTGGTGATCAAATCCGCCAGCGGTTGCAGTCCGCGCTGGCGGGCGATCGTGGCCCGGGTGCGACGTTTTGGTTTGTAGGGCAAGTAGATCGCTTCGAGGGTTCGCAGGTCCGCACACTGTTGGATCTCCTTGCGCAGTGCATCGGTCAGCTGGCCTTGTTCGCCGATGGTTTTCAACACCGTTTCTTTGCGTGCGGCCAAGGCGGCGGCGCGTTCCAAGGCGTCTTCGATCGCCCGCAACTGGGTTTCATCAAGTGTTCCGGTCGCTTCTTTTCGGTAACGTGCGATGAAGGGGATGGTGTTCCCCTCTTCCAACAATTCGACCGCCTTGCGGACCTTTCCCAGCGGCAGCCCCAGATCCTCGGCGATTTGTTTCAACGTCGGTTCGTCCATCGCGGTTCGACCTCGTCCGTGTTCGTGTTTGGCGGTTTTCGAAGCGTTTTTGACCGGCGGAAAGTTATAGCGAATCTTCTGTCGATGGAAGAGTAGCGGGGCAGCAGTGGGATCGCAGCACTCGTCTTCCGTCTCAGCTTCGTTTTCGGCCGGGCTGGACAGTCGCCGTCCTCTCCGAGGTCGGCGTGGAGCGAAGCTTCGCTTTCGGTGCGCCGAGTTCGGAGAACACGGCGACTATCCGAACGCATCGACAAGTGCAAAAATCAAGCTGTGGCGAAATACTCGTTTTTTACCTCATCAATTGCCAAACCCGAACAAATACAATCATGAAGCTGGTCTCTTGGAACGTGAATGGAATCCGTGCGGCGATGGACAAAGGGTTTCGCCAGTTCGTCCTAGACCAGCAGCCCGACATCCTGTGTTTGCAGGAAACCAAAGCCGAGCCGCAACAGGTGGATTTGGCGTGGGCCGACGATCTGGGCTACCACCAGACCTGGAATTGCGCCACCAAGAAGGGCTACAGCGGCACCACGATCTGGAGCAAGGTTGCGCCCAAGAAGACCACCCTTGGGATCGGCAGCGAGGAGCATGACCAAGAGGGCCGGGTGGTGACGGCGACGTATCAGGATTTTCACGTCGTCAATGTCTACACCCCCAATTCCCAACGCGGACTGGTGCGGCTGGAATACCGTCAACGCTGGGACGCCGACTTTTTGGCTTACATCAAAAAGCTCAATCGACGCAAACCGGTCATCTTTTGCGGCGATGTGAATTGCGCCCACCAAGAGATCGATCTGGCCAACCCCAAATCCAACCGCAAGAACGCCGGATTCACCGACGAAGAACGCTCCGGGCTGGACAACATCGCCAAGGCCGGGTTCATCGATTCGTTTCGCCAGTTCGATCAGGGGCCGGGCAACTACACCTGGTGGACGTACCGGATGAACGCCCGCGAGAAGAATATTGGTTGGCGTTTGGATTATTTTTGGGTGTCGAAACGGTTTTGGAATCGTGTGGCCGGTGCCAAAATCTATCACGATGTGTATGGATCGGATCACTGCCCGGTCGAATTGAGGCTGGTGGAGTGACGCAGGCGCGCTCACCCGATCGTCGCAGGGGTGATCCCGGTTAGACTGAACGTCGCTTGCCGCGCGAAACGCCGGAATCTGCTGGGGAAACGTAGCTACCTTCGCCAGAAGGTGGGGCTGCTGTGCTTTCGACGCGGTAAGCTGACCACGCTCTGGCGAGCGTAGCTACGGCGCGTTGGGCTTTCCACGCTCTGGCGAGCGTAGCTACGGCGCGTTGGGCTTTCCACGCTCTGGCGAGCGTAGCTACGACGAACGAATCCTTTAGCTTCGAGACGATCCAAACCATGAGTCGACTGTTTTGTTTTATCATCGCCACCCTTGGCGTGTTTCCCATGATCGCCACCGCGGCGGAACCCGCGATGGACGACCAGGTCCGTTGGTGGAAAGGCAACCTGCACACCCACTCGCTGTGGAGCGACGGCGACGAGTTTCCGGAAATGATCGCGGACTGGTATCGCCAGCGGGGGTACCAGTTTCTCGCCCTGACCGACCACAACGTGCTCAGCGAAGGCATGCGTTGGATGAGTGTCACCAAGATCGTTGCCCGCAGCGATGACGGTGTCGTCGACCGCTATCGCGATCGGTTCGGCGAACACTGGGTCGAATCGCGAAAAAATCCAGACAGCGGCGATCAAGAGATTCGCTTGAAACCGTTGGATGAGTTCCGACACCTGCTGGAAGAACGCGGGCGATTCATCATGATCCCCGCCGAAGAGATCAGTGATCGGTCGGAAGGAAAACCGGTGCACATCAACGCCACCAATTTGGCCGAAGTGATCGCGCCGGCCGGTGGTGCGACGGTCCGCGAAGCGATGCAGAACAACCTGCGGATCATTCTGGAACACGAAAAGGCACACGGCCGTGAAGTGCTGCCGCACATCAATCACCCCAATTTCGGCTGGGCGATGACCGCCGAAGACTTGGCCGCGGTGGCGTCAGAACGGTTCTTTGAAGTCTACAACGGCCACCCGGGCGTCAATCATCTTGGTGACAAAGATCACCCCGGCATCGAACAGATGTGGGACCAGATCAACGCGATCCGCTGTGGCGCCGCCGGCATCGCGCCGATCATGGGGCTGGCCACCGATGACTCGCACGAATATCACGGCAAACCGGGGTCACGTCCGGGCCGCGGTTGGGTGATGGTTCGCAGCCGTTTCTTGACGCCCGAACACCTGATCCAAGCGATGAAACGTGGCGACTTTTATGCGTCCAGTGGCGTGTCGCTGGCCGATGTCAGCTTTGATGAATCGACACGAACCTTGTCGGTTGAGATTCAAGCGGAAATCGGGGCACGCTATCGCACCGATTTCATTGCCACGCTGAAGGACGATTCCGCCGAAGACGGCGCCGCGGACCTGCACAAGATCGGCGTCGTGGTTGATTCCCAAGAGGGGGCGAGTGCGAAGTACCAGATGACCGGCAACGAATTGTATGTGCGTGCGGTGGTCACCAGCGACCGGCCGCACGTCGATCCGTCGTTCCCCGATCAACTGCAACAGGCGTGGACTCAGCCGGTCGGCTGGAAGTAGTGATCAGCGTTTCTTCTTTTTCGGCGGACGCTTCCGTTTACTCGGCGGCGTCGTCGGGGGCTCGGGCGTTTTCTGGTTGACCTGCTCGAGAAGTTTCTCGGTTAGGGTTTTCTTTCCATCGCCGTTTTTCTTGGTGGCGACGGCATCGATCACATCGCCGTCGCCGTCCAGGTCGAAATGCTTGCCCTTGGGCAACGTTTTCTTGACCAGCAGACGCTCGCCGATGCCCCACAAGCTGCTGGCGATGAAGTAGATGCACAGACCGGCGGGGACGCGGAAGAAGAACAGCCCCATGAACAAGGTCATGATCGTCATGACCTTTTGCGTCATCGCGGTCTGTTCGTCCGTTGCCGGCGGCATGAACAGTTTTTGCTGGGTGATGAACAACACGACGACGAAGATCGGCAGGATGTTCAAGTAAGGCCCCAACCATCCGGTGCCACGACCGGCGATGAAGTCCGGCATCCAGTCGCCCCAGTACATGAATTGGTCCGGGGCGGCCAAGTTGGACGCCCAGCCGTTGGGCGACCAGAGCGGTTTTTGCCGCAGGTCGATGTCGACCGACAGGGCACGGTACAGCCCCATGAAAATCGGCAGCTGCAAGAACATCGGCAAGCAACCGGCCAACGGATTGAAACCGACGCGTTTTTGAAGTGCTTGCTGGGCCTTCAAGCGGCCTTCCATGTCGTCCTTGTACTTCTCGGCGATCTTCTTCATCTCCGGCGCCAGCTCTTGCATCCGCTGGGCGTTGACGGCCGCGTTTCGGCTGAGCGGGAACATGCAACCGCGGACGATCACGGTCAGCAGGACGATCGCGACGGCATAGTTGCCGACGATGCTTTGCAGGATGTGCAGCAGCCCCGAAAGCAGGCTGGAAAAGAACGAGAACCAGCCGTAATAGACGAAGTCACCGATCCCGTGTTGATTCAACAATTCAGGTTCTTTCGGGCCGGCAAACATTTGAATCGATTGGCCGAACCCCTTGCCCGGCGGCACCTCGATCGTCTTGCCGTTCAGGAAAAACGAAACGTTGACCGCCCTTTCCTTGTGTTTTTCGATGTCGGACGCGTCGGCGACGATCGTGGCACTGGCGCGGTCATAGGAGCCCACCGTGGCCTGTTCGGACGGCGGCATGAACGCGACGGCAAAGTATTGGGCATCGACGCCGATGTATTTCAAATCGCGAGCCGCTTCGCTGCTGTCGGATGCGAAGATGGCATAGTTGGGGTCTTCGGGGGTCTTGCGTGCTTCTTTCAGCAGCGTCATCCCGCTGATCAATTCATGCCCATCGGCCGTCGTGCGATAGACCGCGTCACGGGCGGCCGCACCACTAAAGTTGGGGCTGATCTTGTTGCTGTACCACCAGCCTTCGGGCGTGATCCCGTTGGGGCCTTCCAATCGCAGCGCCAGGTTTTGAGCCGCTTCGCCCAGATTGATCACTTCGACGTCCATGTCGACGACGTAGCTGCCCGGCCGGATCGTGAAGGAGCGCGTCATCCGCACCGGTTCTCCGCCGACCTCTTCCAAAGCCTTGGAACCGATCGTGGTTTCAAACCGGATCGTCTCGCTGCCGTCATCGCCGGTCTGTTGGCTGGCGGTCCACATCAGCGACTCGGGGGCGGCCATCGATTGCAACGATCGCTGGCCGATCGGGATCGCCTTGCGGCCGACTTGGGCCAGCGTGACCAGACAGGACAGCCGCGACAGGTTGCCTTTGATTTCATCGTCACCGCCGTAGGTCGCCAGCCGGATCAGATCCAACGGGTGCTCGGAGAGTTCGGCTTCGAACAACAACGTCTTGGACGAATCACCGCCGCGGACGACTTCCACGGTGACCGTGTTGCCGGGTTTGGTGGTGACAAGCGATTCTTGAATGTCGCTGACCGACGCGATCGGGGTTTCGCCGATCGCCACGATCACATCACCGACCCGGATCCCTTTTTCGCCGCTGTTTGCCACGGCCAGGGCGGCGGGCGTCCCGGGGCCGACGACATTGACGGTGACGCCGTCGATCTTGGCGTTGGGTTGACCGGCAAAGTAGCCCAGATAGCCGCTGCGAGTATCGACGCGGCGATAGGCAAACCGCCCCTCTTCGTTGCGGGTGGTGATTTCGATCCGCTCAATGCCCGCACCGCGATTGCGGAACGTGATCAGCAGGTTGTGCTTTTCGGCCGGATCCATCGATCCGA
This sequence comes from Stieleria mannarensis, assembly GCF_014154935.1. Lineage (GTDB taxonomy): Bacteria > Planctomycetota > Planctomycetia > Pirellulales > Pirellulaceae > Stieleria > Stieleria mannarensis. The sequence continues at coordinate 55,196 of NZ_JACEHH010000040.1, forward strand.
TCGTGAACCACTCGGTTTCCCCTTGGGTTGATGCGATTCCCGCGGTTTCCCCGTCTTCGGTTTCAGCGTCCTGGTCGCCTGCCCCCAGAACCTCCTCGCTGGTCGGGGCGTTCGTTTCAGCCTCGGCGATGTCCTCCTGGTCCTGCTGGGCAACCTCGGCGGCTTGATCGGCCGGCGGCGCTTGTTCGGGCTGCGGGGGTGCGACGACAGCACGCAGGGAGAGGTAAAAGAACAGGAATGCCGCCGATGCGACGACAAACGTGTAAGTGCGGCGATCCACGATCGATCCGGTTTGGTTGGATGTTGGGGAAAGTCCACCGGCGGTGATTCGACGTGGTTTGGCACGCCTGGAAGTCGAACGGGAACGCCTGGGAGTGGTCTGCGGTGGGGGTAAAGGGCTGAAAAATGGGCGTTCCGGGCGCGTATTCTGGCCCCCAGGGAGGATCTTGGGAAGGCGAAGAGGGGAAGAAGCCGCTCAGCGACCGATTTTTTCCAATCGGACGTCGTCGAAGTCCGCCTGGCCGGTCGCCCCGAACAGGCCGACCCGCAGAATCGCCTCGCGCGTCTTGATCGGCACCCGGATCAGCCGACTGTGCTGGCGCCAGTCTCGACTGCCGCGAAATGGGCCCAAATAATACGTCCCCAGGTCGCTCCGCAGTTCGTCATACAGCGAGATCGCGATCATCGGCATCGCATCACTGCCCGGCCCCTTTTGAATGTCTTCGGTCCGAACGGTTCCACTCAAGCGAATCTGGGACACCTCGCGGCCGTCGATCGCGATCCCTTGCAGCAGGTGCGAATTGCGGCCGGGGGTTTCGTTGCGAAACCGGGCGTAGCGTTTGCCCTGGGGCGCTCGGTCGTCGGCCGACGATTCCACTTGGGTGACTTGGCGACCGTAATACCAACCGGGGACAAATTCCAGCAAGGAGGCTTCATCGCCCGAGGGGGCCGCTTCGAAGTCTCCGTTGACGGCCTCCGGATTGGCCGGATCCGGCAGGGTGGTGCGATTCTCTTCCGCTTCGCCGGTCATCGGCACAAACAGCGTCGGACGCAACGCTTCACGCTTCAATTTGCCATCGGTTTTGATCAGCCGATACAGGGTCTGTTGATAACGTTCCCCGACCGGGATGATCATCACCCCGCCTTCGCGCAGTTGTTCCACCAAAGGCGTGGGCACCGATTCGGGGCTGCAGGTGACGATGATCTTGTCAAAGGGTGCCGCATCGGGCCAACCCAGAAACCCGTCGCCGATCTTGGTGGACACGTTTCCATAATCGAGTCGGGCCAGCGTTTCGGCGGCGCGCTCACCGAGCTCCCGCACGATCTCGATCGTGTAGACATGCTCCACCAGCGGACTCAACACGGCCGCCTGGTATCCGCTGCCGGTTCCGATCTCCAGCACCTTGTCGGTCGATTGTGGCTGCAAGGCTTCGGTCATCGAGGCGACGATGAACGGGCTGCTGATCGTTTGCGAGTGACCGATCGGCAGCGCCATGTCGTAATACGCCCGCGGCCACTGGCTCTTGGGCACAAACTCATGACGGGGCGTGCGACGGATCGAATCCAACACCCGCGTGTCGGTCACACCGGCGGTCGCCACACGCTGGTCGACCAGCCGATCACGAGCGGCCTGGAAACGATCGGCCGAGATGGCCGTGACGGTCCAGGCGAGTAGCATCACGATGGCGAGCGGTCGTCTCATGGCAGCATAGGGTTTTGAAGGGTTGGAGTGGACAGGCTTCTGGTATTCCGCCTTGCCTTAAAAATTCGGGTCGGCGTCGTAGCGAAAGCCGCCAAGGCTTTCGGTCCCCGATGCGGCGCCACCGCGCCAGTGCGAAACTCTTGGCGAGTTCCGCTACCAGAAAAATAATTTGCGGCGGAATCCTCAAAGCCCATCCGACCGGCGTCACATTCGTTTGACCGCGCGGGTGGCGATGAAGGTCGCGATGTGGTCGGACAACACATCGTCGCCTCCCCAGACGTCTTCCATTATATCGGTCAGCATCAATCCGGCGTCGAGTTGGCCGCCGATCAAATCGGCGAGCGAGTGTCCGAAATCGATGGGGCGTTCCGGTCCGATGGTTTGTTCGCGTTCCTCGGGCGGAAGATCCAGATCGCTGTAGGGGATTTTGAACCGCACCTTCAGCTTTCCGCGATCCCGTTTGACGGCATCGAACAGAAAATTCACCGGCTGCATCATCCCGCTGATCAACGCCCCGTCCGGCCGCAGCACCCGCGCCGCTTCCCGCCAAACCGGACGGACGTCGCGGACGAAGTTGACCGAACAGGGATTGATGACAATGTCAAACTGTTCGCTGGCGATCGAGTTCAAATCGGCCATGTCGGCTTGGACCGTCTGGATCGTCAGCTGGTGTTCTTGAGCCAGCTTCTCATCGATCGCCAACTGACCGGCGCTGAAATCGACCACGGTCACGCGGCCGCCGGCGGCGGCCAGCAGGGGGCCTTGGTGCCCGCCCCCCGCTGCCAATGCCAGGATTGCTTTGTCGCGGACGTCTCCGATCCACGCCGCGGGGACCGGCTTGGTCGCGGTCAGGCGGATCGAAAATTTGCCGCGGCGAGCCGCTTGGATCTCGGATGCGGCCGCCGGCGTGAACCACTTTCGTCGGCTGGTCGCGATGTTGTCCCAGGCTCGACGATTGAATTGAGTCGCGTCCAAGAAAATCCCTCGCTGTGAATTGAAATCGGAATTCGGTTCTGCGTTTGATCGTTGAATCTAATAGAATGGATCGCCCCTCGGCGGCGGAACCCAACGCTGCGGCACTCCCCTCCCCCTTTCTATCGCGTCCTCGCAATCGTCATGTTGAACCTGACCGCTCGCGGAACGTCCCACACGTGTAACGGCACGACCCGAAGAGATTTTTTGCAAATCGGAACCTTGGGAGCGTTGGGGCTGGGGTTGCCCCAGTACCTGGCCGCCGCCGAGGGTGGCGTCGTGGATCCCCACAAGGACAATCGATCTTGCATCATGATCTTTAATCTGGGGGCGCCAAGTCAGTTGGACACGTTCGACATGAAGCCGGAGGCGCCCGCGGAAGTCCGTGGTCCCTTCCAAGCGATCTCGACCAAGGGCGATTTCCAACTCTCCGAAATCCTGCCGCGACACGCCGAGATTGCCGACAAGTTTTCGATCATCCGTTCCTGCTATCACACCGCCGCGGCCGTGCACGATGCCGGTTGGCAGATGCTGCAAACCGGACGCCAATTCACCGGCGGTGTGAATTATCCGCACGCCGGAGCGGTGTTGCAGTACATGCGAGGACGCCGCAGTGATTTGCCGGCCCACGTGGTGCTGCCGGAAACGATGGGCCGTGGCGGAGGCAACTTGCCCAACGGTCAAGCCGGCGGCTTTTTGGGCAAGACCTACGATCCCTTTGCGTTGATGGCCGACCCGAGCAAACCGAATTTCAAAGTCCCCGACCTGTTGCCGCCGCCGACCTTGGGCGATGTGCGGATCGATCGTCGACGAAGGATGCGGGCCGCGATCGAAGGCCGTATGAAGGAACTCGAAGCGACCGAGTCGGCCAAGATGCTGGACAAGAATTTTGAAGCCGCCTACCGGCTGATGAATAGCACGCAGGCGCGCGAAGCCTTCGATTTGACGAAAGAGCCGACGAAGGTGCGGGAGCGTTACGGCATGAACCGGTTCGGCCAGTGTTGCCTGTTGTCGCGACGCTTGATCGAAGCCGGCGTGCGTTTCGTCACCATCAACACGTTCCTGACCGTGTTCAACGAAGTCACCTGGGACATCCACGGCAGCAAGCCGTTTACGACCATCGAGGGCATGAAGAACATTGTCGCGCCGATGTACGACCAAGGTTACTCGGCGTTGCTGACCGACTTGGCCGACCGAGGAATGCTCGATGACACGCTGGTGTGTGGCTTGGCCGAATTCGGACGAACGCCCAAGGTCAATCCCGCCGGCGGCAGGGACCACTGGCCGCAATGTTTTTCGACCACGTTCGCCGGCGGCGGCGTGCAAGGCGGACGCGCGATCGGGGCGAGCGACCCGATCGGCGCCGTGCCCGCCGACCGACCGACGCAACCCGGCGAGTTGATCGCCACGGTCTTCCATTCACTTGGACTGGACCTGGAAGCCGAGATCCCCGGCCCCGGCGGCCGCCCGTTCCCGCTGGTCGATTTCGGAATGCGCGAGGTCAAAGAGTTGTTCGTGTGAACGTCCCGCCGCTTAGGAATGCCGTGCGCAGCGAGCGGCATGCGGATCAACTTTTAAAAAAATACTTCTTAGCGGGGAAGTGTTAAAGCCCTTTCCAATCAACGACTCAAAATCCGTGCGGCCTCCTCCTGCGAGGATTTCGTCACGGCTTGGATGAAGCCGCCGTTTAACTTGGTGCATATTCTCGCATTCCTTTTCCTACCTCCCCAACGCGTCTGATGAGACCATTATCGAAGTTGTAGCTACCTTCGCCAGAAGGTGGATTCCCCGGGCTTCCCACGCTCTGGCGAGCGTAGCTACTGAACGATCGTCTTTCCTGCCCCCATCCCTCCCCAGAACCTCATCATGCGACAACGTTTGAATTCGTTTTGTTTGTTGTTCCTCGCGGCCGCACTCTCGCTCGTTTGCCCGAATCCTGTGTCGGCCGACGGTGCGGGTTTCGCCGTGCTGCCGCGGACGGTTCAACTTTTCGGCAGCGAAGGCCGACAACGGGTTTCGATCGTCTCGGTTCGTGATCAATTGCCGTCGTCGGTGCTCGATCCGCGGCGGTACAGCATCACGATCACCGACCCAGCGGTTGCGACGATTCGTGACGGTATCGTGACGGCGGTGTCCGACGGCGAAACGACGCTGGAGTGCAAGGTCGGCGACGACGTCACGCGTGTCCCCGTGGTCGTCACGGGCACCGGGGCGGAGCACCGTTGGAGTTTCCGAAATGATGTCCAATCGGTGCTGGCCAAGGCGGGCTGTAACATGGGCGCGTGTCACGGCGCGCTGGCCGGAAAAGGCGGTTTTCGACTTTCGCTGCGCGGCTACGACTGCCAACAGGACTTTTTGTCGATCACGCGCGAGGCTCGGGGACGACGCATTGAGATGGCGGACCCGGGACGCAGTTTGGTGTTGGCCAAACCGACCGGCGCCCTGCCGCACAAAGGCGGGCTGCGACTGGATGTCGATTCGCGCGACTATCGGGTGATCAGTGAATGGATCGCCGACGGCGCCGCCCCGCCCGCCGCAGATGATCCGTCGCTGCAAAAGATCACGGTGGTGCCGGAAAACGCGATGCTGTCGCCGGGCGATACGTCTCAGGTCTTGGTCAGTGCCCACTACGACGACGGACGTGTCGTCGATGTCACCCACTGGGCGAAATTCACCGCGACCGACGAAGCCGTCGCCGGGATCGATGACAACGGCCGGGCCGTCGTGCGGGGAAGCGGTGAAGCCGCCGTCTTGGTCTGGTTCGGCAGCAAGGTCGTGTTGGCGCGGATGACCGTGCCCTTTGATCACGACGCACCGGCCAACCGCTACGACAACGCACCGCGACGAAATTTCATCGACCAAGAAAACCTGGCGCAGCTGAAAACACTGCGGTTGCTGCCCTCACCACGCTCGAGCGATGAAACCTTCTTGCGACGTTCGACGCTGGACACGATCGGACGCTTGCCGACGCCGGAAGAGCGACGGCTGTACCTGGAATCCGACCCACGAGATCGTCGCGACGCTTGGATCGAACGCTTGCTCGCCAGCGACGATTTCGTGTCCTATTGGGCGTACAAGTGGTCCGACATGCTGTTGATTAATGGCACACGTTTGCGACCGATCGCGGTGAAGACGTATTACGCTTGGGTCAGAGACCGCGTGCAAGCGAACCAGCCCTGGGACGAATTTGTCCGCGAGATTTTGACCGCTACGGGGCGCAGCGACGAAAACGGCGCCACCAATTTTTACGCGTTGCATCAATCGCCCGAGGACATGACCGAAAACGCATGCCAGGCGTTTATGGGGCTCTCGATCGGATGCGCCAAATGCCACAACCACCCGCTGGAAAAATGGACCAACGACCAATACTACGCGATGGCCAACCTGTTCGCCCGCGTCCGCGCCAAAGGCTGGGGCGGGGACGGCCGCAACGGCGACGGATTGCGAACGCTGTACGTTTCCACGACCGGCGAATTGATCCAGCCCAATCGCGGCAAACCCCAACCGCCGGCCCCGCTGGACGCCGATCCGATCGCGTTGGATGATCCCGGCGATCGACGGCAAGTGCTGGCCCGCTGGATGACCGATCCGGACAATCCGTACTTTGCCCGTTCGATCAGCAACCGAATCTGGGCCAACTTCTTCGGCCGCGGCTTGGTCGAGCAAGTCGACGATCTGCGGCTCAGCAACCCGGCATCCAACGAATCCCTGCTGACCGCACTCAGTGCTCACTTGATCGACGTCGACTTTGATCTGAAACAATTGATGCGGACGATCCTGCAAAGCGAAACCTACCAACGCAGCAGCGTCCCGTTGGCCGAAAACCAAAGCGAATCGAAATACCACAGCCGGTACTATCCGCGACGATTGATGGCCGAGGTCCTGCTGGATTCGATCGACCAGGTACTCGGCACATCGACGACGTTCAACGAGTTGGCGTTTCCGGGCGCAGATCGCCAAAAGACAGACTTCTATGAAACCGGAACCCGCGCGATCGAACTGTTCGACGCCTCGGTCAACTCGTACTTCCTGAAAACGTTCGGCCGCAACCCACGCGAGATCACGTGTGAATGCGAACGCAGCGACCAGCCCAGCATGGTTCAGGTGCTGCACCTGTCAAACGGCGACACGCTGAACCCGAAGCTGGCCGCAAAGCAAAACGTGTTGACCGAAGCGGTCGGCAAGGGGCTGGATGATGAAGCGATCATCCGCGAATTGTTCCTGCGCGGATTGGCCCGCGAGCCCCAGGCCGAGGAGATGAAGACGTTGTTGGGTGTGCTGGGCGAGTACGGTGATGACGATCGGATGACGGGGCTACAGGATGTCGCCTGGAGCGTGCTGACCAGCACCGAGTTTACATTCAATCACTGAAACGCAACTCGCCGCCGACGATCGTGTGCCGGACCCGGCCGATCAATTCCATGCCGGCAAACGGCGTGCTGATGCAAGTCGACCGAAACTGACTCGGATCCACCTTCCATCCCGCGTTGGGATCGATCACGGTGACGTCGGCCGGACGACCGTTGCCGAGCGTGCCGGCATCCAACCCGGCGATCTGAGCCGGGCGCGTCGACATGCGGTCGATCAATTCGATCCAATCCAACGTTCCGGTCCGCACCAGTGCCGTCGCCGCCGTGGCCAACGCGGTTTCCAGCGACGAGATCCCGAACGGTGATTGATCCAGGTCGTTCATCATCTTTTCGCGACTGCGCGGCATGTGCCCCGATTGAATCGCATCGATCGTCTTGTCCTTGACCGCCTGGCAAAGCGTCGCGACGTGACTGGGGCTGCGGAGCGGCGGATGAACTTTGAATCGCGATTCATAGGATCGCATCGTCGCGTCGCTGAGCATCAAGTTGTGCGGGCAAGCCGAGGCGGTCACCACGACGCCGCGTGATTTCACACGGCGCAGCATGTCGACCGCACCCATGGTGCTGACCGGTCCGACGTGCAAACGCCCGTCGGTCGCTTCGGCCAGACGCACATCGCGGGCAACCGCCAAGTCCTCCGCTTCGGTCGGCAGTCCTTTCAAACCCAACACCAGCGATACCTGCCCGTCATGCATCACCCCGCCCAGTGCCATCTCGGGAACCTCGGGCGAATCGATCACCGGACGACCGAGCATGCGGCAATACTCCAAGGCACGTTTCAGCAGCGCGTCGCTGGGGGCGGCGCGTGGGGCATCGCTGAACGCCACCGCGCCGGCTTCGGCCAACAACCCCAACTCGGCCATCTGTTTTCCCTTGCGGCCCTTGCTGAGACAGCCGACGACGTGGACGCGTGCGCCGCGAGCCTGGGTGGCTTTCTGGCGGACGAACTCCACTGCACCGTGCGAATCGATCACCGGGTCGGTGCTCGATGCTGCCAAGATCGACGTGTAACCGCCGGCCAGCGCCGCATGCGAACCGCTGTGCACCGTTTCGTCTTCCTCGAAGCCCGGCTCCCGCAACTCGACTCCCAGATCGACCAACCCCGGCGCGACCAGACAGCCGCCGGCGTCGATCACGTCACAGTCCTGGGGCAGGTCGCCGTCGCTGGGATCGATCGCCGCGATCACTCCGTCGGCCAGCAGGATCCGGCCGCCACGGTTCAAGTTTTGACTCGGGTCGATCAACGTCCCGTTTTCGATCAGCAGTGGCTTTTTCATCAGTCGCTTTTGTTTCCTTCGTTTGCCTTCACTTCAAACGATCCGCTGCTCCGACCGGCATGCCGGTCATCGGCGACCGACAGCAAGTACAGGGCGGACATGCGAACGGCGATTCCGTTGGTGACTTGTTCCAGGATGACCGAATGCGGACCGTCGGCGACTTCTGGAGTGATCTCCACGCCGCGATTGATCGGGCCGGGCGCCATGATCAGGATGTTGTCCTTGGCGTGACGCATTCGGGTCGCGTTCATGGCGTACAGCGCCGCGTATTCGCGGACGCTGGGGAATGGCCGTGCGTCTTGCCGTTCAAATTGAATCCGCAGCAGGTTCAAGACGTCGCAGCGGGGCAGGATTTCGTCCAAGTGGTGGGCCACTTCAAAACCCAGTTCCTGCCAGCGCGGGCTGACCAGGGTCGGCGGCCCGCAGATGATCACGTGGGCACCCAACTTTTTCAGTCCCCAAATGTTACTCCGCGCGGTGCGGCTGTGGGCGATGTCGCCGACCAGTGCAACCGTCAATCCGTCCAAGTTGCCGCGGTGTTGGCGGATCGTCAGCAGGTCCAGCAAACCTTGGGTGGGATGTTCGTGCGGACCATCCCCGGCGTTCAAAACGCAGCACCCAAGTTCTCGAGCCAGCAGGTTCGCCGTCCCGGGGGTGGAATGACGGGTGACCACCCAGTCCACCCCCATCGCTTCGATCGTCTTGGCCGTGTCGGCAAACGTTTCGCCCTTGGCCGTGCTGGAACCGGTCGACCCGAATTCGACCGTGTCGGCGCCCAGGCGTTTGGCCGCCAGTGAAAAACTGTTGCGGGTCCGCGTGCTGTTCTCGAAAAACAAATTCGCACACGTCTTGCCGCTCAGCAGCGCCAATTTGCGGCGACACCCCTCGGTCGCCTCCTTCAGCCGTTGGGCGACGTCCAGCAACAGGGTGATTTCTTCGGCAGACAGGGATTCCAAATCCAACAAGTGCCGGCGATCCCAACGCTCCGTATACGATGTCAAATCAGGCACGCTCATCAACCACCTCGCTCCGTGACCAGCCGTTTCAACAATCCAAAGGCCATACGGACCGTAAGATTAATGAATTGATGGCAAATCCGCGAGCGGGCGATGATCCAAGTGTGGGATCGTCTTCCAGCCTGTCGTCTCTCGATCCGAACGCCTCCCCCGTAGCGGAACTCGCCAAGGGTTTCGCTCCCGCACGAACCGCGGCGAAAGCCTTCGCGGCTTCCGCTACGGGGCGTTCCGACGGGGCACACAAAACGCCAACAACACCCAAGCGATGATCCAGGCGACGCCGCCGAGCGGTGTGATCGCGCCCAGCCATGGGGTTCCGGTCAACACCAGCACGTACAGGCTGCCGCTAAAAAGAGCGATGCCGGCCAGGAACAGCCCGCCGACGCGACGGACCATCGAACCGCCGTGGCTGGGCAAACCGCTCAGGGCCAACAAGACGACTGCGTGGACCAGATGGTATCGCGATCCCGTTTCGAATTGATCGACACGTTTAGCGATCAAGTCCGGCTCCAGCCCTTGGGATTGCAGGAACCCGTCCAGTCCGTGCGCGGCAAACGCACCGAGCGCGACGCCCGTGGCACCGGTGATCGCGGCGGCAACGAGCAGGAATCGGTCGGGCGGGTTCATGCCGATGTCAGCTGGGTATCAACGGCCCGCAGCAGTTTGTCCATTTGAAACGGCTTGCGGATGTACTCGCTGACGCCCAACAGTTCCGCATACGCTTTGTGGCGACTGCCTTCGTTGCCGGTGATCATGATCACCGGGACCATTTCTTCAGACATTCGTCGCAGTTTTTCCAGGACCAGAAACCCGCTGCGTTTGGGCATCATCATGTCCAGGATAATCAGGTTGGGCGACTCGCGTTCGGCCAGCGCCAACCCTTGGTTGCCGTCGCGTGCGATCACCACTTCGTAACCGGCGTCTTCGAGCGCGTAACGCACCGACTCGATGATTTCCGCGTCATCGTCGACGATCAGAATCTTTGCGCCGCGATCGCTTTGATCCACTTCGGGGAGATCGTCAGAGTCTTCGTCGGCCATGCGGGGGAACCTGGAGGGGGAAACGGGTGGGCTAATTATCCGAGAACGAGGTCGGGCTCGTATCCCAGGGGCTTAGTTTAGCAACTGGAGCACCGTTCACCACATGGTTCATGATCCATCGGTCCAGATCCGACAAAACGGCGGTGTTCATTTCGTCGTCGTTGCGATATTGACGGATCTCCAATTGCGCCCCGATCGAGCTGGCGGCTTGGATTTCCGAGACCAGGCGTGTCTGGTCGTAAAATTCGCTTTCGATCGACCGCTGCCACAACATCGGCAATCGGCGGTCCTTCAGTCGCTGGCGATCCAGCTCGGAGCTTGCGGGCAATTGAAAGGCTCCGCCGAGCGAAATCGCCGCGGCGAACCGTTCCGGATGACGCATCGCGATCCGCGCAGCCATCGTTCCGCCGTTCTGATAACCGGCCAAGATGATTCGCTGGGCGTGGACGCTGTATTGTGCTGCGGTTCGGTCGATCGCTTCCAGTACACTTCGCTCGGCCCACTGCATGGCGGCCGCCGAGTTGCTCCACGCGAAACGATGCCCGGACGGATCAGACGCCGACGGTGCGCGGACACCCGTCGCGACATAGTTCCGCGAACTGACATGCGGCATCACGTGGCAGACTTGATTCTCATTGAATCCGTCGCTGTGCAGCCACACGATCAATGGGTAACGGTAATTCGATTCGTAGTGCAGCGGCACAAAAAAGGTCTGGGCGCCGATCGCCTCGGACCAGTCGGCCGCTGCTCCATCGGACTGCTCCCGTGCAGCTTCTTCCGCATCGAGCGCGTCGACAGGGGATGGGGTGCTGTCACCTCCGTCGGCATGTTCTTCGCTAACGGACTTCCAGATCGTGGTCGCATCAAATCGGTTCATAGCAAACCGGAACTCAGCAAGTGGAAAGGCATCAACACGCTGCTGACGGCTTGCTACAAACGTACGAACCTCAACGAGGATGTGTCAACGCTGAAGCGAAAATGCCGAAGCCAAAACGGCAAAATTAGAAACGCTGTCAAAACAATCCTTTCGGGTCGTGGACCAGGCGACAAATCCACGCAGGTTCCGCGCGGCGTAGACTTCTCGCGTCGTCCACTACCTTTCCACCCGAATCGTAAGCCGAAATGGCAACTCGGAGCAAAACGCTAACGCTTCAAAACGTCCGCCAATTCGACCAGGTGACGCAGACTGTCGCAGTGCGCCGTGTATCGCAATTTCGGGCGAAGCTGGTCGTCCAACGCACGGCCGCCCACGATCAAGCTGACATTTTCTGCCACCGAATCGGCAAGCTTGTTTTGCTCGCGCACAAACCGGACCGGATCATCCACCGACGTCACGCTCAACCACGCCAGCTTGGGCTGGTAATCCTGAACCGCCTGGATCATCGAATCCAGAGGCAGGTCGTTCCCCAGATTGATCGCATTCCATCCGCTCTCACGCAATGCAAGTTCGACCAACGCGGTCGGCAACTGATACGGATCCGACTCGGGGGCCGCGCCGATCGCCACGGGGGCCTCCTTGGGGACGGCCCTGACCCCCTCGCGAAGGCTGTGGATTAGCCGCGTGCAAATCGTGCAGCTTCGCCGTTCTTGGTAAACGTCCAGCTCGCCGCAATCCCAGGCGTCGCCCAGTCCCCGCATCGCGTCGGTGATCAGGTCCTCGGCCGCCTCGGCTCGAGACCACCCCAGTGCGATCCGCTCCTCCAGCAGCGCCATGCAACGTGCTTCGTCGCCCGCGGCCAACGCCGCCCGGAACTCCTGCTGCGCCGGCTCGGTGCCCTCGCCGCGGACGGCGGGGCGGCGGGGGGGGCGATTGGCCGCGACTTCCAGTTCTCTGGCGTCGATGCCCAAGGCCCTGGCGTCAACGATCGTCCGTTCGGTCGTCCGCAGAAACTCGCGGAGGGCGGAAAGCGTGATCCGGCGATGGCCGCCGACGGTCCGCACCGTCGGGATCATGCCGCGGTCGCACCAACGCTTCACCGACGACTCGCTGACGTGCAGCGAGCTGGCGATCTGCTTTGGGGAAAACTGGGGCAGCGAATCAGTCACAGCAGCTGGAGGTAATGGATGGAGGTGAATCGGGGTGAACGTTTTGGACGATAAACGGTCGCCGTGGTCGATTTGGAATCGTACCGGAAAGCTTCACCACGCCAACCTCGTTTTAAAAAACTTTTGCAAAACGGCGTGGTTTTCAAGGTTTCTCAGACGGGCGGGGCTGGTTTTTCGACATTTTTTAGTTTCGGGCATTGTCGTTGCAATCTTAGCCCACTATACCGTAGTGAACGTTTTGGACGTTTTAATCGTTCATCCAGCCCACCCCCCAGGAACCGAACCCATGCCCGCCGACCAAACCCTCGCCTGTGCGTCCGACACGATCGAAACGTCGCCCCGACCTCGGGCGGGCAAACTGCGGGCCCGTCCGCCCGCCTGGCTCGCGATGGACGAATTAAAGGAAGCGAATCGCGCCGCCGACACTCTCGTCGAACCGCTGGGCGAGGCCGGCCACGACGAATTGAAGCGACGGACGCGAATCCGGCTGCGAGAAGAGATCGATTTCATCTCCAACCCCGAGTTCGGCAAACGGGATCTGGGAAAAAAACTGTTCGCCGAATCGCTGGGCCTCGCCCCCCGCAAGGCGGAGCTCGGCGTCGCCGCGATCCGCCGCAGCGGGATCGACATGCCGATCCACCTGGGGCGACTCTGCGAGGCTCCCCTGCTGACCCCCGAGCAGGAGCAGATGCTTTTCCAGCGAATGAATTACTTGCTTCAGCAAGCGGCGGTTCATCGTAGCCTGCTCGACCCGGCCCGCCCGTCCCGCGTTCGACTGCAGTTGATCGATCGCTTGATCGCCCTCGCCTCCTGGCACCGGGATCGAATCGTCGAAGCCAACTTGCGGCTGGTGTTTTCGATCGTCAAGAAATTTGTGAACGCCAGCAACCGATTCGACGACTTGTTGAGCGATGGCATTGTGGCACTGATCCGAGCGGTCGAAAAATTCGACTTCGATCGTGGCTTCCGATTCAGCACCTACGCCACCCAAGTCATTCGTCGTAATTCCTATCGCACTGTCGTCGTCAACCAGCAGGAACGACAGAAGACGGTCGGCGGGCTGCAGGACATGGATTTGGATGTGACGGACGAAGGCCGCGAGTCGGCGATCAGCGAAAAACGTTGGCATGAACTGCGTAGTCGCTTGAGCGTGATGTTGGATGAATTGGATCGTCGTGAGAAATTCATCATCCGGGCGCGATTTTCGCTCGGGGCGCATCGCAAAGTGCATACACTGCAATCACTCGCCAACCGGCTGGGCGTTTCCAAGGAACGCGTCCGCCAGCTCGAGCGTCGGGCGATGGACAAGTTGCGTGCGATGGCGGGTGACGTCAAACTTGAAGAACTAGAGACTCAGTGAAAAAGTACTTGGCATCGACAACGCTTCCCGTCGGCATTGAAGAAGCATTTGCATATCACGAGCGCCGTGGGGCGCTGGACCGATTGATTCCACCCTGGAAAAACGTGACGGTGGAATCGTCCGACGGAAGTTTGAAACCCGAGAGTGTCGTTGTCCTTCGGTTGAAAACCGGACCGGTTTCGGTGCGTTGGGTGGCTCAGCATACCGAATACGATCCGCCCAATTGCTTTGCCGACGTCCAACGCAGTGGGCCGTTTGCACATTGGGAACATCGGCACCTGTTCGACCCAGCGTCATCGGACGGGTGTGTCCTTCGTGATTCGATTTCTTACGAGTTACCGCTGGGCGGTCTCGTCGGTGCATCGCTCGCCCGCAAGGAGCTGGAGACGATGTTTGCCTATCGACATCGGGTCACTCGCGATGATTTGGAATTGGCGGCCAAGTATCAAACCGATCCGATGCAGATCGCGGTTTCGGGCACGTCCGGCTTGGTCGGCAAGAAACTTTGCTCCCTACTGACACTGTTGGGGCATCGCGTCATCCGGCTCGAACGTTCCCTGGATCGAATTGAAGAAGGTGATGACGCGCTCGCGCCATGGGATTCATCGTCGGAGGCGGAAAAGCTTTCCGGCATCGATGCCGTCGTTCACTTGGCGGGCAAACCGATCGCCGCGGGGCGATGGAGCGAGTCGGTCAAACAACAGATTCGAGACAGCCGCGTCGAACTGACCGGCCGACTGGCGTCGTTGCTCGGTCAATTGCCCGAGCCACCCAAGGTCATGATCTGTGCGTCGGCGGTCGGCATCTATGGCGATCGCGGCGATGAGGTGCTGAGCGAATCGAGTGCCCCGGGCGAGACATTCCTGGCAGACGTTGCATCCCAGTGGGAACGTGCGTGCCGGCCGGCCGAGCAGGCGGGCATCCGCGTCGCCAACGCACGTCTGGGCATGGTGCTGGACGCGAGTGGCGGAGCCCTTGAGAAAATGCTGCTTCCGGCAAAGTTCTTCGGCGGCGCGCTGGGGGACGGAAGCCAGTGGTGGAGTTGGATCTCGGCCGACGACGTGGTCGGAGCGATCTATCACGCCATTTGCGACCAGCGGGTCTCGGGGCCTTTCAACCTGACCGCGCCCGAGCCGCTGACCAATCGTGATTTTGCCCGAACACTGGGGCAGGTCATTTCCCGCCCGGCATTGATTCCGGCACCCGCTTTCGGGCTGCGATTGGCGCTCGGTGAGATGGCCGACGCGTTGCTACTGGCCAGCACCCGCGTGGTCCCGTCGGTCTTGCAAGACACCGGCTATGAGTACCGCTTCACCAACCTTGACGAAGCCTTGCGATACCATCTGGGCGTCAATCGGCTGGAGTCGATCGAATGAATGCCGGCGTGATCTTCCTGGTCAATCTGGTGACCACGTGGTACCTGGTCGGATTGATTTGGATGGTCCAGTGCGTTCACTACAAGCTGTTCGATCGCGTCGGCGGGGAGCAATTCATCGAGTATGAAACCGACCACGCCAATCTGATCACTCCGATCGTCGGTCCGCCGATGCTGGTTGAAATCGCAACGGCCGGATTGCTGCTCGTCTTCGCTCCGCCGCTGATCCCACGCTGGGTGCTGGTCGCCGCCTTTGTCGCCGTGGTTGGCATTTGGCTGTCGACCGCCTTTATCCAAGTGCCCTGCCACAATCGCTTGACGAATGACGGATTCACCCGAGCCGATTATCAATTGCTTGTCGGCAGTAATTGGATCCGCACGATCCTATGGACCGCCCGCGGTTTGGTTCTAGCCTACTTCGCGTCGAAGCTGATGACGTAGCAGACCGCACTCTCTAGACGTAGCTACGCTCGCCAGAGCGTGGTTCAAGTATCGTCTCTCTAGACGTAGCTACGCTCGCCAGAGCGTGGTTCAAGTATCGTCGAATGCCCATTCGGACATCGCAGTTATGCCTCAGAAAACCTGGGTGCTGTACGATCAATCATTAACTTCCGCGAAGAACGCACATACTTCATGGTTGCGATCGGTGAACTTTCACCACCGCATATCAACTCGCTCGCCCCTCAGCGACTGATGCGGAACACCTTGATTTTCCCAAGGTCACGCACCACCAGATAATCATCAGTCACGGCAACGTGCGCCCACGAATCCTCTGCCACCACCATCTCGTCGATCAGTCGGTATTGCGGTGTGGTGCCATCGAGCAGCATCAGCTTTCCTTGTTCGGTCAGCGCGAGGATTCGAGTTCCGTCAGAAATTAAACTCGCGTATTTGCCGATCGGTCGGGTGGTGAAAGTGGCTTCGCCGGTCGTCGCGTCCAACGCCGTCATCCGCTCGTTTTTCAGATGCATGTAAATTCGCCCGTCGACCAGCACGGGAGATGACATGTAGGCCTGCTGTTTCCGGTTCCAGACCTCGTTTGCCGACCACTGATCACCCGACCGAGAGATTTCCAGCAGCTGCGCGGTACCGCTGTGTGCCGACGTAAAAACGCGATCGCCGATCGGCAGCGGCGTCAGGATATTCATGCCGCGAAAGGCCTGGATCGGCTGCTTCCAGAGTGGTTGCCCCGTTTCCAAGTCCACGCCGCAAAGCTCCAAGCGGGTTTGCACCAGCAACTGTCGCTTGCCCGCGATCGTTGCGATGACTGGACTGGAAAACGCCCCGGGGGAACTTGACGTCGCGTTTTCAAGGGTCTGCCAGATCAGGGAACCATCCGCCATCGATAGCTTGACCGTCGCGCCGCCGGTCTGCATGTAGACCGCACCGCGGTCGATCAGCGGGGAGCAATTTGCACCGAACATTGGCAGCGGCGATCCCAGGGTCTTGGGGAAATCCACCCTCCACTTTTCCGTTCCTGTTTTCGGATCCAAGCAAACGATCACGTCGCGCATTCCGACGACGACCAGCCCGTCTTTGTTGCACGCCGGCGTCGCGCGGATCCAATCGCCGTTGGATGCGGCAAAAAAGGGAACTGCCATCGATCCTTCCCACTGCGCCGTCCACGCAACCGTGCCATCGCTCAGGTCATACGCGGTGACTTTTTCGTCCTTCTTGGCGACCGTCTCGGTCGTGTACAGCATCCCGTCAAAAATGACCGGCCCGCTGTAGCTGGGGGCGTGCGGTTTCTCCCACGCCAGTGTCACGTTGCCTTTCAGCGACGGTGGCAGCGACGTGGAGACTAGCTGGCCATCGCGATTGTCCCCTCGCCATTGGCTCCAGTCACCCAGAGCAGAGGAATTCAATTGGGCGAGACAACAGCACAACAAACACGGCAAAAAGAAAGACCGAACGTTCATGGCGGCAGCGATAGATGGCGGATGTGACAAGAAACCCGCTGGATCATAGCGCCCCGGCTAGACCATCAACCAACGGGACCGCCCCGCCGGTCCTCCGAAGGGAGACTGGACCTGCCTTGACGTAGGGCGTTTTTGTATGGAGGTCGGAAGTGAATTGAGTTAACCCACCGATGGCAGCGCGAACCCACGGATGTTGTACGGTCGGGAATCCGTGGGGACGCGCTGCCATCCGTGGGCAGTCGTTAAATTTTCTGCGACGCCCGGAACGGCATCGCGCGGGGTTCTGCACACGACAGCCCGGAAACGCTGTCGCACTTTGAAAAAGCTCCCGCCTACGCGGCGACCTTGATGAATGAGGCGAGTCGGTCGGCGCGGCTGGGGCTTTGCAGCTTGGCGACCGCCTTGGCTTCGATTTGCCGAACGCGTTCGCGGGTGACTTTGAAGATCCGTCCACATTCTTCCAGCGTGTAGCTGTAGCCGTCGACCAAGCCATACCGCAAACGGATGATCTCACGTTCGCGATAGGTCAACGTCTTCAGCAGTTCGTCGATCTTGCCACGCAGGATGCCGCCGGAAGCCATCTTCACGGGGTTCAAACTGTCGTTGTCTTCAACGAATTCGCCGAAGCTGCTGTCTTCGCCTTCTCCGACCGGGCGGTCCAGGCTGACCGGATGCCGGCCGATGTCCATCACGCGCTGAACCTCTTCCAACGGCACGTCGGTCATCTCGGCGATCTCTTCGTAGGACGGTTCCCGCTTCAGCTGTTGCGTCAATTTCTTTTGTGCCTGACGCAACTTGCTCAGCACGTCGATCATGTGAACCGGGATACGAATCGTTCGCGCCTGATCGGCGATAGCTCGCGTGATTGCTTGACGGATCCACCAGGTCGCGTAAGTGCTGAATTTAAATCCGCGACGGTATTCATACTTGTCGACCGCACGCATCAGCCCCGTGTTGCCTTCTTGGATCAGATCCAAAAACGACAGTCCACGGTTGCGGTACTTCTTGGCGATCGAAACGACCAGTCGCAGATTGCCGCTGCTGAGTTCTCGTTTGGTGGCCTCGAATCGCTCGAAGTGCTCGCGTGCTTTGGTGACGCGTTTGTGCAGACTTTCGGGCGTCTCCTGTGTCAGGATCATCAACTCGCGAAGCTCTTGTCGCAAGTCCGCCGCTTCGTCTCGGCTGACCGCGTCGTTGCCCAGTTGTGCCAGTCGGGCGCGGATGTAGTTCATCCGTTTGGAGAACTCTTCCAGCCGAGCCAGCATCGGGGTGACGCGTCGGCTCCGCAGACTCAGCTCCTCGACCAACTCCAGTGCCTTGCGGCGGCGTGCGATGAAGCGGCGACGGACTTCGGCCTTCAGACGCGGCGGGGTGCTCTTGCGTGCCAAGGCTTCGAAATCTTCGCGGTTTTGCACGATCAGGCGGTCCAGCGTGCGAAGGTTGTGGGGCATCCGCGCGGAGATTTGTTCTTTCGTCAGATGCTCGGTCAACGAGACCTTGATGGTGCGGTCGAAGGGCAGTTCGCCCTCGTGCACGCGGTGCAACACTTCGACGGTGTGGCGCAACGCGTAGTCGGACTCCAGCAGGCAGCGTCGGAATTGACGCCGGGTGACTTCGATCTTTTTGGCCAGCGAGATTTCCTGGTCGCGGCTCAGCAACGGGATTTCCGCCATTTGGCTCAGGTACATGCGAATCGGATCGTCGCTCGCCCGAGGCATTTCAACGCTGGCCAGTTCTTCGGCGACAGCGGCGCCGGGCATTTGATCATCGTCGTCATCGTCGGCCGCCGGTGCGTCATCGCCGACGCCACGCATCGCTCGCACATTCGGCTCGGGGCGGCGGTTCGTGGCGGTCGCGGCGCCGTGTCCGTCGACCAGCTTGATCCCGAATCGCTCGATCACTTCGATCAACTTGTTCAGCTTCTTCGGGCTGCCGTCTTCATCGGGAAGGTAGGCGTTGATTTCATCGTAGGTCAGGCATCCTTGCTCGTGACTACGCTCTACCAATTCGACAAGTTCTCGATCCATCAAAAGCATTGTTCAAAACCTCATGTTTGAGTTGCCCATCATGGGCGTGCGGGTCGTTCCTTTTCACCACACCGGTGCTTTCATCCGGGTGCGGTGTTCATTTTGTGCTTGACGTTGCGGGCGTCATTCGGTCGTGTTCGTTCAGCCCTCCCTAGTGGTCGATTTGCTGACGATTTTTTTCCGAATCGAAAAGCTGCTTTAGTAGATCCAGCTCTTCGGATTCGTCCAAGGCCAATGATTCAAGTTTTGCGATTTGTCGATGTTTTTCGGCAATGTTTTCTCGTCGATGAAATTGCTCCAACAACGATTGGAATCGCTGCTCGGGGCTTTGCGAGAGTTTGCCTTCGCGTTGCGCCAGGCGAAATTGCATCGTGACGATTTCATTTTTCAAAAAATCGTTTTCGATCAATGCCAGCAACGTTTCGACGGTCAGGTCGCGGCCTTGCAAATCCAATTCTTGATAGGCCGCCAAGATCATCTTTGCCGACAGTGTGTCCAGCCAATCGGGGTCGATCGTTTCAACCGCGCGGCCGGCCAACTCGGGTGACTCGATCATCGTTTCGAACAGCTCGCGATCGAAACTGGTCAGCGGGACCTCGCCGTCTTGAGCCGGATCTGCGGGGCGCGTTGCGGAACTCGATGCCGTCGAACTGGACGCCGGCGAACTCGACATCGCCGGAGCCTGGTCGGGAAACCAGGCCTCGTCGGGATCGACATCGGCGGCTTCGGCCAATAGCAAGTTCGGATCGATCGGCCCGGTGGCGGCTCCCGGTGAAATTCCCGGCGCGACCCGCGGCACCGATCCGGTCGGGGCCGCTGGTGATTGACGCTGCGGGCCGTCCTCGGGTGACGATTTGGATGATGCCGCCTTGTCGGCCGCCGCGGCACGGAACTTGGCCGCCCGGCGTTGTTTCGCTTTCTCTTCGCCGCGTTTCTTTTCCAGCCGGTCTTCCAATCGCGCCTGGGAAATCTCGAAGGTTCGCGACAGACGCAGGATCATCTGGTCTTGTTTCAGCGGGTCCATCCGCGGCGCCTTGGCCAGGATTCCCGTCATCGTGTCGATCGCCTGCATCACCGCGTGGGTGTCGTGCGTGACGTCGACGCCCGCGGTCAATGAGTTCAGTTTGTGCTCAAGCGCGTCCGGGGATTGCTCGACCAGTTGCTCCAGCGATTCGCGTCCGTGCCGGTCCAAGTAGTCGGCCGGGTCCAACGCATCGGGCAGCGTCAGGACGCGCAAGTCCGCATCGGCCTTGATGAACAATTCCAGCACTTCGTCGGCGCGTCGCTGTCCGGCCGCATCACCGTCCAGCACCAACACGACGCGGCTGGCCAATCGCTTCAGCGTGCGGACGTGGGCCTCGCCGAGTGCGGTGCCCAGGACCGCGACGACCGGTTCGATGCCCGCTTGCCGTGCCGCGATGACATCGGTGTAGCCTTCCATCACCAGGGCTTGGCCGCCCTTGCGAATCGATTCCCTGGCGAGTTGCAGTCCGTACAGCTGTTCGGATTTTCGGAACAGCTTCGTCTCGGGACCGTTGATGTACTTGCCGCCCGCGTTCTCGCCGTGACGCGCCGCGATTTCCGGGATCACACGACCGCCCATCGAAATCGGCCGGTTTTGCATGTCGTGAATCGGGAACATCAAACGGCCGCGGAACAGGTCGTAGCTGCCGTTACCGCCACGCCGATTCAGCGCCACTCCGGCCGCGGCGGCGATTTCGGGACGGAACGTTTCCCGTTTCAACAGCCCGGTGGCAAAGTCCCAGCTGTCCGGTGCGAACCCGATGCGAAACAGTTGTCGGTGCTGATCGTCGATGCCGCGGCTGGCCAAGTAGTCACGGGCGATCTTGGCGTCGTCGCTTTGGGGCGAATCGAGCTGATCAAAGTAGGCGTCACAGATCAGTTTGACGGCGGCAAGCAGCGTCGTCTTGTCGTTCTTGGATCCCGGTTCGACTTTGGGGCCGGCTTGAAATTCGATGCCGGCTTGCTCGGCCAGCGTCCGTAGTGCGGTGACAAAGTCGACGCCGTCGCGGCGCATCACATAGCTGAAAACATCGCCGCCGATGTTGCACACCCAGCACTTCCAGGTCTGCCGTTCCTGGTTGACCGTCAGCGAAGGCGAGCGGTCGTCGTGCCAGGGGCAATGGGTCGCCAGCATGCGTCCCTTGGGGACCAGCGTCAACGACGCACCGACCACGTCAACAATGTCGACGGCGGCACGCACTCGCTCTTTGAGGTCCAGGTCCATCATCGCGGACAAAGCCACTCGCTGAAATTCTTCCCACGCTGTTTTTCGACCGCTGTTGCTCTACAGCCGTTGTTCGACATTCGCGCAGGACTGGCGAAACCATCCGGATCGGTCGACTCGTGCCTGTTTCAGCCTGGCTGAGCCCCGCTTCTTGTCGGGCGCCCTCAACGCGGCAAGGCAAAGGCTTTCTCCTGAAAGCCGTTCGAGCAAATTTCGATCACACGCACTCCGTTGCAGCGTAACAAATTTCGCGGCCCAAAGGACTCCAGCGACAGTCACATCCCCTCTGAAGGGAGAGGATGTCGCCGGACGCGGTGGGCCACGATTGATGTTTCGCGTACGAGCCGAGGGAGTTTCACGATCGGCCGATTTCACGTCAAGATCAGTTTCACGCAATTTTCACGGCGTTTCGCTGGGCACGATCTCGCCGCGGTGGCGTTGAAAAAAAGATCGTCGGGCTATGGCTGGTGTCTAGCCTTCAGGCGATCCTCGTAGGCTGCTTCGCTGTGACCGGGGGCGGCA
Source organism: Stieleria mannarensis (assembly GCF_014154935.1). Lineage (GTDB taxonomy): Bacteria > Planctomycetota > Planctomycetia > Pirellulales > Pirellulaceae > Stieleria > Stieleria mannarensis. Next base: position 77,070 of record NZ_JACEHH010000040.1, read on the forward strand.
ATCGCTGGACGGGTCAGGAACCGTGCCGTCCAGTGCGGAGCCGTGACGCGAACGGCCCCAACGATTGGGCCCGAACAATTCAGCGAACTTTACCGAGTCGATTGACGAACAATGGGTTTCCCATCGGTATAATTAGTCGGAATCTGTCTCCCCCCCCCTCCCCGCAGCGTCTGTCTCGCCAGTCCGGATCCATGCCCGCATTCGATGTCGATTCGCAGAGCCCGGGCGGCTCGTTCGAACCCCAGCCGGCGGACAATTGGTCGATGCCGCTGGGGGCGATCGCGGGCATTCGGCTGTACATCTCGTACTCGGTGTTCGTCGCCCTGGCGATCCTGACGGGGCTGGTCGCGATGGTCCAAGGCCGTGAAGGCAACGGCGACCTGCCACTGGTGACCCTGACCGCGGTGACAATTTGGTTCTTCGGCTGGGGCGTCCAATTTCTGGTGCACCTGTGCCTGCACTACTGGACCGATGCCAAAAGCGAATCGATCACCATCGGCGTGCTGGGGATCGAAGCAGCCAATCCGCTCTATCGCCGCTACCCCTGGTCCGCGGTCGCCAACCTGATGGCCGCGTGTTTCTCGCTGACCGCGCTGGTGATTTTTGGCGCCGCGTGCTTGGCCGTCCACATGCTGACACGGACCGACGGTTATGCCGACGCGTCGCTTTGGTTACGCGCGTTGGCGACGCCGGGACTGGGATTGGACGCGGTGGCGAATTGTTACCTGACCGCCGCGTGGTTGTTCTGGATCCAAGCCGCCTGCCAAGCCTATCCGCTGCCGAAGAGCCTTGGCCGCGGCGCGATCGCGTCGGTCGTCGTCCTGTTGGCCGCCGACGCCGACGACGATCTGCAGCTGAAACTGCTGCGACGCTCGCTGCAATTCGTTTCTCTGATCACCGTCGTCATCGCCATGGCCACGCTGATCGCCGACGGCGACATGAATCTGCCACGATGGCCGATCCTGTTGCTCCTGGCGGTCGCCTTATGGGTATCGACGCGAAAGTCGGACCTCTACGACTGGATCACGTCCATTCACATCGCCGGCGCCGACCCGATCTCGGCGCACTTCGACGTCACCGAGCTGCGTGAAAGCGACCTGGGCGAACCGACCAGCCGCCCGGCCGAGGTGTCACCGAAACGCACGCCCTGGATCAGTGAGATGATCGACTCGGTGCGGATGCGTCAAAAACGCAAACGCGTCCGCGCGGCGATGCGACGTGAACACGAAGAAGCCAGCGACGCGGCGCGACTGGACCACGTCCTGCAAATCGTCAGCGAGCGCGGCACCGAAGGCCTGAGTGCCGAAGACCGAGCCCTGCTGATGCGGGTCAGCAAGAACCTGCAACGCCACCGCCAGACGCACACCGACGACGCAACGCAAAAAGGGGACGGGGGTTGATTCCGGCACCCAGCGCCCCATGCCAATGTAGAACCGTTGTCCCCAACTGTTCCCCCGTGACCGCTTCGCGGCCCCCCCCCCAAATCTGCCGCCGACGAACGTGTCGAAGGACACCCCAGCGTCGAAACCACGTTCATCGAGCGGCATCAAGCAGCACCGGCCCGGCCGGCAACTGCCACAACGCACAGTCTGGCATCTGGTCCACTGGCCAAGCGATCGGAGGCCCCAGCGATAGCCGGGACAAATTAACGGAGAACAAGAGCACTCAAACGCAAGCCCAAGGTGACGCCGATGAAGTCAAAAGAAACATGACGGCGATCCCGGCGTTCCTCCGCCCCGGCAGCGATCCGCTGACGTCCACATGGGGCGTCGACCATCGCTCGGATTCGGCCGATGCAGACAACGACAGCACCGGCGACGTGTTCCACCTGGGGGACGCACTCGTTCGCCGCCTCCCACACGACGATGGCACAACGGTCAGCATCACTATCCAAAATGCCTTGCTAACCGTCGCCGACTCCACGTCAGCAACCGCGGCGACCACCCCCACCGACAAGGCCAGCTACATCGACGCCCCCGTCGTACGTGACGGCCCCGGCGGACTGCGTGACTACCATCGCACCCAACAGTACAGCATCACCGCACTGACCGATTCGAGTGGGGCGATCAAGGAAAGGTACGCTTATGATGCGTATGGCAACCTGTCGATCTTCGATGGTAATGGGACGGCGCGGACATCGACGGCAGAGGGAAACCGCTACATGTATACTGGCCGCGAGTACGACGACGTCCTTGACCTCTACCACTATCGCGCCCGCATGTACGACTCGATCTCGGGTCGGTTCTGCTCCAGAGATCCGATCGGGTACGCGGATGGTGTGAACCTCTTGCAATTCGTTTCATCAATGCCGTGTAACGCGATCGATCCGTTAGGTTATGAGACTGGCGTTGCTCCTGGAGGTCCCCCAAAGACGCCTATTTCATTCCCACACCAAGGGTTTGAGCCGAAGATTCAGCCGAAGATTCCGCCAACGGTCACACCAGTCGTAAAACCAGTCGCTGAGACGACCTGCAGATTGGTTGTTCGCCGTATACCGCATGTTGTGGCATTTGGAGGCGGGGTTCATGCTGGTGATTGTATGGCCCGAAAGTTCAAGCACCAGGTTACATGGACTAGATGGTTTTACTATATCTGCAGTTCAAATCGTGGACCGCTTCCTATGCCGGATTTAGGTGGCCCGAAGGTCCCGCCCAATAAACCAGGAAAAAAGCATGGCGACGATGAATGCATGTGCTGCGAGGCAAAGTCGGTGGATGTCGGTGGGCACATGCGTGAATTCACAAACTGCCAAATTATGAAAATCGTGGAATGCAATTCAGAATGGGATCGAACGTGTGTGCCTGATGGCTTTGGCGATGGCTCGCCTGTCGACAGGATGCCGGCGGACTATGATCATCCGAATCCTGACTTCCCATTTTGAGGAGTTAGGACACCACTCGACGCGTTCTGCAACACGTCTTTCGCGTTTTCGAAGGTCATTTGGAGGGCGAGTTCAGTGGATGATGACTTAACCAAATTGCGCACCGTTATCGACACCACGAAGGTAGATTGCGTCGAACCGTATTTGGTTCGTCCAACACGGTATGGTGAGACCCCTGATTTCCAAGTGGGGCCGAAGCATAAGGTCTACATGATCTACCGTCGTGGAACGATTTCAGCTGATGTGGCGATTGCTCACTGGCTAAAGCTTGAAAATTGCGTGGCAACGCGGAAACCGCTAGTGCATCACCATCGAGCGTGTGTGCTACTGCGGTTCTCGGAATGCGGTCAAACACTTGGGTTGGCGACAATCGACTGGGGTTTTGGGAGTGTGATAGTTTGCTCAAACGGGCTTTTCGGGATACGAGATTTCGATGCATTAGATTCAGAGGCTCTCAGTACCAGGCGAATTTTTGAAGATGCACTTCGCAATGGTGAAAATATTCGATCAGGTGGCGGACATGGGGGCAGGCCTGAGGGCGAATAAGCCAAGAAAACTGGGCAGGAGCCGAATCGGCAGGATAGGTAGTCCGACGTTTTCTGCCTCTTGGCTCGCGGCGGACGGCGGACTTAAACGCAGGACCGAGTCGATTTCCGCCGCAATGCATGGTCGCGAAGCCTTCCCAGTTGACCTGTCGGTCACATCTCCAGTCAAATCAAAGGGGGCGGGGGTTGGATCCTGCAAATGCAGCGGCGGACGATTGATGTGATCGCAAGACCAAGTCGACTTCCGCCGCAATGGGAGGCCACTTGGCCTTGCCACAAGACCGACCGCGCACCCGGACGCGCAAAGAACGCCGTAGGCACGGCGGGTAGGATGCCCGTCGATTGAAACCCGTCGGGGACAGGATGTCCGTCGGAGAACGATGGCAGGAAGCGGCGGAAAGAGCGGGAATTGGGAGTGGAGGAGAGAGGGAGAACGAGAGTGATGATGGTCGTGGAGTAATCGAGCGGGCCATCGTTCGGCGACCGGAGGGAGGGAGGGATCGACCGAGCGGAGCCGGCGGTTGACGGAGGTGGTGACAGCGACCGAAGGATGAGGGTAGCGCCGAGCGCGAGCGAGCAGCACCGACGCCGAGGGCGGAGCCCGATAAGGACAGTGCGAGGCAGGATGCCGAGCTCG